>JANYGX010000037.1 GCA_025362295.1 Sphingomonadales bacterium | reverse complement strand
GGACGACTACACACGAGGCTGCCCTCGACGTTGCGGGGAGCATCAGCACGATGACGACCAAGACCCTACCAAAAAACGCTCCATTGACCGTGCACAGTCACCGGCGCTGGTTGTTTTAAGGCTATAAAGTTCAATCGCCCCGGTCGGCACCAAGGGGGGAAGTGTGTTTTCAGCAATGCCCAAGAGCCAGATAGTCTGCCGACTGCATTTCCATCAATCTTGAGACCGTGCGTTCGAATTCAAACGCGCCATCACCTTTGACATAGAGGTGTTCGGGGGGTGCATCCGCCCCACACAACAGCTTGACCTTATGTTCGTACAAAGCATCAACAAGGGTTACAAATCTTTTGGCTTCGTTGCGTTTATCAGGATCAAGCCGGGGGATGCCTACCAATATAACCGTATGATAACGCTGTGCTATGGCCAGATAATCGGCTGATCCGAACGGGCCGCCGCACAAGCGCTTGAAAGAAAACACGGCAACACCCTTGAGTGATTTGGGCACAAACACCGGCCGCCCCTGCACCGTCAGGGTTTCAGACGGCACGGAAAGGCGATCTTCAACCAGATAATCCGTCAATCGAAAAAAAGCATCCGACAGCGCTTTGCTGGTGCTCTCACCGTTTGGTACATAATACACCGGCACGCCGCCAAGCCGCTCCAGCCTGTAATCATTTTCGCCGTTCAAACCAATAACACTCATTTGGTCTTTTAAAAGTTGAATGAACGGCAAAAAGCTTTGGCGCTGCAACCCTTCTTTATACAAGTCATCCGGTGGGCGATTGGAAGTGGTGACCACAACCACACCGCGCAACATGAGCAACGTGAACAGGCGACCAAGGATCATCGCATCGGCCACATCGCTCACCTGCATTTCGTCAAAACAAAGCAAACGTGCACCTAAGGCAATGCGATCCGCGACGGCCTGAACAGGATCATCCCCCAGATGCGATTGTCGATATTGATGGATATCCGCATGAATCTCCTGCATGAAAGCATGAAAGTGCACTCGGCGCTTGGGCGTTACGGCGACGGTCTGGTAAAACAGGTCCATCAACATTGATTTGCCGCGGCCGACGGCACCCCAAAGATATATGCCTTTTATAACAGGGGCTTGATCAGTGCTACGCAAAATTTTATCGAGCAAGCCACGGGGCTTAACCGGCTTTGCAAGCTGTTTTGCCAGCCAATCCAGTTGCTCGGCAGCACGCGATTGGTCGGCATCCGGTTTCAGCTCCCCTGCCGCCCGCAATTTTTCGTAATATTCTAGCACGCTACCCATTTGTAAATATTCCATACATGGCTTGAAAAGCTGTCACCAGAGCTTATTCAGATTGCGTGAACATCTTACTGTATAATACCCTGACAAAACGCAAAGATCGCTTTGTGCCCATCGACCCCAAGCGGGTGACGCTCTACGTCTGTGGCCCAACGGTATGGAACCGCGCTCACATTGGCAATGCCCGGCCACCGGTGATATTTGATGTGCTGAACCGCCTGTTGCGCTCGGTTTACGGCGAAAGCCATGTGCTCTATGCCCGCAACATCACGGACGTTGAGGACAAGATCAATAAGGCCGCGGCCGAGCAGAATGTAGCCATTTCCGTAATCACCAACACATTCGAGGCGCATTATCTTGATGACATGCGGGCACTTGGCGTCAACCCGCCAGATTTTGCCCCGCATGCTACCGCTCATATGGCTGATATTGTGGCTATGATTGAACAGCTGGTGAAGAACGGTGCTGCCTATGCAGCCAACTCACACGTGCTGTTCAACGTGCCTGGATATGCGGACTACGGACAGCTGTCCGGTCGCAACCGTGAGGATATGATTGCCGGCGCGCGGGTGGACATTGCCCCCTACAAACGCGACCCGGCAGATTTTGTGCTGTGGAAACCTTCAACGCCTGACCAGCCGGGGTGGGACAGCCCTTGGGGTCGCGGTCGGCCCGGCTGGCATATCGAGTGCTCGGCGATGATAAAGGCGGTGCTTGGTGATACCATCGACATTCATGCGGGTGGGCAGGACCTGATTTTTCCGCACCACGAGAATGAGATTGCCCAAAGCACCTGTGCCAACCATGCGCCGCTGGCGCGCTATTGGCTGCACAATGGTTTTTTGTCGATGGACAGGGAGAAGATGTCCAAGAGCACTGGCAATATCAAACTGATCAGCGATATTCTGGCGGGTGGGGTGTCTGGCGAGGTGATGCGGCTGGCGCTGCTTTCAGCGCACTACCGGCAACCGCTGGACTGGACCGACAGCTTGATCGAGCAAAGCCGAAAAACCCTTGATCGCTGGTATGGCTTGCTGCGCGGACAGCCCGTGGAGGCAACCGCCCCCGCACCCGCATTCATGGCCGCCCTGGCTGATGACCTGAACACCCCGCAAGCCATGGCCGCGCTGGCGCAGCTTGCCAATGCGCGCGATTTGGGAGCACTGAAAGCCAGTGCCGCCGTGCTGGGGTTGTTACAGGCAGACGCGGAAGCTTGGTTCACCGCAGGCGCCAGCACGGATATCGATGCCATGATTGCCGCCCGCAACACGGCCAAAGCCGCCCGGGACTTTGCCACAGCTGACCGGATACGGACTGAGCTGAAAGCGCAGGGCGTGGTGCTCGAAGACGGGGCGGCTGGCACAACATGGCGACGGGGATGACATCATAGGGTGACCATAGGGATTCATAGGTATTAATCTGGGGTTACCTTTTGCTTAAATACGCATGACAATTGGAAGTAATAGTAAGTTTCAATGAAATGAGATGTCATGGGCCTAAATTCCGTATCAACAATCAGTGCAAATAGTAGTGCTTATAACAACCAATTGGATAGTGCCAATGAGCCTGTTAACCAGAATGATCAAACAATTATTGCACAAGCGGGTGCGGCAGATCTAATCCGTAACGAAAAGGTCGCAGAAGACCATGGCGGGGATTACGGCAACACGCGCAATGACGGCAAGTGGCACAAAGTAGAAATCAACTATTTGAAAAAAAATGGCTCAGGGACCGAAAAAAAATCTGAGCCGGCTTACATACGCTTTGCCGGTTGGGATAAAAATTCAAAAGCAAAATTTGAGCTCAATGCCCTTGGAAAAACATTCACAGTTAAAACAAATTCATTTTCTAATGCCAAGGCCATGCTCCAGACTTTTGTCGAGAACCAAAAAGGCGCTGTCAAACATGACAAGCTAGAAAGTGACAGACTTAATCGCAATGATGGCCAGTGGCACGATACAACAGTTAGTTATCATTTAAATAAGGACGGTTCGAGTTCCGACAACAAATCTGAAACTGTAAAGATACGTTTTGTCGGTTGGGATCAGAATTTACTCGATAGGGATAAGAGTGTAAAAGCAAGATACGAAATCAATGCCCTTGGGAAAAATTTTGTTGTCAGAACAAATTCATTTTCAAATGCTCAAGCTATTGCCCAAAAATTTGTTGAGGACAGCAAAAATGGTAATCCGGTTTCAATTCCGGAGTCCAATCCGCAAGCTTCTTCAAAACAAAGCACGGCCCCGCGTGAGAAACTTGAACATGATGCCTTTAAGAGAAACGACGGACAATGGTACACCCAAACTGTTTACAACACGGCTCTAAAAATAAAGGGCAATACCGGTGATGTCAGCATAAGGTTTAAGCAGTGGGATCAAAACGGCAAAGCTCAATATGAAATTAAGGGCGATGGAAAATTAGTTGTGGTCAACACCAATTCGTTTTCAAAAGCGATTGATATGGCTCAGGAGCTTGTGAACGCAAAAAAGGTCACACCACGCCAGAGTAGCTTGGAAACTATGGGGCCAGGCATTCCTGATCTAAATGATCCCAAAATAAAGGCAGCACTCAAGGATAATCCCAAACTGTATGAGGCCATTAAAAAAGGGCAATATGTTATCGGTATAGATAAGGATACTGATCCTTCCGGCTTTAAGGCGGGCACCCTGTTTGCAATTGCCGATGCAGCGACAACAGTGCGAGCCTATAGAAATCAGGGGGCAAACAAAACGCTTGCTGGGTTACCACACACCATGGTTAAGGATATGTGTTTAATTCCCATTATTAATTTCAAGCTTGACAAAGTAGGCGTAACAGATCCTGCCCTGCAAGCTCTTATTAAGGGCGGTGTTGGGTTATTAACATCCTATGGATCAGTTTATGTCGGACAGAAATTACGTGGCCCTTACGTCATACCCCGAAGTGATATTTTGCACAGCGCCGCTATCGGGAATGCGTTTTCCCCATTGCTTGGTGTTATGCTGGATAAGATTAGAGAGCAACACCCTGACTGGGCGCAAGTTATTGGACAGTCTGATTCTCCACCTCCCAAAGGATGGCAAGAGTTTCTGCAACAGAATGTGCCTGAATCTCTTGCTATCGGCCTTGGCTTTAGTATTCCTTTAACAACAGGGGAAGCTATACATCAGTGGAAGCAACTCACGTCATTCGCATCTTTAAAAGATTTGAAACTGCAAAACTTGAGAGGGAATAATCAAATCCTGCAAACACTGATCGCAAGGTTCAAACATTTGCCTTGGAAAAGTATGGGTAGAGATGGTGCTGAAACTTTGGTTATAATGACTGGGGAAGCCTTGCTCGGAAAAGCCCTTACAAGTTCTGGCATCAGCCCTGATGGAGAGGCTGCTGTAAATGTAGGCAGAAATGTTGTAGGCGATAGCTTGCTGGCGTTGATCAGGAGTCGAAGGGTAGAAGCTGCACGCCTGAGCAATAATAACGCAGCCCCCCAAGTCCAAATTGGAAAAGTTTTGAACAGGGGACAGCTAGCCAAAAGCGGTGCCAATGCCGTTCTTTTGGAGGGTGCATTTCAGATTGCTGGCGTATTGTGGAACTATCGCACGATTTACAAGAATGATATATTCAATATGTCTCGAGACGATGCAAAAGAGGCTTTGCAGGCGATTGATGAGGTGATGGCATCCCCAGTCAGGTGGTATGGAAAACTAACGAATTTTATTGACATCGGCACTATAGGCGGGACCAAATTCACTAACGAGATGAACCAGATAAAGGAAAACATTTACAATGTATATCCGGAATTGAGGCCTGTTAAATAGAATGGTTATTAAAAAATAGTGTCTACTGCGCCCGATTTTATATCCAGTAATTAAGAATATGGATTGAGTTGAAAGCGCACGTCATGGCGTTGAGATTGGAGCCGGTGGCACGAGCTCATATAGGGATTCATAGGTACTAATCTGGGGTTGTTGAAGAATGAGATGCATTCTAATTTTTGCGCAAATTAAATGAATGCAAGAGTAGGAAGTCATAATATGGCAACAGGCATCAGTGCAGCGACATCTCCGGTCAATTCAATTGATCTTGCGCAAGTTAACACCGGCAAAGAGAAACTTCTGCCTGATGGCTTAAACCGAAATGACGGTGACTGGCATCCTGAATGGCTCGGCGGTGGCAAAGTCGATGTGCGCTTCAAGGGATGGGATACTGATGGCAAGGCCGTGTATCAGGCCAAGGGTGGCAGCTCTATCGTTGACATTCATACCAATTCGTACGACAAAGCGGCGACGCGCGCGGCCGAGCTTGTTCGAAATAAAGCCTTGACGCCACGTAGTGGCGAATTGGGTGTTGCTGCGCCTTCGCTAAAACCCAAGGTAACACCAACGCCAAAATTGACGACGCCACTCTCGAAGAAGCCACTCTCTACGACACCGCTCTCGACGACACCGCTCTCGAAGAAGCCACTCTCAACGACGCCACTCTCGAAGAAGCTAGGCACTCCCCCTGTACAAAAAACAACGGTGCCAAAAACAAATGGCACTTCATCGAGAATTACGAACACTTCTGCAGCAAAACAAACGCTTGCACAGTCAAAACGTAATGGGCAGTCAACACAGATAGATATTCCTAACCAACTTCGCCAATCTGGACTGTATACGGCTAGCGGTGCGGAATTTAGTCAGCTTATAGGGAATGGAATGGGGCAAGACCGCATTATATCGGCTGTGATGACAGGTCCAAATGCAATTAAAGATATTGCTTTAATACCCAAAATACCTACCAATCTCGGAGATTTAGGAAATACCGTGTTTAAAGGTGTTGTTAACAGCGGAGCCACTTATGGTTCTTTCGCCGCAGCAAACAAATATATCGGCGTTACGCCTGATCGTATTGTCAGGAATACTTCCTATGGCGCTGGCGTTACAGTGCCTTTTACCTCCTGGGGTGTTGATAGTATTCGAACTAATAATCCTAATACTATTTTAGGATCGAATGGAAAGCCTAAAAATACCGGCGATGTAGTCAAGCAAGGCGTTGGAAATGCTGTCGCGGTAGGAAGTGGTGTTGGCATACCCGCTTTAGTATCATCATTAATAGAACTAAAAAAAGACCCTGCAATGACAATAGGAAAAGTCTTTTTTAATACAGGTTTGGCAACTGTTGCGCCTGGCTTCCAGGCATTTGGAGCTACCGTTCTAACTTCAGATCCTAAATTGCGAAATGGCATGGGTAGTGCTGCTGTTGGTATTGGCACTAATTGGGTGGGATTAAATGTGGCTGATAAAGCATCTCGTGCGTACGCCACAAATAAAGGAACACCAGTACCAGCTGTTAAAAATAAATTGCGGACTCTAGTACAAGCGGCTCTGATTGAAGGCACAACAGAAGTTCTTCAGTGCGCTTCATACATGGCTGACCTAGAAAGTACGAGTGTGGATTTAAGAAATACTAATACGGCCAAGGATATGCTTGAGAAAATAGATTATATATTGAAGGCACCCATTGGCCTCGTCGGTAAAGCTATTGATAAGGTGAGCGGCAGAACTAAGGCTGAAAAAACCACAGGGACACAAGATTGGGGAAAAACAATTCTTAATAGGCTTCAAACCACTTTTACGGGTTCAAACACAATTGGTGGCAAGAATTATGTTCAACATTACAAAGATATGCAGAAACTGATTTATGATTTTCACCCAGAATTAAAGCCAAAATCTTAATTTGGGTTTATTTGGCAACATGCGACACAGTTTTATTTACAGCAAAAAATATAATTATTCTCAATTATAAGAATTTTGAAGATTAAAATATATGAATAAGCAGTAAAATTCTTCCCCTTGCCGCCCACCTTATCCTGTCATAAACCATCCTCATGGCTTTCCCTCCCGCCTTCTTGGATGAACTGCGCTTTCGTGTCCGGCTGACTGATGTTGTTGGCCGCAAGGTCAAGCTTACGCGGGCGGGGAAAGAGATGCGGGGGTGCTGTCCGTTTCACAACGAGAAGACCCCAAGCTTTTATGTTAATGAGGAGAAAGGCTTCTACCACTGTTTTGGATGCGGCGCACACGGCGATGTTATCCGCTTTCTGACCGAAAACGAGGGCATGCCTTTCATGGAGGCGATCAAGCAACTCGCTGATGAAGCCGGCATGGACGTGCCGCAGGAAACGCCGGAGCAGCGCCAGCGCGCCGAGCACGCGGCCTCGCTTTACGAGGTCATGGACCGTGCGGCGGCTTGGTTCGAGGCGCAGCTTAGTGGTCTTCAGGGTGGCAGGGCGCGAGAGTATCTGGCCAAACGCGGCCTTGGCCGCGAGACAATCAAAGGATTCCGGCTTGGCTTCAGCCCGCCCAGCAAAACCGCACTTAAGGCGGCCCTGATGGCGTCTGGCATCGCCGAGCAACAGCTTGTTGAAGCAGGGTTGCTGATCAAGGTTGATGACAAGGAGAGTTACGACCGGTTTCGCAACCGGGTGATGTTTCCAATCAACGACCACAAGGGCCGAGTCATTGCCTTTGGTGGTCGCATTCTCGACGATGGCCAGCCCAAATATCTCAACTCGCCGGATACCCCGCTGTTCGACAAGGGCCGTCAGTTATATAATTTTGACAAGGCCGCCGCCCCAGCCCGTAAACAAGGCCAGCTGTTTGTGGTCGAGGGCTATATGGATGTGATCGGCCTGGCGCAGGCGGGCATCACCACTGCCGTTGCCCCGCTCGGCACGGCACTGACAGAAGACCAGATCAAGTTGCTTTGGCGGCTGGTGCCGGAACCGGTGTTGTGCTTTGACGGCGATTCGGCGGGTACGCGCGCGGCCCTGCGGGGTGCGCTGAGGGCTTTGCCGGTGCTTGAGCCGGGTAAATCATTACGTTTTATTACCCTCCCAGAGGGGGAGGACCCGGACAGCCTGGTACGCAAGAAAGGCAGCAGCGCCTTTATTGGCCTGGTGGATCAGGCTCGCAACCTTATTGATCAACTGTGGCAGGCGGAAGTGTCCGGACAAGATTTGTCAACGCCCGAACGCCGCGCCCTGCTCCAATCGAGATTGCTGGAGATCGCTCGTACGGTTGGCAACCCGACGGTCAAACGGCTCTATGAAACCGAGTTACAGACCCGCTTTGATGCGCTTTTTGGTCGGCAATTTAGCCAAAAAAGAACGCTGCCCGGCAAGCGGGCGACCTTGCCGACCGGTAAGGGCGCCATCACCGCCAGTCAGTCACTGGCAACCGATCAGGGCTACGAGGCCATGGTGCATGCCTTGCTGCTCACCGCCATCCGCCATCCGGCTTTGCTGGATCAGGGTTTGGATATATTGGCACATCTTCCGGTTGCACTAGCAGAAACATCGGCTGTGCGGGATGCCATTTTGGACACAGCCGCCGAAAATCATCAACAAATCAGTTCATTCGAGGCCGAGACAGGGCTTGACACTGCTGCAATCGAGACCACATTGAATAAGCGTGGTTTGTTGGAAACCGTGCGACTTTGGGGCGAGCGAGACAGGCTACGGTTAACCTTTTCGAAACCTCAAACGTCGCTGGAACAAGCCGAGCGCAGTTTTATTATAATTGGGGCTTGGCTTATTCAGCTGACGGCTATTGAAACGGACCTTAAAATGCTGACGGCTGAATTAACTTCTCACGAACAGCCAGACAGTGAGATGGAAGCCATACTTGATCGTCGCTTGCATCTGTTGCATGAACGTCAACGCATAAAGACTGAGATGGGAGATTATGCGCGTGGAAGTAGTGAAGCATAGCGATTGACTGAAACTGCACGATACCGGAATTGACACATAAAAAAAGAGTACGCCGATGCCTAAGACAAAAAACAAAGCTGGATTGAAAACAATAAAAAAAGCCGCCAGCAAGGCTTCTGCATCAAAAACCCCTATATCGAAAATTCCTGCATTGAAAACCTCTGCGTCCAAGGCGTCGACAACTAAGGTGCCTGCAACAAAAACGATGACCAAACCAGCGGCCAAGGCAAATTCCAAGGAAACAGGCGTCATACAAAAGGTGTCGCCTTCGAAACCCGTATCATCCAAGCACAACGCTCAATCTGTTGCTAAAAAAAATATTGGCGTTAAAAAACCAGTCGGTAAAATACTTGCAGCCAAAAAATCACCTGTAAAAAAAACGCCTACGAAACCATTGGTGAAGTTAGCCTCACATAAAGTTAAGCAAACAGCTGCCGTAAAAAAGCCCCAGAAAGTTTTAACAAAGACAAATATTCAAAAAACCATACACAATAAAACAGATGCAACGCGCAAAGTTAAAGTAAACAAAACTTCTGATACCAAAACTGTTGTAGAGACTGTATCCGCTGCTTCAAAGAAACATCCTGCAAAAGTGACCGAATCTATTATGCCTGCACCTGTGACGCCCGTTAAAATATTGCCGCCTGTTGAAAAGTTAAAAGTTGTAACAGAAGATACTGTCGATGAAGCGACTGACGCGCCAGTGCGAAGCAAGGCCGATGAGCTTGCTGTCAAGAAGATGCTCGCTCGCGCCAAGGATCGTGGCTATGTTACCTACGATGAGCTTAATGCGACTTTGCCACAGGACCAGATGGCTTCTGAGCAAATCGAAGATGTGATGACAATGATTTCCGAAATGGGGATCAACATTGTTGAGAATGATGATGCCGAGGAAGTGGTGGCTGAGGCCAAGGACGCTACCGGCGAAATTGACGGATTGCCAGATCTTGATGATGATGGCGGCACGCCGGAATATACCATAACAACCATCAAAAAAGAAGCCGCTGACCGCACAGACGATCCCGTACGCATGTATTTGCGCGAAATGGGCGCAGTAGAGCTTTTAAGTCGCGAAGGCGAGATTTCCATTGCCAAGCGCATAGAGGCTGGCCGCGACACGATGATCGCCGGGCTTTGCGAAAGTCCGCTCACCTTCAATGCGATCATTCAGTGGTCGGATGCTTTGAATGAAGGTCGCATGTTGCTGCGTGAAATTCTCGATCTCGATGCCATGCTTGGTAAGGAGCCAACCGTTGAGCAGGTCGAAAGCGACGAGCAAACCGATCTGCCCGCTGTGGCTTATAAAGAGGAAGAAGAAGAGGTCGTTCACGTCGAGCCGCCAAAGCCAGACGATGAAGATGATAGCTTTACCGAGCAGCGTGCACCCCGCCCGACCTTTGAGGAAGATGATGACGATAACACTATGTCGCTGGCGGCGATGGAAGAAATGCTTAAACCAAAGGCGCTGGAACAGTTTCTCGAAATCACCACACTGCACAGGAAATTTGCCAAGTTGCAGGAGCAGCGCCTGAACGCTGCGCGCATGAACGAAGGCTTTGGCTCAGCGAATGAAGCCAAGTATCAGAAACAAAAAGCTGAACTGACTGAAATGGTAGAAAGCGTTCATTTCCACAACAACAAGATCGAGTATCTGGTTGACCAGCTTTATGGTCTCAATCGCCGCTTGCTGTCGCTTGGCGGCCAGATTTTACGGCTGGCTGAACGGCATAAAATTCAACGCCGTTCTTTTCTTGATGCGTATCTTGGGAATGAGCTGGAAGAAAACTGGATCGACCGCGTATCCACTCTGGGTAAAGGCTGGGAGGCATTTACCAAGCAGGAACGCGAACCCGTTAATAACATTCGTGCACAAATTGCCGAGGTTGCCAATGTCACTGGCGTGACGTTGGAGGAATTCCGCCGCATCGTCCATACTGTGCAAAAAGGCGAAAAAGAAGCGCGTATTGCCAAGGAGGAGATGGTCGAGGCCAACCTCCGTCTGGTGATTTCGATCGCCAAAAAATATACTAATCGAGGTTTGCAGTTTCTTGACTTGATTCAGGAAGGCAATATTGGCTTGATGAAAGCGGTTGATAAATTTGAATATCGTCGCGGCTACAAGTTCTCAACCTACGCCACTTGGTGGATTCGGCAGGCGATCACCCGTTCAATTGCCGATCAGGCGCGCACCATCCGTATTCCGGTGCACATGATTGAGACGATCAACAAGCTGGTCCGTACCAGCCGCCAGATGATGCACGAGATCGGCCGCGAAGCCACACCGGAGGAGCTTGCCGAGCGGCTGTCGATGCCGCTTGAAAAGGTTCGCAAGGTGATGAAAATTGCCAAGGAGCCGATCAGTCTTGAAACCCCCGTGGGTGATGAAGAGGATTCACACCTTGGTGATTTCATCGAGGACAAGAATGCCGTGCTGCCGGTCGATGCCGCGGTTCATGCCAATCTCAAAGATACAGTGACGCGTGTTCTGGCATCACTCACAGCGCGTGAAGAGCGTGTTCTGCGCATGCGATTTGGTATCGGCATGAACACCGATCACACACTTGAGGAGGTTGGCCAGCAATTCTCGGTGACGCGCGAGCGTATCCGCCAGATCGAGGCGAAAGCACTCAGGAAACTGAAGCACCCAAGCCGTTCAAGGAAGATGCGCAGCTTTCTTGATGTTTAATATTATATTCATTAAAATATGGCTGGGACGCCAGGGATCGAACCTGGGAATGGCGGCATCAAAAGCCGCTGCCTTACCGCTTGGCGACGTCCCAATAAGATTTGCGTGTTATAACAGCCGTTTCACAAATGAAAAGCCCTCACCCATAGAATAGGCAATCTGTCGCAGATAAATCATGGTTTTTTATCGTCAAGCACACGTTTGACGGCCTGCGCAAGATCTTTAAGACTGAATGGTTTCGGCAAAAAAGCCACATCGGGTGTGTCGATGGATTTGCGCAGGGTTTCCTCGGCATAGCCTGAAATGAAAATGATTTTGACGGCTGGCAATCTCTCCCGAATATGTTTGATCAGGGTTGGCCCGTCCATATTCGGCATCACCACATCCGACACAACAAGATCAATCGTGTCGGTCGAAGCCGTCACAATGTTAAGCGCCTCTTCGCCAGACGCTGCGGCCAGAACCTTGTAACCTTTTCGTTCAAGGGCTTTTGAGGCGAAGATGCGAACAGCGTCTTCATCTTCGACAAGAAGTATTGTGCCGTGGCCCCACAAATCATCAATGCCAGACGCTTTGATAGCCTCTGGAACGATAACCGGCGCATCATGCACAGGTAGATAAACCGAGAATGTTGTGCCGGCACCCTGAACAGAATTGACGAATATAAAACCGCTGGATTGTTTGATGATGCCGTAAACCGTGGACAGGCCAAGCCCTGTGCCCTTGCCGACATCTTTGGTTGTAAAAAACGGTTCGAATATTTTTGGCAACACCTCAGCCGGTATGCCCGTACCGGTGTCTGCCACTTCAATTTCCACATAGGCCCCTTTGGGCATAAGGTTTTCACCTTGAGCGGGTAGATCGTTTGCAGCAACAGCGCGGGTGCGCACGGTAATCGTGCCACCTTCCGTCAGCGCATCCCGTGCATTGACCACCAGATTGAACATCACCTGATCAAACTGGCCTGGGTCCACCCGCACGTAGCCAAGATTGCGACCGTGAATAACTTCAAGCATCACACGCTCGCCGATCAGCCGCTTCAGGGTGGTGACTTGTTCAGAAATTACATCTGTCACTTGCACAATTGATGGTCGGAGTGTTTGCTGGCGCGAGAAGGCCAGCAGTTGTTTCACCAGTGCCGCAGCCCGATTGGCGTTGCTCAGCACCTGCTGTATGTCTGCAAACGATGCATCGCCCGGCGGATGGCGCTGCAACAGCAAATCACAAAAACCAATAATAACGGTCAAAATATTATTGAAGTCGTGGGCGATGCCGCCTGCCAGCTGGCCAACAGACTGCATGCGCTGGCCTTGGGCCACCTGCTGTTCGAGTCGCTTTTGTTCGGCATTATCACTGAGGGTCAACACCACAGAGGCCGGTGCACCAGCACCCGCTTGCGTCACACTCAATTGCACCGCTTCATCGGGATTGGCCTTCAACCGCACCATCATCTTCTGGCCAGCGGCAGCGCCGGCACCAACCCGGCGCACCAGATCAGACACAGGCGCACGGTCTTCTGGTGTCATTAAATCAGATGGATAGAGAACCGTGTCTCCGAGTTTGGCACTTGTTATGGTGCGAAATGATAAATTGGCATAGATGAGACGACCATCGCGGTCCGCCAATGCCAACGCCAGTGGCACGCGCTCGATAAAATCTGGCACGATTGCCGTTGTCATCTCAGCACCGATCTGACCAGAGCTTGCTATCAGTGTTGGCAAAGCCGCTTCCACCCGAAACAAATGCCCGATGATTTCACTGCCCTTAGCAAGAAGTGGAATTTCCTGAAACCGCACAGCTACGGCCTTGCCGTCATCTTGAACAGCATTAATATTATTGTCTGCCATGTCAAAAATGTCAGCAAGCGCTCTACCCTGAAAGCTGTCTGTGGTCCGGCCAATTAATGGGCCAAGTGCTGCATTGGCCGCCAATATTTCGCCAGCGACGGAGACCAGCAATAAGGGAATATCAAAAGCCGCAAACCATCCGCCGGTAAAGCCACTAATAGCACTGGTTGCTTCTGCAAGCAATTTAACATTTTTATGTGGCTCGACTTGCCACAACTGATATTCGCCGTGCTGCGGCAACGCTTTATGCGTAATCTCATAAGCATCGCTGACGATTTCCGCATCCGGCACCGGGTAGCCGCCAAACAGTTCACCATAAGCCCGGTTGGCGCAAACAAGTTTGCCAGCCTTGTTTGTAACAGCGAGGGCGACGACACTACTGTTAAGTGCCTCTTGTAAAATCTCACGGTTGGGGAGGCCTGTGCTGCGTTCGTGTCGGCGCATCAGCGCCAGTGTTAAAGCAACAGCGGATGTGGCCATCAACACACCACTGTAGAGAACAGCAATTTGCCAAAGGCCTGTGCCCCAACCAATCAAAACAGCCGAAAGCAACCCTAATATAATGGCGACGACAGCTGTGCGCACAACCTGTTCTGTGTTCTCCGCTAGAGCCGGACGATCAAAACTGATGAAGTTTGATTTTATGTGTATAGCCATGATCTTTTGTCTAACGCTATCCTTGAGGCCTGTCACTTGACAATTGATTACTGGCAAACGACCTGCCAGGGAGTTTCGAACGTAATTTGAGAATTGCGCTGATAATTTCGGCAACAGCCTTATAATGTTCTGGCTGGATTTCCTCGTCAATACCAACACTGGCATACAAAGAGCGAGCCAGTGGCGGGCTTTCCACCAGTGGCACCTCATGCTCTGTCGCCAGTGCACGAATGCGCTGGGCCATGCTATCGACGCCTTTAGCAACCACGCGAGGCGCACCTTGTTTGCCATGTTCATAGCGTAGCGCCACGGCATAGTGGGTCGGGTTGGTAATAATTACATCTGCCGACGGCACGGCAGCCATCATGCGTTTGCGTGCCCGGCTGAGACGCAAGCCGCGAATGCGGGCCTTGATGTGTGGATCACCTTCAGATTGCTTGTATTCATCTTTTAACTCTTGTTTGCTCATTCGCATCCGTTTGAAAAAGGCAAAACGCTGATAGGTGTAATCGGCCATGGCAAGAACAACGACGAATATTGCAACCACGAAAAACATTTTTGTGACCAGCCCCTTGATAAGCACCAAGAGGCCTATGGCGTCATCATTCAAAATGGTCTCGAGGCGGGCAAGGTGGGGCCAGACTATAATTGAGACGAGCCACGTGATGACGACAAATTTGAGCAGAGTTTTTCCAAACTCAATGAACGATGCCATGCCAAACAAGCGTTTCCAGCCAGCCACTGGATTGAGTTTGGACCACTTGGGCGCAACCTTGCTCCACGACACTGTTGGCCGACCTTGCGACAAACCACCGGCAAGGCCTGCAATCATGAACACTGTAAACGGCAACAGCAACGCCAAACCAGTATTTTTTGTGATATCAAAGCCCAGCATCTGTGTGTCTTTGGCGTTGAAGCCATATTGATTGGCTGTACCAAGCAAGTTTTTCATCATTGGCATAAGCTGCGACACTGTGCTTAAGGACAAACTGCCGATAACCACCCAACCTGCCACAAACATACCCGCATGCTTAAGTTCACCGCTACGCGGCACATCGCCTTTTTCCCTGGCATCATCAATACGTTTTTGCGACGGCTCTTCTGTTTTATCGTCGCTCTCGCTGCCACCTTCTGCCATCATTGTTTACCGATCATCGGTTCAAGCAGGGCTTGAAAATGGGCCACAAAAACGGTCATCGTTGTGCCAATCACAGCAGCAAACAAGGCAAAGCCGAAGAGCATGGTGAGTGGCTGAGCAACAAAAAAAATTTGTATGGCCGGCACAAGGCGAGAGATAAGCCCCAAACCAAAATTAAAAATAAGCCCGAAAATTAAAAACGGTGCTGCCAATTGCACACCGAGAGCAAATGTTTGTGCCACGATATCAATGGTCATTTTGGCAAAGTCAGCTGTCATGATCGGTGAACACGGCGAAAATAAAGCGTATGAATGCACCACACCGATGATGAGGCTGTGATGCAAGCCAGATGCAAAAATCAGCACCACACCAACCACTCCCATGAAGCGCGTCACGACTGTGGCCTGCCCACCTTGCGATGGATCAAACAAAGTCGCTGCAGCAAGCCCGATCTGGTTGGCAATGATTGATCCGGCAATATGAAGGGACTGCAACACCAACCGCGACGCTCCGCCAAGCAAAGCGCCAAGTACAATTTCATGAAACAAAAGTACTGCAAGGGTTGGCACGGATTTTGGCGTGGGCGGCAAATCCAGCAACACAGTCGGATAAATAATCGCCGACAGAAATAAGCCCAGCATCAGTCGCAATCGGACAGGCGTGCTTTCATCGCTAAACCCAGGCATTAGGCTCAGCATTACACCAACACGGGCAAACACCAGCATGTAGCCTATAATATCTGCTGTTAGATAAGCTGGCACGACTAAACTTATCCACTCTTGCCGCTGTCACCAGTGATGACATGTTCCGCCAATCTGTGCATCAACCCGTCCATGCGCGCCCCCATAAACGGCAGTGCAATAAGCAGTGTGATAACTATGGCAAATAATTTGGGCACAAAGGTGAGTGTTTGTTCCTGGATTTGTGTCAGTGCCTGAAACAGGGATATAACCAGACCAACCACCAAGGCCACCACCAGAACGGGTGAGGCCACCAGCAACAAAGTCCACAGCGCATCTCGCGCCACATCAAGAATTTCAGAACCATTCATAATCGCCATAATGGCGCGTTATGGTAAAGACGGTGTTAAGACCTAATTGTTGTTGAGGCAGACGGCTGAAGAAAATCTAAAAAGCCCGTTCTATCCGTTGCATCAACGAGCGTGCAGGGCTGTCATCCACCGTTATATCCCTGAGCATCTGGTCTTCAAGGCGTTTCAGCCTGTTGTGCAGATCGACACTGCGCGACACTAGGCGTCCGGCCATATTGGGAAGCGTTTTCATGCGGGTTGCATCGTCGGCATTGGTTGGACTGGCCCGTCCCAGCCGCCGATCAGGGTGTAACGCTTCGGCTTCCGCCATTTCACCAGCTTGCACCGCCTTCCGCACCAGCAGCCAAGAAATGGCGTGCATCAGCCGAGTGGTGACTTTGAGTGATTCGCATGAAAACATTACCCGGTCCATCGGCTCAAGCCGTTTTCGATCCCATTGGCCGACATGATCAAAATAGCTTCGAGCATCTTCAGCCAGCGACATCGCCTCTTGATACAGGCTGTCAATGAGCTTCGGGGTGAGCTGAAAGTGCACCATTAGAGCGGCACTATCCTCTGCATCTGCTATTTTATGAGTTGAATCGTGTTCCATCCAGATAACGGTATGTCACAAACTTGAGCCAAGGTGAAGCCCCTCTTGAAAGAATATGGGTTAATGCACATCTGAAACGTATCGGAATGCCAGATATGGGTTTCGACACGACAGCCTGGCCATGGTGGCAGGCTCAACCACGTCAATCGCTATAAAAGGAATGACAACTATGACACTTGCTCGCAATTTTGATTTTGCACCTCTGCTGCGCTCTTCAGTGGGTTATGAAAATTTAAGCCGCCTGATGGATTTTGCCACACGCGGCGAGACAAGCGAAAATACCTACCCGCCCTACAACATTGAGAAAACAGGCGACGACAACTACCGCGTTCAAATTGCTGCAGCTGGTTTTGACAGTGATGAAATCGATATTACGGTTCAGGAAAACACCTTGATTGTAACAGGCCGCACAAAAGAAACGGAAGATGCCGCCTCGCGAAGTTTTTTACATCGCGGCATAGGCAAACGTGCCTTTGAACGGCGCTTTCAGCTTGCAGACATCATCAAGGTGACACAAGCAAGTTACGTCAATGGCTTGCTCAATATTGACCTGGTACGCGAAGTGCCCGAGCATAAAAAGCCTCGTCGTATTGATATTAATACCAGCCATGAAACAGTGATTGAAGCACACAAGTTGGCTGCATAATCTCTGCCGCATCAATAAAAAAGTGGCCGGTTCAACTGGACCGGCCACAATACGAAGGTACAATACAGAGTGGACCAGTTCAGGCATGGCTTAATTAGAACTGATCAATTTCAAAATTAACAGATTGTGGTTAACAACCTGTTAAGGCTAATAAACATTACTAAAAATTTTCGGAACCAAAATAGGCGCCAACAACCCGGTCCAGCATAATACTTTGTGGCTTGTAGGCGCCGAGACGGATGTTAAGCGTAGACCGCGCATCAGCGGCGTTTGCTTGAGGCTCATGCTCAAGAAGGCACATGGCCAATCGACCAAGCGCGGCTTGATTGTAACTGTGTATGGGGTGTGATAAATTTCTCATGTGGTGTTGTTAAGTGAGAAAGATTAAGAAACCTTAACCAATATATGACAATTTTATGAAATTACTCCTTTAACCTCACTTGCCGCTAAAATGATAACTCGCCGTTAAACCAAATGTACGTGGCTTGCCGTACACACCGGCAACCAGACCCGCAAACAACGAACTGTCAAAAGCATAAACCCGGTAGCGGCGCTCAAAAACGTTGTTAACATAAGCGGCAACATCGTAGGCACCAAATGAGTACCCAACGCGCGTGTTGGCAAGAAAATAAGCAGCTTCTCTTTCTACCGGAGCGCAAAGCACTGTAAAGCATGATTTGCCAGAATATTGTGCATCCGCCTGCAATGAGGCTTTACCAACGCCCAAATCAAATTCGTATCGTGCCAATGCATTACCCGAGAAGCCTGGGGCCTGTGGCAAGTCGTGCGTGACGATGGTGATGAGGTCCGGCAATAAAATATTTTTGACGCGTGAATGCAAAAACGAAGTTCCTAACTGCAGCGTCAGACCATCAAAAGGGTGGGCATTCAGTTCAGCTTCAAGACCGTAAGCCTTGGCTGGAAGGTTGATAACGGACTGCACCGTGCCAACCTGAGCGAAGGCCTGATAGTTGTCATACTTATAATAAAAAGCACTGATGTTTAAAGTTGTTGCCGGATTGAGTGTTGACTTCACCCCAATTTCAAAAGCATTCAGCACTTCTGGCTTGAAAGGAATGCCCTGCAGAAAGGCCTGCTCAAAGCCAGCAAAGGGCGTTCCTGTTGAAAATGTAAAGCCACCACTCTTGCTGCCGCGATTGTAACTTAAATATAGCAATATAGTGTCACTTGGCTTGTAATCAATTTCTGCACGCGCTGTAACGCCGCTATAATTTTGCTTGGCACTTGCAGGGGTTATAGGATTGCCCGCGTAAATTGGAAAAATTTGGTTCTGATTGAATATAATAGTGACACCCGTGCTTGGCTCTGTGCCCAGATAACTCCCCGTTTTTGTATCATGCCAATAGCGCAGCCCTCCAATAAATTTGACTTGATCGGATATTTTGAATTCATCCTGCGCAAAAAATGCAAACGAGCCGGTGCGCTGTGAAAACACCACTGTCGGATCATAGGCATAGAATGGATCAGCAAACTTGCCAATGTAATCACCCTTGATAATCATGCCATAGGCGCCAACCACAAGCTGGTTTGCACCGAAGTTACTCGATGCGCGTAGTTCCTCTGATATCTGGTTGAGTTTGCTGCCCTGGTAAAAGAACACGCCACCGTCTGGTGAAGCATCCCCACCTTCCTGATAATATTTTTTAGCGTGTTGATAATCTGTGATCGAAACTAGATCAAGCGCACCAAATTTGGCATCTAGTTTAAGTGTTGAACCAAAAATTTGACGATCAACGTAGGAATCAACGGTCTCAGCCGTGCGATACGGATTGCCGCCACGATTTGGGTTAATAGAGTCGTTGCGAAATCCTGTGCCCGTAGTGCCCGGCCCCGCAGTTGCTGCCCAGAATGCACACGTCTTGTTTGGATCCGTAAACTCGCCCTGACTCTGCGCATTCGGACACGCTGGTGCATGAGAGTATAATCCCGCTTGCCGCTCGTGCGGGGCTTTCATGTATCGCAGCGTCAGTTTTGCTTTGATGCTATCCGTCGCCTGATATTCAAAAATGCCTCGAAAAGCGAAATGATTATTGCCGCCACGATCCGGTATGCCCGGCACTATTGATTTGATGTAACCATTGTCCCGATCATAAATGCCAGACACGCGGCCATTCAGATTATCCGCCAGCGAGCCGGACAATGCTCCTTCAACAATCGTCTGATTGTAACTCCCGTAAGTACCGGTAAAATAGCCCTCGAAGTTTTTCGTCGGGGCATGAGAGATAAATTGCACAGCCCCACCAGTGGCATTGCGACCAAACAGAGTGCCCTGCGGACCACGCAGTACTTCTGCACGGGCTAGGTCAAAAATTGGAAAACTTGCCAGGTTGATTGAACTTGAATAGCTGTCATCCTGATACACAGCAACCGGCGGTTCCTGTTGGTCGCCATAATCATTTTGCGACACACCACGAATGTTGAATACGACTTGCGCGGACGAATAGGCATTGAATTTTAAACTTGGTATCGCGCGGACAATATCTGTGGCCTGAGAAATGTTAAGATTGGTTAGGGTTTTGCTGCTAAGGGCGCTGACTGATATGCCAACATCCTGCAATTTTTGCTCGCGGCGCTGGGCAGTCACCACAATTGTTTCAACAGCAGGCCCTGCTTTAACCGCTTCTGCTGCCATTACCATCGGCTGCATTATCAACAATCCACCAAACAGGGCGGATTGAGAAAGTAATAATCGTGCAAATTGTCCCTTTGTCATCATATCTACTCCCGAGTTTTAAGCGTGATGAAAGTTTTTAATTAATCAGGCGCAACGTTAATCTATTGTGGCTGTTAGCATAGAAATTAAATGGAAACGCCACAATTTTATAATGTTTACGCTCATGTCGGTGTGCTTGTCGTGTCAAAATTAACAATTTGCACTGAATGTCCAAACGATTTGATGAACTTAATCAGATCATGTGCCGTCAAACCCATCGTCGCTGTATTGCGGAGTGGATGCACATTGATGAAATGTGTTGCCTCAAATTCTTGATCAAGCACGAAACTAACGCCAGATTGTGGTATGTTGATAGCTGCCAGCGGCGTTACGGAGCCTGGTGCAACACCCAGCAAGGCCAGCATATCTTCTGATTTGGCAAAGGAAAACTTGCCTGCTCCCAATTTGATAGCCATGGCTTTCAAATCTGCTCGCTTGTTATGCGGTAAAGTGATCAACCAAAACTTGCCGTATTTGTCTTTTAGAAAAAGGTTTTTGGTGTGCGCCCCTGGCATGGCAGCATGAATGGCCCAACTTTCCTAAACAGTGAACACTGCAGCATGTTCGAATACGGTATAAATTATGCCAAGTGCAGCACAGGCGTCATACAATCGCTCTTCTGCGGTGGACATCACATATATTCTTTCTGTGCAATCGCAAGCAACCCGCGCACGTAATCGCCAAACGAGCGCCACACCTCGATGTGAAATGTCTGCACATCCTGCCGCCACAAAATAATTTCAGCTTTACCAAACACTGTGCGTGTACACATGCCGGTAGTAAAAATAGCATCATCTAAATCAAGCGGGCAACCAATGTTAAGCATATCCGCAGCATGATTACCCTTTAATTGGATACCAATCTGCCGGTGGCTCACATCAACCTGTGAATATGGCAATGCAGTAAGCTGAACATTAAAACCATTACCCAACAGCAGCCATTCATCAGGGCCAAGCCACAAAGCGGCACGCTCGCCAGTCACTTTTGCATGACACGCCTCACGCGGTAAATTCATGCCAAAAGCCATATCTGCTTCAGCACATGCTTTTTCTCCACCACGAAAAATATAACGTTCAGTGTGAGGTGCTTCTGAAATATCAGCCATTCACCTGCTCACCTTTCTCATCGTAAAATACAGGCGCAGTCAGTGTCACTGGTATTGCAGCACTTGGCATAAGCACATACAATGTTTTGCCGTAGCACGTCCGCCCGCCAGCAACCATGGCCAACGCAATCGATCGGCCAAGTGTTGCACTGTAATAAGATGATGTAACATGGCCGATTAGTTGCATTGGTGGGGTATTAGCGGCTGTCGCACAAATTTGTGCGCCTTCTTCTAGCACCACTTGATCGTCCAGCGTGAGCAGACCAACCAGCTGTTTGCGCGTCGGCGCCTGCATGGCTTGGCGAATCAACGCACGTTTGCCAACATAATCCGGCTTGGCTTTACCAATGGCCCAGCTCAAACCGACATCATCTGGCGTTGCTGTACCATCGGTTTCCTGACCGATAATAACATAACCTTTTTCAGCGCGGAGCACGTGCATGGCTTCTGTTCCATATGGCGTGATGCCATGCGCTTGTCCGGCTTCGTAAATTGCTTCCCATATGGCACGGCCATGATCAGCCGGCACATTAATTTCGTAACCGAGCTCACCTGTAAAGCTTACCCGCATCAACCGCATGGTAATACCATGAATTGTGCCCTCCCCAATGCTCATATGCGGAAATGCATGGGCACTGATATCAATGCCGCTGATCAGCGGGGCGATAATATCCCTTGCACGCGGCCCCTGCACAGCAATCACTGCCCATTGTTCTGTGGTCGATGTTAGCCACACCTGCAAATCCTGCCACTCTGTTTGCAGATAATCCTCCATCATGGCAAGCACGCGCGCAGCACCGCCTGTTGTGGTCGTCAGGTGGAAGCGATCTGTCGCCAAGCGACCAACCACACCATCATCCATAACAAAGCCATCTTCCCTGCACAGCACCCCATAGCGACATTTACCAACTGTAAGTTTGCTCCAGGCATTGATGTACATACGGTTCAAAAACTCTGCGGCATCAGGGCCAACAACCTCAATTTTGCCGAGTGTTGATGCATCAAACAAACCGCAGGATGCGCGTACAGCCAGGCACTCGCGTGCGACGGCTTCGTTCATGCTTTCACTGTTCCGAGGAAAATAGCGCGCGCGCTTCCATAAGCTGACATCCTCAAATACAGCGTTCTGTTCAATGGCCCAGCTGTGCATGGGCGTGGTGCGAACAGGATCAAACAAATCACCGCGCGCAAAGCCTGCAAAAATACCAAAACTCACGGGTGTATATGGCATTCTAAAGGTAGTCAGGCCTATTTCTGGCACTGGCTTTTGTAAAATATTCGAAACAATGCCAAGAGTATTTATATTAGATGTCTTGCCCTGATCAGTCGCCATACCGGATGTTGTGTAGCGCTTTATATGCTCAATAGAATGAAAGCCCTCGCGCGTGGCAAGATCAATATCTTTCACCGTCACATCATTTTGCCAATCGACAAACGCTGTGGATTTATTGGTCATTGGCAATGCGCCGATAACACCACGGTCATTTCCAGCAAGTCCGGCGGCGGAACCCACTGAACTCAAATTCTCAGTTGATTGCGATGGTATGTAAGCATTCTGCTCGGATTTCCACTCAAGCTTGCCGCGCGACTGCGAAAACAAATGCACACTTGGCGTGTAGCCACCCGTCATCAAAACCGTATCACATCGGATGGTATCTGATGCATCTATATTGCCATTAACAATTGGGGCAACACTAATGTTCCTGACGCGCCGGTAGCCACCTGTGCCTGTCACAGTCATGCCGCTTCTGATAGGTAAGCCAGCTTGCCGTGCTTGCTCGATATAGCGACCAACAGGTTTTGTCCGCACATCAGCAATCACTGCAATTGTAGCACCAGCCTGCTGAAGCTCAAGTGCAGCGAGGTAACCGTTGTCATGCCCGACGACACATGCAATATTTTTACCCGGCAACACACCATAACGATTGAGGTATGTTCGCGCAGCGCCCGCCAGCATAACGCCCGGACGATCATTGCCTGGAAACACAAGTGGCCGTTCCAGGGCCCCGGTTGCGAGAATAACGTGCCTAGCTCGGACCTGCCACAGTCTTTCACGTACATCGCCTTTTGCCGGGTTCGGCAAATGTTCCGTGAGTCGCTCGCAGAGGCCTATCATATTATGTGGAAAATAACCGAATGCAATAGTCCGTTTAAGACATGTGACTTTGGAATATTGATGTAGTTTTTCCATGGTCTGCAATAAAGATTCGGTACTTTGCACATCTGCATTTGATAGTAGCGATCCGCCAAACATGTTTTGCTCGTCGCAGATCAAAACCCGCAGGCCCTTCTCGGCAGCCTCCATTGCGGCTGCCAGACCGGCGCGACCGGCACCAACCACCAGCACATCACAATGCGCAAACCGCTGACTGTAACGATCAGGGTCAGCTTCTGTCGGAGCCACACCAAGGCCCGCGACCCCTCTGATGAAGGGCTCATAAAATTTTCCCCATGCTTGCCGGGGCCACATAAATGTTTTGTAATAGAAACCGGCTGGAATGAAATTGCTAATCAGAGTGTTTAGCGCACCAACGTCAAACCGCAGATTAGGCCAGCGATTTTGACTTTCTGCAATCAGCCCCTCGTAAAGTTCCACTTGTGTTGCCTTAACGTTTGGTGTGGTACGAGCGTGATCACGCTGCACTGTCACTAACGCGTTTGGCTCATCAGCCCCTGCTGCAACTATTCCGCGCGGCCTATGGTATTTAAAGGAGCGACCGAGCAGATGCACACCATTCGCCAGCAGTGCTGAAGCGAGCGTATCACCCTTGTAGCCTTGATAAATTTTTCCATCAAAGGTGAAGCGCAATATTTGAGTATAATCAATATACTTCCCGTCTTTATTGCGAAATGCATTACCCATCTGATTTGGCTCCGCTTGCTGGCTGCGCTTCACCAATCTTATACGTTGCCTGAAAATGATCTGTGGTTGTATCTCTCACTGCATTAAAAAACCGGCCACACCCATGCAGATGCCGCCAACGCTCGGCTTGCACACCTTTGATGTTATCACGGTGATATAAATATTCAGTCAAGGCCTCGTCTGTTATGTCTGATGGAATTAACGGCCGTACAATATGGGCTTGCCCACCATAGCTGAATTCAAGTTCGGAGCGTTCACCGCAATAGGGGCATTTGATCAGCAGCATAATTAATGCGCCACAGCGGCGGCTGCCGCTTCGTCAATCAAATAACCATCCCGAAAACGCTCTATGGTATACGGTGCATTGATTGTGTGCGGTTCGTCTTTTGCCATGGTCCACGCCAGTAAATGCGCAGCGCCCGGCGTCGCCTTAAAGCCACCTGTGCCCCAGCCGCAGTTCACATATAAACCTGGCACTGGCGTTTTTGCAATGATCGGAGAGCGGTCCGGTGTGACATCGACAATGCCACCCCAATTACGCAGCATCCGCATTCGCCGAAACATCGGGAACAATTCACAGATCGCTTCAAGCGTGTGGCTGCTAATGTGCAAGCCGCCTCGCTGCGTGTAAGATGTGTACGCATCCGTACCTGCCCCGATCACCAACTCGCCTTTATCAGATTGGCTGATGTAGGCGTGAATGGTGTTGGACATCACAACGCAAGGGAACACCGGTTTTACCGGCTCGGATACCAGAGCTTGCAAAGGATAACTTTCAAGTGGCAAACGCACACCCGCCATGCCAAGCACCACACTGGTGTGGCCAGACGCTGATACGCCCAGTTTTTTTGTGCGAATCAAACCCCGTGATGTTTCGACGGCCTCTACGGCTCCAGTGGCATCGCGGCGAATGCCAATCACTTCGCAATTCTCGATGATATCAACACCAAGATCATCAGCGGCACGCGCGTAACCCCAGGCAACGGCATCGTGACGCGCTGTGCCGCCTCGCCTTTGCAATGCGGCACCCAAGATCGGATAGCGCATGTTGGCAGAAATATTCAGCGGCGGACAAAATACCTTAGCCTGCTCGGCACTCAGCCATTCATTATCAACACCATTACACCGGTTGGCATGAACATGGCGTTTAAACACTTGAACATCGTGTACATTGTGCGCCAGCATCATGACGCCGCGCTGGGAGAACATCACATTATAATTCAATGTTTGAGATAAATTTTCCCAGAGTTTGACGGCGTGATCGTAAAGTGCAGCACTTTCATTGAACAGATAGTTGGACCGAATGATTGTTGTGTTGCGACCGGTGTTGCCGCCACCAACCCAACCTTTCTCGAGCACAGCTATGTTTCTGATGCCATGCTGTTTCGCTAGATAATAAGCCGCGCCCAGGCCGTGACCACCTGCCCCAATAATAATGGCATCATAGGCAGGCTTAGGCTCCGGCGAGCGCCAGAGTGACTGCCAGTTTTTCTGGCCATTGAAACCAGCCTTCAATAAGGCGAATCCTGAATATAAGCGCACAAAAATTCCTTTTAGCTTTATGACTATGCAAGGAACAAGCGGAAATCTCCAGAATTGTATCGGCTTTTTATTTGAATTAAAGCGACGTTACTCAATCCAATGGCGGCTCTGGTTGTACGGATTCAGCATTCTCAACGGCATCAATATCATCTTCTGATCCATCATCGGCAATATGAGCAACAGAAACCACATGCTCTTCCTCTGAAACCTTGAACAGTGTGACGCCCTGCGTTGCGCGTCCCGCTATACGAATTTGATCGACCGTGGTGCGGATGAGTTTGCCCTGATCTGTCACCAGCAATATATCGTCATCACCGTGCACGGGAAAACTTGCCACAACATCGCCGTTGCGTGTTGAAGTTTCAATGTTAACAATGCCTTTGCCACCTCGCCCAGTGGTGCGATATTCATAGGCGCTGGTCCGTTTACCAAAACCATTTTTAGTGACAGTCAAAATAAATTGCTCAGCCTCAGCCAGTGCTGTTACGCGGTCTTGCGCTAAATCAGAAACCACATCTTCATTGTTTTTCCATGGTGCTGCGCGCAAATAACGCTCGCGTTCCTCGGTGGTCGCATCCTGACACCCCAATATTGACAGCGATATAACCTCATCATCTTTTTCAAGATCCATACCACGGACACCCGTTGACGTGCGGCCTTGAAATTCGCGAACGTCCATAGCGGGGAAACGAATGGATTTGCCACCACGAGCCGCCAATAAAACATCATCTTTCTCATCACAAAGACTGACGCCAATGAGCCTGTCGTCTGTTCCCTCTTCAAAACGAATGGCAATTTTGCCATTCGATGGAATATTTGCAAACGCATCCATACTATTGCGGCGCACTGATCCGAGTGCTGTCGCAAACATCACGTGCAATTTTGCCCATTCTGTTTCATCTTCCGGAAGCGGCAGAATTGTTGAAATTGTTTCACCGTCCGATAGCGGCAGGAGATTAACCATGGCTTTACCGCGCGACTGCGGGTTACCTTCTGGTAATTTGTATACCTTCATGCGGTAGACTTGGCCGAGTGTGGAGAAAAACAGCACTGGCGTGTGAGTATTTGCCACAAAGACCTGCGTCAGCACATCTTCTTCTTTTGTGGCCATGCCGGATCGGCCTTTGCCACCACGTTTTTGTGCACGGTATGTGGAAAGCGGCACACGTTTAATGTAACCAGAAAGCGTGACAGTCACAACCATGTCCTCACGCTGTATCAAGTCTTCATCATCAATATCGCCGAAATCACCGTCTGTGATCACAGTACGGCGGGGAGTCGCAAACTGCTCGGAAACTTCATCAAACTCCTTGCGCATCACACTGTAGAGCCGCACACGATTGCGCAAAATATCCAGAAGATCGACAATTTTATCACTGAGTTTTTTAAGCTCGTCAGCAATTTCCTCTTGCCCCAACTGTGTCAGGCGGTTGAGACGAAGCTCAAGAATAGCATTCACCTGAACATCAGACAACCGGTAGGTTTCTCCGGCGGTACCTTCCTGCACATCATCAACAAGCAGCAGATAAGGTAAAATATCTTTGATAGGCCACAATCGCGCTTGCAGTTTGTTGCGCGCCTCCTGCGGCGTTGCAGAACCACGAATCATGATCACCACCTCATCAAGATTGGTGACAGCAATGACCAGACCGATCAAGACATGCGCACGATCGCGCGCTTTGCCAAGCTGGAATTTTGTACGTTTGGTAATAACCTCTTCACGAAAATCGATGAATGCCTGAATGATATCCCGCAGCATCAACTGCTGTGGCCGTCCAGCATTAATCGCAAGGGCATTAATCGAGAATGTATTCTGTAGCGGCGTGTAGCGATAGAGTTGGTTTAGCACCACATCAGCGACTGCATCACGCTTGATCTCAACCACAACGCGCACGCCTTCGCGACTGGATTCGTCGCGGATATCACCAATACCTTCAATACGTTTTTCTTTCACCAGCTCTGCAATACGCGCCACCAAGTTGGCCTTGTTTACCTGATAGGGAATTTCGGTAAAAATCAACGCTTCGCGGTCTTTACCAAATGTCTCCAAATGCTGTTTGGCACGCACGACCACAGATCCACGACCTGTACGATACGCGTTCGCCGAACCACCACGACCTAAAATAGTGCCACCCGTCGGAAAATCTGGCGCTGGCACATGTGCCATTAATTCCTCGTTAGTCATTGCCGGGTTTTCAATATAGGCGCGGCAGGCATTCATCACCTCTCCAAGATTATGCGGTGCCATATTGGTCGCCATGCCAACAGCGATACCACCAGCGCCGTTGACCAGCAGATTGGGAAATCGTGCCGGAAGCACGGTAGGTTCATGCTCCGAGCCATCATAATTGGGCTGAAAGCTGACGGTCTCTTGGTCGAGATCAGCGAGTAAACTATCGGATATTTTAGCAAGACGGGCCTCGGTATATCGCATGGCTGCGGCAGGATCACCATCCATTGAACCGAAGTTACCCTGACCATCTATCAGTGGCACGCGCATGGAGAAATCCTGTGCCATACGCACGAGCGCTTCATAAATCGCCGAATCACCGTGCGGATGATATTTACCGATGACATCACCAACTATACGCGCTGACTTACGGTAGGGCTTGTCATGGGTGAAGCTTTGTTCATGGCAGGAGAACAAAATACGGCGGTGCACCGGCTTTAAGCCATCACGAATGTCCGGCAAGGCCCTCGAAATGATCACGCTCATAGCGTAATCGAGGTAGGAAGTTTTCATCTCCACTTCGATGTCCACTGGCCGGACATCACCACCTAGGCCATTGCCATCAATCACTGCTGTATCAGTTACCACTCTATCGTCCTATTCACTAAAAACTTGAATAGATATTATAGCAACACCAATAGAAAAAGGCCAGTCCATATATCAAAACAATGGCCTTTATTGAAAGAAAGCCCCGCTATGTGCGCAGAAGCCTGAACTGGGATTTAAGATAAAGAGACAATTTTCGACGCGTTTGCCCGTATGTGTTTTTAGGCAGGTTTGACGATTGATATTTCTTCCACACCCCCGGCCCCAAGGTGGCTGATCGCTGGCAAAAAATCAACCATTCTTCGGCAACTATTGAGTTGGCCGCGTTGTCGGGAACATAGCCAGCCTTTTTTACTGCAAAAAGGAGTTTCTGCAAGCAAAGCTCAGTGTGATCGAGCAAATCAAAACTGATCGGCAGTGTATAATGTTCAATATTATTGAAAGTATTCAGCTCACCTTCATTCATGGAACATTGCACAAACTCCAGCATTGAGGATTTTAGTTTGCGGCCATATTCGATCATGTGCCCCTGATGGAGCGAGCTGGTATTTGTAGGGTAAACTCTGTATTTAAGAATTACTTTTTGCAATATTGTTAATTTTGATTTGAGCGATAATCGGTAGATAAAATTATAATCCTCACAAAGTTGATATTCTTCCGTATAGGGCGGTTCATCGAGCAGCGCGCGACGGCAAATCAGCGTGCCATTTCCCCAAACATTGCGAATGAGCAATGATATTTTATATTCATCGGGTGTGTAAGCATAGTTGCGCCTGCGAGCCGCCGGTTTGTCGTTTTCATCGATGAGCATAGACCAACCGCCTACCATACCGAAATCAGGATTTTGATCCAGGAACGCCACTTGAATGGCCAGACGGTCTGCAGTCCACAGATCATCATGATCAAGCAGGGCAATATAGTCACCAGTGGCCGCAGCGATCGCCCGGTTACGGGCCGCCACCAGGTAACAATTGGTCTGATTGTGTAAAACGGTTATTCTTGGGTCTTTGAAGCTTGTTACGATTTCATGACTATTATCGACCGAGCCATCATCAATAATGATATATTCGAAATCTTTGAATGTCTGCGCAAGAACACTCCTGATCGTATTGGCTATATACCTGGATCCGTTGTAAACTGGCGTAATAACACTGACACGAGGCATTGCTTTATTTTCTAAATTCGAGGTTAATATAATCTATAAGGTGTTGACTGAACAATGAATGTGAGGCCTAACGTGTTAAGTCAATAAAATAAATTCGGCCTAACAGTGATTATTATATGTCAGCAAAAAAATTGCTTGCTTGGACTTTTTTGAATGAAAATGCGATTTTTCTTATTCAGTTTGTTTTTTCAATTATTATGGCGCGGCTGCTTATCCCAGCGCAGTTTGGCTATATGGCAATCATTCAACCATATCTTGAGTTTTGCACGCAAATACGACAGTTTGGACTATCGCGTTATATTATTCAGACAACGGATCTCAATCGGGATCGTCTGAGAAGTTCTGTTGGGGTGATGCTCGTTGCCTCATGGACTTTGGGTACTTTTTTAATGTTACTGGGATGGGTGATTGCCTACATTTATGGTTATCCGGAACTTAGAGTAATGATGCAAATAGTGGCGTTTGGCTTTTATATTGTGCCATTCAGCCAACCCAACATGATGCTTTATGAACGTGCCATGCGGTTTAGCATGACCACCCGCATTGGCTTGACATGCCTTTTTATAAACGGTGTTGTGAGTATAGGCTGTGCCTATGCTGGATTGGGCGCAAAAAGTATCGTCTGGGGCAACCTCGCCTATCAAGTTACCATGCTAATACTGATTATAATTTTTCCGCCTCCGCAGAGTGTTTTTATGCCTTCACTTAAATACTGGCGTGAATGCGTTTCTTTTGGAGCGTTTCCAGCCGCCACTGGGCTTATTTCAACGCTCGCCGCCTACGCGCCTGGAGCTATACTTGGCAAAATTCTCAATGCTTCGACAGCTGGTATATACAGCAGGGCGCAAGGTCTGGTTGATATTGTCCGTCGCGTCATTCTCGTGGCGATCAATCGGTTCCTGTATCCTGCTCTGGCGCAGCTCAAACGCAATAACCAAAGTGTCACCTGGACATACAAAAAAGCAATTAGCCTATCCACCGCTTTGGCATGGAGTGGTTGTGCTGTGCTTGGTGTCCTGGCCACACCGATCATTCATCTGCTCTACGGCGAACGCTGGGTTTCTGCCGGGCCAATTTTGTCATTACTCTGCATCAGCCAAGGCATCGTTGTTGGTTTGGTTGGGCAGGATGATGTGATGTTTCTGGCCGGCCACGACAAGAAAACATTCTTGATCGAATTAAGTCTCGCATGCATTTCCGTGGTAAGTTTTTTCGTCTGGTCGCATTTTAGTGTGCTTTACGCAGCAGCAGGTCGCTCGATTGACTCTGTTATTTTCCTGACTGTCTATGCCATTTGCCTGCGGCCTATCCTGCACTACAGCTGGCAAGATTTGGGTCACATATACTCACGCAGCATGGCGTTGGCAGCGATAACGGCAATGCCAGCGATCACTGCACTGGCGCATTATCATTGGGCAAATACCCTGCCATTTGGCGTGCTTATGGCACTTGTTCCATTATCCGGCTTTGCCTGGCTGGCGGGGTTAAAGATTGTTGATCATCCTATTTATGAAGATGTCGCCTCAATTTTTGTCGCAACGACTCAACTGATACGCACACGGATTGGCGACTGAGTGTGACAGGCCCAATTCATATCATAGGTGGCGGCCTTGCTGGCAGTGAAGCGGCATGGCAAATCAGCCGGTGTGGTGTGCCTGTTGTGCTGCATGAAATGCGACCACAGCGTCAAACAGATGCTCATAAAACTGAAAATTTTGCCGAGCTGGTCTGCTCAAACTCATTTCGGTCAGATGATGCACACAACAATGCCGTTGGTTTGCTGCATGAGGAAATGCGACGTGCCAACTCGCTGATTTTGCAATGTGGTGATGCAACCAAGCTACCCGCAGGCTCAGCACTCGCCGTTGATCGTAATGCATTTGCCGAACGTGTGACGGCGGCACTGGTGGCTGAGCCTTTCATCACCATAGAGCGCTGCGAGGTGGCTGGCTTGCCACCACCAGAATGGCAGAGCGTCATTATTGCAACCGGGCCGCTTACATCTGCCCCGCTTGCGGACGCAATAAAAATACTCACCGGTGAAAACGAGCTGGCTTTCTTTGATGCCATAGCCCCCATTGTTTATAAAGACAGCATCGATTTTTCTGTGGCCTGGTATGAAAATCGCTGGGGCAAAAGCGCTGCTGACAGTCCAGGCAGTGCCGATTATATCAACTGCCCAATGAACAAGGACCAGTATAATATTTTTATTGATGCGTTGCTAAGCGCTGAAAAAACCGACTTTAAAAATTGGGAGGCCAACACGCCGTATTTCGATGGTTGCATGCCGGTTGAAGTGATGGCGGAGCGTGGCAACCAGACTTTGCGTTTTGGCCCTATGAAGCCGGTTGGCCTTACCGATCCGCGCACTGGCCGACGCGCCTGGGCGGTGATCCAGCTGCGGCAGGACAATGCACTTGGCACCCTTTACAATATGGTGGGTTTCCAAACCAAGATGAAGCACGCCGAACAGGTGCGGGTGTTTCGCACCATCCCTGGCCTAGAAAACGCCGAGTTTGCCAAACTTGGGGGTTTGCATCGCAACACTTTCATTCGCTCCCCGAAATTGCTGGATGAATATCTGCGTTTAAAACAGCAACCCCGCCTCCGTTTTGCCGGCCAGATCACTGGGGTTGAAGGCTATGTTGAGAGTGCCGCGATTGGCTTGCTTGCAGGAAGGTTCGCAGCGGCTGAGGCTTTGGGAGAACCAATGCAACCACCGCCGACGACAACCGCTTTCGGAGCCCTGCTGGCTCATATCACCGGTGGTGCAAACACGGAAAATTTTCAGCCGATGAATGTGAACTTCGGTTTGTTTCCGTCGTTGATTGAGGCCACCGAGAAAGCTGACCGTAAACCTGCCATGGCACGGCGCGCGCTGGCTGACCTTCAGGGCTGGCTGTCCTCGGCGTGATCGGCGGGGGCGGCGGCTGCCTGTGGGGGGCAATTGCGCGGCCTTGTCGTTTTGCGTTTGGCCGCTGTCGTTTCCAGTTCGGCCATGCTCAGTTTGCCATCATGGTTGGCATCTGCAGCCTTGAATTTCAGAACGGCCTTGTTGCTGTATTCATCGAATGATAGTTTTCCGTCGTGGTTGGTATCCAGTTTGTCAAAAGATTTTCGGCGACTGGCAAGATATTCCTCAAGACTGACGGAGCCACTGCCATCCTTATCGTAGCGGTTCATGCGTTTTTCGGCAGCTGAGGGGTCTGGCGCAACCGCGACCATGGCTTGTTGCGGCACCTTCGATGGCACCGAGTCGGCGCTGGCCACTTGCAAAGGCAAGGCAGAGGCCGTTTCGGGCGCAGAATTTGCAACGGTTTCACGGGCCCGCGCAGGCACGCCAGAACCACTCGCCAGGCGCCAGGCCGTGCTGGCGACCATGCCAAGCACGATGCAGCCAACAAGCCAAGGCCATGGCGGTCGCGTCTTTGATGTCATGTTGAATCCTCCCGAGCCGCAAACTTGAAACCATTCGGCTTGTGTGTCAACAGGTTTGCATGATGAAATTTGCAATGCCGACGGGTTTCAATTCCAATACCAGATCGCCAGCGCGGCACAGCTGGATGTCACGGCTTTTCAGGCTGGCGATAAAAACCATTCTGTGGTTTTTTGTGCTGTCTGCCGCGTGGGTTTTCATTTATCGCTACATTAACCCGCCTGTCACTTTGTTGATGATTGGCAATAGTTTTGAAGGACGCAGCATCACAAAAGAGTGGGTGCCACTTGATGACATGTTGCCGGATTTACCGGCCAGTGCCATTGCCGCCGAAGACAGCAAATTTTGCTTTCATCACGGTTTTGATTTAGCGGCAATTCACAAGGCCATGCAGGCAAACGAACGTGGCAAGACCTTGCGCGGCGGCTCGACAATTTCCCAGCAAACTGCAAAAAATGTTTTTCTGTGGCCGCAAAGGTCGTGGCTGCGCAAAGGTTTTGAAAGCTGGTTCACCGTGCTGATTGAACATCTATGGAGCAAGCATCGCATCATGGAGGTCTATTTGAATATTGCAGAATGGGGACCCGGCATTTACGGGGCAGAGGCAGCTTCAGATTATTATTTTGGCGTCGGTGTTGATGCGCTTTCCCGCACGCAAGCCGCGCGGCTGGTATCAATATTGCCATCACCACTCAAATGGTCACCTGTGCGACTATCGCGCCGGGTTGCACGAAAGTCCCGCAACGTTCGCCGCGCCATACGAACGGTCAGAAACGAGATGAGCGGATGCTTGCGTTGATCGCGGAAACGCTTTTAGTGCCCCAGTGCCTTGACAATATTCTCGGTCATCTTCTTTGCGTCGGCCAGCAGCATCATTGTGTTGTCGCGGAAGAACAGCTCGTTTTCCACTCCGGCATAGCCTGCACCGCCCATTGAGCGCTTGATGAACAGCACAGTCTTGGCCTTCTCAACGTCAAGCACGGGCATCCCGTAAATCGGTGAACTCAGCATTTTGCCTGTTTTGTTGAAACCAGATTTGTTTTATCATACAACAATAGATAAGGAGTGCGCCTAAAATGGCAACCGCAGCCGTGAATGCAGATGTTTTAGTTAAAGATATGGTTTCAAAAGAGGAATGGCAGACACGGGTGAACAAACAGACTCTGGAAGTCTTCGGCATGGGCGCAAGCCTGACTTGGTCTGCATTGCTGCGCAAGATGGACAGGCTCGATAGCAGCTTCAGGGACTGAAGAAAGGCTGCGACATCGGTGCTGCTGTGCTTTGCACCAACACCCATTATGCACCGGCTATGAATTCGATTGCCTTTGGCTGTACAGCCGCACTGCTTTCATTGTCTCCAACTGCCTTTGCCTGCTCTAGCTGCGGCTGCTCCCTCACGTCCGATTGGGTCAATGCAGGCCTTACAGCACAACCGGGCCTTAGCTTTGATCTCCGCTACGACTATGTAGCGCAAACAGATTTGCGCAGCGGTACCGGCAGGCTTGATCGTGCGGCCCTGGCTTTGCCCAATGCCACTGAAATACAGCAGCAAACCTATAATCATTATATCACGCTCGGTGTCGATTATAGCCCGAACCAAACGTGGGGGATCAATCTGCAGGTGCCTTTCAACTATCACCCGCACACCACGATTGCGCCGGGAGATAGCAGCATATCTACATCGCGCTCTGGCGGTATTGGTGATGTGCGGGTGGTCGGTCGTTATCAGGGTTTTGGTGGCACAGGCATAACCGGCGTTACATTTGGTGCCGTACTGCCAACCGGCAGCTTTCGTGACGTATTCAAGTCCGGCCCGCAAACTGGCGCGGCGCTGGACCGCGGCTTGCAGGCAGGCAGCGGCGCGACATCTGCCCTGTTCGGTGCGTATCATTTTGGCCAACTCGTCGGGCACCTGGATTATTTTGTTCAAGCCCAAGGACAAGCCGCCCTTAACAGCCGCAGTAATTTCCACCCCGGTGTATCAGCCATTGTCTCTGCAGGAGTCAATTACACGGGCTGGCGCATCATACGCCCACACGTTCAAATCAATACACATGTGTCAGCCAAAGATACCGGCATAGAATCTGACCACGACAACAGCGGCGGCACGCAAATCTATCTCAGCCCAGGCGCATCGTTTCGGCTTGGCGATCAAATAACACTGTTTACTTTTGTGCAGCTGCCACTTTACCAATATGTTGCAGGCTATCAGATTACGCCGACGTTGACACTATCTGCGGGCATACAAAGCCGATTTTAATGCCCCAGCGCCTTGACAATATTCTCCGTCATCTTCTTTGCATCGGCTAGCAGCATCATTGTGTTATCACGAAAGAACAGCTCGTTTTCCACTCCAGCGTAACCCGCACCACCCATTGAGCGCTTGATGAACAGCACAGTCTTGGCCTTCTCAACGTCAAGGACTGGCATCCCGTAAATCGGTGAGGTCTTGTCTGTCTTCGCTGACGGGTTGGTGACGTCGTTGGCACCGATGACATAGGCGACATCACACTGGCCGAAATCGCTGTTGATATCTTCGAGCTCGAACACTTCGTCATAAGGCACATTGGCTTCTGCCAGCAGCACATTCATATGGCCTGGCATACGGCCAGCCACCGGATGAATGGCGTATTTTACCGATACGCCTTCTTTTTTCAGTAGATCGCCCATCTCGCGCAGCGAATGCTGTGCCTGTGCCACCGCCATACCATAGCCCGGCACAATGATGACAGACTCAGCGTTTTTCATGATGAAAGCTGCATCTTCAGCAGAACCGGCTTTGTAAGGCCGATCAATCTTTGGACCACTGGAGCCTGCTGATGCATCCGCGCCAAAGCCGCCTGCAATCACAGAAATAAAGCTGCGGTTCATTGCCTTGCACATAATATAGCTGAGGATTGCGCCCGATGAGCCGACCAGTGCGCCGGTGATGATCATCGCTGTGTTGTGCAATGTGAAGCCCATCGCTGCCGCCGCCCAGCCGGAATAGCTGTTCAGCATCGATACCACCACCGGCATATCGGCGCCGCCAATCGGAATGATGAGCAAAAAGCCAATGAGGAATGACAGGCCAACAATCACCCAAAAGGCTGCCGGGTTTTGTGTTATGTAAAAAATACCAACCAGCACAACGATACCAGCAAGCAGTCCCAGATTAATCACATGTCGCGCTGGCAGCATGATGGGCGCACCGGACATGTTACCGTTGAGTTTGGCAAACGCGATGACCGAGCCTGAGAAAGTAATTGCACCAATGGCGATGCCAAGCACCATTTCAATGCGGGACACAGCGTGAATATCACCGACTGTGCCTATGCCAAACGCTGCTGGATCCAAATATGCCGCCACCCCAACCAGCACGGCTGCGAGCCCCACCAGAGAGTGAAACGCCGCCACCAGCTGCGGCATTGCTGTCATAGCAATCCGCTGCGCCACGATGTAGCCAATGCCGCCGCCAATAGCGATGGCAACGCCAATTTCTGGCAGGCTTGCAATACCCGTGAGCAGCAAGGTTGTGATGATAGCAATCAGCATCCCCACCATGCCAAACGTGTTGCCACGCCTGGAAGATTCTGGCGAAGAGAGACCACGCAGCGCAAGGATGAAGAGCGTGCCGGAGATAAGATAGGCGAGTGCCGTTACAGAATCAGACATGGGCTGAGACCTTATGCCATATGGTTTCGGCAATGCCGTTCAGAGTGTTCGATGGTGCTATGTTTGAGAAACGCATCAGGCCTTTTTCTCTTTCTTCTTATACATGGCCAACATCCGGCGCGTCACTGCAAAACCACCAAATATATTCACACTGGCCAATGCCACTGCCAAAAGTCCCAAGAGTTTCGCTGCACCCCAGTAGCCTGGTGCAGCCGCGAGCAGCGCACCGACTATGATGACCGACGAAATCGCATTGGTCACAGCCATCAACGGTGTGTGCAGCGCTGGCGTCACCGACCAGACGACATAGTAGCCGACGAAAATGGCAAGCGTGAATATAGACAATTCAGAGATGAAGGTCATACATGTTTCCTAACAAAATTACTCTGCTATCGCTTGGCGCATCAGGCATGGCTTACCACCACAGCCTTCAATATTTCATCCTCAAAATCCCATTTCAGCGACTTCGTTTCCTTGTCGTAGAACGTGTTCAGAAACGTGAAAATATTTCGCGCATACAAAGCCGAGGCATCCGCAGCCAGACGTGACGGCACATTCTTGTGGCCGACAATTTTTACACCACCTGCTGTCATCACAACCTCACCAGCCACGGCACCTTCGACATTGCCGCCCGCTTCAACGGCGAGATCAACGATCACTGATCCTGGTTTCATGCTGTCAACCTGTGCAGCTGAAATCAGTCTTGGTGCTGCGCGCCCTGGTATCAGTGCTGTGGTAATCACAATGTCTTGCTTTGCGATATGCGACGATACCAGCGCTGCTTGCGCCGTCTTGTATTCATCTGACATTTCGCTGGCGTAGCCGCCGGTGCCTTCGCCTTCAATGCCTTTGACGCCCTCGACAAAAATGCCCTTGGCGCCAAGGCTCTCGATCTGCTCTTTGGTCGCCGCGCGCACATCGGTGGCGGAGACCAAAGCCCCGAGCCGCCGTGCTGTCGCAATCGCCTGCAAGCCTGCCACACCCACACCCATGATGAACACCCGCGCTGCAGATATTGTGCCTGCCGCTGTCATCATCATCGGGAAGGCCTTGCCATATTCAGCCGCAGCATCCAGCACCGATTTGTAGCCTGCCAGGTTGGACTGGCTGGAGAGCACATCCATTGATTGCGCACGTGTAATGCGCGGCATCAGTTCCATCGCCATCGCCGTGAGGCCGGCATCAGCATAGGCTTTCACCAGTTCAGTATTTTGGCGCGGGTTGAAGGTGGCAATGAGCGTGGTGCCACGCGCATAACCGGCAAGCTGATCAGCCTCGGGGCCTTGCACCTTCAGCACAACACCTGCTCCTGCCAGACAGTTTGCGTGGTCCGCTACACTCGCACCGGCTTCGGCAAACGCCTGATCAGATATATTTGCCCCGTGCCCGGCGCCGGTTTCTACAGCGACAGCAAAGCCCAAACCCGCCAATTTTTTCACCGTTTCAGGCGTCGCCGCCGTGCGCTTTTCAAACGCGCGGGTTTCCTTCAAAACAGCGATTTTCATGAACTAGAATACTTTGGTGAAATGCAGCATCGAGCCAAACAGTAAAACTGCAGCCAATATGCCCCAGCCGATGGCTTTGGTGAATGTGCTGTAGGTGCTGTTGTGGGCTTTATAGTCCATAGGATTTTGGTTGTCTGACATGCGTATGACCTTTGTTAACGTAATTTTATATGTGCTGTCATCCGCTTACCCAGCCAGCCCGACGCTGGCAAGGGCTTCGTTTTGCCGCGCGGTCATCGCCTCAACTGTAAACCCGTCAATCACTTCGTGGAACAGCTGGTACCAGTTGACTTCCGCTTTGAGGTGCAGGAACACTGACCCCAAGCCCACCGAGGCGCGGTCCATGAAGACAAATTCCGCCGGAGGTTTGACAGTGCCGAGCCGTTTCAGCTCAGTGTGCACCTTAAAGGCTGTCTCGCGGCCATATTCTCCGGGTTTGTCGTTGTTGTTGATAAGCCGCACACCATCTTCCATCAATGGACCATAGACAAAACCTGCCCAGATGTTGAGCACATCAATCATCTCGTTCGACAGCCCCTCAAAACCCCAATTTTTATACGCCTGCACCGCGAGATCGCGGTCGCCATCGCGAAGCGCACGATAAAGATCAATCACCCCAGCCACGAATTTCGGTGGAAAAATGCGCACACAGCCAAAATCGAGCAGGTTGATGCCAAGGTCATCCCGCACCGTGTAATTGCCCAGATGCGGATCGCCGTGAATAATGCCATACTGGTGAAATGGAATATACCAGGCCTTGAACATATTAACGGCAATGGTGTTGCGGGTGGCCTGGTCAGACCCTTTGAAGCTCATCAGCGGCTTGCCCTCGAGCCAGGACATGGTGAGCAATCGCTTCGAAGACAGCTTTGGCAAACTGTCCGGCACGGTAACAAGCGGCTCGTCCGCCAGCATATGACGATACAGGGCCATGTGCTGGGCCTCGCGCACATAATCCAGTTCTTCGCGCAGACGTGCTGCCAGCTCCTGCCGCACGGCGGACGTGTCGATAGATTTGTCGTAAGCGCGGAACAGCCCGAGAATGATGTCAAGCTGGCCGAGATCGGCTTCTACGGCTGAACCCATATCCGGGTATTGCAGCTTAACAGCGAGTTTCTGCCCTTGAAGGCTTGTTGCTTTGTGAACTTGACCAAGCGAAGCAGCGGCACAGGCCTCCTGCTCAAAACTACCATACAGGGCCTGCCAGCCCTCGCCGAGCTCTGTGCGCATCCGCCGTTTGGTGAACGGCCAGCCCATGGCGGGGGCATTGGCCTGCAACTGGCTCAGTTCCCTCGCATATTCTGGCGGCAAGGCCTCGGGAATGGTTGAGAGAATCTGCGCGATTTTCATCACAGGACCCTTTAGGCCCCCTAAAGCGGCCAACAAGTCCCTGGCGTGGCGCTCGTTATCCAGGCCTGTGCCAAGCACCTTGCTGGCAGCAAACTGCATAGCCAGACCCCCGACAGCACCAGTTACGCGGGCATAGCGGGAGAGGCGACCGCCAAAGCGGTTATCATCACGGAATTCATTCATAGACAGCAATATATGGCGAAAGTGGTTTGATAGCCACCATCGAATAGCTGTATGGTGAAGCAAAATTAACCATTTGTCCCGTAATGAGACATTATGGGCAATGCGACGAAAACCATATTAATCGTTGATGATGAGGCCACCCAACGGCGTCTGCTGGAAAATATTATCCAGAAAGAAGGCTATGGGGTGCAGTTGGCTGAAAGCGGCACCAGTGCTCTTGCCACTTTGGAAAAAGACAAGACGGGGGCAATTGCCGCCGTGGTTCTCGATTTTTCGATGCCGGGGATGACCGGCATTGAGCTCCTGCAAAAGCTGCGGCCACAAAAACCTGATTTGCCGGTTATCATGCTGACCTCGCACTCGTCGCTGTCTGTGGCGATTGATGCTATGCGGGCCGGTGCCACTGACTTTTTGGTGAAACCAACCAGCCCGGAGCGCATTCGCACAGCCCTTGCCGCCGTGTTCAACACGAGTGCGCCAGACGGCGAATTGAGGCCACTGACCGAAAAAATAAGCAAGCAACTGAAATTTGATCAGCTCATCGGCACGGCTGATAATTTTTTATCAACCGTTGCCACGGCGCGGAAGGCAGCCGCAGCCTCTATACCGGTTCTCATCGAAGGTGAAAGCGGTGTCGGCAAGGAACTGATTGCGCAATCTATCCATTCGGCCAGCCCGCGCAAGAACAAGCCATTTATTGTTGTTAATTGCGGCGCCATACCAGCTAACCTGATTGAAAGCATTTTATTTGGCCATGAGAAGGGTGCCTTCACCGGCGCTATCGACAAGCACGACGGCAAGTTTGTCGAGGCCAATGGCGGCACCGTATTCCTCGATGAGATTTCGAGATGCCGCTTGAAGCGCAGGTAAAGCTGCTGCGCTTTTTGCAAGAAGGCGAAGTGGAAGCGGTCGGTAGCCGGGCCACCCGCAAGGTGGATGTGCGCATACTTTCGGCAACGAACCGCACGCTTGCCAACGAAGTGGAAGCCGGGCGCTTCCGCGAGGATTTATATTATCGTCTCAATGTTGTGTCGCTGCGCATTCCGTCGCTGCGCAGCCGGCGGGATGATATCGCAAGGCTTGCGCAGCATTTTCTCGAAACCATTTCAGGCGAACAGAATATTGCCGTGCGCACGATTGATGCTGATGCCATTGCCTTGCTCACCCGATTTGATTGGCCAGGCAATGTGCGGCAATTGCAGAATGCTATTTTTAGAGCTGTGGTTTTATGCGACGGTGAAACGCTGACCATAGATGATTTCCCGCAACTGCAAGTTCAGGTGTCAATCGAAAACAGTGCAGCACACCTGCCCAGCAGCATCAAATCTGCCTTGCCTGGCGGCGCAATACCCCTAATTAAAAAAGATGGTCACATCCGAAAAATGAGCGAGCTTGAAGCCGATATCATTCGTCATTCTGTCACACTCTATCAAGGCAAAGTGGCCGAAGTTGCCAAGCGATTGGGCATCAGTCGCTCAACCCTGTATCGCAAGCTGAGTGAGCTTGGTATTGGTGATGGGCTTGAAAATACTGAATACCAGAAGCCTTAAAGACTGCCCTATAGTCGTAATCCCAGCAAAGGCTGGGATTCACCTTCTTGACAACGGCAACAATGAAAAGGGCTTTTGATTTAAGGCGCAGTTTCTGCGTCAGTCGTGTTGCTCAAGTGTGCCATCATAAAGCGTGAAGTATCATCAAGAACCGTAGCTTTGTAACGAAAGGGTCGTGACAATGCCATGGCAATATCCTCATGCCCCAAATCTGGATATTCTTTTTCCACAACAACAGCCCCAAAACTGCTCAATCGCTTGAACAAATTACGCGAATTTTTAGGTCTTACGGTTTTATCATTGGTGCCCGTTACCAGCATAAAAGGCGGCGCATCGCTCCGTGCAAATGTAATTGGTTGTGTTTCTAGCGGCCGCGGCCAGGCACCAAGTGCATTTTTACCGCGCGGCTCGTCAAAGGGCAAAAAATCATAGGGTCCGGAAAGGCCCACGGCGACCTTGATCGTGTCCGGTTGCAGATCAACACCGGTCAGCCACTGGTTATCCAACGCCAGCATGGCGACTGCGTAGGCACCGGCAGAATGGCCAACAAGTGCAATACGGTCAGGATCACCGCCGTAATCAGCAATATGATCATGAGTCCAGCGCACGGCATCGGCCGCATCTTGTATGAAGGCCGGAAACACAACATCTGGAACCTTGCGATAGTCTGGCACAACAACAATAAATCCCCTTGATGCGTAAGCGCGTGCCGCCCATGCATAATCCTGTCGGGTACCGCTCACCCAACCGCCGCCATAAAAAAACACAACCACTGGGGCGTGGGTGGATGTCGAACGGCTCCCTTGCCAGATATTGAGTTTTTGACCGTGCGTGCCAAAAGCCTGATCGACCGCAACCAACGCACTGCTCTTGCCAGAAGCTATACTATCCAAGCTGTTCAGCAGCCGAAGCGGCGAAACAAATTTGAATAAGCTTCCAATACCTGCGGCTGCAAGAAAAACACCAATAAAAAACTTCAAAGGATAAGCTCAAGGTTTGAGGAAGAACACGTTGTTTTTTTTGCATCCCAGCGAAAGTTCATAGATGTTAAGTTTAGAATTCCTCACCCAACTTGAGGGGGAGGAATTCTTGCATTCATTTTTGCTTACCTTAACACCTAATGAGCGAAGGCCGGGATGACAAAGGCGAGTGGCAATTACCGGATCGTTGTTCTTGCAGACGATGTTCTTGAAATGCTAAGCGCCAAGATTTAGGCTTTTTTTGCTTGGCCTGCAGTTGCTGTTTTTGCAGGTGCTGCTACTGGTGCCGGCTTTGGCAAGGGCAAGGGGCTATCGGATTGACTGTTCAGATATTGCAACACGGCGCCGCGATCTTCCGGTTTTGACAAACCGGCAAAGGCCATTTTGTTGCCGGGCACAGCTGTTTTGGGATTTTCCAAATACGCGTACAGAGCATCAAACGACCAAGCTTCAGCCGCTTTGGCTTTCATGCCGTCAGAATAGCCAAAGGCTGCACCCAGGTGGGCATGCTTGTTGCCAACAATGCCCCAGAGATTAGGGCCAGTTTTGTTCGGACCACCCTTCTCGGCATTGTGACATGTGGCGCATTTTTTGAAAACCTCAGCCCCTTTGGCGGCTGTGCCGGCCGCAAGAGCCGTGCCGACATCCACCGTTTGCACGACAGCGACCACACCGCCAACCGCCTCAGCGGGAGCATCAATCACATAGCCGGGTTTTTCAGGTTTATGGGTCTTGAATACAGAGCCGCTGACGACACCGACAACCATCATGAACAACAGTGAGCCAAGCACACCGCCAGCAATTTTATTCCACTCAAATGAATCCACGTGGACCCCCAGAAACGAAGTTAAATTTTAAAATCAGATATTGATGCGCTACTTAAACATCGGGGCTCATTGATGCAAGCGCAGCATAGTCGCATCTGGTTGATTGCTTTATGGGCAGCGTCCTTCTATAGAGTTTTATGCATTCTTATCCTGCTCCCGCAACAGCCCTCGTGGCTGCAATGATCGCCGCTGCCAACAACAGCCCTGATGACGCGATCGCTTTTCAAGGTGCGCCGGGGGCGAATTCACACCTAGCCACTCTTGCTATAGCACCGAATTGCTTGCCTTTTCCTTGTTTTAGCTTTGAAGATGCCTTCGAGGCGGTAGAAAGTGGCAAAGTCGGCCGCGCCGTTATCCCGATTGAAAACAGTATTGCTGGTCGGGTTGCCGATGTGCATGTGCTGCTGCCAAGTGGTCAACTTCATATTGTGGGTGAGCACTTTTTGAGGGTGCGCCATTGCCTCTTAGCACATCCTGGGGTTGAGCAATCGGCCATTAGGCAGGTCATCAGCCACCCGCAAGCGCTGGCCCAATGCCGTGAGCGGCTGCGTGGCTGGGGCATGGAACCTATCCCGTATGCGGATACGGCCGGGGCTGCAGCGCTGGTCGCCGAGGGCGACGATCCAACAATCGCCGCCATTGCCCCAGCACTGGCCGCAGAGGTTTACGGCCTCAATATCCTTGCAGACGGCATTGAGGATGTGGATCACAACACAACCCGGTTTGTGGTGTTGTCACGAACGCCACTGGCAACGACGGCGAGCCACGGATCGTTCATCACAAGCTTTAGCTTTGAGGTGCGCAATATTCCAGCCGCACTGTACAAAGCCATGGGGGGATTTGCCACCAATGGGGTTAATATGACCAAGCTTGAAAGCTACCAGCGTGGCGGCAGCTTCACGGCATCAGAATTTTTTGCCGACATTCAAGGCACACCCAGCGATCCTGCTGTGGCCAGAGCACTCGATGAACTCCGATTTCACACCAAATGGGTACGCCTACTCGGCACGTACCCGCAAGCACAAGCAAGGCTTAATCCATGACAACCGCCAATCAAGATCAGATCGACCACTGGAACGGCGTTGTCGGTGAGCGCTGGGTTTCTCACCAGGCCATGATCGATACCATGATGGCACCCTTCAGTGCTGCATTGCAGCATAAACTTGCACTAGCAGCGGACCAGCACATAATCGATATCGGCTGTGGCTGCGGTGATATGAGTGAGCAAGCCGCAGCGCTTGGCACGCATGTAACGGGCATCGATATTTCCGAGCCCATGCTGGCTCAGGCCATAAAGCAATCGGCCACAAAGCCATCGGCACATGCCGTGACATATCAATTGGCCGATGCTGAAACGGGAAAATTTCCGGACAACCATTTTGATTATGCCATGTCGCGCTTTGGTGTGATGTTTTTTAATACACCGATCAAGGCATTCATCAATATCAAACGCGCCCTGAAGCCAACCGGCAAGCTGGTGTTTGTGTGCTGGCGTCACGCCAAGGATAATCCATGGGTCACAATTCCTGGCAGTGCGATCGCGCCGCTGCTCCCTAAAATGCCGGCAACAGACCCAACCGCACCGGGGCCGTTTTCGTTTGCTGATCCAAAGCGCATTTCACGTATTCTCACCAGCGCTGGCTTTGGGGCCGTGCGCATCGAGCCTATTGAAGCCAGCATGCCGATTGCGGTTGGCCAGGGTGTGCTGGGCGCTGTGGATTTTATCGCTAAAATCGGCCCCACAGCCCGAGCGATTGCCGAGCTGGATGATGACAAACGTGCGGTTGTCAAAGAGCGCCTGCGCATTGCGCTTGGCAATTCGGAAGTGAATTCTACCGTGCACTTGGGTGGTGCCGTTTGGCTGGTGAGCGCTGAGGTTTAAGCGACACTTTAAATAAACACACCTCCCCCTTGGTGCCGACAGGGGCGATTGAACTTTGTGGCCTTTAAAACAACCAGCGCCGGTGACTGTGCACGGTCAATGGAGCGTTTTTTGGTAGGGTCGTCATCGTGCGTTGATGCTCCCCGCAACGTCGAGGGCAGCCTCGTGTATAGTCGTCCCTCGGGCTGGTGGTGTGGGGAAGCTA
>JANYGX010000006.1 GCA_025362295.1 Sphingomonadales bacterium | reverse complement strand
GACAAGAACGACAATTGCATCATCATCTGCTCAATCGAGAATGTCGACCCGATGGGCGTGCACACCGGCGACAGCATCACCGTGGCCCCTGCCCTGACATTGACCGACAAGGAATACCAGATCATGCGCAACGCCTCGATTGCGTGTTTGCGAGAAATTGGTGTTGAGACCGGCGGCTCGAACGTGCAGTTTGCCGTCAACCCGAAAAATGGCCGCTTGATTGTGATCGAGATGAACCCGCGCGTGTCGCGCTCATCGGCGCTGGCATCGAAAGCCACCGGTTTTCCGATTGCTAAGGTCGCTGCGAAACTCGCAGTCGGCTATACGCTTGATGAGATCACCAACGATATTACCGGTGTAACGCCAGCCTCGTTTGAGCCGACAATAGATTATGTGGTGACAAAAATTCCGCGATTTACGTTTGAGAAATTCAAGGGGGCGGACAACACACTCACCACCTCGATGAAATCGGTTGGCGAGGTGATGGCGATAGGCCGGTGTTTTGCCGAGTCGATGCAGAAGGCGTTGCGGGGGTTGGAAACAGGCTTGACTGGCTTTGATGATGTCTATGCAGGCGCTGAGCGGCAAGAGGTTGAGGCGGCGATGTCGAAGCCAACGCCGGAGCGCATACTGGCGATAGCTGAGGGTTTGCGGCGTGGGTTTTCGGTTGAAGAGATTCACGGGTTGACGGCGTATGATCCGTGGTTTCTGAGGCAGATTGAGGCCATCATTGTAGCTGAGAACGAAGTTATTGAGTCTGACTTGCCGCAAGATGCTAACGGAATGCGCGCCCTGAAGGCAATGGGTTTTTCTGATGCACGGTTGGGCTATCTAGCACTTCAGCATTTCAACGCAAACGGTAGTCGCGGCTCAGCTCCTGCACTTTTTGTGCAGGGAGACAAAAGACCGCCTTCGGTTAAATGGGAAGCGATCGCCCGCGATCATCGTATCAAACATAACGTACATCCCGTCTACAAACGCATCGACAGTTGCGGTGCAGAATTTGCTGCCAAAACGCCTTATATGTATTCAACCTACGAAGCGCCAAGCTTCGGCAAGCCAGAGTGCGAATCCCGCCCCACCCTTGCCAAGAAGATCGTCATCCTCGGCGGTGGCCCAAACCGGATTGGCCAGGGTATCGAATTTGATTATTGCTGCTGCCATGCCTGTTATGCGCTGACCGATGCAGGCTATGAGACCATCATGGTCAACTGCAATCCGGAAACCGTATCGACAGATTATGATACATCGGACAGATTATATTTTGAGCCGCTCACCGCTGAAGATGTGATCGAACTGCTGAGGGTAGAACAACGCAACGGCGAACTGCTTGGGGTGATCGTGCAGTTCGGTGGGCAAACGCCGCTCAAACTGGCGCAGGCACTGGAAGACGCCGGCATTCCAATTCTCGGCACCTCGCCAGACAATATCGATCTTGCTGAAGATCGTGAGCGCTTTGCGGCACTGGTCACAAAGCTTGGCCTGAAGCAACCAACCGGTGGTATGGCGCGCTCGCGCGAAGAAGCCATCGCAGTCGCTGAGCGCATCGGCTATCCAGTGCTGATGCGGCCAAGCTTCGTGCTCGGTGGTCGCGCCATGGAAATTGTTGAAAGCACGCCGCACCTTGAAACCTACATTCAGGAAGCTGTGCGGGTGTCGGGGGCCAATCCAGTGCTCATCGATCAATACTTGCGCGATGCCATCGAGGTTGATGTCGATGCGCTGTCGGATGGTACCGATGTGTTTGTCGCGGGCATCATGGAGCATATTGAGGAGGCGGGCGTCCACTCCGGCGATTCCGCCTGTTCATTGCCGCCGTACAGCTTATCAAATGAAATTATTGAAGAGATGAAGCGGCAAGCAACAATGCTGGCGCTGGAACTCGAAGTGTGCGGCCTGATGAACATCCAGTTCGCAGTCAAGGCCGGTGAGGTGTATCTCATCGAGGTCAACCCGCGCGCTTCGCGCACTGTACCATTTGTCGCCAAAACATTTGGCGTCGCTTATGCCAAAATTGCAGCCCGCATCATGGCCGGCGAGTCGCTGGCGAGTTTTGGGCTCAGCTACAAGACCCTTGCCTATTCGGCAGTGAAAGAGGCGGTGTTCCCGTTTGCGCGTTTCATGGGCAGCGATCCTGTGCTCGGGCCAGAAATGCGCTCGACCGGCGAGGTGATGGGCCTGGCATATGATTTCGAGGCCGCTTTCATCAAAAGCCAGATTGGTGTCGGCACCCATCTGCCGACATCTGGCACTGTATTCGTTTCGGTCAAGGATCATGACAAGCGTGCGTTGCTGGAGCCCGTGCGGTCCCTGCTTGCCATGGGCTATCAGGTCATCGCCACCTCCGGCACGGAAGCCTATCTCAAAAACCAAAATATTTCAGTGGGTTTGGTGAATAAAGTCACCCAAGGCCGACCGCACATTGTCGATTTGATCAAGGATGGCAAGGTGCAGCTTATTTTCAACACAACAGAAGGCGCCCAGGCTTTGAAAGACAGCCAATCCATCCGCGCCTCCGCACTTTACAACAAGGTGCCCTATTACACGAGCATTGCTGCGGCTGGGGTATCGGTCAGGGCATTGGCAGCGCTGCGAGAACGAACCCTTGAAGTTGCCCCGCTTCAGTCATATTATAGAGAGCTGTAAAAGATTCTCCCAAAAGGAGCGGTGGCGCCAGGCAGCAAGACGTTGCCCGACTCCATCGTTTTTTGTTTTTAACCGAGACCCCCTTAAGGCAGGGACGCTGAAGAAAAGGATTTGACCATGGCAACAACTGATAAAGTGCCGATGCTGCAAGAGGGTTTTGATCGGCTGCAAGCAACGTTGACACGGCTTAAATCCATCGATCGGCCAGCCGTTGTGGAAGCGATTGAAGAAGCGCGGGCACACGGCGATCTCTCCGAGAACGCTGAGTATCATGCGGCCAAAGAACAGCAGGGCCAGATCGAGCAGCAGATCATCGAGATCGAAGACAAGCTCGGCCGTTCGCAAGTGATCGATCCGACCACGCTGTCCGGTGACAAGGTGACCTTCGGTGCGACAGTTCAGCTTGAGGACGAAGACAAGAAAAAATATGTGTATCAGATTGTAGGTGTCGATGAGGCCGATGCCAAAATCGGACGCATTTCTTTTTCATCGCCTTTGGGCCGTGCCTTGATCGGCCGCAAGAAAGGCGAAGAGGTTGAAGTGGTGACACCAAGCGGCGAGAAATATTATCACATCAAGAAGCTGGAATTCAAATAAAGCACACCTTTTCCACACCCGTTACTTGGATAGTGCTGGCTGTTTGCAGTGTGTTGTATTGCCTGACAGTGCTTGGCGAGCACTGGTTATTCTCTGAGAAGTTTTTGCTATGGTTGACCAGCACGAGCGCTTTCGTTCCGGCCCGGTTGAGTGGCATCGTGTTTGGTGGCGGACCAAAGACTGAACTTGTAACCCTTCTCACATCGCTTTTTATACATATTAATTTTTTGCATCTGGGTGCCAACGGTCTTTTTTTGTGGATTGTTGGTCGTCCAGTTGAAAGTGTGATTGGCTCCAGGCGTTTTTTACTGGCCTATCTTGTCAGCGGTGTTGTCGGTAGCCTTGCCCATTGGCTGAGCGATACCGGCAGCCTTGCCCCGGTGATTGGCGCAAGTGGTGCAATCTCCGGTATTTTTGCACTGTATCTGATGTTGTTTTCCAATACTGTGGTGGCTGATAAAATTATTTTTGGCCGTGTCGTCTCTGGCCGCTGGCTGAGGACACTCTGGTTTCTGGCCATGTGGCTTGGCATACAGCTGCTGACAGGTTTGGTGATGAACAACAGCGATATGGCAACCGGTATTGCTGTCTGGGCTCATATCGGCGGGTTTATCGCTGGTCTGATGTGTGCAAGGTTCATGGTACCACAACACTCAGTGATAGTTTGAAAACCCATAGCGCTGAAACAGCGCTGCTGCTTTTGCGCTGCGTATATACTTTAAAAACGTGCCGGCACTGGTTTTGGCGCCTTTGACAACGGCTGCCGGATACATAATTTTCGGGTGTGAGGTTTCGGGAAAGATATCAACCACGGTTACACCGGCATCGATTGTCGCGTCCGTTTTGTAAACGATCCCGAACGGTGCTTCGCCGCGCTCGACCACGAGGAGAGCCGCGCGCACATTTTCCATTGGCAGTGTGTGCTGTTCAACATCTGCCCAGACGCCGAAATAACCCAGCGCGGCTTTGGCATAGCGACCCGCTGGTACAGATGCGGGATCAGCCATGGCAAGGCGACCGATTTTGCCAAGCGCTGCTTTGAGGGCAAAGCCTTTTGAAATTTTAAGATTGGTTTTAATATTTTTTGCGGCAATCAGCGCCAGCCGGTTGCCGGCAATGATCTGACGGCTGGCCGTTTCAATGCGGGCTTTTTGTTGCAGATAATCCATCCATTCCTCGTCAGCGGATATAAAAACATCCGCTGGTGCCCCAGCCTCGATCTGCCGGGCCAGGGTTGAACTTGCAGCAAATGAAAATCTGACGGCAACACCTGTGTCTTTAGTATAATCTGATGCAATATCCTGCATCACATTGGTGAGCGAGCTGGCGGCATAGACTGTTAAGGGCTCGGTGGCGGCTGTTGCCTGCAAGGCAAGGCCGGCAAGCAGTGTTGCGCACAAGGCTGCATAAAATCGCTTCATACATTATACCTAACTTTGAGAAACTGTGAGACCGTATAAAAACAAATCCACGGCGGCCACAACATATGTTTTGATCTCGGTGTCCGAGAGTGTCGCTGACAAATTGAAAATGCGCACATGGTCAGCCGCCGGGTGCAGCAAGCCAATAAAGTGCTGGGCGGCCATCCGGGCATCGACAGCTTTAAGTTGGCCACTGTCCATCTGACGTTGCAAGAGGCTCCCGAGTTTTTCTATACCAACGCGCGGACCAGCATCATAGAACATGCGCCCGAGTTCGGGAAAACGTTCTGTTTCGGCAACGATCAATCGATTAATGCGGCGGGCATTATCTGATAAAAGCAACCGGATAAAACGTTCGCCAAACCCTGTCAGCGTGTCAGCCAGCGTGACGCTGGAGTAGGTAAAACCAAACAGGTCACCAGCAAATTTTTGACAAAACTCTTGTACAAAAGCGGCAAATAGAAGCTCTTTTGAAGCAAAATAGTTGTAGAGTGTGCCTTTCGATCCACCGAGCCGGGCAGCGATGGCGGACATGGATGTGTCGGCATAGCCATGCTCCAAAAACATTTGTCCAGCGATTGCCAGTATCTCGTGGCGGCGCCGGTCAGCGCGGGTTTCAGCCACTGTTGAACCGACACCAATGTGAGACGAGTCAGGGGTTATCATCACGACATTTTGATCCAGATATTGATTTAAGGTTAATTCTTGCCTTGACTTCAAACACACCGTCCGCTATATAATAACCATACGGTACGGTCAATATTAATAATGAAAGGGTTTTTGTCGTGACATTACTGCTTCGATTCTTCAAAAATCTGAACATAATCTTCATGTTATGCCAGAAGACCCATTCATTTGCGCATAATAGCCCCTCTGACCGTCATCCTAGCGAAGGCTGGAAGGCACTTTTTGCTGGGATGACAAAGGTGAGTCGGTCTAAATGGCTTTTGGCATTCGCACCAATATCGGCACTTATGGTCGCTTGCGCAAGCCTGCCTGCCGGTGTGTCCCGCCCAGCTCCCGCGGCTCTGCAGCACTTCGGTACTGCCGAGAGTTTTGTGGGACCTACCGCGGCGTGGCCGACAGCCCGTTGGTGGCTAACCTACGAAGACCCGCAGCTCACCGCCCTTGTGGATGAAGCTTTGCTCAATGCCCCTGACCTTGCGGCGGTAGAGGCCCGCTTTCGCCGCGCTCAGGCCGCCGCCGCTGTCGAGCGCGCGGCTCTTCTGCCGCAACTTGGGGGCAATGCGTCTGTCGAGACGCAAAAGCAAACCGCCAATTTGGGCTTTCCGCCACAGTTTATCCCGCAGGGTTATAACGATGCTGGTCGCTCAACGCTGGACTTGAGCTACGAGATTGATTTCTGGGGCAAGAACCGCGCCGCTTATGCCGCAGCGACCACAGATGCGGCCGCTGCCGGGGCAGACCGGGCGCAAGCAGCGCTCAGCTTGTCCACAGCGGTTGCTGCCACTTATGCTGATCTCGCGCGTTTGTACGCGGACCGCGATGCCGCCCTTGAGGCAGTCAAAATTCGCAGTCAGACGCACGATCTGCTGGCTAATCGGCAACGGCGTGGTTTGGAAAATCTGGGCGCTGTCCGGCAATCGGAGGCTGCCCTTTGGACATCGCGCTCAGAGCTTAGCAGCGTTGATGAAACCATTGGCCTCACCCGCAATGCGATTGCCCTGCTGCTGGGTGCCGGTCCGGATCGCGGCCTTGCCATCACACGGCCAGTGCAGGCCAAAATCAAGGCCTATGGTGTGCCAACCACACTGGCCGCCGATCTGGTTGGCAGGCGCGCTGATATCGTTGCCAGCCGGCTGCGGGTCGAGGCGAACGGCAAACGCATTAAGGTCGCAAAGGCGGCATTTTATCCGAATGTGAATCTGGTTGCGTTCATCGGTGTGCAATCGCTGTTTCTCAAAGATTTGTTTGCCTCCGGTTCCGGCATCGGCAGTGTTGGTTCGGCCATTCATTTGCCGATTTTTGATGGCGGACGTCTGCGCGGCCAGTATCGCGGCGCCGAAGCCAGCTACGCGGACGCTGTGGCGACGTATAACGGCACGGTGGTAAGAGCACTTAAGGAAGTTGCCGATGTGCTGACCAGCGAACGGGCGCTTGGCAAAAGGCTTGATGGCGGACGCGCTGGTGTTGCTGCAGCAAGCGACGCTTACCGCATTGCCAAACTGCGCTACGAAGGCGGCCTGGCCCCATTTATCACCGTGCTTAATGCCGAAGATCTGGTGGTGACAGCAAAGCGCTTGCTTGCCGATCTTGAAAGCCGTGCCTTCACCCTTGATGTGGCGCTGGTTCGAGCGCTGGGCGGTGGCTACACCAGCGCGCCACCACAAACAGTATCGTCTGACATAAAGGATGCACCCCATGGCTGATCAAGATGCAAGACTAGCTCCCGAGACGAACGCAACACGGCCGTCCAGCCCATCCAAGCGCCGCAAGCTGTTTATTGCATTTGGCAGCGTGCTTGTGGTGCTGGGGCTGGTCTACGCCATATGGTATTACTTCATCGGTTCGACCCGTATAACCACAGACAACGCCTATGTTGGCGCCGAGGTTGCCAGCATCACACCGCTGGTCTCTGGTCCCGTCGTGGCCGTGCCGGTCATGGATACCCAGCACGTTCAAAAAGGCGATGTGCTGGCGGTTATCGATGGCACGGATGCCGAACTGGCACTGGCAGAAGCCACCGCCGAGCGCAGCCGGGCCGAGCGCAAGGTGCGACAGTATTTTGCCACAGACTCATCGCTCAATGCACAGATTGCCGCGCGAGATGCTGACATCACCAAAGCCCAAGCTGATGTGGACAATGTCAACGCAAGTCTTGAACGTGCAACGTCCGATGCGGATCGGGCGCGGCTGGATTTGAAACGACGGCAGGCCCTTGCCGCTTCGGGTGCGGTTTCTGGCGAGGAACTCTCCAATGCCAAAGCGGGTTTGCGCAGCGCCGAAGCGGCGGCAAGTGCCGCCCGCGCCATGGTTGCTGGTTCGAGAGCCGGCCTTGCGCAGGCAGCCGCCAATCGCAGCACGGCCCAGGGGCAACTCAAGGTCAACAGGGCGCTGGTCGAAGGTACCAGCATCAGCAGCAACCCAGAAGTGGCTGTGGCACGTGCTAAAGTCAACCAGGCCGAGCTTGATGTCGCGCGGTGCACCGTGCGGGCACCCATCGCTGGCGTGGTGGCGCGGCGTCAGGTGCAGCTTGGCCAGCGTGTGCAGGCCGGCACACAGCTGATGACCATTGTGCCCATTGATAAAGTTTATGTGGACGCAAACTTCAAGGAAAGCCAGTTGCGCAAGGTTTTGCCGGGTCAGCACGTGACCTTGACGGCTGATCTGTATGGCAATGATGTGGCATACAAGGGCACGGTGGCTGGCCTTGCCGGTGGCACCGGTTCGGCCTTTTCCATCATTCCGGCACAGAATGCGTCGGGCAACTGGATCAAGGTTGTGCAGCGCGTGCCCGTGCGGATTGTGCTCGATCCCGAAATGCTGACAAAACATCCGCTGCGTGTTGGCTTATCGATGAATGTGACGGTTGATACGACAACAGGCGGCAAATGAGGGTGTTGCTTAGCAAAGCTTGGCGAGGGGTTTGACGGTGAGCAATACCCCCCTTACCGGCTCTAAGTTGTTTGCCGCAAGTGCCGTGCTTGCGCTGGCCAACTTTTTTGTCGTGCTCGACATCACCATTTGCAATGTCTCGGTGCCCAATATCGCTGGTGGCCTCGGCGTATCGCCCAATCAGGGCACATGGGTGATCACCTCCTATGCCGTGGCGGAAGCCATCACCGTGCCGCTGTCCGGCTGGTTGTCGCGGCGGTTTGGTACGGTGCATGTGTTTGTCACCAGCCTGTTGTTGTTTGGCTTGTTTTCCGGCTTGTGCGGCTTTGCCACATCACTCCCCATGCTGGTGGCGTTCCGAGTGTTGCAGGGCCTTGCCGGCGGGCCATTGATGCCGATGTCACAGACCTTGCTGCTGAGCATATACCCCAAAGAAAAACTTGCAGCGGCCACCGGCATCTGGGCGATGACAACGCTTGTCGCCCCAACAGCAGGGCCTATTCTTGGTGGGCATATATGTGACGGCATCGGCTGGCCATGGGTGTTTTTTATCAACATGCCCATAACAGCGATTTGTGCCTTTGCCGGTTGGCAGATTTTGCGCGAGCGTGAAACAAAACTTCACCGCGACCCGATCGATTATATTGGCTTTGTGCTGATGGTGATCTGGATCGGGGCGCTGCAAATGATGCTCGATAAGGGCCGGGAGCTCGACTGGTTCAACTCCACCACAATTGTCATGCTGGCGATCACAGCGGCAATTGGTTTTGTCTCCTTTGTGATCTGGGAATTGACTGACGATCACCCGATTGTGGATTTGCGCATTTTCCGCTACCGCGCCTTTAGCGCTGGCGGCGTTACCATGAGCATCGGCTACGGCGGCTTTTTATCCGGTATCGTTATCCTGCCGCTGTGGCTGCAATCAGGTATGGGCTACAGCGCCACCTCAGCGGGCGAGGTGATTGCCCTCAACGGTGTTTTTGCTTTGATTATGGCCCCGATTATCGGCCGTGTGCTGGGCACTGGCAAATATGATGCCAGAGCCTTTATGTGCATTGGCATGTTATGGTTCGGTTTTGTGACCTACATGCGCGGCACGTTTGAAACTGACATGACCATGTGGCAGATTGCGCGCTGGAACTTGCTGCAGGGTATCGGCTTCCCGCTGTTTTTTATTCCATCGACGATTATTTGTCTTGCTCCCATTCCATCGCATGAAACGGCCTCGGCCGCTGGGTTGCTGTCGTTCGTCCGCACGCTTGGCGGCGCGTTTGGCACCTCGGTTGCCACCACCTACTGGGATAATATGGCGACAGTAAAAAAAGGCGCACTGGTCGATACCATCAACAATGCGCAAGCAACCATCGACCAGTTGGGGAAGGCTGGCTACAGCCATGATCAGGCGGTTAGCCAGCTCGATTATATTGTTAATATCCAGAGCATCATGCTCTCGACCAACCGTGTTTTCCAGCTTTCTGCGCTGGTGTTTTTTGCCGGCGGGCTGCTGATCTGGTTTGCCCCGGCATCAAAAGGCAAGCTCAGCAGCGCAGCGCATTAACGTTTCAATCTTCTGCCTCTCTCCCCCGCCAGGGGGGGGAAGTTTTATGAACTCTTCACTTTCAGTGTTTGTTGGAACACCGTCGTTATTGATCTTGTCACAATCTGGCCTTAGCAAGAACCCACGGAAAGGGTTTTTCATGCCACCACAACCACTTAGAATTGGCCTTGCTGGTCTTGGCACCGTTGGTGCCGGGGTGATCAAGCTGCTCGATGAGAATGCCGCCCTTGTATCCCGCCGGGCCAACCGGGATATTGTTATTACCGCCGTTTCAGCGCGCGACCGCGCGCGCAATCGCGGTGTCGACACCCAACGCTACGCCTGGGTCGATAATGCGCCTGATCTCGCCTCGCGCGAGGACGTTGATTGCATTGTCGAGCTGATTGGCGGGGCGGACGGCCCCGCGCTCGCCATGGCACGCGCGACACTTGCCGTTGGCAAGCCATTTGTGACAGCCAACAAGGCCATGATCGCCCACCACGGCCAGGCACTGGCAGCGCTTGCGGAAGCCAAAGCCGTGGCCCTGAAGTTCGAGGCCGCTGTGGGCGGCGGTATCCCGGTCATCAAGGGAATGCGCGAGGGGCTTGCGGCCAATGCCGTGACAGCTGTTTACGGCATATTGAACGGCACCTGCAATTACATCCTCAGCGAAATTGAAAGCACCGGCAAATCGTTCGGGGTGATTTTGGCCGAAGCCCAGGCGCTTGGCTATGCCGAGGCCGATCCGAGTTTTGATGTGGACGGCATCGACGCCGGACACAAGCTGGCGATCCTTGCCACACTCGGTTTTGGCTCAGCGCCGGATTTTGATGCGGTGCATCTTGATGGTATCCGATGTGTGACGCCCGCAGATATCGACTATGCCCGCACCCTTGGCTACCGTATAAAACTGATTGGACTGGCAAGCCTTGAGAACGGCCACCTGCACCAGCGTGTGGGGGCAGCTTTGGTGCCGATGCATCACCCGCTGGCCCATGTCGGCCAGTCGCTGAACGCTGTTGTGGTCGAGGGCAACTATGTCGGCCGGTTGTTGTTTCAGGGCCGCGGTGCCGGTGAGGGGCCAACGGCATCGGCTGTGGTTGCCGACCTGATTGATGTGGCGCGCGGCGAGTGGGGGCCGCCGTTTGCCATGCCGACAGCAAGCCTGTCGCCGTTGCCGAAGGCCGATGCCGATACAATTGCCGAGCGGTTTTATCTGCGCCTGACCGTGAAAGACCAGCCCGGTGTGCTGGCTGACATCACAGCCGCACTCCGCGATCAGGCGGTGAGTGTTGAATCCGTTATCCAGCGCGGCAGCGACACCCACGGCGATGTCTATTTTGTGCTGACCACCCACATCACCCCGACTGGGGCGATGCTAAGAGCGCTGTCCCACATTGCCAAACTTGACAGCGTTACAGAAAAGCCGCTGCTCATGCCCATCATGAACTGATCAACCCGAAGGATTTACCAATGACTGAACGCTCAACCCTGCTCGACCGTGTGCTGGTGCTGGAGATGGTCCGCGTGACGGAAGCCGCTGCTGTAGCCGCTGCAAAAATGATTGGTCGCGGCGATGAAAAAGCCGCTGATGCGGCTGCCGTTGATGCCATGCGCTCTGCCCTCAACCAGCTCGATTTTGACGGTACAATTGTGATTGGCGAAGGGGAGCGCGATGAAGCGCCCATGCTATACATCGGCGAGAAAGTCGGCACCGGCAAAGGCCCGAAAATCGACATAGCGCTCGATCCGCTGGAGGGCACAACCATCACTGCCAAGGCCGGGCCAAATGCGCTTGCCGTGCTCGCGATATCAGAAGGTGGCGCGATGCTGAATGCGCCCGATACATACATGGACAAGATCGCTGTCGGGCCGGGCTACCCGGCTGGCATTGTCGATCTCGATCACGGTGTGACGGCAAATGTCAAAGCCGTTGCAGCGCATAAGCAATGTTCGCCTGAAGACATTATGGTGTGCGTGCTCGACCGGCCGCGCCACGAGTCGATCATCACCGAGCTCCGCGCGCTGGGCTGCGGCATCACGTTGATTCCGGACGGCGATGTGGCAGGCGTCATCGCTGTCACCAACCCCGATACCGGCATTGATATCTACATGGGCCAGGGCGGCGCGCCGGAAGGCGTGCTGGCAGCAGCCGCCTTGCGCTGTGTTGGCGGCCAATTTCAGGGTCGCTTGATTTTCCGCAACGACGATGAAAAGGCCCGTGCTAAACGCTGGGGTATCACCGACCTGCACAAAAAATATACCCTTGAAGAACTGGCCGCTGGTGACGTGATTTTTGCCGCCACTGGTGTTACCGATGGATCGCTTCTGAAAGGCGTGCACCGCCGCAAGGATGGCAGCTTCACCACCCACACCGTGGTGATGCGCGCAGCCTCCGGCACCGTGCGCTGGGTGATGGGTGAGCACAAGGGCACACGGGTATAAGAGCAAAAAGGCGCCCCCGCATTTCAATCGCTTGGCAAAAAACGCAGCCTGATATCCTTCTTCAGCACCTTGCCGATTTTTGATCGTGGCAAATCATCCCAGATGTCGAGGGACTTTGGTGTTTTGACACTGCCGATGTCGCGCTTGATGACGGCAAGTATATCAGCGCTGTTGGCACTCTGCCCGGCACGCAGTTGCACCACAGCGCACACACGCTCGCCCCACTTGTCGTCAGGCACACCAAACACCGCACAATCCTGCACTGCGGGATGACGCAGCAGGGCTTGTTCAACCTCTGCCGAATAGACATTAAAGCCACCGGAAATGATCATGTCTTTCAGGCGGTCGACGATAAAGAGATAGCCATCACCATCGAGATAGCCAATGTCTCCGGTTTTATGCCAGCCATTGATGCTCGCCTCGGCCGTGGCAGGCGGGTTTTTATAATAGCCCATCATCACCAGTGAACTTTTAACAACAATCTCGCCGGTTGTGCCCTCAGCCAGCAATGCACCAGCCGCATCGACGATAGCGAGGTGCAGCAACGATCCGGCTTTGCCAGCGGATGTCAGGCGCTCGTGCGCAATTGTGCCATCCGCATTAAAATGATCTTTGGGGGGCATCATTGAAATCATCATCGGCGCTTCTGTCTGGCCAAAAAATTGCGCCATAACCGGACCAATCTTGCTTAAGGCGCCTTCAAGCCGTGCCACCGACATGGGTGCTGCACCATACCAGAAACAGCGGAGCGAGGTGAGATCGGTTGCTGGCAGCGCTGGGTGATCGAGCAGCATGTAAATCAGCGTTGGCGGCAAAAAACAATGGGTGACTCGGCAACGTTCAATCAACGCTAGGAAACCGGCAATGTCGGCTTTTGGCATGATGATAATCTCGCCGCCAAGGGCAAGGATGGGGAAAGCCATCACCCCGGCAGCATGGGTGAGCGGTGCCATGGCCAGATACACCGGCCGCTCGCCGTACGGATACCCCATCAAGGCGAGTGCTGTCATTGTTTCCAGATTGCGATTGGACAGCATAACCCCTTTCGGTTGGCCCGTGGTGCCGCCAGTGCCGGCAATCATGGCCAGATCATCAACCGGTTCGGCTGAGAAAACACTGTCCGGCACAGCCTGCAGCCATTCGTCCAGCGACGGCGCAAAGGCTTGCGGCGCATCAAGGCAAATAACCTGTGTGAGCTGTGGCACCAGCGATAAAAGTTTTTCCACCAGCGCTGAAAATGTGCTGTGAAAAAACAGCACCGTGCAATCAAAATTATTCAGCACATAGGCTGTTTCGGCGATTTCGTTGCGCGGGTTGATCGGGCACCAGACCGCCGCAGCACGGGAGATGGCAAACACACAGGCAAAGGCCACGGGATCGTTTTCAGACAGAACCGCTACATGAGTACCGAGCACAACACCAGATTGATGCAACCCGCGCGCCACCTTGTATGTTATACGTTGCACGGCCTCGTATGAGAGGCTTTCGCCCGCCATGGTGAGGCATGGTGCAGTCTTGTCATGCGATGCACCCTTATCCAGATAATCGATCAATCGCATACTTGAGCCTAATCGTGCACTGTGAGAACTGGTTTCATGACCAAGCCAAAACTTCTGAGTGCACCCAAAAGCGACCGATACCCAAAGGCTTGACAGGCTGACGCAAACCCCACTCGCTGCGGCGCTTGCTGCACCAGCGATGCTGCCGCAAAGGCCTGCAGCAATCCGGTTTGCTTGTAGTTGCAATTGCCGTGCAGAATACAGTGCACGCGCGCCAGCGGACCGCTGGCATGCACAGAATCAATCGTGGTGTTGAGGCGCGGATTTTCTCGTGGCGGCATACTGGCCTGCACGGTGGCGGCCATGTTGGCAAGCGCCACCTCCTGTTCTGCAAGCGGCAGTGGTAAAATATCCGTCTCGACCATTTTGGTCATGCCAACCACACCTTCCATCACCTCACGCGCGAACACACCACCGGCGACCTTGCAGCTGGACACACGCGGATCGTCCTTGAACCACACGGGATGTGATGTGCCGCCCCACGGCAAGGCGAGCGTTGTCATGTGTTGGCCGGGCACGCTCACTTCAATTTTGGCATCAATTGGCCACGCAACATATTTATTCTGCTCAAGATAATACCATTTGGCTTTGAGAATGGTAAAAATTGTCTGTGTGGAGGCATAGGTCGGAAAACCTTTCCACAGCACCAGAATGTCCAGTGTATCGAGCCCCGGCGTTTCAAGCGCAATGTTGGCAGCGATTTCGCCTGTTGTATACATGTGCGCCACACACGGCGACAGCAATAAAGCCTTTGCGGCAAAAGCATCGCTGTAACGCGCTTTGGCGTCCATCAACCAATCCTGCTCGCCTGTTGTATCGAGATAATGGCAGCCCGCTGCAAGGCAGGCTTCAACAACATCCGGCCCGTATTTGATAAACGGCCCCACCATGTTGCAGACGACTTTCGCCCCTTTGAACAACGCTGTCAGGGCTTTTACGTCATGCTCAACACCAACCACTTCATAGTCGGCACTGTCTATGCCCGGCACGGTGTTCATCACGGCCTGCACGCGCGCGGCATCGCGGCCGGCGGCAACGAAGGGTAGCCCAAGCTCGCGCAGGTATTCACACACCAGACGGCCTGTGTAGCCAGATGCGCCGTAGACAATAACCGGTTTTTTTGTGGTCATGATACTATCCTTTGTGTGCATAACAGAGATCAAACAGCGATATAACCGCCGTCAACAACCAGTTCATTGCCAATCATATAGCGGGCATCATCGCTGGCCAGAAACAACAGCGGTCGGGCAATTTCCCACGGGGTTGCCAGCCTGCCGATGGGAATGGATGCCACAACGGCTTTGACAAACGCCTCTGCCTTGTTACCAAGACCGGCGACGGCATCGGCCACCAGCTTGGTCTCGCAGTAGCCCGGGTGCAGCGAATTGATGCGAACTGGATAGCCCTTGCGCGCGCAATCAACCGCGGCGGCCTTAGTGAACATCGAGACACCACCTTTTGTAGCGTTATACGCTGGAAACAATGGCTCAGCGACGTTGGCGGCAATCGAGGCCACGTTGATGATCACGCCGCCCTTCTCTTTCATGGTTTTGATGCCGATGCGCGTGCCCAGAAACACACTTTCGAGATTAACCGCCATCACGTTTTGCCATTGTGCCAGTGTGCTGTCTTCAACCGGTATCAACTGGCCCATGCCAGCGTTGTTCACCAGCACATCGAGCCGGCCATGCTTGTCAAGGATCGTTGCAACGGTTGTAGCCCAATCAGCCTCACTTGATGCGTCCTGATGCAACGCCTCAACCTTCAGGTCGCGCGCTTGCAGCGCTTGTGTCGCACTGGTGAGCGCGTCCATATCAATGTCGGTTGTGTAAACAATGCCACCCTCCTCGGCAAACTGCTCTACCGATGCCCCGCCGATGCCGCGCGCCGAACCTGTGACGAGAATGATTTTATTGGTGAATCTTTTCATAAGGCATCCTTGTGTTTGAGGGCACGAACCAAAGCGAGAACATCTTCAGGTTTGCCGTCCGGCGGTATAACCACCGTGTGAAACCCGGGCCATAATGGAGCATCCGGTGCGGCCACTGAAAACGTCCAGCCATAAGATGACACAACTGTTTTGACAGGGCTATAAAAATGACGCCACGGCGCCGCCGACATGGTTTCTGTCAACACAACGGCCTCTAGTGTTGCGTTTGCAAAGATGCGCAAAAAATCTGCCATATATAGGGCTGCATCCTCAATCATAGCGTCATGCACGTCCGGTGGGGGGTGGCCTGCAAGTGCCGCCGCAAGCATGATGCAATCGGCAGGGGCTGGCAAACCAAGTGCCAGAGCTGGCACACGCACCAGTGTGACCGCCTCCAGTATTTGCATGCGGCTGTGGTTGTTGGCCAAAAGCGCGCGCAGCGCTGCCACGCCAGATGTTTTGGTTGCAAGGTCGACAGACTGACCAAGCGCCCTCAGCATATTTCCAAGCGGCAGGATAACACCATCCGATGGCAGCAGCGCCTGTGCCTTGTTAATAAGGCCGCTGACGGCAACAGGTGATGACCAGTCGATTTTGCCCCCGCCGATCAGCGCTTCGGCATAGTCCATCCAATCGATATGCAAACGCGCCTTCAAGGCTACCCACCCGAACGCAAGGCTGCAACCTCGGCTTCCAGTTCAGCAATCCGCAAATCTTTCGGGTTTGCCATCATCACACCGGTTTGCTCTGCCGCTGTGGTTTTCACGCGCTGACCCGGCACGCCAGCGTAAATTTGCGCTGGATCGTCCCACGAGCCAAAATACGGCAGATACGCAGGCGGCTCCGACTTTACCCAGTCCTTGCAAAAGGCATCAAAGGGTTTGCCGCGTGCCAGGCGTGCTTTGCGTTCGGCCGTGCGAGCCGCCGCTGTGGCATCTTCATCCAGCACCCGTGTCTTTTCATCAAACACAATGTGATAAATATCGCGCGCGGTTGCCGGGCTGATCAAATCTTCCGCTACATCCTTGATCACCAGTTCAGGCGCGCGCTCAAGCACATCGCCGTAGCCACCCCCTGTGCCTTGACAGATCATGTAGATCTCACCTTCCTGACACAGCTCAAACGTCATGCCCATGTCGTGCACCGAGTATTGACCCGGCAGGGCTTGCTCATTCATCAACGATACAAGATCGAACTTTACCTTTTCCGGATTTTTCTTCAATTCATCAAAGACGTTGAAATTCTTGATTTTGCACAATTGATAGACTGGCGACGAATAGCCGCCAAACAGGCCTTGTGTGGAGCTGAATTTCGAACCCTCACAACCGGTCATAAAACCCCACATATTGGAGTTGCGGACGGTTGCAATCTGCTCATAGCCAAGGCCACCACGATATTTGCCAAAACCAACGCGGTCTTTGGCCAGCACCTGTGCGCCAAGCCGAATTATGGGTGTGTCTTCTTCAGCGATTTCATGTTCGCCTGTATCGCACATAAAGCCAAACACGGGCGCCAGTGAATGCTCGCCGTCGCGGTCGCTGCGCGCGCCTTGTCCGTTGCCGTTGATGTCTGCACAAAAGTTACCCGTCACATCGCCGTGCTGGGTGAGACCACCATAGATGAATGTTGCCGCCTGATCATACTGCGGTGCCAGAATGGCTGTGTAGCGCTTTGGCAAACTATAGCCCAGTTTTGCCATAACGGTCGTCGGCAGCACACACGCCTTGAACAGCGGCATCAGGCTCATGGCTTGCGGTGCTTCGTCGTGCGCATCGATCAGGCTGCCGGGATCACTTAGAATTTCGATGGGTGACAAAATACCCATGGTGTGGGGCAAATCCGGCCAAACGTTTTGCAACAAACCGGTCACCAGCGCTGCTTTGAACGAGGCAATATTCGTGTTGATAGCGCGGTTCAAAAATTGTGGTGAGCAACCACGAAAATCAAATGTCATTGTGTCACCCTTGACCGTGACTGTCATGCCGATTTTCTGCATCGCGTTTTCACGCAGGGTTGAATCCATAAATGCCTGCACGCGCGTTGTGCCATCCGGCAGCTCCTGAATACGCCGCCTCACCTCAATCTCTACATCCTCAAGATTTTTGCGCAGTGTGCAGGCAAAAATATCTCGGCCATGCTGGCTAAGAATAGCAAGAACACGCTCACGCAAACGCAGCACAGCGTGCAATTTCACCTTCATGTCTTCCAGCTGCAACTTGGGATCGCGCACCGAGTTTTGCAAAAACGTTAGTAAATCGCGTTTGATGCGAAAGTTTTCAACGATTTTGAAAGGGGGCATTTTCAACCCTTCATCATACTTACTCTCTGCTGCAGCTGGCATGCCACCCGGTTCAGTCGCGCCGTTTTCACCTTCATGAATGGTGGACGATACCCAGCAGACCAGTTCGCCCTGCCAATACACGGGAACCATCATGGATTGGTCGGTGTTGTGAATGCCGCCGTAACGGGCATCGTTGTGAATGAACCCGTCACCGTCGCGCACACCCACTGTAGGGTCATCAATAAAATTTTTAATGATAAATTTGATCGGGTAATGACAGCACGATGCAAACGCAATGATACCGTGCGGCGCAATCATGGAGAGATCACCAGACGGTGTGAAAATCGCTGTGACCAGATCGCCCCATTTGGCACCGGGAGCCGCACCCATTTGCTCCACCATCACATAGCTTTCGTCCAGCGCAGAATTGATCAGACCACGCACGTTGTTCAGTTTATGCGCGTCGAGCGGACGTGATAAAATCTGTTCCTCATAGGCCGTGCGTTTGCCAAAGCTGTGATTGCGCATAATCTCAGGATCAGGACCCAGAAACAATTTTTGTTCGGCCAGAAATTTATCGAGCAGGGCTTGTTCTTCCGTCGTCTCGGCTTGAGTGGCCATGGGCTACATCCTCATTTCATCAGCGCGCAAAAACCACACAGCGCCTTGTGCGGCGGCACGGAACGTCCAGCCCGGCTCTACCAGATATGTTGTTGCCGGTGTTGTTACAATCGCCGGGCCGCGGATGCGTGTGCCTTCGGCCAATGCAGACTCACCGTAAACAGCGGTGTCAACGGCGTTATCATGACCCACAAAGTGGCAAGCGCGTGTTGTTTTCGGTGTGGCATCTATGGGCTTCACCAAATCTGGCGATAGATCGCTGAACACCATCATGGGTTGTTTGACAAAACTGCAAACCCGGATTGTGTTGATACGCACGCCAGCTTCCGGTGATTGGCTGCCTTTGCCAAACCGGTCACCATAACGCGCAAAAAACTGATCAATCAGGCGCAACACATCCATGCGTGAATTCAGTCTGGTAATTTCCGTGACCACCGCTGTTTGCACACGCTGGTTGCCGTAGCGCATATCAAGTTCCAGCCTATAATATATTTCCGCTTCAACCATGCCCTGGCGCAGCAGATCAGCACGTCCGCGCGCTTCCAACGCGGCAACATTGGCATTGAAGCTGGAAAAATCATCAAAAATAACTTTTGTGTTGGCATCGAACAACACTGTGTAGGTGCTCATTTCATGAATGTGCATCTGGTTCATATTGCCAGCGCCACAGGCTGAAAACACCGAAGCAAAAGGCGGTGCCAAAACCTTATCGACGCCGAGCGCGTTGGCGATGCCACACGCATGCAGCGGACCGTTGCCGCCGTAGGCAAGCATGGTGAAATCCGCCGGGTCGTAACCGCGCGTGCGCAGTTCGGTGGAAATGCCGTTGGCCATATTGGCATCGGCCGTGTATTTAATGAGTTTCGCGATGTCCATGGCTGACAATCGAAGATCATCGCTAAGCGCGTCTTCTATGGAACGATGGGCGCGGCGCGAATTAAGAGTAATCGTGCCAGCGGCATAGTTTTCAGGGTCAAGATAACCAAGCAGCAAATCTGCGTCTGTCACTGTCGGGTTCAAACCACCACGGTCATAGCACGCTGGCCCGGGATCAGACCCGGCACTCTCTGGGCCGATTTTTACAGTCTGGAACATCCGGTCAAACGACGCGATTGAACCACCGCCCGCCCCAAGAGTTTTTAAATGCACCATGGGGATAGACACCAGCCAGCGGTCGATCACCGGATTGAAATCGTAATATTTTACCCCGCCTTCAACAACCAGGCCTATATCAAAACTGGTGCCACCCATGTCGGTAGAGACGATGTTGCCAAGCCCTGCCTGCACGGTAAGGTTTTCACTGGCAGCGATGCCGGAAACCGGCCCGGAATGCACGGTTTGCAAGGCATCCGTTGAATTGAGTTGTGCCATACCGCCAGAATTATGATTGACCAGCATGGGTTTTTCGTAGCCCAAGCTGCGCAAATTGAGCTCCAGCGTGCCAAGGCCATGATACATGGTGGCATGCAAAAATGCGTCCATGATGGTTGATGTGCCGCGCGCATATTCGCCTTTGCGGCCAGCCACCTGGTGTGAAAGTAAAAATGGAATGGAGCCAAGCAGGTGCGCTGGATATTCCTCCAGAAAAATCTCCCGCGTGCGCAGTTCATTCTTCGCATTGACAACACTGTTTGTCAGCAGCACGATCAAGGCTTCAGCACTGGCATCCACCAGATCGCGTATTTGCAGCCGCAAATGCTCTTCATCCATATCCATAAAAATTCGGCCAAGATAATCGACACGTTCACGCACTTCGCGGATCATGCCAATCGGCACAAGGGGCTCTGGCCTGTCGGCGTTCGGGATATCCTGCTGCCGGGACTGATCGAGACCTTCGCCATAACCACGTCCACGCGACAGCGGTATCGTCGAGCGAAAACCAGCGGTCACCAAGGCACCTATACGCGGCCCTTTGCGCTCGATCAGCGCATTGGTGCCAAGCGTTGTCGCATAGCGCACGGAATCCACACTGCGCAGCACTGTCGAGACATCTGTGCCAAGCTGCGTGCAGGCATTGGACAGGGAATCGTTGAAGCCCAGTGACAGGTTATGATGTGTTGTCAGCGCTTTGCCACTCACCGTCTGCTCGTCCCAGACAACAAAACAATCGGTAAATGTACCGCCAATATCAACAGAAACCCGCTTCATGGTTTGACTGTTCCTGCGCCATGATGATGATGATGCGCGCGACGTGGCGGAGGTTCTGCCACTGGCGGCTCGGTAACCTCTGTGCGATCGGCCCACTGCCGTTTCAGGGCATCGATGTCAAGCTCAATATCATAAAGTGGTGGGTGGCCTGGCGGCAAATATTCTGCCTCAACCAACGTACCACAGGACGAACAGTAATATTCCAGGATCCGGCACCAGAGTGGATCAGGGGAAAAACTGCGATCGTATTTGGTTGTATCAAGCAGCGGTTTGTGAATGTCGCGCGGATCACGGTCGTACACCAGCAGGCCGCGCTTATACGTTTCCCGTGCGCTGCCGTGGACATGGCCACAACGGCGGCACTCCCATTGCTCGCTTTCAAGATTGATGCGGAGATATTCGGTGACAAGAACATTCATAATGTTGCCCCTTTGCGAGAGAGCAGAATATCGCCGGTGTCACTGGTTTCAAAACGCCAGTCAGGATCAACACGGCAGGTAAAAAATTCTTCTTCCAGCACGCACGGTCCGCTGGCGCCGGAATTGGGTGTGAGATTTTCGACGCGGTAAAGCGGCACGGCCAAGCGTTCACCGGAAATAAGTACAGTGCGCTGTTCTGGTGCATGCGCCACATGCTCTGGACCATTGAACTGTCCAGCGAGCACGGGCTTGGGCAAGCTGTGCCTGATGTTAAGGCGCAACATCAAGTGTGCACCGGCAGGTGTTGGCGGCAACGCGTCCGCATACAGGGGCACCACATCTTCCACATCGCCGTGGCGTATCACCAGGCTGATTGTTTCAATGCAGTGTTCGGGGTCGATCGCCTCGGCAATCATGCCACGTTTTGCCTGTTGGCGCAGTGTGTTTATAACAGACAAGGCTGATTGTGTGTTTGTAAGCGGCAATTCATAATCGTGCCCGATATCTGAAAAGCCGATACCAAAAGCTGAAAATACCGCAGCCAATTTCGGGATGAGAATGTGCTGGATGCCAAGTTTATCGGCAATACGGCAGATTATGAGCGGTCCTGCACCACCGAAAGCCGCCAGCACCGCCGTATCGCCTGTTTTTGTAAAGGCGTGTGCACTGGCAGCGACACGGCTTGCCCATGCCTCTTCCATGGCTGTCAAGGCTGCATCTGGTAGAAGCGCCATAGGGTTTGCCACGTTGTGTGCGACAGCGGCCACGGCACGCGCCAGATCTATTGGCATGCTACCGCCGAAATACGCTGCGGCGTCAAGCAGGCCACTGGCGAAGAACGCATCCGTGATGGTTGCAGCTGTGCCGCCAAAGCCAAAGCATGCCGGGCCCGGGGTGCTGCCAACACTTTCCGGCCCAACTTTGAGGTCACCATTTTCAACCTTGATGATCGAACTGCCGCCAACACCAAAACTCACCACGTCAGCCAGCGGAAAGCAGGTTTCCACACCGGCAACCTTGCCGTAGCGATTTTGTTTGGGTGTGCCATCGCAGACAACGCTCACATCGGTTGTGGTACCACCAATATCGACGGAGATTAATCGTGCAATCCGGTAATGCGCAGCAAGTTGCTTGGCACCATCCGCGCCACCGCGCGGGCCTGAGCTGTACGTTTTGATCGCTACCGTTTTAGCAACACGCGCAGATTGGCCATCATTGCGAAAGATAAGCAGCGGCTTTTGTGCGCGCGCTGCACGTAATTTATGTTCGGCTGCGTATAAAAACCGTTCCATGGCAGGGTGCAGGAAGGCGTTGAACAGGGCCGTCCACGTCCGCCGCGTGTCGTTATCATCACCGGCCAGTTCGCGACTGAACAAAACAGGCACAGCACCAAGCAGATGCGGCGGAAAGGCTTTCAACACACCGCGCTTGATGGCATGCTCGTGGGGCGCGGCATCAGCATCGCCAACCGACACGACCACACGGTTAGCCCCTCTGGCCACAAGATCGGATACGGCGCGCACCACATCGATACGCGCTTCATCGCCACTAAGAGCAACCTCCGCATAGCGGTCTGCAACCAGCGCATCGAAGAGTTCGGGGCCGGCATCACGCAGCTCCTTCGCCTTAACAGCCCCTGCAACGATGAGCCCCAGGCGCGGTCCTTTGCGTTCAACCAGTGCATTGGTGCCCTGGGTTGTTGAATATCGGATGTGGTCCGTCGCCAGCAACAGCGCCTGCACGTCTGCGCTACCAAATATGGCACTGGAAATCCTGCTCAAGCCGTCCATCAGGCATCTGGAAAGATCATGGGGTGTGGTCAACGTTTTGGTACGCCAGATTTTTGCACCCTCGACGGCGCAAAAATCTGTGAGGGTGCCACCATTATCAATATTGATCAGGATACCCATGGCGAGCCTAGAATCTAACTGTGGCTTCAGCACCAATTGTTCGTGGCGCACCGCGCGTTAAATAATCCTCATAAAAAGCATTCAGGTTGAGACCGTAAACATAGTAAAATTTATTGGCGAGGTTTTTACCCCAAACGCTGAGTGCAATATTTTTATCAAGATTGTAGGTGATGCGGCCATTGAATAGAAAGTAAGCTGGGTTGCCGCAGGCAATTTCTGGTGTCGCTGCCAGTGTTGCCTGCCCGGGTGCTGGCGCGTTGCACGGGTTCTGATTGTAGTTTTTGAACGGATCAAAATAATATTTGCCCATATACTGCACATCGCCGTGCAGTGTCAGTTTGCTGTCCTCCTGTTTGTAGGCAGTCCAGTCAAAGCCTGCGGTGGCTGTGATGTTGGGTGCGTTTGGAAACGGGTTACCGTTGATATCGCGGGTCAGACTGCTGGGGTTAGTGGGGTCAATTTTATTACCGGTGTATTTGCTGTTGAGAAAACCCAGTGAGGCATCAAAGCGCAAGGTCTCGAACACCTGTGCTGAAAGCTCAGCCTCACCACCAAAAATCCGGCCTTTGGCACTGCGCAGGAACGATGTGGCACCAATGACCTGGGCAATCTGCTGATTTTTGTAATCGTAATAAAATGCTGCCAGATTAAGCTGGAGGCGACGCTCAAGAAAGCGTGACTTCAGGCCAACTTCAAAAGCATCGACTTTTTCCGGCTTAAGGAAATAGACTTGGCCAATGTCCTGATATGCCAGTCCGTTATAGGTGCCCGCACGATAGCCGTGGCTGTAGCTGGCATAGGCCAGCACATCGGGGGCAATTTTATAATCCGCTATAAATCGGCCGGTGAGCTGACCGGTTGATTGCTCCTGACTGACAAGAGGCGCATTGGGATCATAGGGAAAACTGAAGGGCACAGTGGTTGCGATTGGCGTTTTACCATCAAGACCAAAAATCGTTGTTTTGGCATCGTAATATCGCACCTTGTCGCGCGTGTAGCGCAGACCAAGTGTTACAGAAAGTGCATCCGTGACGCTATATTTGCCTTCGCCATAAAGAGCATAGGAGGGGCGAGAAATGGTATATTCCTGCTTTGCCAATATCGGCGTGAACGGGGCTGCACCAGCGGCAAAGCAAGCCGCCTGATTGAGATTTGGCCCGCCGGCTGAATTGTTGGCCGCTGCGTCCGCCTGAAAGGCTATCAGTGATCGCCCGTCAAAAAAACCATTGGGATTGACGACGACAGGCGCGCAGCCACCGGGATCGGTCAGCTTGCCGCCCGTCACCAAAGCGGCCGGAATGGTTTTCAGTTCGTTCGGCACGGCCAGTGGCACATTGCTGAAATTGCCAGGTAAACCAGCACCCAATAAAATAGGTCGCAAAAAGCCAAAAAAGTCCGGCTGATTGATGGTTTTGATGGTATCTTTTCCATAATATAAACCAGCAATCAGTTTCAGTTTATCCGAATTCCACGTAAAACGAAAATCCTGATTGAAGTTGTTACTGCGTGAATAATACCGGATGGCGCAGATGTTGGTTGGCGAACCATCACAATCAAACGGCGACAAATTATAAACACCGTGATCAAAGCCGGTGATGGATGTCAGTTTCACAGAGCCCAGATTATAGCTTATGTTCAAACTTGAACCGATGGATTCGGTTCGGTAATTGCCAGCTTGGTCAGCCTGAATCTCATTTTGATTAAGAATACGACCACCCAGTTCTGGACGCGGCAAAAATCTTGAATAGCCTCCAGCGTCTGTGCGGCCCGCCAGATACCCTATGCCATACGGTAAATCCTGCCGTGGGTTGTTGCGCGCACCATAACCTTTCAGCGTAATATCGAGATCGTCGGAAGGCTTGAACCGAAATGTGACACGCCCGGCCAAAGTATCCGTATTGCCGTAGGTTTTTTTATCAACCGGGTTATAGGTATAGCCTTCGCCTGTGGCCCAGGTGAACGCCGCGCGCACACCCAGCTTGTCAGGCACAAGGGTCAACTCGCCAGCCCCTTGCAAGGTGAAGGTGCTGTAGCTGGAATAGCCAAAACTGAGGTTGCCGCTGTCATCGGCAAGGCCAGGCCGGCGGGTAATGAAGTTGATGGCGCCACCCGTTGTGTTGCGGCCATAGAGTGTGCCCTGCGGTCCGCGCAACACTTCAATGCGCTCAAGGTCGTAGAGTTGCTGACCATGGCTGGCGCGAAAACTCTGATACACCTCATCGACATAAACACCGACTGGCGAGGCTGTACTGGCACTGAATTCGTTGGCGACACTGATGCCGCGCAAGCTGAAGTTCGGCTGCGTGCTGGCGTAGGGGGACGTAACCTGCAAATTCGGCAGCGAGCCCATCAGATCGGTGGTCTGGAAAATACCCTTGGCTTGCAAGGCTGATGCGCTGATCGCCGTGATCGCCACCGGAATGGACTGCACATTTTCAGAACGTTTTTGCGCTGTGACAACAATTTCTTCAAGACCCGTTGATTTCGCAGCTGCAGCATTTGTCGCGGCTTGCCCGTAAGCGCTCGCCGCCAGTAATAGCGACGATGAAAAAAGTGCGCTTGTGCCTAACAATGTTATTCTAGACATTTAATCCTCCACCAAAATACGACTTTGTCGTTCATTATTGATGTTAGCTTATCATTGTATGTTTTGCTGTCATACGTCGCGCATGGGGGGGCAGCGGGGGGTCTGTGCCTTAATCGCCACTTGCACTCTGGAACGCGCTGGCCCATGTTTGCATAACCACAACATGGGCAATGAAGATGAAGTTTGGCAATGCGCCTGGTTCACTGCAATCACCGTCCTGGTCGCCGCCAGAGGTGCAAGGACCCCTGACGCAAACCAAACTTGTGCCGCCGCGCCTGCCATCGCGACTTGTGGCCAGTGCGCGTCACGACCCTATGATTGAAGGTATTTTGCAAAATAACGTGTGCCTGGTGCGCGCCGCCAGTGGTTACGGCAAATCCACCTTGTGCACCAGTTGGTACCACATGTTTGCCAGACGCGGCTATCTCACAGGGTGGGTGTCGTTTGATCGCGATGATGATGATCCGGGCCGGGCCCTCACCTACATTTTACAGGCGGTGTGGCAAACTCTCAAACGGCACGGCACCAACAGCGATGTGCCACTGGTTTATGACGGTTTGATACCACCGCAATCTCTGGCCGCACACTGCATCAATGCCGTGCACGAGATTGATGAACAGTTTGTGTTATTCCTCGATGATTTTGATCGGGTCACAGACACCCAGGTGCTGCAATTCATGACATACCTGCTGCTGCACTGCCCGGAAAATCTGCATGTGGTGCTGACCTGCCAGACTCAACCAGCACTACCGCTCAGCTATCTGGACGCACATGCCAACCTGATGCGGATTGGCACCGATGAGTTGCGCCTGAACGATGATGAAGCTTTTGAGCTGCTGGTGAATACCAGCACATTTTTTGATCGTGACAAAGCCCAGCGTTTGAACGAGGCGATGGCTGGCTGGGTGACGGGCCTTCGCATTGGCGCGGCAGCGCTTCGCAACAACAGCGATGCACTGGACGAGATTGGCCTGGTCAGCCACGGTGCACACTGGCTCAGCGATTATCTTGATGACAATATTTTTCAGCATCTTACGTCCGTCTCCAGAGATTTTCTGATGCACTGCTCGATTGTGGAAACCATCACCGCTGACCTTGGGGTGTGTTTATCGGGCGTGCCAGAGGCCGCACGCATGCTGACATGGCTTGCGGACCAAAATCTTTTCATTCAACGGCTTGATGACGCCGGATTATGGTTTCGCATTCACCCGATTTTCCGAAAATTCCTGCTGAACAAGTTACGGCTGGCCAAGCCCGATGTATCTGCCAAACTGCATCATATTGCCAGCCAGTGGTATGCAAACCATCACTTGATGGCGGAGGCTATTCGTCACGCGATTGATGCAGGTGACAATGATGCGGCGGCTGAACTGCTGGCGGTGGCAGCCATGCCTATGGTCGAGCGCTCGGAAATTTTAACCCTGCTTGGCTGGATTGCACAGTTGCCTGATGCCGCTGTTACCCGGCATATCCCCCTGCGCCTAGCGCAAGCCTGGGCCTTGACATTGAGCCTGAGGCCACAGGCACGACAGTTGCTCGACGACCTGCGCCGGCAAATTGCTGCGGTATCTGACCCACAATTGGGTGCCACATATCGCACTGAAATTGACGGCATTGAAACAATTTTTCTGGCTGTCTACGAAGATGAAATTGATGCAGCGCTCGATCATGGCTATGCTTTTCTCAGCGGCAAGCTTGATGAAAACCGCTTTGTATCACGTGCCGTGCGCAACGCTGTGGCCTACTGCGAGGCCGAGCGCGGACACTTTTCCCGCGTGCCAGGCATTATACGGCCCTCTCAGCTGCAAGCGCTGCACAACGAACAGGTGTTCACCACAACCTATCGCCACGCCGTGGTCGGCAACGCTTACCGCCAGCAAGGCCAACTGCTGGAGGCTGAACGCACGTTTAAATCCGGCGTTGACCTTGCCGAACGTTTGGCTGGCCGCAATTCGGCATCAGCTGTGCTGATCGCGGCGTTTTTTGCCCGCAGCTTGTATGAACGCGGTGCGCTTTCAGAGGCGAAAGCCGTGCTCGACGGACGCCTGCCTGTAATTGATGAAGCCTGTTACCACGAGGCGGTGATCAACGCTTATGGTGTATCGGTTCGGTTGGCCGCCCTTGGTGGTGATCACGATGAGGCCGCGCGTTTGATCGAGCGCGCCGAGCTGCTGGGTCATGAACGTGGCTGGCGACGTTTGCTGGCTCACTGCGCCGTGGAGAGGGTGCGATTAAATCTGCCCTTGACGATGGATCTTGATGCCTTGCTGCCGGTGGCACTTGAAACGTCGGTTATTGACCATCCATTGCAATCGGACGCGCGCATTTTTGCAGCCCTGGCTGAGGCGCGCCTGAAACTTGCGCTGCGCGAGGGCAACTTAACCCGCGCACAAAGTGTTGCAGACCGTTTTGCAACGCTGGCAAAACGCCACGGTGGTGCCGTATTACAGCTCATGAGCGGTCTATTTTTTCAACTTGTTGGTGCACCGGCCATGCCCGTGACTATATCAGGTTTTGACCGCAGCATTTCAGATGTGATGGCTGACAGCGTTATATCTGCCTTGCGTGCGCATATAAAACCCTCAACCAAAGGCACAGTGTTCTCAATTCTGAGCTCAAGGGAGATTGATGTGTTGACCGGTGTGGGGCACGGGCTTTCAAACAAGGAAATTGCCCGCCAGCTGCATCTGACTCCAGAAACAGTGAAATGGCATCTCAAGAATATTATGCGAAAATTGAATGCCGAAAACAGAACAGCGGCCGTGAGCCAGGCTGTACGGCTAGGGCTATCATCGCTTGAACTGTGATGAATGTTCTCGACTGCATATGCATTATACCAGCGAAGGGTGGGGGAGGAATTCTAAACTTCACACCCACCAGCCATCGCTGGGATAGTATCCTATACTATTGGCATATGTCAGTGAACAGCATTTATGGGAGCATAAAAAAATGGCCACGCACTTTAAATAATGCATGGCCATCATTGTTGATTTCAGTCAAACTGAAATAGTTTCAAGTCATTTATGCTGTTGGTAACAAAACGGTATCGATCACGTGAATGACGCCGTTTGTGCAGGCGATGTCAGCTGTCACAACCTTCGCGCCATTTACAGTCACACCGTTGGTGCCATCAACATGCAAAAGTTCGCCGTTGACAGAGGCAGGTGTGAGTTTTTGGCCAGCAACGTCGGCTGCAGCCACTTTGCCTGACATGACATGCAAGGTGAGGATAGCCGCAAGCTTGGCTTTGTTTTCTGGCTTCACCAGATCAGCCACGGTGCCGTCTGGCAACTTGGCAAAGGCATCGTCACTGGGTGCAAACACTGTGAAGGGACCTGCCCCTTTCAGAGTTTCCACGAGGCCAGCAGCTTGCACAGCCGCAACAAGCGTTTTGAAAGAGCCTGCCGCAACGGCAGTATCGACTATATCGTGCATATTATTTTCCTAATGTTAGTGAATGTCATTTAAATGTGCTGAAAATGGCACTTCAAAATTATGAAGCACCTTTTTGTGAACAGCTTTGCAATGTGTGAGTCTACAAATTGCTATACTGTACAAAAAATTAAATATGTTGATGACAACACATTTCAAGAGCGTTGCGCAATAAATTTTCGCAGCGTTCGCCACTCATACGAGTGTCAGTTATCCCAGAGTTCTTTCAACCGGTCAAAAAACCCTGCGGACTCCGGCGCATTTTCACCTGTTTCACCATTCTGGAATTCTTCCAGCAATTCACGCTGGCGTTTGGTGAGATTAACCGGTGTTTCCATGTTGACCTGGATCACCAGATCACCGAAACCCGCACCATTCAACGCTGGCATGCCTTTGCCACGAATGCGAAACTGTTTGCCGGTTTGCGTGCCGGCTGGCACCTTAACTTTGGTTTTCTGGCCATCAAGCGACGGCACGTCAACCTCGCCGCCAAGGGCTGCTGTGGTCATCGGCAGGGGGGCCATGCAAAACAGTGTTGTATCCTCGCGCTGAAAAACCCTGTGGGCTTTGAGAGCAATAAAAATATAAAGATCGCCTGCGGGGCCGCTGCGTGCACCAGCCTCACCCTCACCGGTCAGACGAATGCGGGTGCCGTCATCCACACCAGCCGGCACTTTGACTTGCAAAGCTTTTTCTTTCTCAACTCGGCCAGCGCCGTCACATGTGCGGCATGGTTTGCTGATCACCCGGCCAGCACCGCGACACACAGGGCAGGCGCGTTCGACCATGAAGAAGCCTTGCTGGGCGCGCACCTTCCCCTGACCATTGCATTGCTTGCAGACTTCAGGTTTGCTGCCCGGCTCAGCCCCTGTGCCTGTGCACGGTTCGCAAGCAATTGTTGTGGTGATGCTGATGTCAGCCGTTTTGCCCTTGTAGGCGTCTTCCAGACTGATTTCGAGGTTATAGCGCAAATCCTGGCCGCGCGCGGCCTGATTGCCGCTGCGCCCGCCACCACGGCCACCACCCATGAAATCGCCAAACAGGTCCTCGAAAATGTCTGAGAAGGATCCGGCAAAGCCTTCAAAACCCGAGCCGCCACCGCCGTTCTGGAATGCCGCCTTGCCGTAACGATCGTAGGCAGCGCGCTTCTGCTGATCCGAGAGAACGCTATAGGCTTCGTTGATCTCTTTAAATTTCGCCTCGGCTTTAGCATCACCGGGGTTTTTATCCGGATGATACTGCATCGCCTTTTTGCGGAAAGCGGCCTTCAACGCGGCATCATCGGCGGTGCGGGCGACGCCAAGCAGGGTGTAATATTCGTCGTCGGCCATCATGGTCCCCAGTTTACATCTTAACACGTCATCCCGGTCTTGAACCGGAATCTTCTGCGACCGAACAAATATATAGAAATTATGCTCTGCCGCCTGAAGTTCCCGCTTTCGCGGGAATGACGATGATTTTATGGATTGATAGCTTTACTTCTTGTCATCAACTTCCGAGAATTCAGCATCAACCACACCATCATCTTTTTTGTCAGCTTTGGTGGCAGCAGCGTCCGCGGCTGCAGCATCACCGCTCGCCTGTTCAGCTTTATAAATCTCTTCACCCATTTTCATTGAAACCTGGGCAAGTGCTTGAGATTTTTCTTCGATAGCCGCGCTGTCTTCACCACCGATAACCGCCTTCAAGTCGGCCAAGGCCGCTTCAACTTCAGTTTTCAGCGACGGTGAAATTTTGTCGCCGTGGTCTTTCAGGGATTTGTCAGTCGAATGCACAAGCCCTTCCGCCTGATTTTGGGCTTCAACAACCGCGCGGCGCTTCTTGTCTTCATCGGCATGTTGTTCTGCCTCTTTCACCATGCGGTCGATGTCAGCATCTGAAAGACCGCCGCTCGCCTGAATGCGAATCTGGTGCTCTTTGCCAGTGCCCTTGTCTTTCGCCATCACGGTCACAATACCATTGGCATCAATATCAAACGTCACTTCAATCTGTGGAACGCCCAGCGGTGCAGGCGGAATGCCGATGAGATCGAACTGGCCAAGCAGTTTGTTGTCCGAGGCCATTTCGCGCTCACCCTGCGAGACGCGGATGGTAACGGCAGACTGATTGTCCTCAGCGGTTGAGAACACCTGACTCTTCTTGGTTGGAATGGTGGTATTGCGATCGATCAAGCGGGTGAACACACCGCCCTTGGTTTCAATACCAAGTGACAGGGGTGTCACATCGAGCAGTAGAACGTCTTTGACATCACCCTGCAACACACCAGCCTGAATGGCTGCACCCAGCGCCACCACTTCATCAGGGTTCACGCCCTTGTGCGGCTCGCGGCCAAAAAAGTTTTTGACCAGGTCAAACACTTTCGGCATCCGTGTCTGGCCACCGACCAGCACAACTTCGCTGATGTCTGAGGCTTTTACACCAGCGTCCGCCAATGCCTTCTTGCATGGGTCGAGGGTTTTTTGCACCAGATCATCGACCAGCGATTCCAGTTTGGCGCGTGTGAGGTTTTTCACCAGATGTTTCGGCCCGGAGGCATCAGCAGTGATAAACGGCAGGTTGATGTCGGTGGCTTGTGCGGACGACAGTTCAATCTTAGCTTTTTCAGCGGCTTCTTTCAGGCGCTGCAAGGCGAGCTTGTCGGTGCGGAGATCAATGCCCTGATCTTTCTTGAATTCATCGGCCAACCAGTCAATCACCCGCATGTCGAAGTCTTCGCCGCCAAGGAAGGTATCGCCGTTGGTCGATTTCACTTCAAACACACCGTCACCGATCTCAAGGATCGACACATCGAAGGTGCCGCCGCCGAGATCGTAAACCGCAATGGTTTTGCCGTCCTGACGGTCAAGGCCGTAGGCCAGTGCCGCTGCTGTCGGTTCGTTAATAATGCGCAGCACATCAAGACCGGCGATCTTGCCGGCATCTTTGGTGGCTTGGCGCTGAGCGTCGTTGAAGTAAGCGGGCACCGTGATGACGGCCTGCTCGACTTTCTCGCCGAGATAAGCCTCTGCGGTTTCCTTCATCTTGGTCAGAATCATCGCTGAGACCTGGCTTGGCGAGTATTTCTCACCGCGCGCCTCAACCCAGGCGTCGCCATTGTCTGCCTTCACAATCTTGTACGGCACCATTTTAATATCTTTTTGCACCATTGGATCGTTAAAGCTGCGACCGATCAGGCGCTTGACAGCAAACAGAGTGGCATCCGGGTTGGTCACGGCCTGACGTTTGGCTGGCTGGCCAACCACCCGCTCACCGTCGGCGGAAACCCCAACCATTGACGGCGTCGTGCGCGCACCTTCAGCGTTTTCAATGACTTTCGGCTGGCTACCGTCCATAATAGCAACGCAGCTGTTGGTGGTGCCAAGATCAATACCGATTACTTTAGCCATGGTTTATTCTCTCTCTGGTTGCTTGTACCTGCGCTCAGCCTTAAATAAGGCATTGGTCACAGATCATTGATAATTGTTTAGAATCTCTAGTTGCGCGAAATGGTTAACAAACGATATAACCCGTAATTATAACTATACCCCGCACCAGTCCTGAGGGGCATATAGGGAGAGACTGCGATGGCTACAAGCTCTGGCAGCCGGTTGATAATGGCTTTCTTGGTTTTAGGGTTAGGAACGGCACCGGTTTTGGCGCATCAAGGTGTCGCGGGTTATCGCGCGGATCAAATGCATGCTGTTCACGCTTGGGCCCGTGTCAATCAGGCACCCGGGCGCCCAATAACCGTTTATTTTACTCTCCATAATGAGTCCGACACTGACGACACACTGTTGGGGGCCACCACCCCGCTTGCAAACCGGGTAGAAATACATCAACATATGATGAAAGACGGTGTGATGCGCATGCCGCGCCTCAAAACAGTGGATATTGCAGCCCAGGACATGCTGAAGTTTGAACCTGGTGGGTATCATCTCATGCTGTTTGACGTCACTCTGCTACCCAAGCCCGGCAGTCATTTTCCACTGACGCTTAAATTTCAGCACAGCAAACCTCAAACACTTTCAGTTGCCGCCCTTGCGCTGACAGCCAAGGTGGATATGTCTATGGACCACAAACACCCTTGAGATCGCTTGTACCGCTCGAAATCAAATTGGTTGAGGCCATGTTTGGCAACGCGGTCGCGTGTGAGGCTGTGCGTGTCTATCGCCGTCGCTGGTGGCCACTGCAACCCAAACACATCACCATGGCACCAAACGGTCATCTCTGGTTTCCACCGGGTTCGGCAAGCTACCGCGATAACTTCGCCATGGCCCCCATCGCCCTGCAAGCTTTTTTCCTGCATGAGATAACTCATGTCTGGCAACACCAGTGCGGCATCAACCTGATGCTGAAACGCCCGCCCTTTGCGCGCTATCGCTACCTGCCACTCAAACCGGACAAAAGTTTTTATCGCTACGGCATCGAGCAACAAGCTGAAATCGTGCGGCATTACTGGCTGCTACAGCATGGGGAAACGGTACATCATGCGCCTGATTTAGCTGTGTATAAGGCATTGTTGCCGTTTTAGAACATGTCTACGGCCGCAAGATCAATGTATCGCTTTCAAAGCTGAAGCTCTTCAAATTATTCAGAAAACTCATGCCAAGCAGATTGGTGCTCATTGGGGCGTCGATAACTGTGGCTGGTATATCTGACCACGACATTTGAGCGAGGCTAAGACTGCTCAAGCGTATGGGGGCGAAACGCACGACGCCGTTTGCAGTGTTACTGTAGCCTGTAAAGGCATCGCTGGCTGGCACAAGGCCGAGCATTGCCGCATCAGGCTTGTTAAGCGTGATGGTGCTCGCCCCGGTATCAACCACAAATTTTAGTGGATGGCCGTTTACAATCGCCTCCAGCCAATAGTGGCCATCTGGCGATTTTTTCACTTTAAGCTCGCCACTCTGGGTCAGGTTTATGGTTGTTTGGGCTGTGGTTGATGGTACAGCGTCTGGCTTTTCAGCCACACGCACAGACAGGCTGCCACGTGTGTGCGCCACTGGCACGGCAAGCTTTTGCAGCAAGGGTATCAAAATCAGGACACATAAAAACACCAAGCCGCATAACTTGAGCGCCCAATTCAGCATGTGCCTGCCTTTCTGAAAAAATCCACTAAAAGCTTATAGCATTTACAGGTTGATAAACTCTTGATTTGACAGTGATTGCGAAACCAGCTGCATTGCGCTACCTAGAATCGAACATTTCCCAAGGACTAAACCGCTATGGCCGCCACAATTGCACTTGTTGATGATGACCGAAACATCCTGACCTCGGTTAGTATTGCGCTTCAAACCGAAGGGTTTGAGGTCAGACTTTATTCCGACGGCGCGACAGCCCTGAAATCCTTGCTGGATAACCCACCGGACCTCGCTGTGCTCGATATCAAGATGCCGCGCATGGATGGCATAGAGGTGCTGCGGCGTTTGCGGGAAAAATCGGCCCTGCCCGTGATATTCCTGACCTCGCGCGATGATGAGCTCGATGAAGCGCTGGGCCTATCGATGGGGGCAGATGATTATATCGCCAAGCCGTTTTCACAAAGGCTGCTTCTGGCACGCATCAAGGCGCTTTTGCGGCGCACCGAATTTCGCAAAGCCGCTGTCGATGGCACAGTGGTTGCCAATGGCGAGGAACAAAAACCCATGCTGGTGCGCGGCCGGTTGACCATGGACCCAGCGAAGCATGAAGTGCACTGGGATCAAAAAGATGTGCAGCTCACGGTCACCGAATTTATGATCCTCGAAGCGCTGGCCCAGCGTCCGGGTTTTGTCAAAAGCCGCGATCAGCTCATGGATGCGGCCTATGATGATGACATTTATGTCGATGACCGCACCATCGACAGCCACATCAAGCGCCTCAGGAAGAAATTCCGCCATGTTGATGAAGCCTTCAAGGGCATAGAAACCCTCTATGGTGTGGGCTACCGTTTCAGCGAAAATTGATGCCGAATACACTTCAACGGCGCTGGTTTGCTTCGCTCTCCACGCGCATTCTGGCGGTCAATATTATTGCCTTGGTCACTCTGGCTGGCGGTATTCTGTATCTGGATTCTTACCGCGACAAACTGATTGGCCAGCGCCGCCAACAAATGATCGACCAATCGCTGCTTATGGCACGCGCCTTGAACGAACTGGTGTTGCATACCCCGCCGAGCAGCCCGGTGATTGACACTGCCGTGTGTGCACACTGGATCAACAGGTTGCAAACCGGCGTATCGCTGCCGCGCGTCCGGCTTTATGGCCCTGACAGCGCACTGATTGCCGATACCAGAACACCGCAGAGCGCTCCACTGGTCAACATTCCATTTTTTATCGCTGGCACGGTGAGTTGGGACGGTGTGCGCCAGCGCATGGCCAAAGGCCTCGACCAGATTGTTGAAACGCTGGGCAGCAAACCGGCATTTGATATGTTCCGCGATAGTGATGTGGCCTCGCCAGCCCAATTTCCTGAAATAAAGGCAGCACTGGCTGGTCATACAGCATCGGTATTGCGCCGACGGGTTGACGGGGTGATTGTGGTGAGCGTTGCCGTGCCGGTGACACCAGCACAAGGTGTGCGTGGTGCCTTACTGATGACGGGAGACGCCCGTGATATTGTGTCAGCCGTGCGTCGCGAGCGGTTTTCCAGTTTCGAGGTCTTTTGCCTGTCGCTGTTTTTAACCTTGCTGCTCTCGTCATTTTTATCGCGCACCATTGCCCGGCCGCTGCGGCGGCTGGCGATTGCCGCCGTGCGGGTGCGCCAGGGCAAGCGGCGCGATGTCGCCATTCCGCGATTTCTCGGACGGCACGATGAGATTGGCGAACTGTCGCGCGCACTGTCTGATATGACACAAACCTTGCACAGTCGGCTGGATGCGATTGAATCGTTTGCGGCCGATGTATCGCATGAGCTTAAAAACCCGCTATCCTCTGTGCGCAGCGCTGTCGATGTGCTGAAAAAAACCACGGACCCAAAGTTACAGCAGCAGCTCCTTGATATTGTTCAGCACGATGTTACGCGTTTGCAAAGATTGATCACGGATATCTCGGATGCCTCGCGGCTTGATGCAGAACTGTCTCGCCTGCAATTGGCCCCGTTTGACCTGCGCCTGATGCTTTCGACCCTTTTTGATATCTACCGCACCACCTCGGCGCGTCACGATGTGGTGTTTCGCTTCGAGCCGCCTGCAGAGCCAATGCTGGTGCAGGGACTAGAGGTGCGGCTGGGTCAGGTCGTGCGCAATCTAGTGGACAATGCCATTTCTTTTTCGCCGCAGGGCGGCGTCATCACGTGCACACTAAGACATGCCGTTAACCCGCCACTCGGCCAAGTCGTGCGCTTGTGTATCGAAGACGACGGACCAGGCATTCCAAGCGATAACTGCGCCGATATTTTCAAACGGTTTTACTCCGAGCGGCCGCAGGGTGAAGGGTTTGGCAACCATTCCGGTTTGGGTCTTGCCATTTCCAAACAAATTATCGAAGCCCACGGCGGCTTGATCGTTGCGGACAACCAGCAAGACGCTAAGGGCAAGGTTCTTGGCGCACGTTTCACGGTTGATCTCCCTGTGGCTGAACCACGCCTGTGAATACAGCGGCGAACCATGAGTTGGTTCATGCCAATGCGGTAAGCTGGCGAGGCCATGCCGTGCTTGTGCGTGGGGAGAGCGGCACAGGCAAATCAACCCTAACGCTTGAACTCATACGGCGCGGCTGGATGCTGATCGGGGATGATTGTGTTGTGGTAAACACGCACCACCATCACCTGATTGTAAAACCAGCGCCAAATCTGGCTGGCCTGATTGAAGTGCGCGCCGTTGGCATCGTTCGCGTGCCCTTTAGACAAACCGGACGACTTGTTCTGGTGGCTGATCTGGTTGGCCAGCAACCAGAACGTTATCCACAACCGCAAAAAGCCACGTATAATAGCCTTTATGTGCCACTTGTAAGGCTCCATGCCCGTGGCACTGACCTTTGTGAAAAGCTGGAAACCGCGTTCTGTCATGCTCTGGCACTTGCCATCTCTGGCAATTGATCAGCAAACCAGCTAATTCAATTTTATGGACACGCCGACGGACATACCGCACGCCTCACCCAAGCCCGCCTCCCAGCGCATCGTGCTGGTTACCGGCATGTCTGGGGCGGGCAAATCAACAGCTTTGAAGGTGTTGGAGGATATTGGCTATGAAGCGGTAGACAATCTGCCATTCACCCTGCTGACCGGGTTGCTTGCCACACCCGATGATGTGGTTGATCATGCGGATACCACCAATCGCCCACTTGCAGTTGGCATTGATCTCAGAACCCGCGCTTTTGATAGCCAGCGTATCATTGATCAAATCAAAACGTTGCGTAAAAGCAATAAATCGCTTGATGTGCGCATGATTTTTCTCGATTGCACGGGCAGTGAGCTGGCCAGGCGTTACTCGGAAACCAGACGCCGCCATCCATTGGCGCTCGATCGTCCCGTCACCGACGGCATCGCCCGCGAACGTGAAATATTGTCATCGTTGCGGCGTTGGGCTGAGGTGGTGATTGATACCAGCGACCAGACCGTCCACGATCTCAAACGCACCATCACTGATTTATTTCACCTCGAGCGCAAGGCGCAGCTGACGCTTACGGTCATGTCGTTTGGCTATGCCCGTGGGGTGCCGCGCGATGCTGATCTTATGTTTGATATGCGCTTTGTTGCCAACCCGCACTGGGTTGAAGGGTTGCGATCGTTAACCGGTCAGGATGCAAAGGTTGGTGCATTTATTAGTGATGACCCGGCGTTCACTGCGGCGTTTGAGCGCATCCGTGACCTGGTGTTGCTGCTGCTGCCAAGTTACCAGAAAGAAGGCAAATCTTACCTGACGATTGCTTTTGGCTGCACGGGAGGCCGCCACCGCTCAGTATATTCCGCCGAAAAGCTGGCTGGAGATTTAACCATTGCAGGCTATGCATTGTCGATTGTACACCGCGACCTTCACAAGAGTGGTGCTGTGAGCGATAATCGATTCGAGGAAAGTGTAGTGGTATGATTGGAATGGTGCTGGTCACGCACGGCAGATTGGCGGAAGAGTTTATCGCTGCCATGGAACATGTGATGGGCAAGCAAGCCAGCGTGCGGGCTGTGTGCATTGGTGCTGATGATGATATGGAAAGCCGTCGCACGGATATCGAAATGGCCGCCAAGACGGTTGATGACGGTGACGGCGTGGTACTGCTGACCGACATGTTTGGCGGCACCCCTTCAAACCTTGCCATCTCGCTGATGGGCAAGCCCAACATCGAGGTGATTGCCGGTATCAACCTGCCCATGCTTATCAAATTTGCCACAGTCCGGAAAACCATGGGACTGGGCGCTGCCGTTGATGCTGCACAGAACGCGGGGCGTAAATATATTTCCGTCGCCTCACGTATTTTGGCGGGCGCTGCATGACGCTGGTGCCAGCACAAACCTTGCTGCTCACCAACAAACGCGGCCTGCATGCACGGGCATCGGCAAAGTTTGTAACAACGGCCGCGGAATACAAAGCCAGCATCAAAGTGCGCAACGCAGAGGGTGCCGAGGTTGGCGGCACATCGATTATGGGCCTGATGATGCTGGGTGTCGCGTGTGGCGAAACCATTAGTGTGTCAGCAACGGGAGAACAGGCGGAAGCCGCCGTTACAGCGCTGGCTGCGCTTGTTGAGCGCAAGTTCGATGAAGAATAGTCAGGTTTTATTAGCTTCAGCATTCATGATGGCAAATGTTGCCCACGCCCAGATTCAACCTGTCGCTATTCCCTACCTGCACGTGCGCACAGCGGCGGATACCTATGTGCCATTGACGGCTGATCGTGCAGCCGCACTGCCTAAAATTGTGACATCACAACCTTGCGTGCGCTATAATAATTTCTGGTGCTTGAAAGGCACACACTGGGATGGTGAAATTTCTGCAGGTGAGCAGCATCTGGCCGTATTCTCTTCGCCGGTTTATGCCGCACGTGCCTTTGCTATCGTGATTACAAAATATTATACAGCGTATAAACTAAAGACACCACACGCCATACTCAGCCGGTTTATACTCACGCCAGCCTGCGCCACAGATCGCACATCTGCGATTTGCCAAGACATGTGGGCAAGGGTCTCTCAATATTCAGCAAGTCTATCGGACGCCATGGGCATTGCAGCCGATGACGATTGCGCTCTGCTTCGTGCCGATGGCAGTTTGAATGCAGCGCGTGCGCGTCTTTTGTTCAGGGCAATTGCGCATCAGGAAAGCGGCACCACTTTGCAAATTAATGATGCGCTAATTGACGCGGGTGTAAAAGCAGCCGGCATGGTCATGCGCTAAAACGCAAAAAAAGCTTTTTTATCAAGCCAACGCCTCATAGACCAGCCTTCGAAGCTCTTTGCGCACCGGATAGGTTGAAGATGGCATCAGCTGGGTCATAAAAATTGTGATCAGCTCTGCCGCAGGATCAATCCAGAAAAACGTGCTGGCCATACCACCCCAGAAAATGGTGCCCGCATGACCAGACATGGGTGTAACATTCTCATCGATGACAGTGGCAAAGCCAAGGCCAAAACCGACTCCGGCATAATCAGACTCGCTGAACATGCCGCGCGCCATGGCTTTCAGGTCCTGCCCATCCGGCAGCTGATTGCGCGCCATCATGGCCAGTGTTTCCGGTCTGATATACTGGTGACCATCAAGGCTGCCGCCGTTCAAGATCATGGAACAAAACCTATAATAATCTGCGGTGGTTGAGATCAGGCCGCCGCCACCAGACATAAACTCTGGTTTGTTTAAAAAAGGGCTAGTCGCAGGGTCGTCCTGCAACACAAAACCTCCGGTGTTTTTGACCTTGTAGCACGCGCTCAGGCGAGCGGACGACTGAGGTGTCACATGAAAATCCGTATCGACCATGCCGAGCGGACCAGTGATATGGATTTTGAAAAACGCATCGAGCGGCTGGCCACTGATGAGGCCCACCAGATACCCCACCACATCTGTCGCTATCGAATAGGTCCAGGCCGTGCCCGGTGAAAAATCGAGGGGTATATGGCCTAGTGCGGTCATCATATTTTCAAGTGTACCACTCTCACCAATCCGTTGCTGGCGGTAGGCAGCATCAACCGGCGTGCTATGCTGAAAACCATATGTCAGTCCTGATGTGTGCCGTAGCAGGTCGATCATCAGCATTGGGCGTGTCCCTGCCGTGTCAGTATGACTATTTGTGTGAATGGTCATGTTTTTCCATGCGGGTATGTACGCTGATACCGGATCATCCAGCGCCACCTTGCTCTGTTCCACCAGCATCATGAACGCAAGCGAGGTGAGTGGTTTGGTCATTGAATAAATGCGGAACAGGCTATTGTCCTCAATGGGCGTGTGTCGCTTCACATCTGCCATGCCCTGCGACGACTGGTGCTCGATGGTACCGTGCTGCGCGATCAGCACTTGCGAACACGGCAACTTGCCCGTGTCAATATAATGGGTTTGAAGAAAATCATCAATATGCGCAAAGCGATTTGATCTCATGGAGGCTCCGTCTTGCCTCTGGTCCGAGGTCACTGCTATGAAAGAGGCAGCATAAAGCCAGGAGACGACATCTGTCCAGCGATCCGCGATTGCCCGCATTGTTTGAGACCGCCGAACGCGCCTTGCAGGCCGGAAGGCCGGAAGACATGGCCCGTGCCATGGAGCAGGTGCTGGCGATTGTGCCCGACCATCCGCGGGCTCTCAACAGTCTGGGCAATTTCGCTCTGAATAACGGAGATGTCGGCACGGCCAGAGCCATGCTCGAACGCGCGGTAGCCACAGAACCGGCGCGGCCGGAAATCTGGTTCAATCTGTCAGCCGTTTACCGTGCCGGTCATAACCCTGCTGCTGAACTGCAAGCACTGGAGCGCTGTCTGGCGCTGGATCCTTATTTTGCCATGGCCCTGCTCAGCAAAGCCATCTTGCTCGAACGGCAGGGCAATCTCAAAGCCGCCAGTCGGGACTATCAGAATGTCCTGACCATTATTGGCCCTAATCCCGTCAATAATCCCGGCATGGCGCAGGCTTTGGCCCATGGCAGGGAGGTTGTGGCCGCCAACAGTCGTGCGCTTGAAGCGCATTTGGAGGCCAGACTGGCCGCTGTTCGGCGCGACCATGCATCCGCTGATTTCAGTCGCGCCAATGAATGCCTTAACATCAAGCTGGGCAGGCAAAAACTGTTTGTGCAGGAACCGACATTTCTGGCATTTCCAGCCCTCCCGGCCATTTGCTTTTATGACCGAACGCTGTTTCCATGGTTGGATACGGTTGAAGCGGCGACTGATGCCATAAGAGATGAACTCAAACAGGCGCTGGCGGCAGACACTGGAGAATTCGTGCCCTACGTTGCACATCCCAACGGCGCACCGCTCAATCAATGGGCCGAACTCAATCATTCTCCGCGCTGGAGTGCCTATCATCTGTTGCAACTGGGCAAGCCCGTTGAAGCGCATAAATCTTTATGCCCCCAAACAATGGCAGCGTTGGCTGAAGTCGGACAACCACAAGTGCCGGGCAATGCGCCCAATGCATTCTTTTCACAACTCGCCCCGCAGACGCGTATTCCGGCCCACACAGGCATGACCAACACGCGCCTCACCGTGCATCTGGCGCTCACCGTGCCTGATGGTTGCGGCTACCGCGTTGGCGGCGACGTGCGCCAATGGCAAGAAGGCAAGGCCTGGGTTTTTGACGACACCGTAGAACACGAAGCCTGGAACAATAGTGACGACCCGCGCGTGGTGCTGATTTTTGATGTCTGGAATCCGTTTTTAACAGCAGCCGAAAAGGCTATGGTCAGCGCCATGATAGATGGGATGAACGGCTATTATGAGGGCGGGTAACCGGTGACAACAATGTCATTGAAATTCCTCCCTCATTTAAGGGGGAGGATCAAAATCAGGATGGTCCGTCCGCTGGCTCGCCACGCTTTGTTTTTTGTATCATACATATGTTTTGCTATCCCCTGCACCGCTGACACGATTACAGTATTAAATGCCGAAACATTAAATCAGGCCCTTGTTCACGCCAAGGGTGGTGATATCATTCTGTTGGCTGAAGGTCGTTACGGCGATCTGGCGCTTGCCGGCACTGATTTTCTAAAACCCGTGGTTCTGCGATCCAGAGACAAAACAAAACCGGCTCAATTTTCAAACATCATACTGCGCGCAACAGCTCAGCTGACCTTCGATAGCATTGCCGTCACTCGGTCGCTGGTCATCAAGGATGCCGACCACATACGTATTATTAACAGTCACTTCAGTGCTGAAGACAGCAAACCACCTGAAAATGGCTACGGTATATTTATATTGCGGTGCAAAGTAATTTCTTTGACAGATAATGTTATAACAGCGTTGCCGAGAGGTATTGCCCTGTCCGACAGCAACACCGTAGATATTACAGGCAATGAATTGTTTTATATCGGCAAGCAAGGCATCAATGGTGTCGCTTCACACGATATCATCATAACCGGTAATTATTTTCACGATTTTACGGCGTCACCTCATCTTGATATGATCCAGTTCTGGACGGCAAATTCCATAGTTGGCTCTCATCACATTACAATACGGGACAATCTGTTCATTCAGCCCAAGCCAGCTGAAAATCTACCCATGCAAGGCGTTGCCATTGCGTTTACGGCACAGAACGCATTGCGCTATACCCATATTGTTATTCAGAATAATTTGATCAACGATTATTTTGGTGCAACATTGGCACTTGCTCACCTCGATCAGTCACAGCTGCTGCAAAATACCGACGCCTTCAGTCCCAACGCAGCCACCAGCCGATGGCCTCAGCCGTCCAGCCTTTTGCGGCGACGCTGAAATGGCATCGGCATAAGCTCGATACCCTCTTCATGCAATTCGGCGGCTTCTTCGCGTGTCGCCAGACCGTAAATAGGTTTTGCATCCGACTCGCCGTAGTGAATTTTACGCACCTCTTCCGGAAACGCATCACCAACATCCTCATGGCTCGCTTCAACATGCGCCTGAAACGCGGCAGCCATTTCCATAAGTTGCTTGAATGGTACTGGCGCGGTTGGGTCCACTTTCGGTGCTGGTGCCAGTGGCAGTTTCACATCGTCCGTATTGTCCAAGGTCGCCGTCGGCTTCAATACCCGCTGATTGCCTTTAGCGCTCACGTTGGGCGCCATCACAGCTTTCTCAATCTCCGTGTTATCGCAATACGGACAACCTATGCGGTGTGTGGCTTGCTGTGAGTCATAATCAGCTGAACTGCCAAACCAGGCCTCAAAAACGTGGGCATTCTTGCACTGCAAATCAAAAACAATCATACTATGGTCATCTCATAAGGCCGGTCGTGACCAAGGCTTGGGATACGGTTGCGGGCAAGGTTTACAGCCGCAACATCAATCTCAGCCATAATGATATCAACGGAAGCGCCACCGTCGGCGATAAGGTCGCCCCAGGGACCAACCACCAGACTGTGACCAAATGTTGAACGACCATCGTCGTGCACACCGCACTGTGCTGCTGCAATAATGAAAGAGCTTGTTTCAATCGCACGGGCCTTCAGCAGGGTATGCCAATGGGCGGCACCCGTAGTTTGGGTGAAAGCTGCAGGCACGGCAATTAGGCTGGCACCCGCTTTAGCGAGTGTTCTGTAGAGTCCTGGAAAGCGTACATCATAGCATATTGTAAGGCCCAGTTTGCCCCATGGCGTGGTGGCCAACACGGCCTTGTCCCCTGGGGCATAGCTGGCGGACTCGCGGTAGCGTTCACCCGACGGCAAATCAACATCGAACAAATGAATTTTATCATAGGTGGCGACAACAGCACCGTTTGTATCAATCAAAAACGACCGGTTAGCGCAGGTCTCTGCATTGAGGCGCACGGCCAGTGAACCAAGTGCAATCCAAACCTTGCAGTCGCGGGCCACTGTTTGAAGAGCTGCCAATGTCACATCACGGTCTGCGTAATGGACAGCTTCAAGCATACGCGCACGTTTACCGTCCAGCAGCCCAGTCATCTCCGGTGTGAAAATAATTTCAGCGCCGCGTGCCGCCGCCGCGCGGGCCATGGCCGAGACAGTTTCAGCATTTTTGGCCGGGTCAAGGCCGGTCGTCAGTTGCAGAAGGGCAATCTGCATCAGGCCGCCAGCAAGGCGGCAAGCCCGCCGTCGCGCTCCAGTGCAGCCAGATCATCGCTGCCACCAATGTGACGGCCATTGATAAATATTTGCGGCACAGACGTACGACCGCCAGACCTTGCCTTCATTTCATCACGTTTGGCTGCGTCCATAGTCACATCGATTTCTGTAAAAACCTGATTTTTGCTGTTGAGCAAACTTTTGGCACGCGCACAAAAGCCACAAAACGCACCGGTATAAATTTCCACGTTGGCCATGATCAAAACATTCTCCTTAAACCCTTATATGGGCACAGTACGTTGTCCGACAACCCTTGCAAGGGTCAGCACGTGCACCGTGGCTGCGCCGCCGTTCAGCAAGGCTTTGGTGCAGGCCCCCAAAGTGGCCCCCGTGGTCAGCACATCATCCACCAGAATGATGGTTTTGCCTCGCAGCACGGCTAGGTGTCGCGGGTTAACCCTGAAAGCTTTGGCCACATTGCGCTGGCGCTCAAGCCGCGTGAGGCCCTGCTGGGGTGGCGTGCGGCGGATGCGTTGCAAACCATCCAGCACAGTCTTGTGGCCACTCTTGGCCGCAACAGCCGTGACCAGCAAAGCCGCCTGGTTATAGGTGCGCCTGAAAAAGCGCCAGCGATGCAGCGGTACAGGCACCAGAATTGCCGTTTCGTCCTGCAGCAGAACCCCGCCAGCCCGGATCAGCGACGGCGTGGCCAGCCGGGCAAGCTCAGTGCGATCAGCATATTTGAGCGCCGTGATCACTGGCCGCGACGCATCATCATAGCGCCACACCGAACGGGCCTGCTGCCATGGCGGCGGCATGGCCAGACACACGCCGCACTGCTGGCCGACGAGTGCTGGGAGTTCAAACGGCTCGCCGCAACTGTCACAACAGGGCTGACCGATAAACGCCAGCGTTGTCCAGCAACTGGCGCAAAAACCATCGTGGGTGTGGACGACATGGCTGCACACCGGGCAGCGGCGCGGCAGCACGGCATCGACGACGGAAATCAAGGTTTTAATCAAGAAAGTTGGCCTATTCATCAAACGCAACGTGGACAGATCAGGGCCAGCTGTCCATATAAATTACATGACTGATACCCCTTTGATATTTGATCGCCGGTTGCTGCGCCAGCGCCGCGATCGTGCCGCCGCTGGGTTTAATACCGCCGATTTTGTAAAATCAGCGCTCGCAGGGCTGGTCGTTGAGCACGTGCTTGATGTCAAACGCCGCTTTGGCTTGACGCTTGATCTCGGCGCGCACACCGGCTGGCCGCAGCCATTACCTGTCTCCGAAGTGGTGAGCACTGACATATCCAGCCACATGTTGGCACAGACGAGCGGCCTTAAAGTACTCGCCGATGAGGAGTTTTTGCCATTTGCCGCCGAAAGCTTCGATTTGGTGGTGTCGGCGGGAAACCTGCACACAGTCAACGATTTGCCGGGCACCCTTATCCAGATCAGAACCATACTGAAACCGGACGGCTTTTTTGTCGCAAGCTTTATTGGGAGCAACACACTTGATGAACTGCGCCAATGCCTGCTGGCCGCCTCCATCGCCATAACCGGCGGGGCAAGCCCACGCATATCACCGATGATCAGCGTGAGCGCTGGCAATGCGCTAATGCAGCGCGCTGGTTTTGCCATGCCTGTGGTTGAAGTGGACAAGTTTAACGTGCGCTACCGTGATCCTTGGCGGCTGCTTGCGGACTTGCGGGCCATGGGTGAGACCTCGGTGCTGGTGGAGCGACCGCGCACGCCGTTACGACGCTCGGTGCTGGCTGAAGCCATGGCGCATTACGTAAGGCAATACAGCGATACGGACGGGATGCTGAAAGTCACGTTAGAGGCAATCACCCTGTCGGGCTGGGCACCGGCTGCGCGCGTGTGTTAAGGCAGTAGCCACAGGTTTTACCATACTGGAAATTAAAATCATGACCGGACCGCTCAAAAATATTCGCATTGTTGAATTTGCCGGCATCGGCCCGGCACCGTTCTGCGGCATGATGCTGGCAGACCACGGGGCAGAGGTGATCCGCATCGAACGCCCCGGTGCCATGGTGCACAACAAAGATGCGCTGGCGCGCTCGCGCCGCTCGATTGTGCTTGATATGAAAAAGCCGGAAGCGGTTGCGGTCGCGCGGGACATATGTAGGCGTGCTGACGGCTTGATCGAGGGCTACCGGCCTGGTGTGATGGAACGACTGGGGCTGGGGCCAGATGTGTTGCTCGGCGATAACCCAAAGCTGGTCTATGGCCGCATGACCGGCTGGGGCCAATACGGCCCTTATGCACATACAGCAGGCCATGATATCAATTATATCGCTCTATCTGGCGTGTTGCACACGATTGGCCGAGAAGGTGAGCGCCCCGTGCCGCCGGTAAACTACATCGGGGATTTCGGTGGCGGCGGCATGATGCTGGCATTCGGCATGGTGAGTGCCATTCTGGCTGTGAAGTCCGGCGGCAAGGGTCAGGTGATCGATTGTGCAATGACCGATGGCTCGGCATTGCTGGCCGCCATGACATGGTCGAACCATGCCATTGGCCTCCACGATGATGAGATGGGCGTCAACCTTCTGGATGGGGGCGCACATTTTTATGATACCTACGCCTGTGCTGACGGTAAATTCATTGCCATCGGATCGATTGAGCCGCAATTTTATGCACTCATGCTAGAGATGACGGGATTAGCTGACGATGCAGATTTTGCTGCACAGATGACATGCACGGACTGGCGCACACTAAAAGCAAAGCTCGCCGAAGTTTTTAAGAGCAAAACCCGCGATGCTTGGTGCGCCATTATGGAAATGACTGATGTGTGTTTCGCGCCTGTGCTGTCGCTGGCCGAAGCCCCACTGCACCCACACAATGTTGCGCGCAAAACCTTCATCGAAATGAACGGTGCCGTGCACCCGGCCCCGGCCCCACGCTATTCAGAGACGGTTGTTGATGCACCAAGGGCTGTTAAACAAATGGGTGCGGACGGGGCAGACATATTGTGTGGGCTTGGGTATGACGCTGGGCGTATTGAGGCTTTGAAAGCGCAAGGGGTACTTGGCTAAAGTTCAGCCACTATTCATATCACGATAAATTTTCTCTCTTGCCACAATATAGTCCCGCGTTAATGGCACGCTGTCCCGCTGTCTTGCCAGCTGGATTTGCATGTTGCAGTGGCCATCGTGTCGAAAGGCTATGATGGCGGAGGCGAGGTAAAAGCTCCACATGCGAAAAAAACGTGCATCGTACAAGGTTTCAATGGCTGTGCGGCTGGCAAGGACATGTTTGTACCAGTGTTCCAGCGTATAGGCATAATGCAGCCGCAGCACTTCAATGTCACACGTCCACAGCCAACTGCGTTCAATGGCTGGCATGATTTCGGAGAGCGCTGGCGCATAGCCACCGGGAAAAATATATTTGGCCGTGAACGGATCGGTGCTGCCGGGGCCATCGGCCCGGGCAATGGTGTGGACAAGCGCAATGCCGTCATCGGTGAGGCAGTCTCTTATGGTATCAAAGAAAGTCTGGTAGCGCGCACGACCCACATGCTCGAACATACCGACAGACACTATACGATCGAACCGGCCTTTCACCTCGCGGTAATCCAGCAACAGAAAGCGTACGGTGTCGGCAACGCCAGCCGCCACCGCGCGCTCGGTTGCCACACGATGCTGTTCCTGTGAAAGCGTGATCCCGGTCACGGAGACCCCGCTCATGCGATTGAGATAAAGTGCCAGCCCGCCCCAGCCGCAGCCGATATCAAGCACGTGCTGGCCCGGTTGCAGGCAAAGTTTTGCCGCAATGTGGGCAAGCTTGTCCTGCTGAGCCTGCTCCAAACTGTTGCTGGGATCCATAAAATAAGCGCAGCTGTACTGGCGGTCACGATCAAGAAACAGATCATAGAGACGGTCCGAGAGGTCATAATGGTGCGCGACATTGGCCGTCGCTCTGGTGCCATCGTTGCGCGGCATCACCCGCGCCAGCCAGCGCGTGCTTTGCCATAAGGCTACACGGCTTTTATTGGCCCAATCCCAACGCATATTATAACCCACAAGATCAAGCAGGCCGAGAATATTATCACCATCGACTGAAAGTCTGCCATCCATCCACGCTTCGGCAGCACCAAGTACAGGGTTGCGACCTATGGCACGCGCGGTTGCATGGCTCTTGACCTGAATGGCAATGGGTGCCTGACCTGAAACCGGCATGCCATAACGGGTGGTTTTGCTGGCAACCGTTACGTCAAGCGCCCCACTATGTATAACCCGTTTGAAAAAGCGGTTTAAAAGCATGTTGATAACTCTAGCGAGCACTTCTTCAGTAATTGGCAATCGTGAGTACGACAGTAGTGCGGCACCAGATAGATTTCCACACGCATTTGATGGCAATATGATTTTGCGGGACTGCACTGGCTCTAGCCAGCCCGTTATTCCGCTGTCATAAGAGTGTGCATCCTGTTTTGAACAGATTCTCGCTTTTTAAGGATGTTTATGCCTCCCGCTATCACAACTGGGCTAACTTTTGATGATGTTCTACTGGTGCCAGGCGCCTCCAGTGTACTGCCGAGCCAGGCAAAAACCGCCACGTTTATCACCCGCGCCATCGGTCTCAGCATTCCCATCGTCTCATCCGCTATGGATACGGTAACGGAGGCGGATATGGCGATTGTTATGGCGCAATCCGGCGGCATTGGTGTGCTGCACCGGAACCTAACCATTGCTGAGCAGGCGCAAGCGGTCCGGCAGGTCAAGCGTTACGAAAGCGGCATGGTGGTGAATCCGGTTACCATTTTTGCTCACCAAACGCTCAAAGATGCGCTTGAGCTGATGCAACGTCACCGCATTTCAGGCATACCGGTTGTCGAACCCTCAGCACCCGGCAAACCGGGCAAGCTCATCGGCATTCTCACAAACCGCGATGTGCGCTTTGCCGAGAAGATGGATCAACCGGTTGCCGAGCTGATGACCCGCGATAATCTCGCCACCGCACACGCTGGTGTTACCCGCCACGAGGCGCAAAAATTGCTGCATCAGCGTCGCATTGAGAAGCTGCTGGTGGTCGATGAGGGGTATAATTGCATCGGTCTGGTCACCGTCAAAGATATCGAACGAGCCGTAACCTACCCCAATGCCACCAAGGATAGTTCTGGTCGTTTGCGCGTTGCGGCGGCGACAACTGTCGGCGATATGGGCTTTGAACGCACGGAAGCGCTCATCGATGCGGAGTGCGATTTGATTGTGATTGATACGGCGCACGGCCATAATATCGATGTCGCCAAAGCCGTTGAGCGGGTCAAGAAGCGCTCCAACCACTGTCAGGTGGTGGCTGGCAATGTCGCGACAGCCGAGGCCGCCCGGGCGCTGATTGATGCAGGGGCAGACGGTATCAAAGTTGGCATTGGCCCAGGCTCCATTTGCACCACGCGCATTGTCGCCGGTGTGGGTGTGCCGCAACTGACAGCCGTGATGAACGCGGCTGAGGTCGGTCACAAAATGGGAATCCCGATTATTGCCGATGGCGGCATCCGCACGTCAGGCGATGTGGCTAAAGCGATTGCTGGCGGGGCGTCGGCGGCCATGATTGGCTCGGTGCTGGCTGGCACCGATGAGGCACCGGGTGAGGTGTTCCTTTACCAGGGGCGCTCCTACAAATCCTATCGTGGCATGGGGTCTGTCAGCGCCATGGCGCGCGGTTCGGCAGACCGCTATTTCCAGCAGGACATCAAGGACCAGATGAAACTGGTGCCGGAAGGTATCGAGGGCCAGGTGCCTTACAAAGGGCCAGCACGCGATGTGCTGCACCAGCTGGTCGGCGGCCTTCGCGCGGCCATGGGCTATGTCGGCGCCAAAGACATTGACGATTTGCAAGCCCGCGCCACCTTCGTGCAAATCACCAACGCTGGCTTGCGTGAAAGTCATGTGCACGATGTGACCATCACGCGCGAAGCGCCAAACTATCCCAGCCCACATTAGAAAGGTATGAGTATCCGTTGACTAAGGTAATCAGGTAAAATTGCATGCCTCGACACACGTCACCCAAGTAAAGGCGTCACCCAAGCAAAGGTTGGGGTTCACCGTCTTGTATAATTCCTACAAGGGAAAAAGATGGATACCAGCCTTTGCTGGTATGATAATCGAAATTTTCGAACCTTACGCGGCAAACGAATACGGCCCACCACGTTCCAGCGCTGTCTTGTAAGCTGGCCGCGCCTGAAAGCGCTTCACCCAGGCATCAATATTCGGGTGACTGACACGCAATCCAAAAACGCCAGCCACTTCACCGACAAAACTCATTTGAATATCGGCACCTGAAAGTGCGTTGCCAATGAGCCAGTCACGATCGGCAAGCGACTGTTCAAGATAGCCCAGATGATTGGCAATTTCTCCCTCAATGCGCGGATGGAGCGGTGCACCGGCATCACCAAGCCGCCCGACATACATTTTGAGAAGCAGCGGCAGCATGGCTGAACCTTCGGCGTAATGCAGCCACTGGGTGTAGCGATCATACGCTGCACTGGTGATGGCTGGTTGCAACTTACCAGCCCCATAGTGGCGGATGATATAATCAATGATGGCCCCTGATTCTATAATGGTCGTTTCTCCATCGACAATCATCGGAGATTTGCCAAGCGGGTGCACAGCAACAAGTTCAGGTGGTGCCAGCCGCGTCACGCTATCCCGCTTGTAGAATTTCACATCATAGGGCAGCTGAAGTTCCTCAAGCAGCCACAAAATGCGCTGCGACCGCGACTCATTCAGGTGATGCACTATAATCATAATCGTCTCTCCATTGGCAAGACACAAATTGATGGAGCATTATGCCATAATTAGCAACAGGCACGCTGTGTTCCCGGCTTGCATGTATGCCAAACTCTGTGAAATAAGGCGTCACACTTTAAACGGGAGGTTCCATGCCAAATAGACACATTCTGACATTGTCGTGTGACGATCGGCCTGGTCTGGTTGCCACCATCGCCAGCCTGCTGACAAACAACCACTGCAACATCATTGAATCCCAACAATTCAATGATGATATTGAAAAAAAGTTTTTCATGCGTGTTGTGTTTGATCTGCTGGATAACGCCGTCACCGCTGCAGACATTCACCGCCGCATTGATGCCGTTGCCATCGCTCACACCATGCACTGGGCCATGCAGGCTGCCAATGTTCGGCGCAAGGTGCTGCTGCTGGTTTCAAAATTCGATCATTGTCTGGTTGATTTGCTTTACCGCGTTAAAATTGGCGAGCTTGACATGAATGTGGTTGGCATTGTGTCCAACCATCCGCGCGAGGCCCTCACACTTAATTTACCAGCTGACATCCCTTACCATTATTTGCCGGTTATCCAAAATCGCAAAACCGAACAGGAAGGCCAGATCAAAACAATTGTTGAGGCGACCGGTGCCGAGCTGATTGTTCTGGCGCGGTACATGCAAATTCTCTCAGATGATTTTTCTGCCTATCTTTCTGGTCGCTGCATCAATATTCATCATAGCTTTCTGCCGGGCTTCAAGGGTGCCAAACCCTATCATCAGGCCTATGCGCGCGGCGTTAAAATGATTGGTGCAACCGCTCATTATGTGACGGAAGATCTCGACGAGGGGCCGATTATTGCACAGGATGTTGAAGCCATCAGCCATGCGGATTCACCGGATGATCTGGTGCGCAAGGGCCGCGATATCGAACGCCGCGTGCTGGCATTGGCAGTGCGTCATCATCTGGAAAACCGTCTGCTGATCAACGGCAGGCGCACAGTGGTGTTCAAAACATAAGACGAAACACAAAAATGCTGCCGTATTTACCCTCAATCGCTCTTGCAATTCATTCGCAATTACGTCACATAACTAAGAACAATTCTTAACTGGGTGGTACTGTGTAATGAGTGGTGTGTTTGAGCCTGGGGCTATGCCTGTTGTGGTTTCACTGGCGCAATTAAAATCGCGACAAGCTGCACATGTTTATGGCATCGACGGCGATCCAGCGACAGACACGGACATTCAACGTCTGCTTGAACTGGGCTTTCATAATGGTACACCGGTGTGCATTCTGCACAGGGGGCCATTTGGCGGCAACCCGCTGTCTGTGCAGATTGGCGCGATGGTTGTTGCCCTGCGCAAGGCTGAAGCTTCACGTATTCACGTTGAAACGGTGGCATGAATGCGTGCTCACGTCGCTCTGATCGGTAACCCCAATGCCGGGAAATCCTCGCTGTTCAATGCCCTCACTGGCAGTCGTCAAAAAGTTGCAAACTATCCTGGTGTCACTGTCGAGCGGCATTTTGCACCAGTCACACTTCCCGATGGCACTGACATCGAACTCATTGATCTCCCCGGCACCTATTCGCTTGATCCCAAAAGTCCCGATGAGCGCGTGACTTGTGATGCCGTGATGGGAAGGCTGGTTGGCGAGCGTCGCCCTGACGTGCTCATCTGTGTTGTCGATGCAACCAATCTTGGCAACCATCTGAAGTTTGTGCTCGAAGTCCGCGATGTTGGCCTGCCGCTGGTGGTGGCACTGAACATGTTTGACCTGGCCGAGCGCGACGGGACACGGATTGATGTAAACGCATTATCGCGAGAGCTTGGTGTGCCGGTGGTGCCGACAGTGGCCGTGCGCAAACGCGGGCTTGCTATGGTGCTGGAGGCGGTGGCGGGTATGGAGGCCAAGACAGCACAAGCATTGTCCCCCTCGCCCTCAAGTGGCGGAGGCATAAGAGACATTCGCGCTTACCAAAAAGAATCGCTGCGCATCCTGCGCAAGGTCATTCTCAGCGAGGGCAAGCAGCGCACCGTCACTCGCCATATCGATGACATCGTCTTGCATCCGGTTTTTGGCCTCGCCATTTTAGCGCTGATGCTGTTCACTATTTTTCAAGCCGTATTTTCGTGGGCACAGGCACCAATGACCTTGATCAACACCGGATTCAGCCTGCTCCAGCAATGGATCAGCCACCTGTTGCCTGCTGGATTATTGCGCTCTCTCATCAGCGACGGCATCATTGCTGGTGTTGGCAGTGTGGTGGTTTTCCTGCCGCAAATCGTCATTCTATTTTTCTTCATTTTGCTGCTGGAGCAAACCGGCTACATGACGCGGGCAGCCTTTCTGATGGATCAGATTATGGCGAAAGTTGGCCTCAATGGCCGCGCCTTTATCCCGCTCTTGTCATCATTCGCGTGCGCGGTCCCCGGCATTATGTCGGCACGCACCATCGACAACCCACGCGACCGGCTGACCACTATCATGATAGCCCCATTGATGACGTGTTCTGCAAGGCTGCCGGTGTATGCTGTAATCATCGCCGCGTTCATTCCCGCCAGCACTATGCACGGCGTCGGCCTTCAAGGGCTGGTGCTGTTTGCGCTCTATGTGGTCGGTGTTGTCAGTGCGTTTATTGTCGCCTTTGTGCTGCGGCGTACGCTCACACGGGGTCCTGCACAGCCACTGATTATGGAAATGCCGAAATATCAGTGGCCGCCGCTCCGCGATATCATTTTCGGCCTCTGGCAACGGGCAATAATTTTCTTGAAACGCGCTGGCACGATTATTCTGAGTTCGATGATCGTGCTTTGGGTGCTCAGCCACATTCCCGGCCCTGACCTCGACCATTCCATCGTTGGCTGGATCGGCAACGGCTTAGCGGTGATTTTCGCCCCCATCGGTTTCAACCGTGAAATCTGCATCGCCCTTGTTCCCGGCATGGCTGCGCGAGAAGTCGCCGTCGGTGCTCTGGGCCAGGTCTACGCCCTGCAAGGCAGTAAGGATGCCGTGAGCGGATCACTCGTGCAGGTGTTGCACCACGCCTGGAGCCTGCCAACCGCGCTGGCGTTCCTCGCCTGGTACGTGTTCGCGCCGCAGTGCATCTCGACCATCGCGGTCACCAAACGCGAAACCGGCGGCTGGACATGGCCGGGCATCATGTTCGGCTACATGTTTGCCATGGCCTATGCAGGCGCAGGCATCACGTATTGGGTGGCGAAGGCGCTGCTGGGTTGACCCTTTGCCACGGCACCGCTATCCGCAAGCGCTATGACTAAGAAGGCCAAATCATTTCAGGATATCATTCTGACACTCCATCACTATTGGGCATCGCATGGCTGCGTTATTTTGCAGCCCTATGATGTCGAGGTTGGTGCAGGCACGTTTCACCCCGCCACCACCTTGCGCGCCCTTGGCCCCAAGCCGTGGAAAGCGGCTTATGTGCAGCCGTCGCGCCGCCCTTCCGATGGCCGCTACGGCGAGAACCCCAATCGTCTGCAACAATATTACCAGTATCAGGTGATCCTCAAACCCAATCCGGATGATATTGTCGATTTGTATTTGGATTCGCTGAGAGAAATAGGCATTGATACGGCCTTGCACGACATACGGCTGGTGGAGGATGATTGGGAGAGCCCAACGCTTGGCGCCTGGGGGCTAGGCTGGGAGGTCTGGTGCGACGGCATGGAAATCAGCCAGTTCACTTACTTTCAGCAGGTCTGCGGTGTGGACTGCTCACCCGTATCCGGCGAGCTCACTTACGGGCTGGAGCGTCTGGCCATGTATATTCAGGGCGTCGACCGGGTGTACGATCTTGATTTTAACGGCGCAGGTGTCACCTACGGCGATGTGTTCTTGGAGAACGAGAAACAGTTTTCCGCCTTTAATTTTGAACATGCCAATGTTGATATGCTGTTTGCCCAGTTCAAACAGGCACAGGAACAATGTGCGGCACTGGTTGATCTCAAACTGCCGCTGCCCGCCTATGATTATGCCATCAAAGCCAGCCACATGTTCAACCTCTTGAATGCGCGCGGGGTGATCTCGGTCGCTGAGCGGCAGGCCTATATCGGCCGCATCCGCGACCTCACCAAAGCTTGCGGTGCCGCCTATGTCAAGACGGTGGCACATGACTGATACAGTGGAGACTGATACAGTGGAGTTGTTGCTGGAATTGTTCTGCGATGAAATTCCAGCGCGAATGCAAAAACAAGCCAGCGAGGATTTGGTGCGGGGGCTAGTAGAGGCGTTTACACTATGGAAACTCAGCTTTGAAGGCGTTCAAAGCTACGTGACACCGCGACGCCTGACCATTGTGGTTACGGGCATGGCAAGACGAACGACGGAAGTTAGGGAAAATCGACGCGGACCGCGAGTCGATGCGCCAGACAAAGCTACTGAAGGATTCATGAGATCGAATGGCATCTCTTCTCGCGATCAAATGAACAGGTGCGTTGAAGGAAAAGACACATTCTATTTTTATGAATTACTCACACCCAGCCGCACAGCCGAAGTGGTCGTTAATGACACTGTATTCTTTATCATTCGCGAGTTCCCGTGGCCAAAATCCATGCGTTGGGGAGCGGCGTCTGAGCGTATGGACTCGACACGCTGGGTCAGACCTTTGCAAAATATTCTCTGTGTATTGGGTGGGAAAGCCTTGCCGGTTCCTGTCAACGAGAGGCTAAAAAGCAATAACAATACTCGCGGCCACCGCTTCATGGGCGGAGAACCTTTCAGCGTGAACAATTTTGCAGACTATAAGCAAAAATTGCTTGAGCATCACGTGATACTTGATAGCACGGAACGCGAAAACCGTATCTGGGAGCAGGCGACAGCACTCGCCACCCAAGCAGGTTTAACGCTGGTCGCAGACAAAGGCTTGCTGGCTGAAAATGCTGGCCTGACTGAATGGCCAGTACCTTTGCTGGGTACATTTGATGCAGCATTTCTCGAGGTGCCACCAGAAGTCATCCAGCTGACCATGCGCACCAACCAGAAATATTTTGCCTTGCGGGATAAGCATGACAAGCTCAGCAATCATTTCATCTGCGTTGCCAACATCGAGGCCACAGATGGTGGCGCGACAATTGTAGCGGGCAACCAGAAAGTGCTGGCAGCACGGCTGAG
>JANYGX010000002.1 GCA_025362295.1 Sphingomonadales bacterium | reverse complement strand
GCCTTGAGGTAGGTCGCGTCGATCATGATCGTCTTCGGCGTGGCGCTCGCAGCCGCCAGTCCTTCCATCATGCGAAGGAAAATGCCCCTCTCGCCCCACCGCTTCCAGCGGTTGTACAGCGTCTTGTGTGGACCGTACTCCTTGGGTGCGTCGCACCAGCGCATCCCGTTGCGGTTCACGAAAACGATGCCGCTCAACACCCGCCTATCGTCAACCCGCGGCCTGCCGTGACTCTTGGGAAAATACGGCTCAAGCCGCGCCATCTGCTCGTCCGTCAGCCAGTACAGGTTGCTCATGCTCAGTCTCCTTGCGGAGCCTGAATCAGATCGCGCCTCTCAAATCAATGGGTCCTGACCCTAAGGCAATACATGGCTCAATTGGTAACAGACCGTGCAAAGTATGAACATTTGACCAGACCCTTGTTGATTGTAATACGATTGAATTATTAGCTTTGTTGCCGCATGGGCACCTTCTTGCTGGACGAACATACACTCATAGCTTAGCAGCATCCCTATATGACGACAGACTTGGAGATGCGTAAACGCCGCCTGAGGTTTCGGGCCTGGCATCGCGGTACAAAAGAAGCTGATTACATGATCGGCGGGTTTGTCGATTCGCGTCTGGCGACCTTCACAGAAACAGATATAAGCTGGTTTGAGCTGCTTCTTGAAGAGCAAGAGGTTGATATTATGGCATGGGTGTTTGGCAGCAAGCCCTGCCCGCAGCATTTTCAGGGGCCGCTGATGCTGGCAATGCAGGCCATGGACTATATCCCCGAACCCGGTTCTTACGCTTGATTCATGAACGTTGATTCGATCATCCACGCTCGTCAGCCGCTCACGCTGAACGGGATACCGGACGGATTGCTGCCGGCATTGCTTGCCTATGTTGCCAAGGTAGGCAATGGCCGCGCGGTTATGGTTGCGCGGGACGATACGCAAGCAAGCATGATTGCTGAAACTGCGCTCTTTTTTGAACCCGACCTCGATGTGCTGAATTTTCCAGCGTGGGACAGCCTGCCCTACGATCGTGCCTCACCGGCATCCCGGATTATGGCGGACCGGCTCACAACGCTGCGACAATTGACCGAACCGCGCAGCAAAATGCCTCAGCTTTTGGTGACCACAGCCAATGCATTGCTGCAAAGGGTTATGCAACCGGCCATGGTTGTCAGTCTTGTGCAACACCTGAAGCCCGGCTCACGCATAGAGCGTGATGCCATGGCACTGGCACTCAACGCTAATGGTTACACGCGGGTTGATACGGTCGCGGAGCCTGGTGATTACGCCGTGCGCGGCGGCCTGCTCGATCTTTTTCCGGCAGGCGAAACCATGGCCATTCGGCTGGATTTTTTTGGCGACGAAATCGAAAGCATTCGCCGGTTTGATCCTGTTGATCAGCGCAGCGTTGGCAAGAGCGATGGTTTTACACTGATGCCAGTGTCTGAAACACTCCTGGACGCCGACTCGATCAAGCAATTTCGCCAAGGCTATGTTGAACATTTTGGTGGTGGGGCATTGCAGGACAACCTCTACCAAAGCATCAGCGACGGGCGGCGCTATCAGGGCCAAGAGCATTGGCAGCCGTTGTTTGTAAACGGGCTTGTGCCGCTCACGGCCTATATGTCTCCAGCGGATGTGATAATTTTTGATAGTCAGGTGCCTGCCACTGTGGCGGCACGCTTCGAACAGCTGACGGACCATTATGAAGCCCGCCTGCATGGACTTGAAGATGCCAAAAGTAACGCCTACCGGCCGCTCAAGCCTGATATGCTGTACCTAAATGCGGCTGAGTGGGACGGGTTTGTTAAAGGTTGGCCCGTGCATGTGGCCTCCCCCTATTCATTACCTTCCCTTCCTGCGGAGGAGGGGGCTTCTCCTGCCGCCCGCCCTGCCCGTGACTTCGCCATTGAACGCACATCTGGCGCCAATGTATTCGATGCCTTGCGCGACGACATCAGCCGTAAAACCATACCAACAATATTGGCCTGTTACACTGAAGGGTCGCGTGAACGCATCACTGGTCTGCTGCATGATCATGGCATGGCAGGCACGCATAAAATCGAGACCGCGCAGGATATTCCTCACCTGCCAAAAAACGACATCGGCCTCGCCTTGCTGGCGCTCGATCACGGGTTTGAAACGGACAGCTACCGCATTCTGACCGAGCAGGATTTGCTAGGTGACCGGCTGGTGCGCAAGCGCCGCAAATCGCGCAAAGCCGATACGTTTATCCAGGAGTTATCCACCCTCAACCCTGGCGATCTGGTGGTGCATATCGACCACGGCATTGGTCGCTATGAAGGCTTGCAGCAAATTACCGTCAGCGGCGCACCACACGACTGCGTGACGCTGAGCTATGCGGGGTCAGACAAGCTCTATCTGCCGGTAGAAAATATCGACGTGCTTAGCCGCTACGGTTCGGACGCTGATGGTGTGCAGCTTGATAAACTCGGCGGCGTTGGCTGGCAATCGCGCAAGGCAAAACTGAAAGAGCGCATCAAGGCAATAGCTGGTGATCTGCTGAAGATTGCTGCCATGCGCCAGTTAAAAGAAGCGCCCGTTATCTTGCCACAAGCGGGTGCTTATGAGGAGTTCTGCGCGCGCTTCCCTTACGCCGAGACCGATGACCAAACCAAGGCCATCACCGATGTTATTGAAGATTTGGCTGTTGGCCGCCCAATGGATAGGCTGGTTTGCGGTGATGTTGGTTTTGGCAAAACAGAGGTGGCTTTGCGGGCCGCTGTGATTGCCGCACTCGATGGCCATCAGGTAGCACTGGTGTGCCCGACAACATTGCTGGCGCGGCAGCACTATGCAACATTCAACGATCGTTTCAAAGGTTTGCCGCTGCGCGTTGGTCAGCTCTCGCGGCTAGTGACAAGCGGCGATGCCGCACGCAACAAGGCAGAGCTCGCCGATGGCACACTCGATATTGTTATTGGTACCCATGCGCTTTTATCGAAACAATTGTCATTCAAACGATTGGGATTGGTGATTGTCGACGAAGAGCAGCATTTCGGCGTTGTGCACAAAGAGCGGCTGAAACAGCTGCGCACCAATGTGCATGTGCTGACATTGACCGCCACACCAATCCCGCGCACATTGCAAATGGCACTCGCAGGCCTGCGTGAACTGTCGTTGATTGCCACACCACCCATCGACCGCTTGGCTGTTCGCACTTATGTGATGCCATGGGATGGTGTGACCATCCGCGAGGCTTTGCTGCGTGAGCATTTCCGTGGCGGCCAGAGTTTTTACGTCTGCCCGCGCATTGCTGATCTGGCTGAAATTGAAGAATATCTGCGCACCCACATCCCTGAAATAAAATCCATCACGGCGCACGGCCAGATGGCACCAAGCGAAATTGAAGCGCGCATGTCAGCGTTCTACGACCGGCAATATGATGTGCTGCTTTCAACCACCATTATCGAATCCGGCCTCGATATCCCGTCCGCCAACACCATGATCATCCACAGGGCTGATCAGTTTGGTCTGGCACAACTCTATCAATTGCGCGGTCGTGTCGGACGCTCGAAACTGCGTGGTTACGCTTACCTGACAACACCCGGCAACAAGATGATGACGGTGACAGCTGAAAAACGCCTGACTGTTTTATCATCGCTCGATGGTTTGGGTGCAGGCTTTCAGCTCGCCAGCCACGATCTTGATATTCGCGGCGCTGGCAACCTGCTTGGCGACGAACAATCCGGCCACATCCGCGAGATCGGCTTTGAACTCTATCAGAACATGCTGGAAGAGGCGCTGCTGGCCGCGCGTGCCGATGCTGCCGGTCTGGCGCGTAATGATGAGGAGTTCTCACCGCAAATCACCGTCGGTGCCAGCATTTTTATTGCTGAAGATTATGTGCCGGATTTATCACTGCGCATGGCGCTGTACAGACGACTGGGCGATCTCAAATCCCGCGCTGAAATTGATGGCTTTGCCGCTGAGCTGATTGACAGGTTTGGCGCACTGCCGCTGGAACTCAAAAACCTATTGGTGGTGATTGAAACCAAAATCTATTGCAAAACAGCTGGCATTGCCAAGCTTGAAGCCGGGCCACGCGGCGCACTTGTCACGTTTCGCAACAACAAATTTGAAAACCTTGCTGGCCTAGTCGAATTTGTCACCCGCAACAATGGTGTTGCAAAACTCCGACCCGACAGCAAACTGGTTTACGGTCAGGGCTGGGCCAATGATGCTGCGAAACTGCAGGGCGTTATGAAGCTGGCCAAGGGTTTGGCGAAAGTCGCGACCGGCGTTTGAGGGTTATAAAACGCAGCAGCAGGCGCTCACCCCGGGCTCACTGTCTTGCCAGTGTAATAGCGACTCCAGGGCTCTTGTATTCACATCGCGAGGCTCCTGCGAAAGGCCTGTGCCAAGCGCCTTGAGATAAGCCTCCTTGCCAGTCCAGACGTGTGCAAAGCGCACAGCCATGTCACCCGCTTTTATCCACGCCTGCTCATCCGGGTGCAGAACGTGCCAAGGAACTGCTTCATCACGATTGACGATTTCAACATCAACGCCGATTGGCCTATCCGCCACAGCAAAGGCTGCCCAGTTGCCGCGTGTGGCATAGCTTAGGTGAATACCAGCATGAGATATACAGTGCGGTGGATGACCTTGGGTGTGGCAGACTGTGACAGGCTGGCGAGCGCTGCGGCTTGCCAGCGCCTCTAAAATACAGCGCGGCTTTTGAAGCCATACATCGAGATTGACAAGCCAGGCATGCGGCACCGAAGGCGGCAGTGCAGCATCAGTGCCTAACCAGTTAATCATTATTTTTTAAACTTGTACTCTTCACGCTTTTGTCTGGCGATATCCCGTTCGATGCGCAGGGACCAGATAAATATGCCCATAGACACGAGGCAGGTGATAACAAAAAGAATTGTATCCATAATAATTTACTCTGGTGTAACCTGAATTGCTTCAATAGGCATATAATATTACATCACACTTAGTTAAAATATCTTCTACTCCGTTGCCACCGGCATTGGGTGTTCGTCGCCGGCTTTGCGTGTGGTAAGCACGCGGCCAAGGCGCGGGCCGACCCATTTTTCGATATCGTCAACAATCGTAAAACCAGCGGGTATAATTAAAAGCGTGAGTACAGTCGAGAGGGCGAGCCCGCCAATCACGGCAATGGCCATTGGCGTGCTGAAGCCGCCACCGCTAACATTGAAGGCCGTGGGCAGCATTCCAGCAATCATGGCAACCGTGGTCATCACAATCGGCTGCGCGCGTTTGTGCCCAGCCTCAGTAATGGCCTTGAGCTGGTTGCTGCCACGGTTCATTTCCTCAATGGCAAAATCGATGAGCAAAATTGAGTTTTTGGCGACAATGCCAAACAGCATAAGAATGCCAATGAAGACCGGCATGGTCGCCTCGTAGCCCGTAATCAGCAGCAGCCCCAAGGCACCCCCAGGGGCCAACAACAACGATCCCATATTGGTAAGCGGCTGGAAGGCGCGCTGGTAGAGCAGCACAAGCACAGCAAACACCATGAGGATACCGGTGAACATGGCAATGCCAAAGTTGCTCAGCAGCTCATTCAGAAACTCACCGCCGCCATCATCAACCTTGCGCACGCCATCAGGAATATTTTTGAGGGCTGGCAACGCATTAATGAGATTTTGCGCTTGCTGAAGCGACGTGCCCTTGTTCACATCCGCTTCAATTTTAAGGCGGCGTGCTTGATTGTAATGACGAATAACTGACGGCCCTTCACCAAAACTGATGTCAGCAATGGAGCGCAGTGGCACCGATGATCCATTCGATGTCGGCACTGGAAGGTTAAGCAATGTGTCGAGATTGGTGCGGGCGTTTTCTGTGAGGCCCACACGTATGGGAATTTGCCGACTGCCTGTTGAGAACTTGGCCAGGTTTTGCGGAATGTCGCCAATAGTCGCCACCCGAATGGTTTCACTCAGGGTTTGCACTGATACACCGAGTTGAGCTGCGAGATCGAAACGCGGCTTCACGATAATTTCTGGCCGGTTCATTTCACCGGCCATACGCGCTTGCCGCAGCTGGTGAAGGCCTTGCATCTGCTTTTCAAGCGCACGCGCTGTGGTCTCCAACAATTGCGGGTTCTCACCTGTAAGCTGCATGGTGATATCATGATCGCCAAAGCCACTGTTGCTGTTAAACGACACCCGTGCATCGGCTATGGCTTGCAACGGTTTTGACATGGTCTCCTGAAATTCTTTGGTGGAGAGTTTGCGCAGTTTTTTATCAACGAGCTTGATGTGAAGATTGGCTCTGCGGCCATTATCAATATTTATGTTTTCATACACACTCATAACTTCAGGGCGTTTGCGCAATATATTGCTTGCCTGCTCCGATGCCGCTGCAACATCTTGCAAACGTGCACCCGGTGTCAATTCGATGCTGACATCCGCTGTGCCGTCATCATTTTGCGGAAACGCCCCTTTGGGTATGACGATCGCCATGCTGACTGTGAGCGCAAAGAATAGGATACCAAGGCCAACGGTCCACCAGCGATGCACAATCGACCACTGCAATATTTTCAGGTATTTCTGCATGAACGGCCCACTGGCGTGCTCAGACTTGCCAAATGGCTTCAGAAAATATGCCGCGACTATTGGCGTGATCGTGCGCGCCACCAGCAGCGACATCATCACCGCAATCGCCACAGTCAATCCGAACTGTTTGAAGAATTGCCCAACAATTCCGCCCATGAAACTGACTGGCAGGAACACCGCCGCAATAGCCATGGACGTTGCAACCACAGCGAGACCAATTTCGTCAGCCGCCTCAAGTGAAGCCTGATAGGCACTCTTGCCCATACGCATGTGGCGGACAATATTTTCGATTTCAACAATGGCATCATCGACGAGAATACCAGCAACCAATTGCAGTGCCAGCAAACTTATGCCGTTTAAGGTAAAACCCATCAGACTCATGAACCAGTAGGTGGGTATAGCTGAAAGTGGAATAGCAAGCGCAGAAATAAACGTGGCACGAAAATCCCGCAAAAACAAAAATACCACAGCAACAGCAAGAATGGCCCCTTCAATCATCGCCTGCATGGAATCATCATAGCTCTGTTTGGTGTAATCAACGTTATTATAAAGTTCTGTAATTTTTATATTCGGATTTTCTTTGAGTATTTTTCTGATAACTATTTCTGCGGATGCCAAAGTGCTGACATCCGATGCGCCTTTGGATTTTAGTATACCAAATGAGGTGACGATTTTACCGTTCATCCGGGCGATAGATGTAACTTCGGCTATACCATCTTTCACTTCGGCGATGTCTGACAATCGCACAGTTATGCCATTGCCGGCAGCTATGCGCGTTTCAGACAATTGCAGCGGCGTTTTGGCACCGCCCAGAATGCGTATGGCCTGGGTAGACCCACCGACATTGCCCTGCCCACCAGATGCATCAAGATTGAGCGAACGCAGTTGCTGGTTTACCTCTGATGCCGTCAGACCGTAGGCTTGCAAGCGCGCTGGGTCGAGGTTGATGCGGATTTGCCGGTCTACGCCGCCCTCCCGCTGCACCTGGGCAACGCCGTCGACAACCTGCAAGCGTTTGGCAATTGTGTTGTCCACAAACCAGCTGAGTTGGCTCTCCGTCATGTCCGATGTGCTAACCGCATATTCAACGATGGACCCGCCATCTATTTCCTGCCGCTGCACCACCGGCTCCTCGATGCCTTGCGGCAGAGAGGATCGTATTTTGGAAACCGCATCACGTACATCCGCCACGGCACGATCAACGGGTGTACCAACCTGAAATTCAATGGAGATGCCTGTGCTGCCCTCTGGTATCCACGATGATATTTTCTTAATGTTACCAATATTAGCAACCGCCGCTTCAATTTTCTGGGTTACCTGTGTTTCTATTTCAGCCGGTGCTGCACCCGGCATACTCACATTCACATTGACAACCGGAAATGAAATGTCAGGGTTGTTAGTAATCGGCATTTTTATAAACGCTGCAATCCCGACAAATGTCAGGATGATGAACAAGACAATCGGGAAGACCGGATTTTTAATCGCCCAGGATGAGATGTTGCGCATCAGTTAGCCTTTCGGATTTGCGGCACAATCTTGTCGCCAGCGTGCAGGAAGGCCCCTGCCGTTGACACCACACGTTCGCCGACATTAAGGCCAGATGACAATATCATGCCTTGGCCTGTTGTGGCTGCCACCATTACCGGACGCTTCACGAGCTTGTTATCGGCACCGACCACCAGCACAAATGCAGATGCTCCGTCATTCTGCACAGCCGCCTGCGGCAGCACAATCCGGTTTGCAGTCGCCGCTTTGATTGTCGCATGAGCGAATGCGCCGGGCCGCAATTGCCGGTCCGGGGCCAAGGCAATTCGCACTGAACCAAGTCGCGATTTAGGGTCAATAATGGCACCAAGTTGCCATATGTGGCCAGCAAACGAGCGATCAATACCCGTTAATGTGACTTCAGCGGGTTGGTTGAGTTCCAGCGCTGGCAGATCCTGCTCGGCGACCTGACCACGCAGTTCAACAGCACCGCCGCGCGATAAACGAAACAGCGGCTCACCGCCCGCCAGGGCAAGCTGTCCAACCTCTGCACTGCGCGCCAGCACCACACCATCGGCCGGTGCGCGAATTTCCATATGATTAAACTTGGTATGCATTTCTTTGCTTTGTGCAGCGGTAAAACTTACTTTAGCTTTTGCACTTTCAGCTGTGGCCAAACGTCTTTCCAATTCCTGTTTGGTCATGAAACCACCATCGGCCACCGATTTGCCGCGCTCATAATCCGCAATCGCGGCATTGGCATTGGCAATGGCTTCACGATGATTGGCCTCCATCTGGCTCACTTGCTCTGCCATCACATCGCGGTTCAGCCGCGCCAGCACTTGGCCGCGCACCACACGCTGGCCCACATCCGCATTAACCTGCATTATGCGGCCACCCTCGCCCTCAGCGCCAACCGGCATCTCATTGCGCGCTGAAAGTGTTCCAGTCACGGAGATCACATTGGTCACGGGCGTAATGGCGGCAGCAACCACAGTCACATGCTGTGTTGTTTGCTTGTTCTGATCTTCAGACTTGGCGATTTGTGGATCGGTTGCGCCGGCAGCGGGTTTTGCCTGTGTGTGAAAGGCAAAATAGGCACCAATGGCAATGACCAGTGCCAAAACCGCGCCAATCACCATTTTGCTTTTGCTGCCCAAGCGATTCGCCTTATCCATGGTAAAATCCGTGTTCAATGTGTCCGCTGAAACAAGGTTGACGCGCTGGCCCTGCCCGCTGCGCCCCTGCCGGTTATCGTTGTTTTGAAACTGGTCCTGTAAAGCCATATGCGCCTCTATAATTGGTGTGTTAGTATACTAATACAATAGTAAGGCGAGAAATGCAAGAACTAAATCTAAATATATCGTGTATACGACAAAATAGTGTCAAAAAGATATATTCAAGTAATTGATTGTCTTTAATATATATCACATAGCCGCAATATGAATGGATCACTCCCAACGACTTTTGATCGGCAAAAATTTGCCGTGCTGTTTTTGGCCCTCCTGGTCGTTGCCGCCGGCAATACAGCACTTCAATCTGTGTTGCCGGCAATTGGCCGTGAAATCGGCATAAAAGATGTGTATATATCCATGATATTTTCGATATCCGCCGCCTTCTGGACAATTTCGGCACCGTTTTGGTCCCAGCAGACCTACCGGCACGGTCGCAAAAATCTGGTGCGACTTGGGCTCGCGGGTTACATCGTATCCGTTAGTGCCTGCGGTGTGATTATTTATGCAGGGCTACATCACCTGATAAGCCCGATCAGCACCGTTGTCGGGTTTGCCGTCATGCGGGGCCTGTTTGGCCTGTTCGGGTCAGCAACAAATCCTGCCGCACAGGCGTACGTGGCAACTGAAACGGCGCAGGCAGACCGCACAGCCGCACTGGCAAGTTTGAGTTCCGCCTTTGGGCTTGGCACAGTGCTCGGGCCAGCGCTGGCGGCCATGCTGATCCTGCCGGCGCTTGGCCTTTCGACTCCGTTGTTTCTGTTTGCAGCTCTGGCCGCTATAACGCTTTTTGCAGTTTCAAAAGTGCTCCCGCAGGATGTGCTGCAAATACGTACGCCCCTGTTGAAAGAAAGTCAGCGCCGCTTGAGATGGCGCGATCCGCGTGTATCGCCTTTTCTGGTCTGCGGCATCATCGTCGGCAATGCCCAGGCCGCCACCGGTCAGCTCATGGGATTTCTCATTATCGACATGCTGCACTTAAAACCGGAGGCTGCACAATCTTTCATCGGCGTGGCGATGATGGCCGGAGCTGCCTCCACCTTGCTTGCACAATGGGGGTTGATCCGTATGTTCAGCATGACCCCGCGCCAACTGCTCCAGTGGGGCATTGTGTTTGCAGCTCTCGGCGCGCTGATGACAGGATTTGCGCAAAGTTATGTTGGAGTCGTGAGTGGTTTTGCGATGATGAGTCTTGGTTTTGGTTTTGCAAGGCCAGGGTTTACAGCCGGCGCATCGCTGGCGGTGAGCCATGAAGAGCAGGACGGCATTGCCGGTGCCATAACCGCTGTTAACGGTTGCAGTTTTATTTTCGCACCTGCCATTGGTATAATGCTCTATCATATTGCCCGGCCAGCACCCTTTGTCATAGCCTCTTTACTGCTGCTTGGCGTTTGTCTTTATGCAAGCTACAGCGCACAGGTTAAGCGGGTGAGCAAGCTTGGCCTGCCTAATGAAATTGGCGGGATGGATTAGCTTTTGGAAAAATGCCGTTGCCAGACTGCGCCAATCCTTTCATCCCTAGCCACGCCGTCAGCGATTGCTGCAACACCTGGACAATTATCCGCGCGCCAGGCCTTGCCGACAATCCAGCCACTTATATTGGCAATATAGAGATCGAGCCCCAAGCCATTTTGCATCGTCACAAGTTGCAAATGATTTTCCACGAGCCGCCAGAACTGTTGCAAGTCTGCATGGGCCTTGTCTTTGATAGCCGCTGCATGGTCCGGGTTGGCACTGAAACGTTCAGGATAATCCCACCGGCTGACGGCCTCATAAATCGGTGCGCTGATAAACATCAGCCAGCGATAGACAGTGAAGCGCTCTGCCGACCCTACAGGTGGCAAAAGTTCAAGTGCTGGAAATAATTCAGCGAGCACCAACAAAATAGCCACTGACTCCGTTAGCAGCTGCCCCGATGGCAAGCGCAGTGCCGGTATGCGCCCCATCGGGTTGATGGCACGGTAAGCGTTGCCCTGCTGCTGATGCGTCGCAAGGTCAAAATCCACACACTCAAATTCCGCACCGGCCAGCGTCAGAATAGCCTCCGGGGCGAATGAGCCGCTGTTTGGCTCACCATAAAGTATGAACATGCTGCTTCCCTCCGGTTCGAGTTCGCGTTAATGATATTGCATGAAAGTTTACACCTTTAACGTCAATGGAATCAATGCGCGGCTGCCGCAGCTGCTCGCTTGGCTCGCCAATGCCAGACCAGACGTTGTCTGCCTGCAGGAAATTAAAAGTCAGGATGCCACCTGCCCGCGCCTGGAGATTGAGGCGCTTGGCTATCATATGGAAACGCACGGACAGAAAGGCTTTAATGGTGTGGCGCTGCTATCTCGCGAGCCGCTCACTGATATTGTGCGCGGCCTGCCGGGAGATGATACCGATGAACAATCGCGCTGGATCGAGGGCACCACCATGGGCCTTAAAATAGTCAGCCTCTATCTCCCCAATGGCAACCCGCAACCTGGCCCAAAGTTTGACTATAAGCTGGCATGGATGGACCGCATGATTGTGCGTGCGCGCAATTTATTGCTGGAGGAGCAGCCGTTAATTTTGGCGGGAGACTATAATGTGTGCCCGACCAATAACGATGTGCACAACCCTTCTGCAATGGCTGAGGATGCATTAATGCAACCGGAAAGCCGCAGCCGCTGGCGGCAACTTTTCAACCTTGGCTATCTTGATGCCATACGCGCTATCGAACCAACTGCACATTGCTACAGCTATTGGGATTACCAGGCTGGGGCATGGAGCAAAGACCACGGCCTGCGGATCGATCATCTGGCGCTCTCACCTCAAGCTGCGGATCGTCTCAAAGATGCCGGCGTAGACAGAAAACCTCGCGCGCTTGAAAAACCATCTGACCACACGCCGGTGTGGTGCGAACTCACATAAAGGAAATAAAATGATCCGCGATCAAATTAAAGCCGCGCTAATTGTTGCCATGAAAGCTCATGAAGAGAAAACGGTTTCAACATTGCGCATGGCGCAATCGACCATCAAGAACAAAGATATTGAACTGCGGACAGGCACCGCGCCTGAGACAGGCTCGGCAGCGGATGATGTTCTGGTGATTGATGTGCTGACGAAAATGGTCAAGCAACGCCGTGAGTCTATAGAGATGTTTGAAAAGGGCAATCGTCAGGCACTGGCAGACGGGGAAAAAGCCGAAATAGCCGTGCTGGAACATTTCTTGCCCAAAATGATGTCCGATGCTGAAGCCGCTGGCGCAATTAAAGCGCTGGTGGTTGAGCTGGGTGTTACGTCAGCCAAAGATATGGGCAAAGTGATGGGTGCACTCAAGGAACGCTTTGCTGGTCAGATTGATATGGGTAAAGCTGGCGGATTGGTGAAGGCAGCCATTGGCAGCTAGATAACAGCAAAGATTATAAAGCCAACTTATCCCCAACAACCTGATCGAGCTCTGAAATCGCTACACGTATGTACAGAGCACAAAAATGGTAACCACTATCAAGAGCTTCATTCATGAGCATTGCTAAGGCCATTCTCAAACCCATTGCGGACGCTGTGTTAGCCGGCATTGGCTTTATTGTAGGCGGCTGAAACTGTATACTCATAAGTCATGCTCCTGATCGTGTTAACAATTTTATATATGGTTAACGCAAATCAAGTCAATCTTAAAAGTTGTATATTAATTTATTAATATACTTTAGGTTGCATCATAAATCCAGCCTGTGTACGTCCACCCCAATGGCAAACACGCGATTTTTAATTATACGAATCTTGTTAACCGCACGACCAAAGGCCACAGGCGACCAGTTTTTGCCGCCATCTTGCGTTTCATACCCCCCAGCCTTGCAACCAACCCAACCATGATTCTCATCGACAAAGCCTATGCCAAATTGCTGAATGGCCGGTGCCGTGACCAACGGCATTTCAACCCAGGTTTTGCCACCATCCGTAGTTTTAACAACCACACGCTTTGTGTTGGTGGGCGCCTCATCGTAGCTTTGCACTGTTGCATAGCCGACACGTGCAGATGGCCAGCTCATTTTCCAGCAGTTCTCTAACTTGCGACCAGAGGTGTAAACCGGAGTCCAGCTTTTACCCCCGTCAGTTGTGCGCATGATCAAGGCCTCGGCCTTTTCCATATCGCTGTTGGTTGAGGCGCAGATAAACCCTGTTTGCGCATCAAGAAATTTCACATCGAGGATCATACCTGCTTGCTTTGACATATCTTGCACAGTCCAAGTTTTTCCACTGTCTTCAGATCTCATAATGGCTGCTGGACCTCCGACACGACCAGCCGCATGAATGATGTGATCGGTATGCACTTCACCCTGAAAAATTTTATGTACCGGCAATATATCAATACCGCATACGCCAGCCACGACGGAAATATCTGGCGCGTTCACAGCTGACCAGGTTTTTCCGCTGTCGTCAGTTCGGTATAGGGGGTGCTTGTCTGTAACACCTGGATAATAGTCGGTACCCACATTGCCGAGAAAGCCGATTTTCTCATCAATAAAACCAAGTGCGCGAATAAAAGTTCCTGGCTGATCCCAAACCTTGGCCCAACTCATGCCGCCATCTGTTGTGTGATAAAGCTTGCCTTCACCATTACCGTACCAGCCGATATCTTTGCTGACAAAAGATATGTCATCCTGCTTGCCTTTGAAGGGCACAGTTGGAAGTTTTTGCCATGATATATCTTTGGCAAGTGCAAAAGCCTTGTTGCCAGAAGCAAATGCAAAACCGGCTGCAAGAGCATGGGTACCAACATCGCGCCTTGAAAACATAATAAATTCCTTTGATATAAATCTAAAAAATTATTTTCCGTGAGCCGCTATCAGAGATGCTGAAACAAGATCAAAGTTTTCAGCTTCTGGTGACTTAAGCCACGTATGCAACACCTTCAAAGACGCTGCGTCGCCATTTATAACGGCAACAGCATGCCCGTTTTTTTTCGCCATCCTGGCAAGCTTCATTAAATTTTCGGGCAATGCTTTCTTGTCTTCATTCAGTGTGAATTGATTGACTGTTGCAGATACATCAAGCGATTTTGCAAGCGATGGCCCTTTGCTATCCTGATCGGAACGCATGTCGAAAAAAGCCATATTTTGTTTTGCTTTCAACTTTTCAAATACCGGCTTCAACGCTGTCTCATCGGCCATAAAGGCCGAGCCCATTATGTTGTATACACCCGCTGGCTTGCCACCGACCTGTTCTAGAATTGCATCAAAACGGCGCATGTTTTCTTCGCTGGATTGCTTGAGCAGCAGTGCATTCTTACCAGGGTTGATTGCCGGGTAACGCTTTGGTTGCATGGGCACACCCACCCAGATGGCATGACCAGCTTGGCTGGCAGCCACCACCATGTGGCGGGTATTGCCAGCATAAGGCTCAAAGCCAAGATCAACCGACGCTGGTAAAGTATCAATAGCCACTCTGGCCGTGGCTGAGTCACCGCCAAGATCCGTAACAAGTATAGCGATCAGCGGTTTACCAGTTGGCAACGCAGGCAAGTCTGCTTTTGTGGTTGCGATCACTTCGGCTTTCGCAGGCAAGGGCGCTAATGTCGCAGAGGCGCCTGGAGTGGCTGGCTTGGCATCCAGGGTGGGTTGTGGCGTTATTGGCCTTACAATCGTTGCTGCTGTTGGGGCTACTGCTCGGGGTGGTGTTGTCAATATTACATCAGGCTTAATGCTTGTGATTTGCGCAATTGGCTCTGCAGGTTTTTTATGCGGCTGCAAAACAACAGCAAAAAAGGCACTTAGTGCCAAAAATATAAGCATGCCAGCAAACAGCAAAGAACCAACACGCCCCTTGCGAACCCGATATGCAGTTGTGCCATCAGTCATGAGGCGATTGAACCCTTAATTCACAGCCACCTTGGTCTGCGCTGCCCGTGTTAACAGCTTGATGGCATAATCCAACTGAAAATCGGTAATGCCCTGTTTTTTGAGCTGTTCCGATGTTGCCAATTGGCGCGGGTCAACTTTCACATCACGCTCTTCCAGATGCGCCACTTCTTTTTTGTCGTTAGACAAGTGCCGACCCAAATCGGCCTCGCTTAAAAATGCCGGAGCTGTTTCTGTCGGCTTCTGGTCAGCCGAAAGCTGTGCTACATCGACATCCGGTTCAATCCCTTGCTCCTGCACAGAACGACCGGACGGCGTATAGTATCTGGCCGTCGTCAGTCGCAAGGCGGTGTCTGGCCCCAGCGGTATCAACGTTTGCACAGACCCCTTGCCGAATGAGCGGCGACCAATCACCAAGGCCCGTCGGTTATCCTGCAAGGCACCGGCGACAATTTCTGATGCTGAAGCCGAAGCCTCGTTCACCAGCACCACGATCGGCTTGCCATTGGTGATATCGCCAGAATGGGCAAAGTAACGCTGGATATCGGTTTTCTTGCGGCCACGCTGCGAGACAATTTCACCCCGCTGTAAAAATTCATCACAGATTTCGACAGCCTGATCGAGAAGGCCGCCAGGGTTGGAGCGTAAATCAAGCACATAGCCATTGAGACCGCTGCCCAGTTGCTTTTGCAAGCTGAACACAGCATTTTTGATCTGGTCTGCGGCTTTTTTATGAAACTGCGGCAAGCGAATATAGCCAATACCGCCAGGTTTTGTTTCAAACTTTACTTGGGCCTGCTGTATCACCTCGCGCACCAGCGTTACATCGAACGGCTTCTCAACCTTGTCATTAAGGCGGCGCACAATAGTCAGCGTTACCGATGATTTTGGCGCGCCGCGCATCTTGCCGACAGCTTCGTTTAGGTCCATTCCGTAAACAGGCTCTTTGTTGATTTGCGTGATATAATCCCCGCCACGAATACCCGCTTTGGCCGCCGGTGTTCCATCGATAGCGGTGATCGCTTTCACCACACCTTCTTCTTGTGTAACTTCAAGACCAAGGCCACCAAACTCTCCATCCGTGATAGTGCGCATGTTCTGGGATTCTTTGGCATCCATGTAACTGGAATGTGGATCAAGCGATGCAATCATGCCAGTGATCGCCCCCTCGAGCAATTTCTTGTCATCAACCTTGTCCACATATTCAGCGCGCACGCGCTCAAACACATCCATCAGCTGATCAAGTTGTCGGTAGGTTTCAGCATCAACGTTTGCCGATGTCGTCACTGGAGCAGCATTAACGTGACTGCTCAATAACGCTGTACCAAGCAATAAGGCAGATGTGGTTTTATAAAACATGTTCATCCTTGATTCCGTTTCAAACTTGCACTGAGCCATGGTAGCGGATTGACTGGCTCACCACCACGACGAATTTCAACATAGAGTGATGATGCCGCAGCGCCATCTTCAGTCGTCCCCATAACACCAATAGGCTCCCCTGTCTGGAGGATTTGCCCCACTTTGGCGTCTATACGGGTCATACCGGCTAAAAGTGAATGATACCCTTCACCGTGAGCAATAATCAACAATTGACCGTAAGCCCGAAACGGTCCCGAAAATACCACTCGGCCGGCATAGGGCGCAATCACCTGAGCCTCCGGTCGCGTTTTGATGGTGATGCCGCGCGCCGGACCGGTCGCTGTGCTGGCTCCGAACTGCTGGGAAACATCACCACGCACTGGTAAACTTAACCCGCCAAGGGCACCTGACATGGGTTTGGGAGGGGTCAGCAAAGCTACGGTCGGGCCCGAGCCAGTTGCGCGGGGTGGCCCATTTTTGGGTGTGACTGGGACGACAGGTGACGGCGCGATAGCCACCGACCGCCTGGTGAGATCTGGCTTGAGCCTGGGACCTGGCAAGCGCGCCAATCGCTGACGCTTGCGATCCGCTTGCTCTAGCTTGTCCAACAGATCCTTGATATCGTGAGCCTGAGTAGCCAATGCCTGCGCCTTGGCCTGATCCTCTTTGGCCTCCGCCAGCAATGCGACCCGTGAAGCCTCACGCTGCTGACGCAACTTATTCAATGTGCCGCGATCCGTCTTCAGAGCGTTAAGCTCAAATTGGTACGTTTGTTTTTCTGTTTCCAGTTTGACGCGAAACGCTGTCATCACGGCAACGTCTTTTTTGAGCGAGTCTGTTTGTTTCTTCAGCTCTGGCAAAACTGCTGTCAGAAGCGTGGCAGACCGTGCCGTATCAATAGCTGCCCCCGGTCGCACCAAAATAAACTGTGGCGGCCTTCGTGATAAATTTTGCAGCGCAGCCAACAGCCGCACCACATCACCACGCCGTGAATTAAGTTTTTCGAGCCCCGATTTCTGCTCAACCTGCAAGCTCTCTAGTTTATGATCAAGCCCAGCCAGCTTATCCTCGCGCGCCTGAATGGCCGCCGCCACATCCACCATACCATTGGTGGCTTTTTCAGCATCGGCTTCCAGTTGGTCCGCTTGTGCCGACAAGTTTTTGGCGCGCTCGGCAGCAGCTTTGGCATCCGCCTGCACTTGCACCAAATGAGTTCGCTCAGTGGCCGTTGAGGCGGATTGCGGGGCGGCACGCGTTTCATAAGTACAGCAAAAAAAAAGCCAAGCTATCGATGCAAAAAATAACCTGCTCTTAATAATACTTAAGTTGAGTACACACCACACGTTTACCCGCTCCTGTGATAGGGATGCGAGCGTAAAATTGTTTCAGCCCGATACAGCTGTTCCGCGAGCATGGCACGAACCAGCATGTGCGGCCATGTCGCCGGGCCAAAAGACAGCAAAAGATCAGCATTGTCTCGGGTGGATTGTGTGTGACCATCCGCACCGCCAATCAGAAACCTCACATCTCGCACACCATCATCGCGCCATGTGCCCAACTGTTTTGCCAACGCATCACTTGCCAAAGCCCTGCCACGCTCATCCATAACGACTGTTCTGCAAGGGCTGTGCGTTGCTTCTGGTATAGCTTTACTTTCAGCAATTTCAGTTATTTTTATAGGTGAAATCATACGCGCTTTATAGCGTTCAACCAGGTCCGCCTCCGGCGATTGACCGATACGGCCAACTGCAATGATGTGCAGTAACATAAACGGGAATCAGCGCGCAACAGCGACAGGTGCATCCGGCACATCAAGCGACCACATTTTTTCAAGATTATAAAAACTGCGCACTTCCGGACGGAACAGGTGCACAATCACATCACCGGCATCCACCAGCACCCAATCAGCTTGCGGCAGGCCTTCGATTTTTACATGACGTTTATGATCGGCACGCAGCTTTTCAGCAAGATGTTCAGCCATTGCTGCCACCTGCCGCGAGGAGCGGCCAGATGCGATCACCATTGCATCTGCAATTGTCGATTTACCATATAGCGGTATGGATATGACATCGACAGCCTTATCGTCATCCAGCGATGTCATAACGCTGTGGTGAAGGGCGATCACATTGCCGGGTACATTTTCAAGAGGCTCAACAACGAATTCAGGAATCGGATTTTGCACCCGGGGGGACTTTCTCTTTGGTTAAGTTCACAGTTTCAGCCCAGTGCGGATTTGCAGCGCGTATGGATGTTGCAGACCGAGCATCGAGCGGTAATGTCACGATAACCAGAGCAGGTGTCCTCCATAGTTGCCACTGGCGAGCTAGGCGCTCCGGTTTCATAAACCGTGAGAGCCACCCCGCAGCGGGTGTTGACCATCTCATATTACTATAGCCCGGACGGAGCAAAACTGCAATCGGCACAAGAGCGGCAAGCGCACGCCAGCTTTTCCAGCGGTGAAAGCTTGCCAGATTGTCTGCCCCCATCAGCCAGATGAAGTGCGTGGTAGGGTACAGACGTTTCAACGCTGCAATGGTATCAACGGCATAACATGTACCTAATTTTCTTTCTATATCAGTAACATAGATGTGTGGGTTGGTAACTATCGCCTGCGCAGAAGCCAACCGGTCGGCGTGCCTTGCCATGCCGGCCACAGGCTTCAGCGGGTTCTGCGGGCTAACCAGCCACCACACCGTATCCAGACCCAAAAGCTTGAGCGCCCACTCTGATATGTGAACATGCCCGCCATGTGCCGGGTTAAACGAGCCGCCAAGCAAGCCGATACGTTTGTGTTGCCATTTCTGCCCGTTGGGGTGAGTCTCGTGGACCTGCGGATGTTTTTGATGCATGGAAGCTAAAATTATTATGTATGATATGAAATGTCATCCACGGAACGCCGTAACCTCAATTTCCACTTTCATGTCTGGGCGAATAAGCCCAGCGACGATCATGGTGGCTGCAGGGCGGATGGTGCCAAAACGCTCGCCGAGTAAAGGCGCAATGATGTCTTGATAGCTGATATCTGTAATATAATATGTTACACGCACCACGTCAGCGAGAGAAAACTTGGCTTCAGACAAAGCCGTTTCAATAATTAAAAATGCATTTCGCACTTGATCCTGCACATCTTCCGGCATGTCGCCTGTGTCGGGATTCCGACCCGTCGTGCCGGACACAAAGCACCAATCGCCCTGCACGACTGCACGGGAATATCCAATCAATTTCTCTAACGGGTAACCAGAGGAGATGAGGGTACGAGTCATAATAATTCCTAAAATGGAAGCTTCATGCCTGGCGGTAACGGCATACCGGCCGTTACCTTGGCCATTTCAGCTTGTGACGCTTCAGTCGCCTTGCGTTGGCCGTCGGCAATGGCTGCCACAATAAGATCCTCTATTACTTCCTTTTCTTCCGGCTTGAACAGCGAGGCGTCTATATTCAACCGCAGCACACGGCCATCACCCGCGACATCTGCAGTCACAAGCCCTGCTCCTGCGCTACCTGAAACCCGCAAATCAGCAACTTTGTTTTTTGTTTCTTCGATTTTGGCCTGCATGGCCTGGGCAGCGCCCATTAGTTTACTTAAATCCATAACAATCCTTTACGACAGGCTTGCGCGACTCTGACCTGAGTGCTGTGGTTGATGAATAGTGAGTAACGACCCGGGAAACAACTTTTGTGCCGCTTCAACAAGCGGGTGACCTCGAATAGCCATGGCGCGTTCAGCAGCAGCGTTCTCCTCGCTGATACGCAAAGGTTCATCACCGCCGGTGCTGGAGGTTGCAATATTCCAGTTTAAACCTGTCCAGTTTTCAAGGCGTTGTTTTATCTTCGCAGCAAGATCGCGTGATGCCGTTTTCAAAGGCACAAAATCCAGACTAGGCGGCGCATATGATACCAAACGTATATCGTCGCGCAAATGTTTGCCAATAAGCCCCTCTTGCTGCGATTCAAACAGCTCGATCAAATCTATGAAATTATGGGGTGGAGGCAAAAATGTTTTGCTCTGTTCAACACGCGACTGTGCCACCGGCACTGCTGGCTGCCGCTCAGGCTCTGCCGCCGTGCCGCCAGTGGTTTGATTTTGGCTGCGCAGCCGTTTTACCAGGTCGCCTGGGTCGGGCAGATCGGCTGCATACAATAACCTTAAAACCACCATTTCCGCAGCCTCTACAGGCGACGGCGCTGTTTGAACATCCATAAGGCCTTTAAGCAGCATTTGCCATAAACGCTGGAGTGCTGGCATGGCAAGCTTAGCCGCCCATTCTCCAATGCGTGTTCGCTCATCTTCAGCAGCGATAGGCATTGTGCCCGCCACATGTGCACGCGTGATGGCATGAACGATTTCAAGCAAATCTGACACGATCGTTTGTGGATCAGCGCCTCTGTTATACTGCTCACGCAAATTATCGAGCGCTGCATTGGCATCGCCGCTGAGTATGGCAGACATCAAATCCAGCACCTGACCGCGATCTGCCAGCCCAAGCATATCACGCACATTGTGTGTTTCCACCGTGCCATGACCATGGGCAATCGCCTGATCAAGCATGGAAAGGCCGTCCCGTACCGAACCTTCGGCAGCACGCGCGATCAGTGCCAGCGCTTCATCCTCCACCTTGGCATCTTCCAATGTGCATATTCTGACAAAATGTGCCGTTAGCAGTTCGGTTGAAATGCGTTTAAGATCGAAGCGCTGGCAGCGAGACAGCACAGTAACCGGCACTTTTCTGATTTCGGTGGTGGCAAACAAAAACTTCACATGCGGCGGCGGCTCTTCCAGTGTTTTGAGTAGCGCATTGAAAGCATTTTTCGAGAGCATGTGCACTTCATCAATGATGTAAACCTTATAACGGGCTGACACTGGCGCGTAGCGCACGGACTCTATAATTTCGCGCACATCATCAACACCGGTGCGCGATGCTGCATCCATTTCCAGCACATCCATATGGCGGCTCTCAGCGATGGCGACACAGTTATTGCAGACATCACACGGGGCGATCGTTGGGCCGCCTGTGCCATCAACACCGGTGCAGTTGAGCGCTTTGGCAATCAGCCGGGCCGTTGAAGTTTTGCCCACCCCGCGAACGCCTGTCAGCAAAAATGCATGCGCAAGTCTGCCGGTGGCAATAGCATTGCCCAGAGTGCGCACCATGGCGTCCTGGCCAATCAGTGCATCAAAGCTCGATGGCCGATACTTCCGCGCCAGCACGCGATAGGGTGGGTTGTCGATAGAGTTTTGAGTGTCCGGGGCCATAGGTATTCCATGAGGGCGAAGGAGCCAGGCGCGACCCAAGGCAAAATCGTTGCGGCTGCTTCCTTCCGGATCTGACCGGGTTGGCGACGGCCCTGCCCGCACCTGACTCCCGAAACTCTTATGCCGTGACCACGCTGCTTGCGCAAGATGGCAAGGGCTGGCATTGCGGGAAAACACATCAAAAGAGTTTTACCATGATCGATATTTTGCCTTCCCACATTAATGTTGCCGATATGGGGTTTACGATCAACCATCTCGACCGGGCAGACTCTATCCGGCGCAATGCTGACCTGATGCATGATTTGCAGAGCCATCCTCTAGCAAAATATATGCTTTTCAGTGATCTGAAGCCAATTTTTGATATATCAGGCCATCAACCCAAGCCTTTGTGGTTCAGTTATCACGATCTGCCCGCGCTTAAGGAAACTGTTTTGTTAGGCTTGAGCGGCGATATTCCACATTTTGCAGCCGCTGTGCATAATGCAGCCGTCTTGCCGGGCAAAGCCCTTGAAACACGCTCGGCGGCCATGCAAATGGCGGTAGATGATACCGGCGTTATGGCGCAGGCCCGCTCAATGCTGGCCTGGCATGAAAACCACCAGCACTGCGCCAAATGCGGTGCCACCACCACGTCAGGCAAAGGTGGCTATGTGCGCACGTGTGACAGAGAGGTATGCAAAGCCGAACACTTCCCGCGCACTGACCCCGCGGCAATTATGCTGGTGACAGACGGCAACCGCTGCTTGCTTGGGCGCCAGAGCGCCTTCCCGCCCCGCATGTATTCGGCTCTTGCTGGCTTTCTTGAACCCGGCGAAACACTTGAAGATTGTGTGCGCCGCGAAGTTTGGGAGGAGGCTGGTGTTAAGGTCGGTGCCGTGCGCTATATCGCGAGTCAACCATGGCCATTTCCATCGTCGCTGATGATCGGCTGCTTTGCTGAGGCGCTAACCACCGCAATCAAGATCGATACTGAAGAGCTGGAGGACGCTCGCTGGTTCACGCTAGACGAGATTGAAGCGAGCTTGGCCGGAGCAGGGCCACTGGCGTGTCCACCACCAATTGCAATTGCGCACCATTTGCTGAGGGCTTGGGTTGCAGTGAAATGCGAATACTCGCCAGAGGTAAAGTAATAAATATAATGGCATGATTAAAATGATATTGCAAATGTCTCCACCGTCATTCCGGCCCTGAGCCGGAATGACGGTAACACGAGCGAATACAAAAAAGACCGGACATCACTGCCCGGCCTCTTTGTCTCGCTATAGTAAATCGAACTGCGTGGACTAGTAGTCCATGCCGCCCATACCACCCATACCGCCCATGCCACCGCCGGGCATACCGCCACCGGCTGCGTCATCTTTTGGCGCTTCAGCAATGGCGGCTTCAGTGGTGATGATGAGACCAGCAACTGATGCAGCGTTTTGCACGGCTGTGCGCACCACTTTTGTAGGATCGATCACACCGGCTTTCACCATGTTCTCGTATTTTTCGGTTTGTGCGTTAAAGCCGTACTCGACATCTTTCTGCTCAAGGATTTTGCCGGAGACAACAGCACCGTCAAAACCAGCATTCTCAGCAATCTGACGCAACGGTGAAAGCAACGACTTGCGCACGATATCAATGCCGCGTGTCTGGTCATCGTTTGCACCGGTCATGCCATCGAGGGATTTGCTGGCATAGGCAAGGGCTACGCCGCCGCCTGGGACAATACCTTCCTCAACAGCTGCACGTGTGGCATGCAGGGCGTCGTCAACGCGGTCCTTGCGTTCTTTCACTTCGATTTCAGATGCGCCGCCGACCTTGATCACGGCAACACCACCAGCGAGTTTTGCCAGGCGCTCTTGCAGCTTCTCTTTGTCGTAGTCAGACGTTGTGTTTTCGATTTGTGCTTTAATCTGTTCGCAGCGACCCTTGATATCGACTGGCTTGCCGGAACCGCCAACGATTGTTGTGTTGTCCTTGTCGATGGTCACTTTCTTCGCACGGCCAAGCATGTTGAGCGTCACGGTTTCAAGCTTGATGCCAAGGTCTTCCGCAATCATTTCACCGGAGGTGAGGATGGCGAGATCTTCGAGCATCGCTTTGCGGCGATCACCAAAGCCTGGGGCTTTCACGGCTGCAACTTTCAGGCCGCCACGGAGTTTGTTGACAACAAGCGTGGCCAAGGCCTCACCTTCAATATCTTCAGCAATGATAAGCAAAGGCTTGCCCGCTTGCACAACAGCTTCCAGAACAGGCAGCATGGCTTGCAATGAGGAGAGCTTTTTCTCATGAATGAGGATATATGGGTTATCCAATTCCACCAGCATCTTGTCAGGGTTAGTGATGAAGTATGGCGACAGGTAGCCACGATCAAACTGCATCCCTTCGACCACGTCAAGTTCTGAGTCCAGACCCTTGGCTTCTTCAACTGTGATGACGCCTTCCTTGCCAACTTTATCCATGGCTTTGGCAATCATAGCGCCGACTGATGTTTCACCGTTGGCAGAGATGGTGCCAACTTGCGCGATTTCAGCAGAACCGCTGATTTTCTTTGAACGCTTTTCGAGGGTGGCAACAACCTTGGTGACCGCGAGATCGATACCGCGCTTCAAGTCCATCGGGTTCATGCCAGCCGCAACCGACTTCATGCCTTCGCGCACAATTGCTTGTGCAAGCACTGTGGCTGTGGTGGTGCCATCGCCAGCTGTGTCGTTGGCTTTCGAGGCCACTTCACGCATCATCTGCGCGCCCATGTTCTCGAACTTGTCTTTCAGTTCGATTTCCTTGGCAACCGTAACACCGTCCTTGGTGATGCGCGGTGCGCCAAAGCTTTTTTCAATCACAACATTGCGACCTTTGGGACCGAGTGTAACTTTCACAGCGTCGGCCAGAATATCGACACCGCGCATAATGCGTTCACGGGCGTCGCGGGCAAATTTTACATCTTTAGCAGCCATTGAAGAGCTCCTTGGCTAAATGGGTTATTAAAATAGTTTATTTCTTTTTGGCGGGTGTTGTGGCTTTTACCGGCGCTTTTTTGCCATCGATAATACCAAGCACGTCGCTTTCTTTCATGATGATCAGGTCTTCACCGTCAATCTTCACTTCAGTGCCTGACCATTTGCCAAACAAAATGCTGTCACCAGCCTTAACATCCAGCGGCACGAGCTTACCGCTCTCATCGCGGTTGCCTGAACCAACTGAAACAATGGTGCCTTCTTGGGGTTTTTCTTTAGCAGTATCTGGGATAATGATCCCACCAGCCGTTTTGGAATCTGATTCCAGGCGGCGAACCAGCACGCGGTCGTGCAGGGGGCGAAAAGACATAGTCTACCTCACAGGTTAAAAGTTGTGTTAATTTGACGCCATAGAAACGCTGTATAAACGCACTTGAGACGGAATTGGCACTCACAACGGTTAAGTGCCAATATTTGTTCATATGTAGCTGTTAACCATTTATGTCAAGAGCGGAAACCAAGTGAGAATATTGATTTATAATGTAAATGGCTGTGTAAAATAAATAAATTATAAAACAATGCAACAATCACAAGGGTTAATTATTGCACAGGCGATAATCATATTTATGGTTAACGTTTGTAATCAGCTGTGCTAGTTGTACACAAGTTATCAACAGGCTTTCCACAGTTGTGTTCGGGAAATCAGGGGGTAGAGTGTTGGAACTAGGTAGTTTTGAAAGATACAAAGACGTGGAGATCATGCTCGATCAAGTTGTGGCCGATGCCCGATTTCATTCTCTGGCCTACGCTATCGAAGAAGCTGTTATCGTCGTGAGCGCAGCAAATATCGTATTGTTCGCTAACCCTTCTGCTGACCGTTTGCTGGAGCAGGCCGCTGGGGACCTCATCGGTCAACCCTTCATTGCCCCGCTACCACGTATGAAATCAGGCGGCACCACACTTACACTCAAGTCAGGCCGCAAAATCAATGTGGCTGCTACGGTTTCCGCAACTGTCTGGGAGGGCTCGGTTGCCCACATGGCGACCCTCAAGGCCACGGCCAACATTACTGAAAAAGGCGCAAACGCTGTCGAAACACTGCTTGGTGCCATGCGGGCGCGGTTTTTATCACACCTCAACCATGAATTGCGTACACCACTCAACACAGTGATGCTGGCATCAGAGGTCATGGCGTCAGAAATATTTGGCCCGCTTGGCACGGCTAAAAGCAAAAAGCGCTACAAGGAATATGCGCAGGACATTAACAGTGCCGGCCAGCGCTTGCTTGATCTGGTGACAGATTTGCTTGATTTATCCCGCGCGGATGCCGGTGAGCTCAAGCTTGATGAAAGCCTGTTCGACCTCAGCGATCTTATTCAATCGCTGCTGGAGCAAACTGATAAATCCAAGGCAGGTGGTATTACCCATGCTATTAACACACATGCAGTGCAGCCGATATTGCTGCGGGGAGACCGCGAAAAACTGGGCCGCGCGGTGCAGCACTTGATCAGCAACAGTCTGGCTTTCACGCCGGCCAACGGACAACTCAACATTTCAAGCCATCTGGGAGCCGATGGCCAGGTCCTCATCCGTATTGCAGATACCGGGCGTGGCTTTTCTGCAGATGATTTACAGAATGCCTTCCGGCCGTTTCCGAAGCTTCATAATGTGGACATGACAGACCCTGCCGCCGGTGCTGGTGTTGGCTTGGCGCTGGTGCGTCGCACCATTGAGCTGCACGGTGGCGCTGTGCGTATCGAAAGTCTTGCCGGGCAAGGCACAACTGTGACATGTATGATACCTTCGGAACGTGTCGTGCTGGATATCAATGCCCGCACACACCATTGAGCGGGAATGGTTATGATTGATTCAGAAATTTTCGTGCATTGGCATTGGCTTATACTGGCTGCCGTTCTTGTTGGCGCGGAAATGCTGGTGCCCGGCTATTTTTTGATCTGGATTGGCGTTGCAGCCGGTTTGACGGGCATTCTGAGTTTGGCACTGCCTATTGGCTGGCCATTGCAGGTTATTATATTTGTTTTGCTATCCACCGGGGCAGTTTTACTGGCACGACGCTATGTGCAGAAAAACCCGGTTATGAGTGAGGATGACAAGCTTAACCGCCGCGCCGATCGTTTGGTTGGTAATCTGGTCACGGTGGTTGAACCAATCATTAATGGCCAGGGTAAGGTTAAGGTCGCAGACAGCCCCTGGATCGCCAAAGGGCCGGACGCTGCTATTGGTTCGCAAATGCGGATCATCAAGGTCGAGGGCAGTTGGCTCGTGGTTGAGCTGGTTTGAGTTTGATGGCTTTGTTAACATAACCGTAACTTGCTTCCAGCGTATCTTCGTTTATACAGCCATCATCTTACATGGTGGTTGAAATAATGCTTGAACGACGTGGAATTATACTGGCTGGCGGCTCTGGTACGCGGCTTTATCCATTAACCTTGCCAGTGAGCAAGCAGTTGATGCCAATTTACGATAAGCCAATGATTTACTATCCGCTTTCGGTACTCATGCTCTCGGGCATCCGTGAAATTATGATCATCACCACACCTCAGGATCAGGCCGCGTTCAAGATGCTGCTGGGCGATGGACGTCAGTGGGGGATTGAGCTAACGTATGCTGTGCAACCCAATCCTGGTGGTTTGGCACAGGCTTTTCACATCGGACGAGATTTTGTCAAAGGCCGACCATCAGCGCTTATTCTGGGGGACAATATCTACCACGGCCACGGTATGGTGGACTTATGCAAACAGGCGGCGTCGCGTGAAAATGGAGCCACCGTGTTTGGCTATTATGTCGATGATGCACGCTCCTATGGTGTTGTATCGTTCGATGCACACGGCAAGGCTGAGACCATCGAGGAAAAACCAGGACAACCAAAATCAAATTATGCCGTGACCGGGCTTTATTTTTATGATGAGCGCGTGGTTGAGTATGCTGACGCAATCAAGCCATCGCCTCGCGGCGAGCTGGAGATTACTGATATCAACCGGCTGTATCTCGAAGCGGGTACTTTGCATGTTGAGCTGATGGGTCGCGGCTATGCCTGGCTCGACACGGGCACGCACGGATCACTGCTGGATGCTGCTAACTTTGTTCGTGTACTGGAGGAGCGGCAAGGCCTGAAGATTGCATGTCCTGAAGAAATTGCCTGGCGTATGGACTATATATCGTCTGAACAGCTCACAGCTTTGGCCAAACCGCTAGAGAAAAGCGGATATGGAAGTTACCTCCTGAAAATCCTGTCGAGCAAACTATGAAAATAGTTGATACGGCAATTCCAGAAGTTAAAATTCTGGAACCAAAGGTATTTGGTGATGAGCGCGGTTTTTTTCTTGAAAGCTGGAATGCCGACACATTCAAGACAGCCGGCTTAGATATACAGTTTGTGCAGGATAATCACAGCTTTTCAACCCAAGGCATTTTGCGCGGTTTGCACTATCAGTTGAACACGCCGCAAGGTAAGTTGGTGCGTGTCACGCGAGGCGCTGTGTTCGATGTGGCGGTGGATATTCGCCGGTCATCGCCGACATTCGGTAAATGGGTGGGTGTCGAGATCAGCGCTGACAACAAGCGAAGCCTTTGGGTTCCCCCGGGCTTTGCTCACGGTTTTTATGTCCTTTCCGTTGAAGTTGATTTTCTCTACAAATGCACATCTGTTTATTCAGCGGTTAATGATCGCGGTATTGCCTGGAATGATCCGGACATTGGCATAATCTGGCCACTGGTAAACGGTGCCGCGCCGCTGCTGTCTGGCAAGGATGCTATTGCACCGCATCTCAAAGCTGCGGAAACTTTTTCATGAAAATATTACTTACAGGTTCAGGTGGACAGCTTGGTTCAGAGCTGCAGGCAACGGTCCCGCATGATATAACGCTAGTGGCTCCACCGGAAGCCGAGTTTGATATTACGGATGCAACAGCAATTGACGCTGCCATTCGCCAGCACAAGCCCGATGTCATTATGAACGCAGCCGCGTATACAGCGGTAGACAAGGCCGAAACGGACGCTGAAATAGCTTATCTCGTAAATGAAAAGAGTGTGCATCAACTTGCATCAGCGGCACAGCAATACAGCTGCCGATTTATCCATATTTCTACGGATTTTGTTTTTGATGGCCTGCAAAACAAAGCCTACGCACCTGATGATGCCTGTGCGCCGCTTGGTGTTTACGGCGCCTCCAAACACGCTGGAGAGCTGGCCGTGCAGGCAATTTTGCCGCCATCACAAAGTCTCATCGTGCGCACTGCCTGGGTTTATTCCACACATGGCAATAACTTTGTTAAAACCATGCTGCGGTTGATGCGCGAGAAAGATCAACTGGGCGTCGTCGCGGATCAGATTGGTACGCCAACTTACGCCCGCAATCTTGCTCGAGTACTTTGGCGGCTGATTCACCAGCAAACTTCAGGCACACTGCATTTCACCGATGAAGGTGTCGCCAGCTGGTATGATTTTGCGGTGGCCATTCAGGATGAGGCTGTAGCGCTCGGCCTGCTGAACAAAGCCATTCCGATAAAACCGGTGGCCACCAGCGATTATCCTACACCTGCCAGGCGGCCAAATTTTAGTTTGCTTGATAAAACCACCCTGCGGGCTGCCGTTGGAGGCGCTGGACAGCACTGGCGACATGCCTTGAAAGATATGCTTGAAAATTTAAAGGGGTTGGTGTGAGTTTCTTTCAAAACTATCGAGCGTCATCCCAGCGAAGGTTGGCCAGCGAAGGTTGATATGACGGCTAGGGCCAGCCACTGTTTTAGTGATACAAAAGTTCATTCCCCTCCATTTCAAGTAGGAGAGGATTTTTTAGTTTCGACTCAAACATTTATCTGCAGTATTTTTAAGGAATAACCATGCCCAATAACCTCCTCGTCACCGGTGCTGCCGGTTTTATTGGCGTAAATTTTGTCCGCTACTGGCTGAACAAACATCCGCAAGATACAATTGTTGTGCTCGATGCCCTCACCTATGCCGGACGAAAAGAAAGCCTGCATGGGCTGGAAAATCAGCAGATGACTTTTATACATGGCGACATTTGTGATTTTCAACATAACAAAACACTCCTGCAATCGCACAACATTGACACACTGGTGCACTTTGCCGCTGAGAGCCACGTTGATCGCTCCATTCATGGCCCGGATGATTTTGTTCGCACCAACGTTGATGGTACGCATGCGCTCCTCAAGGCTGCAAAAGTTGTTTGGCTCGATGGTGGCACCGGCAAACCGCACCGCTTCCACCATGTTTCAACCGATGAAGTCTATGGCACTCTGGGGCCGAACGATCCTGCGTTCAGCGAGACCACTGCCTACGCACCCAATTCACCTTACTCTGCCACCAAAGCGGCATCTGACCATCTGGTTCGCGCCTATCACCACACCTATGGCTTGCAGGTTAGTACCTCAAATTGCTCCAACAACTATGGTCCCTACCAATTTCCGGAAAAGCTTATCCCACTGTTTCTCATCAACGCACTCGAAGGTCGCAACCTGCCGATTTACGGCGATGGCCAGCAGATACGGGATTGGCTGTATGTGGAGGACCATTGCCAGGGTATTGATCTTGTCATTAACAAAGGTCGAGTTGGAGAGACCTACAATGTTGGTGGTGGTGCCGAGCTGCCAAACCTGACTGTGATAGATACCCTGTGTACGATTGTTAACGGATTATTTGCTGGTGATGCAACTTTGGCAGGGCGTTTCCCATCTGCGCCCGCTGCCCATGGCAAGCCGACCAGCAGCCTCAAAACCTATGTCACTGACCGCCCGGGCCACGATCGCCGTTATGCTATTGATGAAACTAAAATTCGCACCGAGCTTGGCTATAAACCAGCGCATAGCTTTTCGGAGGCGCTGGCTGCAACTGTCAAATGGTATCTGGCTAACGAAGCCTGGTGGCAACCAATCAAAAAATAAACCTGCCTATGCAGCCTCAATCAGCTGCACGTCATAATGGTGAGCGCGCAAATTCTGAATGAGCTTGTCGAGATGCGTCCGATCACGGGTTTCGACCTCAATATCGGCATACGTGCCTTTGGCTGGAATTTTGGTGAACACACGCTGGTGCGACACATCAATTATATTCACATTCATCTCGTGAAATATTTTGGCAACATGATAAAGTTCACCAGCCCGGTCTTTCATGCGCACACGCAGGCGAGCCAGGCGGCCCTCACGTGCCAATTCACGCAGCAACACGTTTGCCAGCAAGCGTGTATCAATATTACCGCCGCAGAGCACCAGACCCAACCGCTTGCCCCGAAACCGTTCGGGGCGCGCGAGCACAGCCGCAAGACCTGCCGCACCCGCCCCTTCTGTCACTGTTTTTTCGATGGTCAGCAACAGCGATACCGCACGCTCAATTTCTATTTCAGAGACCAGCATAATATCATCAACAAGCGCACTAACAATCTCGGATGTCAGCACGCCGGGATTTTTGACCGCAATGCCTTCTGCCAGAGTGTCACCATCACATACAGCCGTAAAGCCTTTTACCTTGGCAGCCATCGATGGGTAGGCTTCCGCCTGTACGCCGATAATTTCCATGCCCGGCTTGATACCGTGTGCGGCAATGGCGCAGCCTGAAATTAAACCGCCGCCGCCAATCGGTATAACCAGACAGTCCAGTGACGGCACAGCCTCAAGCATTTCCAGCGCAACGGTGCCCTGACCAGCAATAATGAATGGATCGTCATAAGGATGCACAAACGTTAAACCGCGATCAGCGCATAAACTCTTGGCCAATTCACTCGCCTCTTCAAGCTTCTCGCCGTGCAATATGACGGTCGCACCGTGACTTTCCGTTTGTTGCACCTTAATGGTCGGTGTGCCATTAGGCATTACAATAGTCACTGGAATACCCAATCGCTTGCCATGATAGGCAACACCTTGTGCATGGTTGCCAGCTGACATGGCGATAACACCGCGTCGTTTTTGCTCAGGCGTCATTTGCAACAGCCGGTTAAGCGCACCGCGTTCTTTATAAGCAGCGGTGAATTGCAAATTCTCAAACTTTAGCCATATTTCAGCGCCGGTGATGGTCGATAATGTTTGGCTTTTCAGGCACGGGGTGTTGACCACTGCATCGCCAATGGCAATGCGCGCTGCTAGCACATCATCAAAATTCACTGGCAGATTATCTATAGCCCGTTTAACGCTTAACATATCCAAAACCTTAATCCTGTGCTTGACCCATCTATATCAACTGGCCCAAAAGGCCATAACCGCTCATCATCAATTTGAACAGGATAAGGTTAATAAAATATGGCACAGATAGCATTTTTGGGGCTTGGCATCATGGGCGGTCCGATGGCCGCACATCTGGCAAAGGCAGGCCATACCATGACTGTGTATAATCGGACATTGGCCAAAAGCACGGCTTGGGTTGCAAAACATGCTGGCAAAATGGCAAAAACCCCCGCCCTTGCTGCACAATCAGCCGATATAGTGTTTGCCTGCGTTGGCGCTGATCGCGATGTAGAGGACGTGACGACAGGGCCAGATGGTGCTTTCTCTGCCATGACGACCGGCAGCCTGTTTGTCGACCATACCACAATCGGGGCCGACACGGCGCGCCAACTGGCAATAGTTGCCCGCCAGCATGGTATACGCTTTCTCGATGCGCCTGTATCCGGCGGGCAAGCTGGTGCCGAAAACGGTCAGCTCACCATCATGGTTGGCGGTGATACGGTTGATTTCGACAGGGCTGAACCGGTCATGCAGGCCTATGCCAAACGTATTGGCCATATGGGCCCAAGCGGTGCCGGGCAGCTGACCAAAATGGTCAATCAAATTTGCATAGCCGGTGTGGTGCAGGGTTTGGCTGAGGCCGTGCACTTTGCGCTTGAAGCCGGACTCGACAGCACTCAGGTTTTTGATGTGCTCTCCAAGGGCGCTGCCCAAAGCTGGCAAATGGAAAACCGCACGGCCACCATGGCAGATGGTAAATTCGATTTCGGTTTTGCAGTAGACTGGATGCGCAAGGATTTGGGACTGGTGCTTGACGAAGCCCGCCGGATGGGCGTGACGTTACCAGTCACAGCATTGGTCGATCATTTTTATAGCGATGTGCAGAAACTTGGCGGCAAGCGACAGGACACATCCAGCTTGATACGAAGATTTCGAAGATGATCAATGCTGCTAGAGTTGTAAATCACCTCCATCAGGCATTTCAAAATATCGATCCACATCCTCCCCTTTCACATCCGAGAGCGCTGCTGGTCGCCATCTTGGTTTTTTATCTTTATCGATAAGCAAGGCGCGCACGCCTTCAAAAAAATCATGACCTGATTTAATAGCGCAAACTATGCGGTATTCCTGACGCAAACATCCGGCGATATCGTAATTTGCAGCCTCTCGCACAGCACGGTGCGTCAGTTTCATAGATGTTGGCGAAAAGCCAAACAACTTGTCGCGCCACGCTACAGCCCATGCATCGCCCATGGATAAAGATGACATGATGGCTTCAACACTGACCCCGCTAAAATGTTCGTTTATGGCTGCGTGATAAGGCAATAGTGGCGGCATACCGGCATCTTCATGATAATCTGCCAGCACATCATCCACATCATCAGGAGACGCAATCAGTGCATTCACCAGTGCATCCATATTAAGAGATGCTACGTGATGCGTGCAGATATCGAGCGCACAAGCATCCGCTGCTTTCAGTCGTTCGCCAGTGAGACCAAGATACATACCCATGGCTCCTGGCAGGCGCGAGAGCATGAACGTGCCGCCCACATCAGGAATTAGACCAATGCCGGTTTCAGGCATAGCAAATGTGAAGCGCTCGCTCGCGACCCTGTAGCGGCCATGCACACTCAGGCCAACACCACCACCCATCGTAATCCCATCCATGAGTGCTATGTAAGGTTTGGGAAATGTCGCAATAGCATAATTCAACCGATACTCATCGTGAAAGAAATTTTCAAAATCAACGCTACCCGATTTCCCGGCATGGTAAAGGCCAATGATATCACCACCTGCACAAAATGCTTTGTCACCAGTGCCCTGAATGACAACAGCGCTGATTAACGAGTCAGTTGCCCATGAATTTAATTTCGGCAGTATTGCATGGCACATGGATATGTTGAGTGCGTTCAAAGCGGCGGGGCGATTGAGTGTTATAAGGCCAATGCGACCCCGCACTTCAAACAGCACATCGTCGGTTGCAATATTCATTTATAAACACTCACTTTCAGTTAATGATTTCACACCATTGGCCTTTCATGCAGATTGGCCGGTTTGGTTAGCAATGTCGGCATCACCGTGGTTGTCATAACAGCCAGAATTTTACCTTTGGTATCGAATAGTTTGGCTTCAGCAAATGCAATGTTGCGGCCAAATTTCAAACACCGCGCTTCTGTCACCAAAGGCCCTGCCTGAGCGCTGGAGAAAAAGCTGGTTTTAAATTCAAGCGTTGGCACCCCAATACGCTTGCCCCCATACGCAGGCATTGTAAGCGCTTTGGTGATAATAGAGTATGCGGCCGTATCATCAAGCATCGTTGCGATTGTGCCGCCTTGCACATTGCCCATCGGATTGCAAAAATCCGTTTTGACGTGGAAGTTCATACGCACAAAGCCAGTGTCTTGGTCAAGCTCAACAAGTGTCATGCCAAGCATCAGCCCGGTGGCCGGAATATAAGCGTTCATGCGCTCTAAAACTTCAGCGTTCGTGTAGGTCATTGTAATATCCTCTGCACGTGATCATAAATATTCGATTGAGCTTAAGCCGCAAGCGGCAAGGGCTGGTTTTAACAGGGCAATGTTATCGGCTTTCGATGTAAATACCGCACGTCCGGTGGCAGGCATTGGCCACTGTATGTTTTTGGTAACGTGTTGCGTGCGCCGGGCAATGCCGGCACCGGAATCAACCCAGTTGATTGGCCTATCTAATGCTGCGGCCAGCTCTTGTTCAATCAACGGAAAATGTGTGCAGGCCAAAACAATTGTATCAATTTTGTCTGCATGCGGCTGGCTCAATAAACCTGCAAGCGCTGCGGCATAATCTTCAACAGGTGCATCGTCTCCGCGCAATTTACGCTCGGCAAGTTCAACAAGTTCAGCTGAACCATGGCGGAGCACAGTGCAATGGCTGGCAAACTGGTTGATTAAGTCATCAACATATTTTTGGCGCACTGTCGCCAGTGTGCCGAGCACGGCAATCACGCCGGTTCTGGTTTGTTCAGCGGCTGGCTTGATGGCTGGCACTGTGCCAACAACTGGCAGGGTAATAACAGCGCGCACAGCATCAAGGGCAATGGTCGATGCTGTATTGCAGGGAATGACAATGGCGCAAGGGTTATACCGAGCCACAAGGCTTTGCAAAATACGCGGCACGCGCTCGGCAAGCCATGCTTCCGTTTTAAGGCCATATGGAAACCCCGCGTTGTCCGCACAATACACGATCGATGAGTCGGGTATGGCATGGCGAATGTGCGACAGCACCGAAAGGCCACCAACGCCGGAATCAAACAACAAAAGCGGATTAGAAGACATGAATTCTTGGTATTCTGTGTAAGGCATTACGACAAGGGGAAGTTGTACTTTGATGCGTATTTAACATTGCGTGCTTTAAAATACCACTTTCCCACAGATATCCTTTTAATCTATGTCTGGTATAGAATACATTAGGATCAAGTAATGAATCATGACTTAGACAGCCTCAACGACCTTGTTGACGACGCCCAGCTTTACTTGCGGCCGGTTCACTTCAATGACGGTCCGTTTGCTGATCCCAAAAAATCGCGCGCCATCGCGGGCGGACTGGCCTGGTTCGCAGCCGTACAGCTCATTATCCGTCAAAATAGCGTGCGCACACACAGCGCAGTTCTCGATTTTGAGGCATGTGGTGCGATGTTAGCAACGTTAAGCGATCGCCTGCGCACCCGAGCCGAAATGCTCTGGCAGGCATTGCTCATGCCACGGCAACCGCTTCGGCTAAATAATAGGATTGTGCCGATGGGCAAGCCACAAGTCATGGGCATCCTCAACCTGACACCGGACAGTTTTTCTGGTGACGGGCTTGCAAGTGATCCGCAAACTGCCATCGGTGCGGCTTACAGCATGTCGGCGCACGGCGCAGCTATTGTGGACATTGGTGCCGAATCGACGCGCCCCGGCGCCAAGCCCGTATGGGAAGGTGATGAGATTGCGCGGCTAACACCAGTGCTTGAGGGCTTGGCACAAAGCGGTGAGCTGGCCATATCGCTCGACACGCGCAAGGCTAGCGTGATGAAACTTGGCCTGTCGCATGGCGTGCACATGACCAATGATGTTTCAGCTCTTACATACGACAGTGAAAGCCTGTCAGCGATCGCAGCGAGCAACGCCTGCATCGTGCTGATGCATAGCGCTGGCGATCCGCAAACCATGCAGGATGCTCCGCATTATCATGATGCGTTGCTTGATATTTTTGATTATCTTGAGGCGCGTATCGCTGCTTGTGTTGCTGCTGGAATTGATAAATCCCGCATTCTGTTGGACCCCGGCATTGGCTTTGGTAAAACCTTGCGACATAATCTCGATCTCATCAATGGTATTGGTATATTTCACGGACTGGGTTGCCCGATTGTGCTTGGAGTCAGCCGCAAGAAAATGATCGGCGCGCTCAGTCGGGAAGAAACAGTTGATGAAAGGCTGGCAGGCGGACTAGCACTCGGATTGCATGGTGTCGCGCAAGGTGTACAAATTTTGCGCACACACGATGTCGCCGAAACTGTGCAGGCGATTAAAGTATGGATCGGGTTGCGTGATGCCGCCCTAACGCCACCGGTGGACATACATTGATGAGATCACCAAAAACTAAACCAGATTTTAGTTTTGAAGCTCAATGCTTGTCGCCGGTTGCCGGTGTGGATGAGGCTGGTCGTGGGCCATGGGCTGGGCCAGTTGTGGCTGCGGCTGTTGTTCTCGATATAAATTCAATACCAGCTGGATTGAACGATTCTAAAAAACTGACAGCCGTGCAGAGAGAAAACCTTTTCGTACTGATTATGCAAACGTGCTGGGTCGGTGTTGGCAAAGCCAGCGTTGCCGAAATCGACCAATTAAATATTCGCCAAGCCACACATCTGGCGATGCAGCGTGCCGTAGCCAGGCTCGGTTGCGTACCGGCAACACTGTTGATTGACGGCAACGATGCACCCGCCTTTGAATGCACTACCCATAGCCTGATAAAGGGCGATGGCCGCTCCCTTTCCATCGCCGCTGCCAGCATTATTGCAAAAGTAACAAGAGATCGTCTCATGACACAGCTCGCCGCTGAATTTCCATATTATGCGTGGGATAAAAACAAGGGCTACGGAACGGCTGTTCATCATCAAACCTTGCAGCAGCATGGCCCCTGCCTGCACCATCGCCGCTCCTTCGCACCTGTTCGGGCCGTTCTCAATAAGGAACAAATAGAGTCCGTATAAAAAACTATCAGGCGAGTCTTTTGTGTCACACCACAGCATGTAGTGCCACAATTCTCACTAAAGACTCTAGCCCGTGTGTCAGACTCTGTTTGTTCTCCATATTTGATATTAACTTGTACATACTGGTAAAATTTTGAACTATTGACCGCTGAGTCCGGCAGACTCATTCTGAACATTCGCCTTAATGTTTGGAATAACTCTATGATAAAAAATTTACCGTTAAACAGTGTATCCGTTGGCGATTGCATTGCTGTGATGAACAGTCTGCCGGAAAAATCTGTTGATATGATTTTTGCAGACCCCCCCTATAACCTAACACTTGGCAGCGATTTATACAGACCCGACAATAGTCTTGTCGATGCTGTCAATGATGACTGGGATAAATTTTCAAGTTTCAGTGACTATGATACATTTACACGCAGCTGGCTTAAAGCTGCACGCCGTGTTCTTAAGGATGATGGCACATTGTGGGTGATTGGCACCTATCATAATATATTTCGGGTTGGCACAGCATTGCAAGATTTAGAGTATTGGATGCTCAATGATATTATCTGGAGAAAATCCAACCCTATGCCAAATTTTAAAGGCACGCGATTTACCAATGCGCACGAAACGCTGATCTGGTGCGCAAAATCTGCCAAGTCCCGCTATACATTTAATTATGATGCTATGAAAATCATGAATGATGATTTGCAAATGCGGTCCGACTGGTTGATACCGATCTGTTCAGGAGGCGAACGCATAAAAGCCGGTGCCGTTAAAGCCCATGCAACTCAAAAACCTGAATCCCTGCTTTACAGGATCATTCTGGCTGCCAGCAAACCAGGCGATGTCATTCTCGATCCGTTTTTTGGTTCTGGTACAACCGGCGCTGTCGCCAAACGGTTGGGTCGCAACTATATTGGCATTGAACGAGAACAAAACTACACAGATATTGCCAAAAAACGTATTGCCGCTGTTGAGCCGCTTGAACAAGATGCATTTGAAATTACTGCATCGAAAAAATCAGAACCTCGTATTCCGTTTGGCATCTTGCTTGAGCGTGGTATGCTGAAGCCAGGCACAATGCTGTTTGATACATCCAAACGTCACAGCGCTAAAGTGCGTGCTGATGGTTCGTTAGTTATGAAAGGCACTGCGGGTTCCATTCATCAAATGGGTGCATTGGTACAGGGAGCACCAAGCTGCAACGGCTGGACATTCTGGCATGAAGAAAAACGCGGCAAGCTTGTATCAATTGATAATTACCGGCAGAAAATGCGCGCCGAAAAAGCGGCTTGAGATTTAAAGATCATGAATTTTTAAAGCTGCCATCGAGCAACTTTATGATTGCTGAAAAATCCTTGCCGCCACCGCCCAAATTAGTCAGCGCTTGATAAAGCGCTGTGGCTTGTGCGGTGATCGGGGTAGATACATTGCTCTTACTGGCAGCTTCCTGCGATAACTTCATGTCTTTCAGCATCAATGCCGTTGCAAAGCCACCGGCATAATCAGCATTAGAAGGTGCAGCTGGCACGGGTCCAGCCACTGGGCAATATGTGGTCATCGACCAAGACTGGCCTGAAGATTTTGATGAAATATCATAAAATACCTGCGGGTCCAGACCCAATTTAATCGCGAGATTAAACGCTTCTGCCGTTGCGATCATCGTCGCGCCCAAAATCATATTATTGCATATTTTTGCCGCCTGCCCTGCCCCTGCGCCGCCAGCATGAATAACCGCTTTGCCCATGGCTGATAAAATTGGCTGTGCTTTGGCAAAGGCTGCATCGCTGCCGCCAACCATAAACGTTAGTGTGCCAGAACTGGCCCCGCCGGTGCCGCCGGATACAGGGGCATCAACCATTAAAAGCTGTTTGCTGGTGGCCGTAGCAATAACATCACGGGCAGTTTGCACGTCGATGGTTGAACAATCCATCAACACCATGCCGGGCCTTGCCCACTCCCAAACAGCTTTTTCATACACATCCTTCACATGCAAACCGGATGGCAGCATGGTAACCAGCGCATCACTGCCATCAACAGCATCGCCAGCGGATGCGGCACGGGTGCAGCCCACTGCAACGGCTTTATCAAGGGTCTCTGACATAAGGTCATACGCTGTTACTGCATGACCAGCCTTGATGAGATTGGCCGCCATGCCCAGGCCCATATTCCCGACACCTACAAAACCTATATTCGTCACTGTGAGTCCTTTGTAAAAATATTTATGCTAGATACGCAAATACAGATAAGCCTATGCCTATTAAAGCGCTCAAACCAGCGCCGCCCAAAAGCCAGTGTTTGCGCGTGAGCGCTGCTATTGATGCGAGTGCAATGGCAATTTGCAAAAATGTCATGGCAATAGAAAGTTTTTGATGAGGGTTTAAAGCCTTTTGTGATTCTTTGTCAGCTTCTTCCGATTGTTTGTCAAATTCCTTTGCCTTGTCTTCTATCTCTTTTTTTTCTTCGGTGTAACGCGCTGCTTTTTTTGCCGAATCGTCTCTTGATTTTGCATCAACAGAAAGCTGTGCAGTTTGTTCTGCAATAGCTGCTTTGATAGATTTTGCCTGATAGAATGCCCACTGATCTGATGCAGCCGCTTTTTTCAGCACCGCTTCATTTTTCAAATAAATTGCTTCATTCTGGGTGTGACCACCTAGAAAACTGACAACAGCGCCGATGGTGGCCAGAATGGCTGTGAAAATAGCAATCTGCTGGGCAAAGCCGGGCGCGTGGTGGGCGGCATGATGCAGCGCCTCCTCATGTGCGGATGGTATTTCAAACTCTTCTTCAGCCATTTTTCTCTCTCCGATTTGCAGTGTTAAAAATTCATCAGGCTAAGCGATGATACATCCATCACCTCAAGCTTTTGCGATCCGCCAAGCTGAGGCAAATCGATAACGAAGGCCGCCGTGCTGATCGTCGCACCGGTCGATCGTATGAGCTTTACGGCTGCTTCTGCGGTGCCGCCAGTTGCAATCAAGTCATCGATTAGAAGTACGACGTCAGAAGTGCCGATAGAATCAGCGTGAATTTCGATCCGGTCCATACCATATTCTAGAGCATAGTTCATGCCAATGGTATGGCCTGGCAACTTATCTTTTTTGCGGATCATTAAAAATCCAAGCCCCAAACGCTGCGCCAACGCTGCACCAAAAATAAACCCGCGAGCCTCAATACCTGCAACCACTGTGTGGCCATTACCAACAAGTTCTGCCATCCGATCGATGGCCAGTGGAAAGCCGTGCGCGTCACGCACCAAAGTCGTGATGTCCCGAAACATGATGCCGGGCTTTGGAAAATCAGGGATGGCGCGCACCAACGATTTCAGGTCGTCGTTATCAGGCATATCAATGACCTCGTTATTTTTTTGGCTGTCGCCATTGGTTTGTCTCAATCCACATCAGAACATGATAGCAGGGTTTAATCCAGATAATACCCAGCACCAGATAAACAGGCACTTCAGCCCAGATAGGTAGGCGTTGGAAACTTGTTACAACAAGCACAACCACTACCGAATAAAGCGCAATGCCAACCAATATGGCAAGTGTGCCTATGCGTTTCCGTTGTCTTGTGGTCATAGTGTTTCGTTAATATCGCGCATAAGCATGGCCTTGTGAATAACCTTTTGTGTTTCCCCCCACATATTCAAATTAGCAATGTCTTTAATATCGTACCATGCGGCATCGGCTGCATCATCCCCCGCACACAACTTTCCACCAGAAACCACTGCCCAATAATCTATCAAGATGTAATGATAATGGATAGTATTTTCTGCATTGTGATCAATCATTTCTACAATGTCGACAATAGCTTTTGGTGTAATGGCAAGTCCGGTTTCCTCGGCGGTTTCCCTGATTGCTGCAGCATGCAATGTTTCACCAAATTCGAGCCGACCGCCAGGTAGCGACCACTCTCCCATTCTAGGTGGCTTGCCGCGTTTGATGAGCAGCACTTGCTCGCCGTCCAGCACGACAACACCAACACCAACCTGTGGCCGCATTATGTATCGCCACCAGAACCAAACAGGCCGCCAACGATACTGCCAAGCACCGTGCCCGCTACGCCGCCACCAACAACGGAGCTAACCGTGCTACCGCGCCCGCCTTCACCTGGCATATACCGCGCCACCTCTTCCGCAAGGTTCATGATTGGCATAGATTGCAACCATATTTTGCCAGGGCCGGTGAGTGTCGCGAGAAACAAACCTTCACCACCGAACAACACATTGCGAAACCCGCGCATCATCTTAATATCAAAGTTTATGCTTGGCTCGTTAATGCCGACATGGCCGGCGTGAACCAGTAATTTTTCACCCGGAGCAAGATTTTTTTCGACAACTTCGCCGGACAAATCCAGCCAGACCGTCCCTGGCCCCGTGACACGTTGCAAAATAAAGCCCTCGCCGCCAAAAAAGCCAGCTCCCAACCGTTGCTGCAAAGCAATATCGAGATTAACGGATTTTTCGGCGCACAAAAACGTTTCTTTCCGGCAGATTAACGACTGGCCGGATTGTAGCGGAAAGGCCATGATCTGGCCCGGAAAGCGTGGCGCAAAGGCGATATGGCCATTTGCTTCTGCCGTAAATTCAGTGATGAAAAAACTACCGCCGCCCATGCTGCGCTTGAGGCCCTCAAATAGGCCGCCTCCCGTGTGGGTATCCATGCGGATGCTTTCTGTCATCCATGCCATTGAAGCCGTCTGGCTATACAGCTGCTCGCCCCGATCAAGGTCGATAGCAACTGTTTGCATGGTTGTGCCGGATATCTCATATTTCATCATATTTTCCTATTGATATGCTCACCTGAATAAACCAGCCCTAAAACGCGACGAACGTCAAGCTTCATGAATTTTTACTAGTTTAATCGCCTTGCAGCGGTTCAGTGAATAGCATAGATTGTCTATAACATTTGTAGTGGAGGTTATTATGCGTTCATTAGGTCATTGCAAGACAATCAGTGTGGGCATGAGCCTGGGGTTATTGGGCACGCTGGTAGCCTGCGGTGGTGGCTCAGTGCCTGCCAGCACACCGGCACCGGTGATCAGTCAAACGCCTGCACCAACGCCACCTGTACCCGTTCCAGCGCCGCCACCTGCGGGACCATCTAGCATCGTTAGCGTGACACAAGAAGCTGCGGATACAACAGGGATAATGGCCGTTGGCGCTCAAACAGCCTATGATCAGGGCATTACCGGAAAAGGCGTAACGCTCGCTGTGCTAGACACTGGCCTCAACACAAACAATGCAAGCAAATCAAGCGATGTCAATTTCAACCAATTGGCTGGCCGAATAGATCCAGGATCAAAAGATTTTACGACTGGTGGCGCCATTATAGACTCGTATCTGGAAACTGATGGCAAGACCTATCCTTATGGACATGGCACCGCCGTCGCTGATGTAATAGCTGCTGCAAAAGATGGCATTGGTATTTACGGCGTTGCTTATGAAGCAACAATTTTTGCAGCGCGCATTTATGGCGGCGAACCTCCGTCAAATGGCACAGAAACACAAGCACAATTGTTACAGGATAATGTTAATTTCAACAATCATTTTGCAGATGCCATTATCGCTGCCTGTGCAGCAAATGCACGCGCTGTGAATCTTTCGTTGGGTTATACGACCTCCAGCAACAGCCCCGTTCCAAGCGACCCCAACAATACACCTCCAGATTATACGGCCTACAATGCGTCTGCTGTCCGTTTCAATGCTGAAATACAAAACACGTTTGACAAGGGCGTCATCATTGTTAACGCAGCGGGCAATGATCACAAATATACTGGCACTGGAGCAAACAGAAAAGAAGTTACAGATTCCACTGGTGCTGTTATTGGCGCATCACCCAATCAGTTTCCTCAAGACCTAGTGAATAATTTTAGTAAAAATGGCAGCGCAACGATACGAGACATACCTTTACTGATTGTCGGCGCCGTTGATGCCAATAACGTTATCACAGACTATTCAAATCGCGCTGGTACAGGCATATATGCAAATTATTATCTAGTCGCTCCAGGCAATGTGGTTACTCCTTTTGATAATGGTGCGCTTTACAATGTTGAGGGCACTTCATTCTCTGCACCTATTGTGACCGGTGCCATCGGCTTGCTTGCTCAAAAATTCCCGATGCTGACAGGGCAGAATATAACTGACCTGCTACTCAGCACGGCAACGCATCTTGGTACGACGCCTGCTGGCACACTTGACCCAGTTTATGGCCACGGCTTGCTCAACATCACGGCGGCTTTCCAACCTCAGGGAGCGGCCAGCGTGCAAACAGCATCTGGCATCGTCACACTGGCAATAAATGCATTGCCCAATGGGCTAACCAGCCAGCTCAGTTCCGCATTTGGTGATGGTGCAGCCTTGCGGACAGCGCTGAAGGCCACTGTGTATCTCGACGCATACAAGCGGCCTTACATCACCAATCTTGCTGGTCCGCTTGCCAATGCCAATCGCACGATCGGGCTGGCTGGGTTTGCCAACACAACAACACGGCAAATATCATCCGTCAGCAGTGCAAAAAACTTCAGCTTTAATTTCTCTGCTGAGCGAAACGATTCTTTACCTGGTTATTACGATGGGCTTTTTACATCAAGCAAACCTCTGGGCAATGTACAATTTGATGCACACTACGCCTTCAGTAAAACACTGTCGCTCAGCTTTGCCAGTGGCACAGGCGATAGCCGCGTGCTTGGTTTGTCAACAGATTCAAGTCGTGATTTGCTGAATGGCTATGACGATAGGTTGATGAATATTGTTAATGCATCGCAAAAATTTGGCTTTGGTGTGAACGCACGATTGGGGAATTTTGAGCTGCTCTCTGGCTTCAGTCACGCAAGAGACAATGGCCAGATCCAGAACACGATAACGCAATCTCCCATTACTATAGATAAAGTGGCCATGCACATACGGCGTCAATGGTCAAACACATTGCTGGAAACCGGCATCACACTTCAGACGGAACGTGGTTCGGTGCTTGGCAGCCGCGCGGTGAATGGATTTGGTTTAGGTACAGGCACACAAGGTTTCATAGGCCGCCTGAGCGGAACCTACACAACCGGGCCATGGACAGTGGCCGCCACTGGGCACTTCGGCCGCATTGCTATCAATGGTGCTGCTGACGGTATTGTCAACAAAACAGATGCACTGCTTGTGTCGGCTTTTGCAGCCTCAGCACGTTATGCCCTGCCCGGGCAATCTGGGAATGTTGTGTTTGGTATCAGCCAGCCGCTACGGGTGGAAAGCGGCAGCGCACACGTAAGCGTACCATCCGGTTATGACTACGCATCGTTTCAGGTTGTATCCACACCTTCAACCGTATCGCTAGCGCCCACCGGACGCGAAATGGATATGGAGTTTGGCTACAGCAAACAAGTATCAGGATATGGCGCATTGCAAATGAATATCTTTGATCGATTTAATCCCGGCAACAATGCTTTCGTGCGCAATGACAAAGGCCTGCTCTTGCGCTGGAAAAGTGATTTTTAAGGTTTAAGATGAGCACCTGTGAAGGTTATCAAATGGCGCTATTAAAAAGCTCTATTCAAGACTTCTGGTATTAAGCAGCGAAATAGCTCAATAATAATTCATTCACCCGATTGTGCTTGCGCTGCAAACTACCCCATAGAGATCGTGTTCGTCGGCATCTTCTACCAAAACTTTAACGATGTCACCCGCCTTGAGTCCTGACGAGTCGCGCAACTGTACAGCGCCGTCAATCTCTGGTGCATCGGCTTTAGAGCGGCCGGTGGCACCACCTTCATTATCCACCTCATCAATAATAACCTCGAGTGTCTGGCCAATTTTACGATTAAGTTTTGCCGCTGATATAGCCGCTTGTTTTGCCATGAAACAATCTAAGCGATCCTGCTTAACAGCTTCATCCACTTGGTTTTCCAGTGCATTCGCTGCCGCCCCTTTCACGGGTTCAAATTTGAAACAGCCAACGCGATCAAGCTGCGCTTCTTCGAGCCAATCGAGCAAATAGTCAAAATCTTCGTCGGTTTCACCCGGAAAGCCGACGATGAATGTTGAGCGTATGGTGATATCAGGCACCAGCCGACGCCAGCCAGCAATGCGTTCAAGAACTTTGAGCTCATTGGCAGGGCGTTTCATTGCTTTTAAAACACTTGGACTGGCATGTTGAAATGGAATATCAAGATACGGCAGGATTTTGCCATCAGCCATCAAAGGCATAACAGCATCCACATGAGGATAGGGATAAACATAGTGCAATCGCACCCACACGCCCAATGACCCAAGTGCGGCACACAAATCTGTCATATGTGACCGCACATCATAGCCGCGCCATGGGCTGGTTGCGTGCTTGATATCCACGCCGTAAGCAGAAGTGTCCTGACTGATCACTAGCAGCTCTTTCGTGCCGGCCGCCACCAGCTTCTCAGCTTCATGCAACACGGCATTGGCAGGCCTGGATTGCAGATCTCCACGCAGCGAAGGAATAATACAGAAACTGCACCGGTGATTGCAGCCTTCTGATATTTTTATATAACTATAGTGGTTTGGAGTGAGTTTAATGCCAATATCAGGCACCAGATCGACAAAAGGATGAGGCACTTGTGGAGCGGCCGAATGCACTGCGCGGACAACCTGTTCATATTGCTGAGGGCCAGTAACAGCGAGCAATTTCGGAAAACGTTTCTGCAGCGCTGCAGCCTCAACACCCAAACAGCCTGTGACGATAACCTTGCCATTTTCGGCTATCGCCTCGCTGATGGCATCAAGCGATTCCTCACGGGCAGAATCCAGAAAGCCGCATGTATTGACCAAAACGACATCGGCATCGGCATAAGTTGCCGATAGAGCATAGCCGTCCGCTCTAAGCTGTGTGAGTATGCGCTCAGAATCAACCAGCGCTTTGGGGCACCCCAGCGATACGAGACCAACTTTCGATTGTTTAGGAGATAACACAGTGGCCATACGGCAAAAATCCTTTCACGATGGCCTGCGGCCCAAGCAACAAGCCTATAGCAGGGGCGGCCCCCGCACCGCAAACACCATCGTCTCGGCCTATAACCTTGAAAATCGGGTGCTTAAAATTGATGCCCATATGATAGTGCTCGACAAACCGGCAGGTCTTGCTTGCCATGCCGGGCCAAAGACGCAGGACAGCCTTGAACGCTATATGGCGGAGCTGACCTTTGGTTTCCAGCGGTTGCCACAGGCCGTCCACCGGCTAGACCGCGACACCAGTGGGTGCCTGCTACTGGCGCGCAACCCCAAAGCGCACAAACGCCTCACCCAACTGTTTATGGATGGGCTGATTGGCAAAGCCTACTGGGCCATTGTCGATGGAATTCCTGCACTACCTGAAGGCGTTGTGAATGCCGCCTTGATTAAAACCTCAACAGCTGAAGCAGGCTGGCGCATGGAAGTGAGCGATAAGGGCCAGCGGGCCGAAACACATTATAAAGTTTTGTCCAAAGGCCCGAAGCACAGCCTCATCGCTTTCACGCCCAAAACCGGTCGCACCCACCAGATTCGGGTGCATAGTGCAGAGCTTGGCTGCCCGCTGGTTGGCGATCCGATTTATGGACGCGGCAGCAAAACCACACGAACAATGCTCCACGCACGCGAAATATCGATACCGCTGGCCAGTGGTGAGGTTGTGACAGTGCAGGCGGAGCTCCCGCAAGCGTTTGTCAAAAACTTAAGCGACTCCGGCATTGAAATTTAGCAACATGGTGGAGCGGGTGAAGGGAATCGAACCCTCGTGGTCAGCTTGGGAAGCTGCTACTCTGCCATTGAGTTACACCCGCAAGTAAAGCCAGCTGGTGGAGAGGGTTGGATTTGAACCAACGTAGGGCGAACCCGGCAGATTTACAGTCTGCTGCCATTGACCGCTCGGCCACCTCTCCATATGCCAGCCGATGTTGTATCGGTTTTGACAAGTTTCGGCTTGTGGAGAATTGGGGCTTCCATGTCAACGGACATCCGTGCATGAGAGGCACTATTATGGGTAAACAAATATTTCGTGGCGTCCGCAGGGGCCAAACCAAAGCTATTCACGGCAAACCTGGTGGTAAAAGCCAATTGCGACTCTATGGCCGCCATGCGGTTATGGCGGCATTGGCGAATCCTAACAGGCTGCTGATGGCACTGTTTGGCACGGAGCGGGCACTTGATGCGCTTGAGCTGCCCAAGGGCCTTGAGGTGCGCGTGGCTGATGACAAGGCACTCGACAAGATGCTGGGCGGTGACACGCCGCACCAGGGACTGGTGCTGGAAACTGAACCACTTGAGGCACCAGACTTGCAAGATGTACTTGAAAAAGCCGGCAACAAGCCGCTGATTATGCTCGATCAAGTGACTGACCCACAAAACCTTGGGGCTATATTGCGTTCCGCTGCCGCATTTGGAGCCGCCGCCATAATCACTCAGGATCGGCATAGCCCAGTGGAAACGGGCGCGCTTGCCAAAGCAGCCTCCGGCTGCATTGAACTTGTGCCGTGGGTGCGCGTGGTTAACCTGTCACGTGCCCTTGAGAGCATCGCCGAGGCGGGCTGGTGGCGGGTCGGGCTTGATGGGGCGGCTGAGCAGCCGCTGGCATCGGTGCTGACAGCCGAGCGCATATGTCTGGTGCTGGGCGCTGAGGGCGCAGGCATCCGGCCTAATGTCGCCGAACATTGTGACATTCTGGCAAGACTGCCTATATCAGACGCCGTTGAGAGTTTGAATGTCTCAACAGCCACGGCTGTGGCGCTCTATGCCGTGACTGTAAAACACTAGGAGAAGACGCATGCGTGCAGAAGCGCTAACATCCATCGACCAGACCAAGCAGGCTCTTGCCCTGCTGAGGAGGTTTCTTTGACTGGGATAAAGCCCTCAAACGCCTCGGTGAACTGAACGACATTTCTGAAGACCCCAAACTGTGGGACGACCCGCGCAAAGCGCAGGATTTGATGCGCGAGCGGCGGCGGCTGGAAGAATCCATTGCAGCCTATCGTCATATCGAGCGCGAACTCAAAGAGACCACTGAACTCACCGAGATGGCTGAAGCCGAGGGTGACGACGCTATGGTGAACGACGGGGTTGCAGCGCTTGCCAAACTCGCGGCCAAAGCCGAGCGTGACAAGGCAGCCGCTTTACTGTCCGGCGAGGCTGACCCAAGCTCAACCTTCATCGAAATCAACGCTGGTGCCGGCGGCACAGAATCAAACGACTGGGCCGAGATGTTGCAACGCATGTACATGCGTTGGGCCGAGCGGTGTGGTTTCAAGGTTGAGATTATTGACAGCCATGCCGGTGAGCAAGCCGGCATCAAATCCTGCACACTGCTCATCAAAGGTGATTATGCCTACGGCTGGGCAAAAACCGAATCCGGCGTGCACCGGCTGGTGCGCATTTCTCCCTTTGACAGCAATGCAAAACGCCACACCAGCTTCACATCAGTCTGGGTTTACCCGGATGTGGATGACGACATCAATATTGAGGTTTTGGAAAAAGATTTGAAGATCGATACCTACCGCGCCTCTGGCGCTGGTGGCCAGCACATCAACACCACCGATAGCGCGGTGCGCATCACCCATATGCCCACTGGCATCATCGTTGCCTGTCAAAACCAGCGCAGCCAGCATAAGAACAAGGCGACAGCCATGAAAATGCTGAAAGCGCGGATGTTTGAAGCTGAGCTACAAAAACGCGAAGCCGAGGCCGCGATCAGCAACGCCAGCAAAACCGATATTGGCTGGGGCCATCAGATTCGTTCCTACGTGCTGCAGCCTTATCAGATGGTGAAAGACCTGCGGACAGGCGTTGTCAGCAACCAGCCTAACGTCGTGCTGGACGGTGCGCTCGATCCGTTCATGGCCGCAGCACTTGCACAGCGCGTAACCGGCGACAAAGCGGATGTGAGTGATATCGATTAAGAGCTTGTTTTTTAGCAATTCAATATGAAAATTATGAATGATAATAACCATATTAGCATATTACGTATTAATGCCAACCGCCCGATGACGTGACTTGGTTTGGGAACTCATTGATATACACCTCCCTTCGTCATGCCGACGCATGTCGGCATACATGGGTTGTGCAAAACACCAATATTTATCAATTGCATATATCATGGATGCCGACATGCGTCGGCATGACGGGTGATAGCAATCATAATCCCATAAATGATACTGTGCGCAGATGCCTGCCGACAGCACTCCATGTGAGTCAACTCATAGGGCGATTTGTATAAGCCGCTTTCATTGGCAGCGGTTCTGCTGTTCTGCGTATCACTGGCTTGATGGCAAAACTTGATATCAGGCGGCGCACGCCCGGCAGGCTTGACAGTATATCTTTGTGGATGCGCTCGTAGCTATCGCCGTCTGCCACCACCACGCGCAGGAGATAATCGGATTCACCCGACATCAGATAGCCATCGAGCACCTCCCTGCAATTTTGCAAACCGCGCTCAAAACCATCCAAGGTTTCGCGACGCTGGTTGTCGAGCGTCACGGCAACAAACACTGTTGAGCGCTGGCCAAGGGCCGTTTCTGAAAGCTGTGCCACATAGCGATCAATAACACCGTCGGCCTCCAGCATTTTGATTCGACGGTGGCAGGCTGATGGCGACAAACCTATTTTTTCACCAAGCGCTGCACTGGTGGCGGTAGAATCTGTCTGCAACGCCATTAGAATAGCGCGGTCTATGCGGTCCATGCACTAATTTCCTAATATTTATATTAAATATAATATAATATATCAATGTATCTGTATAAAACGCTAAATTTGCAATGATTTTCTCAGTGATAAGGCGTATAAACTGCAAATATATATTTTTAGGGAGAATGATAATGCGTGTGGGTGTTCCAAAAGAAATTAAAATTCATGAATATCGTGTCGGCCTTACACCGCCATCAGTGGCTGAGCTCACGGCACACGGCCATGACGTGCTGGTGGAAAGCGGTGCCGGTGCAGGCATATATTTTTCAGATGATGAGTATGTGAAAGCTGGCGCAAAAATTCTGCCAACGGCAGCAGAGGTTTTCAAGCAAGCTGACATGATTGTTAAAGTGAAAGAACCCCAGCTGCACGAGTGCGCGATGCTGGAAGCCCGCCACACTTTGTTCACCTATCTGCATCTTGCAGCGGACAAGCCCCAAGCAGAAGCATTGCGCAAATCTGGTGCCATCTGCATCGCTTATGAAACTGTAACAGAAGCGCGCGGTGGATTGCCGCTGTTGCGCCCGATGTCAGAAGTGGCTGGCCGCATGTCTGTTCAGGTTGGCGCGCACTACCTTGAAAAAGAGCCCGGCGGTCGCGGTATATTGCTTGGTGGCGTGCCTGGTGTCGCCCCCGCCCGCGTTGCCATTCTCGGCGGCGGCGTGTCTGGTTTTAATGCAGCGCAAATGGCCATTGGCATGGGTGCCGATGTGACAATTTATGATGTATCGACCGTGCGCCTGGCCGAGATTGACGCGCTGTTTCAAAACCGTGTGAAAACGGTTTACGCATCGAAAGCAGCCATTGCGGATGCTGTTGCGGAAGCCCATCTGGTGATTGGCGCTGTGCTTATTCCCGGAGCATCCGCCCCCAAGCTTGTGACCAAAGACATGTTGAAAACGATGCTGAAGGGCTCTGTGCTTGTAGACATCGCTATCGACCAGGGTGGTTGCTTTGAAACAAGCCACGCCACAACCCACGCTGACCCTGTTTTTGTTGTTGACGGGATTGTGCATTATTGCGTTGCCAATATGCCGGGCGCTGTGGCACGCACATCAGCGTTTGCGCTTAACAATGCAACGCTACCTTTTGCTGTGCAATTGGCCAACCACGGTGCCAAGGCAGCCATGAAAGCCAACCACCACCTCGCCATGGGCCTGAATGTTGCCGACGGCGAGATTGCCTATCAAGCCGTCGCTGAAGCGCTTGACTTGCCATTCAAACAACCAGCATGGCTCGCTTGAGTTAAATCGGCAGCACCACTGGCCCCAAAAGCCATACCCACCAGATGGCAAAAGCCAGTGGTGCGCCAAACGCTATGCGCTCTGAAACCGTTGCCCTGCCCTTGAATGCTGCGCGCAACCCAACGCAAACAAACGCAGCGGCACAAGCCATGAGCAACACGGACGGCAACGCGCCCCAGCCAAGCCATGCCCCTGCCCCGGCAACAAGTTTTGCATCTCCAAGGCCCAGACCTTCGTGGCCACGCCAACGGCGATATGCAAAGGCCACGAACGCCAGAACGCCGTAACCAAGAACGGCACCAATGATATGATCTTTTAAATTCTGCGCGGGCAACCACCACGAAACGACAAGGCCGATAGCCACAAGCGGCAATGTGATGATATCAGGCAGGCGAAATAATTTTATATCTACAATCGCCAGTATGATCAGTGGCCAGCCAAGCATTAGGCTCACCCACATCAGCGGCTCAGATGGCATAACACTCAAGGCTGAAGCCGTCATGCCTGCGCCAACTATAATCCAGATCATCCGGTGTGGCATGTGCGGTTGATGCGCTGTCTCGAACGCGCAGGCCACTCTCTGCGCCACCAGGGACAACGGCAGCGCAGAGAGCATGAAGAAAACAGGATTTATTTGAACGTCACATCTCCAGAACCGATGATTTTACTTGTACGCGCTGATGGTGGTGGATTGCCTGTAATCGTCACATCGCCTGAACCAGCAACACTGATAGCCACAGACTTGCTGGCAAAAGCATCCACATTGCCTGAGCCAGCAACGGATACGCTGGTGCTGAGAACATGAAGATCAGCCGCCTTTACGTCACCAGAGCCAGCAACCGAAATGTCTGACTCATCGGCGCGACCACTGGCTTTCACATCACCCGAACCCGCAACCGATATATTCATTTTTTTGATGTTGATGCCCGTTGCAAACACATCGCTGGAGCCGGATACGGCAATACGGTCAAGCGTTGGCACGGTAATATTCACGCGCAAATTTTTATGGTATGGTGATATATCCCAATGCGAGCCGGATTTTTGGGAAATAATCAAAACTCCATCGCGCATACGGGTTGTAATTCTGGCGACGTCTCCCGGTTCGCCGTGCACGACCACTGATTGTTTGGGTCCGACCGTGATGTACACGTCCGCCGAGCCTTCTGTGCCGACACCCGTGAAACTTGGCACATTGAGCGCCTTGTCTACAGCTGCTCCAAATGCCGTTCCAGATAACAACAACAACCCAAGGCCGCATAATCCGATAAGTGCTCGCATAACCATTTCCTTTATTAGTGATATACATAACCACTACACTAAATTATTTTTTTGTCAAGTGGAAAATGCATGAGTGGCCAAACGCCACAGATTGGCCACTAAACATCATTAATTTTTAAAATCGAAATTAATGTTTCAGGCACTGTTATGCACCTTTATTTGCCCATTGCAGAAATCTCGGTCAATTGGCTGATTATTGCCGGGCTAGGTGCGCTGGTCGGGTTTTTATCCGGTATGTTCGGGGTTGGCGGCGGTTTTCTGACAACCCCCTTGCTTATATTTTATGGCATTCCGCCAGCTATTGCTGTGGCCTCGGCTGCGAATCAGATCACCGGATCTTCAGTCTCGGCTGTGCTCGCTCACTGGCGACGTGGTGGTGTTGATGTGCGCATGGCCTTTGTCATGATTGTTGGTGGATTAATAGGTTCGGCTGGAGGCTCCTATATTTTTCGCGCGCTCAGTGTGCTTGGTCAGCTCGATTTCATCATATCACTGCTTTACGTCTTCTTCCTTGGCACTATAGGCAGCCTGATGCTGCGTGAATCCCTTGGTGCCATGCAACGCATGCGCAAAGATTTCACAGTACCTTTAAAGAAACGGACACACGTTGGTTTAGCCTACCGGCTACCGTTAAAAATGCGCTTTCACAAATCACGGCTTTATATTTCAGCGCTTGCCCCATTTGCTTTGGGTTTGCTGGTTGGCATTCTGACAGCCATCATGGGTATTGGTGGCGGCTTCATCATGGTGCCGCTCATGATTTATGTACTTGGCATGCCGTCTTCCGTGGTAGTTGGTACATCGCTTTTGCAAATCATATTTACAACATCAATGACAACCGTACTCAATAGTGTGCAAACCCAGTCCGTCGATATTGTGCTTGCTGTCTTGCTGCTGATTGGAGGCGTTATCGGCGCCCAATTTGGCGCCGCCGCAGCGCAAAAATTGCGCGCAGAACAATTGCGCGCCATGCTCGCCGTTATCGTGCTTGGCGTTGCCATTCGCTTGGCTATCGGTATGACCTGGCAACCCGATCAACTTTACAGCGTGTTCACTGATTTATGAATCGTCTTTTTTTACTGTTTTTTTTGCTGTTTTATTCAGCAGGATTATACCCGGCGCACAGTGCAACCCCGCGGCTGGTCACCGATCTGTCAGAACACAAGATTGATATTGCCTATAAGTTTGAGGGTACTGACGTGTTGTTATTCGGCGCGATTGAAGGCCTTTCAGGCACTATAAAACCCGATGTGGCTGTGGTTGTGCGCGGCCCAACCCTGCCTATTATTGTGCGTCGGAAATCGCGTGTGCTCGGCATATGGATGAACACAAGTTCAACAAATTTTCGCACCGCACCGTCTTATTATGCCTTGGCCAGCACAAGACCGGTGGCAAGCATGGCAGCGTCGCAATGGCGTGCTGTTTACGAGATTGGCATCGACTATATACATTTTTCGCCGGCGTCCGGTGGGGCTCAATCTGCCTCTGACATTGAAGCGTTTCGCAACGGTTTTATCGCGGCAAGGCGCAAGTTGGGATTATTTAATGAACACGAAAACTCAGTTGAGCTCATCGATAACGGGTTGTTCCGAACACGCATAACATTGCCAACACGCGTACCGATTGGGGATTATCGTGCTGATATATATTTGTTCGTCGATAAGAAACTGATGGCCCGGCAAAGTGTTCCTTTTGTTGTTAAAAAAACCGGCTTTGAGCGCTCTGTATATGACAAAGCGCATCAATCTCCATTCTTATACGGTATTATGGCTGTTTGTATCGCCCTTGGCGCCGGCTGGACAGCAGCGTGGATTTTTAGAAAATAGATCAGCTTACAACTGAATCTTTATAGTCATTAAGCCCTCATGATCAACAACATCTAAAACTTTCCATTGACGCTCTTGCGCGTAATCCGGAACATCTTTCAGCGCCATACGATCTGAAACATGCACATCAATAATTGTATTGGCAGTCAATGATTGCGTCAACTTTCGCAGACGTAGAACCGGCAATGGGCAACGCAGACCTCGCAAGTCCAGACGAATGCTATGTTTTACCATCTTGACAATTGATCCTTTAAGCTTCCATACATCTACGCTTAATGTTTAGACGTTTTATGTTCTACATATTTTAGTTTGTTTATATTAAAGGATTTATTTATGACACGTATTATTTTATTGATTGATGGTGGCTATCTTCGTGCTCAAGCAAGACGAGACCATTATGATTACAGTGTCGATTTCATAGAAGATTTTGCACATACTCTTATACAAAAAACTGAGTCGTTTGTGCGTGTCATATATTATGATTGCAAGCCATATCAGGGGGATGCCGCATTGCCGGTCTCCGGGAACAGTTATATTTTCAAGTCCGGTGGCGGCTGGCTCGATGAACTGGCGTCACGCGATTATTTTGCCGTGCGCACAGGTTTGCTCAAATTTCGAGGCTGGAAGCCCAAGCAAATCCCTTTAAACGCCGACACATTGAGTGACTCTGATTTCAAGCCGGATTTCGAACAAAAAGGCCTTGATTTGCGTATTGGGCTTGATATTGCCAATATAATTCAAGTGAAATCAGCGGACCGTTTGCTCATGGTGTCAGCTGATACTGACATTATTCCGGCTTTAGATCTGGCGCGTAATTCCGGCATGCAGGTGATTGGCGTGGATTTTCCTAATGGCCCATTGCACGGAGAAATTCTGTCGCATTTTGATTTGGTGCGAGAAGCCGATTGGCCGAAAGATGCTGTGAAAAATGGACGGGAATGATCAGCCTTTTAACGCCTCATTCGCTGGATCAAAAGGCGAGTCAGCCGTTACTGTGCACGTATAGCGTTCACCGAGAATAGTAATATCCAGCTTGGTGCCAACCCCAGCCAATTCTGGCTGCACCATAGCAAGTGCCAGTGATTTCCCAATGCGCCAGCCATATCCTCCCGATGTAGCACGACCGACTATTGTATCACCCGCATAAAGCGGCTCAGAGCCGCGTGCATCGACATCTTTCACACCATGCACTTCAAGCGTTACTGCTGAATTGTTAAATCCACGCGATTGCCAATCCAGCAATGCCTGACGACCAACAAAGCTATCCTTTTTCAGACTGACAAAGCGAGACAAGCCAGATTCAAAGGCTGCATATTCTATAGAAAGTTCGCGCCCGACAATTTTATAGGATTTCTCCAGCCGCATGGAATCCATAGCGCGAATACCAAATGGTTTGAGTTCGAATTCGGCTCCGGTTTCAAACAATTTATCAAAAATATAATTTTGCATTTCAATAGGGTGATGTAACTCCCAACCCAGTTCCCCGACAAAATTAACGCGTAAGGCTTTGGCATGAGCGACCCCCACATTAATAGTTTTGCCACTGAGCCAAGGAAAAGCTGCGTTGGAAAGATCAGCATTGGTAAGCTTGGCCAACACCTCGCGGGAGCGCGGCCCGGCCAGCACCAGCACACCCATTTGTGTGGTGAGTTTTTCCAATCGCACTGAGCCATTCAATGGCAAACTCTTGATCAGGTAATCATAATCGTGTCGTTCAAGCGCACCCGCCGAGACCAGATAAAAGCTTTGCGGCGCATCCCGAAACACTGTGAATTCAGCGCGCACCCCACCCTTTATAGTGAGCAGGTAAGACAGGCTGACGCGACCCAGCTTTGGCAAGGCGTTGGTGAGCAAGCCGCTCAACCAACTCTCCGCGCCAGACCCCGACACCTGAAATTTAGCAAACGCACTCATATCAAGCAACCCAACTTTCTCATGCACGTGCCTGCACTCCGCGCCAACATGCTCAAAATAATTTGAGCGGCGAAAACTCCATTTTTCACGAGGTGGCACACTGTCGTGTGTGTCAGGGTGATTGTGATTGAGCAGCACATCCGGCTTATCAAGATCGGCAACAGAAAGCGCATAGCCAACCGGTGCAAACCAGTTAGGCCTCTCCCAACCAAACACACTTCCAAAGACAGCCCCCAATGCTTTCATGCGGTCATAACACGGTGTGCGGCGCAAGGGCCGCGCCGCCTCACGCTCCTCATCGGGATAATGCACTGTAAAAACTTTTGCGTAGGCCTCTTCATTTTTCTCACGAAGATAGCCTTGCGCTGCATATTCACCAAAGCGGCGTGGATCGACCCCCATCATGTCGATAGATGGTTCACCCTCAACAATCCACTGTGCCAATTGCCATCCGGCACCACCTGCGGCTGTCACCCCAAAGCTATGGCCTTCGTTGAGCCAGATATTTTTATGGCCCCACGCAGGCCCCACAATAGGGCTGCCATCCGGCGTGTAGGCAATAGCACCGTTATACACTTTCTTAATACCAACCTCGCCAAACGCGGGCACGCGCGCGATTGCTGCATTAATATATGGTTCAAGCCGTTCAAGATCCTCCTGAAACAATTCATATTCAGAATCATGGTGTGGCCCATCAGGATAACACACAGGCGCACCAATTTCATATGGCCCGAGCAGCAAACCGCCATTTTCCTCGCGCATGTACCACGAGGAGTCAGATTCCCGCAGCACACCCATTTCTGGCAAGCCTGCCGCTTTTCGCGCCAAAATATCTTTGTGTTGCTCGGTCACAATGTATTGGTGTTCGACAGGTATGACTGGAATATCAAGGCCGATCATTGCGCCGGTTTGGCGCGCGAAATTGCCAGTGGCAAACACAACGTGCTCGCAAATGATATCGCCCTGATCGGACGTTACGCACCACTCGCCATTCTGGTTTTTAGTGATGGCCGTGACTGTGGTGTTGCGATAAATGGTTCCACCCCGTGCGCGGGCACCTTTAGCAAAGGCTTGCGTTAAATCCGCTGGCTGCACATAGCCATCATCAGGATGCTGAATGGCACCAATAATGCCATCAATATTACACAGCGGCCAGATCAGCTTTACCTGCTCAGGTGTAAGAAAATTAACATTGATACCAATTGTTTTTGCCACGCCAGCATAATATTTATATTCATCCATGCGATCATTGGTGCGCGCGAGACGAATGTTTGATACCGGCTTGAATCCAACAATCTGATCCGTTTCTTTTTCCAGTTCAGGATACAGACCAACAGAATATTTATGTAACTGGCCAACAGAATAGCTAAGGTTAAACAGTGGCAGCAATCCGGCAGCATGCCATGTCGAGCCTGAGGTAAGCTCTTTGCGCTCAATCAGCACCACATCAGACCAGCCAAGCTTGGCCAGGTGGTACAGCGTGCTAACCCCAACAACACCACCGCCGATGACAACCACACGGGCTTGCGTTTTCATTTTTTGGTTTCCTCTTATTTCTCAATCACCAGATCACTCGTCGGCTTTGAACAGCAAAGCAGTATAAACCCTTTATCGATCTCGCGTTGAACAATGCCGCCATTGGCTTTCATATCAACAGTGCCAGAGATAAGTTTTGATTTGCATGTGCTGCACATGCCCTGACAGCATGATGACGGCAGACGAAAACCGGCAAGCTTGGCCCCTTCCAGAACAGTTGTGTCCGCTGCACAGCTAAATTCACGGCCACTGCGTGATAGTTTTACGTTGTACATTTGCCTACCATTAGCCAAGCTCGGCACTCATTCGGGCAACATACCAACTGCAAAATTTCTCAACCAGACCCTCTGTAAACGGTGAATATGGCCCAGGCGCATATGCGGGGCTGCGCACGCCGCGCTGCACCATAGCAACCAGGTCGCCGTCCTGATGATTTGTCGCTTTCCACACAGCAGATAAATTCTCAACCGTGTAATCAACACCCTCAACAGCATCTTTGTGCACCAGCCATTTGGTTCGCACCAGTGTTTTTTCTGGCCCCACCGGAATGGCAGAAATCGTTACAATATGATCGCTCATAAAATGGTGCCAGCTGTTGGGTTGAGTCCAGAACGACAAACCACCAAGCTTTGGAGTGGTGAGTGTGCCAAGCAGCTTTTGTGATGCGACATGCGTGTCCATTGTCTGGCTTTCGCCATGCCGATCTATAATGAGACGCTCACAACGGTAGCCAGTAGGCCTATCATCGAGGTGTTCAATTTCAGCTGAAGGCAGATGTGCCTTGTTCCATGTTGTTTTGGCAACAGCAACCTGCTCGCGGTAACGCGCCTCGTCGGCGGCCTCGGCATTATCTTCAGACGGCGCATAACCAAAGCCAAACGCAAACAGTGCGTTCATCAACTCCGGATGGTTAGCCGTGCAATGGTAGCACTCACGGTTGTTCTCCATAGTAAGCTTCCAGTTGCCATCCTCAACAATCTCGCTTGTGTGTGCGACTTTGCACCCAACGACGTCATGCGGCAAAATATACGGTGTTATTACCTCAGACATTTCATCAATGTCGACAGGTGGTGTATCACTGAGACAGATGAACAACAGGCCCGCCACGGAACGGATGTGCACTGGTTTTAAACCTCGACAAGATTTATCGAAATCACCCGTCATATGGTCTGCAAATAATAGCGTGCCTTCAAGATTATAGGTCCACGCATGATAGCGACAGACAAGATTGCCCACACTGGTTTTAGCATCATCAACAAGCCGTGCCCCGCGATGCCGGCAGACATTGTGAAAGGCACGCACCTGCGCATTATCGTCCCTGATGATGAGAATTGAGGCGGTGCCGATCTCTATAGTCATCACATCGCCAGGCTCAGACACATCCGGCTCAACGCCTACATAAATCCAATGACGACCAAAGATAAACTCAAGATCAGCCTGAAATACGGAGTCCGATGTGTAAAATTCCTGTTCAAGGCTATGCCCTGGTGTGCGCCTGTCCAGCAGCGTACGAAGCTTTATGTCGCTCTTTGTTTCCATAGTATTGCCGTGTTCATTTTAGTTACATACTAACTTTATGAACGTAATAGCAGGCTTATTATTTAATAGGAACGACATACTATTGTTTTTTTACGACGCCTAAAAAGGCGTTCATTTTTCCTCTTAAACCAAAATATTAACCGTCTGGCCTTTGGGTTGAAATTTAGGGCGAAGGCCGCGTGTTGGCGCTTCACGGGTAGAGGATGGTTTGTCATCTGCCTTGAAATCGTTTGGGGGTTTGCGCTGATCGCTTGCGGTGGCCGCATTGGCTGGTGGTTTCACCGGTCTTGCAAGATCAGCACCGTTGATCAATGTGCGGACAAACTCGCTCACCGAAGCTGCTTTATCCGCATTCGATGGCTCGCTGCGCTTCGAGCTATCTTGAAAGCGCGACAACGCTACAAATGTAGAAGGTTCAAACGAAACTGTCATGAACGTTCTATACTCTCATATTCTAACCAAATCATGAAAGCCTAAAGTTAATTTTTCCCTACACCAGCCGCAAGCATGGTTTTGCATCCGTTTATCATGCGGCGAACTTTTGGCATCCATGGTGCATCAGGGACAGAATCTTTCGCCAGTGGTTCCAGCACCTTCAGGGCCTCCTCGGGCTGTACGGCCTGCATCCATGCCAGCGCCAGATAAAGCCGGGGGCCAGGATGCTTTGGATCCAGCGTGCTGGCATGATCAAACGCCAACCGCGCTGCTGGAGTCACTATGCCACCCGCGTGAGCAACCAAAGCTTGCCCCCGGGCGACCCACAAGTCCACTTGCAGCGGCATAACTTCAGTGGCTTTTTGCAACGCCTCGGCAGCGCGTTCGGTTTCCCCCATTTCTACAAGGGCTGCTGACATAACAAGCCAGGCATTGACATCGTCCGGTTGCTTTAAAAGCTGATCACGTGCGGCTGTGTATTTTGATTGCGCCTGGGGCGATTTTAGCAGCGCTGGTGCAGGATGATCAGCCGCAGCCGGGTTGCCGTATTGCAAATAAACAGCTGATCCAACCAGCATTATTACCCCTATAAGAATGCCAAATTCTTTCGGATCTGTGAGCCGTGCTATGTGGTTTTTATCATGACGGGAACGCAGCATTCGCCGCTGCAAATCTATTGTTTGTTGCTTTACATCCTCTTCCGTGATCATGCCGAGCTGCTTCGACTGACCGAGTTTTTCTATTTCGGTTTTGTGCAAGAAAAGCTCTTCTGCGTGACGGTCCACCAGCACTACAGGTGTGCGCGCAACTGCCCAGAGCACAGCAGCAATAAGTAAACTGATAATAACTGACAGTAAAATCATTGTGGGTCGAGTGCCTTTAGTGCTGCACGTTCGGCATCTGTGAGATCGTCAAAGGGTTCGGGTGTCCGGCGCTTCAGTATCACAACAGCACCCGTTAACAGGGCAATGGCCGGCCCAATCCAGAGAAGTATTGTTGAAATTTTGAATGGCGGCCTTAGCAAGACCCAGTCACCATAGCGCGCGACAAGAAATGTCTTTACCTCGGCATCCGTTTCGCCACGAAGAATATGCTGCCGCACCAGCATGCGTAAATCCACAGCAAGATCGGCGTTTGATTCAGCAATGGATTCGTTTTGGCAGACGAGGCATCGCAATTCAAGCATAAGGTTACGCGCGCGGGCTTCCTGTGCCGGGTTGGGCAGATGGTCAGTGTCGAGCGCAAGGGCTGGGAGAGTGGGAATGAGGAGCAGTGCTGCAGTAAGTCCTATTCCCATGTGTGAGAGAGCCCTGAAAAATGCGTGAGTCACTCCCCCGCCTCCTTCAACTTGGGTAAAATACTTTCCTCAATATGCTCAGCGCGGATATCCCCCCAATGGCGATGAAAAATAACCCCGTCACCACGCACAATGAAACTTTCTGGCACGCCCGCAACACCCCAATCAATGCCGACATGGCCAGGTATGTCAGCACCAGCTCCAGCATAGGGGTTGCCGTATATTGTCAGAAATTTCTGTGCGGCGTCCGGTGTGTCTTTCCAAGCGATGCCGTAGACTTTAATGTGATATTGGTTCGCCAGTGCCATTAATTGCGCATGTTCAGCGCGACAGGGTTCGCACCATGAAGCGAAAAAGTTCACCAGCACCGGATGGCCTTCGCGCAGAGCCTGATCGGTCAGCAGTGGTATCGTGCCAATGGCGGTGAGTTTAAAAGCAGGCGATGATTTGCCGACCATTACAGAATGCAACGCCTGCGGGTTATCACGCTTCAGGCCAGAAAAAAACAGTGCTGCCATTGCAAGTAAAACAACCAGCGGCATAAAAACCAAAAATTTACGCATCATTCAGCCGGCTGTAAAATAATTGCTACACGCCGCACGCCAAGCGTACGGCTAAATCTATCAGATATGGCAACGATTCCGCCAAGCGCCATAACCAGTGCACCTAACCAGATCATCGTGACAAACGGTTTCCAGTGAAATCGGACCTGCCACCGGCCATGACCATCAGGCTTGCCGATCACGGCATAAAGATCGCCATTCCAGCGGCTGTGAATGCCCGCTTCGGTGGTTTCAGATGGTGGATCGGTATATGTTCGGGTTTGAGGGTGCAAGGTATACACCGGCATGCCGTGCTCGCTGACATCAACGGTTGCATCAATAGCTGTAAAATTTTTAATGCCGATGGGTTGCAAATCGCTCAGGCGAAAATCATAGGGCCCAACGCGCAGGGTTTGACCAACTCGAGTAACCGTGAGAACCTCACTTTGCCACGCACCTGAAGCCGTAATCCCGAATACCGTAATTGCAACGCCTAAATGACCAAGCACCATTGCATATACCGAACGCGGCAAGCGTGCCACACGCTCCAGCGTTGCAACAGGCCCACCATCACCATAGCGCAGGCGATGGGCAAAATCAGCAACAACACCACCCACCAACCAAAATGTCATAATGAAACCAAGTGCCGCAAGACCGCTTGGTATACCACGCAGGATTAGCACCATAAGCGTGCCACCCGCAGTGATTGCGGCAACTATCAGCAATCGCTGTTTGGTGCGAATAAATTCATCCTGTCGCCACGATAGCAACGGGCCAACTGCGGCCAAAAAAATCAGCAGCGCCGAAAGTGGTACGAAAGTCGCCATATAATAGGGCGCACCAACGGAAATTTGCTTGCCTGAAAACGAATCGAGCGCCAAAGGATAAAGCGTGCCAAGAAACACTGTGCTGAGCAGGGCCATCAGCACAAGATTGTTAGCTACAAGAAAACCCTCGCGGCTAACGGTCGCGAACGCCCCACTATTTTCAAGCTTGCTGGCGCGCCAGCCGTAAAGGGTCAGTGAACCGCCAATCGCCAGAACGAGAAAGCTCAAAATGAAAATTCCGCGTTTAGGATCAACGGCAAACGCGTGAACAGATGTAAGCACACCGGAGCGCACTATAAAGGTGCCCATGAGTGACAATGAAAACGCAACAATAGCGAGCAATACCGTCCAACTTTTTAACGCATCGCGTTTCTCAAGTACAATGGCTGAATGCAGCAGCGCTGTTGCTGCCAGCCAGGGCATCAGCGATGCATTTTCAACCGGATCCCAAAACCAGTAGCCGCCCCAGCCAAGCTCATAATAGGCCCACCAGCTGCCCAGCGCGATGCCGCAGGTGAGTGCCGACCATGCAGCGAGTGTCCATGGCCGCACCCAGCGTGCCCACAGTGGCCCGATGCGACCTTCAATCAGTGCAGCAACCGCAAAGGAAAAGGCAACAGAAAGACCCACATAGCCCGCGTATAGCATCGGTGGATGAAACGCGAGGCCAGGGTCCTGCAAAATCGGGTTGAGCCCCCTGCCCTCGGCTGGCGTTGGCAACAGCCGCGCAAACGGATTTGATGTGAACAACAAAAACACATAAAAGCCGACACCGATCATCGCCTGTGCGGCAAGTGCACGGGCCCTAAAATCGGCAGGCAGAGCTTTGCTGAACACAGCCACCGATGCACCGGCCAAACTTAATATCAACACCCACAACAAGAGCGAACCTTCGTGATTGGCCCACACGCCAGAAATTTTATAAATCATCGGCTTGAGAGTGTGGCTGTTTTGAAAAACCGCCAGCACAGAAAAATCCGAGCGCACAAAGGCTGTCGTCAGGCAAGCAAAACTTATGCCGACCAGCGTTGCCTGCACCAGTGCGCTTGGTACGGCCAATGCAACCAATCTACCATCCCTTGCGTAGGCACCGTAAAGCGGCAGTGTGGCCTGTATAAGAGCAACGGCGAGGGCAAGGCACAAGGCCAAGTGACCAAATTCGGTGATCATCGTGTCACCTGCCCATAAGGTTTCCACCGACCCGATTTTTTGAGCGATGCAGCAACTTCCGGCGGCATATAGTTTTCATCGTGTTTGGCAAGCACAGTGTTCGCGACAAACATGCCGGCCCGGTCCATATGCCCCTCGGCAATCACACCCGTGCCTTCGCGAAACAAATCTGGCGTGATCCCACGAAATTTTACTGGCAAGGTGTTTTGCAAGTCGGTCACCTGAAAGGTGAGTGTTACACCGTCTGCTAAATGTTTGACCGAGCCGACAGTGACCAAACCGCCCAAGCGAAAATTCTCACCGGACAAGGTATGACGTGTAGCCAGATCAGTAGGTGTCATAAAATATTGTTTCTTGCTTCCAAGCGCACTCAAGCCAAGAGCCGTTGACGCAACAAGCACAAGTGCGGCAACACCCATCAGCATCATGCGCTGGCGTTTGGGCTTCATCTGGTGTTATCGTTGTGTTTGTAAAATCTGCGCGCCTTCAGCCAGCTCGATAGCGCCAGTGCGGAAAGCGAGACCAGCACGGTGCCGTAACTCAGGTAAATAAATCCATTATGGGGGCCAAAACTCATGCGGTCACCTCACGCAATTGTGCCCGTGTGCGGGCTTCCAGTCGCTGTTCGGCTATCGACGCCTGCATGCGCCATATCAGTACCACTGCAAAATAAAATCCGTAAGCGAGCGTCATCAACAATAGCGGCAACTGCATGGCCGGGTCGATCGTCGTTTTACCCACAAGTTTTATGCTCGCTGGTTGATGCAACGTATGCCACCACTCGACCGAGAACTTAATAATAGGAATGTTGACCACACCAAAAAGTGCCAGAATGCTGGCGGCTTTTGCAGCACGTGCCTCATCCTCAATCGCCGACCATAGTGCAATATAGCCAAGATATAAAAAGAACAGCACCAGCACAGATGTCAGCCGTGCATCCCATACCCAGTAGGTGCCCCAGGTGGGCCGACCCCAGAGCGAGCCAGTGATCAGACAGATGAGGGTAAACACCGCCCCAATCGGTGCAGCACAGCGAGCGGCCACATCGGCCAGCGGGTGTTTCCAGATAATCGAGGCGAAACTTGCAACGGCAAGAAACATATAGCCAGCTTCGGCCATAATCGCGGCTGGCACATGCACATACATCACCCGCACCATCTCGCCTTGCAGATAATCAGGCGGCGAGTGAAACAAAGCAAAATACAATCCGCTGGCAAAACACAGGATAAAACCCAGCATCAACCACGGTAAAAAATGGCTGGCCAAACGAAGAAATCGGGCGGGGTTGGCAAAACTATGCATATAAAATGTTTAGGCTGTGATGCTAGATAGCGCAATCGTCTCCCTAGTCGCACGCTAAGCGAACCGCAGCGCCTGCCGCAAATGGTACCACGGCAAGAGCTCCAAGGCTGTAGGCAGCCAGTAACTTAAGAGCGGCGGGATCCGTTTGTGCACTCACCCCAAAAATCAATAAGGGTACTGACAAAGGCAGAACAAGGAGAGCGATGAGCAGCCCGGCCCGCTTTACTCCTATGGCGAGGCTGCCAGCGAGAGCGCCAACAGCCGAGAGGCCCGGCGTGCCAAGCGCCAGGCTCGCCATCAGCACGCCAAGCCGTTGCATCGGGAAATTCAGCAGCAATGCAACCAGGGGTGTCACCAAAATCAACGGGATAGCCGTGCTCAGCCAGTGGAACAGGATACGCGATAAAGCGAGCAGCTCAGGGCCGATCTCATGCACCAGATACTGCTCAAGGCTACCGTCTTCATGATCAGGCTGAAACAGCTTTTCCAACGTCAGCAAGGTTGCCAGCAACACGCCAAGCCATGCGATACCAGCAGCGATTTTTGCCAGTTGGTCTGGTTCCGGGCCAATGGCCAGTGGCACCAAAGTTGCGACAATCAGATAGAACAGAATAGAAATCGCACTGGCCCAGCCGCCGCGAATGTTGAGCCGGACTTCGCGCCAAATGAGGAGAATCAGCAGCCTCATGCAAGATTAAGGCTGGTTTGTATGGGTAGTTTTATAGATACATGCGTTGCAATAACCGCCATGCCGCCAGCAGCCTGATGACATGATATGACTTGCGTGAGTGCTGAAATAGCGCCTGCATCCAATCCTACCGTGGGCTCATCGAGGAGCCAAAGATCAGTGCCGCTCTCCACCACACGCGCCAGCGCCACGCGACGCTTCTGACCGGAAGACAGCAGACGACAGGGCAAATGCCTGAAAGTGTTAAGGCTAAACACGTCTAATTCATCATTTTGCACATATTTCACGGCTTTGCTTGATAGTGCCCTCCAGAATGCAAGCTCTTGCTTGACTGTCATCCCCGGCTTCAAAGCCGGCTCATGGCCAAGATATGTGACCGTTCCAGCAAAATCGATACTGCCATGTTCTACCTGCCCAAGCCCTGCCAGCAACCGAAGCAAGCTGGTTTTGCCTGCCCCGTTAAGGCCAGTCACCATCAGCGCCTCACCAGGATTGACGGTAAAGCTCAAGCCTTTGAACAATTGGCGATCACTTCTTGTGTAATTAAGGTTACGAACAACAAGCACTATTAGCCACCAATATTCGCCATCCTCCTAAATACAAGACCGGCGCGTTATTGCCTGCCTCACTTTCACCCCAAATGAGACGCACATAAAAAGTCCTACTAATAAATTCTCTGGAGACTCTTGTGCAGCCAACCAGCGCTACAGAAATCCTCGTTCTGGAATTAATAACCAGTTTTAATAAAAAATCCGTTCCCATTAGTTTGTCCTCCACGTTTGCGCGTGATCTGGCGTTTGATTCGCTGACTGTTATGGACTTGGTGGCCGCAATTGAAGATGAATATGATCTGATTTTACCATTAAACATGTTGCCTGACCTTGAAACTGTGCAACAGTTAATCAACGCCGTAGAGGCTCTTGTAAAGGCCAAACACCATGCCTGATTTATTAGATAAGTTCGATTATGCCAGTGCAGAGCTGGCGAAGCTGCAATTTTTGGGGGTCAATCCAGTGGGTGTTGTGATGGAGAAGATCCTGTCACCAACGCGGGCCATTATAAGTGGTAAAGAAACTATACTGCTTGGCACATACAATTATATGGGCATGACGTTCGAGCCGGATGTGATTGAAGCTGGACAAAAAGCACTGACTGATTTCGGCACTGGCACAACCGGTTCTCGCACGCTCAATGGCACTTATGTTGGGCATAAGGCACTCGAAGCAGCGCTTAGCGACTATTATGACACTCGTCATGCCATGGTGTTTTCCACTGGCTATCAGGCCAATCTCGGCATGTGCGCCACGCTCACCGGCAAAGGTGACTACATTATTATCGACGCCGACAGCCACGCCAGCATTTACGATGGCTGTGCGATGGGCAATGCTGATGTGGTACGCTTTCGTCACAACGATCCGGTTGATCTCGACAAGCGCCTGAAACGTCTGCCGCCGGAAGCGGGCAAGCTGGTGGTGCTCGAAGGGGTGTATTCAATGCTAGGTGATATTGCGCCACTGGCGGAGCTGGTGCGCGTATCAAAAGCCAATGGCGCGATGGTGATGGTTGACGAAGCCCACGCCATGGGCTTTTTTGGCGAGCATGGTCGCGGTGTAACGGAACAAGCCGGTTGCGAGGCGGAGGTTGACTTTGTCGTCGGCACATTCTCTAAATCTGTTGGTACGATTGGTGGTTATGTTGTTTCTAATCATCCAAAATTTGAAGTGCTGCGGTTGATGTGTCGGCCGTATATGTTCACAGCCTCCTTGCCGCCTTCTGTCGTGGCAACGGCAACAGCAGCGATAGTTAAGCTAAAATCGGTCCATGCAAAACGCAACCAGTTGTGGAAAAGTGTTAAAGCCCTACATGGCGGACTTAAAGCAGCCGGATTTAATTTGGCAACAAAAACACCCGAGTCGGCCATATTGGCCATCATAATGCCAAGCCAAGACATCATGGTGAGCCTGTGGGCGGCAATGCTGGAAGCCGGTGTTTATGTCAACATGGCACGGCCACCGGCAACGCCTGCCGGTATGTGCCTGATCCGGTGTTCTGTGTGTGCCGAACATACCGATGTGCAAGTACAAAAAGTTATCGCGGCGTTTGAACAGGCCGGACATGTAAGTGGCGCATTGGGAGATATGGCGGCTGTAGCCTGATGGCCCAACCAATCAAACCTTACTTCTACGGTTAAGATTTAGTTCAGATTTGATATCTTAAGCATTTAAAGATTGCACATTTCAAAATGTGCAGGTTTAAGTTATTATTGTTAACCTTGCGAAATAATTCTTTGCTCTCAAACATATAGAAGGAAATCGAAATGCTATCTTTTCACAAATTGTGTATGTTGTTAAACGCTTCTACTCTTGCAGGTGCCGTTGCAGTTGCGTCTGTTGCCAGCGCAGCCGATGGCGTATCCAGTGTCACCTCCGCCGAAGCCACAGTCTCAAAGAACGCCCATCACGATTCCTTGCAAAGCTTCAGGGCCGTGGCACATCGTGATACGTTTTCAGGCATCAAGCCACTTCGCGATTTGAAACGCTTGCCAGGCTTTGGCAAGCAGCAACTGGTTGGTTTTGATGTTGCCTTGCAAGGTGCACCGACACCCGATGGGCGCTCACCCAAAGCGGCTATCGGCCTGAATTTTGATGGTATTGGTCAAGGCGTTTATGGGTTCTCTGTCAGTTCGGCGCCGCCAGACACCAGCGGCGCAATCGGTGCGACGCAGTATGTGCAAATCGTCAATTCATCCATTGCTGTTTTCAGCAAAGCCAGCGGTGCTTTGCTGTTAGGTGCTGCTGCAACCAATTCACTCTTTAAAGGCTTTGGCGGCCCGTGTGAGGCTAATAACGATGGTGATGGCTCAGTCCGGTGGGATAATCTCGCAAAGCGCTGGGTGATCACACAGTTTTCAGTCACTCCGCAGACTGCGCCATTTTATGAGTGTGTTGCTGTGTCCAAGACGGCAGACGCGACCGGCGGCTACAATCGCTATGCTTTTAAATACACAACATTCCCGGATTATCCTAAGTTTGGTGTTTGGCCTGACGCCTACTATTTCACTTTTAATATGTTCAGCGCATCTCTGCTGGGTGCGCAAGTGTGTGCCTACGATCGCACAAAAATGTTGGCTGGTTTGCCTGCAACCCAGCATTGCTTTCAATTGAAACCAAACTATGCTTCTCTGCTGCCAGCCGACCCAGATGGAGCATCGTCTGTAGCTGTTGGTGTCAGCAATTACATGCTGGCGCTTGATTCCAACAGCAAGCAGTTGAATTTGTGGAAATTTCACGCTGATTTTAAAACGCCTGCCAAAACCAAGCTTACCGGGCCTATTGCAATACCAGTTACGCCTTACACACAAGCTTGCAGTGGCAGTGGCGGCACCTGCATTCCACAAGCTGGCACAACCAATCAACTGGATACACTGGGTGATCGACTAATGTTCCGCCTCTCCTACCGATTGTATTCGGATGGTCATGAAGCGCTGCTGGCGTCACACTCAGTCGATACCGGCGGCAAGGTTGCTGTTAGGTGGTATGAAATTCGCAGCCCTGGCACCACGCCTGTAGTCACTCAACAGGGTACGTATTCGCCGGACACAACGTTTCGTTGGATGCCGAGTATCGCGCAGGACAAGCTTGGTGAATTCGCCATTGGCTACAGCACATCCTCGAAAAAACTTCACCCAGGCATTCGTTTTGCGACACGTACGCCAACCGATGCGCTCGGCACGCTCAGCAACGAGACAACAATTCTCACGGGTGCGGGCTCGCAAGAAGGTTCACTCAATCGCTGGGGCGATTACAGCGGAATGACAGTCGATCCGGCTGATGATTGTACCTTCTGGTACACAAATGAATATGAGAAAGTTACAGGATCATTCAACTGGAACACGCGCATAGCCAACTTTAAGATTGCTGGCTGTCAATAGATTTTTGATTGCCTAACAATATAAAATAGCATCTGGACTTAACGTCTGGATGCTATTTTTTGTATATAATGAAATATATGAGGCGACACTAGCACCTCATCTATAATGTGTTCAAATCAGAGCTCTGCCGATGTGACTTCACTGTGTCTAGGTTGACCGAAATGATTAAAACTGCTGCCTTCAACAAGATGAGCAAAAGCTTCCAGAAAAGCTTGACCTTGCGTGGTGCGCTCAACAAATACGTTTCTAAGGTCGCTGTCATCACGCTTGCGGCGAATAAAGCCAAGCGCGCCTAACGTATTAAGGGCCCGGGTGACCACTGGTTTGCTGACAGCAAGTTTACCCGCCAATCCGCGCACTGTATGCGGTGCATCTGTCATATAGACCAGCATGAGTATGGCGAGCTGGCGGTTGGTAAGGTCAGGTTGATCTGATCTTACAAACTTTATCAATGTCTCCATCCAGCCGCTGAGCGGGGTAAGCTGTTCGAGAGGCGTTAGTGTCATAACCTAATCCTTACGGTGAGTTGGAAGTCTTTTTTAGACTTCAAGGTTTCTTATTATTGGTCCGTTAGGCAAGAATGGCTTAATGGTTATTAACAAATCGTTACGATTTCCGCAAAATGACATTTATTTATTTTTAACCCGCATAACGTCGGCGTAACATTCCCCAGAATGCCCGCAAAGCCGTGGCTTCGCCACCTTTGGGTCGACCCGGCTTAGAATTTTGGATCCAGGCATTTGCATCCACATGAGTCCAACATTTGGTGTGCGGAACAAACTTTTTCAAGAACAGGGCTGCCGTGATTGCACCACCAAAGCCAGATTCGCTGGTATTGTTCATATCGGCAATGGGCGATGCCAGCATATCGGCGTAAGGTTCCCAAAGCGGTAACCGCCAGAGTGGATCATCTTCCGCATTTGCCGATGCTGCAAGGCTGTCAGCCAACCGATCGTCCGGCGTAAAAAGAGCCGGAATGTCCGGCCCCAAAGCGACACGGGCCGCTCCGGTGAGCGTTGCAAAATCCATCAGCATGTCAGGCTTTTCTTCATCAGCAAGCGAGAGAGCATCAGCCAGTATTAATCGGCCCTCTGCATCCGTATTACCAATTTCAACTGTAATGCCTGCACGGGTCATGACCACATCACCGGGGCGAAAGGCATTCCCTGAAATTGCGTTTTCAACTGCCGGCACCAGCAAGCGCAGCCGCACCGGCAAGCGAGCTGCCATCACCAGCTGCGACAGAGCCAAAGCGATGGCTGCACCACCCATATCCTTTTTCATCAGCAGCATGCCCGCCGCTGGTTTGATATCGAGCCCCCCGGAATCAAAACAAACACCCTTGCCGATAAGCGTCACTTTAGGGTGCGCCGGGTTACCCCACACGAGATCGATCAGCCGAGGCGCAATGCTTGCCGCACGGCCAACCATGTGAATGGTCGGAAAGTTCTGCTCCAGTAGCTCATCCCCAATAATCGATGTGACAACAGCCTTGTGCGCATCACCGACCTCTCGAACAGCAGCCTCAAGCACTGCGGGCCCCATATCGTTGGCGGGCGTGGTGATGAGGTCTCGCGCCAAAGCTGTTGCCTCTGCAATGGCAATCGCCTGTGAGGCGCCTTCCATGTCGCTTGTCATCAGCAAACGCGGTTCAATAGCTTTGGCTTTGCTCTTGTAACGGTTGTACTCATAATGACTGAGCAGCCAGCCGATCTGTGCATTGCCGGCTTCTATGACTGTGTTTTGAGCATTGAAAATACGATACGTGCCTGGCGGTAACTTTATCGCAGCGGCAGCCAATTCCCACGTAGCCAAGCGATGAGTTTCAGAAATACCATAGGCGGCAACCGTCTTGCCCTGAGCGCTTGATAACAGCAGAAAATCACCTGGCTTGGCAGCAAAACGGTTAAGCTCCAGCCAATCACGTTGGCTTTGATCAAGGCTATCTTTCCAAGCAGCCAGTTCAATGGCACGAACAAGCCAAAGTTTACCCGCTGCCTGATTTTGATCCGGTATGAGAATATTTTTATAAGATGTCGTCAATGTTATACTTTCCTATTTCAAAAATTTCCTGTGGTCATCATGAGCCAGCGAATATTCACCGTGAAAATTTAGGCGACCACACGCACGCCCTTACGAGTCCTATGATCATCTTCTGCAGGTAGCTGGCGTTGTGCATTCATTTTGTAACGCCTGCTGCGGTTAGTGTTTTGCGCGCTGCTTTTAGGTGCGGAATATCATACATTTTTCCATTGAGTCCCAGCGTACCGACATCCGGTTGTGCTGCAAAAGCATCCACGATCATCTGAGCTTCGACGATATCTTCAGGCGATGGTGCAAAACATACATTAATTGTCTCAATTTGATCTGGGTGAATAGCAAGCCGTCCGGTAAAGCCGTCACGGCGTGATCGACGGCAATCGCGCTCAAGTCCCGAAACGTCACGAAAGTCAGCATAGAGTGTTTCAATCGGCGCGATACCGGCGGCTGAAGCAGCAAACAGGCATTGGGTGCGCGCAACCTGATAGGGAAAAGTCCAACTTCCGTCAGGCTCTTTGTTTGCAGTGGCGCCGATGGCAGCGGCTAAATCTTCAGCGCCCCATGTCAGCGCAATCAAGCGCGAATGCGGCGGCGTGTAACTGCCCAGATGAAACATTGCTAGCGGCGTTTCGGTTGCAACGACAGCGATTTTCACGGTACCGTGCGCCATGCCTTTTTCTACTTCCAGCGTATTCAATTGTTCGGCAATTGCAGCAACATCATGCGCACCATTTGCTTTAGGAATGAGCAGCCCGTTCAAACCGGGCTTTACGACGGCTGATAAATCAGCGGTTGTCATGCCCGTATCCAATGGATTGATGCGAACGAAAAGGGCGCAGTTGGATGCGTTGTTTTCGCTTAGCCAAGCGGCCACCTGCGCACGCGCCATTTCTTTCTGAGTTGGCGCTACGGCATCTTCCAGATCCAGTATCAAAGCATCTGCCCCGCAGCCAAGCGCCTTGATAAATTTTCGTTCGCTGTCTCCAGGAACAAAAAGCAGGGAGCGTAATTTCATTTCGGACTCCGCATCATCAGTGCAGCGCGCGTGGTGCAGCATACCACCTCGTCGCGCTGATTTAGACCGCTATGTTCAAACGTCACAATACCCTGCCCGGGTCGCGATTTGCTGTCGCGCAACTCCAGCACTCTGGTTTCAGAGCGGATTGTATCACCCGCAAAGACAGGCTTGGGGAAAGTCGTATCTGTCATTCCTAAGTTGGCAATGGTCGTGCCCAAAGTCGTGTCCTGTACGCTCAAGCCAATCACCAGTCCCAGAGTAAAAATCGAATTTATCAACGGTTTGCCGAATTCCGTGCGACTGGCGTAATCATGATCGATATGTATAGCGGCTGGATTATAGGTGAGTGATGAGAACAGCACATTATCCATATCTGTAACTGTGCGGCGGATTTCGTGCTTGAACACCTGCCCGATCTTAAATTGATCAAAATACAATCCTGCCATAAACACTCCTGATTTAGCCTACCGAAAACCGATAATAAGATTATGCTATTAAAAGGCGCTATACCAAAATTATGAATCAAGCCAAAAACAATGTTTGTCAATTGGCGTGCGCCTGTATTGCCGTTTAATTGTGTGCAAGCTTCATAGGCCATACCGGCCAGACGGACCTCCCTTGCTTTTGCTAAAGTGTCAGTCGGTGATTTGTCTGCACATGATGAGCGTGACATATGGCGACAGCAAGGGCATCTGCTGCATCTGCACGTGCGTCTTTTGCGCCGGGAAGCAGTCGTGCAACCATTGTGTGAACTTGTATCTTGTCAGCGTGACCAACACCGACAACCGCTTTTTTGATATGATTGGGAGCATATTCTGCAACAGCAATACCGGCAAGAGCAGGCACTAGCAAAACCACGCCGCGTGCCTGTCCAAGTTTGAGTGTGGAGAGAGGATTTTTATTAACAAAGGTTTCTTCAACTGCACACGTGTGTGGTTGCCATATGCGAATAATATCCGTCAGGCCGTCATGAATTTGCACCAGCCGCACGGCCAGATCATTCTTGCTGTCGGATCCGACAACACCATGGGCAATATGGGTGAGGCGGTTGCCGTTTACCTCAATCACGCCCCAGCCAGTCAGTCGCAGACCTGGATCAAGCCCAAGAACAATCACCCAAGTTTGGCCATGATATCGTCTGGAATTTCATAGTTGCCATAGATAGTTTGCACATCATCATTATCTTCAAGCGTATCAATCAATTTAAACAGACTATTGGCAGAAGCTTCGTCCACAACTACCGTTTCATGGGGTTTCCAGAATAATTTGGCTGATGATGGATCGCCGAGTTTGGTTTCAAGCGCTCGGGACACATCATGCAAGTTTTCGACGCTAGTGAAAATTTCATGACCATCTTCGTCAGACACAACATCATCAGCACCCGCTTCAAGCGATGCCTCGAACACGGCATCTGCCGAGCCCGCGCTGACGGGATAGAGGATTAAACCAACCCTGCTGAAACCGTGACTAACCGAGCCGCTAGCCCCTAGATTGCCACCATTTTTTGAGAACGCTGTGCGCACATCAGTTGCGGTTCGATTGCGATTGTCGGTGAGCGCATCAACAATAATGGCAACACCACCAGGGCCAAAACCTTCGTAGCGCAATTCCTCAAATGTATCCAGATCACCACCACTGGCACGTTTGATAGCACGATCAATATTGTCGCGCGGCATTTGTGCCGCACGCGCGGCATTCATTGCGGCCCGCAACCGTGGATTATGTGCAGGGTCCGGCATACCCAGTTTAGCAGCAACGGTAATTTCTCGCGCAATTTTCGCGAAAATGCGCGCGCGCTTGGCATCCTGTGCACCCTTCCGGTGCATGATATTCTTAAACTTGCTATGACCTGCCATAAAACTCTACCTCGTAATAAATATTAACCCAACTTGACGGCTGTGCCGATAACCGTAACCATCAACATTGTACTGGTGGAACCAATCGATTCAATGTCGAGCGCAACGCCCAAAATAGCGTCCGCGCCAAGTGTTTTTGCTTCTTCTTCCATTTCATGCATCGCCTTTAACCGTGCAGTTTTCAGAACGCCTTCGTAGGAGCCGGAACGACCCCCAACCACATCACGCACACTCGCAAACATATCCTTGAATATGTTTGCACCTACAATCACCTCGCCTGTGACCAGCCCCAGATACTGCGTTATGGGTCGTCCTAAAATATCTGAAGTTGTCGAAATAATCATCTGTGCATCCCGTCTAATGTGTTTTGAGTGAGACTAAACGCAACACTTACACATTTAAACCATAGCCTTGGCAACAGCACGGCCAAGCATGACATTGGCAAGATGAGCACGATATGCAGCTGAAGCATGTATGTCACCCAGCATATCTTCGGACTCAAAGGCAAGCCCGGCCAGAGATTCATTGGTAAAGGTTTTGGTGAGTGCCAGTTCTGCAGCTGGCCAGCGCTTAATGCAGGCCGTTGCACCAGTAATGGCAACACGCACACCAGTTTCCATCACGGCAACGAATACCCCCGCCATGGCATAGCCTGACGCAGGGTGACGAAACTTAACATAAGCGGCGCGCGCGGGTTTTTCAAAATGCACCGCTGTTATCAACGCGCCCTCTGAGAGTGCCGTTGAAAACATACCGGTGAAAAATTCATCCGCTGCAAACGAGCCAGCACTTGTAACAACGGTGGCATTGCAGGCTAGAACAGCAGCCGGCCAATCAGCGGAAGGATCATTATTGGCAAGCGAACCGCCAATGGTACCGCGATTGCGCACTTGCGGATCGCCAATGCCAGCGGCAAGGCTCGCCAGCGCTGGAAACATATCAGGATGTCCTGCAATCATAGCATGAGTGGCCATAGCCCCTATGGTAACCGCGTTGGCTCCCAGTTGTATGTTGGTTAAATCGTGCAGCGCACAGAGGTCAACCAGATCGGTGACTTCGCGCAATCTTTGTTTTAGCGTTGGAAGCAAGGTCATGCCACCGGCAAGCCAAGCACCGTCGCTGCTGGCTTTGAGCCGTGCCAGCCCCTCATCCACGTTCACGGGTTTGTGATAGACAAAGGGGGTCATGCGCTGGCACCCATCCGCCGTGCACCATCGATAATCGCAGCAACGATATTCTGATAGCCGGTACAGCGGCAAATGTTACCATCGAGTTCGTGGGCCACCGTTACGGCATCAACGTGGCTACCGTGACGGCGCACAATTTCAATACCGGCGATGATCATACCCGGTGTACAAAACCCGCATTGCAGACCGTGGTTGTCCCGAAATGCTGCCTGCATCGGGTGAAGTTCATTGTGTTTAGTCAAACCTTCTATAGTCAGCAGTGTACAACCATCGACTTGCACAGCTAGCATAGTGCATGCTTTGATACTCAAGCCATTAACGAGGATGTTGCAAGCGCCGCATTGGCTGGTATCGCACCCTACATGCGTACCGGTTAGCCCAAGCTCATCGCGCAACCAGTCCACGAGCAATCGTTCAGGAACGACATCTGCAGAGATAGCTTTGTCATTTAAATTCAAATTTATGATCATGATTGCTATTTAACGATCTAACCAGAAAAGAAAAGTCACATAAAAAAAGCGGCTCCGCGTAATACACGCTGGAGCCGCCAAATACAGTTGTCTCTCTCAGGTCGTCGTCTCTCTCAGCAACATCAAGCTGCAAGCCGTGTTACAATCAGTATTGCAGGGGATATGCCAGATTTAAAAGTTGACTATCTAACTGTATTTATTGAATATTAATTTTATGGCTGGGCTAACGTAAAAATCATTTTGTCTCAAATGTATCATTTTGACACATTTCGTCTGATTTTAGAGCACGGCCTGAATGCCCTATATTTTAATTGTGGTTTTGGCTGGCGATACAGCTCTGACAAAGCAGGCTTTGCCTTTGGCTTTTATGCCGCCGCAAATGTGGCTTGCTGTCGCTTTGTTAGTGTATGGTCCAAGAACGACCCGCTTGATGCGCTTGTCGCCAATTTGTGCATCATAGGTGGACAAAATACCTATTTTAGCCAAAAAGTGACTAAATTGCTGTTTGATGCGTGTTGTCATAGACGCACTCGATACATCGACGGTTACAGCGGCGAGCTGAATAAACCAACCCGACGTTATATGTTGGGTTGTGTATTTCGTCATACTTGTAAACCCAGGCAATTTACCTTTAATCTGCACAAATGGTTTACTCACTTGCGTGCGCAAGCTAGCCAGTTCGACCTTTGCTGGCTCTGGTGCAGGATGGCCAGGTTCAGCTCCAAGCTTGGCGGTTTTAATAATAGTCACCTGTTTTAGGATCGGAGCCCGTATCACTGGCATAATGGAAACCGGCTTAGGGAGTGCTTCAGCATCGTCTTGCAAGACCACCGGTTTCACCAAAGAAGCAACAGAATTATCGTATGAATTGGCGGGAATCAAAACTTCAGCGATTTTAACTGGTGCTGTAGATGCCGAACCGAGCGCTGCCGTCTGCACAGGGCCGCTTGATTTCACACTCAATCCGGCAAACTGTTTCAGTTGATCAGGCAATGGTTTGTCAGCATCAGCATACCATGCATCTACCTGACGCACGGCTGGGACGGCTCCCATATCCAAGGCGGCCACAGTGTAGGCTTTTGCCCGGTTACCCGAAAGTGTCAGAGCCAGGGCCAGATTTTGTCGGCTGCGGATGTTACCTGACCCACTCAGAGCAACAGGCTCAAGCACTTTAATAGCGCCTGCAGTATCACCAGCGAGCGCCAAGGCCAGCCCTATATTGGCGATAACAGTTGCGTCGGGTTTGGCCACCATGGCTTTTTCAAGTTCCGCTTTGGCGGTTGCAGGGTCACCACTTGCAAGCAAGGCCATACCCAGGCCAGCGCGCGCTGCGGCATCATTGCCATCGAGCGACAACAGAGATTTAAACGCAGATACCGATGCTTCAGCCTGACCATCTGCCAGCAGCGCTTCAGCAAGAATTTGTGAGGCGATACGATCTCCCGGCGCTCCATCAAGTGTACGTTGCGCAAGCGATATAGCAGCAGATGTTTCACCTTTGGCGAGGGCAGATTGAGCAAGCTCAGTCAAAGGCGCGTTTGCTAGCTTAACGTCTACAATCGCATGCGGCTGCCCTTTAGGAGGCGTTACAAACGCATTTTGATCATGTGCACCAAACGTGCAGGCACTTGAGAGCACAGTGATTGAAAAGGTGGCGAGCAAACGTGAATGGTTCATCATTATCGTGTCCTTGGTCATCAGTTCGTAGGCTGCGCGCGGCAAATGCACAAACCAGTGTTTTCATTTGAATTCAAATCAGCGAGGAAACGGTCGAGTGCTTCAGTGACAATGACTTGAGCCGACCGGTGCTGGTGTGCCGATATCAGGCGTAACTTTAAATGACGTTCCGGGTCGAGACGCAATGTGAAGGCACAGCGGGCTTTTTGACCAGATGCATACCTGGTTTTTGGTGTCCGTACTTCGGTTGAAATATATTGTGCCACATATGGTTTTTGCTGAGTCATTTTTGCAGGCAACAAAACTGGCTGGGTTTCCTGTTCCATGTAATCCGTATCAATTGGTTCGATCAGTTGGTCCGCTAACATCACATCATTGGCAACAATATTTTGTGTTACGTCTGGAAAAGTTGACACTGCAAAATCTATTCGTTGTTCAACCATATTTTCACTTGCTGAATTTTGCAGAGTAGCTTCTCTTACGGGCTCAATAAAGCTCATATCCTGTGTGTAACGTTGCCCGGGACGAGCAGCCCCCTTGCGTGCAAGCAGTGCGCTGCTGAGCGATGCGGCTGGTTTTGGAAATTGCATAGACATAATTTTATGCTCCTTCCGCTGCATTTATCCGACGACCGAATGTTGCTGCGACGGGCCGTGCCGCTTGCACAGGCTGGCCAACATTAGGCCGTGCAGCAAACACGGTGCGGCGAAAGTTTTTTTCGAGCCTATCAGCAAGATAGCTCCATAGCTCACGAATTTCTCCAGCAGATTTACCTTTGGGATCAAGCTCCATAACGGTGCGTCCATCAATCATGCTCGAAGCAAAATCGGTGCGGTGATGAATGGTGACGGGTGCGACTGTGCCATGTTGCGAAAGCGCAATCGCCGCCTCAAAAGTTATCTTTGCTCGCGGTGTGGCGGCATTCAGCACAAACACCAGAGGCTTTCCGGCCCGCTCTACCAGATCGACCGTGGCACCGGCCGCACGCAAATCATGCGGCGAAGGGCGGGTGGGCACAACAATAAGTTCTGCCACAGCAATAACGCTTTGAATGGCCACTGTGATGGCAGGTGGTGTATCAATCACCACAAGTTTTACACCCTGGCTGCGCAACTGCTCAAGATCGTTATTGAGGCGACTGACGCTTGTCTGCGCAAAAACCGGCAAGCTGGCCTCTCGCTCGTTCCACCAGTCAGCCAGTGACCCCTGCGGATCCATATCCATAATGGCAACTGGGCCTTCGCCATGAAGTTGTGCCTGAACAGCAATATGGCCACTGAGTGTGGTTTTACCTGAGCCACCTTTTTGAGATGCAACCGCCAAAACGCGCATGAAAACCTCTTGAAATAGTTTCTAAGAGGCCTGTTATGAACATATTAGCTTTAAGATTACGTAAAGTTAGGGCAAAATTGTAACAATCTATTTGATTTTATGGTTGAGACTTCGTTAACCAAGATTTGTAATAAGGCGATATTAGAAATCAGGAGGTAATTGCCATGCGTAAAACATATATCACGGCTTGTGCTGTATTGATGACATCGGTTTTTGGGCAAAATGCTGCTCTAGCCGCAGGCACTATTGATGCCGGTGTTAAACTGTATCAAGCACATGACTATGCCGGTGCAATCGCCGTATGGCGACCGCTTGCAATGCAATCTGACCCCAACGCTCTGTTTAATCTGGGTCAGGCATACCGGCAAGGACGCGGTGTTAAAGTGGACCCTGTACAAGCGGCCAAATACTATGAGCAAGCAGCAAGGCTTGGCCATGTGGCCGCACAGGGCAATTTGGCAACACTCCTGTATTTTGGTACACCACCCGTTAAAGACACCAAGCGCGCTATTGAACTTTATCACGTAGCGGCTCGCAATGGTGATGCGCGCGCTCAATATATGCTTGGCGTGCTTTACTTTAACGGCGATGATGTAGGAAAAGATTGGCCAAAAGCCTACGCTTACACAAGCCTTGCCAAAGATGCTGGTTTGCCCGAAGCAAGTGATACAAGCACTCGACTTGCCCAGTTTCTGAAACCGGATGACATGCAACTAGGCCAATCAATTAAGGCCACGTTGGTGAGCGCTGCGCAGGCTTTGCCGGGCACAACCCCTCCTGTCAGCGCCAAGCCTGCCCCGACAGTGATCATCGCACGGGTTGCAAAACCCGCAGTCGCCTGGACAAATGCCAGCGCTACAAGCAAAGCGCCTGTGGCTGCCGCTATTTTACCTGTTGCAACGCCAGATGTAGTGCCCGCGACCCTTGCATTGAATACAGTGAAATCAAATAACGACGGCTCGCCGAGCGTTACAAGCGGCAACAGTGCGCTTACAGAACTAGCTGCGGGGTCGGCTGCTGCTGCGCCTTCTTTACCAGCAGCGCCAACAATTATAACACCTCATGTGGACACCGCACCAGCACCCCACATGACGACATTGCCAACGGCAACCAAACCTAAAAGTGTGGTTGCAATGAGTTTAAGTGGCAACTGGCATGTGCAGATGGGCGCTTATGCAAGCCAGGCAGCCGCTGAAGCACAGTGGAAGGGCCAGCATATCAAAATCACAGCTAGCCTTGGAACGACGGACCCAATCTACGTTGCGGCAGGTTCAATGACAAAATTGCAAGTCGGTAATTTCGCCAGCCATGATGCTGCTGCTAAGGCGTGCAGCCAGATGAAGACGCAAGGGTTGAATTGCTTTCCGGTAAAAAGCTGATTTTTCAGATCACTTTAAAAATTATAGCCGCAACCGGTGCTGCGGCTATAAAAAAGCAAAGACAAAAACGCCATGCTGGTGCGAATACAATAAGTTGCGCTTCGGCTTGCGTGATCGGTGCTCGACCCGTGATTATGGGGGTTATCAAATTTTGATTTTTAATGACCCGATAAATCAGATTGGCGCTGATATGAATGACGATCAGCGAAAGCAAGACAAAGTAAAACCATGCACCGTGGAACTGGCTTATACGGTGCACAATATTTGTTGAAACCAAATGGTTTAGTGGTCCATCGAACATGACATCTTCATTGTTGGAAAATAGGCCTGTAGTAGCCTGTACCAGAACAGCAACCAGCATTAACACCACAGCCCAACCCCCGACCGGGTTATGGCCAGGCCAATGCCGGAGAACCGGATCGCGTAAAGTTCGGATGTAAGCAATGACAGCTGCAGGGCCACGCAGAAATGATGAAAAGCGCGCTGGCGTTGAACCCGTGATACCCCACAGAATACGGAACAGCACCACCGTCAAAAGCATATAGCCATTGTACTGATGAATGGTCATCGCATCCAGTTGCGCTGTGATGAAGGCAACCAGTATGCCAATAATGAAAAGTGCGTGCGATACCCGCACCGGCAAATCCCAAAGTTTATACATTATGTTTAATTTCATATTAAATAAGTATGAGCAATCATATATTCCGTCAAGGCAACATCACCCAAGTTTTTTGCTTTTTGCATTCTTGATTGTTTCTATTTTATCGATCAAGCATCTTGAGCCTGAACGCGCAATGATAGCATCTGTCTGTTCACACAACTGCTGGCCAGGGTTTTGCTGATAATAAAATTTATCATCATAGGCCAATCCGTAACAGCGGTCACGCAAACGCAGGTTGATAAGCTCACCCGTTTTAAGTGTAATCAATACTGTTTGATCGTTGGTGATATTAGTGCCTTTGAAAGCACTTGTAGCAATGCATCTTTTAGCGCCGTGCATTACACTTTTAGAACTAATCACATCATTATAGCTTGGCTTTGCTACAAGCGTCATATCTTGAGACAAGCTTGATGGTCTTATAGTTCCAGCGTGCCGGTGCTGTGGCTGAGCTTGCACGGTGATGGCAGCTGTCAATACAAATACGATTGTAGTTAATTGGGCAAACATCATTTATCTTCTCAACAATAAAAAATAAATCTAGTCTTTGCCAGCTGAACCGCGGGTTAATCGAACAAGCAATATGTGTCAAAAACGCCGCAGAAGTCTTAAAATATAAGCTTTTTCTGCGGGCGTTCTGGCAGGGTCTGCCGCGCGCTCTTCAAGAATATGCTTTATTTTGGCGATATCAAGCACCTCATGCCCGCCTGGAAGTGGTAGCTCACGGCCTTGTCGACCACCGGACAATCGACCCAATGGGTCAAGCCCCTCATCTCCTTCAGTCTCTGAAGCGCCTTCGCCTTGCTCTTTGGCGTTGCTTTTGAGAGCGTGAATGGCTTTTTGTAAGCTGTTCATCGCCTGAGCCTGCTGTTTTAATGCTGCTGCGCCGTCACCCGAATCAAGTGCTTGACGCGCCTTGTCCATGGCTTCTCGTGCGGATTTTACGCCTGGCACCTTGTCGCCGCCATTCTTTTGCTCATGTTGCAGTTGTTCCGTAAGATTTTGTTGTTTGTCTGCCAACGATTTCAGGCCGTTGCCTTGCTCATGAGGCAATCGGAACGCATTGCCGATGTTTTCACCAGCGGTCTCTCCCATAAGAGACTGTTGTGAGCCTGACACATTTTGCAGCTGGCGCATCATCTGGCCAGTATTATTATTGACTTTGCCACTACCACCACCTCGTACATTTTCCATAATATGCTGAAGCGCCTCAGCAATTTCCTTTGCGCCCGCTTTATCGCCCACAGCCAATCGTTCCCGCAATTGCTGCATCATCTGGTTGAGTGTGGCTGCACTGATGGATTTTGAATTCTGGCCAGCTTGCGGTGCCGCACGCTCCACCCCTGCCCCTTGCATAAATTGCTGCATGGCGTCTTCAAGTTTCTTCATTTGCTCTTTAGTGTCAGCACCACTGTTCATCTGCGCCATCAAATCATCAAATTGCTGACGAAGAGCGCTAACATTCGGGCCCTGCACGCGCTTGTCAAGATCAAGCGCGATTTGCCACAACCAACCAACCAAGGGCCCTATCTGTTCTTCCGGTGCGCGACCCCGCAAGCGCCAGACAGCGCTGCGCAGCGCTGCAAAAACTGTATAGCGACCATCATAGGCCTTGAGATTTTGCGATACATCATCAAGCTCTTTTTCGATACGTTTGAAATTCGGATATTCGACAAAAAGCTGTTTTCGTATTGCAATAATTTGCTGAGCCACTGGGTGCAGAAAATGACGCTCAGGCAAAGTAAAATTGATGCGGTTGCTCAACCCGTAATTATTGGCATGGTCGATTGCCACCAGCTGCAGAATCACTTTTTCCCCGGCAAAACGGCTTGATGTGAGATCACGAAAGCTGTGCACCAGAGCCTGTGGTTCACTGGGCGGATTGAGCAGAACAGCCTCCGTTGCAGTGCCCACCTGAATGGCAAGACCGACAGCCTCTGCGCCATAATCATCGCTGACGCTGTAACCGATATCAACGGACTGGCTTGCAGTCAGCTCGGGTACACCAGTAAACGCAACGCTTGGCGCGGCATCTGCAACTAGTGTCACATCAATATTGGCAATGGTGCGCCAACCATGTTTCAAATAATACTGACCTGAATGCCTTAAGATAACGTGGCCAACCGCGCCACCAGGTATATTCGCAAATGTGGCTGGCTCATCAGGTCCGGTGATATGCATGTCATTCATATCATTTATGTTTATAACCATGATACTGTTCTGCGGTGCCTGAACCAGATTGATAGAGTCGGTTTTCAAAAGCATTTGTCGGCCGGGTAATCCTGTGTAGATCGGCGGTTCAATCTGCGCTGTGATATGAAGAGCTGCCAGAGATGTCGGCCACGGCGAGAGTGCGTCGGTTAGCCTGCTTTCGGCTGTTTTGTAATGCGTTGTCACGTATAGCAGCAAGACAACTATGGCAGCCATCAAGCCAATATGCTGCCGTGTCAACGTGAGGGCAGGCAATGGCGTTGATCTTGTGATCTGCTTTTGTTGTATTTTTGCCTGAGCTGCCGCCCAGAATACCATACTGTCGGTACCAACAGCTTTATCTGCCAGAAAAATAAATGACCCTGGCTGGACATTATTATGAATCTCCAGTCGGCGCATGACAGAGAACAAATTGACTTGAAAGGTATAATAGAAAGCCATGATCAGGCTTCTCACAATCCATATTGCGAACCCCAACAACAAACCTACCCGCACCCAGCCATTTAGATATTGCACGACACCTAGCGCAGCGAGCAGAAGGCCGAGCACAATAAAAAATATTGGCTTACATAAACATCGCCAGATATTTTCAGCAAATATGCTCATGTATGTGGTGACAAGCCGCCACTTCAAATGTGCCGGAACATCCGTCCAATGAATATATGGCGCTGGAATGGATGTGACGGCTTTCTGAAGTTTGAATGGCGCATTCATGATGGTTATTCGCTCAACCAATACGGCAAACGATCAAACCCAATCACGGTATCCACATAGATGCGTGGTCTTATAATGGCCATATCGCACCCACTCACAAGCACCTCTGGCACAAGTGCGCGCGTGTTATATGTTGATGACATTACAGCGGCATAGGCTCCAGCCGATTTGAAAGCCACAAGATCACCTGCAGCGACAGGTGCCATGTTGCGATCTTTTGCAAATGTATCGCCGGTTTCGCATACCGGGCCGACAATAGTTACCTCTGTCATGGCTGCTCCTTGTGCAGGTTGATTGACCGGCACAATATCGTGATGAGCATCATACATCGCTGGTCTAATCAAATCGTTCATCGCAGCATCAAGAATGACAAATGTTTTGGTGAGTGAGCGCTTTACGTAAATAACTTTAGCAATCAATATGCCAGCATTTCCAGCAATAAGCCGACCGGGCTCAAACACCAGTCGGCAACCAAGATTACCGGCAACACGCTGGACCATCTGGCCGTAATCATGAGGCAACGGTGGTGCTGCTGCATCAAAATCGTATGGAATGCCCAGCCCTCCACCCAGATCAACACGATCAATGGTATGGCCATCACCGCGCAGCACATGCACGAGATCAATCACGCGTGCAAAGGCACTTTCGAACGGACTAAGATCGGTGAGCTGGCTGCCGATGTGAACATCCACACCCGCAACACGTATGCCAGGTAACGACGCCGCACGTGCATAAACGGCACGCGCTTGCTGCCAAGGTATGCCAAACTTGTTTTCCGCCTTGCCGGTTGAAATTTTAGCATGTGTTTTGGCATCAACATCTGGATTAACACGAAATGTGATCGGCGCACATTTACCCAAACTTGTCGCCACGCTGGATAAAACATCCAGTTCAGGTTCTGATTCAACATTGAACTGATATATTCCAACCTTAAGCGCTTCTGCCATTTCATCAGCGATTTTTCCAACACCTGAAAATACAACACGCTCTGGCGGCACACCCGCCATAAGGGCTCTTTTCAACTCTCCGCCAGAGACCACGTCGGCCCCTGCCCCAAGGTTCGCCAGTGTTTTAATAACAGCAAGATTAGAATTTGCTTTCAGGGCATAGCACACAAGCGTATCAAGGCTGCCAAACGCACTGGAAAACACTTTATAGTGTCGTTCAAGTGTGGCGGTTGAATAAACATAAAACGGTGTTCCCACAGTTTTTGCAATTTCGGCCACAGCAACACCCTCGGCTTGTAATGTGCCATTCACATACTCAAAATGATGCATTATTTAGTCTGACTTTTTACAGGTGGCGATTGCGGTGGCTCAAGTGGGCCTTTTTTGCCGCAGGTTGTAACAGAAATAGACGTTATAATTGCCATGACAATATTTAAAGCTCGATGCCCTGCTTTAAAATATTTTGTGTTCACGTTGTATTTCATAAGTTTCAGTGTACCTTGTTGCTTACAATAAATATCAGATTGGTGACATAATATGCTTTTTAAAATCGTTTCGTCTCAGTTTTTTGCGTTCTTGCTGGCAAATACGGCATTGGCTGCAAACTCACAAGAGCAAGTAAATGCTGCTAAACAATTCGTCGGCTATGCGAGCGGTGATCTTGCCCCGCTGAATTTCAAACATACAGGTACAGCTGCGCCAGATTTCCCCTTCGAGTCCCACAAAGGCTCAGCGCGGTTGGCAGACTTTAAAGGCCGCGTTGTAGTGCTTAACCTATGGGCGACCTACTGTGCGCCTTGTTTGAAAGAAATGCCGTCTCTGGATGCTTTGCAAAAATTATTTGATCCAAAAGTGCTGGTTGTTATACCTGTTAGTGAAGACCCGGCACGTTGGCGTGCCGTGGACAGCTGGTGGCAAAATGCCAAATTTCCAAATCTGACCCCATATACAGATCGGCACAATGCTTTAGCCTTTGGTATAAGTGGTGGCGATGGGCAACTGCCAACCACGCTGATTTATGATCGCCATGGGCGTGAAGTAGCCCGTATCATGCGACCGGTTGAATGGAACGGTCCAAAGGCACAGGCGTTTTTAAAGGCCGTTATCGCACGACACTAAGCCAAAAATGGCACATGATCTGGCAGCTGCTCGTAGCTGGCAATTTCCATACCCTCGGTTTGTGCTGCGGCAATCCACTCAGACACAAACGGTTGCGCCATGATTGCATCGACATACGCATGTGCATTTGAAGAGAGTGACACATTATAAGTTACAAAGCGCGTGACCACCGGCGCAAACATACAGTCCGCTGCACCAAAGCTGCCAAACAAAAATGGGCCAGTGGCGCCAAACTGGTTCCGGCACCCTGTCCATAAAGCATCCATCCGCGCCACTTGGGTTGCAACATCAGCGCGTGCTGCCTCTGGCACCTGATATGCGGGGAAGCGCTTGCGCAAATGCACCGGCATGTTTTGGCGCACAGCTGGAAAGCCAGCGTGCATCTCGGCACTCAAGGCTCTGGCGACAGCGCGGGCTCGGATATCCGTTGGCCACAACCCGGCGTGCGGTGCCAGCTCTGCCACATATTCAATAATGGCGATTGTCTCAGCGATCACCAAACCATCATGATGCAGCACCGGAAACTTTTTGTTCGGGCTGTTAGTGGCCAACCATGAAACCGTTTCAGGCGTGAACATCTCCATTGTGGTTTCATCGAAAGCGATACCAGACGCCCTGAGTGCCAGCCACGGCCGCATCGACCACGAGGAGTAGGCTTTGTTACCAAGGTAAATATGAGGTTTTGACATGGTTGTTCCTATCGTGTTGGCACGGGTATGTTGCCGCTGTAATCATAAAATCCGCGACCAGATTTTTTTCCAAGCCACCCGGCCTCGACATACTTCACCAGCAACGGCGCTGGCCGGTATTTGCAATCGCCTGTTGCAGTCTGCATCACGTGCATCACTGCCAGCAGAGTATCGAGACCAACAAAATCAGCCAGTGTCAGCGGCCCCATGGGGTGATTGGCACCCAGCTTCATGCCATTATCAATATCCTCAACCGATCCAACATTTTCACCCAGGGCAAAAATGGCTTCGTTTAGCATGGGGCAGAGCACTCGGTTGACAATAAACGACGGCGAATCGCCTGCTGCTATGCTCACCTTGCCCATGCGCTTTGCCGCCTCTGTGACCGCCTGTGCCGTTGCATCTGTTGTCGCCAAACCACGGATTAATTCCACCAGTTTCATCAGTGGTACGGGGTTGAAAAAATGCATCCCGATAAAACGACTTGGTCTGTCCGTGGCCGCTGCCAGCCTGGTGATGGATATCGACGATGTATTTGATGCAAGCAAAGCATCCGCTTTCAAAAGCGGACACAATTTGGCAAATATTTCTTTTTTGAGGCTCTCGTTTTCAGTGGCGGCTTCTATAACAAGATCGCTTTGGCTAAAGGCCGCCATATCGGTGGTGAGCTGGATACGGCCAAGCGCTGCTGTCATGTCACTTTCGCTGATCAGGCCCTTGGTAAGCTGCCGACCCATATTATTTTTAATGTTTGTCAAACCTTTTTCAGCACGCTCTATGGCAACATCCGACAGAATAACACTGAAGCCCGCTAGTGCTGACACATGGGCAATGCCGTTCCCCATAAGGCCAGAGCCGATAACGCCGATAGATTGAACTGACATGTGTTTTTTCCTGAAAGGGGTGTGAAGCGGGTTTACAGGATGTGGTTGCGGAAGCAAGAGGTTCGTCATGCAATTATACTTGAAGCCTTATGAATCAACCCAAAAGTTTTCTTCTACCTTGCGAGAGAGGCTTCACGGAACGAATCCTACTATCATCGTCATTCGGGACTTAACAGGGAATGACGCCGCAACACACTACTCCGCTGCAATTGCCAGCGCACGCTTGGCTTTGGCAAACACCATGGCTTTATCCTCCACACTGCCAAACTTCAGTGACTTCCGGTCAATAAAATAGTTATGGTGAATTCTCCACGGATCTTCAGCCCCCTGTTTTGGCAAACTGCCTAAGGCGCGTTGCACATAGCCAGAGGTTAGGTTCATAATCGGGGCATCAAGCGGTTCAACACAATGCGGGACCGGCACGCAATACGCATTGCCGGTCCCCGCAGTGTGGTTGATCAGGCGAGTGACATAATCGCAAATCAGATCCGCCTTCAACGTCCACGATGCGTTAGAATAGCCGAATGATGAGGCCAGGTTTGGCACATCGGAGTACATGAAGCCCTTGTAGCTGATAGTCTCGTTAAGCTTGATGGCTTTGCCATCGACATACAGTTGCACACCACTCATCACTTCCATTTTGAGGCCGGTGGCTGTGATGATGATATCAGCTGGCAGCGTTTTACCGGAATTGAGTTTGATGCCGGTTTCAGTGAAGCGATCAATCGTATCTGTCACCACAGTGGCTTTACCGGCGTTGAGGCTGGCAAAAAAATCACCGTCTGGCACAAGGCACAAGCGCTGTTGCCATGGAAAATACTTTGGCGTGAAATGGGTGCTGACATCGTAATCAGGCCCAAGGTTTTTGCGCACATCTTTGATTAACAGCTTTTTATAAAATTTTGGTCGCCGCTGTGAGTCGGTGAAAAAGAAATGCTGCATGATGATGTTTTTCCACCGTGTTGCAGCATATGCCATGCGCTCAGGTAAAATCCGCCGCAAGCCATTGGCGACAATATCTATTGATGGGCGAGAGACGAAATAGGTTGGAGATCGCTGCAGCATAGTCACATGCGCGGCTTTATCTGCCATGGCTGGCACTATGGTGACAGCGGTAGCTCCACTGCCGATCACCACCACCTGCTTGCCGGCATAGTCGAGTTTGTTTGGCCAGAATTGCGGGTGAATGATCTGCCCCTTGAAGGTTTCAGAGCCAGCAAACTCTGGCCGGTAGGTGTCGGTGTATTTGTAGTAGCCTGTGCCCATGATGAGGAAGTTGCACTGCAGTGTTTGCACGTCTTTTGCAGCACCGTGCTCGATGGTGAGTGTCCAGCGTGCGGTGCTGCTATCCCAGCTGGCACTTGTTAGCCGGTGCTGAAAGCGGATGTGTTTGTCGATGCCGAACTTGGCAGCGGTATCTTTGATATATTGCAGGATAGAGGGGCCATTCGCAATTGCCTTGGCCGCGCGCCATGGGCTGAACACAAACCCCAGCGTGTGCATGTCTGAATCAGAGCGCACGCCGGGATAGCGAAACAAATCCCATGTGCCGCCCATGCTGTCCCGTGCTTCTAAAATGGCATAGGTTTTGGTCGGGCAGTTGGCACCCAGATGATAGCCAGCGGATACGCCGGAAATGCCCGCACCAATAACGATCACATCGAGATATTCAGTCACGCTGTTCTCCCAAATTATTTGAATTTGAGATTATGCCTGATTTGAGTGAGACGCAAGATTTAAAGCTCAGTCAATTCCCAGAGCTGCCTTGTAGGTCTCCAGCAGGGCTTCCGCCTCCTGCCGCGCGGCCTTATCAAGCGCGCGCAGCTTGATGATCGCGCGCATGGTCTTGATATCAAAGCCGCTGCCCTTGGCTTCTGCCATCACATCCTTGATGTCATCGGCAATGCCTTTCTTTTCCTCCTCAAGCTTTTCAACACGCTCGATAAAAGACTTCAGCTGCTGGGCAGAAACATTGGGGTTGGCCATGGGATACCTTATGCGAAATGGGAACGGAGGAGGTAGGGGCAAGCACCGTTGACGTCAAGCCTTGATGTTGCTTGCCGGACCGCATCTCTCTATACAAAGAACACGTATAAAGCAGGACATTTTTACTATGCGCATTATGCAGGATATTAACAAATTCACCGCAGATCGTGCCTGGGGTGCTCTTGATTTGATGGAAATTGATGGCGCAACCGTGCGGCTGCACTTGACAGACAAGCCCTATCACTGGCATGTCAACGATGGTGCCGAGGTCTTTGTTGTGCTGAGTGGTGAAGTTGATATGTTTTACAAGGATAAGGGTACGGAAAAATCTGTCAGACTGAAACCAACCGATATATTCCTTGCAGATGTGGGCGATGAGCATGTTGCACACCCGGTCAGCGAAGGGCGCATCCTGGTGATTGAACGCAAGGGCTCGGCTTGAGGACAAATTTCATGACGTCATCCGACAGAATAGTCATTGGGTATTAGCGCGACCTCGCAAAAAAACTCACCGTTGATTGGTTTTTGAAGGTAGTGCACACAGAATATGCCAAGCAATAAGGCACTAGCTATTGACGCTACACCACTTGTCTTAATAGCACATTGTGCATTCAGGTACAAACGAACAGCAATTCGAGGAAACACTCATGACCCATATAAAACAATCCGATATTATTGCGTCAGTCGCCGACGCGCTGCAATATATTTCTTACTTTCACCCGATGGATTACATTATTGCCTTGGGCCACGCCTATGACGCTGAGCAATCGCCAGCGGCAAAAGATGCCATTGCGCAAATTCTTACCAACAGCCGCATGTGCGCGGAAGGCCACAGGCCAATCTGTCAGGACACCGGCATCGTTGTTGTGTTTGTCGAGGTCGGCATGGATGTGCGCTTTGAGGGGGCCACCATGGACCTGGAGGGCATGATCAACGAAGGTGTGCGGCAGGCGTATCTCAATCCGGAGAACAAGCTGCGCGCCTCGATCATGAGCGATCCCGCCTTCAGCCGCAAAAACACCAAGGATAACACACCAGCCGTGATCTACACTCGGCTGGTAGCTGGCAGCACCATCGATATCAATCTGTCCGCCAAGGGTGGCGGCTCGGAGAACAAATCCCGCCATGTCATGCTGAACCCGTCTGATTCCATTGTCGATTGGGTGGTGAAAACCCTGCCGGGCATGGGCGCTGGCTGGTGTCCGCCGGGGATGCTAGGCATCGGCATTGGCGGCTCATCGGATAAGGCGCTGGTGCTAGCCAAGGAGGCGCTCAATGTGCCGATTGATATGACAGCGCTCAAACTGCGCGGCCCCAATAGCAAAATCGAGGAGCTGCGCATCGAAATTTATGACGAGGTCAATGCGCTTGGCATTGGCGCGCAAGGTTTGGGCGGGCTATCGACCATCCTTGATGTTAAAATCCGCGATTACCCGACCCATGCAGCCTCGCTTCCGGTCGGCATGGTGCCGAATTGTGCCGCCACGCGCCATGCGCATTTTGTGCTGGATGGCAGCGGGCCCGCCGAACTTCCTCTGCCCGATCTCGACAAATGGCCTAATGTACACTGGCAGCCGGATGCCTTGGCCAAGCGCGTCGATATGGACAGCCTGACACCGGCTGAAGTCGCTCAATGGAAACCCGGCGAACGACTATTGCTCTGCGGTAAAATACTTACGGGTCGTGACGCTGCGCACAAGCGCATTGCGGACATGCTGGGGCGCGGCGAAACATTGCCGGTCAGCTTCAAGAACCGCGTAATTTACTATGTCGGCCCAGTCGATCCGGTGCGCGGCGAGGTCGTCGGCCCGGCTGGTCCAACCACAGCCACCCGCATGGACAAATTCACTGAAATGATGCTGGCCGAAACCGGCTTGATCGCCATGATTGGCAAGGGCGAGCGCGGGCCTGTTGGCATCGAAGCCATCAAAAAACATAAAGCGGCGTACCTCATGGCTGTCGGCGGTGCCGCTTACTTAGTCTCCAAAGCCATCAAAGCCAGTCAAGTGGTGGCGTTCGAGGACATGGGCATGGAGGCGATTTACGAGTTCGAGGTTAAGGACATGCCGGTGACGGTGGCTGTTGATGCAACGGGCGAATCTGTGCACCACACCGGGCCATTGGTGTGGCGCGAAAAGATCAGGAAAGAAGGATTGCTGGTGATGTAATCTCTAAACACTGCTTTGAGTATAAGTATTCGTGCGCACATCACTCGACATATATGATTTAGATAACACACCTGTGCGCAGTATAGGCAGCAGGAAAGCGAGCAGCAGCACTGTGTTGGAAACAGCGTTCAACCCGAACCCTGTGGCAATCGATATAAAACTGTCGATTAGGTACCAGACACCCACACTGATGAGCAGGGATCGCCAAACTGATCCGCCCCAATCACCCAAAGCCAATGCTGCGCGTATTGTTGTGAATAATGTTAACCCCCAGCCAAAGGTCACGGCGCCCATCAAACCAATGCTGCAGCGAAGAGGTGCGTCCACAGTAATCATTACTGACGGATTTAAGATATGGAGCAAAGCAAAAGACGGTGCGCCTGTTGCCGCCAGCCCAGCGCCGCATAAAATCAGGCCAAACACAGTCACCACGCCACACCAGACATATAACCAACGTTGCCAGAAAAGAGTCATATTCAATTTCCTTTGTATTTAAAATATGTAGCAGTTACTACATAGACAGAAATTGTAGCGAATGCTACATGAATTTATGAAAATTAATGAAAAGCGACGCATAGAAGTTTCAGACCGCATGGCAGACCACATTCTGGAGTATGGCCTTGCTGCTGCCAATTTGCGCGATCTCGCTGCCGCCGCTGGCACAAGCGACCGTATGTTGCTCTATTATTTCAAGGATAAAGACGAACTTATGGCTGCTGTGCTTCAGGTAATTGCCATGCGACTAACCCATTTGCTTAACATTGCAATACCTGCAAGCATCAAACTTCCGTATAAGGATCTATTGCAGAAATTGTGGGCTGTCGTGGGTTCGACACCTTTAAAACCTTTCATGCACGTTTGGATGGAGTTGATCACGAGTAAGTCTGACAATGGTCAAAACACTCAAACCTCTGTTGCAGCCGCCATCATAGATGGTTTTGCGCTATGGATTACAGATCATCTGGATCAGACACCCAATGCCAAACATGCCGAGGTTGCCGCTCTATTACTGGCAACCCTTGATGGGCTTTTGCTGTTGGATATGGCTGGTCGGCGTGACCTTACCGATAAGGCTGTCTTGGGTGTGATAGGGCAGTGACATAGGCAAAAAAGACGCGACGTTGACCTACATATGTTATTTTAACCCTATTTGTAATAAAAATACTCATAGTATTAACAATTTTGATTAAATACCGGCTTTAACTGTACCCAAGCATAAAATCCGTCTAATGATGTTTTCGAATCATTCGATTGTATGATTATAATATTCACACCAAATATGGGGTATGCCATGTCTCGCCGCCGCCAAATTTACGAAGGCAAGGCTAAAATATTGTATGAGGGGCCGGAACCCGGCACAATCATTCAATATTTCAAAGATGACGCCACAGCTTTTAACGGTGAAAAGCGTAGCACCATTTCAGGCAAAGGTGTGCTCAACAATCGCATTTCTGAGCATTTGTTTCTGCTGCTTGGACGCATTGGCATTCCAACGCACTTTATCAAACGCCTCAACATGCGCGAACAGCTGGTGCGTGAAGTGGAAATTCTGCCCATCGAAGTGGTTATTCGCAATGTGGTGGCGGGCTCGCTCGCCAAGCGCCTGGGCTTGGAGGAAGGCACAGCGCTCAACCGCACTATTATCGAATTCTACTACAAGAATGACAAGCTTGGTGACCCTATGATCACCGCAGAGCATATTGCCGCCTTCGGTTGGGCGACGGAAGATGAACTGCACGATATTGAGGAACTCTCAGTACGCATCAATGATTTTCTGCAGGGCTTGTTCGCTGGCATCAACATCCGCCTTGTGGATTTCAAGCTTGAATTTGGCAGATTATGGGACGGTGAATTTTCACGTGTCGTATTGGCCGATGAAATTTCACCAGATGGCTGCAGATTATGGGACAGCGATACCAATGAGAAACTCGACAAGGATCGCTTCCGCCGCGATTTGGGTGGCGAGGTCGAGGCGTATCAGGAAGTCGCGCGGCGATTGAGAATATTGCCGGAAGACGGCACACCTCAAGTGTTGAATTTAGAGACGCATCGCAAAGCTAAGGCGAAGAGCAAAGAATAAGCCTTTACTTCACCACCCGCACAGGCAGCGGCACATTACAAAGCTCAATGTGACCGACAGGATCGACAAACCACTCATCCACCCGGTGACGACGGCTTTCTACCAGAGCGTTAAATGTGGGTGTGTCTGTGCGGATGATTTCAAGATTGATGCGCTCTGCAACCGGCACCTCTTTTGCCAGACGGATCGATTTTATAATGACACGTTGTTCGGGTTTTTCATAAAATCCAAGCGCACCTGTTCCGCGCGGCAACACTGATAACAGCTCAACGCCCTGCACCACGCGACCAACAAGTGTAACGTTTTTATCGAGGTGGCGCGGCGCATGGCCGATCACAACATAAAGTTCAGCACCATTTCCACTGTCGGGTGCCACATCTCGACCAACGCCAACCATCGCATAGCAATGGGTGAGCCATGCCTGTTTGGTTTTGTCATCACGCGCCGACGGCATACTGTTCGTAAAACCTGCCTTGTCTGCGTATATATCGCCGTCAACCAACGGCGTGAACTGGCCGGTGCCTAAAACTGGCACACTAAGTTCAGCTTTGACAATTTTTGTGACAGTGCCAAGAGGTTTTTTTTCAGTTGCATCACCCCACTGCACCACATAATTATCCTGTACACGATTGATACTCGTGCCATCATAATAATGTTCGTGAGCGAATGTTTTGATATTGGTTGTCGTCCGTGGTGCAAACACTGGTGCGAGTTCGATGATAACGCGGCCAGTGTTTAATTCCATATAAAGCGTGTTGTCCAGATCAATGGGCCGCCAGTCAGAAGGCGTGGAAGCCGCAAGAACATCGGCCATAGTGCGCGGGGCAGCAAAAGTTTCTCTAGACAGCAAGAGAAGACATAAAACGATTAACTTAAACATATTTTTTCCTCTTCAACGAAACGGTGGCTCATCGAACGATCGCAGTTTCCGTGAATGCAATTGTGATAAGTCTTTCTTCAAAATTTCCAGAGTATTAATACCAATTTTAAGATGTTCACCGATAGCGCGCTCGTAAAAGCTGTTGGCAGCGCCAGGCATTTTTATTTCACCGTGCAGTGGCTTGTCGGATACACAGAGCAGCGTGCCGTAAGGCACGCGCATTCTATAACCCTGTGCAGCAATAGTGCCGGATTCCATGTCAACGGCTATGGCGCGCGAACGATTGAAGCGCAAACGCTCGGATGACCAGCGCAGCTCCCAATTGCGATCATCATATGTAACGACGGTGCCAGTGCGCAATCTTGATTTCAGCACTGCGCCGCGTTCGCCCGTCACCATTGCAGCAGCCTCCTGCAAGGCCATCTGCACTTCTGCCAATGCCGGCAATGGAATTTCCGGCGGCACCAGATCATCCAGAATTTTATCGCGGCGTAAATAAGCGTGCGCTAATACGTAATCACCAATACGTTGATCGTGCCGCACACCGCCACAGTGGCCAATCATCAGCCAGCAATGCGGGCGCAACACGGCCAGATGGTCTGTAATGGTTTTAGCGTTCGAGGGCCCAACACCAATATTAATAAGCGTGATGCCAGCGCCATCGGTCGACTGCAAATGATAGCCCGGCATCTGATGCTTGCGCCATGGTGCTGCGGCAATGAGCTCCAGCGCATTGTCCGGCACTGCGCCGCGCTTGATGGTAACGCCACCTGCCGCCACAAATGTTGTGTAAGGCGTATCCGCCTTGAGTTGCTCAATAGCCCAGGCGGCAAACTCATCAACATAGCGGTGATAATTAGTGAATAATATCCACGGCTGCACACTACGCCAGTCAGTGCCGGTGTAATGCACCAATCGCTTCAGCGAATAATCCGTCCGCACAGCATCAAACAGTGCCAACGGTCTTGCCTTACCGTGCTCGTGATGCCACAGGCCATCAACAATTTCATCACCCACTTCAGACAGCAGTGGTGTTGGAAAGTGCCGAGCCAGCTCCGCTGGCGGCACATCACCAACAGCAAGCTCGTCGCCGCCCTCTAGTACATAAGGGTATGGAATTGCGTGCTGGCTTTCCCTCACGACCAGTGTCGCCCCATAATCATGCACAAGCAAAGTCAGTTGTTCAAGCAAGTAAGGCGCAAATTCTTTTGGGTGAGTAACGGTGGTTGAATACACACCCGCGCGCTGAAATTTGGCAAACGCGCGCGATAGCCTTGGAATAGTCGCCTCTGGTGCATAGGTGATAATAAGTTCGGGATAGCAAAATGCTTTGCGTGCTGCTTTATCCGGTGGCACTCGCGTGGCCAGAAACTGCTCCAGCGCTTTTTGCAAGTTAGAGAACGCCTTGGCGTGCAAGGCAATCAAGTGTTCAATGGCAGCTTCTGGAGTCAGCATCATCAACCTCTCTTCAACACATAAGCCAGCACCGCACCAAGAGCAAGCATGGCAAGGCCTGCCAAGGCGGCCGCTTGCAGATAGATCACACTGGAATAGAGCACGTACGCACTGCTGGCAGAAAACAACAATGGCATGAGCGGATAAAGCGGTACCTTGTAAGGGCGGGCTTGATCGGGAAATTTATAGCGTAGCACAATAACGGCAAGGCCGCTGAGTGTTAAAAAAAACCAAAACACCGGTGACAAATAATCCAGCATTTGTTCAAATCCGTTATGCTTTATCAAACCAAAACAAATTAGAAGCAATGCCATGCTGCTTTGCGCCCAGATGGCGGCTTTCGGGGTGCCGCGCGCTTCATCCCAATCCGCAAGGCGGCGGAGTGCTGGCCAGTCTCGCCCGGCAGCATATGTGGTGCGCCCACCAACGATGATAGTTGCATTCATGGCGGCTGTTGTACTGATTGCTATAACGGCCACTATGATAAACTCTCCAGACTTACCAAATGCCAAGCGCATCACATCGGCTGCTGGCGCCGTACTATGTGCCAAACCCGATAGGCCCAAGCCACGCCAATAGGCCCAATTTACGCCTACATAAAGTACAGTAATAATGGCTAGTGCTCCCAACATGGTTTTCACCATGCCACGTTTTCCATCACGCACCTCTGCCGATAGTGTTGCCACGTCGCTCCAGCCCCCAAAAGCAAACAGCACACCAACCATAGCAACGCCAATATGGCCATTCGAAACGTCTAATTCGTGCGTCGAGGTCGATATGTTAGTGTGCAAAGCCAACCATATTCCAGCAAGGCCAACTGACAACAAACCTCCAATATCAATCGCTGTCAGTCCCACTTGAGTGCCGGCACTGCTTTTTATACCACGTAAATTCACACCGGTGAGCGCAAGAATAATCAGAAACGGCAGCGCGGCACTACCCACTTGCCCAAGGTGAAAAGCCTGATTTAAATAATCGCCAAAGGTAAAGGCCAAAGCGGCCAGAGAGCCAGCATAAATCACCGTGAAGCGCGACCAGGCAAACATAAAGCCAACTACCGGACCAAATGATTTACGAAGAAAATAATAATCGCCACCTGTGTTGGGAAAAGCTGTGGCGAGCTCAGCATAGCAGAGCGCTCCAATAAACGAGAGTAATCCGCCAACGCTCCACACCAGAAAAAGCTCAGCACTGGTCGACACATTAGCTGCAACGGACGACGCGGCACGAAATATACCACTCCCCATCACCATGCCAACGGAAACGGCAATTGCCTGGTAAACGTTTAGGTTCCTATGTTGTGGAGCATGTGATGTGTGGCCAGTTTGCAACATAATATTATATTGCCGATCATTTATCAGCGTGTCCAGTGTTGTCGCACTTTGAAACGGCATCAAATATGATTATGACTATTATTTTATTTAAAAAGGATTGTTTGTGAAACACGCGATTTTCATGAGTATTGTTGGTTTTGCCAGCACCACTGTAATAGCCCAATCTTTGCCATTAGCCGTGCCAAAATCTTCTGATCTGGCATCGGACACCATTGTCGTCACCGGCAGCCGTGCTAAAGGACGCACTGTGCTCAACAGCCCTGTGCCGGTGGATGTGCTGACTGCAAATGATATCAGCCGCAGCGGTGCACTTGGTGGTGAACTAGGCCAGGCACTGCAAAACATCACACCCTCGTTTAATTTTCCGCGTCAATCCAACTCCGGTGGCGGTGATATTGTGCGTGCAGCGCAATTGCGGGGCTTAAGCCCTGACCAGACGCTGGTGCTCATCAATGGCAAGCGGCGGCACGTAACGTCTATTGTCAATCTGGAAACGGCAATTGGGCGCGGCACTGTACCGGTGGATTTTAATTCTATTGCAAGTAACTCCATCAAACGCATCGAAGTGCTGCGTGATGGTGCCGGTGCCCAATATGGTTCCGATGCCGTGGCAGGCGTGATAAACATCATTCTTGATGATGCACCAACGGGCGCTGAAGCCTCTGGCAGCTACGGGTTTCATTCCACTAATTTTGATCCAACTGGCAAACACATCACCGATGGTCAAACGTTTGTGATTGATGGCAAAGCGAGTGTGCCATTGTTTGGTAAAGGTTTTGTGCGCGTAGGGGCAGAATACCGCAACCGCAAGGCGACAAATCGGGCGGGCATTGATCAGGGCGGATTTTTTCTCACTGGCAGCACAACAAGCTTTGATGATCCGGCAAATCTTGCCACCATTGGCCGTGTAAATTTCCGCGTTGGTGATCCCAAATCAAACGATCTCAACGTTTGGTACAATTCAGAATATGCTTTGTCAGACAGTGTGAAATTTTACAGCTTTGCCAATTTCAATCGCCGTAATGCAGCTGGGGCTGCATTTTATCGCTATCCAGTTAGTGATGTAAATATTCTTGGCCTCTACCCAAATGGCTACCGGCCAGAAACCACTGGCAAAAATACGGATTATGCCATTGATGCCGGCCTCAAAGGCGAAGTGGCCAATTGGAATTATGATGGAAGCCTCACCTATGGCCACAACAGTTTTGATTATGGTGTAAAAAATTCATTAAATCCTTCATTGGGGACTGCAAGCCCAACATCATTTCAATCCGCCACCTTTCGGTTTTCACAACTGACAGCCAACCTTGATATCACACGGAATTTTAGCGGCGGCACTGGCGAAGAGCCCATCAGCGTGTCCTGGGGCGCTGAATATCGTCACGAAAAATATAGCACGTTGCCCGGTGATGTGGCCTCTTACGGTGCGCAAGCCAACCCTGGCTTGCAGGCACAAGATGCCGCTAATCTGTCACGCGACGTGTTTGCGGCCTATGCCGACATAGCACACAAGATAGGCCCACTTGGTTTTGATATTGCCGCTCGCTATGAACATTATAATGATTTTGGCAGCAGCGTGGCTGGCAAGTTAAGTGCGCGTTACGAACTGGGCGAAAGCTTTGCTTTGCGCGGCTCAATTTCCAACAGCATTCGTGCCCCGGGTTTGGCACAAGAAGGTTTTAAATATTCTGTGAATGATTTCATTGCCACAGGTGGCACAGGCCCTGTGCTCACCTTGCCTGTGTCTGACCCATCTGCGCAAGCGCTGGGAGCCGAAGGCCTGAAAGCCGAAAAAGCTTTCAACATTAGCTTAGGCCTGACAGGTAAAATTACAGATGGCCTGACTTTCAGCGTCGACTATTTTCAAATCCGGGTTAATGATAGAATAACGCTATCAGAACAGATCAGTTTTAAGGATGCAAACGGTAACGATCTTTTGACACAGCCCCAAATAGCCGCCTTAGGTCTACCAAATAATGTTTTCAACGTGCGTTATTTTACCAACGCTGCCAACACACAAACGGACGGCGTTGATGTGGTTGGCACCTATAAACATGCCTTGGCCAGCGGCACGCTGGCGCTCACGTCAGCCTTTAACTGGTCCTCTACCAAGGTCACAAAAATCGCCAATCCGCCCGCTCAGTTGGCAGCACTTGGCCTTAACGGTCAGCTCGTCGGCGATGTAGAACGTGGCACGCTCGAAAAATCTTCACCACATACCAAGCTGATTTTAACCAGCGAATGGTCGAATACTCTATATCGGGGGCTGGTGCGCGGATCGCGCTATGGCCCTGTAACCCGCTACACCACTTTTGCACCACCAGAGCTTGTTGGCAGTGCATGGCAACTGGATACAGAGATTGGGTACTCACCTTTGAAAAATATTGATCTCAGCATCGGTGCTAGCAACTTACTTGATAATTATCCCACGCGTTCCAGTGACAACATCAATGGTGCAGGTAATTTTCCATACGATATTCTGTCACCAATCGGTGTAAATGGTCGGTATGTCTATGCCAAGGTGACAGTTAAATACTAAAATTTAATGCGGTTAGCAGTTTTCTTGAATGTCGTGCGCCGGTATAGCTTATACCTTCTGAACGAATATTTTTTCTACACGCACTAATTTTCAACTATGACAAACGGTGCCCACACAGCTGGATGTGCACCTCCTGGAACGTGACGATCCAAAATCAGCTTCAAGCTGGCCAAGCGCAGCGCTTGTGCCCGTGTGATACCTTTGTCCGTAGTCTTCACTGTATTGAGCGTAAGGCGTTCTGCTGCGTCATCGCGCAATGGCCAATGCGAGAGCAACAAGCTGTGTGCACCTGCCAACCGAAAAGCCCGCGCGAGTCCCGAATACGTTGGTGCCGTAGCGTTGCGGCCTGAGCCGCTGTTGCAAGCCGAGAGGATCACCCAGTCGGCAGGTATGGTGAGTTGGGCAATTTCACTGGCGGTTAACAAACCATCATTGTCACCGGTTGCAACATCCGGCGGTGTCATAACCAGCGCAGGCTCAGAAAGACCGTTGATCTCACCGCTGGTCAGGCCATGTGTGGCAAACATCACCACGGAATAGGGCGAGAAATCCAACGCCTTGATGGCCGCTTCGGTTGCTTTACCTTGTGTCAGCAATAAACTTGCTGTGCCGCCGAAATTTTCCGCAAGGTGCGATAGCTCCTGACCAGATCCCGGCAGACTCGGGAGGGCGCGGATTGAATTGATCGTAGACAAGCCGCCGCGAAACAAATCCGTATAATCAACGGATTTATTCACAATTGTACCAAGTGCCGGATTACCAATACCAGCAAAGCGTATGTTATTTTTCTTAATATCAACCTTATTGGGAAGCGAGAAATCTGAAATAATGGCAACAGCATGGTCGCGTATAAGCCAGGCATAGTTGATTAGCTTGGTTTTACTATCAGGCAACCTGCTCAACAACAAGGATGGCGGGATACTAGAGGCAAGGCCGCTCGATGGAAACAACCATTCCGATTTATCAGCAATGTCCTTTGCAAGGTGGCCGGGCAGCAGCGCTTGGTAAAGTGCATAAGCGGCCTCATTATCAAAAGTTGCGGTCGCTGGGTCGTCGGTCAATCGTGCGTCATCAATGCTTTTACGAATACGTGTGACCAACGCTGTGGTCGCAAGACTGCTGCCCTTGCCCTCGCTCCAAAAAACATTTTTTGCCGTGATTGCGATGGTCGCGACCTGATCCGGCAGATTGAGCGGGATGATGAGGGCTTGTGCAGGTGTAAGTCGGGCCTGAATATCTGCGAGTGGTGTAGGCTGTGGGCGAGAAAGTTTGGCGTAGTCTGGAAACTGCGTATTGATCTCTGCGGTAAGAGCAGTGACGTCAGATTGTGATTGAAAAATTTGTTTGCTGGTCGCTCCTGCATCACCAGTTCCACCACCATTGATTTTCATCAACTCAGTTTGAAAGCGCGTTTGTGTTGCACGCGCAGTGCGCAGCCTTTGGATCAATGGTTGCAGCCCCCTGCCCCGAGCCACAGCACGAGCGCCAAGCTCGGCATTGACAAGGCTTAATTCAGAAAGTGACGCAAGCTGAGCAAAATGCACAGCATTTGTTATATCGTTGTTGTGTAGAGCAATGAGTGTGTGGTCATTAAAACTTGCCGTTATGATTTGCGACAGTGAAATCATGTCAGACTGCTTGGTGGCGAGATCAAGTGTATGACCCTCTAATATTTTGGCAGCGTCTGATGAGATGGCATAGGCTTTTTGAGTTTGCCCCATATGATTGAGAAGCCGGGCATAATCAAAACTGGCACTAAGTGCCGTGCGATGCTGTTCGCCAAATATTTTTATCAAGGCGTCTCTGGCCGTTTGTGCCATTGGCAATGCCTCGGTATAATGCCCTTGGTAGCCAAGCAGACGCGCCACATCCAGTTCAGCAATAGCTATTGTTTTTTTATTGGCCCCGGCTTGCAATTTCAGCTCAGCCAGAGCCTTGTATTCGTACTCAAGCGCTTCAGCATAACGGCCCTGTTTTTCAACAGCATTTGCTAGCTGTACGTAAGACATACCCTTTAAATCAGGTTCACCGCCAGCGCCGTCAATACGGTGAATATACATGGCCGCCGCACGTAGAACGGCTTCGCTGTCTTCATATTTTCCATCCCGTCGCAAGGCTTGGCCAAGCATGGACTGTGAATAATAGAGGTCAACAGAATTCTCGCCGTATATAACACGGTCAACGTTGATTTCGCGCCTGAAGATATCTTGTGCTTCTGCATAGCGCCCCAAGCGGAGCATGGCTGCACCGGAACCGTTCAGCGCTACAGATCTGATTTTGTTTTCGAGAGGCAAATACTGGTAGGCTATGTCAGCCGCCTTACGCAGAATATCTAAAGCATCATCTTCATCAAGATTGTATTTCAATATACCACAGGCTGCCATGTACGACGCAACAACCGAGTTATTCAGTGGCAGGTGGGCTTGCGCGCGATCAGACGCAATACAGGCAAGTCGTCTTGCTTCCGTGTCATTGCCTTTGACAACAGCAACCAGAGATTGACTTTCATAGGCTGTAGCTGCAACGCCGCTGTCGTCGCCAAATAAAGTGCGGGCAGCCGCAAGAGATTTATCTGCGTAAACCTGGGCTTCATCCTTGCGATTGAGATTATCAAGCAATTCCGAATGAATGGCGTATAAGTCTGGCACAAAGGCAGCGCGTGAAAGCTTTGGTGACGCTGCAATAATTTTTTCAGCGATTGCAACGTCGATCAGGCCTTTGTCAAACTGCTCACTTTCGCAAAGAGCAATGGCAAGGTGCATATACACTTCGGCGCGAACGGTATCTGATGTTGTTTTATAAGCCAAAACGCGAGCGGCAAATGCACTCCATGCGGCCAGCTCAGCACTTGGTTTATTGTAACGATCACGCTTGCGCATGTCTTCAAGTGTTGGTGCAACCATGCTAACAGACGACACAGCTTGAGTTGCAGCATGGGCCTGAACAGCGAGTTCCATGACACAAACAACACACGCAACAAAAATTGATCGCATTACTCTACTCCCCATGCCGGACTAAATCCGGTTATGGATGGAGCTTAAAATTAATGAGCGACTGTCGCAAGCGCTATTTTATGAGTTCTCTATGTTCACAAAAATTCTTTCCTTTTCTGACACAACACAAAAGAAAGATGAATGAGGTGCATCAACAAAGGCGTGTATCAATGGCAATTCCTACCACTCGACAGCGATTGCAGAAAGGCCATGCGCTGTTGGCCGAGCTGCATCAACTGAATGTTTGGCTGCGTTGCTGTTGATTGGTCCGCTACAGGTTGAACTTTCTTTTTGTGTGCAAACAGGCCAGAGACCAGCCCGCCAACCAACGCACCACCCGGGATGCGGGCCGCAAGCTGCGAAGTGGCAAAATCGGCGGCGGTCTGCATAGCGGCATCTTTGCCGCCTTCGCCGGATTTAAGCGCTGATGCCATGGTTACTAGGCCCATGGCGGCATTGGTGGTGCCTGCGCTCATGCCAGCCTGCGCGGCTTGGGCCTGTATATTGGCCAGTTGGCCATTTAATTGCGCCTGCCGTACAGCAGCGTCTATGACATTCACACGCGTATTGGCATTGTTGGCATAGGCCGCTGCTTGTGGCATTTGCGACTGCGTTGCCGCTGTCGCCATCATGTTGGCAACCTTGACGGTTTCCATAGCCAACTGGCTACATGTAAGGCTGGTGTCGGATGCTTGCGCAACAGAAAAAGGTAACGCATCTGCGTAAGCTGCCATCGGCACCAGACTTGATCCGGCAAGCGAGACGAGGCATGTTAGTGCCGTAAAAGATCGTAACATGATATCATACTCCTGTAAGTGCGATATGAAAAGCATGAGGCTATGCGGTATCGCTGGCGCACAGCACGTGAGATTAATGTTTGGTGAAAGCGATCACGCCGCTGATATGAATGTTTGGATCGAGAAACACACCTGACGCTGGGCTGAATGTGTAGCCAAGGCCTGCATGGCTGGCACCCGTTCCGGTAATAAAACCGTAGAAACTACCTGACAGATTTGTCTGGCCATTAAAGGTTGCGTCGGTCCCCAAAGTCTGCGACGGCGCGGCCACACCGCCGGCTGTGGACAAGGCAAAGGTTTGGCCGCCAATGGCAATATTGGTTTCAAACCCGACTTTCATGGTGGAAAATGCAACAGCAAGTTTGGCATCAACCACTGTGCCAGGGGCGACCAGATCGCGACTGTCCGTTGGTGCCGTTGATCCGGCCAGATCGTAAGTCGCTGTGCCCGACAATGGAATTGAAACAACCGATGAGCCCCATATGTTATGAATGCCGCCAGCTGGTGTTGGGTAGGATTGACCTGTGTTGTAAACTATTGCACCACCCGACCAGCGTGACCAACCAATGAGTCCCGCAAGACCACTGAATTCCTTGTCAACAGCCGTGCCGCGTGATCTGCCAAATGGATCAACATCCAGTCGGCCATCCGGTTGTGCCGTTAATGTTCGATTTGCGGCTAGACCAATACTGCCGCTACTCGTGTTGACAGTAAGCAATCGGCTACCTGTCGGTGCTCCAGTTGTAGGCGGCGCTGGCAGCGGCGGCGGTGCAGCCACCGGATTGGCTTGGGTGACTGTTTGCGTGCCTGATCCAAAAACAGCTGAGCCAATGATCGTTTTAGCGCCGGTGCCGATGTTATAGTTGACGCCAGCCTGAGTGGCACCGGTGCCAAACAGCAGGCCATAAACTGCACCGCTACACGCTGGTGCACAAAGGCCACCCGTCACTGCCAGTTGTGCATTTATACCGGCAATGCTGGCACCAGAGTTTAAGTCCAAGGGGTTTTGCGGATCACCCGGTGTGCGCAGAGAATAAATCTGCCCGTCCAATCCGATTAGAAAATCTAGCCCCAACCGGTTTGTTGCAAAGTTAATAGTCATATTGCCACTGAATGTACCCGGGTCTGCCGAGCCATCCTTAAATGTTGGGGCAGTGGCTCCTAAAAGCGAATAGTGGACAATGCCGCTGGTTGGTTGAATGATTGTCGATTTACCGACAATGATATAATCACCTTGTTTTGCGGAAAGCACCTCGTTCGGGCCAAACGGTTCGATGACTGTGCCATTCGTCCACCGGGTCCATGCAACGACATCACCACCTGCAGATTTGGCGAAACCGGCATTGGCATCTGTTGCTGTGTTGCGTGAAACAACACCACTGTAACTGGTTAGGCTGGCAACTGAGCCGCTGAGCTCAACAGTGTTTTTCGTATCTGCCACTGTGGACACACTATTCCCGGCACTCACTTCAACATAAGATGACGTACCCGGAAACAATGTTGTTGATGGTGGCGGTGGAGGCGGCGGCGGTGGTGGGGGCGGTGGTGGTACAGGTGTGCCGCCCTTGCCCAGGGCAATGCCGCCAATAAAGCGTGTTGCAGACGTTGCACCGGCGACATAATTAACAACAGCGCCGGATAAATCTGTGCCTGCCAAAGTGCCGTTGGCTGCACCACCGCATGTTATCGCGTTGGCGCAGGCGACATTGGTTGCCGAGCTTGCTGTAACGTTGATCGAGCCTTCAAATGATCCTGACGGGTTGGTAGCCTGGGCTGGGAAGAAAAACATATCGCTGGCCGCCGGATTGGCAATGCCGCCAAAGCTCGACAGGGCATAATTTACAGCACCACCAGCCTCCGGCATGGTAATGGCGGCTTCAAAACCAATGTGTGACGCGGCACCGAATTGAACAGCAAGTGTTGCTGATGTTACTTTACCCGGGCTGGTAAGGCCGCTGGCAAACACGGGTGATGTGGCGGCCAGCAAATTATATGTTGCCGTGCCACTGGCGGGAAGCGCACCGGGTGCCAGCGCAATTGAGTTGATATAACCCTGGTTTGCGTTGAGTATCACACCGTCGCTTGTGGTGCCATTTGCCCAGCGGCTAAGGCCGACCGTGCCATTGGCAAACACATCGGTGTTCGTTGCTGTGCCGATCTTTACAGACTGACCCCTGATGGTGAACGAGTCGAGCTGACCACCGGGATTCAACACGATACTATCCGTTGTTTCCGGACCAAAATCGATCACATACGGCGCATTGTTGACAACGCCTGTATGACTGTGAACCAGAATAACGCCATTTGCGGTCAACAGAGCGCCAGCCCCTGAACCTGTTGGTGATGGGCTCGGTGTCGGCGTTGGGGCTGGCGCAGGCGTCGGCACTGGCAATGATCCATATTGATCTGGCACACCGCCACCAGCAAGATAACTGAAGTAGTCGGTAAAGAAGTTTGCATTGGTACCAAGTAGCGCCGCCAGTTGCCCTGATGATGCCAGCACTTGCAGATAAGCCTGAATTTGTGCCTGCGTGAGGCCAGCATAGGCCGATGGCAAACCGCCCGACACCAAATAGCTGTAATAGGCCAAAAGTGCCGTAGCATTGCCTTGATAGGCGGCCAGCTGTGCAGCGCCAAACTGGTTGGCTGTGCCACCGGTGGACAGAAACGCGAGATAGGCTTTCAGCAAATCGTTATTGGCCGCTGACAGCGTGCCAAAACCAACTGTGTTTTTGATATAATCGAGATACGCTGCAAGTTGCGCTTGTGTCGCGCCTGTAAAGCCGGATGGCACGCCGCCGCTGCGCAACAGGTTGAGGTACGATACCAGAATATTGGCATAGCTTGCCTGAAACTGTGCTGCCACACCGCCGGTTGAAAGATACTGCAAATAGGTTTTGATAATGTCGGCACTGGCTCCAGAAAAAGCCACCCCGCCAAACGGCTTTGCAGCTTGTGCGGCATAAGCCGTTAACGCTGCGTAGTCGCCGGTCGGAAAGGTGGCCAGGGTGGGGTTGCGGTCGTAAGCATCGATGTGGTGGGCCGCATTCAGAATATCCCCGCTGACACCAACAGCTGCCAAAGCTTCACCAAGCGCCACCGGCACACCGTTTTGTGCTGCCGCTGCAATACCGCCATCACGCACAGAACGAACTTGTGATTGAGCTGGAACAGCGGCGGCAGCATTTGCCGCTACTTGTTCAACACTGTGTCCAGACAAAGCTGACCAGAAATTACCAACAGAAAAGCTTCTTGATACACCATTAGCATGGATGCTAACACTGCCGCTGATCACATTCCCGCGTGTGCCTTTCTCATCAGCTGTGAAACTTGCCGATGCATTTGGCCCGCTCACTGAGCCACTGATATTGGCAGGCAGGTTTACTGCCGTGGCTGCGCCATCTGGCGTCACAACAGTAACGGTGCCAGACTTTAAATCAAACGATCCGTTACTGTGTAAAACAAATTGAGCGGCATTGACAAATGCGGCAATTGCACCGTTGTCAAACATCACTTGCGTGGTGCCACCTTTGACTATGATCGATTGTTCTGCAGTAAGAGATTTTCCATTAAGCTCGTTTTCAGTTGAAAACAGAACGCGCGCTGCCTCCGCTGTAACGCTGAGGCCAAATAGCGAAGCGCTGCTCAATAATGATACCGTAGCAATGCGAACAAATGATTGAGTTCTTTTCATGGACGTGCTCCCAATTAAAATTCAAGTCGAACGCCAATACTGGCGGTTACGCGGCTATAGTCGTTGACGGCGATATTGCTGAAGTTGCGAGTATACGTAAGCGTTGGTCGAACGCTAAAACTTTTACCAACATGAAACTTCAGTCCAATAGTGGTATCAATCCGCTCATCTTTGCGTTCTTTTAAAAATATTGCATCGGCGGCTTCATAGCGACGAACATCAACGCTGGCACCACCCACTGCCGCAAGCTTGGCAGAGAGCGGCACCTCGGCGCTGATGTTTGCGTTGCCAAAATAATTCGATTGTGCGTCCCCTGCAGATTGAAGTGTTTTTTCTCGACCAACAGTAGTTGATACAACAAAAAATCGATCTGCGTAGCTTAATGCAGCGGCATATCGGTTGGCATCTTGCAGCGGCTGATTATCATAGTTAAACCTGAAGAATTGCGCTGATACTGATAGCGCTCTACCACGTTCCAATACATGAGTATATTGTCCAATAGCACCATAAGCTTGCCGATAACTTTTTTGGCCAAGAAAAAACTCCTGCACCTGACCAGAAATTGAAATTGAGTCATGATTAGCCAGGCTATGAGAATATCCACCGGTGCCAGTAACACTGCCTTGATTGAAGTCTGCGTTCGAAAAATTTACTCGGTAGCTGCCAAGTGCACTGCCAAAAATTCTATCCTGCCTGGCAATGCCCTTGACGGCAGATACACCGCCTTGCAGATCAGTAAAACCATCATGAATAGAACGCGCGTTACCACTAAGTGAAGCCGGACCAAATACGGCAAATATGGGAAGTGTTACACTTGTAAGAGACGTCGCCGTATTGATATTATTATCATAGCCAGTAGCAGCTTCGATATAACCAGTAACATCAGAACCCGTCCCTTTAATTTGCTTTGAATAGTCCTGCACCATCTGTGTGAATCGCTGCCGCACCGGATCTGGCAACGATGGGTCCTGCAACACCGTATCAAACTGAGCGCGCGCTGTATCGATATCACCGGACTGTGCATAGGCGCGGGCAATTTCAGCGCGTGCTTCCGCATTGTCTGGCTTCTCAGCCAGCACACGCTGAAACGCCAGTATCGCATTCGCCACATGATTGGAATCCAGCGCTACCAAACCCAACGCATAGTTGAAATCAGGGTCGTTTGCTCGTTCAGATAAATGCTCATTGAGCATTGCGTAAGCGGCATCTGCTTTACCAGCACGATCAAGGGCAATGGCATCATTAATCAGCGCGTCAGTCGTGGCATGAGCAAAGGAACAGCCGAGGCATGTCATGACTGTGGTCAATAAAACTGACCTGTACGATGGTATCATTAATATATTCCCTTTTATCATCGTACATGTTGTTTCCAATCATGCCGACTATTAAAAAAGGGTATAACAATTCTTGCCGTCAATGGCTCATTACAAACACTGTCATAAAGATGAAATATGATTAAGATTTAAACAAACAGTTATTTTAATTTATAACTATAAAATAAGAATCTTGAAAATCACTATAATTGGTGAGAATAAATGTGCTTATGCCTGTATATGTTGGCATCCAGTGACAGTCGCGTTCCCGTACAGTGTGCGTGAGATGGCAAACTTGTTGATGATCATCGTCAGTGACATCTAAACCAAGTGTCGCACCTTTTAATGCCACCACGTTCACCGTAGCGCTTTGGCCCGCATTAACACTTTGCTGGGTAGTAAATTTTCCATGTGCTGCAATAATACCGCGCCGGTAAGCCGGGCCGAGAGTGCGCCCTCGATACTGATATATTAAAGGCATTTTTTCGCTCAGAGATTTAGCCTTTGCAATCCATATTTCAGAAATATCTGTGTCGCCTTCTGCAGGGTGGGCACCAGCGCGGTTAAGCGCCAAAGCAGCACGCATTAGGGCATGAACGTTATTTTCAGCGTCCGCTTTGCTACCGAGGCGCAAAATATCAATCACCGCCATATTTCTATTCTCTGCACTTGATGCAGGCATCGCGATTATAAAGCAAAAAAGTGCTATACACCATAAAATCCATCTGGTCATACTTTGGGCCTCACCGTAATTATAAACCGTGCCCCTTTTTGTGCGCGATCAGGAAATGTATCTTCAACTCGAACATATAAGCCGTGCCGTTCGGCAATGGCTCGCACCAAGGCTAAGCCAAGCCCATGGCCTTTGGTAGCATTATCTGCCAGCCTAACATAACGATTAAAAATATTTGATTTTTCGCTATCTATTATACCCCTGCCGTCATCTTGAATGATTATAATAGGTCCGCGCTTCAAACTAAAATGCAGCTGCTTTCCCTCTTCCGAATGCTTGAAAGCGTTATCAAACAAATTAACAATCATACGTGAAATTTGCATTGGGTCAGCACGCATAAAAACATCATCGTCAATATCATGACTGAGTAGCAATTCAGCTTCTTCTGCACTGGCCGCATAAAGTTCAACTATACTTCTGGCGATCAAACTTATATTGATATCTTTAAGTGATCGAAGATCGCCATGTTGTGCTTCAGCGGAGGCTATATCAAGCAAAGCATCCATCAATCGCAGAATGTCCTGAACCTGGTGTTTGCCTTTTTCCAAATTGTGAATCACTTGATGATCTGTGCTGCGTTCAAGCGCTTGCATTAAACTTTGCTCCAGACCAACCAGTGGCGTTCTAGTTTCGTGAGCCAGATGATCACTCACTTCCCTTTGCGCTGTCAATAACCGTGCGACACGATTGAGAGTAATGGCAACATTGTCAGATAAGTCATCAATTTCGTCACCCTCTCCAGGTGGCAAAGATCTGTGTTGCAATGTAGATTCACCCAACTCACTAAAGACACTGTTAATTTTAAGCATACGCAGATGAAGCCGCTTGGCTGATAATAAGCCGATGACGTAAGCGGCAAAAGCCATCAATATAAATGCCAGAAGAAATATATAGCGCATTTTACGCAACGTTGCGTCGCGCATAATCGCATATCTGCCAACAAATAAACGATAGCCACCACGAAGCAGCGTGGCACGCCCATAACTTTTATCAGTAATTTTACCAGTTTCTGAGTGTGCTGCGTCGAGCATGGGCCATAGCGGGATATTGCCAACCCGTTTGTGCCCTTCGGAATTGAGCAATAGATAGAGTGGGCTTTCATTCTGTGTTGATGCCATGTCAAGTCGGCCTTGAATTGCATATGCAAGACCGTCTGGCCCTTTCGATGCATAGATATCGATAAGTCCTGCAAGGTCTGTGTCTATTGTCTCCTGCAATGATTGCAAACTTTGTTGCGCCAAAATAAAATAAATCATACTAAAAACAACAGCACATACCAAAGTTGTTGCCAATGCAACTTGGCGTGCAACGATAAAGGCCAAAGAGCGTTTATGGCGTTTTGGCATCATGATTTGTCTGAATGATTTCGGCTCATCAAACGAAAACCAGCACCACGTACAGTTTCCAGAATTGAGTGATTAAATCCTTCTTCAAGCCGAATCCTTAAACGACTTAAATTTACATCAATCACATTTGTTTGTGGGTCAAAATTAAGGTGCCAAATTTTTTCCAGAAGCATAGTGCGCGTCACAGTTTCTCCAGCATGCTCCATCAGCAGCTTGAGAATTTCAAACTCTTTCGGGCTCAAAGGTAAATGCTTACCAGCACGATGAACCGTACGCGATTTCACATGCATTTCTATATCTGCATAGAGCAAAACAGCAGAGTGCACTTTATTGGTTGCGCGACGCAGCAAAGCACGCACACGAGCAATTAATTCATTGTCATCAAATGGCTTGCCAAGATAATCATCAGCACCACCTTCGAGGCCATCGACGCGATTTTCACTGCGTGAGAGAGCTGACAACATCAAAATAGGCGTAGCAACACCAGCGGCGCGCAGCCGCGCCATAAGTGTAAGTCCGTCAAGACTAGGAAGCATCCGGTCAAGAACGATCAGATCAAACGCGCTAATGCCCGCTTCCGTTAACCCCTGGGCACCATCAGCGCACCAACGCACATCAAAATTCTGAGCTGCAAGGACACGGGTGACAATTCCCGCGCCAACGGGATCGTCTTCGATCAATAGTATGCGTGGCAAACTCATATGACTATTCTCGACATCATCACTTACAAAAGCAACCAATTGATAAAAATACAATTTACAAAAGCTGTTATAAAAAATATATTTATTGCTTTATACCTGTCTAAATAACTTCAGGATTGATGCCCGTTTTATAGTAATATCATGATTTTAATGTTTGACTATAATATAAGTTGAGGTTAATTTAATAAACATAAAATCAATTTAATTAAATTAACTTTGGCTAAAATTTCTATAAAGATGAATTAGACCACTTATTTCTTATTATGTAGTCACTGTAATTTGAGGAGGTGTTGCAACGGTTTACCCAGTTCTTGCTGGCAAAATTAATCCAATTAATAATTGGGAACTTTTAAGTTAAGCAAGTTACAACCTTCGCTTTAGTCTGCTCCACTTGTTGTGTTGGCGCACATCATTCCGTAGCTAAGCCCTGGTCCCAAATGCGGGGTCCGCTTCATTATTTTTTGTCTCATCAAAGCATACAAAAAGATACGCTAGAATAAAAATATGCATATACCGTTCAGCATTCATTCAGTTGACATGCTTTAGCCATTCTACAATAATATTTTATGGTTTTCGAGAGCAACAATTATGAGATATTTTAATATATTAAGGCTTCTTGCCTTAACGGCCGGTGTTCTCACAGCACACGCAGCAGAGACCCCCGTTCCAATCAACAATGCTGGGTTTGAAGGGGCATATCAGGCGCTTCCTGCTGGCGGCACTGTAACCGGTGCGACTGCACCCTGGTGGACCCATAACAGCGGTTTTGGCGACACGACGACGGTCTATGCGCAGGCAAATGAGATATGGGACTAGTCGTAAATTAACTATGAAACTCATCATTATGCTAATTAAAAACACATGTGAAAGGTACTGCAAATGCGTTTGATTATTTCCCTGTTTCTCCCTTGGCTAACCTTCTTCACGATAGGTCGCCCCATTGCTGGCGTTATCTGTCTGATTCTGCAATTGACTCTCATCGGATGGATTCCAGCAACGATTTGGGCGGTGTACGAATTGAGTCAGTATAAGACTGATATGAAGATCGAAAAGGCTCTCAGCCAAAGGGATGCATAAATGAAAAAACTTGTGATTTGCAAGGGTTCCGGTGACACGTTAATTAACCCCAGTTTCATTAAATTGGCGCTGCGTACGTCCAGTATCAGCCCGGCAACCGCTCCTTGAAATCCGCATCAATTGCCGCAATCAACCCTGAATCCCGTGCCAAATTAACTTCCTAATAAAGTGGAGACTCTCTGAATCACAGGTGATTCCCAAGTGTCAATGGGAATTGAGGGGTGCCAAGATCAACTCTTGACTCAGCAGATAAATTTCACCAGTTATTGTATTAGTCCTATATTCTTTGCGCGCTTAGACAATTTTTAACTTTTTGACTTGAGCGTATCATGAAACCGAATGCTGCATATCGCCGTGACATTGATGGATTGCGGGCCATCGCCGTTGTGCCAGTGCTGGCCTTTCATGCCCATGTGCCGGGATTTTCCGGCGGCTTTGTCGGTGTTGACATATTTTTTGTCATATCAGGTTTTCTGATCACCAGCATCATTGCGCGGGAAGTCGATGCCGGTCAATTCTCATTGATCCGCTTTTACGAAAGGCGTGCGAGGCGAGTTTTGCCGGCCCTCATGGTGGTGTTGGCATTTGTTCTGGCTATGGCAAGCTGGCTCTATTTGCCGGATGATTTTGCCGCTGTGCCACGCTCAGCACTCATGGTACTGCTTTTTCTGTCCAATCTGTGGTTTTTTTTGAAAGTTGGCTATTTCGGCGGCGGTGCAGAGACTATGCCATTGTTGCATTGCTGGTCGCTTGCCGTTGAAGAGCAATTCTACATCGCATTTCCAATCCTGTTGCGGCTGATTGCAAATCGCACGCCGCGGTTCAGGCTGTATAGCGTGGCGACCATTACTGCCGTCAGTTTTGCCTGGGCTTTATTGAAGCAGGCTGACACAGATGGTTTTGCTTTTTACATGCTGCCACCGCGCGCATGGGAGTTGTTGGTTGGCGGCCTGCTGGCTTTGGCGAAATGGCCAGACGTCCGCAGCCCAGTCGTGCGCAACGGGCTGGCACTTGGCGGCATGGGCCTCATCCTGTTGTCGGTTTTCAGTTATGATAAAGCTACGGTTTTTCCAGGTTTGACAGCACTCGCCCCAGTGCTCGGTGCGGCGCTGTTGATTCAATGTGCGCCGGGTACGTTGATGGGTCGATTGTTGGCGACGCGCCCGCTGGTCGGCATTGGGTTAATTTCATATTCGTTGTACTTATGGCATTGGCCGCTGATCGTTTTTGTCAACTATGCTGGAGATAAAGTTCTGCATGGCCCGATTCAGGTGGCGGTGATTGTGTGCAGCATCATTATCGCATGGGCAAGCTGGCGCTATGTCGAGCGGCCGTTTCGAGATTCCCGTCAATTTAGCCAGCGCAGAATTTTCATGACGACGGGTTGGGCGATGGCTGCCGTTGGTTTGCTCTCCCTGCTGCTGATGTTACCTGGAGGCTGGAATAGCCGATTTTCACCCCAGGCAAATCACTTGATCGCAGCATCCCACGACATCAGCCCGAAGCGTGGCATGTGTATTACCCGCCGAATTGGTGGAGCGAGGCCGGAATGCAATCTGGGTGCTCAAGTGTCGCCACAAGCTATTCTTTGGGGTGACAGCCATGGAGTTGAGTTTGCATGGATCATTGGCCAGCATATGGCGCGCCAAAACCAGTCCTTGATGGAGCGCACTCACTCAAGTTGCGCTCCAGTGATTGGCTATACTGTCGCCATTGATCCGGGTTGTGCAAGGTTTAATGCAGAGGTGATGACTCGCATAATGGCATCGCCGCAAATTCGCACAGTGTACCTCGCCGCGTTTTGGGCCTTAAGCAATTACAATCAACCCGGCATGATTGGGAAAGTTGATGCAACAATCAAGCAGCTGCAGACCGCTGGAAAAAATGTGATCATCATAGGCCCAGTGCCGTCACAGCCTTTCAATGTGCCGCGACGCCTGGCCCACGCTGCTATTCAAGGCAATCTTGATGCCGTGCAAGGAGCAAGCCTGGAAGACTACAAGCTCCAAACAAATTGGTTCACGTCCAGCTATGCACGTTGGCGCGCACACGGCGTCATCGTTATTGATCCGATAATATCACTTGCCGAAGGTGATCACACTAGGCTGCAGGCAAACGGCAAGCCACTCTATGCCGACAGTCATCACATCAGCCTCAGTGGTGCCGAGATGGTCATAACGCGTTCTGGAAATTTCTGATCAGCGCAACTGACTGCGTGGCCACATGCGTGTAAAGCTCTCCAAGAGTTTCATTTCTTGACTGGTTTGGCAGGGGCATGCCCCTGCCAAACCAGTCAAAGCAAGGCCAGTCAGAAACGTCCACTGTTGCACTTTCTTTTAGAACCGGCCTGCTGCTGCGGTGGTTTCCGGTGACACGTTACTTAACCCGTTTTTTCTTCATTGGCTTAGGCCCCGGTTTGGCTTCGGTGAGGGTTCGGTCGGCTTTATATTTCAGCTTTGCGAGCCAGACGGCGGAGCCGAGGGGGCGGCCGAGGGTTTCGCTTTGTGCAGTTGGCGACTGCGTATCCCGCTTTCAACTCGCATGCCGTTTCGGGAGGCTAAGCTCCGGATCGATGCCGCTCAGGCTGGGGATACTTGCCACCCCGCAGTTGCTCGCGTTGCTGGCTGAGGCGCTGGTTGCGCAGCGGCTTGTCCTGGCATCCCCCCATTTATCGATCAACCAGCTTGCGATCTTGCTCGGGCGTTGCCGCAAGCGGATGACCAAACTGTTCCAGTTAAGCTGCCTAAGCCCGCGCATTGTCGATACCATTGCCTCGGATTGTCTCTGGGCGTCAGCCACGCTCGCTGACCCGCACCCAGTTGCTGGCAACCGCTCTGCCGCTCGGCTAGAACCAGCAGAATGCCGTGCTGGGCTTTTCCTGACCGTCGTCCAAGTCAAAGACACAGTGTCTTGACAGCACCACCCTTGCAAAGCACCCGCTACCCCGCCTTTTAAAGCGCTGCTCGGTTTAGCGTAAATAATTGCTTTTAAATGATAAAATAGATGGTGCCGGCTACAAGATTCGAACTCGTGACCCCCTGATTACAAATCAGGTGCTCTACCAACTGAGCTAAGCCGGCTCCATAAAATTGTATATCTTGAAGGTAGTTAATAAATCAAGTCTTTCACGACATATTGTTGACAATACCCGCCTGCACCGGATCGCTGACTATGGCGAGCATGGATGCTTTGAGTTTTGCCAAGGCTTGACCTTCAATTTGGCGCACCCGCTCCTTGGAAATCTTAAGGTGCACGCCAAGAGCTGCCAGGGTTATGTGATCCTCACTCAGTTGACGCTTTGAAATGATGATGCGTTCACGTGGGTTGAGCTGCGCCATGGCCGCATCCAGCAGCCAAGCGCGCACTTTCTGGTCGTTGCTCGCTTCAAAAACTTCATCCGGCCTGGGCGCTTCGCATACTAGAAAGTTTTCCCAGCTATCGCCGTCATCGCTGCCCACAGGCTGATTGAGCGACACATCCCCACCAGTTAATCTTGCTTCCATGGTTTCAATATCTTTAAGTTTAATACCAAGCTGGTTTGCTAAAACCCTTCGATTTTCAAAACTGAGCTGACCATCAGGAGTGCCGGTAATTTTAGCTCTCAACCGGCGTAAATTGAAAAATAAACTTTTGTGAGCCGCCGTTGTTCCGGTTCGCACAATCGACCAGTTACGCAGCACGTAATCCTGGACGGATGCCCGTACCCACCAAGATGCGTATGTTGAAAAGCGCAAATCACGCTCGGGATCGAACCGCGCTGCGGCTTCCATCAGACCTATTGTACCTTCTTGCACCAGATCAGCATTAATAAGTCCATAATGACGGAAACGGTTCGCAATCGAAACGACCAGACGCAAATAAGAACGGGTCAATTCATCAAGAGCTTTTTGATCTTTTTGATCGCGCCAGCGCCGTGCCAAATCAAGTTCATGTTGCTTTTCCAGCAAAGGCGCTGTCATTGCTGCGCGGATTAAAGCGCGATTGTCTGAATTGATGCTGATGGCCGTAACGTTTCCCATTTATCATGATCCTTACATCTAAATCATTATACGACACTCTCAAAGCCATGGATTGATCTGGTGGCTATTGATTTAGAGTCTGGGCGAAAACGTCGCAGTATAGTCAAAGTTCCTGATATTAAGATTTTGGCAATTTTTATTACGCTGAATCAATAGAGTTTAACGCTCTGTTAGTACATTTCGTCCACATTCCCGGATCAGATGACCCTGAGGATGATGTGAAAATATCGACGTTCACCCATGATACCACCAAGATCGAGGATAAACTGCACCGTACAGCTGCTGTTGAGGTGGCCTGTGCGCGCGCTTTTCTGAGCCAGACCGGTATTAACCTAGGTGTTAATCTTGGCGCGCTCTCAATTGTTGCCATCCTGCTCTGGACATCTGTACCGAGCAGGACTCTTTTACCATGGCTGCTAGTCATTGGTGGCCTGATTGCTGTTATAGGCATGCATTGGCTGCGCGGTTTGCGTCGCAACACAACCGGCCGATTGTTTGATGCGCCTTTAAGTGTTGCAACGTCAAAGCGTGTGCTGGATCATGCCTGGCGCTGGGCTGGGCTTAATGGCTTGGCTTGGGGTGCAAGCGCATTATTTATCCCATATCTGGATTGGGAAAAGCAAATCGTTCTGAATGTGATGGCAGCTGGCCTTGCGACCGGTTCAGCGGCATCCATGGCCGCATCGCCAAAAGCCGCGCGCGCTTTCATGGTTGGTATCGGCGCACCATATGTAGCATATTATCTTTTTTCGTTCAGTCTGCCACACCTTTTGCTGGCGCTGCTTTCCATTATATTGCTGCAAGCCATGACCATGGCGACACGACTTGCCTATGATGCGCTGATTGAGGGCATTGAAGCGCAGTATACGGCACACGCCACGGCCAAAGCCATGAGCTCCGCCGAGCAACTTTGGCGCGAACTTTCAGAAACGGCTGAGGCTGTGGCATTGTTTGATGACGAGCATCGCTTGCTGCTCTGGAATGATGCCTATGCGCATTTGCTTGGCGTGCATCCGTACGATCTGTCCCGTTTTCTTCCATGGACCGAGGTTTGGCAACTCGCAGGTTTCAGGCGTCTGCCTGAAGCAACGGCACTCAGCCTTGATCGGAACGCGACCGATGTGCATAAAACCTGGGTGGAAGAAATTCAGCATGGCAGCGCGTGGTATCGTTCGACCGTGCGGCCAATGCCCAACGGTCACGTCGCTGTCAGCCATGTGGATATAACGGCGCTCAAGCGCCGTGAGTCTGAACTTTTGACACTGCAAACACAATTGGAAGATACGCGCGACCAGGCACTACAGGCAAGCAATGCGAAATCGCGTTTTCTTGCCAACATGAGCCACGAGCTACGCACGCCGCTGAACGCTGTTATTGGCTTTTCTGACCTGATGCTGCACCAGATGCGCAAACCCGACAGTCCGGCAGGCATGCCCGTGCATGCTCAATATGCCCAGACCATTCATGACTCAGGGCACCATTTGCTGGCTATCGTAGAAGATATGCTTGATCTTGCGCGTATTGAAGCTGGCAAACTTAAGTTTGTAGAATCCGAAGTGGATCTCTGTGATCTGATACGGGTGGCGGCAAGCCTTGCGATTGGCCGCCAGGTGCAGAACCCGCCAAACATCATTCTCGATCTGCCGGCTGTGCCTGTCTATGCACTGCTTGATGGCCGCCTGACCCGCCAAGCGCTGATCAACCTGATCGGGAACGCTGTGAAATTCACCAAGCTTGGTGGTCGGGTGTGGACCACCATGCGTGTCGATAATGAGATGGGAATCGAAATCACTGTGCGCGACGAAGGTATTGGTATTCCAGCCACATTACTCGATGAAGTGCTGAAGCCTTTTGCTCAGGTCGAGGGCCACGAGGCACGGCGCTTTGGCGGTGTCGGGCTGGGTTTGCCACTGGCCAAACAGTTCATAGAGCTGCAGGGCGGCAGCCTTATTCTGGAAAGCGTTCACGCGGCAAAATCTGGCGATCAGGGCGGCACCACGGCGCGATTAACACTGCCAGCCGAGCGACTGGTGCATAAGCCAGAGATTGCCATACAGCCAACATACAGGCCACTGCCGGAAGCCTTTCAGGAGCGACGTCTCGGCTGAATTTGAGATGATTTACTCTGAGACCAACACTTGCCATAGTGCACGATGATGTCAGCACCACTCACGCAAAATCAGATTGATACCCTGCAAACGGCACATGGACATCTTCAGCAGGGTGCGCTCGACCGCTGTGAACATACAGTGCATCAAGTGCTTGTGCTCAGCGCGAACCAGCCAGACGCCCTGCATCTGCTTGGTCTGGTGCAAAAGGCAAAAGGCCGATTGTCGGAGGCCCGCACAACTTTAGAAAAAGCCGCGCATAGCGCCAAACGCAACCCGCATATTCACAATTCACTGGGCAATGTGCTTGGCGATATGGGAGAGCACGCACTGGCGCTAAAATCGCTTCATCGCGCCGTCGAACTTGATCCGCACTATGTGGAAGGTTGGACCAACCTTGGGATTGTTGCGACCGATGCAGGCAACCTCACGCTTGCCAAAAAAGCACTGGCAACCGCAACGCGCCTGAACCCAAACCATGCCACAGCGTGGGATGCGTATGGCAATGCGCTGAAAGCCAATGGCGAGATTGAATCGGCTCTCAAAGCCTATCAGCAAGGGATCGCGGTCAAACCGGATTCAACCAGTCTGCATCACAATCTGGGCGTAGCGCTGCGCATCGATGAACAGCCCATTGCAGCCCTTGCGGCCTATGACAAGGCGATTGCGCTGGGCCTGACTGGACCAGAGATTGGCAGCCACCGCGCTCATGCACTTGTGGACCTGGGCAGGCACACCGAGGCTATTGAGCTATATCGGTACGTTGTTGATGCGCACCCAGCGCATCTCGATGCACACCTTAGCCTGTCGGCGCAATTGTGGGAGCAGGGCCTGAGCGACGATCCTGTGAGCAGCTATGCGCCCGCTTTAAAGCGCGTGCCCATGGCCAAACAATTGTGGCTGCAGGCCCTAAACACCCTCATTCGCGGCGCACACTATGAGGCTGCGGCAACACTGGCTGCGGAAGCGCTCGCCACGCTTGGCGACGATACACAGCTTTGCTATGCGCACGGAGAGGCGCTAAACGGCCTTGGCGAACGGGAGAAGGCCCTTCCCCTGCTCACCCGCGCACTGGCGCTTGCCAGTGGTGATATGTCGGCCCAAGCATCCATTCACCTCGGGCTGGCGCGTTACCATATGAAAGCGGCATCAGACCCGGAGCTAGCGGCCGATCATGCAGGCCGCGCCTTGGCTTTAGCTCCAGACAATCAGGCAGCCTGGGCAAACCTTGGAACGGCTTGGCGGTTGCTCGGCGATGCGCGCGCTGACTGGCTGTACGATCCTGAAGCACTGGTCATGATCGAAAGCCTGCCCAATATAAATATGGCAGAACTCGCCGCCACGCTGACAACGTTGCACGATACCCAGCGTAACCCGGCAGATCAGAGCCTGCGCGGCGGCACACAAACGCGCGGCAATTTATTCACAAAAAAACAGCCTGTGCTGCACCGTGCTGTTGCCGATATTCGTGCCGCGATTGCCCGCGCTGTGGCCACCGTTGCTGCGGATGCAAAACATCCTTTTCGCCGTCACTTTTGCGGACGCACCGCATGGGATTTTACCGGCTCATGGTCGGTGCGGCTGGCCAGCGATGGTTTCCATGTCAGCCACATACACCCGGCAGGCCGGATGAGTTCGGCGCTGTATGTGGCATTGCCAACCGTGATTGCCGCCGCCGACAAAAACCACGCAGGCTGGATTCAGTTTGGCGCGCCGCCGGTTGAGTTGGGGTTAAATTTGAAACCATACAGACTGGTGCAACCGCAGCCCGGACGTCTGGTACTGTTTCCATCCTACATGTGGCACGGCACCGTGCCGTTTGAGGCAGACACCCCAAGACTGACAGTGGCGTTTGATGTAGCGTGATATCTAATATCAAAAGAAAACATGTGCCAACCTGCGCGGGTAAAGCCGCTACGGCGAGCGTTTATACGCGGGCAGTAGAGGCATAAAAAAGGCGGGGTGTTTACCCCGCCTTTTTAGTTATTAAGTCTCGAGCCTAGAATTTCACGTTGGCTGAGATGAAAAATTTACGGCCTAATGTTTCGTAAACCGATGGGTAGGTGTTGGCCTGCTCCCCGTTACTTCCTAATATAATTGGATAACGGTTCGCGATATTATCGACGCCAAAAGTCATCTCCAGATGTTCGCTTGCCTTAAAGTTAGCTGAGATGTCAAAATAATTTGTAGCACCAATACGACTGACAGCAATCGTATCAATAGCACCCCCATTGACTGTCAAATTTCCTCCATCGTCATTGACATGACCGATATAACGCCACTTGCCAGATACAGTGAGTGGACCAGTATCCCATGTAACGCGACTGGTCATTTTCCATTTTGGCTGAGGCGTACCACAAATAACACCAAATTTTCCTGCACAACGATTCACAGTGTTTGGCAGAAAAACAACCGGCGTGTAGTTATTACGTGCAGTGTAAGTTCCAGCGATGTGAAATCTGAGACTACTGTTGTTAGTACCAAATGCTCCAACATTCAAATTCAACTTATAATCCACTCCTACGTCAACGCCATCTGTAACGAGCCCCCCAGAGTTTTGTGTAAGATCAGTAATACCATCTTGGGGGGTAGAAGTTGTTAGACCAGACAGTGGATCACGCACAATTAAACCGCAAAAAGCTGAAATGTTTTGTGTGTAACATAAATTTAAAATATTAGCCGATCCTATTGGAGAGATATAGTCCTTAATCTTGATATTGAAATAATCGACCGTCATATTGAAAGCGGGCAAAAAGCTTGGCTGCACCACCACTCCAAGCGTGAACGTGTTAGATTTTTCGGATTTCAGATTAGAGTTGCCCCCTAAGTTAGCTTGTAGTTGCGAATTTGGCTCATTAAAAGCTTGAGGCTTAGTCACAACACCCCCTGGCCCAATTACTGGTTCTAGCAAAGCTGCCGGAACACCAGTTGAAATGCAGATTGCCTTCAGTTGCGTATTTTGAAAAGCATTGTTGCAAGGATCGGACACTGCAGGAGAGCTTTGCGATGCGCCCTGATAAAGTTCATTTACATTCGCACCTCTAATAGCGCGCTGAAATTGGCCACGGAAAGTAATATCCTTAATTGGCGAATAGGCAGCGCCACCTGACCAGCTAACCACTGAACCAGTACTTTTTATTGAATAACTTGAGTAGCGAACAGCAGCATTCAGTTCAAGACTCTTGGCTAGCGGCGCGTCTTTCAGCAATGGTACGTTAAGTTCACCAAAAAATTCTCGCACGGAGTATGAACCTCGTGTGGCCTGGCCTGGTGAGAAGCCAAGCACATCACCAGATTGGAGTGATGCATCTGCGTTAAAAGCTGCTGCTTCCTTGCGCCATTCAGCACCAATTGCCAGACCTACACCACCAGCACCTAAATCAAAGAGGTTGTTGTTAGTGAAAGTAAGGTTTGCGACTTGTGTTTGCGATTCATCGCTGTTCTGCACAGGAACTATGAGGTAGTTCAACGCCGCTGCTGAAATATTATTGGCACCAAAAAGGTTGGCAGGAATACAGGCTGCATCACTGGACACACAAACAAGGTTCCCACCATTTGGTGCCCCACTGATCGGAAACGGACTTGTAACACCATTGAAACTAAATTGTGTATTGATAGCATTTTGATACTTGGAAAATGAAATATTACCCTGCTGCAGCTCTGAATTTCGAGTTCTAGAAAAAGAGTAGTAAGCATCATAGCTCCAGTTGCCTATAACGTCTCCGCGCAGTCCAGTGAGAATGCGAAATGCATTGCGTTCGTTGTTATCAATGCGTGGGCCCGTTTCAACCATACGGCGTGCTAAATTTGCATTAACATAACCAGATGGCGCATTACCTGCAAGCACACCAGAATCAAATGGGGCCAGATATGCTTGGGTAGATGTAGGCAGGAAAGGACTGTTGATCTGAATTGTCACGGGCACAGCACCGGTAGGTGTGGGGGCCAGCTGAGTTCTGGAGCGCGAATTGATGAACTGTGCTTCCGAATAAAATTCAAGATTTTTGTTCACCTCGTAATGCGCTTGTGCACTCGTGATAAAGCGTTCGAGTGGAATCTGCAGATAATTAACGGGAGCATAATTATATTGATCTGTCGATCTATTGTATTCCACAACACTTCCGTCTTGTAAAAATCGTTGTGTCGAGCCCGCCCCTATCAAACGGCCACCAGGAATCGAGCCTGAACCACCGTTGAACAAGGTGCCATCACCTACATCTTGTTTGGCGAATGCTGAAAATTCACGATCTCCCTGAAAAACGGGATCGCGTTTGTCGTAGCCAATATAGACGGTTGCATTGCCTTTGCCATCGGCAAAATTACCGCCTATTGTTAAGTCATTAGTCCAATCATTGCCATCGCCGCGGCCTGTGACCTGATATTCTGATTTGAGGTCCACGCCTTCGAAATTGCGTTTGAGATTAAAGTTGATAACGCCAGCAATAGCGTCTGATCCATAAACCGCAGAGCGACCACCTGTAACCACGTCAACACGATCAATAAGTGCTGCGGGTATCGTATTGAGGTCAACCAGCTGACCCGAATCATAGTTGATATAACGATGGCCGTTGACAAGCACCAAAGTGCGCTGAGCTCCAAGGCCGCGCAGATTTGCTGTTGTCACGCCATTACCAGGATTATTCGAAGCTGATGTTAAACCAGGTACAAATTGTGGCAAATCATTGATCACGTTTTCAACATTAACTTGACCGGAAATCTTCAGTTCTTGTGCAGTAATAACAGCAACTGGACTGGTGCTCTTCAAATCCGGACGCGACAGACGCGACCCCGTCACCACAATCGTCTCAACAGCGGCTTCTGTGCTTTTTACCGCAGGCGCGGCAGCGGGCGTTGTCTGGGCACTGACTGAAGCGACGCTCAGGGCGATCATGCTCGCAACGCTGGTGTTTAGGGCAATTTTGGTGAGGGTAAGCCGATTTGTCACAATCGTTTTCCTTTTTACTGTTGGTTAATAAAATCTGTTCGACAGGCACCATGCCCGCTTCATCTTTTCAAATGCCCACAACAACAGGGGCCTGTAAAGGGGTTGATTGAGTTTGTAGGATGGAGTTGTGAGGGAGTGTTGCATTAAGGTTACAGTTGTCGCCATCGGCTTACCCTTCTCCCCGCCATCCGAAGGGGAGAGGGTAAAGGTGCGTTCAGGCCATCGCCTTGCCAAATTCGCGCACGGCCTGCTCCGGCCCTTGCGGATGCGCCCACACGCCAGCCGAGACAGCTATGAAGTCTGCCCCCGCTTCCACAAGTGGCCGCGCATTCTCCGGGGTGATGCCGCCTATTGCAACACACGGCAGCTCGGCCAATTGAGTCCACCAGGTGAGAATATCTGGCGTGGCCATCGCCGGCGGGGTTTTGGTCTGGGTGGGGTAAAAGGCTCCGAAGGCCACATAATCAGCCCCGGCCTCGCCAGCCTCCATGGCGAAGTGGCGGCTGTTGTGGCAGGTGATACCGATCTGGGCATCGGGCCCGAGAAGTGTGCGCACGTCTTTGATGTCGCCGTCCGACTGGCCGAGGTGGACACCATCAGCGCCTAAGGTGCGGGCGAGATCAGCCCGGTCGTTGATGATGAGCGCCACATCGTGGGCACGGCATATGGGAAGCAGCGCCTCCCCTGCCCGCAGGATGTCAGCATCTGGCACGGTCTTTAGCCGCAGTTGCAGGGCGGCTACCGGGCCACCACCCAGAGCCTGCTTTAGGTGCTCGATAAAATCCGCCAATACAATCGCTGGTGGATTTATAAGATATAGCTGGCAGGGTGGGCGTTTTGCACTCATGCCTAGCCCAGATATATGGCGATGATTTTATTTAGCATGGCAAGGGCTTCGGCCTTCGGGCGCTGGAAAGTGTTGCGACCAATGATCGAGCCGTTGCCGCCACCATCCCGGATATCGAGCGCATCCTGAAACACCGCATCGGTGCCTTTGGCTGCACCGCCGGAGAACACCACAATCCGTCGGCCGCCAAAACAGGCATCCGTGATGTGTTTGACGCGCTCGGCCTGGCTGGCACGGTTGATGTTTTGAGCCTCGTATACCGTCTTGGCTTCCGACTGCTCCAGATGCGCGCTTGGCAGCTTTACCTTGATAATGTGCGCACCCATAAGGGCTGCCATGTGTGCAGCATAAGCGGTGATATCAAGGGCGGTTTCACCCTCCTTGCTGATGCCACCACGCGGATACGACCAGAGCACAGTGGCAAGGCCGACAGATTTGGCCTCAGCTGACATTTCGCGGATTTCCTCCATCATGTCGAAGCAGTGATCCGAGCCGGGGTAGATGGTAAAGCCGATGGCCGCACAGCCGAGCCGCAGCGCATCACCCACCGTGCCGGTAATCGCCTGATCTTTGGCGCTCGCCAGTGAATTCGAGCTGTTAACCTTCAATATGGTCGGGATTTGTCCGGCAATGCGGTCGGCCACCGCCTCCATCATGCCAAGCGGTGTGGCGTAGGCGGAAAGGCCAGCCTCGATGGCCAGCGACGGGTGATAGAACGGATCATAGCCTGCCGGGTTGGGTGCAAACGAGCGCGCTGGGCCATGCTCAAAGCCCTGATCGACGGGAAGAATCACCATCTTGCCAGTGCCGCCAAGCCGCCCGGCCATCAGCATCCGCGCGATGTTTGCCTTGGTACCAGGACAATCGCTTTCGTACCATGAGAGGATGTTTTTGACGGTGTCGGTGATGGTCATGGGGCGGCCTTTGGAAGAGGGTTGCGTTGCCAGCGTTTATAAGGTGGCAAGCGCGTGCTGCAATGTGCTTTCGGGGTTAATTGCCTGGTTTCAAGATTACAAACGATTGCGACTCTATTCTAAGGCTTCGACATGGTGAAACCGGTCATAGTTAATAATGGTGCGGCCATCTTCGCCGGTTTCCAAGATATCAACATAACGGTGATCAAAAGCAATATCCGCATGATTGTAACGGTGCCGGCTGCGTATAATTTGTCCAGTGGTTTCGTCATTTCCGTTAATGGACAGGATAAGCTCAGCTTCCTGACCATTGAAATCGACAGCGCTTAAGCCAAACAGCGGGCTGCTATCATTAATAATGTGGAATATACTCCAGCTGAGCACAAAGGTCGGGTTTTCAGTTTTGATCAGCGTGAGTTCAGCAAAACGGCGAAAGCTTTTGCCCTCTTTTGAAGTCATCAGACTAACCAGCCAAAGTCGCGCAGACGCATCACTGATCATGTTCAGCCGAGCGTTGGCAACACGGATAACAAGGCTCAGCTTGCCATCGTGCATGGAAACAACCGGCCTCTCGGCAAACAGCAGCCGGGCACGGGGGCGGGAAAAGCGGGCAAAGATAACCCCGGTAAGCAGGGCAATGCTGAAAATGCCAACGAAAATTTCCATATCGGCAACGATGTGGCCATACAGTGTTTGCGGGTGCATGTCGCCGTAGCCAACGCTTGCCAAAGTTTCGATGCTGAAGGAAAAAAAGTTGAAAAATCCGGCACCGCTGGTGTTGGCAATACTGTCTGGTCGCACAGCATAGGCCAAGGCAAAAAATGCATTGAGCAGCATGAAAATGAACGCCGTGATAGCGATGAATACAGGCCAAGAAACGGTAAGGGCGTGGTGGTATAAATCGCTCCAAAAACTGTTGGAGAGGCCCTTGGCAATCACTTGACGGTCGCCGATGGCGACTTGCTTCTGTTTTGGGCGGGGTGGTTGCATTCTCGCTAGCCGCGCCGCACATCCATCTGGATCGGCCCCTCTGCCAGGCCTTTGACAAACTGCTCAACATAGGCATTGCCCGAGTGGTCGATATCAGCGCGAGGCCCGTTCCAGACAATTTTGCCCCTGTAAAGCATTGCCACCCGGTCAGCGATTTTGCGCACGCTCGACATGTCGTGGGTGATGGTGACCGCCGTACAGCCTAGATCTTTCACCTGAAAAGATATTAGCTCGTTGATGACATCAGCCATGATCGGATCAAGCCCTGTGGTTGGCTCATCAAAAAAGATCACTTGCGGGCGCGCGGCAATGGCGCGTGCCAGGCCAACGCGCTTTTGCATCCCGCCGGAAAGTTCTGATGGTTTCAAGTCAGCCACATCCGGCGACAGGCCAACGCGCTGAAGGTTTTCGATGGCGATTTCGCGCGCTGGCTTTGCCGCCATGCCCTGGCCCTGCATTAATCCGAAAGCAACGTTTCGCCACACTGGCAATGAATCAAACAATGCGCCGCCCTGAAACAACATACCGAAGTTTTTGCGCACCCGCCTGAAGCCCGCCTCGTTAAGGCCAATCAGGCTTTCGCCGTCAACCTTCACCTCGCCGCTGTCTGGTTTGATGAGGCCAAGAATACATTTGATGGTCACAGACTTGCCCGTGCCGGAGCCGCCGATGATGACCAGTGATTCACCGGCTGCCACGGTGAGGTTGACACCATCCAGCACCTGCTTAGTGCCGAACGCTTTGCGCACATCTTGCATGTCGATTTTAGGAGTCATGGCAAGGCCCACGCACTACAATTTTGCTTGTCTGAAATAACGATACGATGAGCACATTCTTTAAATTTCTCCACCGATTGAGGGGGAGGGTCAGAAAGCGCTCACGGGTTTGTCCGGATAATGTACTCCGCACCGCACTCACTTCGCACCGCCAAACACCACAACTGTGATGATGAGATTGGCAAGCAGTATAAGAATAAATGCCGAAACCACCGCATTGGTGGTTGCCTTGCCGACGCCAGCGGCACCACCGGCACTGTTGATGCCGTTGTAGCAACCCATCAAGGCTATGATAAAACCAAACACCGCTGCCTTCACCATAGACGATTGCACATCGCTGGCTTTCAGAAATTGCATGGTGACCTTGAGATAGTTGCCGCCGTTGAAACCCAGTCGTTCAGTTGCAATAATATACCCGCCGAGCACGCCAATCACGTTAGCGACAAGTGTCAAGAGCGGCATGACGATAACGGCGGCAATCAAGCGCGGGGTAACCAGATACTTGACTGGATCGACTTGCAGTGTTGTCAGTGCATCAATCTGCTCAGTAACTTTCATGGTGCCAAGTTCCGCCGCCATTGATGATGACACACGGCCAGCGACCATTAAACCGCCAAGTACTGGCCCAAGCTCACGCACGATTGCAATCACCACCACACCAGCAACCACACCTTCGGCATTGAAGCGGGCACCGCCGACATATATCTGCTGGGCCAGTGCAGCCCCGGTGAACAACGCTGTGAGGCCAACCACCGGCAGCGAGAAATAGCCGATGGAAAGCATCTGTTCAAGAATGCGGACTATGTAAAGCGGTGGCATCACCAGGCTCGCCAAAGCTTTGCCGGCAAAACGCGCCAACCGCCCGATGCTGGCAAGCGCTGCAAGGGTCCATTGGCCGATGATGATGAAAAAGGTCATATCAGTTCGTGTAGCGACGTTCAAAGCGCCCGCCAAGCCTGGTTAATATTTCATAGGGCGAAATGCCGGATGCCGCCGTTGCCTCGGCAAGGCTGATACCGCCGCCGATAAGGGTTGCCCAGTCACCCGCTGCACAGTCTGGTGCGTCAGTAACATCTATAATGGTCATATCCATTGATACCCGACCCACCACTGGGCAGCGCACACCGTGCACCATAACTGTACCGACATTACTGAAATCCCGTCCGTAGCCATCGGCATAACCAATACCGAGGGTGGCAATACGGCTTGGTCGTTTGGTTGTGTAGGTGCCATTATATCCAATTCTTGTGCCTGCAGGCATGGCCCGGCATTGCAAAACCTGCGCCTCAACGTGGACAACCGGCTTGACTGCGACACCCAGCGGGCCAGCCTCTGCCCCATAGAGGGCAAGGCCAGGGCGGGTCATGTCAAAATGATAGTCTGCCCCTAAAAAGATACCGGCTGAATTGGCAAGGCTGGCGGCTACACCCGGAAATTGGCCTTGCACGCGCCTGAACAGTGCCAGTTGTTGCTGGTTTTGCGGGTTTAGAGGCTCGTCCGCTGAGGCCAGATGACTAATCAACAAATCTACCTTAAGCGTGCCTAGATTGATATGCGCAAGTTGGTCCGGCGCTATGCCGGAGCGATTAATCCCAGTATCGATCATCAGGGCGCAAGGTTTGTACGGAAACTGCAGAGCCCACGCAGCCGCTGTATCTGGGCTAGTTAGAACCGGAATTGCGCCATTATTATTCAGTTCCGCAAGATTTTCAGGCAAAAAATTACTCAGTACATAGACTTTGGCTATCGGCAACAGCTTTTGCAGTTCAGCCGCTTCCAGCACACTCGCGACAAAAAACGCCCGGCATCCGCCCTGCCATAAGCGCGCGACAACCGGTTCAAGACCCAGCCCATAGGCGTTGGCCTTGACAGCGGCGGCACAGGCAGCAGAACCGGAAAGCTCTGCAAGCCAATCGTAATTCTGAGCTAAAGCGCTTAAATCTATCGTCAATCTAGCTGTCATACACCCGCATAGCCTGCGACCAGCAGCGCTGTAAACCCGACCATTCTGAATGCGGCTAAAATATAAGGCTGTTGTCGTGGCCACACTTTGGGCTAGAAGGCCAACAGACAACCAGAACAGAGTGAGATACCGTGGCCAAAAACGAAACTGATCAAGCTGATATATTCCTTCGCGAAGTCGATGATGACTATAAACGCGGTCAACTGGAAGATTTTTGGAAACGTTACGGAGCGACCGTTATCGCTGGTGTCAGCTTGTTGCTAATAGCAGCAGGTGCCTATCTGTTATGGCAAAACTATCAAGACAAGGCTATTAATGCGCAAGCTGATACATATGTCAAAGCGACCAAAGCGCTTGATGCAGGTGACACGGCAACCGCGCAGCCAATCTTGCAAAAGCTCGCCGAGTCAGGCACACCCGGCTACCGTGCCCTGTCGCAACTCGATCTTGCTTCTGCACAATTCAAAAATGGCAAGGCCGCTGAAGCTGTCAAACAGTATCAGGCAATTTCAGATAACAGCAGCATTGCCAAACCATTTCGTGATTTCGCAAGCTTGCGTGCGATCATGATACGCTATGAAGATATGAAACCTGCCGAGGCCATTACAGCGCTTAAACCACTGGCGCAGGAAAACAGCGCCTGGTTTGGCACAGCCGGCGAGCTGCTGGCTATTGCTTATATGCGTGACAACAAGCCAGCCGACGCACTGCCTGTGTTTGAAGCACTAGCTGCCAACCCCGATGTACCGCAGACAGTCAAAATTCGTGCCAAGGAAATGCAGCGGCTGCTGGGTAGCCAGACCAATGCGCTGCCAGCCAGCAAAACAACAACCGCAGCCAAAGCGTTATGAGTAAAGCCATGATCATGAAATCCGGATTTTTTACGCCACTTCTTGCGCTCTCACTTGCTATTGTCAGCATATCTGGTTGCAGCAAGCTCAAGGAAAAAGCTTCTACGCTCAAAGGTGAGCGCATTCCCGTGCTGTCGTTTGAACAATCACTCGAAGTGGATACAGCCCTTAAGGATGTGCCAATTCTGTTGCCGCCGCCTTATGCCAATACGGATTGGCCACAGTCCGGCGGTGCACCAGCCAAAGCCATGCAGCATGTCACCATTGGTGCCTCACTGCACAAAGTCTGGTCCCGGGCTATAGGGGCTGGCGAAACAGCGGGTGCAAAGCTGCTTGCCTCGCCGGTGATTGGGGACGGGCGGATCTATGCCATGGACACATCATCAACGGTTACAGCGCTCGATGCAAAAACCGGCCAACCATTATGGCGCAATACCATATCAGGCGATAAAAAACTTGAGAAAACGTTGTCCTTCGGTGGGGGTGTTGGCTTTGCCGACGGCAAGCTGTTTGCAACATCCGGTTATGGGATGGTCGTGGCGCTTGACGCCAGCAGCGGTCGTGAACTGTGGCGTCACAACTACGGCATCCCTTTGCGCGGTGCCCCGTCAGTTGCACAAGGCAAGGTGTTTGTTGAAACACAAGACAACGAACTCTATGCCCTGTCAGCCGACAAAGGTGAACAGGTTTGGGATACCAGCGCCATAGTTGAAACTGCTGGCTTGCTGGGTGCTGGCAGCCCGGCCATCGCTGGCGATACTATGGTGGTTGGTTTCTCATCGGGCGAACTCAATGCGCTGCGAACTGAAAACGGCAAGGTCAACTGGCAGGACAGTCTGGCACGCACCGGCAACCTCACAGCCCTTGCAGCACTCACGGATATTGATGCATCCCCAGTGATCGATCGCGGCCGGGTGTTTGCCATTGGCCATGGCGGCCGTATGGTCGCACTCGATCTCGCCAGTGGTGAGCGTGTCTGGGAAAAATCTTTGGCTGGATTGTCTACGCCGTGGGTTGCCGGCGATTATGTATTTGTGGTCACCACTGACAGTGAACTGGTTGCCCTCACCCGAAAGGACGGCCGGGTGCGCTTTGTAACACAGCTCCAGCGCTACACTGATGTCTCCAGTCGCAAGGGCCTGGTGCGCTGGCAAGGGCCAGTGCTCGCCGGTGACCGCTTGCTGCTCACATCTTCGAACGGTTACATTGCCAGTGTGTCGCCTTACACTGGCAAGCTTATGTCGGTCGAGAAAATGCCAACCGGCAGCTGGTTGCCACCGATTGTCGCCAATGATACGCTCTATGTGATGACCACCAAGGCAGAGATTATTGCTTACCGGTGATATAAAAAAAACTGTGATGTAAATTCATTTGGCTTTGAAAATCGATCCCGGGATGAAAGGATGACAAGATTTATTGCCGGTAACACTCACCTGTTTTTTATATACCATTAGATAATCCAGATTCTTGATGTGCTTATAGCTGTTTAACAATTTTGCGAAGCGTGCATCTTGTGAGAAAAACGCCATATAGTTGATCGTGGCACCCTGCATGGAATGTTCATCTTTACCAGTGTCAACAAGCATGATGTCTGGTGATTGACACACAAGATCATCAACCAACGACCGTCTGAGATCGTTAACCGCTTGACGTTCAGCAGCGGTTCTTTGAGAGTCGTCAATTGACAGAATGGGAGCCATCCACAACAGGTAATAGCGCTGTCCCCAGCTCTGACCCAACATCTGGCTTGCCGTGATCGTTGATGCTGCGCGACTTGAAAGCAACACAATCGGACCGGTTTTTGAAAGTGCCGCTAGCTCTGCTTTGAAAACACGAATACTACCGTTTTGATAAATGCCATAAAACAGAAACCGGCTCGCTAATGCAATCAAAATAACTACCATGATACTGGTTATAGCAATTGAACGCTGCTGGTGGATTTTTGTGATAAACAGATAGCTCGCCACACTGAAGAGCAGTGAGTAAACCGCTAGATAATGATAAAAGAAGCCCTTGGATTGCAGAACAGCGATGATAAAAAACAGAGCCATCGCCACAAGCATCGTCTGCACCACCGAGCTTACCTCAAATTTGCTGGTAAACAACACCAGGCCCAGCGCAATTATTAAATAAAAACTGCGCTCGTTTAGCAGAAACCAGAGATTAAAATCATAATGCTGATAAGCAAGGCGGATAAGCGGCACAACTTCATGCAGATATGCCGGGGTCAGCCACACAATGGCGCTGCCATACAACAGCGCTGTGCACCCGAGCGTCACAAGTTCAGGCCGCATAATTTTATGACGAATCGATTGTCTGTGCTGTCGTCTTTGCCACAACAACCAGAGTTCCAGACCGATAACGACTAGGCCAAAGTAATGTTTAAGGGCTATGCCGAAGGCAACAAACAGACCCGTTGCTATGGCCAGCTTGCGCGACACCGGAACGTGCTGGGCACGACTGACAAATATAAAAACATATGCAATTGCTGCCATGAAGGCGAGGTGTTCACGTTGACCAAAAAAAACCCAGCCAATGCCAAAATAGGCAAGAGATAAACTGACAAGCCAAGCGTTTGTATTTTCTGAAACCAAATAACGACAAAAATGCGCGACCAAAAGCAAACCAACGAAACCATAAACTGCAATGCAGATGCGGTTTGCAAACACGGGGGCGATGTGCAGGCCGTCGGCAATCCATGTCGAGGCTTGCGCCATCCAAAACCATAGCGGCGGATTAACCTCACTCACATCTGTATAGAGGCGAAACCCACCGTTCAGCTGTCTTGCAATCCAGAGCTGCCATGCCACGTCATCATCAATGCGTGCTGTAAGCGCGACCAGAAAGCATACAGCGGCCATAACATAGATAAGCCAAGGCACATTTTTTGGCACAAGAGGCGACGTATCAGCAGCAATCATTAACGATATACACCATCATCGCCCTGTGTCAGGGTTATATCCGACGGAGCGGTTGTATTTGCCTGACTGCTCGATTGTTGTTGTCGTTGCAGCACACTTTCAAAGGCTCTGGCTTTGCCAATGGCAACCCATATAACAACCATAAAAAATGTTCCGATGAACCAGATAAATCCGACAACAAACAATCCAAGGCTCTGGAGGGCGTGAAAAAACCAACTAATACCATGCGCGTCCGTCCAGCCCACAAGCGTATCGCCAACAGCATCTACAAGGCCATATCCGGCAAATAAGAACACTGTCCAGAACAGGAAAAACCCGGCAATCGTGATGCGTGCAGTATTAATCATGACTTAGAATATAGTGGTATGCGCCGGTTTCGTAAAGGGTTGGATCAGCTTAACTAATAATCGCCACGTTATCCCCAAAAGCAATATCGCCCCCATTCATGACTGTGCATGTTACACCACCGCGCCAGTCTGGCGTCAGGGCATCGGGCAATGCCATGTGAATTTCCCCCATGCGGCTGCAGGGGTCGCACTCACCGGTGATCAGAAGTTTAACGCCACCAATCATTAAAAATTGACCAGTTGCGGCAATCAAAGCGGGCAAGCCCTCCACCAGAAGATTGGCACGGCGCACAGTCCACGACAGGTCAGCACCAACATCGGCCACAGCCGCTGCCCAATCTTCAGCGCGGAGCACTGTGACCTGGCGGCGCTTTGATAGGCTGCCAACGCGGTCGTTTGCAACGCCCGCGCTTACACTTATGTGCGTTGCGTGTGTGCTTTCAACCTCCCCGCGACGTTGGCGCTTGAAGGCAATGCCAATGAGCGTTGCCATCAACCCAGTTTTGCTAAGGCAACCGCCGTATCGCTCATACGATTGGAGAAGCCCCATTCGTTATCATACCAGCTGAGGATGCGCACAAACCGTTTTTCAACAACCTGAGTTTGTGTGGCATCGAAGCTCGATGAGAATGCGTTGCCATTAAAATCGATCGACACAAGCGGCGCTGTAACATAACCAAGGACGCCCTTCAGCGGGCCTTTCAGTGAAGCTTTTTCCATCATGGCATTAATTTCTTCAACTGTGGTATCGCGGCCTGCGTCGAAGGTTAAATCAACCACCGATACATTGGGCGTTGGCACGCGGATGGACGTGCCATCGAGTTTGCCTTTCAATTCCGGCAGCACCAGACCAAGTGCTTTTGCGGCTCCCGTCGACGTTGGAATCATCGACATGGCAGCCGCGCGTGCCCGGCGCATGTCGCTGTGAATTTGATCGAGAATGCGCTGGTCATTGGTGTAGCTGTGAATGGTGGTCATGAAACCGCGCACAATGCCAACATTGTCATTCAGCACCTTGGCAACCGGCGCGAGGCAATTGGTCGTGCACGAGGCGTTTGAAATTATCTTGTGAGTCTTTTTCAACAAGTGATGATTCACGCCGTAAACAACGGTAATATCTTCACCTTTACCAGGTGCAGATATCAGCACACGCTTGGCGCCAGCTTTCAGGTGCGCGCCAGCTTTTTCAGCGTCTGTGAAAAAACCGGTGCATTCCATCGCGACATCAATTTTCAGCTTTTTATGCGGCAGATTAGCAGGATCGCGCTCGGCGGTGACAGCTATCTCTTTGCCATTGACAATAATATTCGTGCCGCTCACTTCAACTTTGGCACCGAAAATGCCATGCACGCTGTCATATTTAAGCAGGTGGGCATTGTCTGCCGGTGAAGCTAGGTCATTGATGGCAACAACCTCAATATCCTTACGCTTGCTTTCAATAATAGCGCGCAGCACATTGCGGCCAATGCGGCCAAATCCATTAATCGAAACGCGGGTGATCATAGGGGTGTGTCCTTTCAAAGAGTGGCAGAAATTGTGTTGGCAATCGTGTCAGCCGTCAGGCCGAATTCTTCATAGAGTTTTGGTGCCGGTGCAGATGCACCGAAGTGATCAATCCCAAAGACAAGGCCGCCGGAACCAACGTATTTATGCCAACCGTACGGGCTTGCCGCTTCAATAGCAACTTTCAAACGGTCTAATCGAAGCACGCTAGTGCGGTATCCCCGAGGTTGTGCATCGAACAGTTCACAGCACGGCATGGAAATAACATCCGCATGAATTGCTTTAGTACGCAACACATCCTGTACAGCCATTGCCAGCATAGTCTCGGAACCCGTGGCAATTAAACTCACCCTGGCGTCAGGATTTTCAGACAGCACATAAGCGCCACGAGCCGAAAGATTGTCTGGTGTTGCAAGCAACCGCAGCTGCTTCAGGTTTTGACGCGACAACGCAATTACCGATGGTCCGGTTTTATGCGCCAGCGCCAGCTGCCAGCATTCAGCGGTTTCCACGCTGTCGCACGGGCGAAACACCAGACAGTTTGGCATGGCGCGCAGACTTGCCAGATGTTCAATCGGCTGATGGGTTGGGCCGTCCTCACCCACGCCAATGCTGTCGTGCGTCATCACGTAAATCACCCGCGCATGCTGTATGGCCGACAAGCGAATGGCAGGCCGACAATAATCCGCAAACACCAGGAACGTGCCACCATAAGTCACAATGCCACCGTGCAGCGCCAGGCCATTCATAGCCGCAGCCATGCCGAATTCGCGAATGCCATAGTGCATATATGTGCCAGCATAATGATCGCGGCTCAACGGCACCTGCGCTTTTGTGCGGGTGTAGTTGGAGCCAGTGAGATCAGCAGAACCACCGATGATTTGAGGTGCAGCAGCCGTGATCACCTGCAACACATTTTCAGAAGATTTGCGCGAGCCAATCGTATCTGGGCTGGCCAGCACGCCATCAATATAGTGGGCGATGGCTGTATCAACTGCAGCTGGCAAATCGCCTGTCAATCGCTGATCAAATTCAACGCGTTTGCTATGTGCGGCATGGCGGGCCGTCCACGCTTCATGCTCAGTTTTTCCCCGTGCGCCTGCGGTTATCCAGGCCGCCTTTATGTCAGGCGGCACTTCAAAAGCTGGCGCGTCCCAGCCCATTTGTATGCGCGCTGCCGCCACCTCATCCTTGCCAAGCGCAGCCCCATGCACCTTTTCGGTGCCTTGTTTGTTGGGAGCACCGTAGCCAATGATGGTACGACAGGCGATGAGCGATGGCTTACTCGACGCTTTGGCAGCCAACAGCGCAGCCGTCACACCGTCCTGATCAAACCCGTCAACCGCCTGCACATCCCAACCAGCCGCCTCAAATCGTTTGGCAATGTCTTCTGATGTCGAAAGAGACGTTGGCCCATCGATGGAGATCTTGTTATCATCCCACATCACAATCAGACGCGACAAGCCAAGATGCCCGGCCAGCGAGATTGCTTCCTGACTGACCCCTTCCATCAGGCAGCCATCCCCAGCCATAACGTAGGTATGGTGATCTACCAGATTATCGCCGAACGTTGCGTTCAAATGCCGCTCGGCAAGAGCCAGCCCGACGGCCATGGCAAGCCCTTGGCCCAGCGGGCCAGTGGTGACTTCCACACCGGCCAGGTGGGTGTTTTCAGGGTGGCCTGCACACGGGCTGCCTAATTGACGAAAGTTTTTGATATCTTCTAGTGTGGGTTTTTCGTAACCTGTTAGGTATAAAAGGGCATAAATTAGCATCGAACCATGGCCTGCAGAGAGCACAAAACGGTCCCTATCCGGCCAATTCGGCGCTGCAGGATCAAACTTCAGGACTTTGGTGAACAAGGCGGTTGCCACATCGGCCATACCCATGGGCATACCTGGGTGGCCGGAGTTGGCTTTTTCAACAGCATCCATCGCCAATACTCGAATGGCGTTAGCCATTTGCCTCGAATCCGCAACCATGTTGATCTTTCAAGTATGAGGATAGTGCCATGTACTTTGGCAACGTCCTCTCTACCCGTCAACGTCGTATAAAGAAGAGAGTTCCTTCATGGGTGTTGACTGGAGTTCATCTGCCGTCTTATAATTTCTTTATAAGTATATCGAGTGAGAAGATTAATCATGTCCATAGAGCTCGCAACCGAGCGCCTTAATAAAGCTCTAGTGCTTTTGGAAGGCAATATCCAAGGCAAGGGCACTGGTGCGAACGATCAAAAACAGATCGGTGCCCTGCAGTCCGAGAATACCCGATTGCGCGAGACCATCAGTCACACGCTTGGCCTACTCGACGGATTGATCAAACGTATGGAGGAGGCCAGTTTTGAAACGGCAATCAAATAATGGCGCAGATTAATGTCATGGTTGGTGGCCGGGCCTACTCACTGGCGTGCCGGGACGGCGAGGAAGACCGCCTAACCCGACTTGCAAATCATATTAATATCAAAGCCGAAGATTTGGCAAACACACTCGGCCAGATGGCCGAACCGCGCATGCTGCTTATGTCCGCATTGCTGGTTGCCGATGAATTGTTCGAGACCAAAGAGAAAGCCAATAAATTATCACCTGAAATAAAGCCGGACCATACGCTATCAATTGCTGCCATCATGAGCGCTGCCGAGCATGTGGAAAAGCTGGCTAAAACATTTGAAGCTTGATGGCTTTACGGCTTCGGCTCGCCTGATTTCGGTAATTCAATCATCGCCTCACCCGGCGCCATGTAATTCAGTTTCTTGTGTGCGAGCTCATCCAAATAATCAGGGTCTATAGCGTTCGATTGCAATAGCTTTAACTGGTTTTCCATTTGCGCCCTGCGCTGTTGTGTTTGCGCTGCCTCCGCTTCCAGGCTGACAAGCTGGTCACCATAGGCCTGATAGGCACGCAAACCATGGCGGCCTTGCACTGTGTGCCAGGTAAAATATACGATAGCTGCAATGCATATTGCGGGCCAAAGAGCCTTGCGTGAGCGCTCGGTTATGGAAGATACAAGAGCCATGTCACACTGAATCAATAATATGCCAAGGCGTCAACTTAAAAGTTGAATTTTATGTGACATTAATGCCGTAATATTGAGCGACCAGCATAATGCGCATTGCTGTCAAGCGCTTCTTCGATGCGCAGGAGCTGATTATATTTGGCAAGCCTGTCCGAACGCGCCAGCGATCCGGTTTTGATTTGTCCGCAATTCGTTGCAACCGCCAGATCTGCAATTGTGGAATCCTCCGTCTCGCCGGAACGGTGTGACATAATAGCGGTATAAGAAGCGCGATGCGCTGTATCCACGGCATCAAGTGTTTCCGTCAGTGTACCGATCTGGTTGACTTTGACCAGTATGGAGTTGGCGCAACCTTTGGCAATGCCATCTTTCAGCCGCTTGGTGTTGGTGACAAAAAGATCATCTCCAACCAGCTGGCAAGTTTTGCCAGCCATGTCTGTCAGCGTTTTCCAACCTGCCCAGTCATCTTCCGCCATGCCATCTTCAATAGAAATAATCGGGTATTTTTTGGCAAGACCAGTCAAAAATTTCGCCATGCCATCGGAATCGTAGGCCTTGCCCTCACCTTCCATGACATATTTGCCTTTTTTGTAAAACTCGGTCGCAGCACAATCGAGCGCCAGATAAACATCCTTGCCAGGTTTATAGCCAGCTTTCTCGATCGCTTTCATAATAAAATCAAGCGCTGCTGTGGTCGATGCAAGCTTTGGCGCAAAACCGCCTTCATCCCCCACCGCTGTGTTATGCCCAGCTGCAGCAAGCCCAGCTTTGAGAGTATGAAAAATCTCGGCGCCCCAGCGCAGCGCCTCGGAAAACGTCTCTGCACCCACCGGTACAATCATGAATTCCTGAAAATCAATCGGGTTGTCAGCATGCGCGCCTCCATTGATAATGTTCATCATCGGCACAGGCAGCGTGCGTGCCGACACACCCCCAACATAATTGTAAAGCGGCAAACCGCGTGCTTCAGCCGCTGCTTTGGCCACGGCAATCGATACCCCAAGAATGGCATTGGCCCCGAGTTTGGATTTGTTTGATGTGCCATCAAGATCGATCATCACTTTATCAACATAAATCTGGTCTTCGGCATCCAGCCCGAGAATCGCATCGGCAATCTCCATATTCACAGCTTCAACCGCCTTCAGCACGCCTTTGCCGCCGTAACGCTTCTTGTCGCCATCGCGTTTTTCAACCGCCTCATGCTTGCCAGTCGAGGCACCGGACGGCACACCAAAGCGCCCCAGCGAGCCATCCTCTAGGATCACATCCACTTCAACGGTCGGGTTACCCCTGCTGTCCAAGATTTCACGACCAATTACATCAACAATAGCCGTCACAAAACTTCTCCAATATATTAAATTATTATGAACACGCTGTTTAGACAGCGCTGGCGCGAATGGCAACAGCGGAGATGCAATTGATCAATCTACTTGGCGGCGCAGTCCCCGCATTTTGATGCCCGACACCAGCATGGCCAACTGTTGCTCGGCATCAGAAAATGCTGTGGGAAACGCATCTTGCTGCAAAACGGTGCGGGCAACATCCACCGGTAATACATCATCATTGGAAACAGGCGCAACAGGAATACGCTCGTCTGGCGTTGCCGCAAAGACCATGTCATCATCAAAGATATGGCCCGATGGCGGACCCAGTGTTGGATAATGGGGCGGGTGCTGCGCACTATGATGATGATGATGATGAGAACGCTTGCGCTTGGCGAAATAAACACGTCGCACAGCTGTGTGCGCCGCAGTCGCCTGCACATCATCAATTTCAAAACGCACAGGTGTGATGTGCGCCGAAGCTTGTGCATCAACCCCGCCTGCCCCAAGTCTGAAATAAACACTACCCGGATAGGGGTTTTTGCGCGTTACCTCGACAGGTTTGGCTGGCACACTGCCAACATCCAGTATCTTCAGTTGATCAGCCGACAGCCGCACACTGTACTTGCCAACCGGCACGCCGGGAATGAGGAAATAGCCATCATATTCACTGCGGCCTTTTTTAATAACCTTGCCTGCGCTATCGACAATCTCGATGTTCATACCGCCTTGGGCGTGCTTGTTTGCGCCAACGCCAATATCTACCTGACCCTCAATAGAACCATTTATACGCAATGGAATATCGATAATACCCATGGTGCCTGGGCGCGGAATGATCGCGGTATTGATATCATCCGGCTGCATAAGATCAGGGTTATCAAGGCTCTCCGGATCAACACGAAAGTTCACTGCCGTGTAGGGTGCGAGGCCATCAATCACGGTCACGCCGCCCTTGGCTACATTACGAGTGGGATTGCCAGCATCCACGTTGAAACGCGCACCCTGAATAATGCGGCTGTCCGGCCCGAAGCGACCGCTGCCATCGCTATCCTCGAACACGCGCGCAACGACAGAGCCAGAATTGCCAAGTGCGTTTGAGGTCTCCCGCCAGCGATTGTAAATAGGTTCGCGACCAAATGATGTCGAGATATTGAGGCCAAAGCCAACCGAGCCGCGCGTATCTGCCAGCGCATTAAGACCGATATTGAACTTGTCAAAACGCCGGTTGGCACCAAGGCTGGCGGAAGCCACCTTATTGACAAAACCCCAGCCTAGACTGCCGGAATAAAACCAACGCCTGTTGAGATCATCAGGAGATTTATCGAACGAGGCCTGAATATCCTGAAAACGGGGGGACGGCGATACTGTGTAGGCGCTTTGTGCACGCACATTATAGTTGCCAATGTGCGAATTCAGTAGCAACTGTCCGCTCACCGATGTTGCACTGTTCTGATTGACAACCATCAAATCATTGGAAAGCCTCGCCGAGAACATACTCAGCGAAGATTGCTGATTGATTTCGAGTCGCGCACTGCCTTGCCTGAATGTTTCGTAACGCACGCGAAGCGATGCCGGAATGACCAAACCATCTTTAAATTTCAGACTACTATCAACGCTGCCATCGAAGCGGGAGAGTGTGTTGGCATCCACCCGGTCGCTCGTGAAGTTATCCAGAAAGCGAGCATAACGAAGGCGAACACCAACATTGTTAAAGCGTCGGCTCACCAGCCCCTGCACAGCAAGGCCACCAGTCGATTTTTTAACGGCCTCAAGCTCCAACCCTGTCAGGCCAACCGATGTTTGAGTTGAAAGGCCGCCAAACCACAGCCGTTCGCCGCCACTCACGTAGCTATCAACCGATGTGCCGAGCGACAGGTTTTTAAGCACGCCCGTGCGCACATCAGCATCAACACGCACAGAACCGCGATCGGCAATACTGCTGGTTGGCTTACGTGAAATATCGATGAGATTGAGATCACTTTGCAACACCGAGGCGCGCGCATAAATTTTACCGCGTGGTGCGATGATGTTGCCAGTGTTGACAGCACTGGTTATTTCTTTGCGCTGGCCTTGCGGACCATACAACACAATCCTGAAGGCATTCTCGCCAAACAATATGGGCACATCTTTAAACTCATACCGGCCCGTATCATTCGGTTCAACAAACGCCAGCAGCGCACCATTGCGGTAGAGTTCAGCATCCCAACCTTTCGGCATATCACCACGCAACGTGGTGCGGTCATACTCTTGCGGAACATTGGCCGGGTATGTAGACACCGACACACCGCGACCACGACCGCCGCTAGTCGCCAGCGTGTTGGTGCCGGACGACACATCACCCAAAGTAAATTCCGTAATACCAGGAATTTTACTGAAAACTTTTCCAACTGAATCAAACCGAAACAGTCTCAATCGCAAAGCGTCCGGCTTGCCATTGCTCGAACTAAACAACAAACCCTCCGCTGTCATCTTGGCGAGTTCACCAACAGCCGCCACGTTATACACAGGGGTAAAACGGGTTTTGCCATTCTCGTGATTGAAGGCCGCACTGGCGCTTAAATCTATTGTTGGAATATTGATCCAGCGGTATGGAATGCGCTGGGCTTTAATCAGTTTCTCATCATCATGCGGAGCGACGTTTCTGGCAATTTGCGCACGCAAATTTTCGCGCTCGAGGCGTTGCTCAAGCGGTAACCGTTCACGGGATTCTAGTGTGACAACCCCATCTTTCGGCTGGTAAGTAAAGCTCACCGGAAACCAGCTGGCGAGTGTTTTAAGCTTTACGCATGGGCCGTCTTCTGTCGCTATGACGCTGTTAGGCTCTAGCGGCTTGTTAACCCCGCCAACCATCACCATCTGATGGGCATAATCAAGCAAGAAAATACGGCTTTCGTTCAGAAACCAGCCTTTCGCGCTCTGATTTTGACGGTCCACCGTTATGGGGAATTCAACACCTGCTAAAAAATCACTGAGAACGAGGCAAGTGTCATCGCCCTTGCCATAAATGTTGACAGCATCCTTGAGGATATATTCGCGCAAATGCAAACTGACAAAACTCATCTCACTTTCGTGGATAAGTTTTGCAGTGTCTGCATGCGCCGGCATGGTTGCCCACAGCATGGCAGCGCTGATGCATGGTCCATAGTGACAGACCATGCGCCAACGCTTATTATACAAAACTGGTGTGCTGACAGCCAAGCGGCTGTGTCCTTATCTTTGGCTCATCTCACTTCAGCATACCTTCTATGTGATACGGCAATTCTTTGTTGACAGCATCAATTTCCGTATACACATATTTAATTGGACTTGATTTTATGATAGCTGCGGTTTCCGGTGCTGTGCCCAGTTGAAACGATCGCTCCGGATATGGCCAAAGCAGTGGCAGAGCGTTGTAGCGTGCCAGCTTCTCCCATTTACCAGACCTTGCCTGATGGAATAAATCAAGATTACCGTAAATGGTGCGATCACCTTTACGTTCCAACACAACATTAAACACTTCGACCTTATCGATGTTAAGCATGAACCTGGTCGACTTAAGACTAGCCTCGGCTTGCAAATTGCCAACGCGCACAAAGATTGGAATTGACAGGCCATAAATCGGAACAAGGTTTACTGTCAGGGTGCCAGGCTTTGGTTTTTCTTTCACTTCAGGTATTTCTGCAACCGACCGCACTGCAAGGTGAGTGCGGTACTCACCCTCTTGAACACCTTCAGGTTTGCGAAGTTGCATTTTAATGCTCTGCGATTCCTGCGGGTCAAGCGTGACCTCTTTTACTGACAGACGAATCATCTGATCTGCAAAGCGCTCACCATTCCGTGGCTCTGTCACAGTGTCATAGCCTTGCTTGGACTCGTTCCAGATTTTATTTTCTAGGCTGATGCGATAGGTGGTGCGTTTGTCTCCGGTGTTGAGTATTGCGACCTCTTGCACCCGCATTGGTCCTTCAAACACCACGCGGTAAGGCGCAATAAGCACTTGTCCGTTGGCGACCGCAAGTTTTGGCATTAAAAGCAGAAAAACCGCACTGAGTGGTGCGGCTATGGTGTAAACCCTGTTAAGGTTAATCGCTTCAAAAAGCCTTAAAAAAAACCGAACAATCATCGGCTGTCTCCTTCCAATTCAAAAAATAGGGGCAATCGCAAGATTGCCCCCGATTAAAATTTTCTAGTAATCCATCTGTATTGCGTATGTACCTACGCACGTGCCGGTATTGCCGATATTCAAGTGTAGTGTTGCACCAACACCAATCGCAACCTGCACAGCTGATGCTGCACCGGCAACAACAGCGGCAGCCGCTGGCATTGTTACAGCAGCGGCTGGTGCTCTGGTGAAGGTGTCAACTGTTGGCGATGTGCCGGTACCATCACAACCAGTAAGCGTTGATACTACTGCTGGCAGTACGATCTGGCTGACAGGTGTGCTGGCTGTGGCAGCAGAACCAACAGCAAGAATAACACCGGTGTTCAGCAAAGCTGTACCAAGGATAATCGCGCCTGCTGTCGTACGTGTTGATGGATAATTGGTAAGCGCTGCACCTGTAGCCGTGACACCGGCACCATTCAGAATGGTGATTGTGCCGCCTGCTGCACCAGGCGCTACTGTACCAAAGTTTAAACCGCGTTGTTGTGAAACGACAACAGGAGCGATAATTGTTGCACCAATAGTGGCCCCTGCAAAAGTGCCAGCGAACGCTGATCCTGTGAATGATGAAACAGCAACGCTGACCATCAATATTTTCTTGAGTGTATTTTTCATATGTTTGTCCCTCCTGAGGACGTTTACTATTAACTTGACGTAATACTGATAACGCAGAAGGGATTAAAATATTACCAACCCAAGTGGTAAACGAAACATTAATATTAAAAATGAAATGGTTTTATAGCAGCGATGCGCTTAAGCTATCAGCTCTATAATGCGTCATTTATGAATGCGCTGTGTATTTGTATCAGAATAGAAAATGGGGGCAGCTTTTGGCTGCCCCCACGTTTATTTTTTTAGTAATCCATTTGCACTGTGTATGTACCAGCGCATGTGCCAGTGTTACCGACGTTCATGTGCAATGTTGCACCAATGCCGATAGCAACCTGAACAGCAGAAGCTGCACCGGCAACAACGGCAGCGGCGGCTGGCATTGTTACAGCAGCGGCTGGTGCTCTGGTGAAAGTGTCAACTGTTGGCGATGTGCCGGTACCATCGCAGCCTGTCAGTGTTGATACTACTGCTGGCAGTACGATTTGGCTGACCGGTGTGCTGGCTGTGGCAGCGGAACCAACGGCGAGAATGACGCCTGTGTTCAGCAAAGCTGTACCAAGGATAATGGCGCCTGCTGTCGTACGTGTTGATGGATAGTTGGTGAGCGCTGCACCTGTTGCGGTTACACCAGCACCGTTCAGAATGGTGACTGTACCACCAGCGGCACCTGGGGCCACTGTACCAAAGTTCAAGCCGCGCTTTTCTGAAACAACGACTGGTGCAACAACAGTAGCACCGATTGTAGCAGCAGAAAACGTATCAGCATTGGCAACGCTTGCGAATGATGAAACAGCAACGCTCAGTAGCAAGATTTTTGTGATTGTATTTTTCATGTGTATTGTCCCTCCTGAGGACTTTTAGTTGAGTTAAGCCAAACAAGACACAACTAGCTCAGGCAGCGTTAAAGACTTGCCAAATAACCTGGTAAGCAAAAAATTAAGGATGTTTTAGTTTTGCAGCCAAAACAAACGGCCGTATTTTCAAAAGGAAATTTAATTCACTGTAACGGAATAAAACCCGCTATACGCATAATTTCCAGCCGTGCCTGCAGGCAGGGATATATCGGCACCAACCTGAAAGGTGATGGTGCCACTTGGTGAGAGCGTGCGGCTGACCGGACCGTTGAGCACCGGCACAACAGTCATTGGTGGTCCGCTTCCTGAGTTTACGATGATGCTTGAAGGCAGAATTATGGTCACCACCTGATTTGGCAAACCGGTCACTGAAAATTTTGCGACTGTTGCGGGTGTGCCACTTGGCAACAAGAGTGCACTACCACTTGTTACGGTGCGCGCTGACGTTATAGGATTTAAAGATATAGAACATGGGCTGCCGCTAAAAACAAACGAGCCAAGTTGCAAACCTGTTGTTTGCGTGACCACTTGTGCATGGGCAGACAAGCCCGCGCACAGCGTGACAAAAATAATCGCTACGAAAATTTTTTTCATTCTTACTATCCCATATTGCACAATAATGCAGCATGGTTAATATTTGGTGAGGAGGCCTATCACTTGGAGGTCCGGGGGCTGCCTGTGGGCTTAGACCATGCCATTTCTGGTGGAATTACCCCCTTACCAAATGGCCAAAAATCACAAAATGCCCATACTTCTACCCTCAGCTAGAGAACGGGTTACTAAGCCATTACTCTGTGTCTCATCTCCAATCTGACATCTTGATGACAACGCCGCTTATGCCTGATATTGCATCTCTATGAAAAAAAACCAACATTCTGATAAACCTTCCCCACAAACAAAGCCTGCTGTTACTCTCGACAAACTCATGACTCTTAAAGTGGTGGCCATTACCGATGATGGTGACCCTATGGGCGAGCCAGAGGAGTGGAGTGGTGACGGGAGACCACCGCGTATTCTGATTGTTGAACGCAAATCGCGGATCGGCAAAAAAAACTGCGCACTGGGTTTCGGTGATCGTGTGCTTGCCCGTATTGAGCAGAAGCAATCGGGCCGCTACCGCGCGCATCCGCTGAAGCAGCTGGAGAAAAAACCGGATAACATCCTTGGTGTTGTGCGCGTCGATAAAACCCAGACTCTGCTCGAGCCCACCAACAAGCGTCTGCGCATGGACTTTATGATTCTGCCGGGCGATCTTGCCGAAGCTCTGCACGGCGAGCTGGTGCTGGCGACACCCACAGGCAAAAATCAGAAGTTGGGCATGCAAATGGTCAAGGTGATTGAGCGGCTTGGTTCACCGCTGGCACCACGCTCCATGTCGCTGATCGCCATTCATCAGCACGGCTTGCCAACCCGTTTTCCTGATGAAGCTTTGGCCGAAGCTAAAATGTCAGCACACCAGCCACTTGGTGAGCGGGAAGATTTGCGTGACGTTCCGCTCATCACCATCGATCCGGCTGACGCCCGCGATCATGATGATGCCATATGGGCGGAATCCGATGGCAATGGGGGCTGGAATTTGATCGTGGCGATTGCTGACGTGTCCTACTATGTGCGCCCTGGCACCAGCCTTGATGCCGAAGCGCGCGCGCGCGGCAACTCGGCGTATTTTCCCGATCGGGTCGTGCCGATGCTGCCGGAAATATTGTCGGCGGATGTGTGTTCGCTGATGCCGGAGCTTGACCGTGCCTGCCTCGCTGCACATATTCATATTGATGCAGAAGGCAAAATGCTGAGCTATAAATTCACCCGCGCGCTGATGCGTTCTGCCGCCAACCTCGCTTATGAAATGGCGCAGGAACAACACGAGCATGTGCCTTATCTTAAAAATCTCTGGGGTGCCTGGTCTGCTCTCACCAAAGCCCGCCATGCGCGTGCACCGCTTGACCTTGATTTGCCGGAACGGCGGGTTGAACTTGATGAGCAAGGCGTCATCCGGCGTATCGCCGCGCGGCCGCATCTCGATGCGCACCGGGTTGTGGAAGATTTCATGATCATGGCCAATGTGGCTGCCGCCAAGCAACTTGAGAAACTGAAAAACCCGGTGGTCTACCGCATACATGAACCACCAACCCGCGAAAAATTGTTGGCACTGAAAGATTTTCTTGAATCGCTTGATCAGGCGTTTGCTCTTGGCCAACTGCTTAAACCCGCCATGTTCAATAGCATTCTCGAAAAAACCAAAAACACCGATGTGGCAGCGCTGGTGCAACAGATTGTGCTCCGCACTCAAACACAAGCGTATTATGGCACGGCACATCTGGGGCATTTTGGTTTGGCGTTGCCATCCTATGGGCATTTCACCTCGCCGATTCGGCGCTACTCCGATCTGATGATCCACCGTGCATTGGTTTCCGGTTTGAAGCTTGGCGACGGCGGTATGAGCGATGCGGACGTGGTGACCCTCGATAAGACCTGTGAGCATATTTCATCAACCGAGCGACGCGCCATGATCGCCGAGCGCGATACCATCGACCGCTATGTGGCGGCCTACCTGTCGGCGCGCACCGGTGAGATTTTCCCCGGACGCATCACCGGTGTGACAAAGTTTGGGCTGTTTGTAACGCTCGATGAAATCGGCGGTGATGGGCTGGTGCCCATAGGCTCATTGGGGCAGGATTATTTTACATTTCATGAAAAAAGCCTGACTCTTAAGGGGGACACAACCGGCACTGTCTATCACATGGGCCAGCAACTGGCGCTCAAGCTGATCGAGGCAAAACCCGTTTCAGGCGGGCTACAGTTCGAGGTGGTTGTGGGTGAGGGCACGCAAGAGACCGCAAAGGTCAGGCCTAAGCGTTCCATCAAGCATCGGGGCAAGAGGCAGCGGCATACGTAGGCCCGAGCTTCATCATCCAGCGTTGACTTGGAGCGCCACCTCCGGCATACGGACAACTTAATCCCGGCGCAGGCAACTGCGACGCTAAGAAGGTATGTACCATGGCAAAGCCAACCACCATTAAAATCAAGCTGGTCAGCACGGCTGACACCGGTTTTTTCTACACAACCAAGAAGAACCCGCGTACCAAAACAGAAAAATTGACCTTCAAAAAATATGATCCTGTGGCTCGCAAACACGTTGAATTTAAAGAAGCGAAAATTAAATAACTTGACTTTATAACCGTATTGGTTTATATCTTATTGTGAGTTGGGATTTCGTGTGGTCGAAACCCATAGGCAGCGCAGTAAGGAATTCATGGTGTTTTTTATATCGATTTTAAGAATTACGGGTCATTTACTGACCTTTTTCAGTTTATTTTTTGTAGCGGATTTAGCTTCAGCGGTTAGCTTTAAACGTGCACACACAAGTGTTGATCTGGTAACCGAATCTCAAACCATTAAGGCGGGTCAGACCGTTGCAGTTGCGCTAACCTTAAGCCCGATTCCCCATTGGCACACCTATTGGCAGAACCCCGGTGACAGCGGGCTTGCCACAGATATTCAATGGACTCTTCCCAAAGGTTTCAAAGCCGGAGGTCTCGCTTTCCCGCCGCCCGGCATCATCAGACTCAATGATATCGTTAATTTTGCCTATGATGGTCCACTCACGTTGCTGGGATCGATCACAGCCCCGGCTGATTTCGATAGGATGTCAACCAAGGGCATAGGCCCGATTCTCCTAAAAAGCACCGTCTCGTGGCTGGTGTGCTCCGATGAGCAATGCGTGCCTGAACAGGCTGATCTGGCGCTCAGCCTGCAACCGGGCGATGGTAAGCCTGAACCGGCACAAGCGGTGCGGTTTGCCAAAGCCCGTGCCCTGCTGCCTCAAACTGTGGCATGGCCCAGCCAGTTTTCCGTGTCGCAGGGCACCGTCACAATGCATATTAACTGGGGGGTGAACAAGCCTACACTGGTTTCGGCGCAGTTTTACCCGCTCACGCCAGCCGTCTTGGTCAATGGCGCACCGCAAACGCTGAGCGTCGATGGAAACTCCCTCTGGATATCTGCAAAAGCTCTTAAATCTTCAAAAATACCGGACAGTCTATCGGGTGTGCTCACTGTAAAAACGTCAGCAAGTGCCGAAACAGAGGCCTTCACTCTTAACAGCCAGCTGGCCCCTGCCCGGCTTGATGTGCCTGCGAATGCAACACCGGCTCAATTAACAAATAGCAGCGATAAACCGCTTGGCCTATTTGCAGCGGTTGGCCTGGCTTTTATGGGTGGCATCATTCTCAACCTTATGCCGTGCGTTTTCCCGATTCTCAGCCTGAAAGCGCTGGCGCTGGCAAAAGCCGGCCATAGCCCTGCAAAAGCCAAAAATGAAGCGCTCGCCTACACTGCTGGCGTGATATTGAGCTTTGCCGCTCTGGGCGGATTACTGCTGATTTTGCGCTCGCTCGGCCAGACCATCGGCTGGGGGTTTCAATTGCAAAATCCATGGATTGTCGGTGGCCTTGCCCTGATGATTTTTGTCATTGGCCTTAATCTGCTTGGGGTATTCGAAATCAGCACACGCTTTGCCGGCAGTGGCCAATCGCTCACCCAAAAAGATGGACTGGCCGGCCCTTTCTGGACCGGCGTGCTGGCCGTACTTGTAGCGAGCCCCTGCACGGCGCCGTTCATGGCCGGGGCTCTGGGTGCAGCCGTGGTGCTCCCGGCCATTGGCGGCCTGATGATTTTTGTCTTCTTGGGGCTGGGCCTTGCCCTGCCCTTTCTGCTGATCGGGTTTATGCCGGCATTGCAGCGCAGGCTGCCCAAGCCTGGCGCCTGGATGCTAACTTTTCGCAAGCTGCTTGCTGTCCCGATGTTCATGACCGCTGCATGGCTGGGCTGGGTGCTTTACCAGCAGGTTGGTCCGGCAACCGCTGCAACGGCAACGACTGCGCTGAACGAGCAAGCTTACAGCGAGACAAAACTTGCGAGCCTGCTGGCAGACCGCAAACCAACCTTTGTTTATTTCACTGCCGACTGGTGCCTGACCTGCAAGGTTAACGAACACAGCACGCTCCACACCGACGCTGTTGCGACGGCACTGAAAAAACATGGTGTGACTGTGCTGGTTGGCGACTGGACCCGCAAAGACGCCGCGATTGCCGGAACGCTGGCCAAATATGGCCGCTCCGGTGTGCCGTTGTATTTGTATTTCAAGCCGGGGGCCACCACAGAGACACCGGAAATATTGCCACAGGTATTGACGCCGGACGCTTTCGTTAAAACCCTCGGGGGATAGCAATGGCTTTAAAGGGTTGCCGGTATAGCCCGCGCACAGCTAACGCTGGCCAGAAAGCTTTGCACGTTATTCTGGCAATCGATCCCGTTTCAACCCGCGCCACAACGCCTTGTTGAACGCCTCTGTATCCAGCTTATCTTCGCCTGAAAAATCCTGATTCTTCATGGCTGACGCCCACCACTTGGCGGAATGTTCCGGAGCCAAACCGGCTGGTCGGTGCAACCTTGCGTGATTGGCGGGTTTTGGCAGTGCCGTGGCATCAAGCGGTTGTGGCCACAGCGCTGTGTAGTGCCACGGCAGTCGCAGTGTTGCCGGATCGAAAGCATCAGCCATTGGCAGTGCCAGACTGTCGTTCAATCCAAGTGGTGGCAGATCAAGCAGGCGCTCGATAGTCTTTATCAGGTTGACTGTGGAGTAGCGGGTTGAAATCACAGCCCCGTGTTTGACACCAGGGCCAATCACATACGCCAGAGAACGATGGGCATCCACGTGATCGGCACCGTTTTGCGCATCATCTTCAACGATTGCAATCAGCGTGTCTTTTGCAGCGGCGCTGTTGGCCACTGCTGCAACCACACGGCCAATGGCATAATCATTGTCAGCCATTTGCCGATCTGGCGTGTTTACCCCGTCAATCGCCTCGGCAAAATCACCAAAGTGATCGTGTCCCAAACGCAGCAGTGTCAGGCGAGGCGTTTTACCCGCAGCAGCCAGCGGCAACCAGTCCCGCTGCCATTCGTTCACCAGCCAATAATCGGGGTAACCCTGATCAAAGCTGCGAAAATAAGGGTCAGTTACTGGATCAAGCCGTTTGTCAGCAGCCCACATGACGCGAAGGCCAGTGGCGGCCGGATTGCGATCGCGCGGGATACGGTTTGCACCGGCTTTTTCATCGTAGCGCGACAGGTCCCCGTAAAAACCATAATTGCGTACCGACAGCCCTCTGGACATGGCGGCTGCCCAGAGGTTGCCGCTGCCAGCCTCGCCAGAAGGCGGGTCGGTTGCCGTGAGGTTGGCAGTGCCCGCGAGAAGATCAGGATCGACCGGCACATTTGGGTTTGCCGCATGTCGGTCGGCGGGCGACAGGGCCACATTGACAAAGCGGTTGCTGCCTTCCGCCTCATACGCAAGGCCCTTGCCCGCATAACCGACCGGCGTGATCCGCTCCAGCAGGTCAAGAGCACGCGCCTGCGTTGTCCAGCTCCAGCCGGTTGCTGAAACGTCGCCAGTATCGAAAAAACGATCAAATGTTATAAACTGCTTTGCCAGCGCATGATGATTGGGCGTCATCACATCCGGAAACAACGTCAGGCGTGGATCGCCATCGCCCGGCTTTAGATCACCAAGCACCTGATCGTAGGTGCGGTTTTCCTTAACGATATAGATGACATTGCGGATATGCTGTCGCAAGGTAACCATCATTGCTTCAGCGGCTGCACGGCGATTTGCGGATGGTACACCAAGGTTGGCCATAACCCGGGCTGTCAATCGAGCAAGCACCGATCCATGCGGCACCGGCAGTGTTAGCAAAGAGCCCGCTTGCAGTTGCAACACATATTGCCCCGATGCGCGGCATGTTTTTTCATCTTTCTCGTCGGTTGCCAGTGTCTGGCGACAGCCATTGGGGTTTGCGCCCGGCAGGCCTTTAAAATTTGCCACGGCCAATTGATTGCCAAGCATGGCCACAGCATCAGGGTACCAGCCGGTTGGCACCATGCCGCTTATCACGGCAGGCATGCCGGGGTGACGCGCCAGTGTGCGGGCAAGATCAACAGCGACCACAGCATTGATACCGCCCAGAGTTATCCACACGTGGCCATCATGGCCAAGAGCCATGGCGTTCGGATTTAATCCCTTTGGGCGGCCAAATGGTGTGCCAGCTGAAAACGCCACCAGCGGATATTCTGACACGCTGGCACCGTTAACCGAAAGTGCTATCAGCGTATCCGCATTATCGCCGGTTGCCAGCACACGCCCGTCGGCCAGTGCCATAAGAGCTGTTGGCTCAGCCTCTGTCGGCGCACGCTTTAAGATTTTTATACGATTGTCATTAACAGCAAGCGTTATCAATTCACGGTCACGTGGCGAGGAGACCACGGCTCGCCCCGCTGCCGCCATAACGATACGGAACGGATATGTGCCGCCAGGCACGCCGTGCCGCGCAGGCTCCTGAAAACCTGGCCGAAGATCCTGCTCGGCAATGACTTTGCGCGTTGGCACATCAACAAGGCTGACTGAGTCATTAAAAAAATTGGCAACCAGTATCTGTTGTGGCCCTGCATAAACCAAACCGGCTGCCGCAGGCTCGACAGCCAAGCCCAAACCAAATTTGTGGCCAAGCGCGATTGGCGCACCGTCAGCGATCAGTGTCCTGCCATTCCAGTCAAAAATGATGACGGCATCGCCCACACCAAGCGTTGCTGCAATATGGTGGCCATCGGGAGACCAGGCGAGACCTGCAAAGGTCGCGGGCAGAGGCACCTCGGCGAGTTTGATCATGCCACCACGATCGTTTCTGAAAACCATCAATCGCTCTGTTGAGTGTGCCCTGTCAGGGGCACCGCTCGGCAGCGCCATGCCGTTAAAACCGGAGGTCAGCAGCGCCAGCACCTTGCCATCCGGACTGGTGGCCAAAGCCGACGGATTGCTGATTGCCGGTGAAGTGGCCGTGCCATCCAGTGTTCCCAGGCGTGTCAGCTGTGCACCGGGCGACTCCAGCGGGGTGATGGAAAACCCTGATGGTGTTGGTTGCGCGCCGTCATCAGCATCATGCGCGCTGAGACTATGACTGGTAAATACACTCAGCAACACGATCGCAATACAGAATCTGGAAATCATATCATCCCTCACCATTGGCTGCCTGATGACAACAGTGATTGACTTTTGCCCGTCTGACAACCCCGGAATTATTACAATCCTGTGTCACTTGGGCGTTTCAGCGCGCCTCAACTGTACGTGAAGGCGGTGTGCTCGACAGCGCCTTGTTTTATGTGCGTTGAATCATAATGTTCACTATCCCAGCACTTTCAAGGCTGCCGATAGCTTCATAATTTGCCTGTGTAACTCTTCTACGTTGGCACGGTTTTCTTCGATCACTTCAGGTTTGGCTTTGGCAATAAAGGCCTCGTTACCAAGGCGAGCTTGTATGCTGCCGGATTCCTTGGTCGCTTTCTCGATGGCTTTGCCCAGGCGACTACGCTCTGCTTCAAGATCGATAACACCAGCGATTGGCAGCAAATAGGTGGCTTCACCGGACACCACCTGAATGGCACCTGTGGTATCACACACTTCGGTTGTGATGCTGGCCAACCGGGCATAGCGTTTGAGTGCTGGCTCATGTGCTTTTAACCGCCACAGCGTTTCAGCACTGGCACCGCTGACATGGCACGGCACAAGTGCAGAGGCTGGCACATTAAGTTCCGTGCGCGCTGAGCGTATCGATGTGATGACATTGATGAGCCAATCAATTTCATGACTGGCATTGGTATCAAATGCAGATTGCGGCACACACGGCCACGCCGCGTTGATCAGATCATACGCCCGCGATCCTGTTGCGTGCCACAGTTCTTCAGTAATGAACGGCATAAACGGGTGCAGCATGACGAAAATCTGATCAAGTGCCCAGCCAGCAACAGCGCGGGTCTCGATTTTATGCGCTGCGGGTGAGGCTTCATCCTGCAAAATAGGTTTGGTAAGTTCTACATACCAGTCGCAAAAACTATCGTACACAAACCGGTAAATAGCAGATGCGCTTTCATCAAAGCGGTAGCTCGCCAGTGCTGCATCAAGTGATGCAACGGTTTTAGAAACCTCGCCGATAATCCAGCGGTTGATGATAAGGCTGGCTGCTGGTGGGGCCACGGAGGTCGAACCCACGATGCCATTCATTTCACAAAAGCGGCTGGCGTTCCACAATTTGGTGGCAAAGTTACGATAGCCCTGCACGCGGCTGTCAGACATTTTGATATCACGGCCCTGGCTTTCCATTGCGGCCATAAAAAACCGCAAGGCATCAGCACCGTATGTGTCGATAAGCGTCAATGGATCAACCACATTGCCCTTCGACTTGGACATTTTGGCACCTTTTTCATCGCGCACGAGACCGTGAATATAAACCGTCTGAAACGGCACTGCACCCATGAATTCGATGCCCTGCATCAGCATCCGCGCCACCCAGAAGAAAATGATGTCAAAACCTGTGACCAGCACAGCTTGCGTATTATTTTTAGTATTAGGGTAAAAACGTTGCAGCACATCGGTTTTTTCTGGCCAGCCCAGTGTACCAAACGGCCACAGGGCAGATGAAAACCACGTATCGAGCACATCAGGATCGCGGGTTATTTTCACGCCCTCCCCTGCTTGCACCTGTGCATCGTTTTCCGTTTCAGCCACATAGATTTTACCAGTCTCATCGTACCATGCCGGGATTTGATGTCCCCACCACAATTGCCGCGACACACACCACGGCTGAATATCGTTGAGCCAGTTGAAATATGTTTTATCCCAATTCGCAGGTACAAATTTAGTATTGCCGTTTTTCACAGCGGCAATGGCGGGTGCCGCCAATGTTTTCGCATCTACATACCATTGATCTGTCAGGAACGGCTCGATGACCACGCCGGAACGATCACCAAACGGCTGCATGATCACCTTATCTTCAACCTTGCGCAACAAGCCCAGTGCATCAATGTCAGCCACAATCTGTTTGCGCGCTTCAAACCGATCAAGTCCACGATATTTCTCCGGCACCCAGTCACCTGCCATGCGCGCTTGTGCATCCATCAATGGAAAGAACAGAATATTATGCCGCTTGGCAACCTCAAAATCGTTGAAGTCATGCGCGCCTGTTATTTTAACAGCACCAGAGCCTTTTTCAGGATCGGGATATTCGTCGGCAATAATCGGAATCAGCCGATCTGCCAGCGGCAAGCGCACCATCTTGCCCACCAAATGTGCATAGCGTGCATCAGATGGATGCACCGCCACGGCACCATCCCCCAGCATGGTTTCCGGCCGTGTGGTGGCAATACAAATCTCGCCCGAGCCATCCGCCAATGGGTAGGCGAAATGCCAGAATTTGCCATTCACTTCGCGATTTTCAACTTCAAGATCACTGACAGCGGTTTCCAGTTTCGGATCCCAGTTCACCAGCCGCTTGTCACGATAGATCAATTTTTTATTATAAAGATCAACGAAAACCTTCGTCACGGCTTTTGACAATCCCTCATCCATAGTGAAGCGTTCGCGGCTCCAGTCAGAGCTTGCGCCGAGCCGACGCAGCTGACTGGCAATCGTACCGCCAGATTTCGCTTTCCACTGCCAGATTTTTTCAATGAAGGCGTCGCGGCCCATCTGTGTGCGGCTCTCTTGTTTTTCAGCCAGCTGTCGCTCCACAACCATCTGTGTGGCAATCCCAGCGTGATCGGTGCCCGGTTGCCACAGCACGTTGTAGCCTTTCATACGCTGCACGCGCACCAGAATATCTTGCAGCGTGTTGTTGAGCGCATGGCCCATATGCAATGAGCCGGTAACATTTGGTGGCGGAATCATGATCACATAATTTGGCTTGGCATTATCCATGCGTGGCTTGAAAGCACCACTGGCCTCCCAATGCGCATACCATTTGCTTTCGATCGCTGCCGGATCGTAGGTTTTATCGAGGGTCATATTATGTATTCCAGTGTAGAGGTAATTTTAGTGTCGGCAAACTATGATCGAACATACCCTGCTGTGCTTCCTGGACGGCACGCCCCATAGTTTTTATAAAATCTTCACCTGTAAACATAAAAATTCACATACCTAATTATACGGGACACTTTAATCTGCAAACGGATCCTGCACCAATATCGTATCGTCCCGTTGCGGTGATGTAGAAAGCAGTGCCACCGGACAACCAATCAACTCTTCTACCCGCTTGACGTATTTGATCGCCTTAGCCGGTAAATCTGCCCAAGAGCGTGCACCTGCCGTGGTGGATTTCCAGCCCTCGTGCACCTCGTAAACCGGCTCAACGGCTGCTTGGTCAGCCGCGCGTGGCGGAAAATAATCTATCAGCTTGCCATGCAATTTGTAACCGGTGCAAATTTTAAGTTCATCCAGCCCGTCAAGCACATCAAGCTTGGTGAAGGCTATGCCGGTGACACCTGATGTTGTCACTGTTTGATTAACCAACACGGCGTCGAACCAGCCGCAGCGGCGCGCACGCCCGGTGTTCACACCAACCTCTTTGCCGACCTCGCCAATGTGTCGGCCGACATCATCAAACAATTCACTGGGAAAAGGGCCGCCACCGACGCGTGTGGTGTAGGCTTTGCAAATGCCCAGAACATACCCAAGTGCCCCCGGGCCAACGCCGGTGCCCGTGGCAGCCTGCGCTGCAAGGGTTTGTGATGATGTCACAAACGGAAACGTCCCCATATCAACGTCAAGCAGAATGCCTTGCGCGCCCTCAAACAAAATACGCTTGCCGCGTTTTTTAGCGTCCGCCAGTGTGCGCCACACCGATGTTGCATAGGGCGTGATGAAGCTGGCTATTGCTTTCAGCTCCGCAACAAGTGCTGCCCTGTTTATTGGTGGCTGACCAAAACCAACACGCAAAGCGTTGTGATGCGCCAGCAAGCGATCAATCTGGCCACTGGCGGCATCAATATCTGCAAGATCACAAACACGCAGTGCCCGACGGCCGACTTTATCCTCATACGCAGGACCAATGCCGCGCCGCGTTGTGCCAATCTTGCCTGCACCTGACGCATCTTCACGCAACGCATCAAGATCGCGGTGCAGCGGTAGAATAAGTGGGCAAAGTTCCGACACCTGCAAATTATCTGGCGTAATCGTTATGCCTTGCGCAGATACTTTTTCAATTTCAGACTTGAGATGCCACGGGTCCAGAACAACACCGTTGCCAATGACGCTGAGTGTGCCACGCACGATACCCGATGGCAGCAATGCGAGTTTGTACACCTGATCACCGATGACAAGCGTATGGCCAGCATTATGTCCACCGTTGAAGCGTGCCACAACGTCGGCACGTTCACTCAACCAGTCCACTATTTTGCCTTTGCCCTCATCGCCCCATTGGACACCAACCACCACCACATTTGCCATATTTGTCGAATATTCCTGAAAAGATTGTTATTTAATACTCTTATCTGTTTCTAAAGCTGTGTTTGCAGTGCGTCCAGACTTTGTTGCATGACCACCGCGTGAAGGGTATATTCATCCTGCATTCAACTTAAACGACCTAACCTGTATGAGTAATACAATGCACACTTAACAATCAGGAAAAACCACATGATCAACCATTTGATAATCGCTGCAACCACTCTGACATTCATGTCCGCGCCCGTTTTCGCTGCGGTTACCCGTGACAGTGATGACGTTAGAGTTCATGAGCAATGCAAAGCTGACTTTAAAAAGTTTTGTACAAATACGCCTAAGGTCAAAGGCGTTAGCAGAGCCGGCGCTTGCTATAAGGCCCACGAAACTGAACTTAGCGATGGTTGCAAAACTGCATTAGCCAGCCGCAACACGGTTGACACACAAGAGCGCGACAGGAAGCGCGAAGCTGCGCGTGACAAAGAAGCCGCTGCGCACCCACATAAAAACCCTCCGGTAAGCTCAACCCCGTCACAAACCACAACCACCCCTACACAAGGGGCGCCAAACCCTCAAGCGCCGAAGTAATCTTTGCACGTGCGTATTGTTCCATCGCACCAAATGTGATCGCAACGCTGGGATATGGCGGTTTCTGACTGACTTTGAGCCCCCAGATCAGAAACCGTCACCCAGCCTTGGTTGTGCAAACCACTCATAATATCCTCGGCAAGATGTGCCGGCACAAGCAAACGTTTTGGATGCTGGAGGCCATGCCCAGCTTCTATGAGGCCATTGACATAGAGCGAGAAGCCAACGGCAATTTCTGATGTGCCAGAACTGCCATGAATGACATATGTGCCGCCGCGACCAACTTCACCGCGCACTGATTTTGCAAATATTGAAAACCCGATTGTGGTCTGATATTCAAAACCACGCCGTTCACAGGGGTCCAGTGACAAATCAATATCAGAAAGATGTGATTCAAGAATATCGATAAGTCCGTTGGTTATTGCAACAGAATGTTCGCAAGCCTCTGGCAGAGAGAGATTTTGCAACTGCCTGATAGCTTTTCTCGCAGATCCGACAACGGACAGAATAGAATTAAAAACATCTGGCAAGTGCAAGCTGGCAAGCCCTGCGGAGTCTTTGGCATCGAAACTGTCACGAATAGAATCAGCAACTTTACCTTCAATACCGTTTGATTTCAGCAAGTTTTCAAGAAAATCAGGCAGCGTTATATCCACTCTCAGCCCTGTCAATCCGGCAGCTTTCAGGGCGTTAACGGCAACGCTGATAACTTCTGCGATCGCATTGGGTGCATCGCTACCAATTAACTCTGCACCAACCTGCATAAATTGCCGGTCAGCGTTAAACTGCGTGCCTTTGACCCGCAAGACAGACCCTGAATAGGACAGGCGCAACGGTCTTGCCCAATGCGCCAGCCGAGATGACGCGATACGCGCCACTTGTCCGGTGATATCTGACCGTACAGCAAGGGTGCGACCCGACACCGGATCCATAAAGCGAAAATGGTCAGGCACATGCGCACCGGAAACCGGGCCATCCAGGCTGTGCTCAAACTCTGCAAGTGGAGGGTTAACGCGCTCATAGCCATGACATGCCAGATGATCGATAAGAGTGCGCAGCACGCGCGCTTCAGCGTCTGCCAGTGGTGGCAGTGTATCACGAAGGCCTTCCGGTAGCAGGCTGAAACGATTGGTCATCAAACTATCTCAATATGCGAATGTTAGCGCTTTAACCTGTTTTACACCTGGCACAGCAGCAACCTTCGCCAGCACTTCAGAACACACAGCTGTGTCAACCGACAGCAGCAATACAGCCTCACCACCCGCCGCACGTCTTCCCAGATGGAACGTACCGATGTTGACATTCGCCTCACCCAACACTGTTCCAACCCGCCCGATAAAGCCTGGTTTGTCTTCGTTCACAACAAAAAGCATTGGCCCTGATAAATCAGCTTCTACCTTGATACCGAACAATTCAACCAGACGCGGTTGTGCATTAGCAAACAATGTGCCGGCCACCGAACGTTCGCCCTCACTGGTTTTAACAGTCAGGCGCACCAGCGTGTGATAGTCACTTTCCCTGTCATGACGCACATCAGACACATCGATATTTCGGTCCTTGGCGATGAAGGGCGCGTTGACCATGTTAACGGTGTCGGAGTGCGATTTCATCAACCCGGCGAGCACAGCGGCTGTTACGGGCTTAGTATTCAACTGCGCGATAGCGCCCTCATACTCAACCATAACAGAACGCAGATCGGCTGGCGTGAGCTGCCCTGCAAGCTGTCCAAGTTCTTCTGCAAGCGCCATATAAGGTTTCAGTTTCGGCGCTTCTTCCGGTGTCAGCGACGGCATGTTCAGTGCATTTTCCACGCCCCCGGTGGTCAGATATTCTGCCATCTGGTCCGCCACCTGAAGCGCTACATTGATTTGAGCTTCGCTGGTTGATGCGCCAAGATGCGGTGTGGCAAGAAACCCTGGCGTACCAAACAAGGCACTAGCTGTGGCTGGCTCTTCAACAAACACATCAAGTGCCGCCCCTTTCACATGCCCACTTTCGAGCATTTCCTTGAGCGCCACCTCGTCGATCAGACCGCCACGCGCACAATTGATAATGCGCACGCCTCTTTTTGTTTTAGCAAGATTCTCGCGGCTCAGGACATTTTTTGTACTTTCGGTGAGTGGTGTATGAAGCGTTATAAAATCAGCCCGTGCCAGCAATTCATCCAGAGTAACTTTTTCAATGCCGAGGTGCAGGGCGTGTTCCGGTGTCAGAAACGGATCAAAGCCGATTACTTTCATACGCAAACCCTGAGCTCGGTCAGCAACGATCGATCCGATGTTTCCGCAGCCAATAATGCCCAGAGTTTTACTTGTGAGCTCCACACCCATGAAGCGGTTTTTTTCCCACTTGCCAGCCTGTGTCGATGTATCGGCCTCCGAGAGTTCACGCGCCAGGGCAAACATCAGGGCAATCGCATGTTCGGCCGTGGTTATGGAATTCCCAAACGGTGTGTTCATCACAACAATGCCGGCAGCGGTTGCTGTTGGAATATCGACGTTATCCACACCGATACCAGCACGACCAATTACTTTGAGCACGCCACTGCCGACGGCCTCAAGAATTTGCCGGGTGACTTTGGTCGCCGAACGAATGGCCAATCCATCAACCGTTTTCAATAAAGCAACAAATTTTTCACGATCTTTATGAATTTCGTAGTCTTCAATAACTGTAATACCGCGCGATTTAAAAATTTCGGCCGCTTTGGGCGACATTTTATCAGATATAAGAACTGTCGGCATGAAGTGTTTCCTTTAAATTAATAGTGTCGCTTATCAGTCCGGCGTATGGCCAGGATAACGAAATTAAATGCGTAAGAGGCTGGCGTATGCCCAATCGAGCCACTCTGTCAGTGCCACAATATCAGTGGTTTCCACTGTTGCCCCACACCATATTCTCAAGCCCGGCGGTGCATCGCGGTACGCCCCGATATCATAGGCTATCGATTCTTTTTCAAGCAAATTTGCCAAAGCCTTCGGATCAACTGATGTGTTTACCAGTTTCAAACACACGGATGTGCAGGAACGGGTGTTTTCAACCGCTGACAAATTCTCAATCCACGGCGTTTTATCAACCCAAGTTTGCAGAGCGTGCGAGTTGGCTTCGGACCGATTGATCAAAGCTGGCAACCCACCAATGGAGGCCGCCCAATCCAGTGCGTCAATATAATCTTCCACGCACAACATGGACGGCGTGTTTATGGTTTCACCAGAAAAAATACCTTCAATGAGTTTGCTGCCAGATGTCAGCCGGAAAATCTTTGGTAGCGGCCAAACGGGCTTGTAATTTTCCAGCCTGTCTACAGCCCGTGGGGAAAGAATGAGCATTCCGTGACCACCTTCGCCACCAAGCACTTTTTGCCAGCTGTAGGTCACAACATCCAGCTTATCCCAAGGCAAATCCATGGCAAATACGGCAGATGTGGCATCGCAAAGCGTAAGGCCTTGACGGTCAGATTGTATCCAGTCTGCATTTGGTACCCGCACGCCGGATGTTGTGCCGTTCCAAGTGAAACAAATATCAGAATTTCCGTCAACAGCTGTTAAATCAGGCAGTAAACCGTAGGCACTTTCAATAACTGTACAATCGGCAAGTTTGAGCTGTTTTGCCGCATCCGTAACCCAGCCAGCACCAAAACTTTCCCATGCCATCATGGTGACCGGCCGGGCACCAAGCATGGACCACATGGCCATTTCATAAGCACCCGTATCGGAGGCTGGCACGATACCGATTCGGTAATCTTCAGGCACGTTTAAAATGGCACGCGTTTTGTCAATGGCTGCTTTTAATTTGGCTTTACCCGGCTTGGCACGGTGTGACCGCCCAAGCGACGCATCAGCAAGAGCTGACAAAGCCCAACCAGGACGTTTAGCGCAAGGGCCGGATGAAAAATTGGGGTTTGCCGGGCGGCTCACGGGCCGCGCAATAATCGAATCAATCACTAGTTTCTCCTTTCAGAGAATAAGCGCTACGTTGGGGTAGCGTGGCCCGAGTTGCGTAAACGAAATTCGACAGAGGTTGTCAAGTCGGATAATTTTGACCATGGCTAACCCTCATGAAACATTTGAATCAACTTGCCGTTATGATCTTGCTAGCGTCTTGCAGCGAAACAACAGTTCATCCTGCCAAGCATACGACACTAAAACAGTACAGTATCCCTGATCTCAACGCACCCATGGACGATAGCATCTGGCCTGAACTCAGGCAGTTTCGGCAATATCCAGGCGAATGCTATACGGCGTTGGCAAAAACACATGGCTTGCAGACAAAACCCGTTCCTGACCATCCCATATCACCCGGCTGCGGTATATTTGGCGGCGTGCTTATGAGTGGTAGCAGCACGATCACTATTTCCAAGCCCATGGATACCAGCTGCGCTATGGCCGCTGGATTGCACTTGTGGTTGCGCGATGTGGTGGCCCCCGCCGCACATTTGCATTTCGGCCAGCATGTCAACCGCCTAGAGAATTTTGGCAGCTATGCCTGCAGAACGCGCAATAGCCTTCCAGGAGAACGTCTGTCGGAACATGCAACGGCCAACGCTATAGACATATCCGGCTTTGTGCTGGACGATGGCAGGCACATTACAGTTCGTGGCATTGGTGCAGCGCCTGCCGCCGATCAGGCCTTCATCCGTGCCGTACGCAAAGGCGGTTGTCGCATGTTTTCCGTGGTGCTGGGGCCGGGGTCCGACGGACACCACGAGGATCATTTGCATTTTGACATGGGACAGTTCAGGTTGTGCAAATGACAACGACCGCTCTCATTGTTGCTGCAGGCTCTGGCCGTCGCCTCGGCGGCTTGCCTAAGCAATACCAGCTGTTGGCAGGGTTGAGCATGCTGCGCCGCTCAATATTGGCTTTTCAGGCTCATCCCAAGATCAGTGCCGTCCGTGTGGTCATCAATCCTGCCCACCAGTCTTTGTACGATGAGGCAGTTGAGGGCCTTAATTTATCATCACCGATCGCTGGCGGTGAGACACGGCAGGAGTCTGTCCTGCGCGGCCTCGATGCGATTGAGCAAACACAAAATGTGCTTATTCACGATGCTGCGCGGCCATTTGTTTCGAACGCAGTGATTAACCGTGTCATCGAAAGTCTGAATACACACCAGGGCGCAACGCCGGCCCTGCACGTGGTCGATTCATTGCGCACTGGAGAGACCTTTATCACAGGCGATTTACCACGCGAGCATGCCTGGCGCGTACAAACCCCGCAAGGGTTTCACTATCAGGTTATTCGTGCAGCCCATCATGCTGTGCAGGGTAATTATAGCGATGATGTCGCTGTCGCTATGGCAAACGGCGTTAATGTCGCGCTTGTCGAGGGTGATGAGGATAATTTCAAAGTGACAACCACTGCAGACTGGGCCAGAGCAGAAAATATGATTCAAACCAGACTAGTTCCCCGTACCGGTTTTGGCTACGATGTGCATCGTTTTGGCAACAACGCTGATGGCAGTTCAAACCACATCTGGCTGTGTGGCATATGCATAGCTCATGACAATGGTTTGCTTGGTCATTCGGATGCTGATGTTGGTCTTCATGCGCTTACGGATGCGCTTCTCGGTGCCCTATGCAACGGCGATATAGGCCAGCATTTTCCACCTGGTGATCCTGAGTGGCGCGGGGCGCCTTCATGGAAATTTCTTGATCATGCGAGCGCACTTGTCGCGAAAGCCGGAGGGTTTGTTACCCATGTAGATGTTACGATCATCTGCGAGCGCCCTAAGGTTGGTCCACATCGTGAGGCCATGCGGGCGCGTATTGCAGAAATATTAAAACTTGATGTTGCAAAAGTGAGCGTCAAAGCCACCACAACGGAAGGGCTTGGCTTCACCGGCAGACAGGAAGGCATGGCAGCTCAAGCTGTGGCCACGCTGATGTTGCCAGCGTGAGGCCCTCAACATTATTTGCCACTTGGTTTGGTGTGGGAAACATGCGGCCTGCGCCCGGCACCTGGGGCTCATTGGCAGCCGCACCACTCGGCTGGTTTATCATTCAACACACAGGCCTTGCTGGCTTGCTGGTAGGGTGCACGGCTGTTTTTATCGTTGGCGTCTGGGCAGCTGAAGCCTATGAAACCCATAAGAGCGAACATGATAGCCCCGAGGTGGTGATTGACGAGGTGATCGGGCAGTGGATTGCGTTCATCCCGCTTGCTGTACTTTCTGGCACAATATGGGCTTATGGCCTTGGTTTCGTTCTGTTTCGGTTGTTTGATATTTGGAAACCATGGCCTATTTCATGGCTGGACAAGCATGTAAATGGTGGGTTGGGTGCCATGGTTGATGATGTCGCCGCTGGCATCGCGGCTGCACTCGGTTTATGGCTGGTGCGAGTGTTTTTTAGATTTTGATAAATTGGTAGTTTATGAGCCTGTTTCCACCTGATATTATTGAACTCGCTACTAGGGTAGTGGCACAATATTCCATGCAAAAAAGTCGTATCGCCTTGGCCGAATCGTGCACAGGCGGGTTGGTGGCTGGCGCTATAACGGAAATTCCCGGCTCATCAGAAGTGCTGGATCGGGGTTATGTGGTGTATTCCAACGATGCCAAGGTAAAATCGCTCGGCGTTGGCACAGATATTATTGATACCTTTGGTGCCGTATCCGAGGCTGTAGCCTGGGCCATGGCAAAAGGCGCTCTGGAAAAATCAGGCGCTGATATTGCTGTCGCTATCACAGGTATTGCTGGACCTGGTGGCGCCACGCAAGGCAAGCCGGTTGGTTTGGTGGTATTTGCTGTTGCACACAAAGGCGAATCATCAGACAGCTACCCTTATGACAAGCGTGAATTTGGTGATCTTGGCCGTACAGACATTCGCCTGCAGGCCGTGCGCGTGGCATTAGGATTATTGCTCGACTGATGGTTGCCGACCTTGACCATCTGATTAAACTGATGGCACGACTGCCGGGGTTTGGCCCTCGTTCGGCAAGGCGGGCTGTGCTGTATTTGATCAAGAAAAAAGAGATGGCATTATTTCCGCTGATCACGGCATTATCAGATGTTGCCGCCGAACTCACCACCTGCAATCTGTGCGGTAATGTGGATACAGTAAACCCATGCCATATCTGCACGGATCAACGGCGCGATGATACCGCACTGTGTGTTGTCGAAGACGTCGATGATCTCTGGGCGCTTGAGCGCGCGCATTCATGGCGTGGTCGCTATCATGTGCTAGGCGGCACACTATCGGCACTCAATGGCGTTGGCCCTGACGATCTTAATATTAAAGGGTTGGTTGAACGTGTTCATGCGGGCGGCATTGAAGAGGTCGTGCTGGCTGTTGGCGCAACGCTTGATGGCCAGACCACAGCGCATTATGTGGCCACCCAGCTGGCTCATTATCCCTTGCAGATAACAGCGTTGGCGCACGGCGTGCCCGTTGGCGGCGAACTCGATTATCTTGACGAGGGCACACTGACACAAGCCCTGAAAGCACGGCGGCCGTTGTGAAAAGTTTCTACTGACATTTTTCGGTACTGAATCATATCCGCTTATGCCTGAAATGATATGCCATAAAAATGCCAATGCAGCATAAAGTAAAAAATACCCAGTCACCAAACCTTGCGTAAACTGTTGGGCTTGCAGGCGCTGGCAGCGGCCGCGTTAACACGGCGGCTTCACTCGCTTTAATGGTACCGGTCAACCGCCCATGCGCATCTATCATGGCGGAAATGCCTGTGGGTGTTGCGCGCACCATGGGCAAACCCTGTTCAATCGTTCGCAGACGGCCTTGCGCCAAAGCCTGTTCCGGTCCAGCCGCACGACCATACCACGAGTCATTCGAAATATTGACAATCCATTGTGGTCTGATGCCATGCTTCGAGATTATATCATCAGCAAAAATTGCCTCGTAACAGATCAACGGTGCAAACGCTGGCAGCCCCGGCGGCATAAGTGTAACCGGGCCCGAGCCAGGAGCGAAATCGATATCGCCGGGCACCAGCCGCGCCCAGCCCAAAGGTTCCAGCAATGCCCGCATGGGCAAATATTCACCATATGGCACAAGGTGATGCTTGTCATAAAGGGCTGTCACCACGCCGTCTGCATTCATCACAGCAAGGCTGTTGCGGGCTGAACCAATGCGCCCGTTTGCATCTTCGTTATAACGATCTATGCCGGTGATCAATTGCCCGCCACGCGCGAGCAATCTGCGCGTGATGCGATATATCGACGTTGGTTGATCCGTTATGGATAAAATTGAAATCCGCCCTGAAGCTGTTGATGCAACCAGCGGCGGCACAGCCGTTTCAGGCCATATTATAATACCCGGCCCCTGCGCCCGCACCGCCTGCTCACTGAGATCCAGATAACGATTGAATATACTGGAAGCCGCACTGTCATCCTGCTTTACATCTTCGCCAATGTTGGCCTGCACCACGTGCACCTGAATACCTGGCACAGTGCGGGTGGGATTGGCATACAACCAAAGTCCGCCAATGATTGTAAAAACTACAATGCTGCCTAAACCGAAACGATAGCCGCCTTTAACGGCAAAACCTGCACCCATTGCCACTGTCAGTAACGACAGGCCAAACGGACCAATCAACGCACTCACCTGTGCCACTGGCAAGAATGCAATCCACACGGAACTAACGGTATTCCACGGAAACCCGCTGAACAGATGCCCCCGCAAATATTCGCCCACGCTCCACATAACCGCAAGCATCAACACGCGCGACCAGCCCAGCGTTGCGAATTTGAAAGTAAAAGCTGCTGCAAACCCCGCATAGAGTGCCAAAAGGCCTGAAAGCAAGATAACCGCAAAAATGCCAAGCACCGCAGGCATTTGCGCTTGATATTGCCAGGCAATCGCTAGCCAGTACAAGCCTGCACACAACTGACCAAAACCAAACCACCAGCCAGCGATAAATGCCTGGATTGGCGATTTTGCACAATCAATGAGCAACAGCAAAAAGGCAAAAGCCAAAAGCATAAGCGGCCACAAATCAAGCGGTGCAAAACCAAGCGCACCAAGCGCACCAATAACGAAAGCCAAAGCGTGGCGACTTCTTGGCAATTGATTATTCAGAATTGTGCGCAATGAATAAAGATCGAAGGTCATTCACCCCCGTATCACATCACCAAACGCTTTGAACAGCGCTGTTGATGCGGGGTTGCCTGAAGCCTGCCATTCCGGGTGCCACTGGGTGCCGACACAAAAACCGGGGCCATCTTTCAACCGTACACCTTCAATAATGCCGTCCGGGGCAATAGCTTCAGCCACCAGCCGAGGGGCCAGATCGCGAATGCCCTGGCCATGCAAAGAGTTCACCATAATGTTATCGGTCCCGATAGTTTTAGCAAACCAGCCAGAGAGTTTGAGAGGATGAACAGCAGAATATTGCACATCTAACGGTGTCGTTAAATCCTCCCGGTGGTCCATTCGGCCGGGCTCGTTTTGTATAGCCTGATACAACGTTCCGCCCAATGCCACGTTCAATTCCTGAAAGCCCCGGCAAATACAGAATATGGGTTTACCAACCTCTATAGCCGCGCGGAGCAATGGTAATGTCAGCGCGTCACGATCCGGATCGAGCTTGTCAGGCAGCACAGGTGGTTCATCACTGCCATACAGATCAGGATGAACATTGGCCGTTGAACCGGTGAACAACAAACCATCCGCCAGCGCCAGAGCCGCTTCAATTGAAACAGCGCCTGGCGTTGCTGGCAAAAGTATAACTGTTGCTTCCGAAAGTTCAGAAATTGCCTTGATATATTTGCGCCCGACAACGTCAAATTGATGCGGTCCCAACACGCGCGTGTCCGCAACCATGGCAACTGTCGGGCGCTGTGCCATCAGAGTTTCTTTGCGTCAGCCAGAGTGAGATCGAGCACTTTGTGCACAATTGCCGTCGCTTCATCAAATTGCGCCTGCTGCCAGATTAGCGGTGGGCTCATACACATAGTGTCACCAACTGCACGGAAGATCAGCCCCTCACGAAAAAAGTGATCACGGCAGATAAGACCGACAGCACCATCACCCGGGAAACGTGTTTTGGTAGTTTTGTCTTTCACCAGCTCAAATGCACCAAGCAAGCCATGGTTGCGCACCTCGCCAATCAGTGGGTGATCCTTGATGCCAGCCAAAAGTTTTTCCAATGCTGGCGTACCAAAATTGCGCACGTGCGGCAGCATGTTTTCTGTTTCAATAACCTTTAGGTTAGCAAGTGCCACAGCACACGAGACCGGATGGCCAGAATAGGTATAGCCATGATAAAACTCGCTGCCTTTTTCAAACAACGCCTTGGCAATGCGCTCCCCCACCATAACACCCGATAACGGGATGTAACCGGAGGTCACAGCCTTGGCAAACGTGATAAGGTCAGGCTTGATGCCCATGCCGGGTGAACCAAACCAGTCACCCGTGCGACCAAAACCTGAAATCACTTCGTCAGCCAGCACCAGAATGCCATAATGGTTTGCAATGCGCATCACCTCCGGCCAGTAGCTTTCCGGTGGAATTTTAACCCCGCCTGCGCCCTGCACTGGCTCACCGACGATAGCTGCAACGCGGTGCGGGCCTACCTCTTCAATCATGTCCGCAATGGACTGCGCTGCGCGCTTGCCAAACGCTTCCGGTGTTTCACCCTCATTGGAATATCCATAATGGTAAGGCGATAACACATGCTTGAAGTCTGGCAGTTTGGGATTGGTCTGTTCGTGCATCGCAGACATACCGCCCATCGACACAGCAGCGATCGTCGAGCCATGATAGGCATGGTTGCGCGCGATGATGACGGTGCGTTCAGGTTCGCCCATAAGTGTCCAGTAATGGCGAATCAGGCGAATGGCTGTATCGTTCGATTCCGAACCAGATGAGCCATAAAACACATGCTGAAATCCATCAGGCGAAAGCTCCGCAAGTTTGGCAGACAGCTCGATTACAGGCTCATTCGTGGTTTTGAAAAACGTGTTGTAAAACGGCAGCTCCTGCATTTGCGCATAGGCCGCCTCGGCAAGTTCTTTGCGGCCGTAGCCGATGTTAACGCACCACAAGCCTGCCATGCCATCAAGAATGCGCTTGTTCTCATTTGTGTAAATGTAAGGGCCTTCACCCTTGACAATAATCCGCGTGCCCTCTTTGGCGAGCGCTGCATGATCAGAAAATGGGTGCAGATGGTGCGCGGCATCAAGTGCCTGCAATTGGGCAGTGGAGTTGGATCTTAAATGCGTAGCCATTAGAAAATTCCTTGCTGGACGTGTCAGTGATTGGGGTTCGTATTAAGCACTGACCTTGCAAGGCGGCGTGTAACCTATCCGCGCGCACAAACGAAGCAACTCGGATTTGGCCGATAGAGCGGGATTGAAGTGACTTCTGTTCATGGTTGCAAGGTACGGCGAATGGGGCATGGCTGTCAAATAATGTGGCCAGCAATACCAGAAATATGGTAAAATTGATTGCTTCAGTTTTTAATACATGTAGAGGTGTAGAAAATAATATAGGGGATGTAGCTTATGCTTCTTGTATTTGCAACCGTCGTGGCTTCGGCAACGGCGACCACTGTGCCGAATGAGGTCAGTACAGCAGCGGCTTCCAAAACTGCCGGTCAAACTGTTTCTGTAAAACCAGACGACAAGGACGCCCTTGAACGAGCAAAGGATGCCGAAGCGGACCTCAAAAGCAACCGTTTCTACAATAAACCCGGAGCCACACGTGCGGAATATAATACCGCCTGGCAAGAGTGTCGCCTGATAGCGCGCGGATCAAGTGCACCTTCGCCTAATTATTACAATCCTTATTTATACAATCCATCCGTATCTCCTATAGCTGCAGGCATTGGTGGCGGTATAGGGGCTGTTATCGTCCAGATTATTGTTGAAGCGCAGCTGAGAAAAACCAACCGGCGGCAATGCCTTCTTGTGCATGGCTGGCGACAAGTCGATCTTGATAGCACGGAAACGGCGCGTATCAATACAATGTCTGCTGCTGATCGAGACGCTTATTTTAACCAGGTTATTGGCGCAACAAATATCGAAGCAAAAAAGATAATACAGTGGAACAATGATTTTGCTGATCCCAAACTTTCAGAGGAGGCAGCCAAATGAAACCATTGCTTGGATCCGGTTTAATTTTTTGTTTTTGTATCAATGTTTATTCACCTGCAATTGCCCAGCTGCGTGCGGAAAAGCGTGCTGACGTGAGCCTACCCATCACATTGCAACCAAATCAAGCCCTACTAGTCATGGGTTTCAGGCGCCCTGATTCTCGAAGCCTTGGTACGGCAGGTTCAATCGAGTTTACCCGCTATGATGTTGACAAGCGTGATCTCGTTTTCGAGCCAAAAAATGCAAAAAAAAATGGCGATAAAAACACTTACTGGATCCAGTTCAGCAGTGCCAATCGAAAATCGCCATTGGAATATAATGCGATGGTGATTGCGGCTGGAGATTATGTGTTGTCCAGTGCAACACTGGGTGGCGGGTCATTTATAGCTACCAAAGTACAGGTGGTAAGTTTTTGCCTGAGCGCGCCAGTTTTACATGTTGAGGCTGGCCAGGTCGTTTATTTTGGGGATGTCACGCCGTATCAATCAGTTAAAATGGCGTCTGGCAATCGCGGCAATGCCATGAAATATTCGGCCAATATTGATGATGCCCGTAAGGCGCTTGAGAAACAAGGAGCGCTTGCCACCTCATTGAAACCTGCTGATATGCGCAATGGTGCAGCATTTGGTTGTTATGGACAAACCATGCTGGCTTATGCCGTATCAGGCGCACCTGATATTGGGCCTGTAATGCCAAAAGCAATGGCGACAACAACGTTACCGGATAATCAGGCTAACCAAGTTACAACTGCACCGCCTCTTTTGCCGCCTGTCGCCGGGCAATCTCAGCAACACTGATTTTCTCAGAAGCACTTTTCAATTGCCCGCAGGCCGCCATAATATCGCGGCCGCGCGGTGTGCGGATAGGGGCTGATATGCCAGACTGAAAAATAATATCTGAAAATGTTTCAATGCGGCCCCAGTCAGAGCATTCATAGGCACTGCCGGGCCACGGGTTGAATGGTATCAAATTCACTTTGCCTGGTATTTTGTATTTTTTGATCAGTCGCACCAACTCATGGGCATCGGCGTCACTATCATTCTTGTTTTTGAGCATGACATACTCAAACGTTATGCGACGTGCATTGTTTGCCGTGGGATAATCGGCGCAGGCTTGCAATAATTCTTCAATACCATATTTTTTATTCAGCGGCACGATCTCGTCGCGGATGTCTTTGCGCACGGCGTGCAGCGACACGGCAAGATTAACGCCTATCTCATACCCGGCCTTTGTCATGAGTGGAACGACGCCAGACGTTGACAAGGTTATGCGCCGGCGCGACATTTGAATGCCCTCTTCATCCATCAAGATGTGCAAGGCTTTTTTCACATTGTCGAAATTATACAGCGGCTCCCCCATACCCATCATCACGATGTTGGTGAGCAACCGGCCTTCCGTTGCCGAGGGCCATTCGCCAAGCGCGTCTCGCGCCAGCATAATCTGACCGACAATTTCATCCGGCGTGAGGTTTCGCACCAGCTTCATGGTACCAGTATAACAAAACCGGCACGCCAGCGTGCAGCCAATCTGCGACGACACACAGAGCGTGCCACGATCCGCATCAGGAATGAAAACCATTTCGTAGTCATTACCATCAACTGTCCGCAACAGCCACTTGCGTGTACCATCTTCCGATATCTGGGCTGTTACCACCTCTGGGCGGCCTATGATGAAATGTTCACTCAAGGTAAGCCGCACATCTTTGGCAATATTGAGCATCAATTGAAAATCCGTGACACCTCGATGGTAAATCCATTGCCAGATTTGAGTCACCCGCATTTTGGCTTGCTTTTCCGGAATACCAACGTCGATCAGCGCTTGCCTAAGCTCCAGCCGGTCAAGACCAAGCAGATCTCTGCGTATAGCTGGCAAAGCCTGCACACGCGGCACGACAACAAGGTCAAAAGGTCCAGTCATTTCCATATAGTCTAAAATCACTCAAAATGTCATTTGATTAAACAATATAATTATATAAAGTCATAATTAAATTTATTCTATAACCAGAAAAATAAATGAAAACAGTCCTTATACATCCAGCGTTTCACAAAACCGGCACGACATATCTGCAATATGGCTTGTTTGCCGATGCAGCGCAATTTTGCCAGCCGTGGTCCCGTGCGTTTATTGAAGCCCATCTGATCAAGCCTCACCCACTACGGTTCAATGCTGAAAATGCACGGGCTCTGTTCCAGAAACAAACTGATATGACACCCACCAGCGTTATCACCGTTCTGTCTGAAGAAGGTTTGGGTGGTAATCCACATTATGGTGCGCGTGAAGCGGGAACAACCGCTGCTAAGCTCAAAGCCGTGTTTGGCGAAGCAAAAATATTATTCACAATCAGGCGACAACCTGACATGCTTAGGTCTTTATACATTCAGTATTTAAAAGAAGGCGGGAAACATTCGGCGAGCAATTTCTTTTTACCTAAACTTTACAGCGAGTTTTTTGCTTTTGATCCTGAAGTGTTTGCCTATCATCATATCGTAAACCATTATGCCGGATTTTTTGGAGCATCCAATATCATTGTTTTGCCGCAAGAATATCTAAAGCACGACGAGGCTGGATTTATTGCAGCACTTGGTCGTTTTCTTGGCCAGACGTTGCGTCCAGCTGTTGAAAAACAACATGATGTTGTTCGTAATATTAGCCCGCCAGAATCGTCTATTCCATTTATGCGGTTGGGAAATCACTTTTACAAAGGTCCACTGAATGAGCCCGGGTTTATCAACACATCCTTACTGGGCAATGTGTTCAGAAGTTTGGGCTATAACCAGCGCCTGTTGTTTAAAGGCGAAGGTGCACGCTTGAGAGCATTGATACAAACACAGTTTTCAGGCCATTATGCGCAGTCAAATGCTGAGCTTCAAAAGTACGTGCCGGTATCGCTCAAGGATTATCAATATGAATTACCTCAATAATCGTAGAGTTTTTTTCAGCTAAACAGAGTGAGATCAACCTCTCCCGTATAAGTCGTGGCTACGGGTCCACCCATCATCATGTGGCCCGTTTCCGTGTATTCGATTGTTAATACGCCGCCCGGCAAATCAACGAGCACGCGGCGCTCCGTCAGCTTGCGACGTACGGCCGCAACTGTCGTCGCGCACGCACCCGTACCGCACGCCAGAGTAAAGCCTGCGGCACGCTCCCATACTCTCAGGCGAATTTCCTGACGATTGATCACCTGCGCCACATTAACGTTTACACGCTCTGGAAACAGCGGGTCTTTCTCGATCATTGGCCCTAGTCGTGCCAGATCAATTTTATCAATGTTTTCAACAAAGAAAATGACGTGCGGGTTACCGACATTGATAGCCGTAGGAGCGCCAAGCAAACCCCAACCGACAGGCATCGAGAGCGTGTCCATCGCCATACTCAGCGGGATATCCTGCCAATCAAACTTCGGTATACCCATATCAACAGTCGGAATATCGTGATCAATATGAGCCGCTAACACACCAGCTGGTGTGGCGATGGTTGCTGTATTGCGCCCCATCAAACTGGCAACACACCGACTGGCATTGCCACATGCGCCTACCTCAAGACCATCAACGCCGTAAATCCGCATTTGCACATGGGCGATGTGCGATGGCTCCATAACAATCAACTGATCGCAACCAATGCCTGTGTACCGGTGGCAAAGCCGTTTGATCATATTGGGGGTAAGTGTTATCGACCGTGCGCGCGCATCGAAAATGATAAAATCATTACCGAGGCCATGCATTTTGCGGAAGGGCCACAAACTGGATACATCAATCATGATATTGCTCATATTGAATGACAGGCAGAAATACCACGTTTGAATAAGCTTAATAAAACACGCTTGACCTTGCGCAAGAACTTTAGTAGAACGTTCTTGTTTCGTTCAAATTCAAGGTGACCACATGCTAACCAGCAAACAACACGAATTACTTTTATTGATTGATAATAGGCTCAAAACATCGGGCATTTCACCCTCTTTTGATGAAATGAAAGAAGCGTTGGGGCTGAAGTCGAAATCCGGCGTGCATCGGCTGATTACAGCTTTGGTTGAACGTGGATTTATCCGGCGTTTGCCCAACCGCGCCAGAGCACTCGAAGTGCTGCGTATGCCTGATGAAGTCAGTCCGCGGGAAGGCAGAACGGTCACACTGATGCATGACCGGGATGCGATTATAAACAAGGCCGGAAGCAACGTTGTGCGCATGCAGTTCCCTAAACATCCTGCAATTCAAGACAATAATGATAATGCTGCGAATGCCAATATTCCGTTGCATGGTAAAATCGCTGCGGGCCTGCCTTTGGAGGCACTTGAACAATCTGATTCACTTCTTTCTGTGCCACTGCATTTGCTTGGCAGGGGCGATTGCTACGCTCTTGAAGTTGACGGTGATTCGATGCTTGATGCCGGCATTCTCAGTGGTGATTATGTGATTATCGAGCGTTCAGACACTGCCAGAGACGGTGAAATTGTAGTGGCATTGATTGACCAACAAGAGGCCACCCTGAAACGGTTAAAGCGCCACGATCGGATGATTAATCTTGAGCCGTGCAACAGGGACCATATCACGCAAGTTTTTGAACCTGGAAGAGTGAAGGTGCAGGGCCGGTTAGTTGGGTTGATGCGGAAGTATTAGCTTAGATCACGAGCCCTGGAGACTAGCCCACACTCGTCATTCCAGCGAAGGCTGGATAATGAATGCGGCCTTTAGTATTATACGGCGGCCTCAACCACACGCTTGATTATAAAGCTTACTATAGGCCAAAACCATTTCAGCTTCGGAATATTTTTGCACAGCCTGATAATTTGAGTGTGCAAGATTTTGTCGAAGCCTTGCATCAGTGATCAGCTGACGCAGGTTATTAACATAAATCTTCATATCCGATGTTTCAGTAACAAATGGCTGCTGTATAGTTGGCACTATATGTTTTATATCACCGACATCTGTGGCAATCGCTGCAACTGAAGCAGCCATCGCCTCAACAAGTGAAATTGGAAATTGCTCAGTGTCTGAAGACATGGCAAACACATCAAACAGACCCATATATTTGTGAGGTTCAGCCATAAAGCCTGGCAAAATCACTCGGTCTTCAAGCTTTAATCGAGTGATCTGTTTCATGATGGTATCTTTGTCGGGTCCATCTCCGACGATCACCAGTCGTGCATCAAGACCATGTGATGCTTCGGCAAAAGCCTCCACCATACGCGCAAAGTTTTTCTCTGGTCGAAGCTTGGCGACCGACCCGACAATGATTTCATTTGGGCCTTTTATCAACCCAGGTATTGCATCAGGTTTTGGCTTTGTTGAAAACAGTTCAAGCGCCACCCCATTGGGAATCATCACGCACTGGTTTACCGGACGTCGCCAGATTTGCGTTGCGATACCGAGCAGGTTATTTGAGCAGAGCACCAATTTGGTGGCTCCCGGCAACGCCAGTTTGCGATAAAGAACACGTTTGGAATCTTGGCGGACAGCCTCAGTCGGGCCAAAGCCATCTTCATGATGAATCAATTTGCGTTTACCAAACAACCGATTGGCCAGCACAGCATCCATAGCGCCCCAGTTGTACGTGCAAACAAGATCGGCCTCATAATATTTCAAAGCGGCACCGAGCGCGTGCAGTCGCGCTACCATACCAGGCCGCTTTAATGGCAAGCTGTCCACGCGCGTATAGTTGACGCCCTCCAGCAGAGCCTCGGCACCATAATTGCCATCGTGCGCTGCTATGTGATGTTCGATGCCAGTGCCCCACGCGCGCATCAGCTGACAGACCCGCACCTGCTGGCCCCCGACATTGAACGTGGCAAAAATATGCAAGATGCGTTTAGCTTTTATCAAGCAAAATTCCTGGTTTTAATGCGCAAAGAAAACGTTGTGCACCTATTTATTCTTGCTAATTTGCTTTGCTGTATATTTTTCCCAGGCATTCACTTCGTCCTGCGCAATAATGGAATGAATAAGCCAGCGGCTGCCTGCATGCTTGAGGCCATAAATTGTCGTCCAACTGATAATTTCCGCGTCATCAAGATCAAGCATTCGGTATGTCAGATGCACCTGCATAAAGTCACGGTGTAAAGGATCGACAGTATCAAGGTTGACCTCAACGCGCTTCACGCCTTGGGAGCGATAAAATGCGACCAGGGCGTTGTTGTTGGCATCGATATCTTCAAGGCTTTCATAAATGCCTGTTCTGTCACGAGTCTGAATCACCAGCGGCAGGGAAAACGCAGGTAGCAACAAGCCAAGATCACCCGTTTGAAAGGCCTTGGCATAGTCGCGCCAAAACATTTCGAGTTCCGCGATCAGGGTATCCACATCGTGATTGGTCACTGTCATGAAGAAACGTGTATCACCTCTTATTCAGTGGCGAAAGTGCCGTAGACCAGTAAACACCATAGCCAGGCCACGATCGTCTGCAGCTGCAATCACTTCTGCATCCTTCACCGAACCGCCGGGCTGGATTATGGCCGTGACACCAGCGTCAGCCGCTGCAATCAAACCATCAGCGAACGGGAAAAATGCATCGGACGCCACGACCGAACCCTTGGTGAGAGGGATTGCCAAACCCAAAGTCTCGGCTGCGTGCACAGCTTTGTGTGCTGCAATCTGCGACGAGTTCAGGCGGTTCATCTGACCAGCCCCGATACCCACTGTTGCCGAATCTTTGACATAAACAATCGCGTTGGACTTAACATGTTTTGCCACCTGAAATGCAAACAGCATATCACGAACTTCAGTTTCGGACGGCACACGTTTGCTCACCACCTTAAGATCATCTTGCCTGACCGTCTGGATATCACGGGTCTGAACAAGATAACCGCCGGAAATAGTCTTGAGTTGCAAACCAGGCTGGCTTTGCCGCAAACCACCGGTAAGCAACAGACGCAAGTTTTTCTTGCCCGCAAAAACGGCTTTAGCGCCTGCATCGGCATCAGGGGCTATAACGACTTCTGTGAATATGTCTGTGATAGCGCGTGCAGTGGCTTCATCGATTATTTGATTGAGTGCAATAATGCCGCCAAAAGCTGACACGCGGTCGCAATCAAACGCGCGGGCATAAGCATCTGTCAATGTTTTGCCAGTGGCAACCCCACACGGGTTGGCGTGCTTTATGATTGCAACAGTTGGTATGTGTGGATCGAACTCACTGATCAGCTCATAAGCTGCATCCACATCGTTGAGATTATTATAACTGAGGTCTTTACCCTGCAGTTGTTTAGCATCAAGCAGGTTTGGCCTTACAGAAACCTGCGCTCTGTATACAGCAGCCTGCTGGTGCGGATTTTCACCGTACCGCAAATCCTGTGCCTTGGTCATGGATACATTCAAGGTGTCAGGAAACAAATGAGCTTCAACGCCAAAGGCAAACCACGATGAAATCGCAGCATCATATTGCGCTGTGCGGGCATAAGCTTTTGCAGCAAGGCGCTGCCGCAATTTAAAACTGGTGGAACCCGTATGTGCCGCAATATCTTCAAGCACAGCGCTGTAATCCTGCGGGTCTGTCACAATTGTTACGTAGCGGTGATTTTTGGCTGCTGATCGCACCATCGCCGGACCACCGATATCTATATTTTCAATAATCGTTGCCTGGTCAGCACCGGCAGCAACGGTCGCCTCAAAAGGATAGAGATTGACAACCACGAGATCGATGGCGGCGATATCATGATCGTGCACGGCCTTTGCGTGTTCTGGATTATCCCGCACAGCCAACAAGCCGCCGTGTATTTTAGGGTGCAGGGTTTTGACACGCCCATCCATGATTTCAGGAAAGCCGGTGTGATCGGACACATCCGTGACCTGAAGGCCAGCCGCGCGCAGCGCCTTGGCCGTGCCACCTGTTGATAACAACAAAACCCCTTGTGCTGCCAAAGCTGCGGCAAAATCCACCAAATTTGTTTTATCGGAAACAGAAAGCAAGGCGCGGGTAATGCGCACAGTATCGGGGGCTACCAAGTTTGAAGCGACGCCAAGCATAAAAACCTTTTTATTTTGCAGATCGTTTGAAGAGCCAGTTGATGCTGCCAGAGTCAGCATCGGTATGGCTGGTGAGGACAAGTTGTGTTGTGCGGCGCACAGTATCGTTTTCGACCACCAGACTCTCCGCTATTTCAAGCTCGGCGCCCTTACAGCGAAACATCCAGGCGGTGCCGTTTGGTAGCTTCAGGGCAGCGCTGGTGTTGCCTTGAGTCGGAACCGCCGTGATGCCTGGTGCCAGATGAAACCGCACAACCGAAACCAATTTCTGTGGACGGCGCTTCCCTGAATATGAAAGCATTTCCTCGCCGCGCAAATCTATGCCATCAGCACTCAGAAAAATGCGGCGCCGGTGGGCCACACCAAAGCGTGCCACATACCCGTCATGAACTGCATCAACCCAAGTGCCGTCCTCATTTTCCTGACGAACGACGGTGACTTCGCCAACGCCTTTGCCAAGCAGACCGTCCGGCCGGATTTGAGTTGAGTTCACATCATTGATGATCAATGTTGAGTGCGCTGCCGTCGATCGCAGTGATTGCAAAAGCTCGTGTGACAACCCGCTTGGTGCGTCAAGTGTACCACCGCAGTTGACTATAAAACGCTGCGCGCCGTCTGCAAATTGAAATGACAATGTGCTGGCATGGGCATTGATAGACATACGACCGGGGGGTGGAGGGCCAGCATCGATGATCGCCACGCTGCGGCCGCCTTCCAACCTCTGATAGCCAGAATAAGCGGCGTTTTTCAGCGGCTTTGTCATATGCTCGATCAGTGACAGACTTTGCGTGACCTGATCCGCGACACCAGCGCCACCACCATGAAAACTCGCCAGCGTTCCACCGGCAAACACGAGACCGCGCAAGGCTGGCACCAGCCGATCCATAGTTTGCACAATCGTCGCTGATGGTTCTAGCCCGCGCGTGTGATAAAGGCTCCGCACTGTTAGCAGTAATTTTAAAACGCCCAACATATCTTCAGGGCAGCGAGAGGCAATGCCGCCATCGGGCAGCACAAAACGAATGAGCGTTTCATCGAGCACCGACCCACCACGCTCGGCAAGCCCATCCCGACCCGGCAAGGCGAGACCCGCTGCTACCAATCCGGCTGCGGCCTGTAAACGCGGCAACCCATCCGGTGCACGACTGGTTGTACGGGACAAGTGTTTGACCTGCCTTGCAAACGCCGTGAGCACGGCTGATCGGTAAACCTGATCGCTTGAAGACAAGAGCAGGTTGGCATGGCCGATCCATGCCATCAAGCGCACACCCAGCACATCAGGTCGCCACGCCAGTTTATGAAACTGGGAGAAATCCCGCAGCCATAGTTTGACCAGCCGCTCGGTTACCACGGCACCGCTGCCGACATCAGGGGCCGCCGCTGCAAGATCGCGCAACCAGCCAAAGCCGTGCATCCAGGCGAGCCAATCCAATGGCGCATCAACCTCCGAAAAGCGAATGGCATTCAGATTGGCAATGATGTTCGCTTTTCCGAGCTGACCTTGAAGGATATCACGCCCGCGCGCAGCATCTCCCGCCCAAAGATCCGGTGGCGCTATCTGTAACTTCAAAGGATAGCGACCGCGCAGCCGCAAGCGATATACGCCACTGCGATACCATGTTGTGCGCAGTGAATCGGTAAACCTTTCAGACAGCGACGGGCCTTCGGCACCGTGCCTGACCAACCGTTGCGTGTCCGTTTCGGACGGTGCGATTTTTGTGGTGGCTATTTTTGCGCGGCGCGGTTTGGCCTTTGCCTGCGTATCACCGTTGTCGTTTTTGGCTGGTGCGCTCATGTTGCGTTCAAATCTGGCACAGGCGCCAACACATTTTGGGCATGGCGCAGCGCTGCAATATTGGTGGCATAATCCTGTGTTTTGAAAACACTGCTACCGGCGACCAGGATGTCCGCACCTGCCGCCACACAATCACGTGCGGTATCCGGCGTGATGCCACCATCAACTTCAAGATCGATGTGCCGACCTGTCATATCGATGCGGCGGCGCAGTGCGGCGATTTTATCGAGCTGGCTGTTAATAAAGCTTTGGCCACCAAAGCCCGGGTTAACACTCATCACAAGAATGAGATCAACCATATCCAACACTTCATCAACCGCCTGCACAGGCGTTGCCGGGTTGAGCACAACGCCGCAGCGCTTACCCAGCGCTTTGATGGTTTGCAAGGTGCGGTGCAGATGCGGCCCAGCTTGTGGGTGCACAGAGATTATATCCGCTCCGGCCTTGGCGAAAGCCTCAATAAATGGATCGGCCGGGGCAATCATCAGATGCACGTCAAAGGGTTTTGAAGTGTGCGGCCGCAGCGCTTTTACAACATCCGGACCGATAGTAATATTCGGCACAAAATGGCCGTCCATCACGTCTATATGGATGAAGTCAGCACCAGCGACATCAACAGCCCGCACAGCTTCGCCGAGTGCAGCAAAGTCAGCAGACAGAATCGATGGAGCGATGCGAAGAGTATGTTGTGGCATTAAAAAGTTATAACAGTCGAGCTTATCAACCACAACTGCCGGGGTGGGGTATTTCCATACCGATGTTGTAACCTGTTCATAATACGTCTGTTTTGAAGCCCTTGCTGTTCGCGAGAAGGAGGGGGGGAAAGATTGCCGATGTGGCGGACCGGTTTGGTGTGGGTATTGCCGCTGTGGTCCGTTGGTTGACCCGGCTTGAGCCGCAGCTCACACGGCATAAGCCTTACACAAGCGTCTTGAAATTCAAACCGCCATCGCGCCGCTGCGGGTCACACACTCGACGTTCTTCCCGCCTAATTCGCCTGAGCTCAATCCAATCGAGAAAAAGTGGCCCAACCTCAAGTCAATCCGCAAAAAGCTTGCCTGCTCAAACTCAAACCTGCTCAAAATTGAATCATTATATTTGAGCTAGGTTATACTGTAATTTCCAGTCGCCTTACTTGCCCGATTTGCTATCCTTCGTTGCAGGTTGCGGCGCTGGCTTTGGCTCCGGCACGGTCATCACTGGTAAGTTTGGGTCGCAAGTTTTGGCTTTCGCCAGCGAAGACAAACGCTGATTACGGGCCTGCGCGGCAGTTATTTCTTTGCGCTCGGTATCTTTCAGGTCAATAAAGAGAATGCTTGTAGCGATAAAGCCAACATTATCGCGCATCTGGTCGGCCCGTTCGCCCAAGAGTTCGCGCACTCTGTATTGATTATTGCTATATTCCGCTTGGAGATGATCGCAGGTCAGCTGATCGTCTATCGGCTGAATCAGCTGTATCGGATGGGATACTCTTCCCCCACAAGCACTGGCGACAAGCACCAAAACAATTGCACATGACCAACGCATATTTGACCTGCTAAACAAAATCAATATTGAATTATTATGTTGACTGCTGCACGTAGTCAATGCCTTATTGGCACGTATATATCGCAACGTTTATAAACAGGAGGAACAAACAATGGGTAAAAGGATTATTGTCTCAATTCTAAGTGTAAGCCTTGGTGCGTGCGCAACCTCTGCTAAACCAGGTGCTATGGCTGTTGCAGTGTCTGAGACATCAATTATTAGCAACACTTCGGCGATCTACAAGTCAACGGCTACCCCTACGGTTAAAGGTGGAAAAGAGACTAGCCCGTTGTGGAAATCAAATGTTTCAAATGCTGATTTTGCCGAAGCCCTGCGGCAATCGTTGCTCGCCAATACCATTCTTACAACTGATAAAGCTCGCTTCAATCTTTCTGCAGAACTTGTTGAACTCAAGCAGCCTATCGTAGGATTCTCGATGACCGTCACATCACGGGTAAAATATGTGCTGACAAACGTCGATACAAGTGCCGTAGTGTGGGAAAAAGAAATCGTCACGCCCTACACTGCGAAAATGAGCGATGCCTTTGTTGGAGTGAAACGGCTTCAGCTTGCCAATGAGGGCGCAATTCGTTCCAACATCCAGCAGTTCATTGATGCGTTTGTACAAGAGGCAAAAACCAATGCAGCGATGCAGCTCGTGACAAAACCTGTTGCCATGCTGCTCAATTCGCCAATTGGCACTACGGTGCCAGCTTCCTAAAGGCACTCTATATGCCACCATCTTCACATCGTTCATATTTCCCGACGTGTTATTCCCGGCATGCCCCATCATACCACTGAGTGCGGTAACAGTCGGGCGCAGATGTTTTTTGAGGATAGCGACAACAGGCTTTTTTTCGACCTGCTGGCTGAGACGGTGAGGTGCCTGCTCCGTATGTCCGAGATCGTTGCAGCCTTTAGAGTTAATTCCAGATAGATTGAATCGATTGGGGGTTCCCATTTGCTGCTTGATGTGATTCAACCTGCTGGCTGGAATGGAGGTCAGCATGGATGGCGAGACCATATTCGAACGATCTTCGTGAACGTGTTGCTGCGGCGGTTGCGTCGGGGCGCAGTTGCCGGGACGTGGC
>JANYGX010000014.1 GCA_025362295.1 Sphingomonadales bacterium | reverse complement strand
ACCTCGCCATCCTCCGAAAGCTCGCGCTTAACCTGCTCAGAACCAATCCCGACAGGGCTTCCATCCGACGAAAAATCAAAAAAGCCGGATGGGACGACAGCTTCCTCATCTCTCTCATCTCCCATATGCGATAGCCCTGCCCCTTGCAGGGGATGATACGGAGACTTAACGGCGCCCCGCAGCCGCTTAGTCGACGTTGGAGAGAGTGGGCGCACCCCTCTTTTAGCGTCGCTAAGCGCCAAGAAAGCGCTAAGCTTTGCTATCTCTCTCGCAAGGGGAGAGAAGGGAATATGTTCAACCACTCTGCCAGCGGCGCCCACAGCATTGTTTGCGCTCTCGATCCCACCACCATCCCGACATGGCCCGCGTCAACACGCATCAGCGTTGCATTGGGCAACAGACCGGCCAGCGGTGCCGCCACCGCTTCCGGCACGATCCGGTCAGGTATAGATGCAACCACCAGAGCTGGCATGGCAAGCCTTGCGGGCTCAACGCCTGGCCAGCCATCCTTGCCGTTGGCAATCCAGTCCCCAAACAGTTGATACGCCACGGGCGCTGACAGGGGCGGGCCAGCGTTTGACCAGTCTTCCACGGCCACAAAGGCACGCTCGGCAGCACTCCCCTCATCCACGCATGCGAATTTTGCAAACTTGTCAACGATCAGTTGCGAATCGAGGGCTGCAAACAGCATCTGGAGTTGAATGGCTGACATGGCCCCCCAATCTTCAAGGCATTGTGATGATGTCGCCATCATCTCGGCCATGGCTGTGCGATAGTCCGCGCTGTAGCACGACCAGCACCACGGCGCTGCCAGCAGTGCCAGAGCGCTGACCTGATCAGGGTTTTGCTGTGCCAGAGCAACCGCCATCGTGCCGCCCAGACAATAGCCCAGCACCACAGCTGGTGTTTTGATGGCTGACAGCGCTGGCCCAAGATTGTCCTGCACCAGCCCATCCATATCAAGCGTGCGCGTTGCCGGGTCTGCAACCCCCCAATCCAGCACATAGGGTTGAAAACCTTGGGCACCCAGCCAAGCAATCAGGCTATTTTCAGGTAAAAGATCGAGCACCCACCACGGGTTGATCAGCGACGGAACGATGAACACTGGCGTGCCGGTACCCGCCGGATATTTGAGCAGGCGGCTGCTGCCCTTCTGCCACACAACTTCATAGTCAAAGGTCGGCCGCACCCATGGGCAGTTTTGATATCTCTGCACACCAGCATGAAATAGTGCCAGTTTTTGAGGATCACCGCTGCGCCATGCTGCCAGAATATGGCCAGCCAGCGGTGTTGGGCCATGCCGCGTCATGCAGCTGCAAGACTCATGTTGCGCCGCAATAATAATATGCTACTGTGCAGCATATTCATTTGAACTGGTATCCACTCATGACTGATAAACCACCCATTGTTATCAAAAAATACGCCAATCGCCGACTTTATAATACAGATATTTCAGCCTACATTACGCTTGAACATCTGGCTGCCATGGTGCGGCAAGGCAAGGACTTTAAAGTGGTTGATGCCAAAACCGCTGAAGACATCACCCGCTCGGTACTCACCCAGATTATTGTCGAGGAAGAAGGGCGCGGCCACAATATGCTGCCAGTCAACTTTCTGCGCCAGCTGATTGGGCTCTATGGCGACGGGATGCAATCGGTGGTGCCGCAATATCTTGATGCCGCAATGAAGTCGTTTCGCACCAATCAGGAACAGGTGCAGAAAATGTTTTCTGGCTCGCTCGCGGTCAAACCGTTCAGCGGCACAGCCTTTGAAAAACTCGCCGAGCAAAACCTCGCCATGATGAAGGCCGCCGCCAAAATGTTTGCAGCCCCACTGGCGAAACCTGAAGCCGCCGCCACATCGCCGGAAGCTGATAACGAGATTGCTGACCTCAAAGCGCGGATGGCAGCCATGCAGGATAAGATCAATGCTTTGAGCAAGACGTAGCAGCCGCTTGGCGTTTTGACGGACCAGTACAGATACATCAGGCTATCAGGCAGCCTATCATTGAGCCACGGAGATCGCTAAAATGACCCTGCTTCGCGGCACAGACATTCTCGAGACCGAGCGGCTTTGTCTTCGCCGGCTGGATCATACGGATTTGGAGTTTTTCATTGGCATTCACAGCGATCCCGAGGTTGCGCGCTACATCGGCGCAGGGAACCCGCGACCGCAGGCCGAAACCGAGCGGTGGTTCGAGGACATTCAGGACAGCTATCAAAATGCCAACCTTGGCCAGTTGACGGTTATCCGCAAAAGCGATGGCGCGCGCATCGGGCGTTGCGGTTTGAGCGATGCTGTTATTGAAAAAACCGCGACAGCTGATCGTCTGCGCAAGGGCTGGTTTTTCAGCGCCCATGCCCCGAAAGAATTTGACGTCGAGAAGCTGCCAGAGCTTGGATATACGTTTGGCAGAGAGCATTGGGGACAAGGTTACGCCACTGAGGCCGCACGGTCTGTGTACGACTATGCAAAGTGCCATTTGGCCTTTCCGGCGATCATGTCGGTAATCCACGCTGACAACGCGGGGTCGCGAGCCGTTGTGATGAAGTTTGGCGTGCGTTACATCGATATCGTCGAGCTCGCCGGACGCCCTTTTGAAAGGTATCACTGGCCGCTTTGAGCGAATCGCTGCACCAGCGACGGCTCACAGGCGTTAAATCAAGGGCGTCCTAGTTTCTCACGTTATTTCGGATTCGATCCGGAATAACGACGAATTCAAACCCCAACAAACGTTGCATAATCATAAAGTGCTGCCCGTTCTGGCACCAGTTGATTGACGGGTGCATCGGCATCTTTCCAGCCGATCGCCATGCCGGCGAACAGCATGTGCGTGTCCGGCGGCGACAGAAACCCCCGCACGGTCTGGTGAAACATTGCCCAGCATTCCTGTGCACAGCTGTCGAGCCCGGCCTCGCGCAGCAGCAGCATCACCGTTTGCAGATACATGCCGAGATCTGACCATTGCGGCGGCCCCATCTGGCGGTCCACATAGCAAAACAACCCGAGCGGTGCGCCAAAGAACTGGTAGTTTTTGGCAAACCACAGCAACCGGCCCATCTTGTTGTCGCGCGCGATGCCAAGCGTTGCATACATATCTTCGCCAACCCTGAAACGGTAATCGCGGTAGGGGGTGGTCAGGCCTTTGGGGTAGATGTCATATTCCAGCGGCAGCTCGCCGGTTGGTTGTTCCATGATGCGCCTGGCCATCAGCGCCTTGAACGCGACCATCGGCTCGCCGCCCAGTACATGAATATGCCACGGTTGCAGGTTGCCACCGGAGGGGGCGCGCGCAGCTTTTGCCAGCACATCCCGAATCAGCTGCGCATCGACCGGTGTGTTGAGAAACGCGCGCACCGAACGGCGGCTGGCGATAGCCTGTGTGACGCTCTGAGCTGCGCCGTCGCTGAGATAGGGGGAAATGGCCATGGTTTGCTTTCTTTTGATCTGGGCGGTTGAGCCTGACTGTCAGATAGCCTAAACAGGCCTATGTTTGCCACCCTACCCAACATACTCACCTTGAGCCGCATTCTGGCTGTGCCGCTACTTGTGCTGCTGTTATGGGATCCGGCGTGGTGGTGGGGCGAGGTGATGGCGTTTGCGCTTTACTGCCTGATGGGTCTGACGGACTATTTCGATGGCTATGTGGCACGCGCGCAGGGCACAGTCTCGAAGCTTGGTATTTTTCTCGATCCGGTGGCAGACAAAATCATGGTGGTTGCGGTGATTGTCATGCTCATCGCCACGCGCGTCATCACCGGCTGGCCGGTTGTCGCCGCCCTCGTCATTCTGCTGCGCGAAATCATGGTGTCGGGCCTGCGTGAATATCTGGCCACCGTGCGCGTATCGATGCCGGTCAGCCAGCTCGCCAAATGGAAAACCGCGTTCCAGATGATCGCCCTTGGCGCGCTCATCCTGCACACGCCGGTCAAGCACACCATATTGCCTGCCTTCATGGTCGGCATCATCTGCCTGTGGATAGCGGCACTCCTCACCCTCATCACCGGGTATGATTATCTGCGCACCGGCCTCCGGCACATGGAATGACCATGCAGCTGCTCTACTTCGCTTGGGTGCGTGAGCGCATTGGCCTTGCAGAGGAAATTTTTGCCTTGCCGGATACTGTTAAAACTGTGGCCGCGTTGCTGGATCATCTGGCAGCGCGCGGCGATGGCTATGCAGCCGCCCTGGATGACCGGGCTGCCATCCGCGTGGCGGTCAACCAGGCGCATGTGGCGGAAACGTTTGTGCTTGGGCCCCAGGATGAGGTGGCCATTTTTCCGCCAGTCACTGGCGGGTGATCAGCGTTTCCGTTCAACGCGAGCCGTTCGATGTGGCGGCCGAAATGGCCCGCCTCAAAGCGCACCGCAGCGACATCGGCGCGCTTGTCACCTTCACCGGCCTGGTGCGCGATGTGGCAACCCTGACGCTCGAACATTACCCCGCCATGAGCCTTGCCGAAATCAACCGGCTGGCTCGCGAAGCCGAAGCCCGCTTTAATATTATCGGCGGCACCATCATTCACCGCTTCGGCACCTTGGCAACCAGCGAAGACATCGTCCTCGTCGCCATCACCAGCCGCCACCGTGAACCGGCCTTTCAGGCGGCCAGTTTTTTGATGGACTGGTTGAAAACCAAAGCCCCGTTTTGGAAGCAGGAAGCCAATGGAGCATGGGTTATGGCGAAGGATGAGGATGCTGTGGCAGGGGAGAAGTGGGGCGTCTAGCTGATCCTGATCGTCTGCTATATTGAAAAACATATAAAATGATTATATGTTTTCACTATAGCTCTTCGTTATCGTTCGCCTTGTCCCAGTAAAATGATGCTCATTTTATTGGGGGCTCGCTATAGAATACTAATGATAATATTTCACCCCACTCAAATCAACCCCAGCGCCTTGAAACTGACGTGCGCGCTTTTCCCGATGATCACGTGGTCGTGCACTGCAATCGATAACCGTTTTCCGGCCTCGATGATTTCTTTGGTCATGGTGATGTCGTCGCGGCTGGGTTGCGGGTCGCCGCTTGGGTGGTTGTGGACGAGGATGAGGGCGGTGGCGCCGAGTTCAAGCGCGCGCTTGATGATGTCGCGCACATAAACCGGCGCGTGGTTCACCGTGCCCTCCGACATCACCTCGTCGTGGATGAGGATGTTCTTGTTGTTGAGAAACAGCACGCGGAAACGCTCGTGGATAATGTGCGCCATGTCGGCATGGAGATAATCGATCAGCGCCTGCCAAGAGGAGAGCACAGCGCGGGATAATATCTGGCGCTTGAGGCTGCGGCGCGACGCTGCTTCGATAAACTTGAGGCCTGCAATCACGGTGTCACTAAGGCCCGCCGCGCGTAGCGCTGGCACTTCCGCAGCGATCACACCGGCAAGGCCACCAAAGCGCTTTTCAAGGTCTTTCGCCAGCGGCTTGGTATCGCGGCGCGGGATGAGCAGGCCGAGCACATATTCCAGCAGCTCATAATCATGAAAACCATCATCACCACCAGTGAGCAGGCGCTCCCGCAGGCGGTCGCGGTGGCCTGAATGTTCAGACGGCGCCTCAGCCAATGGCGTAGGGCGGCGCATCGAAGCCGCCGGGCGACAGCGTGAAAATCTCGCAGCCGGTTTCGGTGATGCCGATGCTGTGCTCGAACTGGGCGGAGAGCGAGCGGTCGCGCGTGACAGCTGTCCAGCCGTCATCGAGCACCTTCACGTCGGGCCGCCCAAGGTTGATCATCGGTTCAATGGTCAGGAACATGCCCGGTTGCAGGGTGACACCCTTGCCGGGCTTGCCGATGTGAACGACGCTTGGGGCCGTGTGAAAAACCTGGCCCAAACCATGGCCGCAAAAATCCCGGACCACCGACATGCGCTGCGCCTCGGCAAAACTCTGGATGGCATAGCCAACGTCGCCCAGCGTGTTGCCGGGCTTGGCCACGGCAATGCCCCGGTGCATGGCCTCGAACGTCACATCGACCAACCTGCGGGCACGAATGGGCACATCGCCGACCAGATACATGCGGCTGGTGTCGCCGTGCCAGCCGTCCACCACCACCGTCACATCAATGTTGAGGATGTCACCGTCCTTCAGCCGCTTGGCGCTGGGGATACCGTGGCAGACCACGTGGTTGATAGACGTGCACAAGCTTTTGCCAAAGCCCCGGTAATAAATGGTGGCCGATACCGCCCCGTGCGCCTTGACGTAATCGTAGGTGAGCTGGTGCAGATGCTCGGTGGTGACCTCCGGTTTCACGTAAGGCACCAGATAATCAAGCACCCTTGCCGCCAGGTTGCCAGCGCGCCGCATCCCCGCAAAGCCCGCTGGCCCGTGAATGGGAATGGTGCCGGGGCCCGACAGGGGATCGTCGTAGGTGCCAATAACAGCATTATCCAAAACAGCTGTGTTTCTCATAGTTCCAACCTCACGGGTCCGCTGACCACTATCTCATCAACAGACACCTTACACTGTACCGCAACAACTTGCACCCCGGATTTTAGGGCCACAACAAGCCCAGCGGCATAGGCTGGATCTAAATCGGCGGCTATGGCAAAACTCTCGCAATCGTCGCGCTGGATGCAGTAGACCATGGTGGCCTGGTGGCCTTGCTGCACCATGTCCGCAAGCTCCACCAGATGCTTTGCACCACGGCTGGTGACACAATCGGGGAATTCGGCACGCCCGTGCCGCTTCAGGTGCACGTTTTTAACCTCGACATAGTGCCGCCCGCCAGCGGTGTTTTCCAGCAGGATATCGATACGGGAGTTGATGCCGTATGGCACCTCGCGGCGGAGGGTGACGCTTAGAACGTCGTCATGCCGGACTTGATCTGAAACCTCAGGCCTCCGTGCATAATCGTGCCCGGCCAGCGTTAACGCCTGAGGTTCCAGCTTTCGCCAGAAAGACGGATGAGTATTTAAATCTAACATACCTGACACAATTGCCTCCTCAATCAGCGCATTCGGATGGCTGGTGTTGATGCCAACGCGTGCGCCATCCGCCTCTTCGATCTCCCAGCGCCAGTCGAGCTTTGCCTTGGGGTTGGGCGAGGGAGACAGCCATATGCGACTGCCCGGCACGGCGAGCCCCAGCATGGCACCAGGGTTGGCGCAGTGGGCCGTTGCCGTTGACCCGTCTGGCAAAATCACATCAGCCAGAAAGCGCTTGTAGCGTTTCACAAGGGTTGCCGGAACAAGGGGTGACGGAAAGCGCATGATGGGCTACATACGCTTTTGTAAACAGAAGGCAAACCATGACTGATCGCATCTACAGAGCCGCCCTTGTTATTATCGGCAATGAAATTCTCTCTGGCCGCACGCAGGATGCTAACCTTGCCTATTTGGCCAAATGGCTGAACCAGCAGGGTATAAGATTGGCTGAGGTGCGGGTGGTCTGCGATGAAACCAGTGACATTGTCGCCGCCGTGAATGCGCTGCGCGCCCGCTACGATTATGTCTTCACCACCGGCGGCATCGGCCCGACCCATGATGACATCACTGTCGAGGCCATATCAGCCGCGTTTGGGGTGCCGGTGGTTTATCATCCCAAAGCCGAGCAGATTTTGCGCGATCATTACAAGGACCGGATCACAGATGCGCGCCTGCTGATGGCACGGGTGCCGCAAGGGGCAAGCTTGATTGAGAATGCCGTATCAGCAGCCCCCGGTATTCGCATCGAGAACGTATTCATCATGGCGGGTATTCCCAGTGTCACGCGCGGTATGCTGGCGGCACTTTCCGGCACTCTGGCTGGCGGCCAACCGGTGCTTTCGCAAACGGTGAGTGCCTTCGTGCCGGAATCGAGTGTGTCAGAGCTTTTGCTGGGCGTGGAAAAAGCCCATCCTGGCGTGCTGGTCGGCAGCTATCCAGTGTGGCGCGGTAACAAGGTTGGCGCCAACTTTGTTGTCTCTGGTATAAATCTGCCGGATATTCAAAGCGCAGTCGCTGCCATTGCAGCAGGTTTGACCTTGCAAGGTATCGAGCCGATATTCGAAGAGATATAAGACACTATTCCGGCACAATGTGTTCATACACCATTCAAGATAATTATGTTAGCCTACGCACTGTTTTTAATGAAAGGTTAAAATCATGTTTCGTTTTCTGACCGCTTCTGTTGCAGCCTTGGCCCTTGCCGGTACGCCGCTTGCCGCCCATGCCGATGGTTTTCATCGTGATCACGATGGCTACGGTCATGGCTATGATCGTGGCTATGGCTATGGTTACGGTGATCATCATCGTGATGATGATGCAGGCACAGCGATTGCTGTGGGTGTTGGGATCATCGGGTTGGTTGCACTTGCTAGTGCGCTCAGCCATCAAAACAAGCAAGCGCCCGTCGAACATTATCCTGTCGAGCATTATCCAGCGGACACGAACGGCGGGAGTGGTGGCTGGTATAATCCGGACACACAAGCGCAATCAGGCTATCCTGCGCCTGCCTACCCATCAGGTCCGCGCTATGCCACGAACGATCGTTTCAGCGATGGTAACAGCTTCGATCCGTCATCGTGTCGCCAGACCCGCGAATACCAGACCAAGGTCACTATCGGTGGTCGCACGGAAAATGCTTATGGCACGGCCTGTTTGCAGGCCGATGGCACATGGCTGCGCGGGCCGCTGCGTGTGGATCGTTAAGCCTTGATTATGATGACCCGGACCAACCTGCAAGGCAGGTCCGGGTTACACGCCATTCAGGCAATAACAATCGCAATAATCCCCAGCACAGTGCCCAGTGCGCCAATCAATCCATTGATGAGCGACGTGAGATCGCCGCTGGCGTTGGCCTGTCCGGCTGCATAATCGGTTGCCACGATGCTTGCCCAGTTTTGGGCGATGGCATCATTCTGGCCATCCACCTGCCAGTCATCATCACGCGAGCCTGATTCAAATGTGCCGGCGACATGGCCCATATGCTCGAATGTGTAGACATTATTGCGCGAATCTTTCACGCCCCACGCCAAAGTCATATTATACTCAAGAGCGCCTGAATCATGAAAGTGACCGGAAAAGCTATAGGATCCGTCTTTACGAATCGTCAGATGTGAATAGCCACCAACCGGCACACCGCCGCCAAAAACAATCGGGTTCCAGTCAAAATCAAGCTGGTCCGGCAGTGGTGTAGACCCCTCAATACCAAGCTGGCCAGCCACCGGCCCAAGGGTCACGACCATATCCGCCTGGCCATTAAAATCCAGCGGCACAAAGTCCGGTTGCTGGTTGCAGTTTGTGTTGTCATCGTAACACTGGTTAAAACCAACGTCGGAAATCTGATACCAGTTGTTGCCCGACCCGCTCCACGTGGCACCGACACCATCGCGGTATTCTTCAGCATAAAATGCAGCGTATTGGCTAACCGTGCGCAGATCGGTGTTCCAGGCATTCAGCGTGTCGCCGCTGTTGACCTGCCACCATCCCAATTTACGAAACGGTGTCGGACTGCAATTGGTGTCGTAATACAAGAATGCAATCCAGAGTGTGTCAGGATAAAGATTTTTAAAATACAGTGCCATGATCGATCTCCCTCATTTTGTCTTGCGATTGTGGGTGAGTTTTTCTGCAGCAAGCTTGCGCACGATGCGCGCCGGTTTGGTCGGCACGCTGACAATCGGCGGCTGTATTATGGTGCGCCGGGCTTCAAGCGAACCCACCGAGCGTGTGTGCAGGCGGGCGTTGTGTTCACCAAGCGCACCATGGGGTTGTTCAGGTTTTACAATGGGCATAGCGTGGCCTTTCCTTATGAATGAGGTGTTTTATTTCGGTAAAAAACGCACAGCTGCGCAAAATTACAGATGACCGGGGAGCGAAGGGCTCCTAACGTCAACAAGACTGTGAAAAACAACGAACAAAAGTATGACAGAAATTACGTCAATACATTAAAATAACTTATAAGTATTTTATATTATTGTTACGGCAGCAACAAAACATTGTTGTGTATCAACATCATATATGATTTTTATTTTTCGGAGTCAATCATTTTTTGCACGCGAATAGTGCGCCATAGTTTAAATTGTCTTCAGGCGACAAGGCTTTGCAAATGAGCAAGTAATTTTTCAGTATTCTTCTCCCAAGTGAACCGGCCGGCAGCTTGTCGCAACGCCTGCCTATCATAGTGTTTTGCCTGCACGGCCTGAATAGCCTTTGCCACCGCCTGAGGTTCGCGTGTCTCTATGAGTGCGCCTGTGATATCTGAAGTGCATTCGGCGGCACCCCCCACATTGGTGGCAATGACTGGTGTGCCGCAGGCCAAGGACTCGACCCAGACATTGGCGAGCCCCTCACGCTTGGAACACAAAATGGAGGCGTCGGCGGCATTAAACCAAGTGGGCAAATCAGCGTGCGGCATAGCCCCGGCAAAGTGAATGCGGTTTGCAAGCCCGAGCGTTGCCGCTTCGCGCTCCAACGCCTCGCGCTCAGGCCCGTGGCCGACGATCAGCAGATGCACATTTGGCACCAGCGCCAAGCCCGCTATGAGCAACCGGTGACCTTTCCAGGGCACCAGATTGCCCACACATACCAATGTCGGCACATCATGCTTCAAGCCAAGCGTTGCACGTGATGCGTGGCGGTCAGCGACATTAAAAATTGATAAATCAACACCGGTATAGTGCACCCTGATTTTGTCTGGTGCCATACCAATCTGCACCATGTCCGTTTTCAGTGCCTCACTGACCGCCAGCAACCCAGTTGCGGACTGAGCAGCCTGCAATAATTTTGCACGCACGACTGGCAGGGTAGACCAATGGGTAATATCCGACCCGCGCGCCTTGATGGATACCGGGATGCCAAACTCACGACCCAGCGTCGCAGCGGCAACACCGCACGGCCAGAAAAATTCCGCATCGATCACATCGGGCCGAAAGCCATTGTCAATCATGCGCTGCACGATTGGCCGCGTCGCCCGCACGATCGCCGTGTCATTGGTGAAAGCGCCCAGTTTCGGCAAGGCCAGATAGCGCGGCCGGTGGATATCAAGCCCGTGCCGCACCTCGTGCACCGGCACACTGGCAGGCGTGAATGGCTTCAGCGGCCACGGATGCGTCCCAAGCGGGTTGATCACCCTCAGTGCACCAGTGCCGGTATCTGCAAGGTGCCTGGCCAGCTTCAGGGTCTGGGTTTCCACAAAAATACCCCAATTTGGCTGGGCAGCGTTGGGAAACAGCGAGGAAAAGGTGAGAACTTTCAGCATGATGGTGCTTTATCTGTGATAAATGGAAGTGTTCGTCAACCAATGCCGCTTGGCGATTGGCCATCGCTAGGCTAAAGCGTCTTTAGAGTATTTTTTGGAAGTTTCGCCATGATTAAAATTACACGCGCATCCGGCTTGCTGGTTATGACATTGATAATCCCGTTGCTCGCTGGTTGCGGCAAAAAGCAGAAGGGGGAACTCACCTATGTCGCCCGTGATGTCGAGACGCTCTACACGCTTGGCACAGATACGCTGGAAAAGCAGCAATTCAATCAGGCCGGTCTGATTTTTGACGAGGTCGAGCGCCAGCACCCCTATTCGGAATGGGCACGACGCGCGCAGTTGATGTCCGCCTATTCCTATTACAAAGCCAATCATTATGATGAATGCATTCTGGCTGCTCAGCGTTTCCTGTCGCTGCATCCTGGCAACAAGGACGCCGCCTACGCCTATTACCTGGTAGCCGTCTCTTACTACGAACAGATTTCCGATGTTGGCCGCGACCAGAAGAACACCGAGAAAACCCTGGCAGCCTTGACCGAGCTCATCAACCGTTACCCAAAAAGCGAATATGCTGTTGATGCGCGCGTCAAACTCGACCTCACCAAAGACCATTTGGCTGGCAAGGAAATGGAGGTTGGCCGCTGGTATGAAAAGCGGTCGGAATATCTGGCGGCTATTTCGCGCTTTCGTCAGGTGCTGGAAAAATACCAGACCACCAGCCACACACCAGAAGCCATGGACCGGCTGGTGGAATGCTATCTGCGCATGGGTTTGCGCACGGAAGCTGCCAAAACCGCTGCTGTGCTTGGCTATAATTTTCCCGGCAGCAAATGGTACAAACACAGCTACGACCTTATTCACAAGGCCGGGCTTGAAATTGCTGCGACCCCCGCAACCAGCAAGGGCTAGGCACCAGACGGGGCCATGCTGAGGGCGCTCACCATCCGCAGTGTGGTGCTGATTGATCACCTCAGCCTCGATTTTGCTGCGGGCCTATCAGTGCTCACGGGCGAAACGGGGGCAGGCAAATCGATTTTGCTTGACAGTCTGGGCCTTGCCATGGGCGCCCGCGCTGATATCGGCCTTGTCCAAACCGGTGCTGAGCAGGCAACTGTCACGGCTGAATTCGAGGTGGCCATGGACCATGCTGCGGTGTGCGTTGCCATTGAGAATGGTCTCGACATCGAAGGGCCGCTGCTGCTGCGCCGACAGCTTAAAGCGGATGGCGGCTCGCGGGCGTTTATCAACGATCAACCCGTGAGTGTGGCCTTGCTCCGCGATGTGGGTGCTGCGCTCATCGAGCTACACGGCCAGCATGACGAGCGCGGGCTGCTCAACCCGCGCGGCCACAGGGACTTGCTCGACAGCTTTGCCGGCAACAATGCCCTGTGTGCCGCCGTGCGGACGGCATGGCGGGCATGGCAACAGGCCAAGGCTAATCTGGCAGAAGCCGAAACCGCTGCCGAAGCGGCCCGGCACAACACGGATTATCTGAGCCACGCTGTTGCTGAATTGCAAACGCTGAAGCCGCAGCCAGGCGAGGAGATGATGCTTGCCGACAAACGCCAGATTTTGATACGCAGTGAAAAGGCCACAGAGGATATTGCCAGCATCACTGATCTTGTCAGTGGGGCTGAGGGCGCGCTGGCGCAACTGCGGCTTGCCGCCCGCAAGCTGGAACGCAACGCGGATATTGATGCGGGGCTAGGGCTGGCCCTTGCTGCCCTCGACCGCGCTGTCAACGATACATCAACCGCTGAGGATGCACTGCTGCTGGCACGCACACGCATGGCAGCGGAACCCGGTCAGCTGGAGAATATGGAAACGCGGCTGTTCGAGCTGCGCGCTGTGGCCCGCAAACACAAGGTGCCGGTCGATGGTCTGGCGGCGCTCGCAAGCGAGATGGAAAAAAGTCTGGCCGCTGCAGCGCACGGTGAGGCTGTTTGCAAGGCGTTGGTTGAAACCGTGCGTATGGCTCGAACAGCCTATGTGACCATTACAGATGAGCTTAGCGCCGCGCGGCGCAAAGCCATGACAAAGCTTGATAAAGCCGTGGCCAGTGAGCTCAAACCCTTGAAACTCGACAAGGCGCAGTTTCGCACAACGCTTATCCTGCTTGCCGAAACCCAGTGGGGCGACGGCGGCAAAGAGCAGATCGGCTTTGAAATCAGCACCAACCCAGGTGCTGCCTTTGGTGCTCTCAACAAAATAGCAAGCGGCGGCGAACTTTCGCGCTTTGTCCTTGCTCTCAAGGTGGCGCTGGCGACGCAAGGGTCCGCTGGCACGCTGATTTTTGATGAGATTGATCGCGGTGTTGGCGGTGCCGTTGCCAGCGCCATTGGCGAGCGGCTGTCACGACTTGCCGCATCAGCCCAGGTGCTGGTGGTGACGCACTCCCCGCAGGTCGCAGCAGCCGGTGATCATCATCTGCTGATCAGCAAGGCCGTGAAGGGCAAGCAAATGCGAACAGAGGTTGCCATGCTGAACGATACAGCGCGCCGAGAAGAAATCGCACGGATGCTCTCCGGCGACAGTGTGACGGATGAGGCAAGAGCACAAGCGGGCCGTTTGCTGGATGTGGAATGATAAAAAAATTGTGTAACATCAAATATGGATAATTGTTACAAGACAAAATTGCGTACCGCAGGCTACAGGCTGATATACACTGTAATCGATAATGTTTGCGTGGTTTTGGTTGTGGCCGTTGGCAAGCGTGATGCCGGACATAACAATGCTTATGCCAAAGCCAGAAAGCGCCTTACATAAAAACAGTTATTTTTTTCACGTGCACGTCGCCCACAAGACAAACAGGCGTGCTTTGCTGGACGACGGCCACTTCGGCTGCTAAATCATTTTCATGAGTAAAAAACCAACTAAAACCGCTGCGTTACCACAGTCACCAGCAAACGCGATCACGGACGAACCGTTTTCGCAGGCGCTCTCCGAGCGCTATTTAACCTATGCGCTGTCGACCATTATGGCGCGCTCACTGCCGGATGTGCGCGACGGGTTGAAGCCGGTGCACCGGCGGCTCCTTTGGGCGATGCGGCTTTTGAAGCTTGATCCTGATACAGCGTATAAAAAATGCGCGCGCGTGGTTGGCGATGTGATTGGCAAATATCACCCGCACGGTGATCAATCCGTCTACGATGCTATGGTGCGGCTGGCGCAAAGTTTTTCTGTGCGTTATCCGCTGGTCGATGGCCAGGGCAATTTTGGCAATGTCGATGGCGATGGGGCCGCCGCTATGCGATACACGGAAGCGCGGCTGACAGATGTTGCCACATTGCTGATGGACGGGCTTGATGAAGAGGCTGTGCTTTACAAACCCAACTATGATGGTTCTGAGGAGGAGCCGGAAATATTTCCTGGCGGCTTTCCCAACCTGCTTGCCAATGGGGCCTCTGGCATTGCTGTCGGCATGGCAACATCCATTGCGCCCCATAATGTGGCAGAGCTTGCTGACGGGTTGATGCATCTGCTGGAGACACCAGATGCCACAGTGGCTGATCTGGTGGCCCATATTCCAGGGCCGGATTTTCCGACCGGCGGGGTGATTGTTGAATCTAAGGCCTCGATGTTGAACGCCTACGAAACCGGACGCGGCGCGTTCCGTCTGCGGGCCAAATGGGCCGTGGAAGAGCAGGCGCGCGGCACGTATCTGATTGTCGTGACTGAAATTCCTTATCAGGTGCAGAAATCGAAGCTGATTGAAAATATTGCCGGTCTCATCAACGACAAGAAGCTGCCTATTCTCGAAGATGTGCGCGATGAGTCGGATGAGAATATCCGCCTGGTGCTGGAGCCGAAATCGCGCATGGTTGATGCTGCTGTGCTGATGGAAAGCCTGTTTAAACTCACCGATCTTGAGGTGCGCTTTTCACTCAACATGAATGTGCTGGATAAAACCCGCACCCCGCGCGTGATGTCGCTGAAAGACGTGTGCGCGGCCTATCTCGATCACCAGATCGATGTGCTGATCAAAAAATCTCAATATAGGCTAGGTAAAATTGATGATAGGATTGAACTGCTGGCGGGGTATCTGGTTGCCTATCTTAATCTTGATGAGGTGATCCGCATCATTCGCGAGGAAGACGAGCCCAAACAGGATTTGATTAAAACCTTCGAGCTGACAGACCGGCAGGCGGAGGCCATACTTAACATGCGGCTCCGAAGCCTCCGCAAGCTGGAGGAAATGGAAATCCGCCGTGAGGATAAAACACTCCGCACCGAACGCAAGGGCTTGCAGGCACTGCTGGGGTCAAACAGCTTGCAACGGGCACGCATCAAAGACTCGCTGGAAAAACTGAAACTCAAATACGGTGAGGGCACAGCGCTTGGCAAACGCCGTTCGCGGCTCGCTGACATGCCAACCGTTGTGGATATTCCGCTAGAGGCGATGATTGAGCGCGAACCACTCACTGTGCTTTGCTCAGACAAAGGCTGGATCCGTGCGCTCAAGGGCCATGTGGCGCTAGACGACGAGCAGAAATTTAAAGAAGGCGACGGCCCGCGCTTTGCCTTTCACAGTTACACCACCGACAAGCTGCTGGTGGTCGCCGATAATGGCCGCATGTTCACGCTGGCAGCCGACAAGCTCCCCGGTGGGCGTGGCTTTGGCGACCCGGTTCGCCTGATGGTGGATCTTGAGGCGGGTTCAGATATCATCACCATCGTTGCACACAAGACCGGCAAGCGGTTTTTGCTGGCAAGCAGCGACGGCAAGGGGTTTTGTGTGGCGAGTGACGCCTGCCTTGGCTCAACCAAAAGTGGCCGTGTGGTCATGCGCCCGAAAGACAAGGCCCGGTTGACAGTGTGTGTTGAGGCAGCGGGCGACCATGTGGCCGCGATCGGTGACAATCGCAAGCTACTGATATTTCCGCTCAGCGAGTTGCCGGACATGTCCGGTGGGCAAGGGGTGATAATGCAAAAATATAAGGATGGCGGCTTGTCGGATGCTATTGTTTTCACCCTTGCCGACGGCCTCAGCTGGGCCATGGGCGGCGACAGTGGCCGCACCCGCACGGTTGCAGCGCGCGACCTTGCAGACTGGATAGGCGAGCGAGCGCAAGCTGGACGATTGCCGCCAGCCGGCTTCCCCAAGAGCAACCGGTTTGCCGATTAGGGCAGCCTGGTGCAAACTCGTGCGGCAGAACCTGCCGCACGCACCCGGCTTTTACGTGGACGAAATAGCTTTGCGTCTGGCCACACAAGCTGTGCCGGACGCCCTGCAACGGCACGCCATCATCAGCATGGCAGAAGATGTTATTCGCCATCAGCTGACGGATTATGATGAACTTACCAAGGTGCACGGCTTGATGCCTGAGGAGGCACGAGCGATTGTTGCAGAGGATATTGCGGAGGGGCTGGCGGCGTGGGGGTATCATGCAAGCCATACCAACCGCCCTTTTCATTGACGGTTGGAGATTTACCGTGACTCAATTAAAATGGCTTTTGGTATTGCAGAAAAATAAAAAAATCTGTTTTTGAGCGCATCACTATACGCCCCGCTTCGCATACGTTAATGCGCGTTCAATTTTTGAGTTGATACGGCAAAAACTGCGGATGGAAAGCCGCACGCGGCGCGCACAAACCGCATGGTTTCCTGAATGACTGCACCACTTGCATCCTTGTCCTCAAGGTGGGTAATCCGCATCATGGCATCGTGGACAACCGCATAGGAGAGTGCTGCGGCAACAGGCACGTTGATGCCGGGGTTGCCATACACTTTGACTGTGGCCTCAAACGCTTCCTCAACAAATTTGATCACCACATCACGCGAGACACTTTCAAACTGCTCCTTGTCGGCATCGTTCTTACCAGACACACCGAGCATTTCGTGTGGATCGCCGTAGACATCACAGTAGGCAAAGCAGCGCTCCACCATCACACCGGGATCGAGCTGGGCCAGCTTCTCCTCGCCCTCGCTGTCGCCGCGCATCGCCGCCACCATGCCCTCGGCAAACTCGCGCCCGAGTTCAGCCAGCAGCGCCCGCTTCGATCCGTAGTGGTAATAGATTGAGCCTTCGGCGACACCCGCTGCAATAGCAAGGTCGGCGCTGGATGTGTTGGCATAGCCCTTGGCTCGAAACATAGTGCGAGCAGCTTCTAGAATGCGCTGGCGCGTTTCGTCCGGCTTGTAACGTCGCTGGGCCGTTTTGCTGGTCAAATCTGCTTCGTTCATGCGCTTACATTAGAGCAAAACAGGCTTACACTCAACGTGTATTCACTTGCCCTGCTGCATCGGTCGCATGAACGCTGAATCCGGCGACAGCACAACCGTCGTATCGGTTTTCTTGATGCTGCGCTGGTAGGCGTCCATGGCCCGGTAAAACGCATAAAAATCCGGATCCTTGTTGAAAGCATCGGCGTAGGTTTTGGCGGCTTCCGTGTCCGTATCGCCGCGCATTTGCTGAGCCAGACGCTGGCCGTCAGCGCGAATGCCAAGCGCCTCCTGCTCGCGTTCCGAACGCATGCGCTCGAATGCAGCGGTCAGCGAATCGCCTTCTGGCAAATCGGCGCGCTTGATCCGCACATCGACAATTTTGATACCATATTTCGCCGCTTCGGCATTCACATCCTGCAAAATGAGGTGCATCACCTCGCTGCGCTCCGGCGAGATAATATCCGCAAAAGTTTGCCGCCCGAGCACGTTTCTAAGCTTAGACCCAAGGATCGAGGCCAGCTGGTGGGCGGCATCGTCTGCCGTACCAACCGATTGATATGTTTTGAGCGGATCAACAATCAGAAAGCGTGCAAACGCATCGACGATCAAGCGCTGCTTGTCGGTCGCCAGCACCTCCTGCTTGTCCATGTTGAGGTCAAGCGCGCGCTTGTCAAACTTGACAATATTTTCCCATGGCAGCTTGAACGCCAGCCCAGGCTGTTCCACCGTGCGCTGATAATTGCCAAATTTCAAAACGATGGCCTGATCGGTCTGATCGACCTGAAACACCATGGTGTTGAAGGCAAAAAATGCAGCGATGACGGCTACGAGCAGGATGAATACATTGCGTGTCATAGGCTTATTCCTTTGGCGCAGCTGGTTTTGCCGCAGCCTGCATTTGCGGCAGCGGCAGATAGGGCATCACGCCCTTGCTATCGACAATCACCTTGCTGGTGCCAGCGAAAATTTGTTCCATGGTTTCCATATAAAGCCGCGTGCGGGTTGGCCCTGGTGCCTGGCGATACTGTTCGTATGCGGCGTTAAAGCGTGCTGCCTCACCCTGTGCCTGCGCCAGCCGCTGGCGCTTGTAGGCGTTGGCCTGGTTCACGGATGTTTTGGCATCCTGCTGCGCCGCTGTCACTTGCCGAAACGCCTCGACAACTTTTTCCGGCGGATCGACTTGGTTGAGGAACACCTCGACCTCAACTCCAGCGCCGTAATTATCGAGCACTTCCTGCATCCGCGCCCCGATCATCGCGGCGATCTGTGTGCGCTCCGGACCCATAGCCGCGTTCATGGTCGAGCGCGCCATCACCTGACGGGTAACAGATTCGGCAACCTCGATGATGGTATCCTGCGGGCTCGCCAAGCGGAACTGAAAATCGCGCGGGGTTTTGATCCGCCAGCGTACGGTATAGGCCACCGCCACCAGATTCTGGTCACCCGTCAGCACAAGATTTTGCGTTTCGCCGCTGCCGCTGCCAATCGTCAGCTGATTAACCCGGCTGGTCGCCTGAATGGTTTTGGTTTCAATTGGGTTTGGCAGCTTGGTATGCAAACCTGGCTGTTCGGTGCGCACATAGCGACCAAATTGCTGCACCACAGCAACTTCGCCCGTGTTGACCTGATAAAAGGTCGACGAGACTAGCCACAGGGCCAGCAGGGCCACAATGGCAATGCCCCAAAGGCTTTTGCCGGAATTGCCGCCCGGCAGCCCGCTGTGTTTGAGAAAATCCTGACCAATATTAAAAATGTTGCCAAAACCACCGCCGCCCGGGGTGTTGCCACCAGAACCGTTGTTGCCAGAACCATTGTTGCTTGGGCCGTTACCGCCTGATTTACCGCCGCCAGACTTGCCATTGCCAGACTTGCCACTGCCGGACTTGCCACTGCCGGACCCGCCGCCTGAATCACCACTAGGCCCGCCGCCCCAGGGACCACCACCCTTGTCCGAAGAGCCTTTGTCGCTGTCATCATCTTGATTGCTCTGCCAGGGCATAGCGTATCCTTTGTGGTGTGCCCGGACACTCTCCAGACACAATGGTTAAAACCGTAATATGCCTCTATATAGATGCTATACCCCCTAATCCAAGCGACATTTGCACTCGGAGCCCTCATGAGCCAAAACCAAGCGCCATTCAGCGAAGCGGACGTACGCAAGATTGTCTTGCCATTGGTTGGCCCAAAGCGACTTGGGGCCATTACCATCCGCGATGGCACGGTGGGTATCCTGCTCGATGCACGTGCCAGTGAAGCCCGCGCGCTTGAGCCGCTGCGGCTGTCGGTGGAGGCGGCTGTGCAAAACATGGCTGGGGTCACGCAGGTGTTTGTGGTGCTGACCAGCGATGAGGGCGAGGCAAAGGCTGCACCGCCCGTGTCGGCAAAAGGCACAGGTCTTGCCCGTGTTGCCAAAATTATCGCTGTTGCCTCAGGCAAGGGCGGGGTGGGCAAATCAACGGTTGCCGTTAATCTGGCGCTTGCTCTGCAAGCCCAGGGGTTGCGGATTGGTGTGCTCGATGCGGATATTTACGGGCCTTCAATTCCCAAACTGCTGGGCCTTTATGGCAAGCCTGACAGCGATGGCCAGATGCTGAAGCCGATGTCGGCTTTTGGCCTTAAGGCCATGTCGATTGGCCTGCTGGTTGCTCCAGACACGGCTATGGTCTGGCGCGGCCCGATGGCGACATCCGCGCTCAACCAGCTGCTTGTCGATGTCGACTGGGGCGTGCTTGATATTCTGATTGTCGATATGCCGCCAGGCACAGGTGATATCCAGCTGAGCCTTGCCCAGCGTGCCAATCTTGCTGGTGCCGTGATTGTCTCAACCCCGCAGGATCTGGCGCTGATTGATGCGCGCAAAGGCATTGCCATGTTCCGCAAGGTCAATGTGCCAATTCTCGGGCTGGTCGAAAACATGTCGCGCTTTGTCTGTCCGCACTGCCACACGCGCGCCGATATTTTTGGCAGCGGCGGCGCGCAGGCCGCTGCCGCAGAGCTTGGCATTGCCTTTCTTGGCGATGTGCCGCTGCATATGGACATCCGGGCCCTCTCGGATGTCGGCACACCCATTGTGGCGCACGCGCCAGACAGCGCACAAGCAGCGAGTTTTCATGCTCTAGCAACGGGTGTTATTGAGGCTTTGCAGATTGCCTTGAAACCGTTGCCGGTCATCAGCAAGGTGTAAAGCTTACTTTACCAGAAAAAATCTACGCTAAAAAAAAGTTCATGCACGTCACACCAGCCTAGCTGGGGTGACGTGCTAGTATGAAAAATTCTGTTGCTATTAAACCGCGATTTTCTGTTCTTGAGGCATTTCTTCCGGATCACGCAACACGTAGCCGCGACCCCAGACGGTTTCGATGTAGTTCTCGCCGCCGCACGCCGCCGCGAGTTTTTTGCGCAGCTTGCAGATGAACACATCGATGATTTTCAGTTCCGGCTCGTCCATGCCACCGTAGAGGTGGTTCAGAAACATTTCCTTGGTGAGTGTGGTGCTCTTGCGCAGTGAGAGCAGCTCAAGCATCGCATATTCCTTGCCGGTCAAATGCACGCGCTGGTTATCAACCTCAACGGTTTTGGTATCGAGGTTAACAGCAAGCTTGCCCGTGCGAATGACCGATTGCGAATGGCCCTTTGAACGGCGCACAATGGCATTGATGCGGGCAACCAGCTCTTCCTTGTGGAACGGCTTGGTGAGATAGTCATCGGCACCAAACCCGAGCCCGCGTACTTTACTTTCAATTTCATTCTGGCCTGAGAGAATGAGAATAGGCGTGCCAACCTTGGCCACACGCAGCTTTTTCAGCACATCGTAACCGTGCATATCCGGCAGATTTAGATCGAGGCAGATAATGTCGTAATCATAGAGCTTGCCAAGATCGAGGCCTTCTTCGCCCAGATCCGTCACATACACATTAAAGCCCTCCGAGCCGAGCATCAGTTCAATGCTCTTGGCGGTGGCAGCGTCATCTTCGATTAGTAGTACTCTCATTTTTAACCCCTGAATGGTTATTGTTACTGTTTGCATCAAAAGTGAACCGCGCCGGACCCTCCGTTTTGGTTCTGGTAATCATTATTACCGGCAAAGGTTAACAAAGCGTCAATGGTTAACACTCATTTTTCCGAAGCTGGCGCGCTTTGGCGGCCAGCTGTGGCCAATAAGACTCGATTTTGAGCGGCATTAACCCGACCTTAAGCCTGTTCGGTAACTGTTGGAGCCTCATAACCGATTTGAGAGTATTATGTATCTGGACGCTTTTGTAGAATCATGTCGCACTATCAAGCCTTACCGGCGGTTCGGGCGGCTTGTTGGTATCAATGGCCTTCTGGTTGAGGTCGCTGGGGCTGAGCGCGTGCTTGGCATTGGCTCACGGCTGAGCGCGGAAGCGCGGGATGGGGCCTTGGTTGATATCGAGGTGATCGGCTTTCGCGGTGACCGTGCCCTTTGCCTGCCCTACGGCAGTGTTGAAGGGCTTGGGGTTGGGTGCCGGGCGTTTATCGAATCAGAGGCCAGTGCTGTGAACCCAGCAGGCGGCTGGCTTGGCCGGGTCATCAATGGCCTAGGCACGCCCATCGATGGCAAGGGGCCGCTGCCGCGTGGCCCGCACAGCATCGCTGTCCGGCGTAACCCGCCAGCGGCACACACCCGGGGCCGTGTGGGCGATAAAATCGACCTTGGTGTGCGCGCCCTCAATGTGTTTGCCCCGGCCTGCGTTGGCCAGCGGCTGGGTATTTTTGCTGGGTCTGGTGTGGGCAAATCCGTGTTGCTATCGATGCTGGCGCGCTACACGCAATGCGATGTGGCCGTGATTGGCCTTATTGGCGAGCGCGGCCGCGAAGTGCAGGAATTTATCGAGGATGATTTGGGGCCGGAAGGCCTTGCCCGCTCTGTGGTGGTGGTCGCCACATCGGATGAACCCGCGCTGATGCGGCGACAGGCTGCGTTCATGACCTTAACGGTGGCAGAGCATTTCCGCGACCAGGGCAAGCATGTGCTGTGCCTGATGGATTCCGTGACACGCTTTGCTATGGCGCAGCGCGAAATTGGCCTTGCCTGCGGCGAGCCACCCGCCACAAAGGGTTACACCCCAACGGTGTTTGCTGAACTGCCAAAACTGCTGGAGCGCGCTGGGCCGGGCGTTACACCGGCATACGGCGGCAAGGGAGGGGCCATTACCGGCTTGTTCACCGTGCTGGTTGATGGCGACGATCACAATGAGCCCGTTGCGGACGCTGTGCGCGGCACACTCGATGGCCATATTGTGATGAGCCGGGCGATAGCCGAGCGCGGTCGCTATCCCGCGATCAATGTGCTGAAATCCGTATCGCGGACATTGCCGGATGCCCATACAAATTTTGAAAACATAGTGCTGGCGGCAGCACGACGGCATTTGTCGGTGTTTGCGGATATGGAGGAAATGGTGCGCCTGGGAGCCTATAGGGCAGGTACCGATGCGGCCGTCGATGCCGCCCTTGCTGTCGCACCTGCGCTTGAAGCGTTCATGACCCAAGGTAAGCGGGACATGGGCCGTCGAGAGGAAAGCTTTGCAGCGCTTGCCAATATTCTTGGGGTGAGTAGTGCGCTATGAAGACGCCTTATGATGCGGCCTGTCGCTGGAAAAGCCATCAGCTCGATCAGCTGCGCCGCGAATTGACCGGGCACTACGCCGTGGAAGAGGGGTGGCTCAAGGCCCAAGACGATCTTGCTGCACGGTTGGCGCTTGAACGGGCAGCGGCTGCAAATTTACCACTGCACAGCGCCGATGCCTTTGTAACGCGCTGTGCCGAAGAGCGTGCACGGCTGGCTAAAAATCTGGCAGACATAACCATAACAATTGCCGCCGTTCAGGATCTGATGTCCGCTGCCTTTCAGGATGCCAAAGCGCTTGATATTGCCAAAGAGCGTTTTGTGGCACACGCACGGGCAGAAGCGTCAAGGCTGGAAAACGCTGAACTGGATGATGTGGTCTCAAGGCGCGGGCAACCGGTGCCATGAACACACCCCTCCCCTTGGTGCCGACAGGGGCGCATGGGGGGTGTTTAACGATCAAACGAACAACCAGCGCCGGAGACCGTACGTGGTCAATGCGGTAGGCTTTTTTCGGTTGGTTTCTGGACGTTCCGTCCCG
>JANYGX010000013.1 GCA_025362295.1 Sphingomonadales bacterium | reverse complement strand
AGCACGGTTGCACGACGCGTCATGCTGCCGGTGTGCCAGTGCTCTAGCTGGCGGCCAGTGATCAACACAAACGGGAAGTCCGCATCAGGCCGCTCATTGGCCGGAATGATGTCTGCAGGAACCAGTCTGACCCGGCCATCGGCTGTCGGAAAGGTGTCAATGAACACGGTGGGCGAGCCTGGGTCTTCAGCACTCAAGCAAGGGTAGGTAACGCTGGACTCGCGCTCCAGCCGCTCCCAGGTGATGCCTGAAATGGCGGCATGCATGGCCTGGCGCATTTCTTCGTATACGGCTGCTACGCCCGAATGCTCACCTTGGTAGTTCCAGCCGCAACCTAAACGATCGGCTAATTGTTGAATGATCCACAAGTCAGGCTTGGCATCGCCTGGCGGGTCAATGGCCTGCTTGCCCAGTTGCACCATGCGGTCGGTGTTGCTGACAGTGCCGGTTTTTTCGGGCCACGCCGTCGCAGGCAACACCACGTCTGCGAGCCACGCGGTTTCAGTCATGAAGATGTCTTGCACCACCAAATGTTCCAGGCTGGCAAGCGCGTGACGCGCATGGTTCAAGTCAGGGTCGCTCATGGCAGGGTTTTCGCCCATCACATACATGCCTCTGATTTTGTGCGGGTCGCTGTCGTCAGCCAGCGCCTTATGCATGATTTCAACTACGGTGTAGCCAGGCTTGTCGTCAAGCTTGACGTTCCAGAAATTTTCAAACCAGTCGTGATTGGCCTTGTTGTCGACCCGCTGGTAGTTGGGGAACATCATCGGGATCAAACCCGCATCAGACGCGCCCTGCACATTGTTTTGGCCACGCAGTGGGTGCAGGCCAGAGCCCGGTTTGCCAATCTGGCCCGTCACAGTGACGAGAGCAATCAAGCAACGTGCATTGTCGGTGCCGTGCACGTGCTGGCTGATGCCCATGCCCCACAAAATCATCGCACCTTTGGCCTTGGCGAATTCATGCGCAACTTCGCGTAATGTTTGCGCCGGAATTCCACAGATCGGCGCCATTGCTTCGGGGCTGTAGGACTTGACGTTTTCTTTCAACGCTTCAAAATTGCTAGCACGCTGCGCAATGAAAGATTGGTCTACAAGGCCTTCTTCAATCACTGTGTAGATTAGCGCATTGAGCATGGCGACATCGGTGTCGGCCTTGAACTGCAGCGTGCGCCAGGCGTGCTTGCCAATGTCAGTGATGCGCGGGTCGGCCAGCACAATTTTGGCGCCGCGCTTGGCCGCGTTTTTCATCCAGGTCGCCGCCACCGGGTGGTTGGCGGTTGGGTTGGAGCCAATCACGAAAATCAAATCTGAATGCTCAACATCGTTGACCTGGTTGCTCACCGCGCCGGAGCCTACGCCTTCCAGCAACGCGGCCACACTGGATGCGTGGCACAAACGGGTGCAATGGTCAACGTTGTTGCTGCCAAAGCCGATTCGCACCAGCTTTTGGAACAGATACGCTTCCTCGTTGCTGCCCTTGGCTGAGCCGAATCCTGCAAGTGACTTTTTGCCGTACGTGTCGCGCAGGTTTTTGAGCGAGTTGCCGCTTAAATTCAAGGCTTCTTCCCAGGTTGCTTCGCGGAACACTTCAGACCAATCCGCCGTGTTGCGGTTGAGCTTGTCCAGCATGGCAGGGTCTTTGGCGACACCGGCTTTGCGAATTAACGGCTTGGTCAGGCGCTGCGGGCTGGCCGCATAGTCAAAACCAAAGCGGCCTTTGACGCACAAACGGCTGTGGTTGGCGGGTCCATCGCGGCCGTCAACGCTCACGATGACATTGTCTTTGACGTTGTAGGTCAGCAAACAACCGACGCCGCAAAACGGGCAGACAGAGTCGACTTTTTTATCGACAACCTGGCTGCCAATTTGCGTCTTGGGCATCAATGCACCGGTGGGGCAGGCTTGCACGCATTCGCCGCAGGCCACGCAGGTGCTGTCTCCCATGGGGTCGTTCAGGTCAAACACAATCTCGCTGTGTGAGCCGCGCATGGCGTAGCCAATTACGTCATTGACTTGTTCTTCGCGGCAGGCGCGCACACAGCGGTTGCACTGGATACAGGCATCGAGGTTGACTGCCATCGCGGGGTGAGAGATGTCGGCCTTGGGTTGCTCGCGGCGCAAGGCTTTCAGCTCGGGGCGGACGATGACGTTGAGGGAGTTTGCCCAGTCGCTAAGCTCGCCATGCTGGCCGGTATTTTGCTCAATGCGGTCAGCGTCATTCCATTTGTAGCCCACATCCGGCATGTCCGACAGAAGCATCTCGACCACCATCTTCTGGCTTTTCAAGGCGCGTTCGCTCTTGGCCTGTACTTCCATGCCCGCCGTGGCGCTGCGGCAGCAGCTGGGTGCCAAAACTCGCTCGCCTTTGACCTCGACCACACAAGCGCGGCAGTTGCCGTCGGCGCGATAACCGTCTTTGTAGCAAAGGTGCGGAATGTCTATGCCGTGGCGCTTGGCCGCTTTCAAAATCGTTTCGCCTTCATAGGCGTGGATGGTGTTGCCGTCGAGTTTGAATTCGACTGTCTGCGGCAGAACCTCTACCATTTTTGTCGGCGCGTTCATTTGGTTTCTCCATGAATCGAATGTTCAGTGGTCAGTGGCTCGCCCGGGCTTGGCAGCTTGCCTTTCCACGCGGCTTCAGACACTTCGTCTGGAAAATATTTTTGAATGCTGCGAATCGGGTTTGGCGCAGCCTGGCCTAGGCCGCAAATCGACGCATCACTCATGACTTGCGCCAGATCTTCCAGCGTAGCGCCGTCCCATACGGGCTCTTGCATCAGTTTGCCCGCCTTGGCGGTGCCGACGCGGCACGGCGTGCACTGGCCGCAGCTTTCGTGTTTGTAAAAATAACTCAGTCGCGCAATGGCCTTTACGATGTCGGTGGATTTATCCATGACAATCACGGCAGCTGTGCCAAGGCCAGATTTCAGATCGCGCAGTCCATCAAAATCCATTGGCGCGTCCATAATTTGTGCGGCTGGCACGCAAGGCACCGATGACCCGCCGGGAATGACGGCAAGCAAATTATCCCAGCCGCCGCGAATACCGCCGCAGTGGGTTTCGATCAATTCGCGGAAACTGATGCCCATGGCTTCTTCTACATTGCAAGGTTTGTTCACATGGCCGGAGATGCAAAATAGTTTTGTGCCGGTGTTGTTGGCACGACCAATGCCAGCAAACCACGCAGCACCCCGCCGCAAAATTGTCGGCACGACGGCAATAGATTCCACATTGTTTACAGTCGTCGGGCAGCCATACAAGCCGACGCCTGCTGGGAATGGCGGCTTCAGGCGGGGCTGGCCCTTTTTGCCTTCCAGGCTTTCAAGCAGCGCTGTTTCTTCGCCGCAGATATAAGCACCGGCACCACGATGGAGATAGATGTCAAAATTATAGCCCGAGCCACAGGCATTCTTGCCAATAAAACCTTTGGCATACGCCTCATCGATAGCTGTTTGCAGACGATGCGCTTCATGAACATATTCACCTCTGATATAAATATAAGCTGCCACGGCGCGCATGGCAAAGCCGCCAATAAGCGCGCCCTCCAGCAATTTATGCGGATCATGTCGCATGATTTCACGATCCTTGCACGTGCCGGGCTCGGACTCATCCGCGTTGATCACCAAATAACTCGGCCGACCATCTTTCGATTCCTTCGGCATGAAGCTCCACTTCATACCCGTGGAAAACCCGGCACCGCCGCGACCGCGCAGGCCGCTGGCCTTGATCGCCTCAACTATCGCGTCCGCACCAACTTCTAAGAGTTTTTTCGTGCCATCCCAATCGCCACGCTTTTGCGCTGCGGCGAGGCCCCACGGCTGGAAGCCATAGATATTAGTGAAAATACGATCTTTATCAGCTAGCATCGGTATCACCGCCCTTCTTGACATTTGCCGACGACACAGCGCCAAGCCCCATTAAAATAACCCCAATAGCGATGAAAGTAGTTTGCTGGCCGCCGCTTGTTGCTCCAAAAAAACCGAAGCCAATGAGCGCCAAAGCTAAAAGGTAAGTAGCCAGAGTTGCACCACGAAGAGTCATCATCATAACGCCTCCCGATAGTCATGATTGGCCGTCACCATTTCTTTCAGCGTCGTCGGGCCGTCCACTGGGCAGCTAGTTTTTCGATCGATTTGCGGACCAGTTTTGACAGCATGATATAATTTGCGGAACTCTTCACCGCTAACGGTCTGGAATTGATCGCCCTCCTTTATTGGCAACCCCTCAGTCAGCGCTTTAAGTATCGCGTACATACTGTCGTAGGTAAGGTCTTCGAAATTGTCGTCGTTGATTTGCACCATCGGCGCGTTGGCGCAGGCGCCGAGGCATTCGACTTCGGTGAGGGTGAACAGGCCATCGAGCGTGGTGCGACCTTTCGCCAGTCCACGATCCTTGCAAGCGCGCATCACATCATCAGAACCACGCAGCATGCAAGGCGTGGTGCCGCAGAGCTGCACATGAAATTTACCGACTGGTTGCAAGTTGTACATCGTGTAAAACGATGCCACTTCGTAGACCCGCATATACGGCATATCGAGTTGCCGCGCGACGAATTCAATCACTGGCACAGGGAGCCAGCCTTGTGTATTTGTTTGTTCGCCTACCTGCCTTTGAGCGAGATCAAGCAGAGGCATCACAGCAGAGTGACGACCGGCAGGGTATTTGGCAATGTGCACAGCAACCGTTTTTGAATTGTCCGGAGTCCAAGCAAAATCTCGTCCGAAATTAGGATCGACCTTGATAAAATTTACGTCACTCATTATCGGTCCACCTCGCCAAACACGATATCCATACTGCCAAGCACCGCCGGTGCATCAGCCAGCATGTGCCCCTTGCACAAATAATCCATCGCCGACAAATGCACAAAGCCGGGCGCTCGCAATTTGCAGCGATACGGCTTGTTGCTACCATCCGAGACCAGATACACGCCAAACTCACCCTTTGGCGCTTCAACGGCTGCGTAGACTTCTCCGGCGGGCACTTTGTAGCCTTCAGTGTACAGCTTGAAGTGATGAATTAGCGCTTCCATCGAGTTTTTCATCTCTGCGCGTTTTGGCGGTACCACTTTTCGATCAAGCGATGACACAGGCCCAGATGGCAAATTTTCGATGCACTGGCGGATGATGCGGAGGCTTTGCTTCATTTCCTCAAATCGCAGCACGTAACGATCGTAGCAATCGCCTGCTTTGCCAACCACCACATCAAAGTCCACCTTATCGTATACATCATAAGGCTGGCTTTTGCGCAAATCCCACGGCACGTCTGAACCACGAAGCATAGCACCGGAAAATCCCCGCGCCATGGCATCTTCCGCACTCACCACGCCGATACCGACATTGCGCTGCTTGAAAATGCGGTTGTGGCAGGTGATGTCATAGACGGCTTGCAAAACTTTCGGGAAAGTTTCCGTCCACTTATAGATGTCTTCAGCGAGGCCCGCTGGCATATCCTGGTGCACACCGCCGGGGCGAAAGTAGGCCGCGTGCAATCGTGCGCCACTCACCCGCTCGTAAAACACCATGATTTTTTCACGCTCTTCAAAGCCCCACAGAATGGGTGTGATGGCACCTACATCCATGGCATGGGTACAAACATTCATTAAATGATTCGCAATGCGTGTAATCTCCGACCACATAACGCGCAAATATTGCCCGCGTATTGGCACCTCAAGCTGCATTAATTTTTCAACAGCGAGTGCAAAAGCGTGTTCTTGACACATGGGCGACACATAATCGAGCCGGTCGAAGTACGGGATCGCCTGTAGATAGGTTTTCTGCTCGATAAGCTTTTCGGTGCCCCGATGCAGCAAGCCAATATGAGGATCGATACGCTCAATGATTTCACCATCGAGCTCCATCACCATGCGCAGCACACCATGCGCAGCCGGATGCTGCGGGCCAAAATTGATTGTGTAATTGTCAATCATCGCCGTTTTCTTGGCGGGGGGATCAATGTCTGCCATTATTTCTTCTCCATCGCAGGCACTACTGCCTTCTCATCGCCCAATTTTATGTCGGTAGGCAGCACATATTTTGCACCCTCCCAAGGTGATAAAAAATCAAACTGACGGAAATCCTGTGTTAAAGTCACTGGTTCATAAACCACTCGCTTGTGCTCTTCTGAATAGCGAAGCTCAACATAGCCGGTCAGCGGAAAATCTTTGCGCAGCGGGTGGCCACTAAAACCGTAATCCGTTAATATGCGTCGTAAATCCGGATGGCCTTCAAACGCTACGCCGTATAAGTCCCAGATTTCACGTTCATACCAATCAGCGGATGGAAACACTGATACCACAGATGGCACAGGCGAACTTTCATCCGTACAAATGCGCACACGAACACGCAAGTTGTGTTTATAACTAAGCAAATGATAAACAATATCAAAGCGTTCCGGACGATCCAGATAATCGACGCCGGAAATATCGATCAGTGTTTTGCATAATGTGTCTGGTCCATCACGCAATTGTTTTAAAGTATCGATAATTTCGGCTGCCGGCACCGTGAGTGTGAGTTCGCCGTAAGCCATTGTTGCCTTTTCACCGAAAGTTTCAGCGAGCAGCAATAGTTTATCATTTTTGACACTCAAAACGGCGGTCATCGCACGATTGTCCCTGTGCGCCTTATTTTCTTTTGCAACTGCAAGATGCCGTAAAGCAAAGCCTCTGCTGTCGGCGGGCACCCAGGCACGTAAATATCGACTGGCACAATCCGATCGCAGCCGCGTACTACAGAGTAGCTATAGTGATAGTAACCGCCACCATTTGCGCAGCTGCCCATAGATATCACATAACGCGGTTCGGACATTTGGTCGTAAACCTTGCGCATAGCCGGTGCCATTTTGTTTGTGAGTGTCCCTGCTACTATCATCACGTCTGATTGACGCGGGGAAGCGCGTGGCACCACGCCAAAACGCTCAAGATCGTAACGCGGCATTGAAGTGTGCATCATCTCGACCGCACAACATGCCAGACCAAACGTCATCCACCACAAAGAGCCAGTGCGTGCCCACGTTATAAGGTCTTCTGACGCCGCTGTTATAAAGCCCTTTTCTGTTAAATCGTTGCCGAGATCAGTCATAAAAGCCTGATCGTGTTCAACAGGTGCTAAAATATCTACTCCCATTCGAGAGCTCCTTTTTTCCATTCGTATATAAAGCCGACGGTTAAAACGCCTAGAAATACCATCATGGAAGCCCAGCCAAACACGCCAACAGCCCTCAATGAAACAGCCCATGGAAACAGGAAAGCAACCTCAAGGTCAAATATGATAAACAATATAGCGACCAGATAGAACCGAACGTCAAACTTGCCGCGCGCGTCCTCAAATGGCTCAAAACCACATTCATACGCCGATAGTTTTTCCGAGTCCGGATTGGCGAATCCGCCCAAATTGGCCAGAATGATTGGCAACCCTACAAACAAGCACGAAAAAAATATTGCAATTCCCAAAAAAATTAGGACCGGTAGATATTGGGCAGCGACGTGCGGCACTTGAAAATCCTTTGTACTTTAACGCAATAGTCTATTACCAAACACTTCAAAACGCGCAAGAGCCAGATCGCCTCAGCCCCAGATAGTCTCAGCCTCTGTGTCCACGCCAAACAACATGTTTGGAACCAAGGTAGTTCCAACTCAGCGCCACCAAAGTGCCAACCCCCAAAGCAAAATACGGCATGAAACTCGACTTATGGGTTAAAAATAGAATAAGTGTGTATGTACCAGAGCTGATTATAGCGCCAATGCCATTCACAATCATGAAACGAAACCATTCACGCCACCAGGTCAGGCCGCTCTTGGCCCGGAAAGTCAGCCATCGGTTGAGCAACCACGAGCATGTCATACTTAATAAAAGCATAGGGAATTGCGCCCAGAACGGATTCATGCCCAGCTCATGAATTTCCAGATACAAAATCGTGCTGCCAATTACAAACACGACGCTGCCGACCACACAAAACCTCAAAAACGGAGGTAGCCGACTAAAACCATCCAATAAAATCATGTTCAGCGTTGCAACCCTTGTAATACCAATCCGGTAAGGTTTGCGTGCAGATTTGGATTGGCTGCAATGATGGACCCACTCGCCATCATGTTTGTGCCACCATCATAATCTGTGATCAATCCGCCTGCCTCGCGCACCATAAGTATACCTGCGGCCATATCCCACGGTTGTATACTGTCCTCCCAATACCCGTCATAGCGGCCAGCAGCGAGCCAGGCGAGATCAAGTGCGGCTGCCCCAAAACGCCTGATACCAGCCACTTGCGGGGTAATGGCGGTCAAAACTCGGTGAAAGTCCTCATGCTTGCCGTGCCCTTTAAAAGGTATGCCGGTGGCAAAAATAGCTGTGCCAAGGTCGCGCCGTGCCGACACGCGCAAACGTCGCTCACCCAGCCAGGCACCCTTGCCCTTTTCAGCCCAGAAACTTTCATCTGTGATAGGGTTATAGATCATGGCTGAGGTCAGCTCACCGGCCTCCTCAACCGCTATCGATACGCAAAAGTGTGGAATACCATGAAGAAAGTTGGTTGTTCCATCAAGTGGATCGACAATCCAGCGCGGCATATCGGCTTGACCCTCGACCGCACCTGCCTCTTCAAGCAGAAAGCCCCATTCTGGCCGTGCTTTGGATAAATCTTCCCGTAAAGTCGCCTCGGCTCGCAAATCAGCTTGACTGACAAAATCAGCAGGACCTTTGTTGGAGACCTGTAAATTCTCCACCTCACCGAAATCGCGACGCAATTGGGGGGCAACACGCCGAGCGGCGCGTTCCATAACAGAGATCAAAGTGGAACGAACGGACATAAATCACTCAAAAAGATAAAGTTTGACTGCAGGCCTTCTAGCAAAGGCCAACCGCATAAACAAAACAATAAGCGCTAAAAATATTTCGTGACAGAAATGACAGCTGTATGGCTGGTTAAATTTTTGCTTGTTTTGGAGAAATAAGCCGGTGCTGTATTGCCAACATAGGATACTGAACCGGTCAGACCATAAAAAACCATGCTCAGGCCAAAATTCCAGTCGATCTTGCTGCCTCTCGCCACATAAGCAAATGCTCCCGTCTCACGCCCTACGGTTAAATTCAGATTGAACGGTGAGGCTGGAATATGACCCGACATATTTGCATAAACGTAAAAATTATCCCGCACTGGCGGTTTTAATGACCCGTTTTTGACATTGGTTTGAGGCGGGGCGTAGTTCAAGCCAAGCTTGGTTGTGACTGGCCCATAGGTTTTGGCCAGTGAGCCATAGACCTCAAAATAATCCAGCGATCCAAGATTAAGCGAGCCACCTTGCGGAAACAGATATCCAAGCACGCCAATATCAGCGGTTACCTCCCCAAACTTTCTTGAATAGCCGCCGGATATATCGACTTCACTGCCACCGTACGCTTTATCTGGCGTGAGAAAGGTTGAAAGATAAAATCCACGTTGCTCGATTGTCAGACTGGCTTGTGGGGCAAGCTGTTTATCTGTCAGCGATACACCACGATAACGATCTTCAGAAACTATGCCAATGCTGCCTGATACGCTTACTCTCGCCCAGATTGGGGTATTCCATAATAATGCCATTAAAATACTAATAGACCAAAATTCTTTGTTTGTTCTCATACATGCTACAATAGCAAAAAAAAGGAGCCAGACAAACAGTGCCTGGCTCACATGGTTTTTGAGGGCAAATTAGATAGTCAGCATGTCGTTTAAAAAACCACACCGCCTTCAATCAGAATGCGGGCTTGCGAAGTGTCGAGGCCAAGTGGACCAAAGCCGCCGGTTGCGCTGGTGGCTTTAACATAACTACCTTCGATGCGTCCGAAGACATTGTTAAATAGGTAAGTTGGCGTGACAGTGAAAGACCACGCCTTGCTGCCAATGCCATAGCCAAGCAGATTAACACCTGTCACAGTATCGCCATTGGAGCTGATATATTCCACACGCGCTGGCAGGCTGAAGTGTTTGTCAACGGTATATTTTGCCAGCAAGGCGGCACCAAACGTCGAAGACGATGTGGTGCCAAGTGCACCCAAAGTCGGCACATGTGTATACTGAACATACGGCTGTAGAAACACATTACCGGAATTATATGTATAAATCAGGTTATATGTCTGCTGATTATTCTGGAAAAGGGGAGTCGCTCCAGTCGCAATTGTTGTCTTCTTGGTGTTTGCACTGAAAACAAAGGCGACACTGTTGGAGCTGTTGACAGTCCACGCTGCCAAAGCAGACACCGCAGAGAACTTGTTGGAATAGAAATTATCATTCCACGATACCGACAACGCCAGCGGCCCTTTGGTATAATTTACCTGGACACCGCGATTAACGGCGTTTTCCTGACCCCAAAGCAGGCCACGTTCGACATTTAGGTTTTCAAAAGAAAATGTATACTCCGCACCGATAAGCGTTGGCAGTTTGCCGACTTGAATGGAAAAGCTGTCGGTCGGTGCCCATTTCAAAAATGCTTGGGGCAACGCACCGTACGTCGCACCTGTAGTAGCCGCTGCTTTACCGTAGGCAAATCCAATTGACGGCAGTGAATAAATGCCAACCTGCGCAAAATACTGAAATTGCCCATCAACTTTTTGGATGAACACCTGTCCGTTGGTTATATCAACCAGTGATTTGTTATCAACTGGGCTTGGCAAAGCGTGACTCTGCGCCAACGCAATGCCGCTTGCTACGCCTGTAACATAAACCTTGTTGCCTAATGGCCCCAGATCAAAAGATAGTGGCTTTGCACTATACGCCAATGGTCCGGCCATAGCTGGCGACAAGGCTGGAGAGGCGGGCGCAGTGGGTGATGCAGCAGCAGTAGCTGCGGCGGTATCACTGGCTTTGGTAGCGTCCTGTGCGCAAGCAACGGACGCCATGAATAAGCTTGCCACAGCTAAAACAGGCATAGAAGTCTTGAGGTTGTAATTCATTCACTATCTCCGTGAGTGTTGATGATGACTTTCCCAAGACTGGTGAATACTGCCCAAATCTAAACAATTTGCAAAGCACAAATTGCTGCACCTGCACAATTTATGTGGATTAATCCTAAATTTACCGAATTCAGGGTATTTTTGCTGTATAACGACCAAGAGGAACCATGCCATGAGCGGCAGCGCAACAATGCTGGATAAAAACGACGTGCATAGCGAGGCCACAGCGCTCAGTATTTTTGGACGAATATCGCTTAACCCGCGCACACATCTGTCAACGGATTTTCTCAATCAATTCAACGAAATTGCCATGATCTTGGAAATGTTAACAGATTGGCCGGAAGGCCTTGACGACTTGAAGACATGGCAGCCATGCGGGTATGAGGAGCATTTCTTGAAATCCGGCTTTCATGATGCTGATGCAGTGATCGCCGCTTATCAAAATACAGCATGCCGAATCAGAAACCGTTTTGATGCTCAGATTCGAGAACTTGATGGCATGATCAAGATTGGATTGAAAAGTTTGTTAAAAGCCTCGGAGCAGGGCATAAACAGATCTGTGTGTGAGGCTGGCCGTGCGCTGGCTATCGAGGTTCAGGATGCCATTATGAGACTGAGCCGCATTATAAACACCAGCACGAGTGGCGCAGACCAAAAGCAAATTGATGATATGATAGCCGATTTGTTTTAAGTTTATTACAACGATCCCTTTTTGTTCACCATGGCTTGCGTTTGACCACGGCTTTCCTGTAAGCCCGCGCCATGACAGATTTATTTGATAAAGCGAATGCCGCCAGCGGTGCCTACACCGCCAAAGACATTGAAGTTCTTGAAGGATTGGAGCCAGTACGGCGCAGGCCCGGCATGTACATTGGCGGTACGGACGAGCGTGCCTTGCATCATCTCGCCGCCGAAGTGCTTGATAATGCCATGGATGAAGCCGTAGCCGGCCATGCCAACCGCATAGAAATCGATTTGGCAGCGGATGGCACGCTGACCATCTCGGACAATGGTCGCGGCATCCCGATTGATCCGCATCCAAAATTCAAATCCAAGTCAGCCCTAGAGGTTATTCTTACCATGCTGCATTCCGGTGGCAAGTTCACTGACAAAGCCTATGCGACAGCAGGCGGTTTGCACGGTGTGGGTATATCGGTTGTGAATGCGCTTTCTGATCTGTTTGTGGTCGAGGTGGCACGTGACCGCACCCTGTGGCGGCAAAGCTATGCGCACGGCGCACCCACATCGAAATTAAAAAATGTAGGGGCCGCACCCAACCGGCGCGGTACAAAAATCAGTTTTAAACCGGAATTGAAAATATTTGATACGAGCGTGCATTGGAAGCCGTCGCGGCTTTACCGGCTGGCGCGCTCAAAAGCCTATTTGTTTTCCGGTGTTGAAATTCGGTGGAAGTGTGATGAGAGTTTGCTGCGCGGCGAGGATGTGCCAGCTGAAGCTGTGTTTCATTTTCCTGGCGGACTTGCTGATCACCTGAATGAACAGATCGCCGGACGCGAATGCGCCACTGCAAATTTGTTTTCTGGAAACGGCGATTTCAGTGATGGCAGTGGCAGAGTGGAATGGGCGGTGGCATTCCCGTTGTATACCGATGGCGGCGGCTCCTATTATTGCAACACCATCCCGACACCGCAAGGTGGCACGCACGAAGCGGGCCTCCGCTCTGCACTCACACGCTCGCTGAAAAATTTTGGCAGTATGGTGAGCCAGAAAAAAGCCGATCAGATCACACCGGAAGACGTGCTGGGTGGTGCCGAAATTATGCTATCGATGTTTCTGCGCAACCCGACTTTTCAATCTCAAACCAAAGACCGGTTGACATCACCGGAAGCTACGAAACTTGTCGATACAGTCATCAAGGATAATTTTGATCATTGGCTGGCTGACAATCAAGAGCGCGGCAAGGCACTGCTTGGTTATATTCTTGATCGTGTTGATGAGCGGCTGGCACGCCGGGCTGAAAAAGATGTGCAGCGTAAAACGGCCACCAACAAACGCAATCTGCGCCTGCCCGGCAAGCTCACCGATTGCAGCAACGATGGGCCTGCAGGCACTGAACTGTTTATTGTAGAGGGCGAAAGCGCTGGCGGCTCGACCAAGCAAGCGCGCGACCGGCGCTTTCAGGCTGTGCTTCCGATACGTGGGAAAATTCTAAATGTCGCCTCGGCCACGCTCGATAAAATTCGTGCCAATTCAGAAATTCAGGATCTGGGGCAGGCGCTCGGCTGTGGCCTTCGTGACAAATGCAGCCCGGCACACTTGCGTTATGAGCGCATCATCATCATGACCGATGCTGATGTGGACGGGGCACATATTGCTACTTTGCTCATGACTTTTTTCTTTCAGGAGATGCCAGCGATTGTGCGTGAGGGTCGGGTGTATCTGGCCCAACCGCCACTCTATCGGCTGGCGGCTGGCGGCGTGGTGAAATACGCGCGCGATGATGATCACAAGGCTGAGCTTGAGAAAACAACCTTCAAGGGCAAAAAGGTCGAGGTGTCGCGTTTCAAAGGTCTTGGTGAAATGCCTGCGGTGCAGCTGAAAGAGACCACCATGGATCTTGCCAACCGCACGTTGCTGAGAGTGACGCTACCAGAAGAATATGAAGAGCGTGCCAGTGTGCGCGATCTCGTCGAGCGACTCATGGGCCGCAACCCGGAGCATCGCTACGATTTTATTCAGGCAAATGCGAAATTTGTGGAGGCGGTTGATGTTTGAGCCAGACAACAATGCCTGCCCTGCTGGCGCATGACGCCCCCTGCCCGCGTTCAGGCGGCTATTGAAATTCTTGACGGTGTTCTCACCTCAGTTCGTAGCCACGGGCCAGCCGCTGATACCATCCTTGCCAATTACTTTCGCACCCGGCGTTATGCCGGATCGAAAGATCGAACGGCTGTGCGAGCTCTGGTGTTTGCAGCGCTCCGATCATCAGCGGCTGAAGATGCGTTTGATGGTCGCTTGCTCATGGCGTGTCAGAAGGATGCGGCCGCTTTTTTCGGATACGAGGATCGCAACGCTCCACCAGCTTTGACTGACCATGAACGTGAGCGGATTGCGGCCATCCCTGCGCATCACGTATCATGGTTAGCTGATTTGATATCTCCCGAACTTATGCATGCATTGCTTCAGCGTGCGCCCCTTGACGTGCGGGTGAACAGCCTGAAGGCCACGCGGGAGCAGGTTATGCACGAACTTGCTGGGCAAAACATTGCGGCTGAACCAACACCCTTTGCGCCTCTGGGTATACGCTTGCCATCGGGCACAGCCTTGCAAAATACTGATATGTTCAAACGGGGCCTCATAGAAATTCAGGATGAGGCGAGCCAGCTGGTGGCGCTGGCGACGGGTGCTAAACCGGGAGATCGTGTCATTGATCTTTGCGCTGGTGCCGGGGGCAAAACCCTCGCTCTGGCAGCGATGATGCAAAACTGCGGCACACTGATAGCCGCCGATATTGATATGGCAAGATTGGATCGGATGAAGCAGCGCATTGCCCGTGCTGGGGCCACAATCATTTCATACCAGCATGCCGACGCTCTAAATGAGACGGCGGATATCGTGCTGGTTGATGCGCCGTGCACGGGCTCCGGCACCTGGCGGCGCAACCCTGAAGCCAGACTGCGGCTTAAGCCTGACATGCTGGCAAACGTTACGAAAACTCAACGACACGTGCTTGACCGGGCGGTTAAGCTGATTCGTCCTGGCGGGCGAATCGTTTATGCAGTGTGCTCAATTTTGCCAGCCGAGGGGTCAGAGCAGATCAGCGCGGCTCTCACACGGCACAATAACCTCACCCTTTACCCGGTTTTGCCGAACATATTCCCGACAAGCCCGATTGGCCTGAGTTTGAGGCCGGATCAGCATGGCTGCGATGGCTTTTTCATCGCCTGTTTGCAATTGGCGTGATACTAACTAAATAAAGTCAAACGTATCCACAGGAACAGCGCTCGTGAAAACCTTAAACATTTTTTTATCCGCCAGCCTTTGCCTCGCTTTTGCAGCACAAGGCCTGGCAAAATCGGCGAGTGTTAACCCGGCATTGAACCTGATCCGACAGGCTCAAACGGCAATGGTTGCCAACAAACCGACCGATGCGCTTAATTTCTATGAGAGCGCTGCGGCTCTCGATCCGAACAACGCCGCCCCTTATATTGGTATGGCCAAAGCCTATGAGCAATTGGGTTTGCGTGGCAAGGCTTTGCGCTACTACCGCGAAGCCTTGATGATCAACCCCAACGATCAGGACGCACTTGAGGCACAAGCCATTGGAATGATTGCGCGCGGAAAGCCTGATCAGGCTCGCGCCAACCTTGATCGGCTGCACAGAATTTGTGTGAAGGGCTGCCCGTCCATCGCTCATGTTGAAGCGGCGTTAAGCAAGCCAGTGACCCAGTCATCGATGAATACCAAAGTGCAACCGCGCCGCGAATTGCCAAAACCGGTGGCTAAACCTTAATCAGAGAAGCTGCCGTTTGGCTTCAGCCAAACACCCTTCCATGGCCTGACGGACCTCGGAATCACCCACGTCTATACCGTGGCTGGTGAGGTCACCGAGCACCTTGCGGACCACATCTTCATCACCCGCTTCTTCAAAATCCGCCTGAACCACTGATTTTGAATACGAATCGGCCTCTGCCTCGGTCAGTTTCATCAAACGCGCTGCCCAGCCGCCCAGCAACTTGTTCCGCCGTGCCGTTACCCTGAACTGCATTTCAGCATCATGAGCGTATTGATTTTCAATAGCTTGTTCGCGGTTATCAAAAGTGGTCATCATTAACTCCGCAAGTAAATTTCAATTAATTTGTTTAGTCTGAAAATACCCTGACAGCAACCTTGGCATAAATTATCCAAACAATAATAATGCTTTACTGGTTATTTTTCCTACACAAAAAATAGTTCTTTCCTACAAATAGCCAAATGAGTTATAAACACTGCAAGATGAATGACCCGATTCGATTGGAACCGATTATGCCCAAACACATATATTTTGCTTTTATAGCACTTCTGCAATGCCTGATTCGAATTGCCATGGCTGTGGCAATCTGTGGCACAACGTCTGTCATGGCTGCGCCAATGCAGCTGCTTGTACCGGCTTATTTTGACCCGACAGATAATCTGGCGGACTGGAACCGCATGATAGCAGCCGCTCGATCTGGAGTGCCAATCACAGCCATCATGAACCCAAACAGCGGACCAGGCGATGCCATCGACCCCAGTTATGTGCGCGTGCTCAAACGCTTTCGCGCCGCGGGCGGCAAGGTTCTGGGCTATGTGCCTTCCGGCTACACCGGGCACGATGTTTACCCTGATGGCTCATGCAAGGCCGCAAACGGCACAACCTACACAGTCGAGGATGTGGTGGGCTGCGCCGCCAGATATAAGCAATACTATACAATTGATGGTATTTTCATTGATGAGTTTGGTGCCCCCGCTAACGGTGCGCCCTTCAATAAAGTCTACCGATTTTACCGGGACATTTATAATGGCCTCAAAGCTGTGGACACATACTGGCATATCATGGGCAACCCGGGTGTCGCCATATCACGCAAATTTTTGCGCCTGGGCAATGATGGCGCAGCGGATACCCTGGTCACGTTTGAAGATGTCGCTGCGGTTTATGCCAAAACACAACCATCGCGTTATGTGTTTGATTATAGCGCAGACCGCTTTGCCCATATCCTCATTGAAACATCGGCAACATTTGATGTTGTTACAACGTTGAAACTCACCGCCAAGCGCAATGTGGGATATTTTTATGCAACCGATGACACGCTACCAAATCCATACGACCGCTTGCCGACAACATGGAAGGCCGAAGTTGCAGCCGTTCGAGAATTTAATGCAAGGAAACATCAATAGTGACTTGTAATCCCAGCGAAGGCTGGGATCCATCTTTTTCCATTTTGCAGCATATAAGAAAATGCATTCCAGCCTTCGTTGGGATGACGAAAATAGGATAGTCTTTAAAGCTTCTGGTATAATATTTGCTTTCTTTGCCTTCGGTTTTATAGTGTGGGGAAATAATGCAAATCACAAAATATTGACTTAAAGCTGAAAGTTCCACCCTATGATTCCGCGCTATTCTCGCACAGAAATGACTGCCATTTGGGAACCGCACGCCAAGTTTCAAATTTGGCTGGAAATTGAGGCGCACGCTTGCGATGCCCTTGCTGAACTTGGCGTTATTCCAAAATCCGCCGCTGCGGCAATTTGGGCAAAAGCCAAATTCGACCCGGAACGCATTGATGAAATAGAGCGCGAGGTCAAGCATGACGTTATCGCATTTCTCACCAATATTGGTGAGCACGTTGGTGAGGAAGCGCGCTTCATTCATCAGGGCATGACATCATCGGATGTGCTCGACACGTGCCTGAATGTGCAGCTCGTGCGCGCTGCGGATATTATGATTGCCGATATTGATGCACTGCTTATGGCTCTAAAACATCGGGCTTATGAATTTAAAGATACACCAACAATTGGCCGTTCGCATGGCATTCATGCAGAACCCACCACCTTTGGTTTAAAGCTTGCTCAAGCCTATGCCGAATTCACGCGCTGCCGCGCGCGCATGGTCGCTGCGCGTAGCGAGGTTGCGACCTGCGCCATATCTGGCGCCGTCGGCACGTTTGCCAATATCGATCCAGCGGTGGAAGCGCATGTGGCCAAAGCCATGGGGCTGGAGATAGAACCAATTTCAACACAAGTGATTCCGCGCGATCGCCATGCGATGTATTTTGCCACATTGGGTGTTGTGGCATCCTGCGTTGAACGACTGGCGACTGAAGTGAGACATTTGCAACGCACTGAGGTGCTGGAGGCTGAGGAATATTTTGCGCCGGGGCAAAAGGGCTCGTCGGCAATGCCGCACAAGCGCAACCCGGTGCTTACCGAAAACCTCACTGGCCTTGCGCGTCTGGTGCGCGGCATGGTGACACCGGCACTCGAAAATGTGGCGCTTTGGCATGAGCGTGATATATCGCATTCATCCGTCGAGCGCATGATTGGCCCTGATGCAACTGTGACGCTTGATTTTGCTTTGGTGCGTATGACGAATGTGATGGACAAACTTGTGGTTTATCCTGCGCGCATGCTCAGCAACATGAACAGTATGGGTGGGCTTGTACACTCTCAGCGCATATTGCTGGCACTGACACAGGCTGGCCTCAGCCGTGAGGATAGCTACCGTCTGGTGCAGCGGAACGCCATGCAAGTGTGGGATTCCGGCGGCAAACTCCAACTGCTGGAGCTGCTGAAAGCCGATACGGAAGTGAACGCCAAACTCCCGCATCAACAGCTTGAAGCCTTGTTCGATCTTGGCTATCACACCAAACATGTTGACACTATTTTCAAAAGGGTTTTCGGATGACCAATGCCGTTCCAACACTGATTGCCATCAACCACGACGATGACCATGCCGAATATGTTGGCCACACCAAAGATGGTCGCCAGTTTTTTCTAACCACGCCATTTGTGCCTGCCGATGAAGGCGAGGCTGGCAGTGAATTTGTCGCGCTGTTCCTGTTCGATGCCAAAGGCAACTTTCTTGATGCAAAAATTGATAATTTTGGTCCGCGCGCAGACATGGATGATGATGCGCAAGAAGACATGATTGAAAAGCGCCTTAAAGAACTGGGCGAAGTGCGCCATGGCCGGATTGAGATTGTGCCGTTCAGTGTCAAAAAATTTGGCTACACGTTTGGGTTGATCATGTTGAAGCCGGAACGCGGCGAGCCCCTCAGTGTTGAAATGCAACCCGGCAGCTATATGGTTTTTTCATCGCCGTGGGACAGCGGAAAGTATGAGTCGTAATAGTTGTTTTTGCTTCATATCAAGACATAAAAACAGTGAAGCATAATGACTTTGGATATTGAAGAGATGGTAATGATAGCTATTGATTTACCTTCGATTAATGCTGCTTTTATTAGGTTTATACCAAAAGCCCTGAAGTTCGAACTGTGTTCGTCATCTCAGCGAAGGCTGCGATCCACCTTCTTGTCAGCTGCGGCAAGGAAAAAGATGGATCTCAGCTTATGCTCGAATGGCAGTCAAAGTTGTAATCTTCCTCTCACTTCCTTTGTGTCTTTGTGCGAAAAAAAACGAGGGTTTTTATGACCAATTCTCTCCCACTTTCGCACCTTACCATCATTGATCTTTCACGGGTTCTTGCCGGGCCATACGCCACCATGGTACTGGCAGATCTCGGTGCTCGCGTTATCAAGGTTGAACACCCTGATGGCGGCGATGATAGCCGCACTTACGGTCCGTTTAGCCCAACTGGCAAATCTGCCTACTTTACCAGCATCAATCGCGGCAAGGAGAGCATAGCGCTTGATCTCAAAAATTCTGTTGACCGAGCAACATTTGAATCTTTGCTCGCCACAGCCGATGTGTTGGTCGAAAATTTTCGCCCCGGTGTTATGGATAAGCTTGGCTTTGGCTGGGCAACACTGCACGCACAATATCCCAAACTGATCTATGCCGCCACAACCGGCTTTGGCCACACTGGCCCGTACAAAGACCGTCCGGCTTATGATTCTATTGTTCAGGGCATGGGTGGCATCATGTCCGTTACCGGCCATGCGGGCACGCCCCCAACCCGTGTTGGCACATCAATTGGCGACATCACAGCGGGTTTGTTCACTGTCATTGGCATTCAAGCCGCTATCACAGAACGCTTGCGCACGGGCCTTGGTATGTTTGTTGATGTGGCGATGCTCGATTGCCAGATCGCTATTCTGGAAAATGCCATTGCGCGCTATGCGGTTTCTGGTGTTTCACCTGGTCCGCTTGGAGCCCATCATGCCTCGATCACGCCGTTCGGTGCGTTCAAGACATCTGACACTTATATCATGATCGCTGCTGGCAATGACAGCTTGTGGAAAAAGCTTTGCACTGTCGCTGGTTTGAATGCCAAAGCTGAATTTGCAACCAACAGCTTGCGCACACAAAACGTGAACAGCCTCATAGCCACACTAGAGGCCGCACTTTCAAAACACACGACATTGATCTGGGTGGAAAAACTGATCGCTGCCGGTGTGCCGTGTGGCCCAATCAACACCATAGCTGATGCGTTGGCTGACCCGCAGATACATGCCCGCGGCATGATTGGCGAAACCCACTATGAAGACGGCGCCAGCCTGTTGATTGCCGGATCGCCTATCAAGCTTTCCGGTTTTAAAGATCAACCGTTAAAACGTCCCGCACCTGCCTTGGGTGGTGATGCCGCACACATACGCAGCCGCATACACCCTGAACTCGTGCAATTTATCAACCGTCTTGCCGATTGCAGTGGCGCAATTGCGAAACAATTTTACAGGCAGTTGCCAACCGTAACAACCAAGGCAGATCGCTCACCTGTCACAGAAGCTGACTGCGCAATTGAACAAGCGCTGCGCACAATGATTGGAAATACATATAGTGAGCATGGCATAATTGGTGAAGAGTTTGGCTCACTGAACGAAAATGCTGATTATGTCTGGGTGCTTGACCCGATTGATGGCACACGCTCGTTTGTAGCCGGTCGCCCAATTTTTGGCACACTGATTGCGTTGCTGCACAAAGGTAAACCGGTGCTCGGTATGATCGATCAACCAATCGTTGGGGATCGCTGGATTGGCAGCACGTGTTTTCCCACCCAACTGAATAAAAGCCTTGCAAAAACCCGTGCGTGCACAACATTATCAGCAGCTGCTATTGCGAGTTCAGGGCCAAATTACTTCAGCCCTGCAGATCTGGCGCTTTATGAAACTGTGCGCAGCAAGGCTACGACATCACTATGGGGCGGTGATTGCTATAATTATGGCCTTCTGGCATCCGGCCATATTGATGTGGTGATCGAAGCTGGCCTCAAGCTGCATGATTTTGCAGCCCTTGTGCCCGTGGTTGAAAACGCTGGCGGTGTGATGTGCGATTGGCATGGAAAGCCGTTGACATCGAACTCTGGGGGGCATGTTCTAGCGGTGGGTGATGCAGCGCTGCTGCCAGACATACTGGCGTTACTTGCTAAACAAGCCTAGCCAACACCGCGAATATGCAACACGCAAATAAGCGTAAACAAGCGGCGCGCAGTATCGAAATCCACTACAACGCGCTCGGCCAACCGTTCTTGCAGCAACTCTGCAGCATCGTTGTGCACACCACGCCGTGCCATATCGACCGTTTCAATATGGCTGGGGGAGGCATCCCGAATGGCTTTGTAATAACTATCACAAATGGCAAAATAATCACGAATGATACGCCGGAACGGTGACAGTGGCACAGCAAAAACCTCCAGTGCTGCATCATATTTATCACGTAGGTCAAACCCTAGCCGCCCCTCCTCAACACGCATCACCAGCTTGTACGGTCCTTCATAACCATTTGTGAAAATCGAAGTCGGCGCAAAATTGTTCGCTTCGAGCAAATCAAAAATGGCCACCCGGCGCTCTTGCTCGACATCCGCATTGCGCCACAATATTGTTCGTTCGTCAAGCTCGACGGCAATCAATCGTTTGGATGATACAGGTGCAACCGACATTATGGATGATCGACTGCCGGAAATGTATCCGCAAGTTCTGAAAGCGCTGTGCGTATGGCATTCAGGTCACCGTCGCTCGTTTGACCCAGCCGAACAATCACTATGTGCTGGCTGGGCGAAATGATAACATATTGCCCAACATGGCCCAGCATAGCATAAATATCCCTTGCGCCGCGCGGATAAAACAGTGCCGGTCGCTGCGTTGGTTTGGGGGCAAAATTGAGCCAGAAGTGTGCGCCGTAATGACCATTATTGTGCGCAGGCGCTGGTGTGCGTTCAAACTTGATCCACTCGGCTGGAATAACTTGCTTGCCATTTGACGCCCCATTATTGCGGTACATTTCACCGAACCATGCCCAGTCGGGTGCGCTCATGTGCAGAAAACTGCCACCAAGAAATGTGCCGGCACGGTCACATTCCCACACAGCCGTGCTGATGCCAGCCGGAGAAAACAGGCGCGTGTCAAACCAGGCTCTGATAGCAGAGCATTTCTTTTGCGGATCTGTTTCCAGCGTAATAGCACGGGTCACAATATCGGCCAGAATAACGGATGTTGCCGTTGAATATTGCCAGACAGAGCCGGGCCTTGATGATAGTGGTTTGGCTTCAGCCGCTGCAGCGGCATTCTCCGCACCGTGGGCAAATAAAATATTCACGGTATCGGCCTTTTCGACTGGATTACCCAATTCTTCATGCTGTAGGCCGGACGACATATTCAGCAGATGACGCAAGGTTATCGCAGCGCGCGGATCACCCGTTTTGGTGTGCCATGCCGCAACAGGGGCTGGCGCATCGAGTGAAAGTTTGCCATCCGCCACCAAAATGCCAACCGCCGATGCCGTCACCGATTTTGCCATCGACCATGAAATGAAACGATTCTTATCGCTATACCCCGGTGCATAGCGTTTAATAACGGGTTGGCCGTCTTTCAGAACAATCAGGGCCCTGGTCTCACCCGGTGTCGAATGAAACAGCGTTTCAACCGCCTGCTCTGTTCGCGTATCAACCAAAACAGCTGCACTGACCGAAGACGTCACGAAACAGGCCAAAACAATCGGCAGAAATCTGAAAATCAGTCTTGTATTTTGTTTCATCATGGGTTCCCTTGTATACCAACAACCTACCGGGAGAACAGCTAGTGTCAAAGCGCAAAATCGGATACCTTAGTGTCGCCATTGCCATAGCGGCGGGTGGTGGCCTGGGGGTAACCCAGAAGCTCGCACCACGCGCTGCTGTTGCCGCCGGGTTTGCTGCACGTGTCGTTTGCGCCTGCCACTTTGTAGGCAACCGCGATCTTGCAAGTTGCAGGCACGATCTTGAACCCGGAACGGAGCCTGTAAAACTGACGATTGATGAAAATCTTGCACTGGTAACGGCACGCTATCCGGTGCTTGCAACCCGCTCGGCAACCTACAGCTCAACAATGGGCTGTGTATTGAACCCAGTGGAATAATCGTTTCGCGTATGCTTGAAAAATATACCTTACAGTCATTATAGGTTCACAGTCACCAGCGATATATCCTTTGAGTAACACAGAAAGGAGACGCGTTATGACTGTTGTTAAAGGCACCAAGGGTCATGTGTTTGGGCGTAAGCGCCCTGCCGCCACCGGGGCACATCCTATTCATTTGGCACCGGCCAGAGACACCCACTTCCGCGATCTACCCGAGACAGCCGGCAAACCGCCGTTTCGCCTCGATCTTAAGGATGTGCTTGATGCGGCTGCCTATAAAGCCGTTGCAAATAGTAAAAAACTTATTTTTCATCTGAATGGCGACACGGGTGGTATAAAAGAAGCAATGCCACAAAAACTGGTCGCCAGTGGCATGGAAGCTGATCTTGGCATTCCAGCCGATGATGGCTCCTTGCCGCAATTTCTTTATATCACTGGTGATTGCGTATATTTCAATGGTTCAATTTCAGAATATTATGCGCAATTTTATATGCCTTATGAGCATTACGATCGTCCGGTCTTTGCCGTACCCGGCAATCATGACGGGGAAAACCTCTCCATAGGTGCTGATCAGGGCACAACACTGGACGGTTTCCAGCGCAATTTCTGCGCTGACAAACCCGGACAGAAAATGCCGGAAGCGGGTGATTCGCATCGCACAGCGATGAACCAGCCGAATTTCTATTGGACGCTGTTAACGCCTTTATGTTCCATTGTAGGGCTTTACAGCAATGTGCCGGAAGGCGGTGACATTCGCGAGCCGCAACTGAGCTGGCTTGTTAATGAACTTAAAACCCTACCCAAATCCATGCCATTGTTCATTGCCTTGCACCACCCGCCCTACTCCGCCGATAATTTCCATTCCGGCAGCAGCTACATGCGAAAAGTGATACAAGATGCTGCCAGTTCCGCTGGCCGCGAGCCAGATATGGTGTTGGCTGGCCATGTTCACAATTATCAGCGAATAACCGCAACGCGGGCCGATGGCACTGTTGTGCCGCATCTGGTCTGTGGCGCCGGTGGCTATCACAATCTTCACAGCATCATGAAAGTGAATGGGGCAAAAATGATAACACCGGTTGATTTTGATGCCGGCGACGGTGAAACGGTGAGGTTGGAAAAATATTCTGATGACCATCATGGTTTTCTGCGTTTTGAGGTAACCAAAAAAACCATCACTGGTCGCTACTACGAAGTGCCTCGCCCGCAGGAACCCTACAGCAAAGGCAGTCAGTTGCTCGATTATTGGGAATATGACTGGAAAAAACGCCAGTGGGTGTCGAACGCGCTTTGACAGGTATGCTGCTTTAATAAATTGAAGCGTGCTGAAAAATCAAGCATAGCTTTTTAAATGACACGTCGTTCTCGTATTTTACTATGGTTGGCACTAACGCTGACACTGTTATGTGTTGCAGCAGCCCTAACCGCATGGATTGCGCGCAAACCTTTGCTACAAAAATTGGTTGGCAATTATCTGCAATCAAAAGGTGTTGCAGGACGCTACCAGATAGATAGCCTTGATCGTGATCATATCGTGCTTAGCAATGTGATGATCGGCACCACGGCAGCCCCTGCGCTCACAGCTAAAACTATGAGGATTGATCTGGACTGGGTAGGCCTCAACCCAAAACCGCAAAAAATTGTGTTAAACCATGCTGTCTTGCGCGCCGTGGTGACATCACGCAGCGTGAGTTTTGGCGACATTGATGCCTTGATACCGCAATCAACGGGCCCGCTTGTTCTCCCGGCTGTAGAAGCTGAAATTCATGATACGACTGTGCTTGTCAAAACACCTTACGGGGCAGTGAAAACGCACATGAATGCACAGGGCGTACTCAATAAAAACTACACGGCGCACATCGATATTGAACCCGCTGCGCTCAATTCAGCTGGCTATACGTTCAACAATGTTCGTGGACAGCTCGATGTGCATATAGAGCCATACACGTATAGTATGGATGCAATGCTGAACACTGATCCTGTTGCGTTCTCGGGTTGCCATACGGGGCCGCTCTTAATGAAGAGTAAGGCGAAAGCGCCACAAACACTTAAAGATTTTCAGCTTGACGCAACAGTGACAACGCCAGCTCTTGCATGCGGGCATAGTAAGGCTCGGAACATAGCGGTTGCGAGCCATGCGCACTACGGCATTGATCAACATTTGTTGGGCACTTTGCGTGCAACGGCGACCGATATAGCTTTGAGTGCAGGTTCAGCAAAATCAGCCGCCTGTGTTGGCAATTATGATATCTCAACCCAAAATAAAGCACAGTGTCAGGTGTATCTCGACAATGCGGCTGTTTCTGCAGTTCTGTTAAATCCTATAAATAGATTACAGGCATCGCTGAGGAATGGCTCATTTGAAACTGTGGCAAACGGGCCGTTGGCAGCGATTGAAACAGCAACACAGCATATGAAAATTGACAGCCATGTTGCCGCTGATTGGCAGGGGCGCAAGGCTACAGTGGTCGCTGATGCTCTTCATGTGCGGGGCCAGAATGGTGTCGATATCAGCACAACCCCCGCAACCACTCTAACACTACATTTTCCTGAAAACCATATTGATGCCAGCGGTGTAATCACTCTCTCCGGCTCTACTTTACCTAATATGAGGCTTGATCTCAAAGCGTTTCAAATAAACAGCACAAAGAGCATCGTGGCGAATGGCAGTGTGGCGACATCGGGTTTAAATTTGGGTTCTGTTACTGCACAAGCGACTACAATCGGTTTTCAATATGCAGACAGTCTGGTGTTAAACGGCCAGACTGTTATTTCCGGCACACTTGGGAACATGCACATTGAACGCGCCCGCATGCCGCTCAATTTCACATTGAGCAAGTCTGGCACCTTGTCTGTCACCTCACAAAACAATTGCATACCCATTCAAATACAGGGCCTGAAGAGTGCAACTTTTGCACTTGGTGCCATTGATACACGCCTATGCGCGCACCCTGGCCAACCACTGTTTATACGCTCGCCAAAAGGTGATGTGCAGGGTGGCGGTCATATTGTTCCCTTGAATTTTGATATAAAACTGGCCAGTCAACCGACGCCTTTGCACGTGATTGATAAATCGTTCGATATTGCAATCTCTGGCACACAAAATAACCCATATTTAAAAGGTAATTTCTTTGATCTTAGCACAACATTGGCGAGCTATGCCCTGACGATTTCCAAAGCATCAGGCGCATGGCAATGGTCGAGTGCCAACGGCTTTAATCTGTTACACACGAAGCTCGATGCAACAGATCAAACGGTGCGGCCCCGCTTCAATCTGATCACACTCAGCGCGTTCGATGCTCATTTCAATCAGGGCACACTTGCAGCACAGGGCGTTATCCGGAATGGCAATTCTGTCTATCTTGGTCATTTTGATTTGAACCATGCAATGGAGTCTAACGCTGGTCATCTGGCTATTGATACAACCGGCCTTGAATTCGGCGCCAAATTACAACCCTTCGAATTGAGCGAACTGTTGCGCGGTGTGGTTGAAAACGTTAATGGCGGACTCGATACCAAAGCCTTGATCAGCTGGTCCGGCAGTACAATCACCAGCCTTGCCGATGCCACTATCAAAGCCATGTCACTCGCTACGGCAACGCTAGGACCAGTCTCTGGTATCAATGGTCACATCTTTTTTGATGATCTTTTCAGGCGCACAACGCCGCCTGGGCAGCGGCTGTATATAGCCTCGCTTAACCCCGGCATTGCCATAAGCGACGGCATTATTCAGTTCCAGTTGCTGCCTGATCTGCATATGAAAATTGAGGATGCGCGCTGGCCATTTGCAGACGGTGTTTTGCGACTTGAACCGGTGACTTTGGTGCCGGGTGATACGGAACATAACATGACGGTTGCCATCGATAAAATCGACGTTGCACAGTTTCTGCAGCAAATGGAATTCAAAGACCTCAACGCGACTGGCCACTTAACGGGTATATTTCCAATGGTATTCAATACCAAAGGTGGACGCATTGAACATGGTGTTTTGAAAGCAGCACCGGGTGGCGGTATTATTCAATATGTCGGCAATACAGGTGGGGCTGCAACAGGCCAGGCAAAAATCGCTTTTGATGCGCTTCGTGATTTTAAATACGATAACATTTCGCTCGATGTAAACGGTGATCTGGACGGTGAAATTATAACGTCAATAAATTTCTCCGGGGTTAATCAGGTACCGATAAAACCAATTGGTCGCTGGACGACAGGTGCTAAAAATGTGCCCTTCAAATTTGGCGTGAACGTTAAGGCGCCATTCCGCAGTCTGTTAAAATCTGTAACTTCTTTCACAGATGCCCGCCAAATAATCAGGGAGGGGACATCGCCTGACTCTGGCAATACTAAAAAATAGGCCATTTAGCCTTGGCTAAACCACAAACTTTATGACACTAAGCAATCGGATGATAAGATTACTTATTATTATGTTACCCCAGCGAAGGTTGGTATGACAAAACACATTCCATTGTCCTGCTCTGTGTGAGTGACAGTATTGACGCAGCGCTTAGGTTTGCCTAATGTTTAAATTATAAATCTGGAGAAAAACCTATGCGTTTGCAAATGATTATGGTTGTGACTTTTCTTGTGCCATTGGCACTTATGGGGTGTGTGCGGCTTGAAGGGGGCAGTAAACCGATCGAGATCAACCTGAATGTCAATATCAAGCAGGAAGTTGTTATTAAACTTGAAAAAGACGTGCAAGACTTGGTTAAAAAAAATCCAGCTGTATTCTAGTCAAAGATTGTGGAGCGAATGAACATGCATAAAAAAACTATTCTCTGTGTGGTGGCCGCCGTTTTGGTAACAATCCCGATCGCTCATGCACAAGCACCTGATGCCGTTATCGAAGAGGCCCGCTCAAACGGTACTGTTGGTGAACAGTCCGATGGATATCTCGGTATCGTAAAAGCTGGCAGCGCCGACATAAAAGCGCGCGTGAGCCAGGTTAATATCAAACGTAAGGCATTTTATACTGATCTGGCAGCCAAGCGTGCCGTTACCATCAACGAAGTGAGCGGTGCAACAGCGTGTGAACAATTGAAGAACCGTGTTCCAGTTGGTGGCTTTTATCGTGACGAAACCGGTGTCTGGAAACAGCGTGCTGGCAACGAGGCGGCTAAATTGCCAAGCTTTTGCCCGCAATAAAATTTTTTATAAGACTTTGCTTTGATTTCTGAAAGTCTTGCGCTAAGCCATTCCTATGTGGCTGCTTCATCATTATCCGCTATGCCCTTTTTCGCGCAAGGTGCGCCTTGTGCTTGGCGAAAAGCGCATTGCACACGATGTGGTGCAGTCATACCCTTGGGAATCACGGCCTGAATTTACGGCGCTCAACCCTGCAAACCAGACCCCTGTGCTGGTCTGGACGGAAGATGCCGCCAATCCTGATCCGCAAATGCGCCAGATCATACTGTGTGACTCAACAGCGATTATTGAATATTTTGAAGAAACCGTGGCGGATACTCCCATTATGGGCTCTGGTCCGTTAGAGCGCGCCGAGGTACGGCGTATGACAGCCTGGTTTGATCAGAAATTTTACGCCGAAGCTGGTGTGCTCTTGTTGCAGGAACGTATGTGGCACCGGCTGTTCCAGCGTCAACCACCAAACACAACAACACTGCGCAATGCACTGGTCGCCACTGAAAAACATCTTGGTTATGTCGATCATTTGATCGATACACGGCGGTGGCTTGGTGGGGCAACATTCTCGCTTGCTGACATTACAGCCGCCGCGCATTTGTCGGTTGCGGACTATCTTGGTGGCATTGAGTGGGATCGGCATCCGGTGGCCAAGCAGTGGTATTTGGCCGTTCGGTCGCGGCGGAGTTTTCGCTCCCTGTTGGCAGATCGCATGCCGGGCCTTACGCCACCAGCGCATTATGAACAGCTTGATTTCTGATTCGATAAAAGCCAAGGCACATGCGCTGGGTTTCGATGCTGTGGGACTGTGCAATGCCGATGCCTGCCCTGAAACAAAAGCTCGCCTGAATGAATTTCTCACCAGAGGCTATCACGGCGACATGATCTGGATGATGACGCGTGAAAAAGAACGCAGCGCACCAAAAGCGCTGTGGCCAGAAGTGCGCTCCGTGATTGCGCTTGGTCTCTCATACGCACCGCAGGACGATCCACTGCGCCATCACAAACAATCAGATATTGGTGTGATTTCGGTTTATGCACAAGGCAAGGACTATCATGATGTGGTGAAGAAAAAACTTAAGACGCTTGGTGGCTGGTTGGCCACAACACATGGTGGTGCGTTAAAAGTGTTTGTTGATACTGCACCGGTCATGGAAAAGCCGCTGGCAGAAGCCGCCGGGCTTGGTTGGCAAGGCAAACATACCAATATTGTGTCGCGTGTGCATGGCTCGTGGTTGTTTCTTGGTGCAATCTATACAACGCTTGAACTTGCCCCCAGTACACCACACAAAAACCGTTGCGGCAGTTGCATATCTTGCCAGACAGCCTGCCCCACCAATGCATTTCCGGCACCCTATCAACTCGATGCAAGGCGTTGCATCAGCTACCTCACCATAGAACACAAAGGCCCAATCCCGCTCGAATTCCGTAAGGCCATCGGCAACCGCATTTATGGCTGCGATGATTGTTTGGCTGTGTGTCCGTGGAATAAATTTGCAGCCGCCAGCAACGAGAGTGCGTTTCATGCAAGAGAAGCCTTGCAGGCACCCTTGCTCGCACAACTTGCCGCGTTGGATGATGCAGGCTTTCGAGCCTTCTTTGCCGGTTCACCCATCAAGCGCATTGGCCGCAACAGGTTTATTAGAAATGTGCTGACAGCACTCGGAAATGGCGTGGCAAGCGAGACGGCGATGCAAGCCTGCCGCAAGCTAATAAACGATGAGGATGATGTGGTGAGAGAGGCAGCGGCGTGGGCAGCATTAGAGTTGACGAAACCACAGCCTAAAGCGCACCTCGTATCAAAACAGCTGTAACCAGTTGCCTGAACGCTTTTGCTCTATGCGACATACTGTGCTTTGCACTTGCCTCCATCTCGCCAAAAGTTTGCTCATGTCCGTCTGGCAGAAATATCGCATCATAGCCAAAGCCGTTGTTGCCTCTGGCTTCGACGATGCGCCCAAATACTTTGCCCTCGAAATCTTCCGTGTGGCCATCAGGCCAGGCAAGGGAAAGAGCGCAGGTGAAGTGCGCGGTGTTAATGCCGCCGACACTAGAGGGTGTTACAGAAACGCTCGCCGCCAACCGTTTGTGCACTTCCGCCATCGCGGTTTTAAAATTTTTTGTCTCGCCCGCCCAGCGAGCCGAATAAATTCCCGGCTCACCGCCAAGCGCATCAACGCACAAGCCGGAATCGTCCGACAAAGCCACCATGCCCGTTGCCCGTGCAGCAGCCAATGATTTCAGCCGGGCGTTACCGATAAATGTCGCTTCAGTTTCATCGGGTTCAGCCAAGCCTAACGTGGCGGCTGACACGCATTCGATTCCATAATTATCAAGCAGCGCCTGAATCTCGCGCACCTTTCCAGCGTTGTGACTGGCAATGACAAGTGGCCCCGGAGCAAGCCAGCGGCCGTGTTTTTCAGTCATCATCTACCTAAGGTTTTTGATTCGGGTTTGGTGCAAAATAATGCCTGAAGGTCAATGCAGCGTTTTGTGCAGCAAAAATCTGGTCCGTTCCTATACGTGCCAAACGAAGCAATCGCAGCAGCATTTCCTCACTGAAGGGTTCTGCTTCCGCCGTACCCTGCACCTCAACAATGCCGCCCGCTTTCGTCAGCACAAAATTGGCATCGGTGTCGGCGGAAGAATCTTCCACATAGTCGAGGTCCAGCAGGGCAGCACCACCAACCACACCACATGACACAGCAGCAACCTGGCCTTTTAGCGGATCGCCAGTGATCATGCCGTCTGTTTTCATTTTTTGTATACACAGCGCTAAAGCCACCCAGGCACCAGAAATGGAGGCCGTGCGGGTGCCGCCGTCAGCTTGCAGGACATCGCAATCCAGCTGGATTTGCCTCTCGCCAAGTGCCGCCATATCAACCACAGCCCTTAGCGACCGGCCGATCAAACGCTGGATTTCCTGTGTGCGGCCTGATTGTTTGCCTTTTGCAGCCTCACGCGATGATCGGCTGTGTGTGGAACGCGGCAACATGCCGTATTCAGCCGTCACCCAGCCCTTGCCCTTGCCGCGCAACCATGGCGGTACACCGGGATCTAGCGAGGCTGTGCATAGAACGTGGGTGTCGCCGCATTTGACCAGACAAGAGCCTTCCGCATGTTTGGAAAATCCAGGAATCAATTCAAAACTGCGAAGTTCATCAGGAGAACGACCGGATAGGCGCATATAAATGCCTTTTAAATGTTGCGAGTTGCAGGAATACACGGAGCTACCTACATTAACGGCTTATGTCTACACCCCAGATCGGCGATTTAAACGACCGTGCCCGCGATGTGTTTCGTCTGCTGGTCGATCAATACCTTACCACGGGCGATCCGGTTGGCAGTCGCACGCTGTCGAAACTTGCACCGCTCAACCTATCGCCCGCCTCGATCCGTAATGTGATGCAGTCTCTGGAGGAACTGGGCCTGCTCTCGGCCCCCCACACCAGCGCTGGCCGGATGCCAACCGAGCTTGGCCTGCGGCTTTTTGTCGATGGCATGATGCAGATGGGTGAATTGGACCCCAGCGATAAGGCGAGGATTGAATCGCAAGGCACCGTCGACGGTAAGCGCATCGAAGATGTGCTTGGTGAGGCAACCGGCATGTTATCGGGCCTTTCCGCCTGCGCTGGTCTGGTGCTGGTACCAAAAGCCGATCGTGCCATTCGTCAGGTGGATTTTGTGCCGCTGTCACCCACCCAGGCGCTGGCTATACTGGTAAGTGAAAACGGTACGGTTGAAAACCGTGTTGTTGATTTACCCCAGGGCATGCCACCGGCAACGCTGGTGCAGGCCGCCAACTACATCAACACACGGCTCGCTGGCCTGACACTGGAACAGGCACAAGCGCGGCTTGAAATTGAGGTGGTGGCCAACCGTGCCGAGCTTGATGTGGTGGCGCAGCGGGTTGTTACCAAAGGCCTTGGCGTGTGGACCAGCGAGGGCACCGACCGCGATATTCTCATCGTGCGTGGTCAGGCCAATTTATTAGAAAATGCGACAGATGCGCAGGATCTGGAGCGGGTCAAACGCCTGCTTGATGAGCTGGAGGCCAAGCGGGAACTGGTTAAAATTCTTGAGCTGGCGCGGGACGGTGCTGGTATGAGCATATTTATCGGGGCAGAAAACAAGCTGTTTTCGCTCTCCGGCTCATCCATTATTGCGGCCCCCTATAAAAATGCCGATGATCGTGTGGTCGGCGTTATTGGCATCATCGGGCCAACACGCTTGAACTATGCGCGCGTCATCCCCATGGTGGATTATACAGCCCGCATTCTCGGGCGAATTATTCGTTAACCTTTAATTTCGAGATAGTTTAACCATGACAGACCACGAGACCCCCCAAGCCGAAAACCCTGCGGAAGCCACCGAGGCATTGCCAACGCTCGAAGAACAGCTGGCCGCCAAGCATGAAGAACTTACAACCCTCAACGACCGTGTGTTGCGCTTGGCTGCGGAAATGGAAAATACACGCAGACGGCTGGAAAAAGACAAGGTGGATGCATCAGCCTATGCGGTTTCGAGTTTTGCTCGCGACATGCTGAGTGTTGCTGACAACCTGCGCCGTGCACTCGATGCACTGCCAGAAGCTGCTCATTCCGATCCGCACATGAGGCCGCTGATCACCGGCGTAGAAATGACCGAAAAAGAATTGCTGACGGTGTTTGCCCGCTACGGGGTTGTGCCCATAAAATCAGAAGGCGAACGGCTTGATCCTAACCTGCATCAGGCTGTGGCAACGGTTGAATCTGATACGCAGGAACCTGGCACCGTACTGCAGGTCTTCCAGTCAGGGTATATGATCAAGGACAGGTTGCTGCGGCCAGCGATGGTGACAGTGGCAAAAGCGGGGAGTGTTGCGGTGGATAAAGAGGCCGTGCCTGGCGACAGGATTGATACGTCAGCTTAAAAAGTTTTTTTCAGGCAGCCTGATCAAGCCGGTCACCAAGGCGAGCTGTTTTTGGGAGAGCAAGAGTGCCACCTTGTATCGTCATCGTTGACCCATCACATTATGCGCATCAAGTGTTACGGCTTTTACCAGCACAATAACGGATGAACCTTGCCTCAAGTCTAGCCTGCTTACAGAATTTGCCATCAATCGAGCAATGAAAATTGTGTTGCCCACTATTGCATACACTGTGGCAGTGCCATCTAAATTGTTCACGATGTTTTTTATGGTCGCTGGCAACTGATTGCTGATGCTGATATTATCGATAGGATGTGTTGCAATCATAACATCCCGAATTGGCACGCGCAGGCGCACATGTGTCTCTGGTGGATAATGTATGCGCGGCAAAGATAATGCGCCACCATCAAATGATACAATTGTGGTTTGCAAAGCGTCATCATGCCTCACGATACAACCTGTTAATATAGCAGCAGGCTCGAGATCGTCGGCAGCACGCGAGGGTTTGAGAGTTGGCATCACAGCCGCAAGTGACCCGCACGCTGTCACACGGCCCTGCTCCATCACCACAAGGTTTTCAGCAAGCGCCAGCACATCATCACGGTTGTGGGTAACAAGCATGACTGGCACTGAAAGGGACGCACGCAGTTTTTGTAAGTAGCCAATCAGTTCGTAGCGGCGCGCATCGTCGAGCGACGACATTGGCTCATCGAGCAATAATACGCGTGGGTTTGCTAGCAACGCCCGGCCAATAGCAACGCGTTGTTTTTCACCACCTGAAAGTGTCGCCGGTTTGCGCTTTAAAAGCGGGCCAATGCCCAGCAAATCTATCAAACTATCTGATTGAATAATGGGATGTGATTGGTTTGTTCGCTTTTTGCCATAATCAAGATTGGCTTGCACGCTCATATGCGGAAACAGTCGCGCATCCTGAAACACATAACCGATGCTACGCTTGTGAGCAGCGATATCAACCCTTGCCGCTGAGTCAAACAGCACCGTGTTATCAATGCGAATGTGACCATGGTCTGGCCTAACAAGACCAGCAAGAGCGTTCAACAAACTTGTCTTGCCGCTGCCAGAAGGCCCGAAAATTGCTGTAAGGCCGGACGATGGCAAATTGATTTCTGGCTTCAGGATAGTTGTGCCCAAGCGCACGCTGAACGCAATATCAATCACTAATATCCCACAAACGCGCTGCGTGGCAAACCAACATCAAGCTGCCTGCCGACTTTGGCAATCGCCTTGCGAACAGACGTTTTCTTGCGCAATATGTTGAGCCTGTCCTGAATTATGGTGAAATGTGCACCTTCGTTGCTGCCCAAGCTAAAATTTTGCAAGGCTTGCAATGCATCCGAGCGCATATCAGGATCGCTCAGCCGTTTGATATACCATTGTTCGGCCTCCGGCATTTTGTTGTTGCATAACAGGGCAAGGGCAAGAGCCTGCGGGTTATCCTTGCCACTCGCACGCAGGCTGTCGAGCAACGGATCGGGCGTTTTATTATCCTTGTGTGGTGGATTGCTGCAGACATCAATCGCGGCAACCCACAGCTTGGCATAAGCGGAACCATAGCGACTATCGGCCTTGTGCGCCGCAGCGCTTGCCTCTTCAAACCGACCCTGATCCAGCAACATGGAAGCACGGTTGATATGCTGGGTAATTAAATCCGGATAATCATCAAGTTTATAATTCACGAGCTCCGCCATGCGCTTGATGCCTGCCTCGCGCTTGCCTGCTTCAACTTCGGCATAGGAGGTGGCTGTGAGCACCCAAAAATACCCGTCAGGATCACGCCCTAATGCCACCGGATCTTTCAGCAAACTGTCGCCGAGCGCAATGGCTTTGGCAGGTTGGTCGGTAAAACGCAGCGCATCAATCAAACCGTGTATCGCCTGATTATCGCCGGGGTTGGCGGTGACGATAATTTCAAAGCGGGCTTTCTGACGTTCAGCCGCAATCCGAAGCGAGCCCCCTGCCCCAGCAAGCACCGCCTGCCAGACCTCCTGAAACCGTGCATCGATGCTCATATCCAGGATAACATCGACAGTGTTGATTTGACCCGCAACGCGTATGGCATTAATGATGTCACTGCGATCGAGATAATCAACCACAAGCTCTTTATAAAGATAGTCTGCTGTCGTACCCGCCGGATTGCCATGATAGTTGGCATCAAACAATGCCGCACGCAACATGTGCGCATCCTGAAACCATTTGCCTTTGTCCAGAGTTGTGATCACACGAGTCAGGGCAGAAAGGTTCAACCCGGAAACTTCCAGTGGAAAGTTTTTGGCGACTCGCAACGCCTTTTCATAGGCTTTGGCTGTTTGATCCATACGCAAGGCAACGTCGAAGGCCAACACCGTTATCTGGCCTTTGTCTGGTGTCAAAATTTCAGCGGCATCAAGATCAGCTAGTGATTCGTTGAATTTGCCCTCTTCGCGGTAGGCTGCACCGCGGAAAAACATGCCCGACCCCTTGGCAACGTTTGGAAGAGCTCCCGAATCAATGGCGCGGGTGAGAAGTTCAACAGCCCCGCGAGCATCACCCGACGATAGTCTCTGGTAACCACTGCGGAGGTCAAATAATGCCGCGCCTTCTGTGCTTGGGGTTTGGGCAAAACCCTTTTTAGGGCGCGCAGCTGCTGGCGCAGTGAAAGCCAGCGACACCAACAGCCACACGAGCAGGACGCGAGGTAAATATACGCTCATTCGACTTTTTCTTGCATCATGACCTGAGATGCCCATAAGTTGCTGTGTATGGCAACTGTGAAATCATATCTGGGCGTCGTGTTTCTGTCACTGACTGCCCTTGTAACCAGCAGCTTTAATGGCAAAGCCGTTGCTAGCGGCTACAGTGTGCTTGCAAAAGCCGCATTAGCGGCACCGATTGTGGCTAAAATAGTTGTTCACACACAAAGGCAACCGCCCAAGGAGCTGCGCTCTGCTGTGCCGGGTCGCATACGATTGATAATGGAAGCTGATGTCGTGGCGGTTTTGAAAGCCCCTGATTTGGTGCCCGGGCGCATTACATATCTGTGGGAAGGGCCGCTCAGCGCGCAAGGTAAACAGCCGAAATTTAAAAAACAGACCTTTACGCTATTTTTATTGCCCGGCAGCGATGGGGACAACAGTTACAGGCTTGCCACTCAGAATGCACAACAGCCCTGGTCTGACGCGGACGAACAAACGCTTCGCCAGATCATCAAGGAAGCCGCAGCCGATCCAGCAGGTGCCGCACGCATTATCACCAATGTTCGCAGCGGTTTGATTGATGATTCTGAAGAGACAGCGGGTTCGATCAATTTTATCCTCGACACTCAATCTGGCAATCCGATTGCCTTGAGCTTGCGCGATAACACAGTCCTGGTTTCCAGCAGTGATGGCATAGCAGATGGTGTGCCCGTGCAGCCGAGAACGCTCACCTGGTATCAGCTGGCCTGTGGTTTACCGGCAGCTTTGCCAGATCAAGTTATGGCGGATCAGGACAAGCCCGATGACGCGGCAAAACTACGCGCCGCCTATGCAAAAATCGTTCAGCTATTGGGGCCGTGTGAGTAACAAAAAATTCGCCCTAGTAACCGGTGGTGGTCGTCGCATCGGTGCGGCACTTTCGCGAGCCTGCGCCGAGGATGGCTGGCATGTGCTCATTCATTACGGTCAATCAACAGCAGACGCTGAAAGTCTTTTGCAAGCGTTATTGAAATCTGGCCTGTCAGCATCCATTTTTCAGGCCGATCTTGGAACCATTGATGGCCCCGTGAAATTGGCTGAAGCCTTTATGTGCCTTGCCAAACAAGACAATAGTGAGAATACAGAATTAGTTATAATTAACAATGCTGCCATTTTTGAATACGATAGGCTTGATGATTTCAAGGTCGCATCGTGGGAAAAGCATCAAGCCATTAATTGTCGCGGCCCTGCCTTGTTGATGCAGGCTATCAAACGATTGGCCGAGCCCAACCATTCCGGTGTCGTCATCAATATTCTGGATGCCAAGCTTAAATCACTGAATCCTGACTATTTTTCTTACACAATGAGCAAGTGGGGCATGCTGGGTCTCCACGAAATATTATGTCTGGAATTGCCACCCCAATTCAGGGTTGTTGGCATTTCACCAGGCATAACATTGGTGTCTGGTATGCAAACCAGAGAAAATTTTAATGCTGCGCATACAAAAAATCTTTTGAAACGTGGTGTTACTGCGGCAGACATTGTGCGTGCCATGCGTTATGCTATTGATTCACCCACAGTTCATGGTGATATTCTTACAGTTGATGCGGGACAATCGTTGATGGGTTTTCGTCGAGATGTCGCCTTTGTCGACTGAGGCTTTGGAAATGATACAAAATATGACGTACAAAATTTTTCTGCGTGATTTTGAAGTGATGGCGTTTATTGGCTTCCACGACTTTGAGCGTGTTGAGAAACAACGCGTTTTTATTACCATAGAAATTGAGCTTGATGTTAAATTATACCCGATAACGGATCATCGCCGCGCTGTTTGGGATTATGACTTCATCAGGGTTGAAATTCACAAAATGCTTGAGGTCAAACATTACGAACTGCAAGAAACGCTGTGTAAACAAATATTTGACATGATAAAAGCCAAACCAGGGGTTAGCAAATTAATGGTGCGCTCAGCTAAGCCAGATGTTTACAGTGATATCCGACTGGTTGGCTGCGAATTATCGAGCGATTGAATCCTTGCTCTTGCAGCGTAAAATTGACGTTAACAATTTTTTTACCATAACAAGCAAGGTAAAGTTTTGCACAGGCAGAAAAATGGCAAAACTGGCGTTTTAAATCAACCGGATAGAAGCATTTATCCTCAACAGGCTTATATATGCATCGTAATTAATTTAGATATATCAACATATTAACGTTGGCTGCCTATAAATTGGTCACATCGTTAAGAATCGCTGATTTCTGCCTTATAGGGCCTTCAATCATATAGTCTTTCACAGAGTTATCCACAGCAAAAGGGGATAAGTTACAGTTTCATGACAGCGACGTATAGCTGGTTGAAACCAATCATTTACTGTAGCTTTAATGTTATGCCACTTAAGCCGAAAGCCAATCGACCTGACACACCGCAGCTATACCCGGAAGGGGACGCCAGCGTTACCGGGGATCGTTTCTCGGAAGAAACGTCGGCCTATGCCGTGCGTGGCGTGGACACAGCCAATATTGATCAAGGCATTGCCGTACTGAAAGAGCAAGTGAAAACCCTGCCCGCGCGACCGGGCGTTTACCGCATGATCAATGCCACTGGTGATGTGCTCTATGTGGGCAAGGCCAAAAGTCTTGCCGCTCGTGTGGTGCAATACACCCAGATCAACCGTATGCCGCGCCGTCTGCAGCGCATGGTCGCCCAAACCCGATCGCTGGTGATTGTGACTACCCAGACCGAAGCCGAAGCGCTGCTGCTTGAAGCCAACATGATCAAGCGCTTCCGGCCACCTTACAACGTATTGCTGCGTGATGATAAAAGCTTTCCCTATATTTATCTGCGTGAGGACCATGACTTCGCCCAGATCAACAAACATCGCGGCACTAAAAAGGGTGGCGGGGTTTTTTACGGACCCTTTGCATCAGCATCCGCTGTCAACCGCACGCTCAATACCTTGCAGAAAGTATTTTTGCTGCGCTCCTGCACAGACAGTTTTTTTCACAACCGTTCGCGACCCTGTCTACTCTATCAAATCAAGCGGTGTTCGGCGCCGTGCACAGAACGCATCAGCAAGGATGATTATAAAAACCTTGTCAGTGATGCCAAGGCGTTTCTGTCCGGTCGCAGCCAGGACATTCAAAAACAGCTCTCAACCAAAATGCAAATGGCCGCAGAGCAGCTTGATTTTGAAGCGGCAGCTCGGATGCGCGACCGTTTGCGCTCACTCACCTACATACAGCAGGAACAAAGCCTGAATGCTGATGGCACGGGTGATGCGGATATCATTGCCATTGCTGAAAAAAGTGGCATCACCTGCATTCAGATATTTTTCATTCGTGGTGGCCAGAACTGGGGCAACCGGGCTGTGTTCCCGCGCCATGACAAATCAGAAACAATTGAGGATGTGCTGACGGCATTTATCGGGCAATTTTATGAAGATAAACCCGCACCGAAGCGTATTTTGCTGGATCGCAGCCTGCCAGAACAGAACTTGCTGGCCGAAGCGCTGAGCACACGCTGCGACTTTCGGGTGAGTGTTGAAACACCGCAGCGTGGCCAGCTGGTGCAGGTGGTGGCGACAGCATCGCGCAATGCCGTTGAAGCGCTCGACCGCAAACTGGCCGAGTCCGCCTCGCAAGCCCGCCACCTAGAAGCCATTGCCGATGTGTTTGATCTGCCACGTGTGCCGGAACGCATAGAGGTTTACGACAACAGCCATATTCAAGGCACCAATGCGATCGGTGCCATGATTGTGGCCGGACCGGATGGTTTCATCAAAAATGCCTACCGCAAATATAATATCCGCTCGACCGAGTTCACGCCCGGTGACGATTTTGGCATGATGAAAGAGGTGCTGACGCGGCGCCTGGGCCGGCTGGCCGACGTTAACCCTCCAACGACAGAAACGGATGAGGACGCTAGCGGACATGAGACAATGCCAGCGGCCAGTGAGACCTACCCCGATCTGCTGCTCATCGATGGCGGGCGCGGACAGCTCAACGTGGTGCTTGCGGTCATGCGTGACCTTGGCATTGAAGATATCTCGGTGATCGGCGTTGCCAAAGGGCCAGACCGCAATGCCGGTCGTGAAACATTTTATCTGCCAAATGGCAAAGAACTGACTCTGGAACCCAACACACCGGCGTTATTTTTCCTGCAACGCTTGCGCGACGAAGCGCACCGTTTTGCCATTGGCACTCACCGTCAAAAACGCGCCAAGGCGATGGAGGCCAATCCGCTCGACGATGTGCCTGGCATCGGGCCGTCACGCAAAAAAGCCCTGCTGATGCATTTTGGTTCAGCACGCTCAGTCAAGCAGGCTGGTCTTGCTGACTTGCGTAAAGTAGAAGGCATTTCAGCGGCCATGGCGAAGGCCATTCACGATCATTTTCATCCAGCGACTTGACCCCCCATGACCTTTACTGATGCTTCTGCTGTTCGTGCCAAACTCGCTGCCATCAACTGGTGGATGTTCATGGCCATTCTCATCCTTGGCATGATGGGCCTTGCCGTGCTGTTTTCCGGTGCTGGCGGGCATATGAAACCATGGGCACTCAATCAGGGCATTCGCTTTGTAGGCCTGCTGGTGATCATGCTGGTAATTGCGCTTGTCGATATTCGCAGCTGGCTCAAAGTCGCCTATCCTGTGTACGGCATTATCATGTTCCTGCTCTTGCTAGTGGAGGTTAAGGGCCGCGTTGGTGGCGGCAGCCAGCGCTGGATTGATCTTGGTGTTATCAATTTGCAACCATCGGAATTCATGAAGCTTGCCATCGTGCTGGTGCTGGCACGCTACTACAATGATATGCCGCGTGTATCTGTCACCCAGTGGCATGTGCTCTGGCCAGCGCTGGCCATGATAGGTGTGCCGGCTATACTGACCCTGTTGCAACCTGATCTCGGCACAGGCCTTCTGATTGTATTTGGTGGCCTTACGATGATGTGGCTGGCGGGTGTCGCCTGGTGGTTTTTTGCCGGTGGCCTGGCCGCCGTTGCCGCACTTGCGCCAATCGCATTTCATTTCATGCGACCCTATCAACGCAACCGTATCCTGATTTTTCTCGATCCTGCCAGTGACCCGTTGAAAACCGGGTATCACATAACCCAATCAAAAATTGCCATTGGCTCCGGAGGTTTTCTGGGCAAGGGCTTTCTGAATGGCACGCAAAGCCATCTAAAGTTTTTGCCTGAAATGCACACGGATTTTATCTTTGCCATGATGTCTGAAGAGCTTGGCATGATCGGTGGTTTGGTGATCATTGGGCTTTACAGCCTGCTGTTCGCCTGGGGGCTGTGGGTGGCCATCAGCTGCCGATCCCACTTTGGTCGCATGCTGGGTATGGGCCTCACCATGACAATATTCCTGTATCTGGCGATCAACCTGCTGATGGTGATGGGCCTCGCGCCAGTTGTCGGCGTGCCATTACCGCTCATCTCCTATGGCGGCTCAGCGATGATGACCGTGCTGATGGCGTTTGGCCTGATCTTCTGCGTGTCAATCAACCGGGAGACGCGGGTTGGCGGTTTGCATGAGGTTGGCTAGAAAGGCGGATAATAATACAAAAGGCTTTTGGTATTATATCCCGCCCATGCACAAATATTTGATTTCGACAAAATCATCGATGCCATAATGCGACCCTTCGCGGCCAAGGCCTGATTCTTTCCAGCCACCAAATGGGGCCACTTCAGTTGATATAATACCTTCGTTGATGCCAACGATGCCGTATTCCAGCTGTTCGGCAATCCGCCAGACACGGCCAATGTCGCGTGCATAGAAATAAGCCGCTAGCCCATAGGGCGTATCGTTGGCGAGCTTGATTGCCTCGGCATCTGTGCTGAAGCGAAACACGGGTGCGACCGGCCCGAAAATTTCATCCTGTGCGACCTGCATAGCCGACGTGGCACCGCTGAGAATTGTAGGTTCATAAAACAGCGTCCCGGCACTGTGGCGCTTGCCACCTGTGATAACCTTTGCGCCGTGGCCAATGGCTTCGGCAACCAGCTCTTCCACTTTGGCAATGGCCGCCTCGTTGATCAGCGGGCCAATGTTTATGCCATCCTGATCGCCAGGGCCAACCTTAAGGGCTTTCACGGCTTCGCTGTATTTTTCGATGAAAGCATCATAAACGCTGTCTTGCACCAAAATGCGATTGGCACACACGCAGGTTTGTCCAGCGTTGCGATATTTGGATGCTATGGCACCGGCAACCGCTGCATCGATATTGGCATCATCAAACACAATGAATGGCGCATTGCCACCCAGCTCCATGCTCATCTTTTTGACCGTCGAGACCGACTGGCGCATGAGAATTTTGCCGGTGGGGGTTGAACCAGTAAACGAGACTTTTGCAATGAGCGGACTTTCTGTCAGCTCCAAACCAACCTCACGCGAATTCGTCGTTGTGACAACCTGCAAAAGACCCGCTGGCAAGCCGACCTCTGTCGCTAATTCTGCCAGACGCAGCGCGCACAAAGGTGTTTCACCGGCTGGTTTTACCACCACACTACAACCCGCTGCCAGTGCCGGGCCAACCTTGCGGGTGATCATGGCAATCGGAAAATTCCACGGGGTGATAGCGGCGACAACACCAATGGGTTGCTTCAGAACAACAATACGCTTGTCCGTGCCGTGGCTGGGAATGACATCACCGTAAATGCGTTTGCCTTCCTCAGCAAACCATTCGATGAAGCTTGCGCCGTAAGCCACCTCGCCGCGCGCTTCAGCCAGTGGCTTGCCTTGCTCGCTCGTGAGCAACTGTGCCAGCGATTCCTGCTCAGCCATGATTTTATCAAACCAGCGCCGCAAAATAACGGCGCGATCCTTAGCTGTGCGCGCGGCCCAGGCAGGGCGTGCTGCATGCGCCGAGGCAATCGCTGCAGCGACATCGGTGCGGCTCAAATCCGCAACGCGGGCAATTTCCACACCCGTTGCGGGGTTCATAACCGCAAAGGTTTTGCCATCCGTTGCTGCTTTGGCTTTTCCATCAATATGCGCGTGCCACAGTTTTGTTGTCATCATCATGTCCTGTCTTAAATATTGATCTCTTTAAAATATATATAGCCGATGATCGCAAGTCAGGGCCACAGTTTTCTGGTATATCCCTGTATGCGGTACGTTATTATGCCAAGCCATTCATGCAGGGCATAATCCAACCGTTCAATATTTGCTGGCGCATTCAAAGAGAACATACCCCAAAGATTGTGATAAGGCCACAAACGGTGATCTACAGGATAAGGGGTTGGTCGCACACCAAGCGCATCGAAGCACAGCATTGACCGTGGCATATGGAAGGCGGATGTTACCAGCAACCACTGTTCGCCTGATTTAATCAACGGTGCCGTTGCTTTCGCGTTGTCCCAGGTTGTGAAAGTGTGAGAAATATAGTGAATACGCGCTGCTGGTGCATGCAGCTGGTTTGCCAGTTGTTTGACCACATCGATATCGCGTACGCCAGCTGGATTGGTGACACCCCCCACCACATAAAGCTGCGCCTCCGGATGATCCATCAACAGGCCTAAGGATGCGGTGACCCGCTCGCTGATATCGCCGAATTCCGGCTGGCCGCTGCGCTCGCTGATGGACAGTTTTTCGCCGCCCGTCAGCATGATGATGCCATCAACACGAGCTGGTGACTGAATAACGGGGTAGCGCAGTTCCAGTGGCTCGATAGCCCATATACCGACGGGCATGACCGTTATGAATACAAACCAGCCACATCCCAAAGCCAGCCAAAGGCTCGCAGCCTGGCGTTTGTGCCTGACATGCGCCAGCAATGCCATGATAGTCGCCAAAGTTGTCCAGTTTGCCGGACTCAGAAAATACCACAGCGCATAAGACATGGTCATGCTGTGTCTGTCTTGATAAAAATTGCCATGTTTATGCCCTATGCTTTTCCTAGTATGCGATCAATTGACCTTGATAATTTAATTTTTTCTATGGTTCGCTTATGATATTGCAATCAATTTTGATAGCCTGTGGTGGCATTGCTGCGCTGTTGACCTGCCTATATGCCATGGCAATAGGCAAGAGTTTCGGGCTGCTTGACATTCCCGACCCAGTGGGGGGCCGTAAACGTCACACAAAAATAACACCTCTGGTTGGCGGCATAGCTATTCTGGTGCCCACTCTTTGTGTTGGCTATCTCAGTGTCGCGCACACAATCTTTCCTGGAACGCACACACCGCGCGACTTAAATACAATTTTATGGCTTGTTCTGGCCATGTTTCTGATCGGCATCATTGACGACCGATGGGCACTTTCTGCAAAAATCAGGCTTGTTGTCTCTATCATCGGTGCTGTCATTGCCGTACTTCACGTGCCTGATCTTGATCTTACCATGCTATCATTCAGCGGCCTTGCAGAGCCATATTTTTTAGGTGGTTTTTCAACCCTGTTCAGCGCACTATGTCTTGTGGGTCTGCTTAACGCTATCAATATGGCTGATGGCAAAAACGGTCTGGTTATGGGATGTTGCAGCTTCTGGACCGCATTTCTGCTTGTCTATGCGCCTGATTATTTGCGCCCGCTTTTGATAACGCTGCTTGTCAGCCTGATTATCACCCTGCAGTTCAATCTTTCAGAAAAGCTGTTTCTGGGCGATGGCGGCAGTTATGGATTATCCATGCTGCTCGGTTTGCTCAGCATCTATATATACAACCACCGCTATGGCAGTATGACAGCCGACCAGATTGCGCTCTGGTATATGTTGCCGGTGATAGATTGTCTGCGGCTGCTCATCACGCGCTATGTGGAAGGGCGCTCGCCTTTTCTGCCAGATCGCTCCCACCTGCATCATTACATGGCTTTGCACCTCACTTGGGACCGCGCCAAATACCTGTATTGGGCTATGGTCGGCGTGCCCGGCATTGTATCAATTGCTTGGCCACAAATAACATCGGGACTGATCATAGCCACGCTTATCCTCTATGCCATCAGCCTGTTTTACTTCTCCCCGCGCCGCGTGCATCCATTGGGTCACGAGCGACATCTCGACAGCGCACGCGGATGATCTGATTAATGTAGTCGTTCCAGCAATACAAAACTATGCGCTGGGTTCACACCCGACACATCGTGGCGCTCGCGCGATTTTTCCTGCCAGATGTTTTTATCAAATGCCGGAAATGTCGTGTCACCCTCAGCCGCAATATGGACCTCTGTCAGATAAACACGCTCGGCGAACAAAAGGCACTGCGTGTAAATAGTGGCACCACCGATAATCATGATTTCGGCAGCCCTCAACTTTAAATCAAGACCAGCTGCTGCAATAGCCTCGGCCATGCTGGAGACGGACGTAACACCTGCCACCTGCCAATCTGGCTTGTGGGTCACCACGATGTTATGGCGACCCGGCAAGGGTTTGCCGATGCTGTCAAAGGTTTTGCGCCCCATGATTATCGGCTTGCCAACGGTCAAGCGCTTGAAGTGTTGCAAATCCGCTGGCAGGTGCCAGGGCAAACCGCCGTTTTTACCGATCACGCCGTTATCTGCACGGGCCAGTATAAGAGAGATGATCGGTTTGGGATTTTTCATGATATTGATGTAACAAAAGATAGCCGCATCACAAAGGATAAACATGATAGAATTTCTGGATCATCATGGCACGGCCATAGCTTACGAATATTTACCTGGCCAAAGCCCGACGACTGTGTTTTTGCCTGGCTTTAAATCGGATATGCGCGGCAGCAAGGCTGAGGCGTTGTTCGCTCATTGCAAAACCAGAAACCTCGCAATGCTGCGATTTGATTACAGCGGACATGGCCAGTCTCAGGGGGCATTCCGCGATGGCACGATCAGTCGCTGGCTGGCGGATACGCTTTACGTGATCGATCATGTGACCACCGGGCCGCTGCTGCTGGCAGGCTCCAGCATGGGTGGGTGGCTGGCGTTGCTGGCTGCCCTTGCGCGACCACAGCGTGCAAGGGCCTTATTGCTGATAGCACCAGCGCCAGACTTTACCCAATGGGGCATAGAAGCAAATCTTGATGCCGATGAGGCTATACAGCTTGCCGCAAAGGGCTTCATCACGCGGGCATCGGATTATGGCCCTGAGCCCTACATCATCACACAGGCGCTGATTGAAGATGGCAACCGCCACCTGCTGTTGGGCGGGCCTATAGGTTTTGCCGGGCCCGTACGCATTGTGCAAGGCCAGCAGGATGATGATGTCCCGTGGCAAACGGCCTTGACTCTGCAAAGCCGGATTGTCAGCCAGAATGTCGCTCTGCATCTTGTTAAAGATGGTGACCATAGGCTTTCAAGAGATCAGGATATCGCTTGGTTGTGCCACAATCTGGATGAACTGGTTTCTGGATGAACTGGTTTCGACAATTATATGAAGTCATGATATACTTTAAAATATGAAAATCATGATTTTATTTTTGCTTATGACCACCACAGCACCAGCAATGGCCGACGATCTGCACCGCTACGATCAGTGCATGAGCCTCGCCCAAACCAATCCCAAGCTCGCTTTTGAACACGCAACAGCATGGCGTATGGAAAAGACCACTATAAGCGCCGGTGCAGTGCCAGCCATGCATTGCCAAGCTGTTGCGCTGGTTGCTATGGGCGAGGCGGCGCGCGCTGGTGGGCTGCTTGACGCAGCAGCAACAGCGCTTGGCAACCCGCCCAAAAATCCGACACTGGCCGGGCAAATCTGGGCGCAATCCGGGAATGCCTGGCTACTGGCTGATGACAGCCTACGTGCAGAACAACGACTCACGCGGGCATTGGCCTTGCTGCAAGCAACCGATAAAGAGCATGCTGCAGCACTCATCGACAGGGCGCGAGCACGAGTCGATCGCGCGGACAAGGGCCAGTTACCCTGGGCCTTGATACAAGATGATTTAGCAGCGGCGCACGCGATTAATCCGACGGATGCCATACCGCTATTGCTCAGCGCAACTGCGCACCGCCGTGCTGGTGAACAAAAACTGGCTTCAGGCGACATTGAAAAAGCTTTAGCACTCGCCCCTGACAACAGTGATATTATGCTTGAACGCGGCGTGGAACGTGCTCAGTTGCAAGATATCAATGGCGCCGTTGCAGATTGGCATAAAGTAGCAAACCAAACCAAAAACCCCGATGCCGCCAAACGTGCAAAGGCTTATTTGCTACAGGTTGAGCCAATATCAAAGTGAGGCAATCTCATGAGCGACTGGTGTAAAACTGTTGGCACCGCGGGGAAAATTAGTAGGTTATCACAAACTGCCGGTTGCTATACTCTCTCACGCAACCGGCATATTCATTTCAACTATCTTGCGTGATGCGCCAGCGCTGCCAGCAACAGCAAGGCCACAATGTTGGTGATCTTGATCATCGGGTTGACCGCTGGGCCAGCGGTATCCTTGTAAGGGTCACCAACCGTATCACCAGTGACAGCCGCCTTGTGCGCTTCAGAGCCTTTGCCACCGTGATGGCCGTCCTCGATGTATTTCTTGGCGTTGTCCCAGGCACCGCCACCGGATGTCATGGAAATAGCGACAAACAGGCCGCCGACAATAACACCAAGCAGCAAGGCACCAAGGGCTGCAAAACCCTGTGCCTGCCCGGCCACGGCTTTGATGACAAAGTACACCACCACCGGTGCTAGCACTGGCAACAGCGATGGAATAACCATTTCGCGGATGGCCGCTTTGGTCACCAGATCGACCGTTGAAGCATAATCAGGCTTCGAAGTGCCAAGCATGATGCCGGGATTGTTTTTGAACTGCATCCGCACATTCTCAACCACCTCGCCAGCTGCACGACCGACGGCTGTCATGCCCATCGAGCCAAACAAATAGGGAAGCAGCGCGCCGAGTAGCAAACCAACCACAACATAAGGATTGGAGAGCTGAAAATCGACAGCGACATCCGGAAAGAAAGTTTTGAGATCGGAATTGAAAGCCCCAAACAGCACTAGGGCTGCAAGGGCTGCCGAGCCAATCGCATAGCCTTTGGTCACCGCTTTGGTGGTGTTGCCAACAGCATCAAGCGCATCGGTATTTTTGCGCACATCTTTATCAAGGCCAGCCATTTCAGCAATACCACCGGCATTGTCGGTGACTGGGCCGTAGGCATCAAGGGCGACAACCATACCAGCCAATGCCAACATGGCTGTGGCGGCAAAGGCAATGCCCATGAGTCCTGCAATCTGGAATGTCAGGATTGTGGCAATGCAAATGGCAAGCGTGGGTGCCGCTGTCGATTCCATGGAAATCGCCAGACCCTGGATAACGTTGGTGCCATGCCCGGTGACGGATGAAAACGCGATCGATTTTACCGGACGATAATTTGTCCCCGTGTAATACTCCGTGATCCAGATGATGAGACCAGTGAGCACCAAACCAACCAGCGAGCATTCAAACAACGCCATGCCGGAAACCAGACGGCCACCGATTTCTATTTCTGACCCCATGCCAAAAAATTTGGAAATGACAAAATATATAGCCACGACCGAGGTAAGAGCCGTTACAATGAATGCTTTATACAAAGCGCCCATGATGTTGTTGGAGCTGCCGAGCTTGGCAAAGAATGTACCGAGGATCGAGGTGATGATGCAAACTCCACCAATGATCAATGGCAGCGCCATGAAGTTGGCAAGTTTGGCAAGGCCCACAGCATCTTTAACGCCAGTGAACAGCAAAGCACCAAGCACCATGGTAGCACCAACGGTGACCACGTAGGTTTCAAACAGATCGGCCGCCATACCAGCGCAATCACCCACATTGTCACCAACGTTGTCAGCGATCACGGCAGGGTTTCTTGGGTCATCTTCCGGTATCCCAGCTTCAACCTTGCCTACCAAATCTGCACCCACATCGGCTGCTTTTGTAAAGATACCGCCGCCGAGACGGGCAAAAATTGAAATCAGCGAGGCGCCAAAACCAAGAGCCACCAGACTGTCGATGACAATACGGTCGTTCACTTCGTATTTCAGCACTGCGGTCAAAACATAATAATATCCGGCAATAGCGAGTAGCGCGAGGCCAGCGACCAGCATACCAGTGACAGCACCGGACTTGAAAGCCATGGTTAGGCCCTGTTGCAGGCCGAGGCGTGACGCTTCAGCGGTGCGGACATTGGCGCGCACGGAAATAACCATGCCGATGTAGCCAGCCACGCCAGAACACAGCGCACCGATGAAAAAACCTACAGCGGCGAATTTACCTAAAAATAATCCAACAACAACCAATACGGCCACGCCGACGATGGCAATGGTACGGTATTGACGTGCGAGATAGGCACCAGCGCCTTCCTGAATGGCGGCGGCGATTTCCTGCATTTTGGCATTGCCGGGGGAGGCCGCCAAAATCGAGCGGGAGGTGATAAACCCGTATAAAACAGCCACTAAGCCGCACAAAATGGCGGCGATAATCATCGAATCTTGCATCTAATTAAGCCCTTATTGGGGACCAGACACGCCTGAAGGCGGCCTTATTGGCCCGATTTTTTGTTGTACCGAGATGTCATGGCAAAATCGCATCGCGGTTGCAAGCGACGATAGGGGTTTGTTAACCCTTTATATCAAATCGGGAGGGCGGTTATCACTTCGGCCTGCTCAACCACAGCCTTGCCAAGCGCCTTGTTGGCAGCCGCCTTTAAAAGCGCACCGGCTCGAATAAAATCCACCTTATGCGGGTCTGCCTCATCAACAACGGGGTTGATATTGAGACTTTCGTTAAAGGCGTGGCGCATGAGCGGCACACGAAGCTTGATATATTCCACATCAGCAACTTTAGCCTGCAACACCAGCTCGACGCCCATATACCCGACCAAATGGCCATCTTTTGCCACCATCGGCAGGGTCATGCGGTCCAGTTTTATGAAAGCGGGTGGCGGTGCCTTTTCATCACTGCCCACATCATCCATCGCGGCACCTTGCAGGCTGGCCGCCTGCATTTGGCCAGCTTCAGCCGTTTTCGGGTGCAAAAACAAGAAATACCCGGAAGCGCCGACACCGCCGGCCACGATGCCAAGCAGCGCTATTGCAATGGTGAGGAATGTGCGGCGGGGCTTGGCGGCGGGCGCTGATTCGCCCGCTGGCGCAGCGGGTTTTGCTTGTGTTGGTGGCTTGGCCATTGCGTCTACCCATGTTGATACCCGAGCTTTTCGAGTTTGGTCAGCGTGCCGTCTGCAAGGCGTATCTGCACACCATCGCCCACAACGCACTGACCAATTTGGGTTAGATTAACACCAATCTGTTGGCAGATCGTTAACGCAGCCTGCCAATGCTGTGGCGGAACAGCCACCACGAGTTCATAATCATCGCCAGACGTTGCTGCATGCAGGGCATCGGTGACACCCTCGGCCAACGGTAGGAGGTCTAGGTTAATTTCAACGCCAATATGCGAGGCCGCAGCAATGTGGCCAGCATCCGCCAGCAAGCCGTCCGACACATCAGCCGCTGCAGAGGCTATACCCACCAAACCTTGACCCGCTGCCAGCCTGGGTTCTGGTAAATGGTAGCGCTGGACCGCGTGCGGGTGCTTTGCCCCCTGCCCGGCCTGCAACAGCGAGAGCCCAAGCCCTGCGCCACCGATCTCACCGGTAACCGCCAAAATATCACCGGCTCGAGCACCACTGCGCGACAACGCGCTGCCATCCGCCACATGGCCAATGGCGGTCAGCGACAGAGTGATTCGATCAGGCTGACGAATCGTGTCCCCGCCCAGCAGCGGACAGGCAAACTGAGCGCAGGCGTTTCCCAACCCTTTGGCAAAGGCTGCAATCCAGCTGTCATCTGTTTTCAGCGCCAGGCCAAGGCCAAGCACACAGCCCAAAGGCTCGGCGCCCATGGCCGCAAGGTCCGACATATTCACCCGGATAAGCTTTTCACCAATCGTCTCCGGTGGATCATCCGGCAAGAAATGCACAGCCTCGGCCATCATGTCTTTGGTGATCACCAATGCCCGCCCGGCAGGCGGCACGAAAACGGCGGCATCGTCGGCAAGGCCACGCGCTGCGTGGCTGCTGGCAAGAGGCAGAAAGTAGCGGTGGATAAGATCAAACTCACGAGTCATAAATAAAAAGCCTGATAGTCCCGTATGAAGTTTTGGTAAAAATATACAAAATTTCAACCATAATTAAAGCGATATCAGCACTATATCATAGTTTAAGCCACTGTATTTAGGGGTTCTTAACCACAACCGGACTAAAGCGTATAAATATTCAAAAGGTCAATTCAATGCAGCGCTTGTCACTTATCAATAAACTCGTGCTTTTGTGCGTGATATGGGCGATGCCGGTTGTGTTTCTGTTCAAGATTTATCAAGATAATGTATCCACAACAATCAAGTTCAATACCCTAGAGCTTGAAGGCGCTAGCTATCTCAAAGCTGCCTGGCCCCTGCTCCACACGCTGGCGCTGCGGCAGGCGGACTTGTCAAATGCGTCTATGCCTGATTTGAAACCGCTTGATGCTCTTGATCAGAAGCTGCGCGGTCAACTGAACTCGGCAGAAGCTTATACTGCCCTCAAGCAAGAGACTGATAAACTGCAACGTGACACTGTTGTGACCGAGCAGACAATGGAACCTGTACTGGCTCTTATCAGTCAGGTGGCGAGCTCATCGAATATCATTCTCGATCCGGAAGCCAACACCTATTTCCTTGCCGATTCCCTCACAGACAAGCTACCACATCTATATAAATTATACAGTCACGCATTGGATGTTGAAAAGCGGAAATCGGTCAGTGCTGCAGCTGTTGTGGACAGGGCAAGAGCCGTTAATTTTGGCATTATCGATGTGATATCATCAAATCTTGGTGATGATTTGCAAGCAGCTTACAAGGCTGACCCAAGTGGCCGTGTTCAAAAAACTATCGCTCCATTATTCGGTAATCTGGTTGATGCCATCACGGCATACAAAGACGCCGTCTATCAAAGTCGCGCAGGCGCTGCAGACGTAAACTTCAATCAGCTGTTTCATGTTATCATAGAAAAATCCAATGCTCTCTGGTATGCAGTGTCGGTTGAACTTGATAACGGGTTGCAAGCCAGACAAAAAGCTGTTGTCGGGCAAAGAAACAGAAACACGGAACTTGTTATCTTTGCTGTTCTTGGTGCTCTGGCTTTGGCGTATGTTACAGCACAATCGTTGCATGTATCACTCGCCCGGCTTTTAAAACACATGGGGGACATTCAAACCGGCAAAACGAATACAGATATTCCATATGTTAAGCTGAAAACTGAAATGGGTAAACTAGCGCGCGGTATTCTCGATTTTCGCGATGCTGTGAAAGAGAATTTTGATAATCAGGATGTGATGGAGAAAACGGTTAAAGAGGTGCGCGCCGAAAACAGTCGTTTGAATGATGCCTCCGAACAGGCCATCAGCACACTTGCCGATGCACTTGAGCGCGATGTTGGCAGCATTGCGCAAGTCCTCAGCACGGCGGCGTCGCAATTGTCCGCAGCCGCACAAGAAATGAAAATCACCTCGACAACGACACGGCAACAAACATCGTTGGCAGCAAAATCGAGCGAGCTGACGCGTCAATATATGGCGGTTATTGCGCCCAGCACGGAGCAGCTTTCAAGCTCTATCATGGAAATATCTTCACAGGTTGGGAGTGCCTCAATTGCGGCAAATACCGCTGTGCAGCATTCTGAGGTGACCAAGAAACAGGTTGGTGAATTGACCCAGGCAGCCAACAAGATTGGGAATATCATCACTGTTATCGGCGGCATTGCTGCGCAAACACAGCTCCTGGCGCTCAATGCCACGATTGAGGCGGCACGCGCAGGTGATGCTGGCAAGGGCTTTGCTGTGGTTGCAACCGAGGTTAAAACCCTGGCGATCGAAACGGCCAAATTCGCAGGCGAAATCGATGCCCAGATCAATGAAATTCAAATGGCTACAAAAGAGGCGGTACAAGCCATTGAATCGATCAATAAAACGGTTCTTAATGTGAGCGAAATGAATACGCATATTGCTGCGGCTATTGAGGAGCAAACCGCAACAACAGGTGATATCAGCCGCAATATTCAGACATCCGCTGCTGAAACAAAACAGACAGCGGATGCTGTCATGAGCGTTGACCAGGCAGCAATTTCCGCAGAAGCCGCTGCTGAACAGGTTGTAACAGTTGCTGCAGATGTCGGCGCTCAGGCCAACAAGCTGCAGAATGATTTAAAAATGTTTCTGGGTAACATTCGTCAGCGCAAGACGGCATAAAGTAAAGGCAATAACATGCAACGCTTGTCACTTATACATAAACTGATATTGCTTTGTGTTATCTGGTCTTTGCCAGTGATAATATTGTTACAGGTCTATCAAATAAATCTTCGGGAAATGAATGAATTTAGCCAGGCAGAGCTCGAAGGGACTGTTTATGTAAGGGCGAATTGGTTGCTGCTCAATCAAATGCTGCGAAAGCAGCTAAACCCTTCAGTTTCAATAGACAAAAATATTGCTGAGCTCAGCAAAGCTGATCGTATATATAGTCAAAAATTCTTGACTGCTGATGATTTTTCAGATGTGCAGCTTGTTTTTAACGACCTGAAGAATAATCCGTTGATTACCAATCAGACAATTACGCCTGTTTTGAAGCTGATTCAAAGAGTGGCAAACAAATCAAACATAACGGATGATCCTGGTCTGGACAGTTATTTTGTGGGCGACATTGCAACGGAAAAGTTACCGCGTATATATGATTTTATAAGTAAAATTCTCGATGTTGAGGCAAAACGATCTGCTACTGAAAAATTCACGATTGAACGCAAAGAAGCGGAATACATCGGTAACATTGATATGTTGACGCATGATATGCAAGCTAATCTCGAAAGTGTTTATAGAGCTGATTCAACTGGGCAAGTGAGGAAACAGCTAACACCAACCTATGCTGACGCTGTTGATGCCATAACCACTTACAAGGAAGCGCTTTACAAAAACGGTCATGACAATAAAAACATCAATCTGGATATTAAAATCAATGCGGTTTTAAAAACATCAAATACTCTCTTTTTGTCTTTTTTATCAGAGTTTCAAAAGGAATTGAAGGCAAGATAAGATAAAAGTAGTGAACAAAAAACTGAAAATATTGGAATGATCAGCATAGCAACGCTTCTTGCTCTTGCGATAGCCTTTTATATTGCCCGGTCGCTCAATACATCCGTTGCGCAATTGACACTGCGCATGGCTTATATTCAGTCTGGCACAACGGATATTGACATCCCTTACACCAAGTTAAAAACTGAAATTGGCAAATTGGCTCGTGGTGTGCTTGATTTTCGTGATGCCGTTAAAAAGAATTTTGACAACCAGAATTTGCTTGAAATAACCGTAGCCGATGTACGGTCTGAAAATGCCCGTCTCAACGCTGCGTCTGATACATCCATTCATGAACTGGCAAACCGGCTGGAACAAAACGTTGGCAGCATTGCGCAAGTTTTAGGCACAGCTGCCACGCAACTTTCGTCCGCCGCCAACGATATGAAAAAGATTACAACAACCACGCGCACGCAAACGGCTATTGCCGCTAAATCTAGTGAACTGACGCGCCAGTATATGGCCGTTATAGCACCAAGCACCGAGCAGCTTTCAAATTCAATTACAGAAATATCAGCACAGGTCGGTAGCGCGTCCATGGCGGCACGTGCGGCTGTCAAGCATTCCGAAGTGACCAAAAAACAGGTGCAGGATCTGACCAAAGCGGCCAATAACATCGGCAATATTATCAATGTTATTGGCCGAATTGCCGGGCAGACACAATTATTGGCACTCAATGCCACGATAGAAGCTGCGCGCGCTGGTGATGCAGGCCGTGGCTTTGCTGTCGTTGCAACCGAGGCTAAAACGCTGGCCGTCGAAACCGCTAAATTCACCAGTGAAATAGACACTCAAATCAGTGATATTCAGTCGGCCACCAAAGATGCCGTCAAGGCTATTGAAGAGATCAATAAAACTATTCTGAATGTGAGTGAAATGAACACACATATTGCGTCAGCCATTGAAGAACAAACCGCAACAACAGGAGATATCAGCCGCAATATCCAGACATCGGCCGCTGAAACAAAACAAACAGCTGATGCTGTGATCAATGTTGATGAGGCCGCGATATCGGCAGAAGCGGCGGCTGAACAGGTCGTGGCTGTTGCCGCAGACGTCGGCGCTCAGGCGCATAAACTTCAAAGCGATCTCGCGGTGTTTCTGGAACACATCCGCCAGCGCAAGGCGGCTTAAAGCGTCATACAATCGGGTGCACGCATTAAGCCCAACCCTCCAGCACCTGATCGGGCGGGCGGTGCCCGTCGCTCCAGTGGCGGATGTTCATAATCACCTTATCGCCCATGGCAATGCGGCCCTCGATTGTGTTGGAGCCGATGTGCGGCAATAGCACCACATTATTAAGTTCCAGCAGTTTGGCATGAATCGCAGGCTCTTTCTCAAACACATCAAGCCCAGCGCCAGCAATCGTGCCGTGCTCCAGTGCAGCGGCAAGGGCGGCTTCGTCAATAATCTCGCCGCGCGCGCAGTTGATGACATAGGCGTGGCGCTGCAACAATCGCAGTCGCGTTTTATTCAGCAGGTGGTGGGTTTCCGGTGTGTGCGGGCAATTGACTGATATAATATCAACCCGGCTTAGCATCGCTTCGAGTGTCGGCCAATAAGTCGCCTCCAGACTGCGCTCGATAGCAGCGGGCAGCCGCTCGCGGTTATGATAATGAATGGCAATGCCAAACGCGCGGGCGCGGGTTGCCACCGCCTGGCCAATGCGGCCCATGCCAATAATGCCAAGGCGCTTGCCGGTGATGCGGTGACCAAGCAGCATGGTCGGTGCCCAGCCGTGCCAGTTGCCAGATCGCACCAGCCGCTCACCTTCCGTAATGCGGCGCGGCACGGCAAGAATAAGGGCCATCGCCATGTCGGCCGTGTCGTCGGTGAGCACACCGGGTGTGTTGGTGACAACGATATCTTTTTTGCGGGCTGCCGGGAGGTCGATATGGTCAATACCCGCACCAAAATTGGCAATTAGTTTGAGGTTCGGCCCGGCTTTGTCTAGCAGCTTTGCATCCACTGTGTCAGTCACTGTGGGCACCAGCACGTCAGCTTCGGCAACAGCTTTTTCCATCTCCTTGCGGCCAAAAGCCTTATCATCAAGGTTCAGTTCCACATCAAACAGCTCGGCCATGCGGGTTTCCACAGCTTCCGGCAGCCGACGGGTGACAACGCATTTCGGTCGTTTTGTGGCTTTGGTCATAGCTCAATCCTATTTTTCAATATGGTTCATGTCCTAATCCCCCACAGAAACTTCGACAAGCCCGCATTCATTGTGTAATCGATCCTTAACAGTGGTTGGGAAGTCGTTTTGGTTGCACATGTATCTACAGTAGCGTTTCTGGGGCTTGAGGCTCGCAGTGTTGATGTGCAGGTGCAGGTGATCAATGGCACGGTCGGCTTTACCATCGTTGGTCTGCCAGATAAGGCCGTGAGCGAAAGCAAGGAGCGCGTGCGGGCAGCCCTGGCGTCTCTGGCGCTGGCTTTTCCGCCAAAACGCATCACCGTTAACCTGTCACCCGCCGATCTGCCTAAGGAAGGTTCGCATTACGATCTGCCCATTGCACTGGGCTTGATGGCCGCTATGGGCCTGATCGATGCCGAATCACTGGCGGCCTATATAGCGGTGGGCGAGCTCGGCCTTGATGGCCGCATCACCGCCGTGCCGGGTGTTTTGCTGGCAGCCCTCCATGCCTCAGGGCAGGATCTCGGTCTGATCTGCCCGGGCTCGCAAGGCTCAGAGGCGGCCTGGGCCGGTCGAATCGATGTGCTGGCCGCCCCCGATCTCATCACGCTGGTTAATCATCTGAAGGGGTCGCAACTGCTGGCACCGCCCAAACCCGCCGAGATGATTAAAGCCAGCACCGGACCTGACCTCGCTGATATCAAAGGGCAGGAGTCGGCCAAACGCGCGCTGGAGGTGACCGCCGCCGGTGGCCACAACCTGCTGATGTGCGGCCCGCCTGGTTCTGGCAAGTCGATGCTGGCCGCGTGCCTGCCAGGCATATTGCCTGCCCTTACGCCGTCCGAGGCACTAGAGGTTTCAATGGTGGCCTCGATTGCTGGCACGCTCACCGATGGTCGCATTTCGCAGCGACGGCCGTTCATGCAGCCGCACCACAGTGCCAGCATGGCGGCACTTGTGGGGGGCGGCATCAAGGCCCGGCCCGGCGAGGTCAGCATGGCGCACCTTGGCATTTTGTTTCTCGATGAACTGCCGGAGTTTCAGCGCGCTGTGCTCGACAGTTTAAGGCAACCGCTGGAAACGGGTCAGGTGGTGGTGGCGCGTGCCAATGCACATGTTACCTATCCCGCACGGGTGCAGCTGGTGGCGGCGATGAACCCGTGCCGGTGCGGCCATCTGGCCGATGCAGCGCTGGCCTGCGCGCGGGCACCGCGCTGTGCGCAGGAATATCAGTCCCGCATATCGGGCCCGCTGCTGGACCGCATTGATTTGCATATCGAAGTGTCAGCCGTGTCGGCGGCCGATTTAACTCTGCCGCCACCGGCAGAAGGTTCAGCACAGGTTGCAGCGCGTGTGGCAGCGGCCCGCGATATTCAGAACAAACGTTATGAGGGCACAACCTGTCGCACCAATGCCGAAGCGGACGGCAAGGTACTCGAAGCCATTGCAACCCCCGATGATGCAGGTCGCAGACTGCTTACACAAGCGGCCGATGCCATGAAGCTTTCGGCGCGCGGCTATACGCGCGTGTTGCGTGTGGCGCGCACTCTGGCGGATCTTGCCGGACAGGACAATATCAGCCGCATCCATATTGCAGAAGCGCTGAGCTACCGCAGAACTGGTGTCGTCGGATGATAAACTTTAAAGCCATCACCGCTTACTTTCGCCCGCGTCCGCTGGCGGCCTTCTTTCTTGGTATCTCCAGCGGCTTTCCGCTGACGCTGTTGCTGTCCACTATGAGCTATTGGCTGGCCAGTGTGGGCCTTGATAAAAAAACCATCGGCTTTGCGTTTGCTTTGGGCACACCCTACACGCTCAAGTTTTTATGGTCGCCGTTTATTGACAAGCTGCCCATTCCTGTTCTTTCAAAGCTGTTTGGACAGCGCCGGGCCTGGTTATATGTCACACAAGTTTTCCTTGTCATCGCAATCATCAAGTTTGGTTTTAGTAATCCCTTGGATCATAAAGAGAGCTTTGTGTTGTGGGGCGTTATCGTTGCCTTTCTCGGGGCCACGCAGGATATCATTATCGATGCCTACAGGATTGAAATTTTGCCGCAGGAAGAGCTCGTCTATGGCACGGCGATGAATCAGTTTGGCTACCGCATCGGGTTTCTGGCCGCTGGTGCTGGCACCGTCTGGTTGCAATCCAAACAAGGGGCCGCTCTTGGTTGGCCATTGGCGTACTCTTTTACGTCAGGCTTGGTGATTTTTGGAGCCGTTGCTGCAGCCCTCACGGGCGATACTGCACGCGCCAGTGTTCAGGGTGCACAACTCAAAACATCTGTATTCGCCCGCCTGTCACATTGGAGCGTTGCAACCATTGCCGGGCCGATCATCGAATTTTTCAGACGCATTGGCACACTCAACGCGGTGCTCATTCTCGCGTTTGTTGTGCTCTACAAGGTTGGTGATGCGATGGGCCAAAACATGATTGGCCCATTTTTCAAGGATATGAAATTTACCGACACCGAATATATTACATTGAACAAATTGATTGGCTTCTGGGCGCTTATAGCGGGCACCGCCGTCGCTGCCCCCACACTTGTGGCGTTTGGCAAAATGCGCAGTTTGCTGATTGCTGCGCTGTTCATGATCTTGGCCAATTTCGGCTTTGCACTGGTTGGCAGTGGTGTAAAAAACATCTACCTTATGGGCGGTGCGATCGGCATGGACAGTTTTGCAACCGGTGTTGGTCTGACGATCTTTACCACTTACCTTTCAGAGCTCACCAGCCGCACCTATACAGCCAGCCAGTTTGCGCTGCTGTCATCGCTGGCGGCTGTTGCTCGCACCTTTCTCACCACCCAGTCTGGCCGACTGGTGGAAGGGCTAGGCTGGTTCAATTTCTATATTTTCTGCGGTTTAGCCTTCATTCCAAGCCTAATCATTCTGTTTTTCATGAATAAACGAGATCTTGTGGCAAATAAGTCACAATTGACCTGACTTGATCGAGTTTCTACTGCCAGCGGTTAAAGTGTGCCTGAAGTATGACACGATTGTCACAATTCAAGTTTATGGCATCTTGTGAGGACAAACGAAAAGACCCCTACATCTGGTAGGTCATAATGCCAATCAAGTTACAAAAAAGGATTTTTATGCCAATTCGAACCTCAGGATCAACCGCTATTGCTGCCGCCACCCTTGCCGCTTCACCTTATATACACCGCGCTGGCAAACTCGATGTCCGGCTGGCGACAACCCAGGAAGAAATCGCCGCTGCGCAATCCCTGCGCTACGATATATTTTACGATGAAATGGGGGCCACCCCGACGCTGGAAGACCGGACGCACAAGCGCGATATCGATCTCTACGACAGCATCTGCGACCATTTGCTGGTGATTGACCACGGCGACAATGGTACGCCAAAAGTTGTTGGCACTTATAGGTTGCTCCGTGAGATTGTTGCACGCCAGCATCGCGGGTTTTATTCTTCCGGTGAGTACGACCTCTCGCCACTGCTGTCGAAAAATTTTCAGGCGCGTATCGGTGAAGGGCGGCAACTGCTGGAGCTGGGCCGCAGCTGCGTGCACCCGGCTTACCGCAACCTCTCAACCATCAACCTGTTGTGGCGTGGCATCGCAAGCTACCTAACGACACACAATATCGGCTTTATGTTTGGCTGCGCCTCATTGCACGGCGTGCTCCCGACAGCCCACGATGCAACGCTATCCTATCTGTATCAAAATCATTTGGCTGGGCCGGATTTGCGCGTGCGCGCCCTGCCTGAACATTATGTTCCAATGAACCGCCTGGCCCCTGACCAGTATGACGTGCGCGAAGTGGTGCGCCAGTTGCCGCCGCTGGTCAAAGGCTATTTGCGTGTCGGGTGTGTGATTGGCGATGGCGCTTTCGTTGACAGCCAGTTCAACACCACTGATGTCTTCATTCTACTGCCAGTCGAAGGCATCGCCGCACGCTATTCTGACCGGTATAAAATGAGTGCAAACGACCCCGAGTGAGCGTTTTGAGACGGCACGAAAATGCCATGAACACACCCCTCCCCTTGGTGCCGACAGGGGCGCATGGGGGGTGTTTAACGATCAAACGAACAACCAGCGCCGGAGACCGTACGTGGTCAATGCGGTAGGCTTTTTTCGGTTGGTTTCTGGACGTTCCGTCCCG
>JANYGX010000035.1 GCA_025362295.1 Sphingomonadales bacterium | reverse complement strand
ATAATCTCAATCGCAAGGATGAGGCCCAGCTTTACGCTGATAAATCTCTTGCGGCTGCCCGCACTTTATTTGGTGACGACAGTGGCGTTGCGGCTACAGCCTATGAAAGTCAATCTCTGGTTGCTGTTGTCAAAGGCAATGACACGGAAGCAAGACGACTTGCTTGTATTGCGTCTGATCGCGCGCAAGCGCACCTGCCGCTGAATAACTCGGTCGTTGCATCGTACATGGCAGCTTGTGGTATATTGAAATACAATCTTGATGAAGATGATGCTTTAGACATTCTGCGTAAGGCGGCTGACATAGCCTACCAGTATTTGCCTCTCGAAAATAAAATCAGATCTGTAGCGCTGAACGGTTCCGGTGCAGCTATGCTGCGTTTGGGGCGCTATGCAGAGGCACAAGATATCTTCAGGCGCGAAATCAATGTTGACCGTGTTATATACGGCGAGAACTCCGTTGATCTCTATTATTCACAGTCCATGCTTGGCCAAGCCTTGCGACGGGATGGAAAATATGAAGACAGCGAAGCCGTCCTACGTGCGGCAGCCATGTACATTCACCGTATTGACGGCGCTGGCGGTGAACCTGATTTAAAGGGTATGTCTTACGTACAGTTAGCAAATGCTGTTGAAAAACAGGGCCGTTATGCTGAAGCGCTTGAGTACGAATACAAGGCTCTGTCTGAGCTGAAATTGCAAGCCGGGGCCAATAAAAAAACAATAGCCATTGCTGAACTGGATGTGGCGCGTTTGCTTGGCTACCAAGGGCATTATGCCGAGGCATTGCCAATGGCACAAACGGCCAGAGACGCCTTGATAAAAATATTTGGCGAACAGCATCGCACGGCACTCAGTGCCAGTTTTGATTATGCCCGGCTTCTCAATCATACGGGGCAAACTCAAAAAGCCTACGCCATTTCATCAGACGCTGCCAAAATATTGGAAGGTCATATACTTGATCTCGCCACCAAGCAGTCTGACATGATTTCACTGTCGCAAATCATCACGGCAAGTTTTAATGACCACACACTCATTGCTTTGCACAACAACGATATAACAAATGCTGTGCATTTTTCTCAACTTGCGTCACTTTCTGAATTAAACCTTGTCAATGCCGAGCTTGGTGCTCGTGCTGTGGCTCGGGGCAGGGGGCTGCAACCGTTGATCCAGAGGCTGCGCACTGCGCGTGCAACACAAACGCGCTTTCAAACGGATTTGATGAAAATCAATGGTGGTGGAACTGGTGATGCAGGAGCGATCAGCAAACAAATTTTTCAATCACAATCTGACGTCACTGCCCTTACTGCACAAATCAATACGCAGTTTCCGGACTACGCCAAACTTTCTCGCCCACAGCCTACACCGCTCGCAGATATTCAGGCCCGACTTACGCCTGCACAAGCCCTCATCATCCCGCTCAATCTGCCGGATCAGGTCGCAACTATCGCAATCACAGCAAAAAATGTTTTCTGGAATGAGGACAAGGGCAGCAGTCTTGCGACCACAGCGCTGGTCACGCGTATTCGTAAAAGCATTGATGACGCGCGATTGACCGACGACCCGGCGACCGCACCTTTTGATAACGGGGCCGCATATGCACTTTACCACGCGCTGCTGCCCGGCCACCTTGCAAATGACATTGCTGATAAATCGGAATGGTTGTTTCCATCGAGCGGTCTTGCCTCCAACATCCCGCCATCCTTGTTGTTGAGCAGGTTGCCTGATAGTAAAACCAAGCTGATCAACTATGCCTGGCTTATACGCGACCATGCTGTTGCCATTATTTCAGATTTCTCGCTTCCCAATAAGGTTGATATTAAGAAAAATAACATACGGTTTGCTGGTATTGGCAATCCGGCACTTGGTACAATTGAGAAAAAATCCGTTGATTATGCTGCTTTGTTTCGCGGCGGCTTGTCAACGATCAACTCAATCCGCGCACTCCCGAGTCTGCCGGGATCCGGACAGGAGCTTTCGCACCTTGCGGAAAATTTCGGCGACAAAGCAAGTTTATTGCTGACACAGGGTAAAGCAACCGAAGCGGCTATCAAGGCGTTGGATTTCTCGCCCTATTCCGTGGTGATGTTTGCCACACATGGCCTTACCAGCGGCGAGATTAACGGTCTTTCTGAACCTGCGCTGGTTATGACACCGCCTGATGTTGCAACCGGTGACGATGATGGTTTATTGACCGCCAGCGAAATTGCTCAACTCACCATACCTGCCGAGTGGGTGATCCTTTCGGCTTGCAATAGCGGCTCTGGCCGCAACGCCACGGCACCAACCTATTCGGGACTCGCGCGGGCTTTTCGGTTGGCAGGTGCTCACAGCTTGCTGCTCTCGCATTGGCCATTGCGCGATGATGCAGCAGAACGCCTTACGCTCAATACAGTAAAGACTACGGGCAAGGGTATCACACGGGCACAGGCGTTGCGCTTGGCCAGCTTGAAGCTGATTTTGGATCGTAACGTTCCAGGAGGTGCACATCCAGCTGTATGGGCACCGTTTGTTATAGTTGAAAATTAGTGCGTGTAGAAAAGATAATCGTTCGGAAGGTATAAGCTATACCGTTGCACGATATTCAAGGGAAAAGTTAACCGCATTGTATCTCAGTATTTAACGGTTACCTTGGCATAAACATACCGACCATTTACACCGATTGGCGACAATATATCGTATGGAAAATTACCGGCGCCATTGATGTTGTCACTGGAACGCGTGGGATAATTATCAAGCAAGTTGCTGGCACCGATGCTGAGATCAATATTTTTCAAAGGTGAGTACCCTATCTCTGTATCCAGCTGCCATGCGCTGCCAACAAGCTCTGGTGGTGCAAAAGTGGTGTAGCGGGTTACAGAGCCATAACGCGATCCGCGCACCAACCCCCGATATAGAGTATTCGACCATTCGCTGGTTAAAATCAGCTTAGTATGCGGTGAAGATTTTTCGAGCGTGCCACGTTCCACATCGCCGACGAGCTGACCGTTAAGGCCAAGTGCTGCCAGCTGGGTGGGCGGGTTGGCAATTTTTGTGACCTTGGTTGAGGACCAGTTAAAGGCTGAAGTGAGCGCTAGCGTGCCGCTGGCTAAGGCATGTTTATATGTGCTAACCACATCAACACCGTCAG
>JANYGX010000021.1 GCA_025362295.1 Sphingomonadales bacterium | reverse complement strand
AAAGCCACCGAACACTGGTTGGATCGTGTGTTCACAGCGGATGCCATGAACAAGAGGTGATATAGGGTAAAGCCTATACATTGTCAAGGGCGGTACGTTACTTTGTAGGAAAAGATCGTATATGGCGCGGAAAGGCAGTGCATACACACCATTTATATTGGTCATAGCAACGCAAGCTGGCGTGACGCGACCTGTTTGCTACCCCTCATCGCCCATGCGCAGCGCAGCAATGAACGCCTCTTGCGGGATATCGACGCGGCCAAAGGTGCGCATGCGTTTTTTGCCCTCTTTCTGCTTTTCCAACAGCTTCTTTTTGCGACTGATATCGCCGCCATAACATTTGGCGGTCACGTCCTTGCGCATGGCTGAAATAGTCTCGCGGGCAATCACCTTGCCGCCAATCGCCGCCTGAATCGGAATTTTGAAAAGGTGGCGGGGAATGAGGTCTTTCATCCGCTCGCACATGTGGCGACCGCGTGCTTCAGCTGTCGAGCGGTGAACAATCATCGACAGGGCATCCACCGGTTCTTCGTTGACCAGTAACGACATTTTAACGAGGTCGCCTTCACGGTGGCCGATCTGATGATAATCGAAACTGGCATAGCCGCGCGAAATACTTTTCAGCCGGTCATAAAAATCAAACACCACTTCGTTGAGCGGCAGTTCATACACCACCATGGCACGGGTACCCGCATAGGTGAGGTTTTTCTGGATACCGCGCCGATCCTGACAGAGCTTCAAAATGCCACCAAGATAATCATCCGGCACAAAAATCGTTGCCTCAATCCACGGCTCTTCGATGTGCGCAATGCGCACGGTGTCTGGCATATCCGCTGGGTTGTGCAATTCCAGATTGGTGCCGTCATTCATCTGGATTTTATAGATCACTGATGGGGCTGTGGTGATCAGGTTGAGATCATACTCGCGGGTCAGCCGCTCCTGAATGATTTCCAGATGCAGCAGACCCAGAAAGCCGCAGCGAAATCCAAAACCAAGCGCGGCTGAAGTTTCCATTTCAAAGGTAAAGCTGGCATCGTTGAGTCGTAGCTTGCTTAAGGAGTCGCGCAATTTTTCGAAGTCACTGGCATCAACCGGAAACAGGCCGCAGAACACCACGGATTGTACCGGTGCAAAGCCGGGCAGGGGTTCAGCACACGGCCGCTTGATTTCTGTCAGCGTATCGCCAACGCGCGTCTGCGCCACCTCTTTCATTTGCGCAGTGATGAAACCGACTTCCCCTGGGCCAAGATCATCAACAGTTTCAATCTTGGGACGGAACACACCAACGCGGTCCACAAGATGCTCAGTGCCTGCCGCCATCATTTTGATCATTTGGCCCTTGCGCAATGTGCCCTCAATCACCCGCACCAAAATAACCACGCCGAGATATTGATCGTACCAGCTATCGACCAGCATGACCTTGAGCGGCGCGCTCGGGTCGCCCTTTGGCGGCGGAATGAAGCGCACAATCGCCTCCAGCACATCCTCGATGCCAAGGCCGGACTTGGCCGAGGCCAGTACGGCGTGTTCCGTCGAAATGCCAATCACATCCTCAATTTGCAACTTCACCTTGTCCGGGTCAGCCGACGGCAGGTCGATCTTGTTGATCACCGGCACGATTTCGTGATCGTGCTCGATCGCCTGATAGACATTGGCAAGCGTTTGTGCCTCGACCCCCTGGCTTGCATCAACCACCAGAATGGAACCTTCGCACGCCGACAGCGACCGCGATACCTCATAGGCAAAGTCGACATGGCCCGGCGTGTCCATCAGGTTCAACACATAGGTTTGACCATCTTTAGCCTTGTAATCCAGCCGTACGGTTTGCGCCTTGATGGTGATGCCGCGCTCGCGCTCGATATCCATATTATCCAGCACCTGCTCGACCATCTCGCGCTGTTGCAGGCCGCCAGTGGCCTGGATCAGCCGGTCAGCAAGGGTAGACTTGCCGTGATCAATATGGGCAATAATGGAGAAATTGCGTATTTTTGATATATCTGTTGTCATAAGCAGGCTTTAGCAGGTGGGGGACCGGTTGCAAAGCTGTGCTTTGCCGCATGCACGGTGGTGGCAAACTTGCGGGTTAAAAGACTAATTTTCCATCTCTATTAATATTTCAACCTAGCCGCCTTGATGGACTTGTTGGTTAAGGGTGCACTGCCGATGTGCTGCGCGATCTCTACCTGTCAGGCCGATGCGAAAGAAGACCTCGACATTGCATCTGCTGGTCGTGGCATGTTGCAGATGCTTCTCCCTGCCGCCCCATCAGGCCCTGAGCCGCCATCCTGATTTGAACAGCTGCACACACACTGTCCACAGCAGCACATTTAGCCCCAGCACCGATAGCGCACCTGGCAGCAGGTGCGCGTCGGATGCGCCAATAAACCCGTAACGGAAGCCATCGATAATATGGAAAAACGGGTTGTAAAGACTAACGGTTTTCCATGACTCCGGCAGCCGGCTGATGGTGTAGAAGGTGCCGGACAGCATCGACAATGGCTGCACAACAAAGTTGGTGACGGCTGCGGTATGATCGAACTTTTCAGCCCAGATGCCCGTGAGAATGCCGATCAGCGCCAGTAGGGTTGAGCCCATGAGGCCAAAATAGGCCACAGCCCAAAAGTGCCGCACGGGAATATTAACCCCCGGCACAAACCAGACAACAAGCCAGACCACAACACTCACCATCAGCGCGCGCGTCACAGCACCCGCCACAAACGCAGCGACCAGTTCGCCAGGCAGCAGCGGCGGCATCAACACATCGATAATAGAGCCCTGCACCTTGCCAATAATCAGTGTTGAGGATGTGTTGGCAAATGCGTTTTGCATCATCGCCATGATGATGAGGCCCGGCGCGATGAAGTCGGCAAACGGCACCCCAAGCACCACGCGCGTGGTTTTGCCCGCCTGCACGCCGCCAAGCGCCACCACAAATATTGCCATATTGAGAAGCGTGGTGACCGCTGGTGCCGCCAGTGTCTGGGTGTAGACCTTCAGGTAGCGCCGCACCTCTTTGGCGTAGAGCGTGGCAATGCCGCGCCAGTTGACAAAGTTTATCTGGCGCACCCCGTAGACTGGTAAAGTGGTGTTATGTTGCATATTCGTTTGATAGGCCCTGCACCCTGCACACTCAAGGAATTACTGGTTTTTATTAAATCTGGGCTTCGTTTGACGGCATTTCTGTTCTATAAGCTGTTTCAGAATAATCTTGTAAAGAGGAATGCTTCTTGTCTTGGACTGATGAACGTATTGAAATTCTTAGAAAATCTTGGGAAGGTGGCATGTCGGCCAGTCAGATTGCCGATTTGCTGGCTGAGGGGCTTACCCGCAACGCTGTTATTGGCAAGGCGCACCGGCTGGGGCTGAAGTCCCGCCCGTCGCCAGTCAAGGCAGACATTAAACCGGCAAAGCCCGTTAAAAAAACCGCCGCTGCCAAGCCAGCTGCTTTAAGATCATCGGCAAAAGCCGCACACGCCGAAAAAGTTCCAGCCAGCAAACCTGCGGTGGCGAAAGTCGGCAGCAAAATACCGGAACCGAAAACGGCTCAGTCGAAAGCGACGGCCATAAAAGCTGTGGTAAAACCGGCAGCAAACACCAAGGGTGCCAAAAAATCTGAACCCAAACCACCAGAGCCGGTTGTGCTAAAGACTGATAAGAAAGCTAAGGCTGAAGCTAAGCCTGTGCCGGTGGTCACCCCTGTTGCAGAGGTGCGCAAGTCCATCTTCAAGCCTGTTGTCACCCGGCATCAACCAGGCAAAAAAATCACACTGCTCGATCTCAACGAGAAAATTTGCAAATGGCCATCTGGTCATCCTAATGAAGATGATTTTCAATTTTGTGGCAAGCCGGTTAATCCAAGCACGCCATATTGCCTTGAGCATTGTGCCATAGCGTACCAAAGCCAGTTGCCGCGCAAGGATCGTCGGCCACCGCCGCCACCGCTGGCCAGCCGTTTTCGCGTTTAATCATAAACCTCAAGGAAAGTTCTCTATGCGTAAATTTATGGCTGCTTTGATTGGATGCTGTGTTTTGTTGCCAACATTGGCGCAGGCCGGTCCCAATGATGAAATCAAATATCGCAAGGCGATGATCGGCGGCATGGCCCGCAATGCCATGAGCATCGGCAGCATTATGAAAGGCGATCTGGATCATAAAACGGAATTGAAAGGTCTTGGTGAGGCTTTGGCTATAAGTGCGCGGCTGTCTAAAGATGCCTTTCGCGTTAACACCGCAGGCAAGGGAAGCGAGCGCACCACGGTAAAAGGCGACCTGATCTGGAAGCAATGGCCAGACTTTTCCAAGCGCATGGACAAGCTTGCACTCGATGCCAACGCCGTTGCCCTCGCCACCAGCAAGAATGACATGGCAGCAACAGGCGACGCACTGAAAACAGTGTTCAGCAATTGCAAGGGCTGCCATGAGACGTATCGGGATGAAAAATAGAAGCTTGATTTAAAACATGCACCCAAACAAGTCATTCCATTGGTCTGATGAGAACGAACTTAAAGCTTATGTTGCCGAGACTGTGTTTGCGCATATTTTTTTGCATACACATCACGGCCCGATGGTGGCCCATTCGCCGGTGATTTTTACATCGGCAGGCACGGTGCAATTTCATCTGGCGCGGGGCAACCGTTGTGTGCCCCATCTCGATGGAGCCACTGTACTCATCAGCCTCACTGGCGCCAACAGCTATCAAAGTGCGGACTGGTATGCGAGCAAAGATATGGTGCCAACTTGGCTCTACCAATCAGTGGAAATTGAGGGCAGGGTTCAACAGCTCAGTCACGATGGGTTGGTGGCGCAAGTGGATGCGCTCAGCGCCCATATGGAAGCCACCTTGCTGCCAAAAAAACCATGGACCCGCGATAAAATGCCGCCTGGAAAATTTGACAGCATGACCGATTTCATTGTCGGTTTCGAGCTAGACATATCCACTTTGCGCGGCACCCGGAAGATGAACCAGAACAAAAATGCTGCGGATGTTGATGCTATGATACAGCATCTGAAGGCAGCCAAGCGCGATGATGTTGTGGCGCTGGTTGAAGCGGCAATGCTGGCACGAGGCAATTAAAATATAGGCCGTGATGCAAACGTATCGTCCACATCAACCTGAAACTGCGTGCTGCTTTAACGAATTAAGGGTTTTAGAATTGTTTCAGCTGCAGGCGCAATAGCGGCGTCACGCGGCAGCAAGCATGTGTGACTGAGAATAATCCGCCCGTTCTTTTTGACAACAAGGCCTGAAGTAAATTGCGTGTCATGCTGGCCATCTGTGCGAAACCCTGTTCGGGTGCTGCGATCAAATACACTATAGTCATAGCCATTGTCAGAAAAGTTGATCTGCTGTTCTCCGCCGCTTGCATAAGCTTTGCGGCTGTAAGCCATGCTGCTTGATAGCGATTGAACATTTTTTGGATAGACCAACTCCAGATGATCTTTAACACCATATCTGTACTGTACGTGCGAGACACCTTGTAATGTTGAGTTTTCGGCACACACAGCAACCATTTTTTTGCCGATGGAACACTCAAACACAACAGACTCTCGCTTATCGCAAAGGCTGGCTGCTGCGCCGTGTGAACATACTGCTAAAAGAGCTGCAATCAAAGGGTATGTTGTGCAAGCGGTTATACCCGCGACACGCCTAAAACTTATACTATTAAAAATCACTGCACGGGGCTCGTGAAAAACTTACACATCCAGGTTCGCAACCGTTAGCGCATTATCAACAATAAATTCGCGGCGCGGTTCAACCTCTTCCCCCATCAGGCGGGTGAAGAGGGCGTCGGCTGTGTCGGCATGCTCAACGCGGACACGCAGGATGGTACGGTTGGACGGATCAAGCGTTGTTTCCCAAAGTTGCTCGGCGTTCATTTCACCAAGGCCTTTATAGCGTTGTGTGGCAACGCCTTTGCTGCCGCGCTCCAGAATGTGTGCAAGCAGTTCAGACGGCAAACGGCACATGCGGTCATTATCAAGTTTTGTATCGGGCCCGTAGGTAGCACTCTGTTCGCTGCCCGACGTGTGCAGTTTGCGCGCCTCAGCGGACACCAAGAAGGCCTTGTCGATAATATAATGGTCTGTCACGCCGCGCACTGTGCGCTGCAAATGGTAACCGCCATCAGCACCGGCATCGACGGTCCAGCCGCCATAGCGCTCATCGCGCATGGCGTTGAGGCGCTTGCTGACAGCGGCGATTGGCACACTCAAATCTCCCGATGCAATGCGTTCGGGATCAAGACCACCCGACAGTGCCAGCTCCTCGATCAAGCGCAAATCGTAACGCCGCGCGACAAAATCCATGTACGTGCGCATACGCCGTGCATGTATCAGCAGGTCTGCAAGATCAGCGCCGGCACGCTGGCCTTCCGGCGTTTGCAGCACAGCCTCTTTAAGCCCTGCCTCCACCAAATAGTTTTCCAGCGCAGCGTTATCTTTCAGGTACACCTGACTTTTACCCTTGGTCACCTTGTAGAGTGGCGGTTGGGCAATATACAGATAGCCCTTTTCGATAATTTCCGGCATCTGGCGATAGAAAAATGTCAGCAGTAACGTGCGGATGTGTGAGCCATCGACGTCCGCATCGGTCATGATGATGATCTTATGATACCGGGTTTTCTCGATGTTAAAATCATCGCGGCCAATGCCTGTGCCAAGCGCTGTGATCAGCGTGCCGATTTCCTGGCTCGATAACATTCGGTCAAACCGCGCACGCTCGACGTTCAAAATTTTGCCTTTCAGCGGCAATATCGCCTGGTTCTTGCGGTTGCGGCCTTGCTTGGCAGAGCCGCCAGCCGATTCACCTTCGACGATAAACACTTCTGATTTTGCCGGGTCCCGCTCTTCACAATCCGCGAGCTTGCCGGGGAGTGATGCAATATCCAGTGCGCCCTTGCGGCGCGTCAGCTCACGGGCTTTTTTGGCCGCCTCACGTGCAGCGGCAGCATCGATCACCTTCTGGATGATGATGCGCGCAGGGCCGGGATTTTCCTCCAGCCACTGGCTCAGCTTGTCATTCATCAGCTGCTCAATCGGTGCGCGCACTTCCGACGACACCAGTTTATCCTTGGTTTGGCTGCTGAATTTTGGATCTGGCAATTTAACCGAGACAATCGCTGTCAGCCCCTCGCGCATATCATCACCGGTGAGCGTAACTTTCTCTTTTTTCATCATGCCAGAGGTTTCAGCATAGCTGTTGATCGTGCGGGTGAGCGCTGCACGAAAAGCAGCGAGGTGTGTGCCGCCATCCCGCTGCGGAATATTGTTCGTAAAACAAAGCACGTTTTCGTAGTAGCTGTCGTTCCACTGCAAACTGAGGTCAACCGTGATGCCGTCTTTGGTGCCGCGAATATCAATGGGTTTTTCAAGAGCGGCCTTCTTCATGCGGTCGAGATACTGCACGAAAGCGACAATGCCGCCTTCATAGTAAAGCTCAACGGCTTTTTCTTCGGCATGGCGGGCGTCCGTGAGTTTCAGGCGCACACCAGAATTTAAAAATGCCAGCTCGCGAAACCGGTGTTCGAGCTTTTCAAATTCATAGTCCGTGATCTTAAAGGTTTTTGGTGAGGCGAGAAATGTGACTTCGGTGCCACGATTGTCGCCAGCCGGGCCAACGACTTTGAGTGGCGCATCGGTGATACCGTAGCTGAAGCGCATCATATGCTCCTGGCCACCGCGCCACACACGCAGCACCAGCCACTCGCTGAGTGCATTGACAACCGATACACCCACACCATGCAAACCGCCTGAAACCTTGTAACTGTTCTGATCGAATTTGCCGCCCGCGTGAAGTTGCGTCATGATGACTTCAGCGGCTGACATGCCTTCCTCGGCGTGCATGTCGGTAGGGATGCCGCGACCATTGTCCTTGACGGTCACCGAACCGTCTGCATTCAACCGCACCAGTATCAGATCGCAGTGTCCAGCAAGGCTTTCATCGATAGCGTTATCGGTGACCTCGAACACCATGTGATGCAAACCAGAGCCATCTTCAGTGTCACCGATGTACATGCCGGGGCGCTTGCGCACAGCGTCCAGCCCTTTCAGAACCTTGATGGATTCAGACGTATAGGCAGCTTCGGCTCTGGCGTGTTCAGCGTTATTTTCAGCGGTTGTATCAGTCATTAATCAATAGCTCTTTATAATTATTTTGGCACAGTTTTATTAAATTACAGTGTAGTGCCTGTTCTTAAAAATTACAAAGAAAACCAGCCTAAAAAAGCATTATTCCACATTAAATTGTGCATTATTCACCCGAATAAAACTGGCCATGCCATCGAGTCCTGAAAACAGTGATCTATCGGTGCCGGTCATCCACGCTTGCACGCCCAGATGCATGATAATTTCAAACAACGCATGACGACGATCGGCGTCGAGATGGGCGGCAATTTCATCCAATAGAATAATCGGCATGCGTTTCAGGCGACTGGCAATCAGCTGGGCGTGCGCGAGAATAATCGCCACCAGCAAGGCTTTCTGCTCACCGGTGGAACAGCGGTCGGCAGACTGGCCTTTGCCGCAATGGGTTACGTGCACATCGGTGCGACCTGGGCCGTAGCTGGCGCGGCCAGTGCTGGCATCGTTTGTTCGCCGCGAGGCCAGCGCACCGCGTGCCACATCTTCAACGGCGAGCGCTGGAAGGCCCTTTGCCAGCAAATTTTCAAAGTCGCCAAGCACTGCCAGGGCCGCTCGCGGAAACGCCGACAACCCGTCTGTTTGGGCATCAATAAGGGGTTGCAGGGCAAGCGCTGTTTCACGCCGCGCGGCAGCGGCGGCCACACCATGTTCCGCCACGCGCGCTTCCAATGCCGAGAGCCAGGCAGGATCGATTGTGCCGTCGCTGGTCAGCAGCTTCATGCGCTCACGCATAGCGTGCTCGTAACGGGCCACATGCCCGGCGTGATCGGGAAACAAACCCAGCACCAGCCGATCAAAAAATCGCCGCCGGTCACTGGCACCTTCCATAAAAATTCGGTCCTGCGCTGGCGTTAGCCACAACACGGACATGTAAGACGGAAAATCTGCAATCATCGCGGCCACGCCATTAACCCGCACACTGCGCTTGCCAGGCGATGCAGCGGCAACACCTGTGCCGATTTGGGTGTCAGTATCCGCAGCAGACATGTTTATCGAAATGGCAAAATCACGTTTACCGCTGCTATCGTTGACCATTTCTGCAAGACTTGCACTGCGCATACCCCGGCCAGGCGCAAACAAGGAAACAGCTTCCAGCAGGTTTGTTTTGCCGGCACCGTTCGGTCCGGTCAGCACCACTGAACCTGCAATCGACGCCAGCGTAGCGTCCTCGTAACTGCGAAAGTTATGGAGGCTAATGCTATTGATGGAAGACGGTTGGGGCGTCATCGTTTATGGCAGCGACAAAGCCCCCTGATACCCTTTAGGCAGCTGCCACTGGCGCGTGTGCCAGCAAGACTTTTTCGATTTTGTCTTGCGCTGTCTTTTCGTCGGTTTCTTCTTTGGCAGCCAGTTCACGCGCTAGGCGGCCAACGGCAGCCTCATAAATTTGCCGCTCAGAGAATGATTGTTCAGGCTGGTCGGTGGCACGAAACAAATCGCGCACAACTTCAGCAATCGAGACGATATCCCCAGAGTTGATTTTGGCTTCGTATTCCTGTGCCCGGCGCGACCACATGGTGCGCTTCACCTTGGGCTTACCTTTGAGCGTCGTGAACGCTTCCTGCATGGCAATGGACGATGACAGTTTGCGCATACCCGCGGATTCGATTTTATTGGTTGGAACACGCAGCGTCATGCGTTCTTTCTCAAAACGGATGACATAAAGATCGAGGTTGGTTCCGGCAATACTTTGCGTTTCCACATCGATCACCAAACCAACACCATGTTTCGGGTACACAACATAATCACCAACGCCAAATTTTAATGCTTTTGCAGACATTTATTAACCTTTTTTTGTTTTTAGGTTCCCGCGGGAACTCTGTTACTGAACACCAAACACCCAAAATTAATCGCTGCATTTATAACAAAAACGCAGCAAAATGATAACCTCTCATGTATAATTACGGATTTTTTAAAAATTATTGCAGTTTAATAACACAAAAAGCCGGTGGGCGCACCCCTAAAAGACACTAAACTAGCATCAAAGCGTCACATTTTTGCAATATTATAATTTAACCGATCGTTTGGTTGTGTGTTAATGCATTAACTTCCAGGTTTGTCGGAGAACAACGTGTTAAATTTGTCTGCAATACCTTTAAATTCATCAGCGTCCGCAGGGCTTGGCTTTTTGCTGTTAATATTCGGCCAAACGGCGGCGTATTTTGTGTTGAGTTCAAGCCATTTTTCAAGACCCGGTTCCGTGTCTGGCAAAATAGCTTCGGCAGGGCACTCAGGCTCACAAACGCCGCAATCGATACATTCATTCGGGTTGATCACTAGCATGTTCTCGCCCTCATAGAAGCAATCCACCGGACAGACATCCACACAGTCCATATATTTACATTTGATACAGGCTTCAGTGACAACATAGGACAAGGGGAAAACTCCACTAAAAATTAACAGACACCACATCTAGCGCGTTTGTGCCGGGGAATCAATTGGTGATGCGGGGCAGCGTGTCACCCTTTATTGACTATTACGGCTTATCAAGCTTAACACACACATTGGTGCCCCGTCGTCTAACGGTAAGACTGCAGACTCTGACTCTGTCTATCGAGGTTCAAATCCTTGCGGGGCAACCATGCTGTTGTTGACTTCGCAACACTGTGCACGTATCACATTTCTATTACCACACGTGAGAGCGTTTTAAACGTCCACGGATGTACGTCGGTCAGCGAATGTTCGCCCACCGGCGGTTTTTGCGTTGTGGCCAATAAACGAATGAGACTTTTTTTATGGCGATGTTTGAGTCCCTATCCGAACGTCTTGGCTCGGTGTTTGACAAGCTCCGAAAGCGCGGTGCGCTGAACGAATCGGATGTGGCTGAAGCGATGCGCGAAGTGCGCGTGGCGTTGCTGGAAGCCGATGTTGCGCTACCCGTGGTCAAGGATTTTGTTGCCACGGTCTCAGCGCAGGCCATTGGCCAGAATGTGGTGAAGTCGATTTCACCGGGTCAGATGGTCATCAAGATTGTCCACGATGCACTGGTGGAGCTTTTGTCAGATGGTGGCGACGGTGAAGCAGAGGGTTTGAATTTATCGGTTGAACCGCCTGCTGTGATTATGATGGTCGGGTTGCAGGGATCCGGTAAAACCACAACCACAGCAAAAATCGCCAAGCGCCTGCAAGCGACGGAACGCAAAAAAGTGCTGATGGCGTCGCTCGATGTGCAGCGGCCAGCCGCACAGGAGCAGCTGAAAATTCTTGGCGAGCAGGTGAGTGTGGCGACACTGCCGATCATCGCGGGCCAGCAACCGGTAGATATCGCCAAACGCGCCTTGCAGGCAGCAGAGCTTCAAGGCTTTGATGTGCTGATGCTCGACACCGCAGGTCGCCTGCATGTGGACAATGCCTTGATGAGTGAATTGCAAGCGGTGCGCAGTTTTGCAGAACCTGCCGATGTGCTTCTGGTGGTTGACAGCTTGACCGGACAGGATGCTGTTAACGTCGCTGAACAATTTTCACGTCAGGTTGGCATCACCGGCACTGTGCTCACCCGTATGGACGGCGACGGCCGCGGTGGTGCAGCCCTTTCGATGCGCGCCGTTACCAAACAACCCATCAAATTCATTGGTGTCGGCGAAAAGCTCGACGCGCTGGAGCTGTTTCATCCCGCCCGAGTCGCTGGCCGCATTCTTGGCATGGGCGATGTGGTGTCGCTGGTGGAAAAAGCGGCTGAAGCTGTCGAGATCGAGGAGGTTGAAAAGCTACAGAAGCGCATGGAGAAGGGCCAGTTCGATCTCAACGATCTGAAAAGCCAGTTCACCCAGATGAAGCGCATGGGCGGCATGAAAGGTCTGATGGGCATGATGCCCGGTATGGGCAAAATGCAAAAAGCGATGGATGGCAGCGGCATTGATGACAAAGCCATCAACCGCATGGAAGCGATCATTCTGTCGATGACACCAAAAGAGCGGAGCAAACCTGATCTTATCAATGCCAAGCGTAAAATCCGCATTGCTAAGGGCTCTGGCACCACCGTGCAGGAGGTTAACAAGATTTTGAAAATGCACCTCGATATGGCGGGTATGATGAAGAAGCTCAAAAAAATGGGCGGGCTTGGCGCACTGGCTGGCATGTTTGGTGGTGGCGGTGCTGGTGGCCCGCCAATGCCACCGCCCAATATGGGTGGGATGATGCCGCCGGGCAACATGCCACCTGGCTTTAATAAATTCGGTCGTCGTTAAATTTTATTCACTCTCAACGTAAAACTCAAAGGAAACATATATGTCTATTTCAATTCGTCTGGCGCGTGGTGGTGCCAAAAAGCGCCCGGTATATCGCATCGTTGTGGCCGAAACCCGTGCTGCGCGCGATGGCAAGTTCATTGAAAAACTTGGCACCTACAACCCGTTGCTGCCAAAAGATTCCGCTGACCGCGTAACCCTGAATGCGGAACGCGCCAAGCATTGGTTGAATGTCGGTGCTGTGCCATCGGACCGTGTGTCCCGCTTTCTCGATGCGGCTGGCCTGATGAAGCGCGAAGCATCCGTAAACCCGAACAAGGCCAAGCCTGGCAAAAATGCCATTGCGCGCGCAGACGACAAAGCCAAGAAGGTTGCAGCTGCCGAAGCTGCCATCGCCGAAGCCGCTGCCAAGCCAGCTGAAGTCGCGCCTGCTGAAGTCGCGCCAGCTGAAGCGGCTCCTGCTGAAGCGGCTCCGGCGGACGCTGCCGCCGAGTAAGCCTGATCATGACAGACGCCATCAGCCTTGCCGCGATCATCGCACCGCACGGGCTTGATGGCGCTGTCAAACTCAAGCTGTTCACGGACGATGCAGACAGCCTCAAGCGCTATAAAACATTCGCAACGGCTCGTGGCACACTCACATTATTATCGCTGCGAGCCAACACAAACACCACAATCGCCCGCTTCGCAGAGCTGCCCGACCGCACCACAGCCGAACAGTGGCGCGGCGTTGCCCTGACTGTCGCGCCGCAGACACTGCCAAAACCCACCGATCCCAATGAATATTATTACAGCGAACTCGTCGGCCTTAAGGTGATCACACCGGATGGCGTGCATGTTGGACATGTGCGTGCAGTGGAAAATTACGGCGCAGGCGATTTGCTGGAGATCGCCCGCGACAGTGGAATAACTATATTGGTACCGTTTCGTGATGTTGCGGTGCCAATTGTTGACAGGATGACAGGGACAGTGACGGTGGAGCCTGACTTTCTGAAGTGATACCGGAATAACGTTCGCGGTACCCTTCGCAATCCTGTCAATTTCTGTTGCCGATTTTTACAGTGTCCGGCGCAGCGCTGGTTTTGCAAGCCAGCGCATAACGCTTGCGAGAACAAATTATTTATTTTTTGCCGCGTCTTTTAACATTTGCGCAATGTGGCTGAGGCGCTTGTCGCGCTCGGCGTAATCCAAAGCTGACAAACCAGCCGTGTTGTCGGTGATATCGGTGCGGGCACCAGCATCCAGCAATGCGCGCACCATGCCTTCCTGTCGGGTTTGTACCGCCTTCATCAAGGCGGTTTCGCCGCTATCATTTGCCTGATTGATATTGGCGCCGAGAGACAATAACAAAGACACGCCCTCCCGAAAGTTTGCGTTTGTGCTGATGATGAGAGGGCTGTTCCCGGAGCCATCCTTGCTGTTGGGGTTAGCACCAGCATTAAGGAGAAACCCCATCCAACTCAGGTCCGAACGTTTGACGGCAATCAGCAGTGGTGTGTCGCCAGAATCAGGGTCACGGGCATTGATGATCGATCCGCCGGTTGCCGTTATGGCGTGCTGGGCAGCGGCCCCATCTTTCTCGCGAACTGCCTTCAACAGTTCATAACTGTTGGAAAACTGAGCATGAGCAGGGCCGGCAGCCAAACAGAATGACATCAGCACTAAAGTGTAGATATGTATTTTCATGATCGTTCTGGTCACCTTGTTACGCGTTATAGTCTTTGATCAATTTACATCACGACATTATGGTAATTTTATTACGAAAGTCCACAGTGAGCGATAAATTGTCGAATATCTCTAAAAAAATGATTGGGTTTCTGGCGTTTGCAACATTTGCCGCTGCAATTTCAGCAGTGTATCTTGTAAAGCCAGCACCGCAACCTGCCGCATCCTTAGGGCCTTCTGCATCTTCAGGGGCCGCCGCTATCGGCGGTCAATTTTCTTTGATCGATCAATATGGCAGACCCGTGACTGAGGCCAGATTGCTGGGCCACATCAGTCTCATATATTTTGGTTACACTTTCTGTCCAGATGTTTGCCCGACAACCCTTGCAGCGATCAGTGAGGGGCTTAACCAGTTTGAGGCCAAATATGCCGAGCGCGGTAAACGTGTTGAGCCAGTTTTTATAACTGTGGATCCTGAGCGCGATACGCCATCAGTCATGGCAACCTATGCCAAAAACTTTCACCCACGGTTGCTGGCACTGTCAGGTGCGCCCGTTGATGTTGCAAAAGCCATGCGCGCCTACAAAGTCTATGCAGAAAAACGCATTGAGGGCGGCGACACAAAAAATTATCTCGTGGATCACGCATCCACGGTCTATATCATGGATATGAAGGGCCACTATCTTGCAAATATTTCTGGTGCCGTCACACCGGCTCAGGTTGTCGCGGCACTTGCCAAAGCAATGCCATGACAGCAAGGCCGTTCTGGGAATATAAAAACCTTGAGCAGATGACCACAGCCGAGTGGGAATCATTGTGTGATGGCTGCGGCAAGTGCTGCATTAACAAACTTGAAGACGAGGAAACTGGCGAAATATTCCAGACTAATGTGGCTTGCAAATTGCTGGATGGCCACACATGCAAGTGTATCGATTATAAGCACCGCCGCAAATACGTGCCTGAATGTGTTAAGCTCACGCCCAAAACCGTCGATGCGTTCAGCTGGATGCCAAAAACCTGCGCCTATCGCTTGCTGTACGAAGGGGCGAGGCTGCCAGAATGGCATCCCCTGATCACGGGCGATACAGAAAGCGTGCACCGTGCTGGGCAATCCGCGCGCGGCAAAACTTTGTCGGAAACAGTGGCTGGCCCGCTTGAAGACCATTTAATTGACACCGAATGGTAGAGCAATCGCACAGCGTGGCTGTTGGGCGTGAGGTGTTGCCCGTTCAGGTCGTGCGATCGGCGCGCGCGCGTAATATCAGCCTGTCTCTGGCACGCAGTGAAAGGGCGCTGCGGATGACGTTGCCCAAACGCACCCCATTGCAAGAGGGTTTTGCGTTCATTCAATTAAAAAATCGCCTGATTGCCCGTTGGCTCATTGAGCTGCCCAATCCACTGGTTCTGGAGCATGGGGCCAGCATATTATGGCATGGGGTTGAGCGCAATATTCGTTATGATGCCGATATCGGTCGGCACGTTTGTGAAACTGGGGATTCACTTTCAGTTGGTGGTCCAGCCGAGCTCGCTATGCTGAGACTGAAACGCTGGATGCTGCAGGAAGCGCACATTGATATCACACAACGCGCTGAAACCATGGCGCAAAATTTCGCTCTCAAAATCAGGCAGCTGCGTTTTGGGGATCCTAAATCTCGTTGGGGCAGCTGCTCAAACGATGGACGTATCAGCTTCAGCTGGCGATTGATCATGGCGCCGGATGAGGTTCGCCACTATGTCGTGGCGCATGAACTGGCACATCTTACACACATGAACCATAGCCCTGCTTTCTGGCGTGAGGTGGTAAGGCTGGGTGGCAATCTGGCGCACCGGCATTGGCTGAAACACAATGGTCGCACATTGCAGAGATTGGTTATTTGATGAACGGTCCTGACAGCCTGAAATTTCGGTTCTCTTTTGCCTCTTTCGGTATGCAAAGCGCTAGGTGGCTTATGCTGTGCACAGTTATGGCGCTTGCTGCCTGTGCGGATTCCATTCCCAACCCTGTTGCAACACCAAAAATCCCGACGACACAACCCGCCGAACCACCGGAAATGCCGCGTCCGCTACAAGCACAAACAGCCTCTGATGCAACCATAACAGCGCTTGGCACACCCGCGGATGTCATTCCGGATTGGAGCACGGACCAGGCGACGGCACTTACCAGTGCATTGCGGCGATCGTGCAAACATCTCACATCGAAGCCCGATCCATCCGGCCTTACGCAGCCCGAAGACTGGCAGCCGCTCTGCGCGGCACTGGTGCCGGGCGTCGAACTCTCGGCTTTGATCTCCAGTCAGCTTGTCGCCATCAAAATCAACGATGGCATGGGCCTCAACACGGGGTATTTCGAGCCGCAGTTGAAAGGCTCACTCAGCCCCGATGCGCGCTTTAATGTGCCGCTGTATAAACGACCGCCTGAACTGGTGGATGTGGAGCTTGGTGCCTTCAGGCCTGCCCTGAAAGGCCAGAAGATGGCAGGCCAGATAAACCCGACTAATAAACCGACAAGTCTGGTGCCCTATTATGATCGCGCGGCAATTGACGATGGGGCCCTGAAGGGCAGGGGGCTTGAATTGCTTTGGATTGACGACCCGTGGGAAGCTTTTTTTCTGCATGTTCAGGGATCAGGGCAAATCACCTTGCCGGATGGCCGGGCGATCAGAGTTGGTTATGACGGCCAGAATGGTCAACCCTATAGCAGCGTTGGGCGGTTGATGCTGGATCGCGGTTTGCTGGCCAAGGGCCAGGCCAATATGGCTGGCATGCTGGATTGGGCGCACGCGCATCCTGACGATGCAAAAACCATATTCAGAGAGAATAAATCTTATATATTTTTTCGCGTGGTTCATGGTGATGGCCCGCTTGGATCGCTTGGTGTTGCCCTGACGCCAGAGCGGTCGCTCGCGGTTGATCCGTTATTTGTGCCTTTGGGTGCACCTGTCTGGCTTGCCACACACACACCAGATCCGACAGGCGGACAGGGTACCAACCCTCTAGCAGGCTTGTATGTTGCGCAGGATGTTGGTGGTGCGATCAAGGGGCCAAACAGAATTGATGTTTTCTGGGGTGCGGGACAAAAAGCCCGCGTTATGGCGGGAGGCATGGCTGCACAGGGTGTTTTAACTCTTCTGTTGCCAAAGGCATCTGTCGAGCGCTTGAAAGAGGCAGGTAAAGTTCATCCGTGACGCGCAAGACATCATCTGCAAGGCCGCCAAAGCTTGATCAGCCTGCAACCAAGAAGTTAATCGTAAAACCTGAAGACATTGCATTATGGCAGAGCGCGACAGCCGCCGCCAAGCCTATGGCGCGCAATATACGCCTGCTGACTTTGCCTAAAGTGCGCACCTCTGTGCGGCCTACCGTTGAAGACCCGACGCGCTTTATGAGTCCGCAAAAAAATCCAAAACCTCTCGACAAGGCAACGCTGGATAAAACCTGGGATCGCAAAACCCGCTTAGGAGAAGTGCAGCCCGATATGATTATCGATTTGCATGGCCATACAGTGCGGGAGGCTCACGGTGTCTTGACACGCGGCCTTGCCATAGCGGCACGCCGAAAGGCCCGCGTGGTGCTGATTATCACTGGAAAAGGGCAGTTGGGCGCGGAGCCGCCTAAAACCAGGGGCATTTTGAGGGACAGTCTTGCCAACTGGCTGGAAGAGCCTGATTTACGCCTTTATCTGGCAGCATTACGTCCAGCACACGTAAAACACGGTGGCGCTGGAGCCTTTTATGCTATATTGCGACGCCATCGATAGTCTGAATCAATAAAAAAAGAATAGTATATGTCACTTCCGGATATAGCGGACCTCATTAAAGTGGGAGGTTCAAATCCTCTTATATATCTACCTGTTGCCGTGCTGCTTGGATCACTTCATGCGCTGGAGCCCGGCCACAGCAAATCGGTGATGGTGGCTTTTATTGTTGCTGTGCGCGGCACGATGTCCCAAGCCATTGTGCTCGGGCTATCGGCGGCGTTTGGCCATACGCTGGTGATCTGGCTTTTGGCCTTCGTTGGCCTTAAATATGCTAATGCCAACATACTGGCGCAGGCTGAGCCATGGCTGCTGCTGGTATCGGGATTGATGATCATGCTGCTGGCGCTTCGTTTGCTGCGATCCGTTCACAAAGCCGGTATGCATAGCCACGACCACGATCATGACCATGACCATGATCATGACCACGATCATGACCATGCTGATCATGCTCACGAGCATTTTGGCCATACCCATATGTCTGCCAATGACATTGAAGCAAAATATGGATCGCGTGCGGTCTCTACCACGGAAGTGATGTGGTTTGGCTTCACCGGCGGCCTGATCCCGTGTCCCGCCGCCTTTGCTGTGTTGCTGATTTGCCTGCAGCTCAAACGTGTTGCCCTAGGTTTTGCCATGGTCGGTGCCTTCAGTGCGGGCCTTGCCATCACACTCGTGACGATTGGCATTGTGGCAGCCTGGGGGACACGGCAGATGTCTGGCCGCTTCAGCCAGTACGATTCAATCATCAACAAGTTGCCCTACATATCTGGCGTGATTGTGATGCTGTTGGGCGCTGTTATTGTTGTGCGAGGTCTGCTTGCAACCGGGCTGATTTAAACCTTTTGCACGTGATTGTGCCCACTGCCTTGCGTTGTATTATTAAAGCGATGACGCCGTCGCAGACAATATTTCCCGTGCATCCTGTTCCAGTGCTGCCATGGCTTTTGCCCACGGGCCATGGCCGTGGCTGATCCGTGCAACACCAAGTTCTGCAAGTGTTGCGTGATCTGGGCAGCCGGGTCGCATCAAGATGTTGACCGGCAGTGGTGATGCCTTGCACAGCCGCGCAATCAGCGCAGCATCCTGCAGAAAAGGTGCGAACAATCCGCGTGCACCAGCGTCCGCATAGGCTTTGGCGCGCTCTACCACTTCATCAACCAAGGCTGCTGCATGGTCAGCAGGTGGCATAAGAATGAAAAGGTCAGCCCGCGCATTAACAAACACTCCGGTTGCAGCCGCAGCGGCAATGCGTGCACTGGCATCTGCCGTCGAAAAAAGCGTGCGTGTTACAGGATTTTTGTCTTCAAGGTTGATGCCAATCGCGCCTGCATTGGCGCTGCGCTGCACGGACGCCATCACATCAGCGGCGAGCGTGCCGTATCCGGCTTCAAGGTCGATGCTGACGGGAAGATCTGTGACCGCCACAATTTCGGTTAGTGTAGACAGCGCAGTCTCAAGTGGCAGTTTCTCTCCGTCGCCAATACCATGCGCTCCGGCAACACCCCAGCTGCCGGTCGCGATTGCCTTGGCACCCGCTTTGGCCACAGCTACAGCGCTCCCCGCATCCCAGATATTGTAAAGGATCAGCGGAGCGCCCGGGACGTGCAATGCAGCGAAAGTTTCGGTTTGAGCTGTCATATAGTGTGGGCCTTTTTAAGTATAGATTTTGAAGTGTCGTACTGTGGGTTTCACGTGTGCGGCTGCAAGATCAGATCGTTTTCGATTTTTTAGGCATCCAACTCAGCTCACTCCCACTCAATAGTCCCCGGTGGCTTGCTGGTATAATCATACACAACACGGTTTATGCCGCGCACTTCGTTGATGATCCGCGTTGCCACGCGCGATAAAAACGCCGCTTCAAATGGATAGATGTCGGCGGTCATGCCATCGACTGATGTGACAGCGCGCAGCGCGCAGACATTATCATAGGTGCGCGCATCGCCCATAACGCCAACGGTTTTCACCGGCAGCAGCACAGCAAAGGCTTGCCAGATCGTATCGTAGAGCCCAGCGCTCCGAATTTCTTCAAGATAGATTTTATCCGCCTGCCGCAACACATCGCACTTGGCTTTATCGACGGCGCCGGGAATACGGATGGCAAGGCCGGGGCCGGGGAACGGGTGGCGACCGACAAACGCCTCGGGCAGCCCGAGCTCGCGGCCAAGGGCGCGCACCTCATCCTTGAACAGTTCGCGCAGTGGTTCGACGAGCTGCATGTTCATACGTTCCGGCAGGCCACCAACGTTGTGGTGGGATTTGATGGTGACCGACGGCCCGCCACTGAACGATACACTTTCGATCACATCAGGATACAGCGTGCCTTGCGCCAGAAATTTTGCCCCGCCGATTTTTTTGGCCTCAGCCTCGAACACATCAATAAAAGTTTTGCCGATAAACTTGCGCTTGGCTTCCGGATCGGCAATGCCATCAAGGCCACCCAGAAAAAGTGCCTCGTCATTCACGTGCACTAACTTTATTTTATAGTGATCGCGGAACAGGCCAACCACTTCGTCCGCCTCATCCAGGCGCATCAGGCCGTGATCGACAAACACGCAGGTGAGCTGATCACCAATCGCTTCGTGAATAAGCACAGCCGCAACCGCTGAATCGACACCGCCGGAAAGGCCGCAAATGACTTTGTCGCTGCCAACCTGCGCGCGGATTTTGCCGACCATCTCAGCGCGGTAGGCACTCATGCTCCAGTCGGCGGTGATGCCTGCGATTTTATGGACAAAGTTTTGCAAGAGCTTTGCACCGTCGGGTGTGTGCACCACTTCGGGGTGAAACATGATGCCGTAATAGTGTCGTGCCTCGTCGGCGATGATGGCAAAGGGTGCGTTGGGTGAGGTGGCCACGACTGAAAATCCAGAGGGCATAACCGTTATCCGGTCCCCATGGCTCATCCACACCGGGTACGATTGGCTCACCATCCACACATCATCAAACAAGGGCGAGGCGGCTTCGATGGTGATACCCGCGCGACCAAACTCCCGGTGGTGGCCGCTTTCCACAGTGCCACCAAGCTGTGCCGCCATGGTCATCTGGCCGTAGCAAATGCCAAGCACAGGCACGCCGGAGGTAAAAACAATATCAGGGGCACGTGGGCTGTGTGCATCCGGCACAGAGGCTGGACCACCGGAGAGAATAACCGCTTTAGGGTTCAGTTTGTGAAAAGCCGCTTCAGCGTGCTGATAAGAGTGGATTTCGCAGTAAACGCCGGTCTCGCGGATACGACGGGCAATCAGTTGGGTGACTTGCGAGCCGAAGTCGATGATAAGTATGGCGTTATAATTCATTCAAAAGAATTAGTGATAAATCTTGGGAAAGTCTATGAAAATGAAAACAATAAATCGTTATTGGGCAGTAATGTGTAAAATACAGGAGAGCCGATTATGACTCTCCTGTGTTTTCTAAGAAATTATCAGGCGTTTTTGTTTGCTAGAGTTTTACTTGCATCGCCAATAGCATTGAGTGCCCCCGCGATGGATGTACTCAAGCTCTCATATTCTTTTGCCATTGCAGTGAGTTTAGACGATGCCGCGTTTTGAGTGGACGCCGTATCCGTAGATGATGAACCACTGCTACTGCTGCCACCGAATAAACCAGACACTAGTCCGCCTATTACTGGAATTGATGAAACTGCGGATTTAACAACACCGCCCACTACGTCTCCTATGCCACCAGAACTGGAACTGGAACCAGAACTTGAACTGGAATTAGAAGCAGCATCAACCACATTAACCTGTGCTTTAATAGCATCAGCTTTTTTATCCAACAATTTACCCAGAACCACAGCCATCGCTTCATACCAACTCATGCCACTTAAATCCGTAGAACCACTGTCGGTATTTGAAGCTGTGGAGTTTGAGGCTGCTGCTGTTGTATTGCCGGTGCTATTTGTTGCTGATGAATTATTTGCAGCTGTGCCCGTTGAGCCGGTTGACGAATTATTTGAATAATTTGTCGTGCTGCTGCCATCAGAATTGTTTGTCGTCGACGTGGTATTGTTATAAGATGAATTTGTATTTGTGGATGCTGTTGTAACATCAGTTGATGCATCATATTTGTACGTTCTCAGTGCAGCATCAATTGTTGTTTTAGCGGATGATACGTATTGTGCGGCTTGTGGATTAACGGACTCATCGGGACGGCCAGCCCAACCGCCTATGCCCAGGAAACCTGGTTTTTCAACCCAGCCAGTTTTATAATACGATAAACTGTGAGCAGCAGTTTCCAAATAATCAGACTTGTTTAAATCTATAGTGCTACCAGACATAGATTGCAGTCTGCTCTTGATCAATGTGGCATCATCAGCAGTGATTTGTCCAGATGCCGCAAGGCCATCAGCCATTTTCGCAATTTTGGCAATGGCAAAGTCTATTTTGGCCTGCTTGAGTTTGCTGCCGTCAGCATCATCTTTGCCATTTGCCGTAGGCGTGCTGGACAGCGCGCTTTTGAGTTCGGAATAAGCACCTGTCAGTTGTGACATGTTATCAATATTACGATCCATCACTTGCTGCGATGTCAGGTGGGAAACAGTGCCAGTCGAAGAACTAGATGTGGATGGCTGACTTTGTACTTGTTGATTCGTATTATCGTTGCCTCCACCCGTTGACGTAGTATTTTGATTAGACTGATTTGTTATTTCTGAGGCAGACTGAACAGCCTTCTGTGCATTGTATAATGCGGCATTTGTGGTCTTTGCTATGTTGTAATCCGATGTATCGCCATCAAGTTTTGCAAATGCAGCCACATCTTTTTTGAAATCTACAGTGCCTGTGTAATGGTTATCACTGAGAAACTTAGACACAGTATTTGCAATTTCATTATCAGACAGGCCCTTTTCTTTGCCAACCTTAGCCAACTGATTAGCGTATGCGATAATTTTAACATTTTTGTAAGCGACTTCTTTGGTTGATGTCGTTGACGAAGAATTCACCGAATTTACGTTAGTCGCCGACCCATTTCCAAAGCAATTGGTCACAGCACCGGTTTCCTCTGTAGGGCATTCAGATTCTGGTGTTTGTGATATATTAGCAAAATTATAAGAGTTACTTCCAACCCCAATAGATGATCCAACCATTCCATATCTCCTTACAATACCCCTGGGGGTGGTTATGATGTTCCTGCCATGAGACAAGTTCACCTCAAAAATCTTTCCCGAACACTAAATTTTTTCTGTCCGATGTATAATACATAACACACGCGAAACCGAAAGGCAGGGCAGATTAATCCCTATGAATCCCTATCCATTCGCTTTGAAACGCACATTCTGTAGGTATTAGTACCTATAAACTTTCGGAATATTACTCATGGCTTGACGTTTGAAGCAATTTCAGGTGAAGAATTTGCGCATGAGTGTCATTATTCTGTTCACAGCCGATCAAGCCGCCCTCAATCAGGTCAAGGCCGCTTTGGCGGCCTGCGATTCGTCGGGTGGTCTGGTGCTAAGCCATTATAATGATGCGACATCTGGCTTGGGCGACCTGTTGGTTGAAACCACACCAAACACTCAGGTTTCGGCATTTATTATTGATGTTACCCTGCCGGATGGCGACGGGGCACTGGTTGTTGATGCCCTGCGGGAGGCTGGGCACACGGCCCCTTTTGTCATGCTGCATGATTCGCAGGCTTATGCCTCCCAGCGGCTTGGTGAGGCGGCCAGTCGCAAACCGGTTGCCATGGTTGCCAAAACCTCGCCTTTGCCTATGCTGATTGCAGCGATTCGGCGGGCCTTGGCGGCGAGCAGCGCAGCGCAGATGCTAACGCAACCAACCATCAAAACAGCGGATATGGAATCCGCTCAGGTTGCAACACCCGCTGTGCAGAAAACGGCGGGCAAGCCGGATACAAACCCGGGCCCGGATGATATCAACTGGCGAATCAAACGCCTCAGCACGCGCGAACGTGAGGTTCTTGCTTTGTTTTGCCAAGGCTATGCTGGTAAAATGGTGGCACGAAAACTTGGTACGGAACTCAAAACGGTGTTCAACCAATGTTCATCCATATTTGAAAAAACCGGTGTGCGCCCCATGCGCCGCCTCATCACTTTGCTGGCACAGGCAGAGAGCAGGAGTTAATTTATGACAGGTATTGGTCCAGCCGGTCCCGGCACGGTTTCAGCTGTTGGCAGCACCACTGGCGGTGCACAAGCCTCCAGTGGTACCCTTGCCCAGCAAGCGGTTGGCGCCGGTTTATGTGAGGGTTTTCCAGAAGGTCCGCTCAGTGAACTGCTGCGCTATCCCGATGAGCGGCAGCGCACGCGTCAGGAAACACTGGATATGTCGGATGAGGCGGCCGATGAGCTTGGCCTTGATTTTTCGGACAAAGCCGCGCTGGCTCGCAGCATGGCCGCATTGGTCGATGCCACCACCACCTATGCCGCTGATGTCTACAGGATTGCCGTGGCGCTGCTTGCCAACAATGATTCTGACTCACCGGATGTGGTGCACGAGGCTTTTGGCAACACCAGCTGGCGCGAGCGTCTGGACGACGCGACAAAACCATTGCTTGAAAGCGGGCTATCACGCCAGACGGCGCAAGAATTTATTCGGGCTGTTGAAACAGCCGCGCGCACGATTGAGTCCGACCGGAAAACATTGCCCAACCCTTCTCGGTGACCGCCTGAAGGTGTCACATTTCTGCAATGGTATGAAGGCTTGTGCTTTTTGTGCTTTTCGTGCTTTTGGCATTACATGATATTTGTGAGATTATGCACCGTATTCATTCTAGTCGCGACCGCACTTTGTGCGTGCGTGTCTTATGCACCTGTTGTTTTGCGTTCGACATCGGCTGTGCTCGCTTCACCAGACCCAACCGGCATGACGGTTGACGCTGTATCCATCAAGCGACCCTATCTCAAACCGGAACCAATTGATCTTGCCAAACCACTGACACCCAATGCTTTGGCGATTATTGCTGTGCTTGAAAATCCCGATCTGAAGGCATTGCGGCTAAAGCGCGGGGTGAGCGAGGCGCAGGCGTTTGCAGCGCGACTGCTACCTGACCCAACCACGGTGGTGGGCTTTGATAAGCTGATCTCCGGGTCTGATGTATTTTTGGCTTTTGCCAACCAGCTGGGGCTTGATATCAGCACACTCCTTAAACGCAGGGTGGTCAATGTTGGGGCCCGCGCGGCACAACAACAGCTGCAGCTGGATATCGCCTGGGCGGAGTGGCAAACGGCAGGTGCAGCGCGACTTCAGGCTATACGGATTGAAGGGCTTGCCCGACAGGGCGCGCTGTTGAAGGCAAGTGCTGTCTCGGCTGAAGCGCTTTATACTCACGCAAGCCATGCCGCCCTGCGCGGTGATCTTTCAAGCGCTGATGCTGACGTGCGGCGACTGGTGGCGTTTGATGCTGCAGATAAATTACGCTTAGCCGTTCGTGACCTTGCTGCTGCGCGGCTGGAGCTTAATCGTGTGCTGGGTTTACCGCCAGCGTTGCCAATCAGGCTTGCCCCCACGGCAAGGCCAGATTTTGCGCCGGATGCCGAGGTGCTTGTCAGCCATGCGATGATCGAACGGCTTGATTTGCAGGCGCTGCGTGCGGGTTACGCGCTTGCGGAAAATGAGGTGCGCAAAGCGGTCATTGATCAATTTCCGAATCTGTTGCTGACCGTGGCGACGGCCCGCGACACCGCCAACAATTACACCATTGGCCCGCAGATGGGCTTTACCCTGCCGCTGTGGAATCGCAATCGTGGCGGTATAGCTGTTGCCAAAGCGACGCGCGCTCAGGTGCAGGCGGAATATGAAGCGCGGCTGTTTCAGACACAGGCTGAAATCCATGCCGCTGTCGGGGCTTTAAAAATTGTCAGGCAGCAGCGCGAGGCGCTTGAACAGGCGATGCCACAAAGCCAGACACTGGCAACCAATGCAGCCCGTGCAGCACAGCGCGGTGATCTTGCTACTGCCAATGCCGAAACGGTCCAGCAAGCGCTGCGTGACCGCCAGACGATACTCGCAGCCCTGGATCAACAGTCAGCTGAACTGACACTGGCGCTCGAACTGCTGTCGGGCACCCCAAGCAACAAGTGGATGAAGTGATGAAATATCTGTGTTTGCTCGTCATAACGCTCTCTGGATGTTCCAAACCATCGGAAGAGGCCAAGGCGCCAGACCCCATTGCCGAAGTGCGCACCGCGACAGCTCAGTCCGGCACGACTGTGTCTACCATCACCGCGTATGGGGCTGTCGAAGCGGACCTTGCTGGGTCAACATCGCTGGTGGCGGAGCGTGAAGCGGTGCTCGCCAGAATAGAGGCTGCAAACGGGACGCAGGTGCGTGCTGGTCAGGTGATTGCAGTGCTGCGCGCCAGTCCACTCGCCACACTGGACGCCGTAAAATCGGCGAACGAGGTTCGGGCAGCGAGTGCTGTGCTGGCGCGCGCGGTACGGTTGCGCAGCGACGGTCTGGCAAGTGATGCGGATGTCGAGACCGCACGCACGGCAGTATCTGCGGCCAGGGCGACCCGTACCAGCCTCAACACCAGCCAAGCAAGCCTTGTTTTGCGTGCACCCACCAAAGGTGTTGTGCAGAATTTAACATTGCGCCCCGGTGATCAAATTGCAGCCGGTACAACAGTGGCAACAGTTGCCGCAGCCGGTCACCTGCGCGCCCGCTTCGGTCTCGATCCACTGGCTGTACAAGCTGTGCACGTTGGTCAGCCGATCCGCATCAGTCAGTTGAAAGGTGGCGAATTTTTAGATGCCTCAGTGAGTGGCATCGATACACAAGTTGATGCAACCACCCGGCTGGCATCGGTGTTTGCCAAACTGCCACGCGATTATGATGCTGGGCCAGGCGTGCCATTGAAAGCCAACATCCGTATTGGCAGCCGCACCGCCAGCATTACCATTCCCTATGCAGCGCTCCTTGATGGTGGGGGCAAATCTTACATTTTTGTTGTCGAGAGCGGTGTCGCGCACCGAAAGGATGTCGTGGACGGCAGTGCTGATGGTGATAGGGTCAGCGTCACGAGTGGTCTGAAGCCGGGCGAACATGTGGTGATTGAAGGCGGCACTGCGCTTGAAGACGGCATGAGGGTGCACGAGAAGGCTTCCGGCAAGTGACAGAAGGGCTTTTCAAACACCGGCGCGCCATCTGGCTCGGCATTGTTCTGGTCACTTTGGCAGGCTTGATGGCGGGCTTTAAACTGCCTGTCACACTGTTTCCGCATATAGATTATCCTCGCGTTGTGGTGTCGATTGACGCTGGCCAGCGCGACGCTACCCAGATGGCCGCAGACATCACACGCCCCGGCGAGATTGCGCTGCGCGCGGTGCCGGGCGTTACCCGCATCCGCTCCACGACCAGCCGGGGCACCGCTGAAATTTCCCTCAGTTTTGACTGGGGCCAGGACATGGTGGCAGCAACGCTGGCGACGCAAGGCGCACTGGCCACCATTATTCCTGATCTGCCCGCCGGTACGCGCTTTGACGTGCGCCGTTCGGATCCGACGATCTTTCCAGTGCTTGGATTGTCGCTAATCTCCAAGACCCGTGACGGCATGGCGCTGCAACAGCTTGCACAGCTAAAATTGCGTCCTCTGTTATCGACGGTGCCGGGTGTAGCCGGTGTTGATGTGCTGGGAGGCAGCAAACCCGAGATCAGTGTCGAGATCGACCCTGCTCACATGCGCAGCCTTGGCCTCACCATGAACGATGTGGCAACCGCACTTGGCTCAGCCAACAGTGTTGCTGCTGTCGGCAAGATCGAAGATCGCCACCGGCTTTATCTGGCGCTGGTTGAGGATCGGATTATCACGGAAGCTGATATCGCCGCCGTGCCCATCAAGGCAGGCAGCACACCTGGCGCTGGCGTTGTTACACTTGGCCAAATTGCCAGCATCCACAGGGCCCCCGCACCCGCCTGGACACGGGTGACATCCAATGGCACCGACGCTGTTCTGGTCAACATCCGCCAGACACCAACGGCGGACGCTTTGGCACTTGTCAAAGCCATTGACGCGCGGCTGAAAACGGCTGGTCTGCCAGTCGATGTTAAAATCAGCCCTTTCTACGATCAGTCCGAACTGGTGGGTGGCGCTGCAAGTGCCGTGCGCGATGCTATATTGCTGGGTGCACTGCTGGCGGGGGTCGTGCTGTTTGTGTTCCTCAGAAGCTGGCGGTTGATGGTGATGACAGCCGCTCTTCTGCCGGCTGTGCTGGCGGTAACGTGTTTGGCACTTCAGGCTCTTGGCATGAGCTTTAATATGATGACTCTGGGCGGCATGGCAGCCGCTGTAGGTCTCGTGGTTGATGATGCCGTGGTGATGCTTGAACATCTGATGCGCCGGATGCAAGAGGCCAGGGAAGGCGGCAAGCCCTCACTCCTCGATGCGGCAAAGGAAATGGCGCGACCGCTGCTGGGGTCAACCACGGCGACCATCGTCGTGTTCCTGCCGCTTGCCTTTGTGACCGGTGTGACGGGTGGGTTTTTCAAGGCACTGGCGGTCACCATGTCGGCAGCGCTTATCGTCTCGCTGCTCTATGCCCGCTACGTCATACCGCTGGTGGCCAGTCGATGGCTGAGCATGAACGATGTGCATGCCGCTGAAAAAGCTGATGGCTTTATGGGCGCGCTGGGCCGTCCGTATGAACGCATGACAGCGCGCGCCTTCAAACGGCCGGTCTGGTTTGTTGGTGTTATCGCTTTGATACTTATCGTTGTTGGCGCAATCTCCTGGCTGAAGATTGGCTCGGGTTTTATGCCGAAGATGGATGAGGGCGGCTTTATTCTCGATTATAAAGCCAAACCAGGCGCAGCGCTGAGTGATACGGACATGCTTTTACGCCAGGTCGAAAAAATTATTCAAAACACACCGGAAGTGGTGAGCTATTCCCGCCGCACGGGCTTGCAACTGGGTGGTGGCCTCACTGAAGCCGATGAAGGCGACATGTTTGTTCGGTTGAACAACGGCAGCCGACGCAACATCGAAGAGGTGATGAGCGAAGTTCGTGCCAAGATCGCGCAGCAGGTTCCCGGGTTGGATGTGGACACAGCCCAATTGATGGAAGATTTGATTGGTGACTTGACAGCCGTGCCGCAACCCATCGAGGTCAAATTGTTCAGTGACGACCAGGCAGCACTTTTGGCCGCTGCCACCAAAGTTGCTGACGGGATTGGCAAAATCAAGGGCATAGTTGAAGTGCGCGACGGCCTGCGCGTCGCTGGCGATGCGATTGTCATCAAGGTGGACCGTGCAGCAGCGGCTCTTTCCGGTCTCGATCCTGATACTGTGGCGAGGCAGGTGGAAACGCAGGTCGGTGGCACAGTTGCCACCCGCATTCTGGCGGGTGAAACTTTGATTGATGTACGGGTGCGTTTGCCAATAGAGTTGCGCCAACGTGCAATGGCGCTTGGCGCTTTGCAACTGCGCGCTGGCGATGGGCGTAGCGTTTCACTTAATCAGATAGCCCTAGTCACAATCAACCCGGGTGAACGCCAGATCACCCGCGAAGATTTGGCGCCACTGATTGCTGTTACCGCACGACTGGAAAATCTTGATTTGGGTTCGGCCATCAAGGCAGTGCAAGCAAAAGTTACCGCGCTCAATCTGCCTTCCAGTATCCGGGTCGATTACGGCGGTCTTTACGTACAGCAAAAACAATCGTTCAGTGACCTAGCAACGGTGTTTGTCGCCGCCGTGTTGCTTTCAGCTTTGCTGCTGACCATAGTCTTCCAGAGCTGGGCCTACACCAGCGCTGTTATTATCACGGTGCTTCTGTCCGTTTGTGCTGTGCTGGCAGGTTTATGGTTTACCCACACAGAGCTTGATATATCGGCATTGATGGGCATCACCATGGTGGTCGGGATGCTGACCGAACTTTCCATTTTTTATCTCGCCGAGCTCAGTCCGAACGGTTCAGGCAGCGACACAACAATCACAGGCGACGTATTGATCAGGGCAGGCCGCGCGCGACTGCGCCCAATTCTTATGTCGGCGCTTATTGCTATATTAACGCTGCTCCCATTGTCACTTGGCATAGGCCGCGGCTCCGGATTGCAACGACCGCTCGCCACCGCCATCATTGCTGGCTTGCTGGTGGGAGCACCACTGATTTTGACTGTACTGCCAGGGCTATTGTTGATGATGACAAAGCGTGCAGCAAAAGAGTAAAACGACCAAATTTGAACTTTTGCATGTAAACGATCAGCAAAAAACGAGTAATATTAAAAGCCCTTGAAAACCGCCTATGCTCTTCTTCCCCGCTCAAGAGGCGGGGAAGAAGAGTCACTGTTAAAATATCATTGTGTAAAAGGGTCGTTGCAAAATATTTTGCAACGACCCTAAACATGTAGAACTACAGGCGATTACGGTTGAGCGACCAGAGTTGGTAGCAGCGTGCCAAGTTTAGGTGTGCCGATGCCGGTTACTCGGTCATAACCTGTAACAGCGCTGTAGCCACCATTGCTGCCACTTGTAATGTCGCGGAAATTACCTGTGCCAATGAGTGAATAAATGCGGCTATTCATCAAACCCAGCGGGGTTTTACCGGCAGCAAGGCGTGCAGAATTAATCCGTGCGACCAACCCTGCAACAATAGGCGCTGCCAGAGATGTGCCACCATACTGCGTCACCTGGCCGTTTACCAAAATATAAGCGCCCGTGTTTGGATCAGCCTCAGCCGAAAAATCCGGTATGGCGCGCTTGGTAAAACCTAAAGATGCTGGTTGGTAGGATGGCCGGGCAAACAATGTGCTCAGCCCACCGCCACTGCCAGTCCACGCTACTTCACTGCGTATCGCGCCTGTTGATGTAACCAGCAGGCGCGTGCCACCAACAGCTGTGACATTCGGGCTGGTTGCAAAGAAGGATGTGGTGTTCGTACGGCCTCCACATTCACGCGAACCACTATCACCCGATGAGACAAACACACTGGCTCCCAATGAGGACATCACAGCAAAAAAACCATCATCGGTAGAAATTTCATTCGTCGGAACCTGCGTTTCACACAACCCCAGGCTGATCGATACCTGCGTAATCTTCACACCATTCTGCAGATCGCTGATGATGCGTTGATAGGCTGTGTCGAGATTGGTAAAGCTGAGATCAAGTGATGCATAAACACGCACTTTGCTGCTCGGTGCAACAGAGCTTGCCGTTTCCACATCGATTGATTCTTCGCCAGACGGGGCAGCCAAGGTGCCAGGCACGGTTTGAATAAAACTTATGTTGCTGAGTGTCTGCGGTGTGGCTGTTGTTGCCCAAAATTGGGTTAGGTCAGATTTTAACGGGAAAGTATCAATCACAACGGCAGTGGTTGCACCAGCACCGGCATTGCCAAGGCCGTTAGCACCATAGGCATTGATAAAGGCAATCGGATAATACGGCACAGTTGTTGCGCCTTGTGGTTTGGCCATCATGGCATGCGCATGCAGGTGAGGCTGCAGGCCATTGATACCTTTAATGAGAGAGGCGATTTCAGCAGGCACAGCAGGCGCACTGTCAGCCGATGCAAACTCGCGGCCCTCAGATTTTACTTTTGAGAAGTGCACACCCATGGCGCGTGATATTTCTGCAGTTGTTGCACTGGCACCTATTGTCATGCGGCTGGATGTTGTGGCATCAATTTTCATGCCCTGTTTGGTTAGCCAATTGAGCACAGTATCGTAGTCTTTCTGGGTTGGTAAATGCCTGTCAGCCAGATCTTTGCTGGTGAGAATTTTACCGGAAGCATTGCTTTTTGCGAGGCCATCATAGTCACGTAATGGCAAAGCCACTTGAAAATGAACAACGGACTGCGGCGATGCTTCGCCAAGCACTGTAATATCAGGTGAAAATGCAGCAATAGAGTTTATCATGGGCGATTTTGTAGAAGCGGTTGCCGTTGCAGACACAAAAAGCAAAGCCAATGTAAGCGATGAAGACAATGTTTTTTTCTGAAATTTAGGTAAGAGAGTCATAGTGATTCCTTAATTGGGTTGAAATTCTGGCATGCAACCAGAAGTGAGAGCCCGTCACAAATAAGTTTTTTATTGTTTTTACGTTTTGTGGTGTTTAGCCACACTGAAAATTTTGATCAGTTTCAGTTGAATTGCAACACTTAATTCGCCTGCGTTTGGTTATATTTTTACGTCAACATCATATTAATCAAATAAATTTTTGATATTGCTTGTTAGCACTATAGTTGTTCATGTTGCATTCAAACAAAGCAAAAAATACATGAGCTCATACAGCCACATTTAATGCCGTCGAGCCATAGTCAATGGATCAGGATTTAAAGCTGTCGCTTGACTGTCGGGGTGCCTCGTCGTATCAAGATATCTTGCTTTATGGCGGTTGTAGCTCAATTGGTTAGAGCGCTGGTTTGTGGTACCAGAGGTTGCGGGTTCAATCCCCGTCATCCGCCCCAAGCACCTTTGGTGTGTCTCAATCAGTTTGGTCGATTCGCTGGAGCGTCCAAAACAGGTTCGCCATTGCTATCCCGAGGTACAGATTTAGTAAGGTCTGGCTTCACACTGTGATATTCACCGGTGTAAAGAGGTGACGCTGTGCAACTGCCCAGCGTTACGGCCGAGATAGCGGATAAAACAAACTTTAATAATGTCATTGGTCATTCCTTAATAAGATTTAATTCTAGCCCAGTGCGGTGTGTACATCAACAAATACGCCTCCAAAATGATGAATTGTGAAGCTATGTGTTGCTTCATTGCCCTTTCAGGGGCTATAGACGCCGTTTCCACGGTTAGCGGTCACGCTAATCGTAAAAACGTGCGGGCGTGGCGGAATTGGTAGACGCGCTGGTTTTAGGTACCAGTATCGAGAGATGTGGGGGTTCGAGTCCCTTCGCCCGCACCAATATCGATAGTTAAGACTTTTTGGAGCGAGAGACAAACATGCAGATTACCGAGACCACCAACGAAGGCCTTAAACGCAGCTTTGCTGTTGTCGTTGCCGCGAAAGACCTCGCCCAGAAACTTGATATGGAGCTGACAAAAGCCGCCCCTCAAGTGCGGATGCCTGGGTTTCGCCCCGGTAAAGTGCCAAAAAACCTTATTAAAAAAATGCATGGCCCGGCCATGACCCAGCAAGTGCTGGAATCGTCGGTGCAGGATGCTACCCAGAAAATCCTTGCGGACAATGGCTTGCGCCCTGCGTTGCAGCCAAAAATTGAAATTACCAAATATACCGAAAATGCTGATCTTGAGTTCAGCATGGATGTTGAGATTTTGCCTGAAATTCCGGCTTTTAGTCTTGATGGCCTTGAAATTGAGAAGCTTATCGTGCCGGTGACAGATGATGAGGTCGATGCCGCTGTCAACAAGCTGGCCGTGTCCCAAAAGGCATGGGAAGATGCCGGTGCCAACCACAAAGCCAAAACCGGTGATGCCGTCGTGATGGATTATATCGGCAAGATTGATGGCAACCCGTTTGATGGTGGCAAAGGCGAGGCTATGCAAATTGAACTCGGTTCAAATGGCCTGATACCAGGGTTTGAAGATCAGATGGTCGGCCTCAAAGCCGGAGATGAAAAGCACATCAAAGTGAGTTTTCCCGAGGATTATCAGGCCGCTGAACTCAAGGGCAAACCAGCCACTTTTGACGTCGTTATCAAACAGGTTAAAACGGCCAAAACTGTTGAAATTAATGATGAAATGGCACAAGGCTTTGGCCTTGAGGGTTTGGATAAACTGCGTGAATTGATGAAAAGCCAGGTTGAGCGTGAGCATGACGGTCTGTCCCGGACATATATGAAGCGCAAATTGTTGGACGCTTTGGCGGCTCAGCATGATTTTCCGGTTCCTGGTGGTATGGTCGAAGCAGAATTCGAGCAAATTTGGGCACAGTTGAAGCAGGAAGTCGGTGATGACACCGTTGAAAATGCCAAACTTGAAGAAGAAAAAGACGATTACCGCAACATTGCCGTCCGCCGCGTACGCTTGGGGCTTTTGTTGTCAGAGATTGGTCAGAAGAACAATGTGCAGATCACCAATCAGGAAATGAGCCGACTTATCAGCCAGGAAGCCATGCGTTATCCTGGTCAGCAGAAGGAAGTGGTCAAGTTCTTTACGGAAAACGCCATGGCTGCCGCACAGCTTCGAGCCCCGCTCTATGAAGAAAAAGTCGTGGATTATATCTTTGGTCAAATCAAAATAACGGATCGGAATGTTACCCGTGAAGAGATTGAGGCTGCCATTCAAGATGAAGGCGATGCTGTAAAAACGGATGAAAAGACCGAGAAATCAAAGAAACCCAAAGTGGCTAAAGCAACGGATGACACTGCCGCTGAAGCAGGAACAACTGATAAACCGGATGCAGTCCCGAAGCAAAAAAAGAAAGCCCCTTCCAAAAAGGATTAACCAGTACCATGTTAGGGTAAGTGGTGAATGCGGCCGGATCCCCGGTTGTTACGCTTTAATATAAGAGGCTGAAATGATGGATGCTGTTGCACAATATAATGATTATCTGGTTCCAACGGTTATCGAGCAATCGAATCGTGGTGAACGCGCCTTTGATATATATTCAAGATTGTTGCGTGAGCGTATCATTTTTGTGACGGGTCAGGTCGAGGATGGGATGGCAACATCGGTATGTGCCCAGCTTTTGTTTCTTGAAGCTGAAAACCCTAAAAAAGATATATTCATGTATATCAATTCACCCGGTGGTGTGGTGACAGCCGGTTTGGCGATCTATGATACCATGCAGTATATTCGGCCAAAAATGGCGACCGTGTGTATTGGCCAGGCTTGCTCGATGGGTTCCTTGCTCCTCACGGCTGGCGAAAAAGGTATGCGCTATTCACTGCCGAACAGTCGCATCATGATTCACCAGCCCTCAGGCGGCGCACAAGGTAAATCGACGGACATCCAGATTCAGGCAAAAGAAATTCTGAAAATGCGCACACGTTTGCAGGAGATTTACGCCAAACATACCGGTCAAGACTATGAAGCGGTTGATTTGGCGCTGGAACGGGATAATTTCATGAGTTCTGAGGAAGCCAAAGTCTGGGGGCTTATTGATGAGGTTTACGAAAAACGGCCAGCCTCTGCTGATGAAACCAAAGCGTAAGTCACATATATTTGTGATTTAATGTTCTTTGTTAAGCTGATTTTGACCACCATTGAGCTAATATCCTTAAATTGACCCTGAAATTGCCCCACTTGCTTGTTTTTTGGTGATTGGTAATTAGCATAACATGGGGTAATTATATTTAAGCTGGTTTTGCCAGTGTGGAACTGATGAGGAATGTTGAATGAGTAAGAGTGGCCCCACCGATTCCAAAAACACATTATATTGCTCTTTTTGCGGCAAGAGCCAGCATGAGGTCAGGAAGCTTATTGCCGGACCGACGGTGTTTGTCTGTGATGAATGTGTCGAGCTTTGTAACGATATCATCCGCGAGGAAACCAAAACCAACCTGACAAAATCCCGCGATGGCGTACCGACACCAAAAGAAATTTGTAAAGTGCTTGATGATTACGTCATTGGCCAAAGCCATGCCAAACGCAACTTGTCAGTTGCTGTACACAATCACTACAAACGTCTTAATCACGCGACCAAAAACCAGGATGTGGAATTGGCGAAGTCCAACATACTGCTGGTGGGCCCAACAGGGTGCGGCAAAACTTTGCTCGCCCAAACACTTGCACGCATTATCGATGTGCCTTTTACTATGGCGGATGCCACCACCCTGACCGAAGCTGGTTATGTCGGGGAGGATGTTGAAAACATCATTCTCAAATTATTGCAGGCATCAGATTACAATGTCGAGCGGGCACAACGTGGTATTGTCTACATTGACGAAATTGATAAAATTTCACGCAAGGCCGATAATCCCTCGATTACCCGCGATGTGTCTGGGGAGGGTGTACAACAGGCTCTCCTGAAGATCATGGAAGGCACAACAGCAGCGGTTCCGCCGCAAGGCGGTCGCAAGCATCCACAACAGGAATTTTTGCAGGTTGATACAACAAACATTCTGTTCATCTGTGGTGGTGCGTTTGCCGGCCTTGATAAAATTATTGGCGATCGATTGCAGGGCAAGTCGATTGGCTTTGGCGCACATGTGGCTGCTCCGGAAGAGCGTCGTCCTGGTGAAATGCTCCGTCATTGCGAGCCGGAAGACTTGATGAAGTTCGGTTTGATTCCAGAGTTTATTGGGCGCTTGCCAGTGATAGCAACGCTTGAAGATCTTGATACGGATGCATTAGTCAAAATTTTGACTGAACCCAAGAATGCGCTTGTCAAACAGTATCAACGCTTGTTTGAGCTCGAAGGTGTCAAGCTTGGTTTTCAATCCGATGCACTGGTCAGCATTGCTAAACGCGCCATTGAACGTAAAACCGGCGCGCGTGGCTTGCGCTCGATTATGGAAGCCATATTGCTGGACACGATGTTCGATTTGCCAGGTCTTGGTACGGTTGAGGAGGTTGTTGTCAGTAAAGAGGTGGTTGAAGGCAAGCAGCAACCGCTTCGTATTCACGTTCAGCAGGATCAGGCCGTTAACACGTCTGCCTGATTGCGCCCCTTGTTACCAGCTATGTGTAATACCATATAAGCCTTGCAAGACAAAATATCAGACGAACGGAGACATTTAATGGAACAGTTTTACCCGGTACTTCCACTGCGCGATATCGTGGTATTTCCTCACATGATTGTCCCATTGTTTGTTGGGCGCGAAAAATCTGTGCATGCTCTGGAAGAGGTGATGCGCGGTGACAAGCGTATTATGCTGGTCGCACAAAAAAACCCGGTTGATGATGATCCCGGACCGAATGAGCTGTATGATATCGGCACGGTGGCCTCCGTCTTGCAATTGCTGAAATTGCCGGACGGCACTGTAAAAGTTTTGGTCGAGGGTCGCGAACGCGCCGCTATCGTCAAAATGATTAACAGTGATAATTATTTGCAAGCCACAATTTCGCCACTTGAAGAAACGCACGGTGATGAAACCGAGCTTAAGGCATTGACCCGTTCATCCGTTGCGCAATTTGAACATTATGTGAAGCTGAATAAAAAAATAGGGCCTGAAGTGCTGGGCACTGTCACAGCGACGACCGATCCATCAAAACTGGCAGACACTATAGCGTCTCATCTGGCCCTTAAAATTTCAGACAAGCAGGATATGCTGGCGCAAGTTTCCATTCATAAACGCCTGGAAATGATTTTAACGGCGATGGAAAATGAAATTGGCGTTTTACAGGTCGAGAAAAAAATTCGCAGCCGCGTAAAACGCCAAATGGAAAAAACCCAGCGCGAATATTATTTGAATGAGCAAATGAAGGCCATTCAACGCGAACTCGGTGAAGGTGAAGAAGCCAAGGATGAGGCAACTGAACTTGAAGAAAAAATTGTCAAAACCAAGCTCAGCAAAGAGGCGCGCGAAAAAGCCACCGCTGAACTGAAAAAACTGAAAACTATGTCACCGATGTCTGCGGAAGCCACCGTCGTGCGCAATTATCTCGATTGGTTGCTGGGGTTGCCATGGGGTAAAAAATCGAAAGTTAAAAAGAGCTTGACAGAAGCTGAGACCATTCTTGACGAAGACCATTACGGACTAGAAAAAGTCAAAGAGCGGATCGTTGAGTATCTCGCTGTGCAAAGTCGTGCTAAAAAACTCAAAGGCCCGATCCTGTGTCTGGTTGGCCCGCCGGGTGTAGGCAAAACATCGCTAGGCAAATCGATTGCGCGTGCAACAGGTCGCGAATTTTTGCGCTTCTCACTTGGTGGTGTGCGCGATGAAGCTGAAATTCGTGGGCACCGCCGCACCTATATCGGTTCGATGCCTGGCAAGATTGTCCAAAACTTGAAAAAGACCGGCACATCAAATCCGCTGTTCCTGCTCGACGAAATCGACAAAATGGGTCAGGATTTTCGTGGTGACCCGGCTTCAGCTTTGCTTGAGGTTCTCGACCCTGAACAAAATAACAAGTTTAACGATCATTATCTTGAAGTCGATTATGATCTTTCAGACATCATGTTTGTGACCACGGCAAATTCTTTGAAGTTACCGCAACCATTGCTGGACCGCATGGAAATCATCACGTTGTCTGGCTACACTGAAGACGAAAAGGTTGAAATTGCCAAACGCCATTTGATTAAAAAGGTAAATGAAAATCACGGTTTCAAAAAAGGCGAATGGTCCGTTGTTGACTCCGCTCTTTATGATCTTGTGCGGTATTACACACGTGAAGCGGGTGTGCGCTCGCTTGAAAGAGAGCTTGCAAAACTGGCGCGCAAATCTCTTAAGCTGATATTACAGGGCAAGGAAACCAGTGTTACCATTACGACTGATAATCTTGCAGATTTTTCCGGTGTTCGCAAATTCAAATTTGGTGAAAGCGAAGCTGAAGACCAGATTGGCTCTGTGACTGGGCTTGCCTGGACAGAGGTTGGCGGTGAGTTGCTCACCATCGAGTCGGTTATTGTGCCGGGCAAAGGCAATATTAAAACCACCGGCAAGCTTGGTGATGTGATGACAGAATCGATTTCTGCAGCTCTGTCTTATGTCAAATCACGCAGTGCCGCTTTTGGCATTCGCCCAACTGTGTTTGAGAAGCGCGATATTCACGTGCATGTGCCGGAGGGTGCCACACCCAAGGATGGGCCATCAGCTGGCATAGGCATGGTGACATCAATTGTTTCCGTGCTCACCGGCATTCCGGTGCGCAGGGATGTTGCCATGACTGGCGAGGTCACACTGCGTGGGCGTGTGCTGCCTATCGGTGGCCTTAAGGAAAAGCTTCTGGCTGCGCTGCGTGGCGGCATTACAACTGTGCTCATTCCGGCTGAAAATGAGAAAGATCTCGTTGAAATTCCAGCTAATGTAAAACAGGGATTAACCATCATACCCGTCAGCACTGTCGATCAGGTTTTGTCTTTGGCGCTCAGAAAGCCGCTTGTGCCTATAGAATGGACGGAAGAGATGGAAACGCCTGCCATAATAGCAAAAGTTGCCGTAGATTTGCCAGCAGTCTCTATAACGCATTAAAAGCCATGCAGATAACTAAGGGGAGAGCATATGGCGTGTTGCCCCCTGTTTTTAAGTATTTTTGCTGAGAAACTTAAAATTTTCCTAGAATTCTGCCAATTTAAGGCGTTTTTCTTTTTGACAGTTATGTGACTCTGCTTCTACAAACAGTTTCTAATTCAACACATTCAAAATAACTTACAGGGTTTCAAACATGAATAAACAAGATTTAATCGGCGCTGTTGCCGACTTATCCGCACTTTCCAAAACAGATGCCGGACGCGCCGTTGAAGCCGTGTTTGACGTTATTGTTGCCGCACTCAAAAAAGACGATGAGGTGCGCCTTGTAGGGTTTGGTACTTTTCTGATCACCAAGCGCAAGGCATCCTCAGGCCGCAATCCGCGCACTGGTGAAGAGATTAAAATCAAAGCTTCCAACACGCCCAAATTTCGTGCTGGCAAGGGCCTTAAAGATGCTGTGAACTCATAAACTTTCTATATTCGATTGAAAAACGGCGCTGATAGCCATCAGTGCCGTTTTTTATGTGACCAGCACTGGACAATCTTCAACAAGCCAGCCTAAGAAGCTTTACGTGGGCGCATAGCTCAGTGGTAGAGCACTGTGTTGACATCGCAGGGGTCGGAAGTTCAATCCTTCCTGCGCCCACCAATTTCCTGAAGTTACTCTTTAAAAGCACCGTGGTCCCGCATATGGCGACGTATTTTCTTTTTGGTCATTCCGACAGTGTTTATTCACCCTGCAGTCTTTTCTCGACTGTCTGAAAACGGATATCATTGCGGATTGGGCCCATTAGCGGGTCAGTGTGCATAAGCAGGAGGCCCGCATCACGAACAACCAAGGCATGTTCAAGTGCATCGAGAGCGGCTTGTTTGTCGCCAAGTTGGGTCAGAATTTGTGCATACTGATATGAGCTGGCATCGCTGTTTTTGGCTTTGAACTCTGCCAGCAATGCACGCGCCTGATCCGGATGGCCAGAGCGGGCAGCCACGACAGCAAGGCCGGTTTGCCGTGCCCAGTACACAGGCTCGGCTTTGTATTCAGCAAGGCTATCGAAAGCTGAATTGCAACAAGTGGCGGAGGGGGTGGGATTCGAACCCACGATGGGCTTTTGACCCATACTCACTTTCCAGGCGAGCGCCTTCGACCACTCGGCCACCTCTCCGCATGTGTTTATTCAATAAACTCTTACTGTCTATCAGCCGTCGCCCGACAAAAGCAAGTCGCATAATTCCTTTGGTAAAGAATTCTTAAATATTCATATTTTGTTAATTAAATATCGATATATGTTAAGTATGTTGAGGTAAGGAGCGTTATGCGTCGCATTGGACTTTTTTTTATCTGGCTCGCGGTTGTCGCCCTTGGGGCTGATCTGCTGTTTTCGCTAGAAACAAAAACAATGTCGTTTGTGAGGCTTAATCAATTGGCGACAATCATTAGCCCTTACCATGGCTTACCGCAGCAGCTTAATGCTGTGCCGTCGGTGCTTCCAGCAATCATACTTGGTCTTGCTCTGCTCGTTTGGGGTAATTACCGCCAAGGGTCGCGTTACGGCTATCAACGTCGGCGCCGGCCAAGCGGCCGATAATAGCTGGATCAAAATATTATTATCTTTTTCCGGTTTACCATTTATTCGGTCTTGCATGCTAAACATGCAATCAGAGATAATCCAATTTGAGGAAAATTCATGTCACAAGAACGACGGGAACGTCCGCGCTACAGAGTCGAAAGTGGCTGCATCATTAAAGCCGGAGCAGATATGCTCACCGGCAAATTGGAAGAGGTTTCTGCCTCCGGGGCGTACATTCACACGGAACATCGTCTGCCGCTTGGCACTCTTGTATCGCTCCAGCACCCAACGGGTGGCAATATTCTTGCCTCTGTTGTGCGCCTGACATCACAAGGCTTTGGCGTTGCCTTCGATCTTGGCGAACCATCGGTGACGTTTGCTTTGCGTGCCATCGCTGGCGACATGACCGCTTGCTTGCTTGAAGATAACGACCTCATGGTCTGATCATGGCAAAACCTGCCACCAGACAAAATGCCTCTAATACCAAAGCCCGCACAGCCAGTACGTTCAAACCAACGCAGGCCGTGCCGAAGCTGAATTTCGGTATTCGCATCAGAGCCTGGTGGGAGGGTTATGATGCTACAGCGTTGCAAGCCCATTTGATCGCAAAGGTTGAAGCCTCAAAGTCTATCGAAGCCAACACAAATATTGTTGTTCAAACAGAAATGACAGCGGAAGTCGATGTTTGGAATGAAAGCCGTGTAGAGGTTGCGCAAATGGTTTGGGGCAGGGAATATTGTGGCCCAGGCGGCCCTGATTATATTATTGCCATGTCGAAACTACTGGCTCTGACGCCTGAAATGAGCATGGTTGATCTTGCAGCAGGGCTTGGCGGGCCGGCGCGCGTTTTGGCTGAGCATTTTGGCGTATGGGTAAGCGGCTACGAGATGTCGCAAGCTCTCGTCGATGCTGGCAATGCGCTTTCTCTGATGGCGGGCAAGGCAAAAAAAGCCGCCCTCTCCATTCTCAATATCAATCTTGAACAGCCTTTTGATCGACGCTTTGATCGTGCCCTTGCCAATGGTTTTTTGACCCGTGTGGAAAATAAATCGGCCATGCTAAAAAAAATCGTGCAGGCCATGAAACCTGAAAGCATGATTCTTATCAATGATTTCTTTGCGCGCGATACGCATGTTTTGTCCCATCCTGACATGGAGAAATGGCTTTCAAAAGAATCGCAACCACTTTACTTTTCCACCAGTGATCAGACGACTGAAATGCTTGAAGCCTTGGGTTTGGAAATAAGGGTCAACGAAACAATATCGCAGGAATACATCAGCCTTGTCACCAATGCCTGGCGCAACGCTGACAAACTGGTTGCACAAGTGACAGGCACAGACAGCAGCGCAGCACAGACAAAGCAGCTGTTCAATGAGGCTGAATTGTGGGCAAAACGGCTTGAGCTGCTGAAATCAAAACACATTGAAGTTAGGCGAATTGTGGCCATCAAAAAAATAGGCGTCGCTTAGTCGAAGAGATCAAATAAATGCGGGAGGATCATTCTCAATTATTCAAGCCCGTATAAAATACCAAGAGCCTTTAACACTGAATCGTCATACTCGCCTCTTGAGCGGGAATACCAAAGCTTAATGTAGTTTTTCGCTGCTCATCGACTACGGCGGCATTTTATTATTGGTCGGCCAATGCTGTTTGCAAAACGTGAGTCGCGCAAAGATGTTTGAATTTTAAAACCACGTCCGTATCCCCAATACTAGGCTGGCACCTTGCACACGCTTGCCTGCCGAGCGGGCGTAATTGGCAGTTGAACCGACTTTACCATCCCACGACACCCCTACATACGGGGCAAATTCGCGCTTGATCTCATAGCGCACACGAAGCCCCAGTTCGGCATCGCTCAGACCCGCGCCGACGTCGTTCGCAGGCACATTCTGGGCGGCAAAGTTCAACTCTACGCGTGGCTGCAAGATAAGTTTTTGCGTGATGCGCTGATCGTAGTAGCCTTCAAGACGCCCAAGCACGTCCCCCTTGTCGGACAGGAACACAGCGCCTGAGACCTCAAACCAGTAAGGCGTTAGACCTTCAAATCCGATGGTGGCATACGTGCGGGCCGGGCGGGGCCGAATGTCTTGGCGGACTCCGGCTTGCAGATTAAACCATGGATTTATGGCACGCGAATAAAGCGCCTGCGCTTCGGCGCTTTCGACATTTCCACGCACCGCGCCTTCACCTTCGGTTTTTACAACAAAACGGTTGATGTCTCCACCAAACCAGCCTTCACCATCCCAGTGATAAGCACCGCCGCCTTTTTGAACCCGGTATTCGGCCAGATTAAACAAAAAGCTGTGGTACGACATGCCGCCATTTTCATGATATAACACATTGCGCGATTCGTTCATGTGGTCTGCACCGAACAGCGCGTCGGCAGCATGATCGGTCGGCGGCGCTGGCGCTGGTGTGTTGCCAATCTCTTCAACGGCCGGTGCTGTAGCTGGTGATGCAGTTTTTTCTAGCGCATGTTGCTCCACTTTTGGATCAGCAGTTACGGGTGCCGACTTCGGTGATGGTTTGGCTGGCACACTCATGCCCGGCATACTCATGTCCATTTGTGCAACAGCGGGTGATGCGCCTGCAATTACAGCAACCAAGATTAAAAAAACTTTCACGCTGCATCTTCGTCTTTGCGCACTGTCACGATGCGGAACATGCCGGTCGCCATGTGCAGCATCATGTGGCAATGAAATGCCCAGTCTCCAAGTGCATTTGCCGTCAAATCGACAGAAACCTTGCCGCCAGGCAGCACATTCACTGTATGCTTGACTGGATGATGATTGGCAGTGCCAGTCACCAGCTCGAAGAAATGCCCGTGCAGATGAATTGGGTGCGGCATCATCGTATCATTGATAAAATTCAGCCGCACCCGCTCGTTCTGGCGAAAGGCTATAGGTGCCGCGCCCTCACTGAATTTCACCCCGTCAAACGACCACATATACCGTTCCATATTCGCAGTCAGGTGAAGATCAAGCTCGCGCGACGGCACGCGGGTGTCGGTATTGGCGACAAGAGATTTGAGATCTTTGTAGGTTAACACGCGGTGATCAACTTTCTCAAGTCCGGTTGGGCGCTCGGCAGTGCGATCCATTGGCATAGGTGCAAGCGTTGCGACACCCGGCCCCATTTTAACCTGTGGTGCAACAGAAGGATCAAGCATTTTCATCGAGCCGCCGCTCATGTCCATACCCTTCATATCGCCATGCGACATATCCATATTTTTCATATCACCCATCCCCATGTCTTTCATAGTGAGAAGCGGGCGTTCGCGAATGGTTGGAATGGCTGCGGCCACGCCCATACGCGGGGCAAGTGTGCCCCGGCATTGTCCCGAGCGATCAATAGACTCTGCAATTACGGCATAGGCTGTGTCAGTTTTCGGCTGGACAATAACATCATAGGTTTCGGCAATGCCAATCTGGAATTCATCGGTCTCGATTGGTTGAACATGCTGGCCATCTGCGGCAACCACTGTCATCGGCAAGCCCGGCAAGCGCACGTTGAAATTGGTCATTGCCGAGGCATTGATGATGCGCAGCCGCACTCGCTCGCCTGGTTTGAACAGTCCTGTCCAGTTTTCCTCACTGCCATGTCCGTTGATCAGATACCTATAGAACGATCCGTTCACATCTGTAATGTCGGTCGGATCCATGCGCATACTGCTCCACATCATACGCTCTTTGGCTGATTGATCTTTGCCACTTAACAAGCTCGACAGGGTCTGCTGGTTTTGATTAAAATAACCGCTTATCGCCTTTAGTCTCCGAAGTTGCTCCATCGGGTGCATGAAGCTCCAGTCGGACAGCACAATAACATGTTCGCGATCATACGCCACATGATCAACACCAATGGGGTCAATGACGATAGCGCCATATTGTCCCATGGCTTCCTGCATTCCGGAATGGCTGTGATACCAGTAGGTGCCGGACTGTTTGACATCGAAATCGTAGTTATAGGTTTGCCCCGGTTTGATACCCGGAAAACTCACACCCGGAACGCCGTCCATTTGAAATGGCACGAGCACACCGTGCCAGTGGATGGAGCTATCCTCTTTAAGCGTGTTGGTAACAGCCAGCCGAACCTTCTGGCCTTCCTTCAACCGGATAATTGGCCCCGGCAGGGTACCGTTGACGGTTATAGCGTGGCCAGACTTGCCACCAACATTGAACAGCGCCTCGCCAATAGTAAGCGCTATAGTATTGCCGCTTAACACTTCAGAGACTCCATTTGAGCCGCTCACACCATGGCTCATCATGCCCATGCTGCCGCTGTGTGCCCATGCCGGAAACAATGAGGTGAGCGCAACACTGCTGCTTGCGAGTGTGACACCTTGCAACAAGGCCCGTCGGTTGAAGGCGGATGTAATCATGATTTGACCTCTATTAAGTATCTACAATGTAGATACGCTTGGCGATGAATTAAACGGCGTCAGCGAATGTGCTGAGCCTATGGGAGCAGACGGGAAGCTTGCACTTGCAATACCAATGGTGAGCGCACCGAGGGCGGCATAGCTGTACAGGCGCACGAACGGGGCAAGGGGCAAAGCAGTTTGAGCGTTGATGCTAGCAATGATGGTGTCGTCTATCGATGCCAGTCGCGCTGGAACGGCTGTATTGCCTAAGCGCGTCAGCAAATCGTTAATATCTTTCATGGTTGATATCCCTTTGATGGTTACTGTTATTACGCACACAATGCATATAACCCTCAATTAAAGCATGAAGTATAGACATAAAAATTCTTGAGGGGCAAACCTTCAAGCTGCGTATCAGCACTGAGTAACCCCCTTAGGAGAGCTATTATGTCCAGATTACACGTGTTGATTGCTGCCCCGCTTGTGTCCATGCTGATCTTTGGTGGCGCTGCACAAGCGCATCCCAAGCTAATTTCGTCCTCACCGGCTGCCGATGCCACTGTCGAAAAGCCGGGTAAGGTGATCCTTAGTTTTAACGAAACTGTTGTTGCCAAATTTTCGGGTGCTGACATTGTTATGACCACCATGCCTGGTATGGCAATGACGGAACCAATGAAAATGAAGGATTACACCGCCGCCATGAGCGCCGATGGCAAAACGCTGACTTTATTGATGAAGCATGCCTTGCCGACAGGCACCTATCAGCTCAAGTGGCATGCGGCTGGCAATGACACGCACCGCATGGAGGGTGATTTTTCTTTCAAGGTAAAATGATGCCGGACTGGCTGACCATTGGCATCAGGTTTGCGCTTTATATGAACCTGATGCTGCTGTTCGGGTTGCCCCTCTTCGGCCTCCATGCGCTAAAAGGTGATGAGCGGCAAAACAACATCGTGCTGCCGTTCCGCACGTTAACGCTCTGCCTTGCGCCCGCGGGTGTGGCTTTGTCGCTGTTCAGCATCATTGGCATGACGGCTTCTATGGCAGGCACAACACTACTGCATGTTGACCGCGCATCGCTAAAGGCCATGATTGTCGAAACACCCATGGGCCGTGCCTGGAGTGTGCGAATGTTAGCCCTTCTCATTACGTTTGGCAGCGGCGTTGCGACTAAGAGGTATACAGCATCAAAAGCACGGATGATGGTTGTGTTGGGGTCGGCATCATCGCTTGCGTCACTGGCCTGGACGGGCCACGGCGCTGCCAGCGACGGCATGTTTGGCACTTGGCATTTAATCGCAGATATCGTCCACCTGTTAGCCGCAGGTGCGTGGATCGGCGCGCTGGCTGCACTCGCTGCCGTGTTATTGCGTGCATCCGCAAAGATGTCTGGCAGTCATCTGGCGCTCACCCACCGCACACTGGATTGCTTCTCGCGCGTCGGATCTGTGATTGTCGGCCTGATCATCGCCTCGGGCATGGTGAACAGCTACATGCTTGTCGGCCCTGCCAATATTCTGATGTTGCCTTCGACACTTTACGGGCAATTACTAATGGCCAAGTTCGCATTGTTTACCCTCATGCTGGGGCTGGCGGCCGCAAACCGGTTTCGCCTGACGCCTGCACTTGCGCAAGCGATCAAGCAAGACAGAACATTATCAGCCATCAAACTGTTACGTCTTAGCCTTATTTTTGAAGCAAGTACGGCTTGTTTTATTCTTGGCCTTGTCGCGTGGTTGGGCACACTTGAGCCGCCGATGTCAACGTGATGCACTTAATGGGATAAACATTATAAACGAGCCACAAAGTGCAACCCATACAAAGCAAAGTGGCAAATGCTGTCATACTGACAGTGCCGATGATCTGGATATACGCTCGTACCGACCCTTCATGGTTGGATCGTCCTTGATGATGCTTTAACTAAAGGTCAATAATTATTTATTATAATTTAATATTTCAAAGCAGATTTTAAACAATAATCAATACAATCCTTATATAATATATAAATATGATACATTATATTTATCTTATTCTGCAAAGGGCGACAGCATAACGATTATGCACATGTCATCTGGCCATAACAAAAAAAACCATCAGTATCTTTTATCTCCGACGTTGTCGATTTACTGTGACTTACTGAGATTTCTATCAGCGCTCACGGTACTTACAGGGCATATTTTTTACGATAAACTTTACAATGGATCCCCTGTGTGGTCGCAACTGGGTTGTGAAAATCTCATGAAACTTTGCCCGATCAAATCCTGAGGCACTTTGGCAAATCTGCAACATGAGGGCGGTATAAAGCAAGGCGCCAGGAAATCGAAGTGACCGGCGCTTACTACTGTATGAAACTTGGGCTCTGTTGACAGCGATGCTCTCATAACGTCTGCGTAGCCAGCGATAGCTTATTTGGCGCGCCTTACCAGGCATTCTGAATTATCACAATAATTGCTGTTTCGCGGGCTCAGCATGTGCTGTATGTATTGCTAAAAAGGGAATGTGTGATGCGTATTCTGATTCTAGCTGGCATGAGTCTGATCTTGTCCGGTGCAGCATCTGCTGAGGATCATGTGAAAGTTGGGCCGGTACCGGGATGGGTCGTGCCCGTCGTGCCGCCGCCGGCAGTCTCTCGCGGTGGTGCCCTTGAAGTGCGTTTGCTGGCAATTCAGACCCATATTGATGAAAGTGGATCACACACCCACTTGTACCAGCTTACCCGTGTACTGAGCAGCGAAGGCCTTCAAGCGCTGGGCACGTTCACTGCCATATGGAAGCCAGATTATGGCGATGCAACACTCAATAAAATTGCCATCCATCGCGGCACGACGACCATTGATGTTCTTGGTGATGGCAAGGCTGTGACGGTTTTACACAGGGAGGCAGAACTGGAAGCGCTGCAATTGGATGGTTTGCTGACCGCCACACTACAAATTCCTGATCTGCGTGTTGGTGATGAACTTGAGGTTGCATATACCTTTAATCGTCAAGATAAGGCTTTGCGCGGGTACACGCAAGAACTGTTGCCATTAAATATTTTTTCATCAACCGACCGTTTGTACATTCGCTATGACTGGCCACGTGGCAGTCCGTTCCACTGGCAAAGTCAGCGACCGGAATTGCAGCCAATCCTGGCACAGCAAAAAGATCGGGCGATATTGACCATAGATCGGCCAAATTATACTCCAGTAAAAATTCCTGAGAGGGCACCCGGGCGTTATGTAGAAGCGACCATCTTTCAACTATCCGATTTCAGTGACTGGAGCAGCGTTGCTGCAGTGATGCGGCCTTATTTTGAAAAGGCGACACAATTATCAGCTGACTCGCTACTCAGGGCTGAAATCGCGCACATCAAGGCGGCAACACCTGACCCGATTGCACGCGCCGAAATGGCACTGAAATTGACTCAAGGTGACGTGCGCTATTTTTTGAATACGCAAGGCTTGGGTAGTTATATTCCACAAGACGCTGATGGTGTTTGGAAAGCCCGCGCTGGCGACTGCAAAGGGAAAACTGCGCTGCTGCTTGCACTTCTGAATGAGCTTGGCATTGAAGCTCAGCCAGCCCTGACATCTATCAACAGAGTCGATGGCGCAGATACTGCCTTGCCCATGCCAGGCAGGTTTGATCATGTGTTTGTGCGTGCCATTATATCTGGCAAGGTCTACTGGCTGGATGGCACACGCAGTGGCGATACATCGCTTGCCCGCCTTGCAGTGCCGCCGTTCAAATGGGCCTTGCCGCTGTACGACAAAGCCACAACGCTTGTTGCACTGAAGGCCAGTGATCCAGCCAAGCCGCTCAGCGACGGCAGACTCGAACTTGATGCGCGCGCAGGCTATGATAAACCAGCATTGGCCAAAGCTGAGCTGATTTTACGGGACGATGCAGCGCTGAACGCAAGAGGATTTTCCGCTTTAAATGACGCACAAAGAGAAGACGCATTAAAAAAATACTGGCTTGGTTCCTACGATTGGATTACGCCAAAAACCACCGGATTTGTCCTCGATCAAAAAACCGGAGAAGCGCATTTGACCATGACCGGCACCGCCAAAATGGACTGGAGCACGGAAGGAACCAGCAGATATTATGAATATGAAGCCGATAGTAGCCGGGTAGGTAGATCTCTCACACCAACCCGTGTAGACTCAGCAACTGCGGATATAGCGCCTATTGCTTTTTCTCCCCAATATGAATCATTTCATGAAACCATATTGTTACCAGATAACGGAAAAAATTATCGGCTAACCGGCGATACGATTGATAAAACTGTTGCTGGCATTCAATACACCCGTTCCCAGTCACTTAAAGATGAGCGCTTCGACATGGCGGTTTCAACCAAAACGTCAGGTGGGGAAATAGGTTACGCTGCAGCAAAAACTGCTGATAAGGAAGCTGAGGATTTAAGAAAAAAACGGGTGCTTATTCATTTGCCTGATGCGGTGCGGGCACAACTTGCGCAGCAAGAGGGCATGACAGTTGTTACCGGGCATAAGATAGATCCAGAATGGGAGGCTTATCAGTCTGACATAAACGCAAAAAAATATGATGCAGCTCTGGCTAAGATTGATGCAGCCATGGCCAAGCCAGGCGGACACAACACACAAAGGCTAGCCATGCGTGGTTACATTCTGCAACAACTCGGTCGCAACAAGGAAGCAGATGCAGCCATTGATGAAGCGCTTGCCCTTGATTCCCGCAATACGGACGCCTGGTGGAATAAGGCATCATCTTTGTTTGAGCAAAAGCGCTATGACGACGCACTGATTGCCTATGATAAGCTTGCCTTGCTGACGCCTGAGGATGCAAGCGTATATGAGTACCGTGGTATTGCCCGTATGGAAGCAGGAAAGCGTGATGAAGCAATCAGTGATTTAAAAATTGCCAATCAAAAACTCCCTGGCGATATCGCAGTCACTGTGGCGTTGGTTAAACTTCTGATATCGCAAGCCCGCAAAGAAGAAGCACTTGTAGTTGCACAGAGTTCTGCTGATGCCGCTCCAAAAAATGCAAAAATGCAGGCGTTGCTTGGAAATGTATATATTGTACTTGGCCGTCGCCATGATGCTAAAATTTTCATAAACAAAGTGATTGAGTTAGATCCAAATGCGCCTGATGCAGATGCCTATTTTCTAAGATTGAGCAACAATCTAGAAGATGATGAAAATTCTCAGCTAGCTGATGCTTTAAAGATTATCTCGATTGCACCTGAGCGTATACTCCCAGTGACAAGTTTAAATATACTCAGTCAAATACCAGCAAACCGCCTTGCACTAAAAGCCGCCTATGAGGCTGCCATGGCAAAACACATCGCTGACAAATCACTCATTTCTCATATCGAATGGGCATATGCCACTGCACGCCTCTCCTTGGGAGAACCTGATGCTAAGATGGGATATATAATAGCTTCTAAAAAGTACGCTACTAAACCTTTTACGGCCAATGATTATAATAATCTTTGCTGGGCGCGGGCAACAGTCAATATAGATCTGGATAAAGCATTGCAGTATTGTGACACCTCGATTGCACTCAACCGCAATGTGGCTAACCTTAACAGCCGCGGACTGGTGCACTTCCGCCGCAATGAATTTGCTGCTGCCATTGATGATTATAATGCAGCGCTCATACTTTCGCCAAAATACAATTCTAGCAAATACATGCGCGGCATAGCCAAACTGCGCGCTGGCAAAACAGAAGAAGGCAAAGCTGATATTGCTGAAGCGGTAAAAGTCGATCCCATGGTCGCTGAGAGATATGATGACTATGGCATCAAGCCATAATATAAAGGTTTAATCAGCACCCAATACCAATCGCCCGAAGACGTGACTTGGTTTGGGGACTTTTTGCCTGATTTGTGATTCTACAGCGGCTTTATTGAATGGAGCTGCAGATGTATCGATCAGTGTTTCTAAATCCTTGACTGAATTTGACATATCGATTTTGCGGCCAGCATAATCCATCACTGTTTTGCTTCGCTTACCCATGGAAGCCGTAACTTCATGCACCCGACTATCTTGGACTGGGGCAATGTAGTCATCTTCAAGGCTAAAGAAATTTTCAGTGGCAAACGTTTAAATGAGTCGCTACACGGCAGTTGCTAATATCTGCGCACGATATTTGCCTTGAAAAAAAGTATTCAAGCTGTTTTGCCAGACACCATTTCCTGCGCTGTCACGGATGTTCTAAATGGTCGCCCGTGAAGAACTCATAAGCCATTGAATCGAGATTCTGAATTTACGCAAACTGGTGTTTTGATTTACCAGAAAACAGCGTTCAGAGCATCGATTTCTTGCAAATTGCTTTTTGGTTGAAGGTGTGATTCTATGTGTCCAGAGAAGCTTTGGAGATGCAGCGGATGAAACCGAAAGAGCCGCGGGAGATGGGTGAACAAGACATGTTCCATTCGCGGCTTGATACGATCATCAACTTGAAGCACCCGTTGGTGCAAACGCATGGGAGAAGCCAAGCTCAGCGCTGATGCAGAAGAGCCTCGCCGTGGCGGTGAAAACGCAAGCGGCCAAGCCATCAGGTCCCGACCTTCGTTGGGGCAGACTTTTGCCAAGGTCGCCATCGATACGACAGTATAGACGAAGGCTGTGATGTTTCAGACGGACGCCTGGCTGAGAAAGCTTTTGCATGCCTTCATTCAAGTCATGCTCAGTTTGCCAATCGCCCCAAAACTTATAACTGAAAACTGAAAATGATGTTCTTCACGAGCGTCTAATTCCATCAACCAAAACGGCCCGGCGAAGCTTTGCATGAAGTTACACTGTCTTCATTCCTGAAACAAGTTCAGGACAGGCTCTTCAGCCCTCGCCCAAAGGGCATATCAGAACTGGTATATTTTTAAGCCGAAATCTCCGGCTCCGTACCCGCCAATTATGCGGTACGCTTTTACGTCGGCGTTTATAGTTTCAGTATGACGTAAGAAATACTGCCTTGGGGCAGGCCTGTGCTGGCTGGTCGGCGTGCTGAACGCGTGTCATAAAAACAGCGTTGACTATAATGCATAATAGGATGAGTATTATTTTAGGCAATCAAAAGCAATGTTGGATATAGAGCTATGCATCTGGTGCGCATCATGAAAAGACCACTTGTACCGCAGCGCTGGTGGTGCGCAGTCAAGGGTATGCTGTTGGCCGGGAGTTTGGCTTTGAACGTTGCTGCGGCCGAGCGACTGCCGCTACCGCCTGATACCTTTACCAATTATCCAGACAAAACTGAGCCGCAGACTGTGCCGGATATGCCGATTGCTGCGATCTGGCAGGGCTTGCTCAAGCTCGCCAGCCAGCCCAATGGCTATGTGACGCGCAAGCTCATTGGTTGATCCGTTCGATGTCGGCCACTGTCGGCCATTCGCATACGACGATCCGCCTGATCTTGAATACCTTTGGGTTGCAGCCGCGCCGCTTGGAGACGTTCAAGCTGTCAAGTGATCCGCTGTTCGTCGTGTCAACGCATCATAAACGGTCGATGCCGCACCAATGTCTTGCGCCGGAAGACCGGTCAGATCGATGATGATAATATCCTTGTCCGAACGCCGCGCCTGCACGCACTTCGCAAGGCAATCGCCGAGCAGCACGGTGCGGGCCGGATCAATCAGCCCTTCGCGCATGGCAGTCTGAAATTCGCCGTGGTCGAGCGATTGCGCGCGATCATCGCAGATCAGGCAATCGGCTTGCGGAATCAGGCCGGTTGCCAGTTCCTGTTTGCCATGATTATCCGCACCCATGGCTACAATGAGCGTGCCAAGAGGGATATCGCTCATCGGCAACACAGGTTCGGCAGACGGCGTGCAGGTGATAATTACTTGTGCGCAACCGAACAGATATTCAGCTTGCGGCACTGTGGATGCAGAGAGCCCCTGCGCACACAGCTTTGTTGCAAGCAAATCGGCCTTTGCGCCATCACGTCCCCAAATCGCGACACGCTCGATTTTGTTATGACCTGTTGCCCATAGCGCCTGCAACTCAGCCTGCTCTCCCGTGCCAATTATGCCGAGGCAATCAAGGCGCGAAGAACGCCCTGCTTCCACAGCCAGCGCACCTGCCGCAGCCGTCCGGGCATTGGTTAGCCAACCTTGATCATGGAGCAGCGCCAATGGCTCCCCAGTTTGAGCACTGAATACGATCATGAGGCCGTTATTCGTGGGCAGCCCCCGTTTTGGATTGTCGTAAAAGCCGCTGGCGACTTTGATCACGTAATAATCCCCGCCTTTAAAGCGGCCATATTTGATATGGCAGTCACCAGGAGGCTGATCAAACAGCAATGCGCCCGGCATTGGCGAGATAACCCCGACTGCGGCATGGCGGATCAAAGCATCGCGGACAGCAGCGAGCACGACGGGCGACGAGGCAACACGCTGGATATCTTTCAATGGAATGACGCGCATTGTTTCAAACCTCGTTGCGTTTTAGCCAAGCGCGGAACGCCGACAGGCCTTCATCGATATTGTTGCGTCCATAGCCAATTCGAAACCGGTCGGTCGGCACTTTGGTGAGCGTTGAGGAATAAACCGACGCTGGAAGCAAGACGACTCCCGCTTCCTCCACCAAACGCTGGGTGAAGGTCTCAACCCCATCCGCGCCCTTGTAACGCGGGTACATCACCACACCACCATCGGGAGTGTAGCTATCAAACAGCTCTGGGAATTCGGCAAGGAAAGAGAGCAGCTTTGCAGAGCCATCTTTTGCCAGCGCCTGATTGCGGACGAGAATCTTGTCGCGGTTCTGTAATGCGATCACCGTCAACCGCTCGCTTGGTCCGGCATTGCAGATCGACAAATAATGTTTATAGCGCACGCAGCGGTCAAGCAGCTCGCGGTCCTTGCACGCCAACCAGCCGACGCGCAGTCCCGGCAAACCATAGGCTTTAGACATAACATTGAGCGAAATACCTTTTTCATAAACATCGGCGACCTGCGGCAGACGGATCGCCAGATCACGCTCGATCAGGCGATAAACCTCGTCCGAGAAAAGGTAAATGCCGTGCTTGCGGCACAGCTCAATCAACGCATCAAAGCGATCACGTTCCAATATCTTGCCCGTTGGGTTATTCGGAAAGTTAATATAAATGATTTTGGTATTGGGCCGGATCGCAGCAGCAACCTTGTCAATATCCAGCGTCCAATTTTCATTTTCTGCAAGTGCAATCCCTGTCGTTTCGCAAAGCAAGACTGGCAATGTTTCGGCTGATTGGTAATTGGGCACGACAGTGATCGCGTGGCTGTCTTTGTCGAGTAGCACCCGGTAGAGCGCATAAATGCCCTCTTCTGCGCCTGCAAAGCACAGAATATCTTCTTGTTTGAGCGTGTCGTAGGTGGAAGCGACTGCATGGCGGACATCGTCTGCTCCCCAGCTTTCGGTATAACCTAACCCTGAAATGAGAAACGCCTCGCGCGCGTTTGGTCCGGCATAATCCAATATCTCTGCAATGCTATGCGTCTGTGCATCCGATGCGGTCATGTGATAGCGCGCGGAGAATTCATATTTGGCGAGATACGTCTCAAGCGTAAAATCGGGGATGGCATTCATTTGGAGTTCCTTTCACGGGATGCTTTGAGTTTTTGATAAAGGCCAGCGCGCGAGACGCGTAGCGTTTCGGCAATGTGGTTGGAAGCGTTGCGGATATCGAAATAGCCTGCCTGATCGAGTTTCTGAATAAGAGCAAGTTTCTCATCGCCAGTCAGTCGCTCCAAGGGCAAGCCGCGCGGGATCAGAAATTCTGCGATTGTTTGATTGAGCCCTTCACGCCAGTCGGAAGGGAACAGCTCCGCCGCTCCTGCATCTTCGGCACGCGGCATCGAAACAAATGCACTAAGCGCCTGCTGCGCTGCCTCAAACGTACTCACGTCCATGTTGATACACATCAGGCCCGTGGGTGCATTGTCGTTGTCGCGCAGGACTACCGAGATAGACTTTAGCGCCCGCCCATCCCAGTTTGCTTTACGATAGGGGCCGATGACCTGCCCGTTATAAGGGGCTAGATCGGCGATCTCGGTCAACGAGCTGTCGCCGACCTTACGCCTTGAGAAATTGCCGGCAATATGCACGATTCGGTCAGCTGCGATGTCATGGATGACCACCTCAACATGCGGCGCAAACAGAGTCGCAAGGGCATTGGCAATCGGGATCGAATCGTGATGGCAGGTAGTCATTTGGACAAAATATATATAAATTAGATATATTGTCAATGCAGACATAGATTGCGCAAGGTGTAAAAGGATAACAGTGCTGCTGGAGGAACTGGTTCGGATTGTTGATTTTGAAGGCTTCCGCCCAATCCTTTCGAGTGCACTGGCTTATGCGGACGGTTTGAAGGGTGGCCGCCCGCCCTATGATCCGGTGGCGATGTTCAAGCTGCTGATCTTGGCGGCACAGAACAACGTGGCGGACGCGCGGATGGAGTATCTGATCCGGGATCGGCTATGTTGGCTGCGCTTTCTGGGCTTTGATCTGGGAGCGCCGACGCCTGATGCCAATACAATCCGGCTGTTTTGCGAGACGTTTACCGAGGCGGGAGCGTTGCATGTGCTGTTTGATGTTTTTGACCATCGGCTGCGCACCAACGGCTATCTGTCGATGGGTGGGCAGACATCGTCTATCACTCCAAAAGCAATGAAGCCTGGCTAAAGACGCATGGCTGGGTGAGCCGCATCCACCGCAAGAGACCCAAGGGCAAACCCCCGGTCAGTTGCTGTTCCTGCTCGATGAATTTGCCGCCCTCGGGCGGCTGCACCCCATCGAGCGCGCGATGGGGCCGATGGCCGGATACGGCCTGCAACTCTGGCCGATCTTGCAGGACATTCACCAGCTCCGCAGCCTCTACGGAACCAGCGCCGGGACGTTCCTGTCGAACGCCGTTGTCCTGCAAGCGTTCGGGGTCAACGACTATGACACCGCCGATATGCTGTCGAAGACGATGGGCCGCGAAACCATTGCCTATGAAACGGATGGGCGAAGCGAGAAGGACGTGATGCTCCAGGACAAAGGGCGCACGATCAG
>JANYGX010000019.1 GCA_025362295.1 Sphingomonadales bacterium | reverse complement strand
ACCAAGAAGGCGTTCGAGAATGCGATCGCCGTGACCAGTGCGCTCGGCGGATCGACGAATGCCGTCCTTCACCTGCTCGCGATCGCGAACGAGGCCGGCGTCGCGCTCGAACTCGAGGACTTCAACAGGATCGCGGCCAAGGTTCCCCACATCGCCGACATGAAGCCCGGCGGCAAATTCCACATGAGCGACCTCGACAGGGTCGGCGGTGTCCCGGTCGTGATGAAGCATCTCCTGGACGCCGGCCTGCTCCATGGTGACGTGATGACCGTGACCGGGCGGACGATGGCCGAGAATCTCGCGCTCCTCGATCCACCCCAGCCAGATGGCGTCGTTGTCTACCCGATCGATCAGCCGATCCACTCCGAGGGCGGGATCAACATCCTCACCGGCTCACTCGCGCCGAAGGGGTCGGTTGTCAAGGTTGCCGGTCTCAGCCAGGATCAGAAACTGTTCGAGGGGCCCGCGCGCGTGTTCGAGGGCGAAAACAGCGCGATGGCTTCGATCCTCGACGGTTCGATGCAAGCCGGTACGGTGATCGTCATCCGTTACGAAGGTCCCAAGGGTGGGCCAGGCATGCGCGAGATGCTCTCGACCACCGCAGCTATTTATGGTCAGGGTATGGGCGACAGTGTGGCGCTTATTACCGATGGCCGCTTTTCCGGTGCCACGCGAGGCTTTTGTGTCGGCCATGTCGGGCCCGAAGCAGCTGATGGTGGGCCAATAGCACTCGTGGAAAACGGTGATGTCATTTCAATTGATGCGGCTACAGGTACAATTGATTTGAGCATATCTGAAGCTGAATTTGCCAAGCGGCAGGCTGCATGGGTGCCGCGCAAAACCAACTATAATAGTGGTGCTTTGTGGCGCTACGCACAGAACGTCGGCCCAGCCTATCTTGGAGCGTTGACGCATCCAGGCGCGAAAACTGAGACGCATGTTTATGCTGATATTTGAAAATGTAAACACTATCGTCATACCAACCTTCGCTGGAGTGACGAAAAAATTGGTAATCTTATGCCTGTAAGAATCAACTCTAAAATGAGCATACTCGAAGACTAAAATAAAGGCCAAACCATGATCTACGAAATAGCATCCATCACAATTGACCCTGAAAACAAAATAGCTTTTGAGGTTGCCGTGGGCAAGGCTGCGACTTTATTCAAAGCCGCAAAAGGCTGCTATGCCATGAAGCTTGAATGCGGCATCGAAAACCCAAACCAGTACCGGCTGGTTGTTGAATGGGAAAGTGTTGACGCGCATATAGTAGATTTTAGAGAGTCCGAAGCTTTTCAACAATGGCGTGCCTTGGTTGGCTTATATTTTTTAATTCCACCGGTTGTTATTCACAGCAAAAATATCGCGGTTTATTTTTAGATGAGAGTTGCATTCGCCATAGCGTTCATGATCTTCACGGCATCAATTGCTCGTGCTGACGAGACCATCGTCATTACAGGGTCACGCTTGTCAGTTGCACCATCGGAAGCCAGTTACAGCACATCCATAATAAGTGCAGATCGCTTGGATACCGCTGCCAGCACCCAACTTGATGATATATTGAGACGCGAATCTGGTTTTCAACTCTTCAGGCGCATCTCCAGCCGTGTTTTAAATGCATCAGCACAGGGTGTGAGCTTGCGGGCACTTGGCGGCACAGCCACATCCAGGGCCTTGGTGCTTCTCGATGGCGTGCCGCTTACCGATCCGTTTGGTGCGTGGGTGCCATGGTCGGCACTGCGTGCTAATGATTTAGCCAGCGTGCGATTGCAGCGTGGTGGTGGGTCGGTTGCTGCCGGTGAGGGGGCCTTGACTGGCGTTATTGATCTTGTAAGCGCACAGATTGTTAACGGCTGGGCAGGCCGAGTAGAAAGTAGCTGTGGTAGTTATAGCAGCGTTGATAGCACAGCCCGTGTGTCTTGGCGGCATAGTGCGTGGTCAGTCGCCATATTTGGTGCCAGCAGGCATAGCGATGGTTATGGTTTGATAGCGCCAGAGCAATCTGGTCCTGTGGATATAGCCGCCAAGAGTGAGGCTCGTGCGTTCAGTGCCAAAGCGGCCTATTCGTTTGACAACAGTTTATCTATTGAGTCCAGTGTGCTGGTTTATGATGAACATAAAAACAACGGTCTTGCTATATCCAACAACAGCAATCGGGGCACGGATGTCGCTTTGCGATTGGTGCGCGAACGCTCCGCAGACTGGTCGCTGGACGCTGTAGCGTGGTTCAAAAGCCGAAACTTTTCCAGTGGCTTTGCCAGTGTGAACAGCACGCGCACTATGGCAACGCTCAGCTCCAGTCAGGATGCTGTGCCAGCGCAAGGCTACGGTGCGCGATTTGAAATCCGCCCGCCATCATCCGGGCCGTGGCATGTGCGCATAGGCAGCGAAGTGCGTGTGGCGGATGGCGAAACGCAAGAGCGTGTCAAACCAGTCAACGGCATATTCCAAACACGTCGCAGTGCCGGCGGCACGCAAAATGTTCTGGGTGGTTTTATCGATGCTGATGTCGAACCAGTGCGTTGGCTCACCCTCACAGCGGGCAGTAGGCTCGACGGCTGGCGGCAATATAACGGCCACCGGCTTGATACAGATGTGCCCTCTGGTGTTGTTATCCTCTCACAGATCACGCCATCGCGCAGCGGCACGCAATGGACTGGCCGGGTCGGCAGCGTAGTAGCGCTCACTTCAGCTCTTTCCACCCGCGTCGCCACTTACACCGGTTGGCGGTTGCCGACACTCAACGAACTCTATCGGCCTTTTCGTGTGGGCAACGATATTACCAGTGCCAACCCCGATTTGAAGCCAGAACGGCTGCGCGGCATTGATGGCGGGCTGCACTTTCAACCTTTTCCCGGTTGGCAGGCGGATATCACCGGTTTTGCCAACTGGCTGGATGATGCAATAACTAATTTAACTTTAGGGCCAGGCGCAAACGGCACCACTTTGCGCATACGTCAAAATTTGCCGCATGTGCGCTCGGTTGGCGTCGAAGCCTCTGCACACGCTCGATTGTACTATGGCTTTGCCTTGGACACCTCGCTTGCCTATGCCGATGCCAAGGTGCTTGGTAATTCTACCCTTGTCGGTAAACAACTGGCACAAAGCCCAAAGCTTCTGGCGAGCGCCACAGTGGATTGGTCCGGGTTCAACAACGCTGCCCATGCTGCTGCCACTGTGCGCCACGGTGCAGGGCAGTTTGATGATGATCAGAACACTCGCCGTCTGCCAGCATTCACGACAGCTGATATAACGCTCAGCTATGAACTGCAAAAAAGATTGACACTGAGAGTGAGTTTGGAAAACCTAGCAGATGTTCGCATCATTACCGCCATCGGTGCAGACGGTATAAAAACTATTGGTACCCCCCGGCAAATATTCTCTGGTTTCAAATTTGGATTTTGAGGAGAATATTATGAGCAGACCACCCTTGCCACCTTTTGATCTTGAAAGCGCAATGATCAAGGTGCGTGCTGCGGAAGATGGCTGGAATGGGCGTGATGCTGCCAAGATAGCCTTGGCCTACACTACAGACAGCCAGTGGCGCAACCGCGCCGAATTTATCACAGGCCGCGCCGAGATCGAGGCGTTCCTTAACCGGAAATGGGCAAAAGAGCTGGCGTATAGGCTGATTAAGGAACTTTGGGCTTTTAACGGCAACCGCATAGCCGTGCGCTTTGCCTATGAATACCATGATGACAGCGGCACTTGGTTTCGCGCTTATGGCAACGAAAATTGGGCGTTTGATGAAAATGGCTTGATGCAGCGCCGCATTGCCAGCATCAACGAACATCCTATTACCGAAAGTGCCCGCGCGTTTCACTGGGCAATCGGTCGGCGGCCGGATGACCATGCGGGGTTGAGCGAGTTAGGTTTTTAGTCACACTTGCTTCTACCCCAGCAAAGATAGAGGTGAAAAACCTTAATAACTCAAATTTGGCACCTTTGGCTCAAACGCCTTGCCAGCTTTTACGGCCTCTATGGATGTCTTCAAAACGGCTGTAGGAGCCAGAGCAGCGCAGCAGGCCTTAAGCACAGCCAGACGCTCCTCGGCTTTCGGCACATTTTGCATTTCAAGGTATAGCTCGCCCAGGTAGCTGTTGGCACCGGGGTGGTTGGGTTGCTCTTTCAGAGCCTTGAAATAATATTTCAAGCTGTCTTTCTGATTGCCATTTTTGCGCGAGGCATAACCGAGATAGGTCAATGCATCAGCATTGTGCGGGCTTTCCGCGAGAACACGACGAAATTTGTTGATTGCTGCCTTCCATTGCTTGTCCGCCACGGATTGCACACCGTCTGCATATATAGCGGCCACATCGACAGGCGCCGCTGCCGTTTGCGGGGACCACGAGCCGCCGGAGGCCGTAGCTGGTAAAGGTGCTGCTAGTACAACGGTAATAATACATAAACTCAAAGACTTATACATAGTATTCCTTTCCAATTCATCAATTAACTTGTGTTAATATACACTTACCGCTATTACTTAAAGTACAAATTTATAAGTTTTTGCTTAATATTCATGAAATTGTCACAATCGTGACGGAGATTCTTACACTTGTGAAACATCTAAGGGATTATACTGTTATAAATCAATGTTTTTTAGTTTGGCATGCTCATTGCTTGTAAATAATTATAAAAATAACAAAATTTAAATACAGAAGGATTATAATATGCGTAAATTGATCATAGGACTACTTAGTGCAGCCACATTGACTGCCGTAAATGCACCAGCATTTGCAGGTGTGCTGTTAATAGACAACTACGATGTTGCAGGTGGAGTTAGTAATTTGGGCGGTGGTATTGCTGTTCCGCCTTTCACTGTTCTTGGGACTGCCAACGGCACGACATCATCAGGTATTCAAGCTGTAGGTACTTTTTCCAGAAATATTACAGTCACAAATACAGATACGTCTACAAAAGCAAGCAACATTGCATTTCAAGGATATGCTGATGGCGCTCCAGACGGTACTTTTAATATTACCAATGGTGCGTTTGATAATTCGGTTGTTTCATTAACCTATACGAACGTAGATTTCTCTTCAGTCACTGCTGCTGGTGTTCCAGGTGGCTTTGCGATTGATTTGAATAGCTCCGATTTATCGACACAATATACATTAATCTTAGATGGTAACAGCTTAGGCACGTTAACAAGCCCTTCAGGCCTACCAAAAACAATTAGTTGGGCTGCGACAGCGGCACAACTCGCTGGAACAAATCACACTTTGGTTTTAAAAGTATCTGGTGCAGCAAACTATGATGCGAACTTTGATAATCTCCGCGTTTCAGTTCCAGAACCAGCTTCACTCGGCCTTCTTGGTCTTGGCCTTGCCGGTCTTGGCTTCGCCCGCCGCCGCAAAGCTTAAATTTAATACTCACTCCTGAGACCTAGCCTGACTTACGGCAGCTGCTCCCGCAGCTGCCGTTTCTTTTTGTTTATGTTATACAGTGTCAGGCGTCTCCGTCGCCGCACTTCCGCCGCAATAAATCCCTCTTTTGCCCACAGTGATATAATACTTATAAAGTCATATCTGGGGTAAATTTATGAAGTATGTAATTACATTTTTACTGATTCTATTTTCAATTTGCACTGGTTTTGTGCCTGCAAATGCAGACCCATTGTTCGATACGGTTATGACACAAGTGCGCGCTGATCAAAGCGGACTATGGTCGATGATCCGTACCAGCTATGATTTTAATGCAGATGGCAGCGTCAAATCCAAAAAGCAGGCACAGTTCGATGCCACCAGACAAGAAAACGAACACTGGACACTGACGTCGGTTGATGGCCATGCGCCAGACGAAAAGGGCATCAAGGCTTTCCGCACCTTGTTCAGGGATAACCCGTTTCCGCCCACATACGGCTCGATTGCCAATTTCATCAATAGCGACCCCGAGCGCATGAGCGAAGCAGGCGGGCTAGTCAAATATCACATAAAGACATTGCCTGCGAGAACCACGCTCATTCGTGGCCATGATTTGTCCGAATATCTTTCAGGTGAAATCACGGTCGATCAATCAGGTGCACATCCGTATATCAAAGAGCTTCGCATATACGCCGCAACGGCTTTCAAGCCGATCATAGGGGTGAAGGTTGACCATCTTGAGCGGGTGATGCACTACGGTTTGACAGCTCAGGGTCAACCGGTGATGATCGAAAGTTTGTCTTCTGGCGATGGCAATGCGTTCTTCGTGCCTATCCGCATTCACGCCCAATCGTTTTTTGCCGGCCACAAGGAGCACACTCTTGTGGCGTCAAGAAATGGCTCAAGCCAACATCATTGATAACATGGCAGACATTGAACTCAGTTTAGTCGTCCCTGTTTTCAATGAAGAAGATACGATCCCCGTTTTTGTCAAACGTATAAAGCCTGTACTTGATGCCATAACGCAAGAATGGGAAGTTATATTTGTTAACGACGGCAGCCGCGATACAACATTAAAATTATTGCGCGAGCTCAACGCCGGTGAACGGCGTTTCAAAACCCTTAATCTTTCAAGAAACTTTGGCAAGGAGCCAGCACTAACGGCTGGCATCGACGCCGCTTCAGGCCGCGCGGTTATTCCCATGGATGTGGATTTGCAGGATCCGCCAGAGCTTATCAGCGAGATGGTTGCCAAGTGGCGCGAGGGCTTTGATATGGTCCTGGCCGTGAGAAGTGATAGAGCCAGTGACAACTTCATGAAACGCTGGACAGCACAAATGTTTTACAAAATCATCAACGATTTAAGCGCTGTTGATATCCCAGCGGATGTTGGTGATTTTCGTTTGATGGATCGTCGAGTGATCACAGCGCTTGGCCAGTATCGTGAGCGCGGCAGATTCATGAAAGGCCTGTTTGCTAGCCTTGGTTTCAATCAAACAGTGGTATATTTCGCACGCCCCATACGCGCGGCGGGCACGACCAAACTCAATGTGTTTAAGTTATGGGCACTGGCACTTGAAGGTATTATTTCTTTTTCTGCAAAACCACTGAAGGTCTGGACTTATGTCGGTTTGACATCGGCTTTAATAGCTTTGGTGTATATGCTAGTTATAATAGCACGCATTGTTTTTTTTGGAATTTCTGTACCCGGTTATGCGTCGATGATGTCGGTCATGCTGTTTATGAATGGTATGATTTTAACGGGTCTTGGCGTTATAGGCGAGTATATTGCTCGTATATTTAATGAGGTGAAGGCCCGCCCGATTTACATCGTTAGTGAAAACATAGGCTTTACGGAACAGGTATCCCAGCCTGCCTTGGAAAACCAGGTGCACGCAATTTCAGAAGCGTAAACTGGCTGGTTTTTGCCATGACAACAGCATCAGTAGGTAGTGGATGCGGCAGCATTTTTTCATTGCATATCAACAAATAATCAAACAGGCTAAGCTTGCTTGCTTCAACAATGTATCGATTGAAAGTTTCTGGCATATCCTCATCTTTCAATGCCGATATAGAAGTTGTGTGAGCAACGGCATAAGCCAGTCTGCCATTAAGCTTTACAGGCTGCTGTGAACTTATAGCAAATATCGGACCCACATGCCCGTATAATGAAATCAGTAGTGGCCCATACATATCGCATTGTGGTGAGGATGTGAAGTGACCAGACACGCGGACATTTACTTCAGCAACGAGAGAACGCGGCGGTATGAGTGCGGCAACACTTTTAAATTCGTCAAAGTATGTGTTGTAGGGCTGCCATGATATGGTCAAGTAGATCAGCCTTAATACAGCGCTTATACCCAGCAATGTCATGCACGATGTCCGGAACGCAGTATTACGGATACTGAAATTAAGGCTGCCGATACATAAAAAAGCAGCAAACAACGGCATACGATCTGACACATATCCCACGCCAAACAAGTTAGAAGGTGTTACGATTACAAGTACAGCACTTGCAATCAAAGCAGGCCACATAAGCTTGCGAATAAAAAGCTGACGCCGCAGCATTAAACCAATGAGCAATCCCGCAGCCAGAGTTAATGTGAGTAAATCGAACCAGAAAGACGGGCTTTCAGAAACACGTACAATTGTCTGAAGCCTGTAAAGTGTAATTTTAATGAGCTCTTGGCCAAGCCCTCCGGTATGCATTAAATCTGCAATAGTGTTATGATTATGATTAACACCAATTCCAGGATTAGCTGTTTTGCTTGAAAAGAAAAGAATGACTGGTGTAACGGCAGGTATTATTAATGAAATTAAAGAATTTTGTATTGCCGTTGAAGAGAAATTTCTCTTTTCCAGAAAGTGGCCAAGTTCAATACTGAAAATAAGAATGCCATAGAGCACAAAAGCTAAACCGTGACACAAAAAAATCAGGACTCCAAAAAAACATGCGATGACCACCCTGCGCTTTGAAGATTGTGGCTCAGAAATCCACATACCAGCCGCCCAGAAAACCACTCCAATAGCCAACAGAAAATTGGCAAAGCCCCAGATAAAAATGAAGCTGTAGAGCAATGGAACCATCAGAATGGCTGTTAAGCGCGAGTAATGCCCGGTAATTTGTTTGTTGAAATAAAGCACGCCAGAATATTGTACAGTGAATATAAACAGCAATAAAATTTTTGCTGATATGAGAGGATTGCAAAAGCGCAAAACTACCGCGCCAATAACATCCATGCCAATATTGGGCAATATTGACCAATTGGATATGTAGTTTGCCTGGAGAAATGCAACCTTATCGATCGTGGATAATATATAATATCTTGATACATGATTATAAAAATCAATAACCGGAATTATTTTTGTCGCCAGTATAGGCGCAAACGCAAGGACCAGAACCATAACATAAAATAAAACGTCACTTTTATTTTCCTGATTATTTTTAGACATATTTACCTAAATTATTGTATTTTATATCTTGATAATCAATTGAGCGGCCAATTCGCATGATTATAAGAATGTAAAATTGTTATCAAACAAAGCATATCTTTACGTTCGTTCAACAATATTGCGTACAATTGATGAAACATTTGCGCAACGGGTCAAGGTATCTGATTTGTTGAATTAAATACATTTTCAAGAATGTTAGCATATTACATAATGCTAGTACCCATCAAATATGACAGTTTTATTTATCGTATCAACTGAACGAGTTTCCAGGCAATAGCGGCTGTGGTGGCTGTCAAAACGGTACCCCATGCCCAATCAACAATCATGATGGTAGCTGTATAATCTTTCAGTGTGGCATAGTTGCTAGCATCATAAGTTCCATAAGCAACAAGTCCCAAGAGAGCGCCCCGAGCAGCGGCAGTGATGAATGTATGGCTCCCTAAAGAAGGAACAACTGCAAAATAAGTCACGCCAATTGCATATATGATGTAAAATACACCAGCGGCGGAAAAGCGAGGCTTTTCAAGTAACATTGTACCAATTTGGCTAACATATACATTATAACTGGATTTGAGCCAAATAAGGTCCAAGGGCAACATAACAATGACGACGCAAAGCAGTGACAATACATATATTTTTATCATACTATTTTCCGGATCGAATACACATGTAACACAACAGTTTCACGGCCAAATACGCACGGCTGCGGATGGAAGTTTGGAGCGGGTGAAGGGAATCGAACCCTCGTCGTAAGCTTGGAAGGCTTCTGCTCTACCATTGAGCTACACCCGCATTTTTAGTTTCATTGCATAACAATAAATCAATACGCTGCTGATCGTATATTTTCAATCCATCAACGTGTCATCCCATCAAATTCTTTTTAACAAGGGAAAGTGCGTCCATTCAATCCCAACGGGCCTCAGGCGGCAGTGACATCAAAATTGCCTCCACATTGCCGCCTGTTTTCAAACCAAAAGTTGTGCCGCGATCGTATAGTAGGTTAAATTCGGCGTAGAGGCCGCGATAGAGTAATTGCGCGTGGCGCTCTTCGCTGGTCCACGGCTCGTTCACGTGGCGTTTTACCAGTTTTGGGTAAATATCAAGAAATGCTTTGCCAACATCCTGGGTGAAGGCAAAATCGTTTTGCCAGTGACCGCTGTTGTGATGATCGTAAAAAATACCGCCGGCACCGCGCGCACGGTTGCGATGTGGCACATAGAAATATTCATCGCACCAGGTTTTGTATTTTGGAAAGTAAGCCAGACCATGTGCATCGCATGCAGTTTTCAAAGCTATAAGAAAATCCTGTGTATCATCAGGGTTTGGAAACACCGGATTAAGATCAGCGCCACCACCAAACCAGTCTTGGGTAGTGGCAATATAACGGGTGTTCATGTGAACAGCCGGTACAAGTGGCGAGCGCATATGCGCCACCACAGAAATACCAGTCGCAAAAAAACGCGGATCATGCTCGGCACCAGGCATGGACTTAGCAAATTCCGGCGCAAAAGACCCGTAAACCGTTGAAATATTCACGCCGACTTTTTCGAAAATACGCCCCTTCAGAGTTGACATTTCGCCGCCACCCCCGGCCTGGCCAGTGACCTGATCTGTGCGCTCCCAGGATTTTCGTATAAAACGCCTAGGTTCAATATCCACAAGTTGAGCGTGACAATACTCGGACTCTATAGCCTCGAATGTTGCACATATAGAGTCGCGCAAGCTTTCAAACCATACCGCTGCCGATTTTTTATGGGTGTCTGTCATAGGTTATGATACCTGCCTTAAAGCTTCTCCAAGCACCATTGCGGCAGAAATGGCAACATTCAAGCTGCGCATGTGCGGTTGCATCGGAATTTTCAGCACATGGTCGCACGCAGTTTCTACATGAACAGGTGTGCCGGCAGATTCACGCCCAACCATCAGGATGTCGTCAGGATGAAATTGGAAATCCGTATACGGCGTTGTGCCTGTGGTCTCGATCAGGATAAGCCGGTGTACCCGGTCCAGATTGAAGGCTTGCCAATCCCGATGGCGTGTAATTTGTGCGCTGTCGATGTAGTCCATGCCGGACCGTTTGATTGCTGCAATAGAAAACGGAAAACCGCATGGCTCAATAATATCGATAGGCACCCCCATGCACGCACAAAGACGAATCATCGTGCCAACATTCAGGGCAATATCCGGTTGAAACAGGGCAAGGCGTAACGGCATTGGTTTTTTACTTTTCATATGCAATACATCAGCAAGGCTAATTTCTGAAAGCAGATATAATGCTACCTGATGACAAAAGCACACAAGTGGATTTAATATCAAGCACCAAGCTGGCTTTAAGGCGATTAGCATCCTCTGTCACCGTGATCACCAGCTATTATGAAGGGCAACGTTTGGCTATGGCAGCGACAGCCGTTGACGCGTTGAGTATGGAGCCGCCATCTCTTCTGGTGTGTATAAATCAAACAGCTTCCATGCATATGGCGCTGAACCTTGGCACAGCGTTCTGCATTAACATACTGCATCGCAGTCAGGCAGAAATTGCCCAGCTGTGTGGTGGCGGGGCCACGGGAGAAGAGCGTTTTTCAGTCGGCACCTGGCAGGATACAGTTGAAAATGTCCCTTGTCTGGAAGGCGCTCAAGCCAACATTGTGTGTACTGTTGATGCTGCTTTTGCCTATGGCACACATGGTATTTTTGTTGGCAAGGTGAAAAAAGTGATGGTGAGCGAGAGCATTGATCCCCTGATCTACATGAACGGGCGTTATCTTGGAGTGAGCGAGTGAGGCTTTAGCGTCCAAACGCTGATGGAGCTGGCGACACCACCCTTAATCCAGCGGGATTGAGCTCTTCAACCTGCAAGCCTCGCATAGCAACGTTGTTACCGTTAAACCGGAAGATACCATCGACACCAGCAAAGCCGCCGCTGTTGCTTAAAGCGCCAGTTGGAAAGCTTTCGCCAAGTGACCAGTTGCGCGCTGCTGTTGCAACGAGCAACACACTGTCATAGCCAAGGCTTGCCAAACGTGGCGGCGTGTAGCCAAAGCGGGCATTGAAGCGCCGGGCCATCTGGTTGAAGGCGGCATCCGGCACAGCAGCATACCATGCCCCTGAAAGTCCGGGATCGCGGTGCAGGCCCGGTTCTGCCGCCCAAAGGCTGGTTCCAAGCACGCGCACGCGCGGTGTCTCAACGCCGTAACCTTTCAATAGCGGTATAAGCGCTCGCAAAAAGCCGCCGGTGTCTGGAATGAGTAAGGCATCAAACGGCGGTGGCGACAGTTTTATTGTCGCCCCAGCCGCTCCGATTCCCGCCTGGGCAGCGCCTCTGGCGGCCGTTAGTCGTGCCTCGTAATTGGCAACACGACGCGCAGGCGCAAATATTTTAGCTCGGTCACGCGGATAGCTCTCGATGGCACCAACACTACCGCCTTCTGACAATACAGCGGCACTCATTGCCTTGGAGGCGATTTCGCCGTAGCGACCTTGCGGGACAAGTGCACCAAACCGGTTGATACCACGCTTGTGAGCATAATCGACCACGCGCGCTACTTCTTGGGAGGGTTGAAATCCTAAAATCCAGGTGCCAGATTGTGCGAGTCCTATGTCGTTCGAGAAGGTAATCACCGGCACATTGGCATTTCGGGCGATGGCTTGCACGGCGCGCACATCCTGTGCAAATAATGGCCCCAATATCACCTTGGCGCCTTCGGCTATAGCTGTGTTTGCGGCCTGCGAAGCGCCCTGGTCAGTATCATAAACTGTCAGGCGCATTTTTGAAGTGTTGAGATCGAGCAATGCCAGGTTGGCCGCATTGGCGATGGATTGTCCGATCCGCGCGCTACCCCCTGACATTGGCACTAGAACCGCCACCTTAAGCGCATTGCTCACTTGCGGGCGCGGCGGAATAACCGGCGCGACCGGTGGCGGAGGTGGTGTTACAGGTTGCACGATAACAGGCGGAGGTGGTGCTTGCACAGGCGCAACAACCGGCTTTTTGGTTGTTGCACAAGCTGATATCACGGTGAGTGCAATTATCGCCACCACCCGCATGAAATGTAATTTAATAAACGTCATAATCTCCCTCTTCTTATCCGCAACACTTGAAAATCTGACATTTTTTTATTGCTATGTTGGCACATGCCGCTCAGATAGACAGTTGTTAACCTTATCAAAGGCGGCTGTCCAGATGTCTGATAAATCAGTGCTGCCCTTAGCTGCTGGCCTGTATGTGGTGGCAACGCCGATCGGCAATCTTGGCGATATCACCTACCGCGCGGCTGACATGCTGGCGAGAGCCAGTGTGATTGCCTGCGAGGATACGCGCCAGACGGCAAAGCTGCTGCGTCATCTGAAGCTGAAGGTGCCACTTATCCCGTATCACGATCATAATGCCGAGCAGATGCGGCCTTACCTGCTGGCGCGTGCTGCCAGCGAGGCAGTCGCGTTGGTGAGCGATGCTGGCACACCGCTCATATCCGATCCCGGCTTTAAACTGGTGCGGGAAGCGCGTGCTTTGGGGTTGACGGTAACCACGGCGCCGGGGGCATGTTCGGTTATAGCCGCCCTAACACTTGCAGGCCTGCCAACAGATACATTTTATTTTGGTGGATTTCTGCCTACCAAAATTGCAGCGCGAAAGGTTGCCATTGCAGCGCTTGCCAATATTCCTGCAACGCTGGTGCTGTTTGAAACGGCACCGCGTCTGGTGGCTGTGTTGCAGGTTTTGGCGGAAGGCCTTGGCGACCGTGAGGCACGCGTCGTACGCGAGATCACCAAGCTCTACGAGGAAGTGTGTGGTGGCCGATTGAGCGCTCTTGCAACGCAATATAAAAAGACGCCGGCGCGCGGGGAAATTGTTCTGGTGATTGGCCCACCTGATGCTGAGTATGTTGCTGATGTTATCGATGTTGACGCCCTGCTTACCAAAGCGCTTGCCAGCATGAGCCTAAAAGCAGCCGTTGCCAATGTGACGGCAGCCACAGGATTGCCGCGCAAGCAGGTTTATGCGCGCGCCCTAAGCCTGAGTGCATGAGTCGCAAAGCGTCAGAAACCTGGGGTCGGCGTGCTGAAAATTTTGCGGCACTTTGGCTGCAATTCAAGGGTTACAGCATTCTTGCACGCCGCCATAAAACGGCGTTTGGTGAGATTGATTTGGTGGTCAAGCGGGGTCATGCACTTGTGGCAGTCGAAGTAAAAGCCAGACGAACATTTGCGGAGGCGCAAGCTGTGCTGACAGCGCAAAACCTGCGGCGTGTAAGGCAAGCCGCCCTGCAATTACCGCAAAAATTTGACAAAAAATCAGAATGTACGCTGCGCGTAGACGCTGTGCTGGTTGTGCCGGGGAGATTTCCAACCCATGTTGAGAATGTATTGGAGAGGTGAACAAAATTTTTTTATCAAGCTCTTTCGTGATGTGGCACAAACAATCTGCCACGCTCGGTAATAATCACAATCACAAGGGCAAGCGCACTGCATAGCGCGCAGCCAAGATACAGCGGCACCACAGTGTTGTTGAAAGATTGGCCAATAATAATGCCGAGTAAAACGGAGCCCATGCTGATCAAAAACCCCTGGCAAGAACTGGCTGTGCCAGCCATTGCACCGAGGTTTTCCATTGCCATGGCGCTAAAATTTCCAGCCGCCAGAATGAAGCACACCATCATGGCAGTTTGCAGTAAGGCAAAGCGCAGCACTGTTTCATTGGAAACCATAGCCAATGCTGCATGTGCGCCACTGAAAACAATAAAGCCCAACAAGGCGGCATGGCTGATTTTGCGCATACCAACAGATTCGACAATACTTGAATTGAAGTAGGATCCGACAGCCATACTGATGGCCATCAAGGCAAAAACCGGCGCCAGCCATGCAGGGTGTAAAAACACATGCTGAAAAATTTGCTGTATCGAGCCCAGAAATCCATACAGCGCACCCACCAACAATGTACTTGCAAGAGTGTAGCCAAGCGATTGCCGCTCGGTCATCACACGACGAAAATTCTGGCGCAGATGTTTTATATTTAATGATTGTCGCTGCCCTTGAGCAAGGGTTTCTGGCAGACGGAGTACAACCCAGATCAAAACCACACCACCTATCAAGCCGATCAAAGCAAATATCCAGCGCCATGATGCCACAAATAAGATGCCTTGCCCAATGGAGGGCGCAACAACAGGCGCTGCCAGAAATAGCATTTGGGCAAGGCTCATCACTCGCGCCATCGTGCGGCCAGCGTAAAGATCACGCACAATCGATGTTACCAGCACCCGCCCACCGGCCGCTGATGCGCCTTGGGCTATGCGTGCAGCAATCAAAATCGGATAGCTTGTTGCGAGCATGGCAATGACACTGACAATGACAAAACTTATCAGTGATGCAACCATAAGCCCGCGACGACCAAAGCGATCCGATAGTGTGCCAATTATCAGCTGGGCAACCCCGAATCCGAACAGGAAGCTTGTGATGACAAATTGACGATTATTTTCGGTAAGCACGCCAAGGCTTTGGCCTATGGCGGGGAGCGCTGGCAGCATGCTATCAATCGCCAGTGCGACCAACGCCATGATGGCCGCCATAAGTGCAACAAATTCCCTAAAACCTATAGGTGATTTCAAGTGTGATACCTTCAAAATTCAATGTTCAATTTGCCAATACTGAGCATAATGGCAAGAGTTGCCGACGTAATCAGGCCCAATATGTATAATCCCGTAATCACCACAGATTTAAGGATAGTTCTTGTCCACCCTTGCGCATAAAATTTCTTTTGAGCAAACAAGAAATGAAGGCTGTATATAAACCACAATATGCCAAGTAGCTGACCACCGCCAATTATCCCGCGTGATATCCATGCCAGAACAAGGCAAATCAGCAGACCCAGAAAAAAGAACGTGTGCACGTGAAGTGAAAACAGGATGTGCTCAACAAGATATTTTTTCCGGCGAATATAAAATAATTTGAGAATTATTGCCATTAATGGCACCGCAATAATCATAAATCGGGTAATGGAATGGCTGATCAAATCATTGGCAACTTTTGGATTGCGATTGATCTCGTTAACGATTTCCTGAACTTTTTTTACAAAATCTATACTTTTTTTATCTTCATTTTTAGTTTTGATATCAGAGTCTTCAATCAGATTATTGAGCGGTAATTGTTTGGGAATAAGTGACAGAAAGAATAACTCGGTATTAGTGCCATTAATATTTATTGTCTTTATTTTTTTCGTTTGATCATTTTCATCCACACAATCATAGTCCATCAGCTTTACGTTTTTATGCCAGGCATCAATCATGCAATTCATCGGTGTTTGATCGATGGGTGAGACAGTGCTGTTGACACGTACAAGGGCCACATCGCTGAACGCCAGCACAGCCACCAGCAACAGCGAAATAAAAATGAATAGTCGGATAGGCGGCACATAGCGCACTTGCTGACCGTTCACCCAATCCAGGGTCATTCTGCCGGGTCGCAAGAACAGCTGACGCAAGGTCAGGCCAAGCCTCCCATCCCAGTGCAACACGGAATGCAGCATGTCCTCAGCCAGCTCCCAGATCGGTTTATGCAGGTGAGCCGCTTTTTGCCCGCAGCTGTGGCAGTAGGGACCGTTGATGTTGGCGTTGCAATTGCGACACTCAGTGAGTGCATGGCGAGGCGAAACGCTAGCGCTGTCGAGCGGTGCCAAAACAGTGCCCACTGCAACTATCTCTGTTATATCCTGCTCCAAACTTGTGTCGATCATCATTCAAACCCCATAGTCATTAGCCTTTGAACAGGCTAGAAAGGTCTTGGATAAAATCAACTGGAGAAAGCCATATGCAAAAAGTTTTTTTAATTGGTTTGGGCCTTAGCTTGGCAGTACCGGCTTATGCCGATTCGCTTGAGGCTTTTAAAGCGTGTGCACTGGTCGCCGACGATTCAGCAAGGCTTGCCTGTTTTGATAAGGAAATGATTGCAATTGACGCCGTTTCTGCGCAAGCAGCCAAAAACCGAGCAATCGCAACGCAAGCCAAAGTCAGGACAGATGCGGCCAAGGCGGATAGCGATCGGCTTGCGGAAGCAGAGCGTATATTAAGGGCTAGAAAAGAAAGTTTTGGTGCTGAGCAACTGCCTGCCGTTCAACGCTTGAAAGATTTGAGCGAACTAAATCAGCTTGATGCAATCATCGTCGAAGTGCTTACAAACAGTCTGGGTGATTTCACCCTTGTGCTTGATAATGGCCAGATCTGGAAGCAAACAGAGTCAGCGACTCTGCCACCCATCCGCAACGGCGATGTTGTGCGCATCAAAAAAGGTTCGATCAGCGGCTTTCGCATGACGTTCCTGAAAATGGGGCGAACGGTTTCAGTTAAGAGATTTAAATAAAGCTCAACCCTCGACAGGATCAGCATCTACTTTTCTTGGCCGACCCCGGCTTCTGATGCGGCGCGGATTTTGCCGCTCTTGTTCGTCGGCGCTGTTTTGCTCGCCACCATCGTCATTGTTGCTCACCGATTCAGAGATTTGATGGGATGGTTCTGCGTTTGGCGGCCCATCAGCCCCAAAGGTTGCCATGGAAGCAGCGGCACCAAATCCGGCGGCGGCTGCAAGATCAACCGTATCGACACCTTCCAAAACTTGATCGTCACTGCGGTTTTCGCCTGAATTATCGCCCTGACTTTCGTTATCATCCTGCCGCTGTTCACGTGGTCGCGTTTCTTCGTAGCGCGCGCGAAATTCAGCTAGCACACGAAAATAATGGTCTGCGTGCTGCATGTAATATTCACCCAGTACACGGTCGCCAGCTGACGCTGCATCTCGTGCCAGGTTTTTGTATTTTTCCATGAGCTGGTTGGCATTGCCACGCACGCGGTCGTTATTGCCTCGGTTGTCAGGCCGGTAACTGTTGCTGTTCTGTGGCCTCCCGCTGCCACCTCCACCGCCGCCGCCGTTGTTGCGATTACGATTGCGATTGCGATTATTATTGTTGTTCGTGTTGTTGCTCGGCAGACCGTTTCTCATAAATCTCATTACTTTAAGTTGAACGATTATCTTTTATGCAGATATTAACACTGCATGACCCGGAAAATTGCGCGCTATCCATTCGTAGAATGTGAAAGAGTGCCTGACCTGAAGCCCAATACAAGGGATAATTCAACCTTACATATATTTACTTTGTAGCCGTTTCTACAACACATTCCAAGTAAAAAAATATTAAGCCTTTTTTAACAGCAAGGCACGGTCCCGGCGACCAATATCCTGGTAGAGCGTTGCATGAAAACCAGCCTCAAAAGCAATTTCTTCAACCCTTTTCGCTTGATTATAGCCAATTTCAAACACGGCTATGCCATTATCACTCAGTAACCCCGAAAGCTGGGGTATGATAATGCGGTAATGATCCAAACCATCCGTGCCAGCAAACAAAGCGGACTCCGGCTCATAGTCAGCAACATCTCGGGACAGGTTTTGCCGCTCACTTTCCGCTATATAGGGAGGGTTGCATAGAATAAGCTCAAACTGGCCTTCAATATCCTTAAGCCAATCGCCAGTGCGAAACTGCGCACGGTCCGCCATATCCAAGAGTACTGCATTGCGCCCGGCCACGGCAACAGCCGCTGCAGACTGATCAACACCAATGCCGTAAGCATTGGGAAATTCCTGAAGGGCTGCCAACAACAGGCAACCAGAACCGGTGCCCAGATCAAGAATATTCTTTGGATGATCAAAGGTGAGTTTGCGTGAAGCGACATCAATCAGGGTTTCGCTGTCTGGTCTTGGGATTAGCGTGTCTAGTGTCACGATAAAAGACATCGACCAAAATTCTTTTTTTCCAATAATGTAGGCGACCGGCTCACATTGCGCTCGCCTGGTAATCGCTTGCGTAAAGCGTACATGCTCATCAGACGTCAGCTCTTTTTCAGGCAATAGAATAATGGCAATGCGGTCTATGTTCAGCGCCCACGATAATATCAGTTCAGCATCTAGGCGCGGCGTATCAAAGCCAAGGGCTGCCAGAGAGTTTTCGCCAAACTTGACAGCTGACCGTAGTGACAATGCGCTCATGCGTCGGTTTCATCGAGTGCAGCCAGTCGTTCCATCTGGTCTTCGTTGACCAGTGCTGAAACCAGTTCATCCAGCGCATTGCCAGCAAGAATTTGATCAAGCTTGTGGAGTGTAAGATTGATCCGGTGGTCCGTCACGCGGCCCTGTGGAAAATTGTAGGTGCGAATACGCTCGGAACGGTCACCGGACCCTACCTGGCTTTTTCGGTCCGCAGACCGCGCATTGTCAATCTTGCCCTGTTCAAATTCGTAAAGCCGGGTGCGGAGAATCTTCATGGCCTTGGCTTTGTTTTTGTGTTGGGATTTTTCATCTTGCTGGCTGACAACCAGACCAGAGGGCAGGTGAGTGATGCGCACAGCCGAATCGGTGGTGTTGACGGACTGGCCGCCGGGACCCGATGAGCGGAACACATCAATGCGCAAATCACTCTCGTTGATGACAATATCAATATCTTCGGGTTCGGGCAAAACCGCAACGGTTGCAGCCGAAGTATGAATTCGGCCACTGGCTTCGGTATCTGGCACGCGCTGCACACGGTGCACGCCGGATTCAAACTTCAGTTTAGCAAAAACACCAACCCCGTTCACCGAGGCGATCACCTCTTTGAAACCACCACGATCCGCATCAGAGGCCGACATCACTTCAACTTTCCAGCCGTGCTGTTCTGCATAATACTGGTACATACGGAACAAATCGCCAGCAAACAAAGCCGCCTCGTCGCCGCCTGTGCCGGCACGAATTTCGAGCATTGCCGGTTTGTCATCAAGGGCGTTGCGCGGCAACAGAAGCACCCGCACGGCAAGCTCTGCGTCCGGCATCTGATCCTTCAGGCTTTGCAATTCCTCTTGCGCCATAGCTTTCATTTCAGGGTCAAGGCCCGGCTCGGTGAGCATGGCCTCGGCACCTGTCAAATCATCATGCAGCCTGCGCGCAATGCGTGCCGCCTCAACAATCGGGGTGAGTTCAGCATATTCCTTGGATAGCCGCACAAAGCGTTCGGATGCTATGCCAGGGTCGCCCATGGCGGTTGCAAGTTCTGTGTGACGCGCCTCGATGCGTGCAAGTTTTGCGAAAGGTAGAGCCATTACCGGTACGTGCTCAAAGCAGTTTCAAGCTCACTCAGTCTCACCAGTTTCTGTTCAGCTGTCGATAAATCCTTAACAGCAATTACCCCTTGCTCAAGCTCGCTATCACCCAGGATCAGTGCAACTTTTGCATTCATGGCATTGGCTTTGGCCATGCGCTTTTTTAAGTTGCCGGAAAACCCCTGTTCAACCCGAAAGCCAGCCTTGCGTAAGCTTTGAACAACGCCAAACGCGGCGAGCATTGCAGCCTCTCCCGTGGGCACCATGACGATTGAATCAGAAACCATAGCAGGCTCTTCAATCAGCATGGCCAGCCGCTCAATGCCACCCGCCCAGCCAACGGACGGAGTGTGAGAGCCACCCATTTGTTCAATCAAGCCGTCGTACCGGCCACCGCCGATCACCGTGCCTTGGGCTCCCAAATGCGTGGTAATAAATTCAAAGGCTGTGTGGCTGTAATAATCCAGCCCCCGTACAAGGCGGGGATTACGCACATATTGTATGTTCAAAGCATCCAAAGCTTGTGTTAGGCGCTCAAAAAAAACACCGGCAGTTTGACTGAGACTGCTGTCAATAATCGGCGCGTCCATCACAAGGGCCTGATCACCTAAATCTTTTGAATCAAGAATGCGTAACGGGTTTTTCTCCAGCCGATCAAGGCTATCGGAGGATAATGATGCTTTGTGCGCTGTAAAATAAGCCACCAGACTGGACCGATATGCAGAGCGGCTTTCACCATCGCCAAGCGTGTTGAGATTAAGCACAACCTTGTCGCCAAGTCCCAGTTCGTCAAGCAGCATGGCAGCAAAGCTGATCAACTCGACATCGGCTTGCGGTTCCGGCGTGCCCAATATTTCAGCATCGATTTGGTGAAACTGGCGAAAGCGGCCTTTTTGTGGGCGTTCATAGCGAAACATTGCTCCATAAGCCATGAGCTTTAGAGGGATGTGTTGTTGCCATCCATTCGAGAGATAAGCCCGCGCTATGCCTGCCGTATATTCAGGACGCAATGTTATTGAATCACCGCCACGGTCATCGAAGGTATACATTTCCTTACCCACCACATCAGTGGCCTCGCCGAGAGATTTCGCAAACACGGCCGTGTCTTCAAAAAGTGGTGTTGCGACCTCTTCAAAGCCAAAGCGGCAACCAACGCGGCAAAATACCTGGGTCACCGCATTGAAACGCTGCATGTCGGGTCCGAAAATGTCCCGTGTGCCGGGAACGCGCTGATATTTTGTCATAGTTAGGCTAATCTATCGCAAGCATGAATAAATTGCCATTATAAAGCGATTTAACCCATCATTTGCATAAAACGATCAAATAGATAGAAGCTGTCCTGTGGGCCAGGGCTGGCTTCCGGATGGTGCTGCACCGAAAAAACCTTGTTATGTTTGAGTTTCAAGCCGCAATTGCTGCCGTCAAACAGACTAACATGAGTTTCTGAAACATGTTCGGGCAAAGATGAAGCATTGACTGCAAAGCCATGATTCATTGACGTTATTTCAACTTTGCCAGTCTCCAGTTCTTGAACGGGATGGTTTGCCCCGCGATGACCCTGCGGCATCTTATAAGTGCTGCCGCCGATTGCCAACGCCAGCATCTGGTGGCCTAGGCAAATCCCGAACATGGGTAGGCCACTGGCAATCAGCTGGCGGATCACAGGCACGGCGTAGGCACCCGTGGCTGCGGGATCACCCGGCCCGTTCGATAGAAATATGCCATCAGGGTCAAGTGCGACTATAGCCTCATACGATGTATTACCAGGCACTACAGTCACTCTGGAACCTGTCGAGGCCAAATTGCGCAGGATATTGCGCTTGATGCCGTAATCTATAGCAACAACATGTTTTCGAGTTGACATGAGCTGACCATAGCCATTTTCAATGTCCCAAAGTGTTTGATCCCAGGTGGAGGTTTGGCTACCCCAAACATCCTTGGCCAAATCCATGCCCTCCAGTCCCGGCCATTTTTTTGCAATGGCTTTTAAATCCTCCAGATCAAAGACCCCATCTGGTGCATGGGCCAAAACGGCGGTCGGTGCCCCTTTGTCTCTCACAAGGTGTGTGAGCGCGCGTGTATCCACACCCGAAATTCCAATCAACCCATTAGATTGCAACCAGCTGTCAAAGCTTGTCATGCTACGATAATTACTAGCAGTCGTGATTGGCTCGCGCATGACACAGCCAAGCGCATATGCAGTAGTGGCTTCAATATCTTCGCTATTACAGCCGACATTGCCAATATGCGGAAAAGTGAAGGTCACAATCTGACTGGCATAACTTGGGTCAGTCATAACTTCTTGGTAACCGGTCATCGCTGTATTAAAGCAGAGTTCGCCCACTTTGTGGCCTGTCGCGCCTGCACCATGCCCCCAGATTGTTGTGCCGTCCGCCAAAACGAGAACAGCTGTGGGTATATCAGAGAGTGCGCGGCTCACGTGCTTCATCCTCATTTCATGTTATGCAAGTTGGTTGTGTAGCGGAACACGCATGTAAGGGTCAAGCTATCAGCGCGATAAACTTTTAAACATAATCATTTAAATATAATGCCAAGAAAGGATTGTGCGGTGCAGTTCTGCTCACGATACTCAAGTCTTGATGAAAATAATGGCCCACCGTGGCCACTGTTTGGATTAACCACAAACGCTGATTTAATACCAAGACTCACGAGCTTGTCATTCAGCGCAATAGATTGAGCCGGAGACACGGTCTGATCTTTAAGCCCATGGATTAAGAGTTGAGGTGGAGCACTGGATTGATACATGAAGTAGGGTGAAGCCATCTTCGCCAATACCGGATTTCCAGCAACGCTTTGCCCGGTGTAAATTTTGAAGAAATACTCAGCCCCCGTCAATGTAAAGTCATACAGACCATACTGTTGAATGCCACCTTGCACGATTGCAGACGCTTTTAAATTCGACGCGCATGTAGCGCTGTCATAGGGGCCTATAGTATCACTTAAAATTGTCAGGAATGATGATAAATTTGCGCCAGCTGACTCGCCTCTTACAACAACTTTACTGGGGTTAATGCCGTATTTTACAGCATTAGCTTTTAAAAAACGAATGGCGCAGCGTGCGCCCTGAACCTGTGCTGTAAAATAATTACCAGGTGTGGTTTTGGTTGGGGCCAGTGGGTAATTTATCGAAGCGCCTGCGTAACCCAATGATGTGACTTGCTTGGCTTCGCCATCTAAAGCTGATTTGTTTTTTGCAGTAAACCCACCGCCGTGAATAAACACCACGAGTGGCACTGGTTGTGTGCGTATTGGCACATAAAGATCAAGCAACTGATCTGCAGCATCAATTGTGCCGTAAGTGGTTTGCTCAAATGATTTATAAGTGGTCGTTCGGGGTGTTCCTATTTGTTTGCATGTTTCAACCAAAGGAATTCCATTTGAACTGCTTTTGATGCCAGTCATCGATACAATTGAAGCGGCAATTAAAACATACGTAAACATCGTTTGACTTCATTCAAAAACAATTCACCAAAGAATAATAAAGCTAGATTACAGATTTATGAAACGCCACCTTGAAAGTTATCAAGATGGCGCTATCAACCTCATCAAATTTTGTTACGCGTATAAGCCGCTGAATGCGCGCTTGGTACGATTTTTCCATGAACCGCGATGGTATGCATCGCTGATCATCAGTGGCAACACACTGCCTGCTTCGGCAAAAACCATCTGTTCCAGCGCTGTATCAACCTTGCCCCATGAACAAGCCTCTTTTAGTGTTGACGATGAGCAAGCCCCGTCACGCACATCAGCGACAGTAATTTGCACCGCATATTTATGCATTTCCACATTTTCATGCCCAAGAATTTCTGCACACACGACGGTATCCTGAGTGAAGTTCTTTGGCACGCCACCGCCGATCATCAACAGGCCGGTGCTGCCTGCTTTGATTTTGAGATCAGTCAATTCTCGGAAATCAGCCACGGCATCAATCATCATATACGATTGTTTAGCCTTGGCACGCTCGACTTGATGTTTAACGAGGCCAAAACCAGCCGACGAATCGACAAACGCCGGGCAGAAAATCGGCACATCGTGTTCATAAGCAAGTTTTACCAGCGAGTTGTCTTTTTTGCCATGCTTTACCAGATATTTGCCCATTTCCTTAATAAACGCTCGAGATGAATAGGCTTTTGGTTCAAGTGATTCAGCGATTTCGAAAATTGTGCCATCACAGTGCTGCAAATCTTCTTCATCAATATAAGTGTCATAAATTCGGTCAATATAAAGCTCGCGCAGGATTTTATCGTCCGGCACATCTTCAGCATGGTAATGCTTGAAGCCAAGCCCCTCAAAAAAATCCATATCAACAATCGTTGCGCCGGTAGCAACAATCGCATCGACCATATTAAAACGAATAAGGTCAGCATAAAGATTCATGCAACCACCTGCGGACGTCGAACCGGCAACCGTCAAAATGATCGAGCAATCAGGGTCTGCCAGCATTTGATTGTAAATGCGGGTTGCACGACCAAGATCGCGCGAAGTGAAACTCATATTGCCCATTTGGTCAATGATCGGGCGCGCATCAAATGAGGTTATGTCAATGTGCTGCACTTCTTTGGAAAGCAGCGCTTTTTTACGTGTGTCGTTAATGGCGTTTGCCATAGTTGGTATCCTTTGAATGTATGGCAAAAGGCACGAGCCGCGTCGTCCCTTCAAGCCGGGAACAATCAAAGCAGGTTTACGGGCTACGCCTGCACACATTATGAAATATCTTATTTCATGTGTTTTGTAAACTGTATGAGCGCAAACATCTGCGACCCACTCGCGCTTGAAGGTAAATACGGGAGTTTTTATAGGTTCATGTTAAGCTAAATGGACGCAACGATATTGCCTGATGCGGTTGTTTCATTGTCGCTCCCGTACAAAGTCAGCATTGGTTCATCTCCAACCTCAACATTAATTCCGGACATGAATCCATTAAAGTCTGTGCGCATGGCGCTGCCATAGGCACCGAGCATGCCTATTTCTATGTAGTCACCAGCAACAATATCAGCAGGGAGTTCAAACGGGCCGGTCATGTAATCCATATCATCGCAGGTGGGGCCATAGAAACTAAAGGCAGCAGGTTTGACGTTGCTTTCACGCAATAATTTCACTGGGTAACGCCAGCCGACATGTGCAGCATCGAACAGCGAACCGTAGGCTCCATCGTTAATATAAAGTGCATCACCACGACGCTGCTCGACTCGAACGATGACCGAAGCATATTCAGCACATAGCGCCCGGCCGGGTTCACACCAAAGCTCAGCTGAATAGGAGATCGGCAGGGCTTCGAATTCTTCGTGAATCACATCGAAATAACATTGCAGGTTTGGTGCTTCCATGCCCGGGTAGATGGATGGAAAACCGCCGCCAACATCAATAATATCGACCGTGACAGCGGCTTTGACGATGGCTTTTCCGGCTTTGCGCAAGGCATCTTTATAGGCTTGCGGGCTCATGGCCTGGCTTCCAACGTGGAAACATATGCCAAGACTATCAGCCAGCTGGCGTGTGGCGAGCAGCAGGGCAGGGGTTTCTTCCGGTGCCGCGCCAAATTTTGCAGCCAGCGACAGCTTGCTGTGATCGGATGACACACGCAACCTAACCAGTAAGTTTAAATCGGTGGCGTGATTGGTGGCCGCGGCTATTTTTGCCAGTTCATCAAACGTATCAAGCGAAAAACTGCGCACACCATGCACGGAATAAGCTTCCTGAATCGACTCAGGTGATTTCACCGGGTGCATAAAACAGAGCGTCGCATCAGGCAAGGTTTGTCGCACCAGCCTCACTTCTGTTATTGATGCGACATCGAAATGCGTTATGCCTGCGCTCCACAACTCATTTAACAGAGCAGGTGATGGGTTTGCTTTCACAGCGTAAAGCGTTTTGCCCTTGAATTGCGTTCGGAAAAAGCGAGCGGCACGTCTTGCAGCAGCGTTTCTAACCAATGTTATCGGCAAATCGGGTTTTAGAGCTTGAGCAACTTGCTCAGCAGCTAGGAAGCTGGCGCTATATGGTTTGTGCATCTCATGAGACCTCCGGGGATTAAGTTACAATAACTGCTTTGCGGTGGGGTCCCATGGAGCAGCAATTTTTTTGCTTATAATTTAATATGTATAATGTAAAGAAAAATTGTACATTGACTGAAAATACAAGGAAATTTTTGCCTTTTTTTCGTCATGTTTTGCTTAAGCCTAAATGAACAAGGCATTCAAGTCTCATTCAGCCTGAAAAGAGCATTACAGTGTTGTCATAATTCATGTGACATTAAAGGAGACTATCGATGAAATGCCCTGATGCAAAACACGTATTTGTATCTCTTGCTGTTCTTGGTGCCGCAGGATCACCAGCCTTTGCTGATGCAAATAATGCGAATCAAGTCGCCCAGGCGATCGGCAAGCAAATATCTACTCAGTTTTTGAATCATGACGGTGAGCATCATGGTGAAAACAGTCGTGAGGAACATCACGGTAATGATCGCCGCGACTATCCCCAGCATAATGAAGGACGTCGCTTCGGTAACGGCGAACGGGACAATCAGCAACAAGTGCAGCATGAAAATCACGAGCGTGCTGAGGAGTGGCAGCGTCAACAGCAGCAAGAAGCCTATCAACACCAGCGGCATGAAGCACGCGAACATTCGGGCTGGAGTAATGGTTGGTATGTGCAGAGAAATGATAGTTTTGGACAATTTACTAACAGGCCTTTGACATACAGGTTTGTACTGGAGAATGATGCTGAAGGCTGGTTGGATAACGATGCTTATTATACTTTGGATCGTTGGGCACTGGCCAACTTTGATTATTACCACTGGGGCCGGTTGGATGCGCGGGAATATGAACAATCCAGACGATATTTCTGGCGTCTGGCTGACCTCAATCAGGATGGTTTTATTTCAAACTATGAATGGCGCTTTTTCTGTAATCACTATGCACGTCAGCAATATGGTTATCGCTAAAGTATTCTGACGTTCCAAAAAAAAACGGCGGGATATATCCCGCCGTTTTTAGATAAATAATATTTAATTTATGCAGTTTTGCGTCGACGCGCAAACCCCAAGCCCGCAAGTCCCAAACCTAGCAGTGTAAGGCTTGCTGGTTCTGGCACGTTGCCACTGCCGCCTTGACCGCAAAGCCCTGTCGTGTGATCTGGCTTGCTACCATCTTGGCATGTACCGTTTGTAGGCAATGCACCACTGTCAAAGTAGCCAGTATCACTCGCAAAGTTAGTCAGACGACCTTTCCAATCATAAGTAGCGGCCGACAATGCTTGCGGATGGTACCAAATGCCCAAGTTACTGTTAAATTGAGCACCTTTCCAGTTTGGCAAATTTAGCGAATTTAACGCTGTCACATCAAGTGAAAAACTGAATGCGTTATTACCAGCGTTAAAAGAAAAAGGATTGAAAAAAGTTTGCAGGTATGAAGCTGGATTTTTGTAGCTATCACCGCTGTTCGAACCATTGTAAGAATAAGCAGTGATTTTATTAGTTTTCAAATCACCGTAAAGTATTGCCAATTCACCCATCATGCCTTTTGGGTTACCACCACCGTTTAGAACAAGCCAAAAAGAATCATCGCGCACGAATTGCGATCCAGCCGCAACATTAAGATTGAGCGTGTCTTTTCCGTTAGCATTGTCATAGCTTGCATCAAAACCAGTGATGCTTGTGCCATAACCACCGGGTGAAATACCTTTGCCATTCCATGAATAAGAGTAGTTCGTTGGCGCAACCTGAGCGACTGCCGCGACAGTTGTTAATGCGAGCGCCATAACTGTACTTGTTAATATATGTTTAAATTTCATGATCCACCTCTGTTAATAGACTTCAAGTTTATCTCGATGCCTTTAATCTACATAAGCAATGACCATGCCACAGTCGTAATGATAAAATATTTATAAATATATCAAAAAGTTATGATTAATTTTAAATTATAAATAAAAGCTTTGGTTAACGTTTTGTAAATACTTCCGACATTTTAATTAACTTCGTTTATTGAATTTAAATTTGATATATGAACAGCTTACCAGCTGCCATGTAAATTAAATGGCTATTAAGATGTATTGGAAGACCAATGTGTTACTACAGACTCATATTCGGGCCGAGGGCGCTCTTCCAACATTTTAATATTTGAGCCAATATATATAAATCCAGCTATATTGTCAGTGTCTGAACCGCCTAAGGCATGGATAATCAATCTTGAATACGCAGGCCAATCAGTTAGCCAGTTGCAGGCGAAGCCAAGTGCCGTGGCTGCCAGCAACAGGTTTTGACAGGCTGCTCCAGCGCTCAAGTGTTGTTCCCATACGGGAATGCGCCCATTTTCAAAGGGGCAACTCATTATAACGATCAGGGTTGGTGCATTGAGTGCGTAAGACCGCATCACCTGTACCTCCAGCCTACCGGCATCAGGTTTCTCTTTTATATAAGCGTTCTCAATAATATCGGCAAAATTCTCACGCTCGTCATCAGGTATAATAATGAACCGCCACGGAGAGAGCTTGCCATGATCAGGTACGCGCATGGCAGCTTGAAAAATATACCTAAGTTGCTCCGCATCAGGCCCGGGGGCAACCAGGTCACGAGCTTTTGCTGACCGTCGTGTATGTAACAAGCTAATAGTAGTGCTTATGTCGTTAAAGTTCATATCATATATGTCTTAAATATGCTCAGCGGCCGGTTACTGTAATTTGCCGTGGAGAAATATCAGGGATGCCATCGCCATGATACCAGATACCTGACCCGTTGAGTGAATATATTGGATGGTAATAGGTTACACTTGTCTCAGGCCTCAACCATGCAGCTTGATTATCCATAATATATGTCGTTTGCCCGACTCTGGCAGCAAGAACTGCATGTGTATTATGCGTGATTGTGTCATTTAATAAAACAATACGCAGTTCAGATTCTGGAAATCCCGCCCGTATTAAAGTTCTGTATTTCGCTAAAGCGTAATCTTCACAATCGCCACCGTTGGCCAAAAACTCTCCGACTGTTGCCCAATGGTCAGGCACACCGTAAACTTCGTCATCAGTCTTATAAGGTTGTTGGTTATAAAAACGGTTAGCTAATGATAGTTGATTTAACTTAGATTGACCTTTCAAGGCAGAAGTGATGACATTAAATACATCAAATTCACGAGTACCTGATTTTACTGGCTCACCAAGCATGGCTTCTAATTGCCCCCTGTTAAGATTTGCGCCCAAGCTTGAAGCCAAGCGTTGACCACGCTTGCCTAATATGACCCAATCATTATTATTTTTATCATTGATGGTAGTTTTCAGACTATCTTGTGCACGGGCAGGTGCTGTTTGCAAAATAAGTGCTGCTAAAAAGCTCAAACAAGACAGTGCAACTGCTTGAAATACTGAATTTTTCATGATCCACTAATTCGTTATAATAGTTTATAATTTTTTATATTTGAAACATATAACTTATAAAATCAACATTTGCATGTTTTATTGTAGTTCACGTAGAATCAAATTTTATTGATGCACATTAATTTCAGACCATAAAATGGGGATATTATTAAATACTTGACCATTACCTTATGTTGTCACATCAGTATAAAATGCCTAAAATATATTCATACGATGTTGATTTATCGCATAAATTGTTGCTCCTCGAACAGGAACACAGAGATCTGGATGCTTCGATAGTTGCGTTAATGCAACAAAATAACATAGATCAATTGCAGGTTCAGCGATTAAAAAAACGCAAACTTAACTTAAAAGATCAGATTACCCAACTTAACGACCTGATTATACCTGATATTATAGCATAAATAATACTTAGTTTTATTTATTAAGTTTAAGTTTTAACACATTATTATTTAATAAATTCTATTATATTTTTATCAAATATAAGTGGAAGTATTATGCAAATTAAATTATTTTTTGCTCTCATTGCAACGGCACTCTCAACGCTATTTCACACAATTGCCTAGTTTTTTTTAATCAGGGCAGAGCGTGGCAGCATGAGAATTTTGGCTTTTGTATCTGCAATTGAAAAAGCCAAGTTTTTTTGATCATTGATTGTTTTAGCATCGGCTGATGATCCATTACCATTCATCCTCACCCAATACTGACCAGCTTGCGCTTTGACTTGGCCAGAAAGACTTAAGCCATCATTGCTATCGACCAGAAATGTAGTGGCATTAAACCAATTAATCGTATCAGCTGCATTCATATCCACGGCAGACATATTCTTAAACGCCGAGGCCAGCGCATTTACAGCTTCATCATCGGTTACTTCTCCTGATATCAAATTGGATACAGTCAAATGATTGCCGTCACGACGTTCGATGTCAGTTCTCGATAAGTCAGATCCAATAAGCTGGATGCGCATAATACGTTCAGTTGACAATTTTGGCAGCTGGGCGGTCGTCCATGAGAGAGCAGACGCTGATATTGGTTGAAGGCCAAAACCGATAAAAGCTGTGCCAGCCTCACCAAGGCGAAAATAATGTGCACCATTTTCTTTGGGAACACTATTACCTACTCTCAAATCGGCCAGAACTTTATTGTTACTATCGGTCACTGTGAGCTGGGTTTCTTGCGCGCCAAGACCCATAGAAGGCCAGTCTTTCGGATTGGCACTTTTGGTGTCTGCATTTTCAAGTCGCGTTAGCGCGATGATGAGCGCGCGCACTTTATCTGTATCGACAGGCGCATTAGCAGCATTTGCCAGCACCCATTTTTTTCCGTCAATATTAGATAATGTGGTTGAACGCATTATGGTCCGATCAGGCGCTTTAATAGTTATATTGCGCACATCGCTGATTGAACTTTCAAGATCGGGAAACATGCCAGATCCAAGAAACATAGGTTTAATTAGGCGTGTGGCTGCAAAAACCAATGCCAGCGCGACAACAATAATCATGGCAGTGCGCGGCAGATCTTTTCTGGAAATATTCATAAATTATTCAGACAACATCCATGGAGGCAAAGGCAACTTTTTCTCTTTCAGCCAGGCAGGATTATAAAGCTTGGAGAGATATCGCATTCCACTATCACAAAGAATCGTAACAATTGTGTGTCCGGGCCCCAATTTCCTTGCCAATAACATAGCGCCCGCAACATTAATGCCAGATGAAAGGCCGAGGCACAGCCCCTCGTGCTGCATGAGGGAGTGCATGACGTGCAGGCCTTCCTCATCGCTGACACGAAAGGCGTGGTCAATTGGTGCGCCTTCAAGATTGGCCGTAATCCGGCTTTGGCCTATACCCTCGGCTACAGAGTTGCCTTCAGCCAATAGCTCGCCGCGCGTATAATAATTGTAAAGTGCAGCGCCATAAGGGTCAGTCAGCGCTATCTGTATGTTTGGGTCATGATTTTTAAGGCCAAGAGCAACACCCGCCAAAGTGCCGCCGGTCCCGACTGCGCAGGTAAAGCCATGCAGTATGCCACCGGTTTGTGACCAAATCTCCTCGGCAGTGGTTTTGATATGAGCGAGCCGGTTGGCAATATTATCAAACTGGTTGGCCCAAACTGCGCCCGGTATTTCTCCGGCAATACGCCTTGATGTGTGAATATAATGACCTGGATTAGAGTAAGGTGCTGGCGGCACCAGCACCAGCTCAGCACCCAGAGCGCGCAGAATGTCTTTTTTCTCCTGTGATTGAGTTTCTGGCATAACGATGCGTGTTCTATAACCTTTGGCCGCAGCGACAACCGCAAGGCCAATGCCGGTGTTGCCAGCCGTGCCTTCGACGATGAGGCCGCCAGGCTGCAACTGTCCTCGTGCCTCAGCATCCTCAATAATATATAGAGCGGCCCTATCCTTCACAGAGCCTCCAGGGTTATTGAATTCGCACTTGGCAAGAATAGTGCACCCGGTGGCTTCAGAAGGCCCCAGAAGTTTGATGAGTGGCGTGTTGCCAATTAAAGAAAGTACAGGTGCTAATGCCATAACCGCCATGAATAGCCTATATTTTGGAAAAAAACATGGTGAACCGAAACATTTCTTGCCATAGGCATTGGTTAACAGTGAAATTGTACTTCGAAAGCTATAGCGGATGTTAAAAAGCACGATCAAACAATTTGTATTCTTTTCGACACAAATCGGCTGTTTGACACTATCACTGGCTGCATGCGGTGGGCACACCGAAAAACAAAACGCTTCGTATTTACCGGCCCAAACCCTAATCCGTGTGCTTGATGATGAAATTTCAAGCCTCGATCCTCAAAAAATATCCACAGTTACGGACAATCGGGTCGCCACAGATCTGTTTGAAGGACTGACGACCTACGGGGCCAGCGGTCAGGTGAATCCCGGTATTGCTGAATCGTGGGAAACTTCAGCATCGGGTCTGCAATGGACCTTCCGGCTGCACCCGTTGGCAACGTTTTCTGATGGCACACTGATAACAGATAAGGATGTTGTGTTTAGTTTGCAGCGCGCTGTAACAGCTCAAACAGCTGCCCCGATGGCAAAATTGCTTTATGTGATTCGCGGGGCTGAAGCTATAGTGAAAGGCAATGCCAAAGTTTCGACACTTGGCGTTACCGCAGTTGGCAAAAATTTGATCCGTATAGATCTTGTGCGCCCGGCGCCGGAGCTGCTGGAAATTTTAAGTCAACCGGTCGCAGCGATTATTCCCCGGTCTCGCGTCATGGCTCAGGGTGATAATTGGAGTAAGGCTGAAGGGCTTGTTACGTCGGGCCCATTTAAAATCACACGACATGTCCTGCATTCATTTATAGAACTCACGCGCAACCCAGCTTATCACGATGCGCGGCATGTCAAGTTGCAAAAAGTGCTGTATTATCCAATCTCTGATCGTGACACGGCCATTCGCAAGTTTAGAGCAAAGGAAGTGGATATACTAACCGACTTTCCACTGACAAAATACAATTTGCTTAAAAAAGAAGTGCCTGAGGCTATTCACATAGAAGATTACCGTGGCAGTTATTATTACGTCTTTAACACACGAAAACCACCGTTTGATAATGCTGCTGTACGCCACGCCTTGAATTTGGCAGTCGACAGAAATATCATCGCTCAGAAAGTTGTCGGCCTTGGCCACAAGCCAGCTTATAGCGTTGTGCCGCCTGGAATGAATGGATATGGCGATCCCGTTCGACCCGCGTGGTCACTATTGGCTATGAACGAGCGAATGGAAACAGCTAAAGCGCTGATGAAAAAATCTGGTTATTCTGAAAAAAATCCGCTTATCTTTGATATAAGTTTCAATAGCAGCGATGATCATAAACGTGTTGCACTGGCTGTTTCTCAAATGTGGAAATTGCTTGGTGTCCAGGCGACACTCAGCAACACGGAAGCGGCTGTACACTTTGCCTCTCTGCGCAAAGGAGATTTTACTGTAGCGCGCTCGGGTTGGATAGCCGATTACGCCACAGCTGATAATTTCTTGAGTGTCTACAAACAATCGGCCGGTGTAATGAACTACAGCGGATATCACGATCAACGTTTTGATGCAGATTATGATAATGCTCTGCAAATCGCTGACAATAGCAAGCGTAATGTAAAGTTAAGAGAAGCCGAAAACCGTATTCTCGATGCTGATGTTGTCGTGCCACTCTACTATTATCGTACGCGCAATCTGGTTGCAAAAACAGTGGTTGGATGGTTTGATAACAATGCCAATATAAACCCGTCACGCTATCTTGATGTTGATAGGTAACATTGATGATAGCGCGTTTTTTAATTATAACATTGATAAGCGTCTGTTTAACCGCCTGCTCTAAATCAAGTGACGATCTGGCCAATGGTAGTTTAACAATTGGTATATGGTATCAGCCCACGACGCTTGACCCGCACCTTGCCACATTACCTGTAAGTCAACAAATTGCAGCGGCACTTTACACTGGCCTTGTAAGCTATAACGGTGCAGGCCAAATCATCCCGGGTATCGCTGAATCCTGGAATGTCAGCCCAGATGGTATCACTTACGTGTTCAGACTGAAGCAGGCAAAATGGTCAGACGGCTCACGCATTACAGCCGACACATTTGTGCAATCGTTCCGCCGTTTGTTTGAACAGCATAACGCGGCAATTACTTTGCTTTCCAGTATAAATAATGGAGACGCTATTCTTGCAGGTCAGCAATCCGTTAAAAACCTTGGCGTTAAAGCACTAGCCGAAGATGTGCTGGAAATAAAATTGGATAGGCCACTGCCGGCATTGCTTGCTGTTCTGGCCGGCCCAGCGGGAAGCCCTATAGCAAAATCAGCGCTGCACAAACCTGCCAATTGGTGGCGAAATAAAGATAATATTATTACAAATGGAGCTTATAAAGTTGTAAAATGGAAAGCTGGTAGCGAAATCATATTGCAGCAGCGTGATGGGCAGGAGCAGGAGCAAATACCAACGATGTATACAATTCGTTACGTTGTAATGCAGGATGCGCCGTTAGCACTTAAAGCTTTTGACAACGGCTCTGTACAAATCCTCGATGTCAACCCTGTTACGACAAATGCTCTTGACAATAGTTCACGAACTACGAGGGATGCTTTGCATTGGGAGTCAGCATGGACTGTAACAGGCTTGAAGCTCAATATTTATTCTGAGCCGCTTAAGGATATTCGTGTGCGGCGTGCTTTGGCTATGGCGATTGATCGCTTTGCTATGATAGCAGCGGCATTTCCTGATCAGCATTATATGCCAAGCATGTCGCTTGTGCCACCGACGCTACCAGGCTACGGTGCACCAGCATATCCAGACTGGAGCATGTGGGAAATCACTCAACGGCAATCTGAAGCTGCAAGATTATTACAAGAAGCAGGTTATTCAAACGAGGCACCCTTAAGATTAAAACTAAAACTTACCAACCATGATGAGGATTTACGTCTGGGGCAGGCGTTGACCGATCAATTTGCATCACTGCCTGTAAAACTATCTATAGAACGTCAAACATTATCAGAAATTTCTGCGAATATTGTTAATGGTGATTATCAATTGGCGCGTACAACAATAACGTCAAATATAGACAGTCCCGAACAATATTTGTTGCCGTATCGCTGTCTGTCACGTTTTTCATCGAGCAAAACTTATTGTAATACGGAAGTCGATAGCATACTTTCAACAGCACAAAAAAAATCTGATATCGCCGCGCGTGCAAGTGAGTTGCACCGCGCAGAAAGTTTGATCCTTGATGATATTCCGTTTCTTCCGCTTTATATTCCGGCTAGCCGAAATCTTATTTCAAGAAAATTGGCCGGTTATGTCGATAGCCCTACAGGTTTGCATACGGTGAATAGCCTAAAGCATGTGCAGACAGGCTATAGAGGCAAGTTATGATCGCCTTTATTATTCGTCGCCTTATATTTATGGTACCAACACTTTTTGTCGTTATAGCCGTGACATTTATGCTCATGCACGCAGCTCCGGGCGGCCCTTTTGATCGGGAACAGCAGCTTACGCCCGAAGCTGAAGCAGAACTGAATATTCATTATGGATTAAATAAACCACTTGTGTCTCAATTCACTCAATATCTCGGTGGGGTATTGCACGGAGACTTCGGGCCATCTTTTCGTTACAAGGAATATTCAGTACGGGATTTGATTGGTCAGGGCTTACCTGTCAGTGCACAATTGGGTATTCAGGCTTTGATGTTAGCGCTTATTTTTGGCATTAGCATAGGCCTTTATGCTGGCTATAATAGAAATAAATTTTCAGACAGCATTATCATGGGCTTTGCAATGATAGGGATAGCTGTGCCTAATTTTGTTGTAGCACCGATGCTGGCACTGGTGTTTGCTGTATGGTTGCATTGGTTGCCGGTATCCGGGCTTGATGCACCAGGAGCCATGATTTTGCCTACCATTTCGCTTGTATTACCTCAAATCGCTGCTGTTGCTCGGTTGACTCGTGGCAGTGTGATTGAAGTTTTGCAGCAAAATTATATTCGCACAGCGCGCGCCAAAGCCATGCCAACTCATGTTATTTTGCTGCGCCATGCATTAAAGCCAAGCCTTATGCCCATTGTCAGTTACCTCGGACCAGCAGCGGCTAACCTGCTAACGGGTTCGGTCGTTATTGAAGTCATTTTTGGATTGCCAGGCATTGGCCGTTATTTTGTTCAAGGAGCACTGAACAGAGATTATACGCTCGTGCTTGGTGTGATTATTGTTTATGCAACGCTGCTGATTGTACTAAATCTTCTGGCTGATCTTATCTATTCGTGGCTTGATCCTAGACTGAGAATGTCATGACAACAGAAACTATCAATATTAAAAAAAGCAGATCAGCTTATGATGACGCAAAACGTCGCTTTCTCGCCAACCGTGCAGCAGTTGCTGCACTTTTTATACTAATAACAATTATCATTCTTGCCATCTGTGCACCAATTTTTTCAAAATACGGTTTTGATGAAATTGATTGGAATGCATTTTCAGCACCACCTTCTTTAGCCAGCGGCCATTTGTTTGGCACAGATACCAGTGGTCGCGATTTGTTCGTGCGCACTATGGTTGGTGCTAGATTATCAATGAGCCTCGCACTGCTTGCGACTTTTGTTGCCTTGTTGATTGGCGTTACTTACGGCGCCATAGCTGGGCTTTTAGGAGGGTATGTTGACCAGTTGATGATGCGTATTGTTGATGTACTTTACGCATTGCCATTTATGTTTATTGTTATTCTGCTAACAGTGATATTTGGTAAGCATATCTGGCTTATTTTTATGGGTGTAGGCGCAGTCGAATGGCTTACCATGGCACGTATCGTGCGCAGTCAGACAATGGCATTGAAAGAGCGCGAATTTATTGAGGCCGCACACGCAATCGGAGCCAGTAAATCCCGCATTCTGATTCGCCATATTATACCAAACCTGCTGGGTATTGTTATAGTCTATGCGACATTGACTGTGCCGCAAGTGATTATGGCCGAAAGTTTTTTAAGCTTTCTTGGTTTGGGTGTTCAGGAACCGCTCACGTCTTGGGGTGTGCTGATAAAAGAAGGGGCCACTGAAATTGAAACATCAAAATGGCTTTTAATATATCCAGGATTATTTTTGGCGACCACATTATTTTCACTCAACTACATAGGTGATGGTTTGCGAGATGCGTTTGATCCGCGAGGCCGCGAGTGAAAAAACTGTTTGAGCTTAAAAACTGGCATGTGAAATTCAAAACGCCAGACGGCATGGTAAATGCCCTTGATGACATTTCCATTTCTGTAAACAAGGGCGAATGTCACGGTATAGTTGGTGAGTCCGGTTCCGGAAAAAGCCAAATGATGCTTTCCGCCTTTGGGCTTTTGGCCTCAAATGGATCAACCACCGGCACGGCATTGTTTGATGATTTACCAATTGAACCACAAAAATTGCTTGGGCAGCGTGTTGGTTTTATATTCCAGGATCCACTGACATCTTTAACCCCTCACCTGACTATAGGTCAGCAAATGGTTGAAGCCCTGCGCCGATATCAATCACTTTCAATAGCAGATGCGCGGAAGATTTGCATAGGCTTGCTTGATCGCTGCCGCATTTCGGATTCAAGTCGTCGAATTGATCAGTACCCGCATGAACTCTCCGGCGGCATGCGGCAGCGCGTGATGATTGCGCAAGCGTTAACCAGTAAGCCAGACATGCTGATTGCAGATGAGCCAACCACAGCCCTTGATGTGACTGTGCAGGCACAGGTCTTAAGCTTACTGAAGGAATTGCAAAAAGAAAGATCTATGGCGCTGGTGTTCATTACGCATGATATGGGCGTGGTTGCAGGCATGGCAGATACAATAACTGTTCTAAGAAAAGGTAAAATTATCGAGCAAGCACCTGTTGAGGCAATATTCAGGGCGCCAAAACATGAATATACCAAGCTTCTAATCTCAGCACGAAAGTCACCTGTTTCAAACGAGGTAACCGCAATCGAAAGAAAGCCATGCCTCATTGCCAAAAATATCAACGTTAAATTTTCTATTAAAAAGAACTGGCGTGAGAAGCTCTGGTTGAGAGCTGTTGACGGGGTTGATGTTAATATTGCGCATGGTGAGTGTTTGGCGGTTATCGGTGAATCAGGGTGTGGAAAATCCACACTCGCAAGGTCTTTGATCGGCCTGCAATCAAAAGTTGCCGGTGACATTAGCCTGGATAAAGAAGATGTGAATACCCTTACGGTAAGAGATCGCTGCTTAGCTTTACAAATTGTATTTCAAGATCCGTTTGCATCTCTAGACCCGCGCATGACCATTGGAGATGCCATTACGGAACCACTGCAGATATTAAAACCCTTGCTTAATGATCATCAGCGAAGACAAATTTTACTGAGTATTATTGATGAGGTCGGTGTAGCCAAGGCATGGCTCAATCGCTATCCCCATGAACTTTCAGGTGGCCAAAGTCAGCGCGTGGGTATTGCACGGGCTTTAATCGTAAACCCTAAACTTTTGATATGCGATGAAGCCATCAGTGCTTTGGACACAACTACCGCTCTGCAAATTATCGATCTATTGCAACGACTGAAGCAAGACCGTGCTCTCTCAATGATGTTTATCACTCATGATCTTGGTGCTGCGTTTCATATAGGTGACAGAGTTATGGTGCTTTATCTTGGGCGCATTGTAGAGGAGGGCAGGGCAGGCGCGGTATTAAAAAATCCATGCCATCCTTATACAAAAACCTTACTGACAGCTTCCCCTGTCTCTGATCCTGAGGCTATGCGCGCGCGCGCGGCAGTGCATCTCGTTGATGACGTGCCAAGTCCACTCGATACCAGAAGTGCCATGCGTTTTTTGAAATCAAGAATGATTGATAATCCAACAGCTGATCAATATCGCCCAGTCATGCTGAAGGCCGGAGACGATCATGCATATGCAGAATTTGATGCTTCAGCGGCCCTGTGAACGCCAGCGTTTGATAACCCGCGCCACCAGTTCATTGTCGTCTGATTTTTTATTCCACAGTTCAGAAAAATGAGGATCATCACTGGCGGGCCTTAAATGCTCTTCTAGAGTGTCTATGCGAGCCCGAATCGGAATGGCAACACCTTCCCCTACAATCAAGCATTCACGGTTGCGCAAGGCTGGCAAAGTATCAATGAATCCTCGAGCACCTTCTGGCATGGCATTGCGCACGTAAGTTTGGTCTCTCTCGTTATTCATACGCAGCGCTATAATTGTACCGCACTGAGAGAGAACTGATTCTGATAAATCCGAAGGCCTTTGAGAAATAAGACCAAGTGACACACCATATTTGCGACCTTCTTTAGCTATGCGCTCCAAAATTTTGCGAGCGGCGCCATGCTTGTCGATGCGTTCGGACGGCACATAGCGGTGGGCCTCTTCGCAGACAAATAAAATTGGTCGCTGGGTTTCGCTACGTGACCAGACGGCAAAGTCGAATACCAAACGCGCCAGAACAGCAACAACCACATTCACAATGTCGGATGGCACACCAGAAAGATCGATAACTGATATTGGTTTGCCATCCGCGTCTATGCGGAATATGCGCTGCAGAAAATCTGAAAAATTATCAGTGACCAGCAGTCCGGAGAACATAAAAGCGTAGCGTGGATCAGCTTTTATTTCTTCAATGCGGTATTTGAGTTTACTGTAGGGTGCCGCTTTGTCTGGTTTATCGAGCTTGCCCATATTTGTTTGAATAGCCGCAACAAGATCAGATAAAAGATACGGCACTGGCGAATCAACAGTAATTTTACCGAGATCAACGGCCGCACGTGATTTGCTCCGTGCGACAAGCAAACATTTTGCCAGAATATCAACTTCAGCTTCAGTTTCCGGTGTCCGCTTGCCAATAAAAAACTCTATGTGCTCTTCAAAATTCATCAACCAATATGGGAGATCAAGGTTGGTTGTATCGTAGACACTACCAACACTTTTAAACGAACGGCCATATTCTCCATGTGGATCTAGCATGATAATATGACCATAACGCGCTTGTTCAATAATTCGGTGCAAGAGCAAAGACGTTGATGTCGATTTTCCTGTTCCTGTAGAACCCAGAACAGCAAAATGTTTCGATAGAAGCGGGTTTATAAAAAGAGCGGCCCTGACCTTTTCAGTCGGATAGACTGTGCCTATCGTAATATGTGGCTGATCACGTGCAGAAAATACTTCTTCAAGATCGGCAATTGAAACTGTATGAAGCGGATCACCCGGAGAAGGATAGCGTGTAATGCCGCGGCGAAATTCAGAACGAGAATTGGTTGCTGTTTGATATGGGGCCTCTCCTACAAAATCCATATCAGCAATAACAAAATCAGATGCATCTTCAGCAAGGCCAAAGCCACTGGCTTGCTCAAGTTTTACAGATCTAATCGTTCCAAAGAGCCACATATCATTGACAAGCAATTTCAGATAAGATCCTATCTGGCCAGCCATACGCACAGATGAGTCCTCGCAGCATTGGGCATTGCGCAGCATTTCACGATCCAGTGCACAATAAGCGCGACCACCAGCAACTTCCGTTATGATACCGACGCGCATTATTTCTGCGGTTTGCACCGGGGTAAATTGCTCTTCAAGTTTCTGAAATTGCCGTAGCGGCAAATTTTCAGGAATTTGAGCAGTGGTAAGTGAAGCCGCAATATAAGTCATAGACACACAATACTTTTTTTCCAAGACCGATATATTGTTTATAGCTGACAAGACTTTAACATTGTATGAAAAAGCATTCATTCAGAATACTTCAGTGACTGCATTGCTAGCATTAACTGTTTCATATCAGGTGGTTGAATCGCTAGATTATGTTGTATTTTGCTACTGGAAAAATGTTGTTTTCCATTGGAAAACCAGCGTGTTTCTGCTTTGCCATTTTGAAGAAACTTACTCATATTGTTTTGTAATAGTCTGGCAAAGTTCACTGAACCTGAATTTTTTAACAATGGTAGTGTTTGATTCATCTCTGCTAACAAAGTGTTTACAGCTTTTAAGTCAATAGGCGGTCCGCCCAATAAATAATTATCGCCTACCCTGCCGCGTTCTGCAACGGCAAGCAATGCCAATATCACTGTATTAATATCGATAAAACAGCGGCTCCCATTCATGCGACTGAGTATCGTATTATTACGCAAAAGCTCATCCAAAGTTATCGTGGGCGTAAGATCAAGCGTAGGGTTTATGATTGGTCCTGGATTGAGTGTTATGGCATCCAATCCGCGGGCTACAGCACGTTTTATAATACTTTCGCACTCACGTATGCTTCTGACATAGGCGCTAGGGGTTATCTTTGCGTCAGGATTAAGCATTGTTGCTGTTTCATCAAATATACTGTCGCTAAATCCGTAGACCAATGCATCCGATAAAAACACAAGACAGCGTGCACGCTTTTCAATACATGAGAATATGACTGATCTTAAGGCAGTCTCATTAAACTGCGATTGTCTGCCCTCTTTATCGAGTGCCACGTGTCGCATAACAGCAAGATGAAACACAACATCCGTTGCCGAAGGCATAGCCTGCAAAAGAGTGTTGCGGTTTGTAACATCGCCGTAAATAAAATTTACATTAAGCTCTCCGAGCATTGCAACAGGTGCATGAGGGCTTACCAGGCAGGTTACGTGCCATTTTAGCGATCGTAAATGGCGGATCAGATTTAGCCCGACAAAGCCGGTTGCCCCCGTTACAAACGCCGTTGCCATTCTACTGCCCCATCATAGTTTTTAAATAAGGTCAGTAAACGCGGCAGGGCGTTTTGATATGTGTGCAGCCATGGCTTCAGCTAAATCATGACCCATCAACATGCCAGCGTTCCATGTTGCGACGTAGTTTAATCCATCCTCGACTGTACGACCGCGACCGTGATTAAGTATATTTTTTATACCTGTGATGGCCAATGGTGACTTGCTTGAAATCTCTTGTGCAAGTGCCATAGCGGCTGCCAGCGCCTCTGGCTGGGTTGGCAAGACCCGATTAAGAAATCCGTGGCGTTGTGCTTCATCAGCTTTAAAGCGCCTGCCAGTGTAGGCAAGCTCACGCACCAGCCCTTGTGGCAAAAGTGTTGGCAAGCGTTGCAGAGTTCCAACATCAGCCACTATGCCAATGTTGATTTCCTGTATGCTAAAGAAACAATCGCTGGTGCCAATGCGTATGTCACAGGCGCTGACCATATCAACACCGCCGCCAATGCAGCCGCCCTGAATAACACTGATGACAGGCACACGGGCACGGTCAATCACTGAAAAGCTTTCCTGCATCTCAAGGATTTTGCGGCGGAAACGTTCGTTGGCCCGTGCGGGGTCAGAACTTTGCGGTGACAGGCTTGTGCCAGCTTCAGCAAGATCAAGGCCTGCGGTAAAATGCTTGCCCGTTGAGGAAATCACTACGGCACGAACATGCGGCAGTTTATCCAATTGTTTAAAAGTTTCAACTATTTCGGTCCAGAACGCTGCTTTCATTGTGTTGAGGGTATTCGGTTGGTTAAGGCAAACATGGGCGATAGGGCCATCGTGCGATACATCTAATGTGGTGTACATCGTTCTCACTCCAAGCTATTTATAATTTAAGCGCATAGAGGAGACATTCATGACCAAAATTACTTTAAATGGAAAGCCCATTGGGTTTGATGTGCCAAACGAAACACCACTTTTATGGGTACTTCGAGATGTGGCTAATTTAACCGGCACAAAATTTGGCTGTGGTGTTGGTTTATGCGGTGCTTGTACCGTGCACGTGGACGGGCAGGCTGTTAGATCGTGCCAGGTTCAAATTGGCACTCTGGAAGGCTCCATTATCACAACGATTGAAGGCCTTTCCCCAGACCGCAAGCACCCTGTACAGCAAGCCTGGATCAAACATCAGGTGCCTCAATGTGGCTATTGCCAATCTGGCATGATCATGGCTGCGGCCGCGTTGATATCTGCAAACAGCAACCCGACTGAAAAAGATGTGGCTGACGGTATTACAAACCTCTGTCGTTGTGGCACATATCCTCGTATTAAAAAAGCAATCGTGGAAGCCGCCGGGGCACATCATAAATCTGTAAATGGCTAGGCGATTTGAACGTCTTCATAGCCTCTGAAGCCTTTGGCCACCACATACCATTCTGATGATTCCTTCCGGCTTGCAGCAGGCTTTGCATGTTTAACTGTTTTGAACAGTTGTTTCATGCGTTTGAGTAGCTCAGGGTCGGCACCACCGGCAAAAACTTTAGCCACAAAAATGCCATCGATTTTTAACACGGTTTCTGCAAATTGAAGCGCCACTTCGCATAAACCCATGGTGCGCAAATGGTCGGTCTGTTTATGGCCGACAGTGTTTGCAGCCATGTCTGATAGCACCACATCAGCGCGGCTGCCAAGAATTTCAGAAAGCTTCATCTGAATGTCCGGGTCCAAAAAATCATGCTGCAAAAATGTAACGCCAGCCATTGGCTCAATAGCCAGCAAATCTATACCAACAATTTTAGAGTTTGGATTCACTTCGCGTACAATCTGGCTCCAACCGCCAGGTGCTGCACCAAGATCAATAACAGCTTTTGCACCTTTCAGAATTCCAAATTTTTCATCCAGTTCTTTTAATTTAAAAGCAGAGCGAGCCCTGTAGCCTTGCGCTTTGGCCGCAGCCACATATGGGTCGTTCAAATGGCGAGACAGCCAACGTGTGCTCGATGGCGTTTGGCGGCGTGCAGATTTCACCTTTACTTTGCCACCTCTGGATGTGCCACCTGAAGATGGGCCACTTGATGATGATCCGGCCACTAGTTTTTGCCCCAGTCTTTACCTTTGTCGCGCTGGATAAGAGTGCGCAACACGCCCTCCCGAATGCCGCGATCGGCAACCTGAATGTTGGCTGTCGCAGGTGTGTTATTGAGTGTGGCAATAATAGCTTCCAGAATAGCGCATCCTGCAATCACCAGATCAGCACGCTCACGACCAACACACCCTTGTGCCACGCGTTCCTCATAACTTGATAGCATGAGGGATTGTGCCAGTGCGGACATCACGCTTGTCGGCACGATGCAACCATCAACTTTTGAGCGCTCGTAATGATCGAGGCCTAAATGCAAACTTGCAAGTGTCGTTACTGTGCCAGATGTGCCAAGAACTTGCAGCGTTGCATGGTCTACTGTGCCAAGCACAGTAAAACGCTCGAGGTGATGGCTGACATCATGCATCATCGCGGCATAGGCAACCGGACTAACTTCCCGGCCACCGTGAATTTCAGCAAGGGAAACGACACCAAGTGGAATAGATATCCAGCCCAATATATCAATATTTTTTTTGTTATTGTGGCGCACCAGAACCAGTTCCGTGCTGCCGCCTCCAATATCAAAAATGAGTGCATGGGGCATTGTAGGGTCAAGCAGGCCTTGGCAACCAAGAACGGCAAGCCGTGCTTCTTCGGACGGTGTTATCACATCAAGATGAAGGCCAGTCACGTCAAAGGTTCGTGTTACAAAGTCCTGACAATTTTTTGCCTGACGACACGCTTGGGTTGCCACATGGCGTGCCAATCGAACATCGCGCTTGCGCAATTTGTCGGCGCAAATACTCAGTGCAGCAATAGCGCGGTCTTGCGCTGCATCAGAAAGGACGCCGTGCGCAGACAATCCTTCACCCAAGCGCACAATGCGCGAAAATGCATCAACAACGCGGAAGTGATCGCGGTGCGGTTCTGCAATAAGCAAACGACAATTGTTGGTACCGAGATCAATGGCAGCATAAAGTCTGTCATGGCGACGACCTGATTTATGACTTGTATCTCTGTATCTGCCAGTGTTTGCTTCGGCATGTGTATCGGTTTTCACCAACAAATGAGGATGATCATTAAGATCATCGGACGCGAGGGTTGCGTCAAAATTCATATCTACCGGCATGATAATCGCCTGATTACAGAGCGATCTAAAATTAATCGCTATTAAGAGGCGTTTAGCATAGCTTTAAGCAAACAGCAAATATTACGGTTAGCTTGACGAGTATCAAATATTAATAAAAAATTAAATCAACATCTTGCGTGATATTTATGTTTGAAACGTTAAAGGCGACTTTGTTGAACGCAGGTTCAGAAAAAGCAGGTTTGATATTATTCGAAAATGCAAAACCTTCCCTCGGAATATTCAGGAAGTTGGAATCCATTTTTCCATTCCTGTTTTTGTCATGTAATACTGTAAAAGCATAACGTCCTGGCGGCACATCATCAAATTTTATGGTGGTAGTGCCTTTCACGGCTGGTATGACACTATCACGCGCGCAATCATCTTTTTTGTAGCGTGCCTCTGAATCACACAAAGAAACACGCATATCGCCTTCGGAGCTTCTCACACCGCGCACGTGTATCGTGAGCGTGGTTGCGAGACTGATATGGGAAGTGAACAACATTAAAATGATTGAAAGACATGACACTTGCATAGGCTTACACCGGATCACCATAAAAACGCACACATAAAAAAACGGTGGGTGACCTTAAAGGACAACCACCGTTTTTTCTTATCTATAAAATTTAGGCCAGCTTGAGATTGCCAGCGGCTTGCTTGCCGCGCTCAGTCAAAATGTCAAATGACACGGCTTGACCTTCACGCAGACCTTTAAGGCCAGCTTTCTCGACAGCACTGATGTGTACAAACACATCTTTACCACCATCGCCTGGTTGAATAAATCCGAAACCCTTGGTGGCGTTAAACCACTTTACGGTACCTGATGACATATTAGCTCCTATCGCAACGTTCTGAGTGGATGAAGGCACCATGCCCCGATCCGTAGACCGCGTATCCAGCTCGTCAGAAACGCCGCTTTTGGAGCAGCATGAAGAGGGGGGTAGTGTGGTCAGTAGAGTAGCATTTGATTGGAAAGACTAAAGAGTCAAGGGTTTTACGCTAAAAATACAGTAAAGTTGGTGTATAGTTAATGCTGTGAGCTATTCAGGCCACAAGCTTTGCCAAGTGCTAGAAGCCTCTCGGCAGCTTTCACATGAAGCAATTCGATCATTTGGCCATTGTGCACTGCAATAGCCTTGCTGTCGGTTAAGGCGGCTTTATAAGCACCGATTATCTGGTTTGCCTGTGCGATTTCCATCAAAGACGGGCTGAATATGTGGTTTGCAGCCGTTATTTGGCTTGGATGAACAAGGGTTTTGCCGTCAAAGCCGAGCATGCGGCCATGGTGGCATAATTGCTCAAACCCGGCTTGATCGTCCAGCGAGGGGTAAACACCATCAAGAACATCAAGGCCCACGGCGCGAGCCGAGAGGATCACCCGCTCTAGGCTATAGAGCAAGGGGGTGCGATCTAAACCTGAATGACAACGGAGATCTTTGGCGAGGTCGGCTGTCCCCATCACTAGGCATGTGACACTCGCATGAGCCTCGGCAATGGCATCGACCCTCATCACTGCCAGAGGCGTCTCAATCATGCACCAGATTTTTGTGTGTTCATCCGCACCATGGCTTGCCAGTGCGCGGACCAGATGGGCAACATCACCAGCACCGTTGGTTTTGGGCAGCAGCACAGCATCGGCGCGTGTTGCTGCAACTACCGCCACATCATCTTTAAACCATGGGCTATCGACGCCGTTAATGCGAATGACTTTGATGGCTCTGCCATAGTTATATCGGATTGCATCACACGCCTGAAAACGTGCCATAGCCTTGGCATCAGGCGCTACCGAGTCTTCAAGATCAAAAATATAAGCGTCAGCCTCTAACCCGCGCGATTTTTCAAGCGCGCGGGCATTGGAAGCTGGCATGAAGAGAGCTGAACGAAGCGGCTTTATGATCGCTTCACCAGCCACATGTTTGACCCTGATTCTGCTCTTTCAGATAGGTCATCAATGGTTGAAAATAAGCGATGATTGCAGAGCCATCCATTTTCCGTGAACCAGTAAATGTTTCCAGTGCATCCGGCCACGGTTTGCTGGCACCCATTTCTAGCATGGCATTGAGCTTGGCACCCACGGCCTTGTTGCCGTAAATCGAGCATTGATACAGCGGGCCTTTCCATCCTGCCGCCTTGCACGCGGCTTGCTGAAACTGAAACTGTAAAATACGAGCCAGAAAATATCTCATATATGGTACAGATGTGGCCACATGGTTTTTGGCACCAGGATCAAAATCAAGCGCGTTGCGCGCAACTGGCGGCACGATACCCTGATATTGCAAACGCAGTTTCCACCATGCATCATTATAGTTTTCAGGCGCAACAGTGCCGGAAAAAACCTGCCAGCGCCATTTATCGACCAACAAACCAAAAGGCAGAAAGGCAATTTTGTCCAGTGCCTGCGCCATCAGCAAACCGGTATCATTTTTGGTTGAAGGCACTTTATCGAGCAAGCCAATTTTCACCAGATAATCCGGGGTAACAGAAAGCGCTATCATATCGCCAATGGCTTCATGAAAACCATCGTTGGCTCCGCTTAGATGAAGATTGTCTTGCGCTTTGTAGGCGCGCTGATAAAAATTATGCCCAAGCTCATGGTGGATCGTCACGAAATCCGTGTCATTCACCTTGATGCACATTTTAATGCGCAAATCGTCCTTGTTATCTAAATCCCATGCCGAAGCGTGACAGACCACTTCGCGGTCAGCAGGCTTTGTAAACTGTGAGCGCTGCCAGAAAGTCTCTGGTAATGGCTTGAAACCAAGCGATGTGAAAAAACCTTCACCGGTTTTCACCATTTTCAATGCATCATAATTTTTATCTTTAAGTAGCGATGTTAAATCATAGCCACGGCCACTTTCACCCTGAATGCCAATATCTTTTAGGCCACCCCATTCCTGCGCCCACATATTGCCAAGCAGGTCTGCACGTATGGGGCCTGTTTTGGCTTGTACGGCATCACCATATTTTGCGTTAAGCCGACCGCGCATGTAACAGTGCAACTGCTTGTAGAGCGGGTTGACTTGTGCCCAGAGCCGATCAATTTCAGCAGCAAACGCATCGGGGTCCATATCATAATTCGAGCGCCACATGGCCCCTGTATCCTTGAAGCCAAGCTCGCGCGCGCCTTCGTTTGCGATGGTCACCATACGGGCATAATCTGTTTTCATTGGCCTGCCAACATTGGTATGCCAACTTTGCCACATCTCAGTCAGCTGTTTGGGGTCACGCACTGTGCGCATCTTATCTTCGATGTCATTGCCAGCCAGCACCTTGCCATCAAGCGTGGCCTTGCCCTTGCCGTAGATGGAGCCCATGCGGGTTGATATATCGGCAAGCTCTTCAGCAGCCCCCGCGCGGGAGGGGGCAGCCAATGTGAGGCCAACCTTTAAAATTGTCAGTTTACGCCTCAAAACCGGTGGTAAATTCAGACCATCAAATTTTGCAGCCTCCTTGGCCATGCGCACGCCCATCAAGGTGCCCTCGGCAGCAACCTTCGAGGCCAGCCAATCCGTATCATCGGTGATGAACGTGTCGTTCACCCAGCTTGTTTTCTGGGCATAATCGTTAAATCCAGCGAGTTCTTTTTCAGCGCTGGCGACAAATTTTTCTGCATCGGCTTGAGTAACAGGTGCCGCCAGTACAGGCAGCGAAAAAAGGCAAAGAGCCGTGGTCACGCATAGTCCAAACTTCATAGTAACCTCCCTTGAAATAGCATATTTTGAGGTAACATGACAATTCAGTGACAGCAAGCGTTAACCATCTCGTTCAGCTTTCATTCAGCTTCCTTATGCAACTATTTTATTATAAATTATCAACAAATTCGAAATTTGGCCGGTGAGCCAAAAGAGTGAATTATAAATTTATAAATCCAACATAAATCAAAAATGCCAATTGAAAATACAGGAAATTTTTATGAAAAACCATAATGTAACAAGCATGATGCATACTATTGTATCTATGATTATTCTAGTCATTATGGCCTTTTTCGGTAGTGCGGCAAAAGCAGCGCCTGCTGTATCCGTATCCTCAAAAACAAGCACGCCCAAGCTGTCACTTGGCAGCTATGATCGTCATAATCAGTGGGCATGGCAACCGGTGAAAATAGGGGCGGGCGGCTTTATTCGGGGTATGGTCATTCACCCTGCCAACAGCAATATCCGATATGCCCGGGCAGATACCTGGGGGGCCTATCGTTGGGATGCCATTCATGCCACCTGGCTGCCAATGATCACCACTCAAAACTTCGATCCTAGCGTTAAAGTTGCCAGCTCAGGTGACCCATCACAAACATTTCAATTAACGTCTGTCCCCAATGGAGCGGGCGTCGATTCTATTGCTATTGATCCACAAGATCCAACGCGGGTATACGTGGCTATGGGATTGACCGCAGCGGATGATATCACCGGCGGTGCCAACCCGCGTGCCGGAAATGTCTATTACAGTCGGAACAGCGGCAAAAGTTTTGCTGCTTCAACAGGGCTTAAATTATTGCCGCAATTTTGTACCAATCCTCCTTCAAATGGTCCTTACGCTCGAGATAGTGAACTTGGTGCCGCTAATGACACTGGAGAACGCCTGAGAGTTGACCCCCGTAACAGTAATATTCTTTACATGGGGTCAGAAATCAATGGTGCATATGTCAGTGCTGATGCTGGTTTGTCTTTTCAGGCCATTAGCGGGCCTGGACTGCCGGATGCCTGCCATGCAATTACAAATGTGCTTTTTGACAGCGCTGCGACCGTTCAGCGGACCATCAATGGCCGTACGCAGACGGTTAGCAAAAATCTATACATTATTGTCAACTACGACAAAGGCGGTAATAATTATTTTGGAAATGTTTATCAAAGCACAGATGGCGGGGTGAGCTGGAATGATATTACGCCTGCAAACAGTAATGCAGCACTGCACGTTTCAAATCACAAAATCAATCAAACGGTTGTAGATCAAGCAGGCACACTATGGCTTGTATCCAACGATGGTACGCTGCTGAAATATCAAAACTCTGCATGGATTGTCACACAACCACCACACGCTGCGCAGGATGTGGCTATTGATCCCAACAATTCACTGCGCATTTTTACGACTGATCTTTTTTATAATGCGTCACGCAGCCTTGATGGTGGCATACACTGGACTGATTTAGGTGGTATTCTTTCACTCACATCAGCCGACAATATTAGTTGGATTACAGCACGTAAAACGCGACCATTTGCTCATGCAACATTTTTATTCGATACCAGCATTCCAACCGCTGGTGGCAAGGGCAGGCTTTGGATTTCCAATGGCAATGATGGTGCGATTTACACTGACCTGAATGACAAGTTACAAACAGGTGGTGCGCACGGCCTGAACTGGTTTGAACGATCAAGAGGCATTGAACAGTTGGTCGGACAAAATATAGTGTTGCCATCTGGCAATAAAAATTCAGCCGTGCTGGCCGCGGAAGACGAAGCCACATTTTACATCAGCAATCCTCGTTTGTTTAACGCCAAGCGTTACGATATCAATACAGCTTCAAAAGGTAATAACGATCTGGTTACCAACGGTATGGTGGCCTTCATCCCGGATACACCTTCTGTGATGGTGACCAACCCGGCCAATCTGTTTGGTCTAGGCTATCATGGCGGGCCGTACAAAAACAACTTCCCCGGCTATACTGTAAATTATGGTCAAAACTGGCAGCTGTTTCCATCAATTCAAATGTCAGATGGCATCAATCCTGATGGCAGCACAGGGTCTGTTTTCAACACACCAGAATATCTTGTTGGTGGCCAGATTGCTATTTCTGCGCGGGGCACTGTTTTTCCACATCGGGGAGAAGCCATTTGGACCGGTCAGGATAATCTTGTGTGGCTGCCCTTTGGCAATAACAACGGCGTATTTGCCTTAAATAATCTCGCACCGCAATATTCCTTTGATGGTGCCGCTACATGGCAGAGCGGTGCGATTTTTGATGAAAATGGCAAGCCATTGCCTTTTAATTGTGTTCCTAAGCCGATACCACCGGCGACTGAGGATGCAAACTGCCTGGCATTCCCGTTTATATTTAATAGTGCTTCAAAGCAGTTCGCCGTAGTGGCTGATCCTGTAACGCCAAAAACATTCTATGCGGTGACTTTATCAAGTTTCATACGAACGGTTGATGGTGGTAAAAACTGGAATATTCCGCAAGGAACAGGTATTTATTTTCTGTATAAAAACTTTTTCATTAATGCCAAATTGACAGCCGTACCAATGCGAAGCGGTGATCTCTGGCTTGCCACTGGTCCAGGCTCTCCTAATACAGCTGGTGTTCTTTATCATTCAGTCGATGGTGGAAACCATTGGCAGCAGCTTACACTTGCCAAGGCCTATAATGTTGCTGTCGGCAAAGGCGCGCCGGGTAAGGATTATGCACTCTACATTTATGGTCAGCCGGACAGCAGCAAGGCCTACGGTGTCTACCGTTCTGATGATCATGGTGGCACGTGGTATCTGATCAGCGGGGATGGCACGAATAGCTTTCCTGACCATAACTTCAACCAACCATCTGACATAGCGGCAAGCCCCGATGTTGAAGGCCTGGTTTATATATCACTCAACGGAGCCAGTGCGCTTTGGGGGTATCAGAAAAATTTGGGTAATCCCTATCCGGCGCAATAATGTAAATTTAGCTTCGCACTTGACCGGATATTTCAAGTTAAATTGCACACTTTCAATGGATATCCGCTGGCCCACAACCCGGTTGTCATCTAAGACAGTTTAATGACACGATACACTTTCAACGCGCTTGATCTTGTTGCTGGGCTTTCTATTGCCGGGCTTTTATTGCCGGAGGCAGTGGCATATTCCAGCCTTGCCAACATGCCGCCGCAGGCGGGCGTTATCGCCTTGTTCGCGGGCATATTGGGCTACGGCGTGATCGGCAAAAGCCGCATTGCCATCGTTGCTGCGACCTCATCATCAGCCGCGTTGCTGGCTGCTGTGGTGTTGTCATTGTCGCCAGATACGCCCGCGCATCGGCTGGCGCTATCCATGGGGCTTATTATTCTAACAGGGGCCTTTTTTGTTGTCGCTGGCCTGGCAAAATTTGGCAGCATTTCAGATTTTATTGCAAAGCCTGTGCTGCGGGGTTTTGCCTTTGGCCTGGCTCTGGTGATCATTATCAAACAACTTGCCAAAATGGTGGACGTTCACCCGGTTATCAAGGGTAGCAGCAGCGTTGTGCCATTTGCCTGGCAGCTGTTCAGCCAGACGTCGCAATGGAATATATATGGGTTGGCGACTGGTGGTGCCGCGCTGCTACTGCTGTTTTTGCTGGCGCAATTCAAACGAATGCCCGGCGGTTTGCTCGTTATTGTTATCGGTATTGTGTCTGGTCAGGCGTTGCACCTTGCAGCGCACGGTGTTGCCATGGTTGGTGCGGTACATCTGAACCTCGAAGCGCCAAGATTTCCAGAGCTTGCGCTAAAAGAGTGGACACGGCTTGGTGAGTTGGCTTTTGCCATGGTGCTGGTTTTATATGCCGAATCCTACAGTTCTATCCGCACGTTTGCCCTTAAACATGGTGATGGCATGTCTGCCAATCGGGATTTGCTGGCGCTGGGTATTGCAAACATGCTGTCTGGCGTTTTTCAGGGGCTACCGGTTGGTGCGGGTTATTCCGGCGCATCGGCCAACGATGCAGCGGGTGCACAATCCAAGCTATCAAGTTTTGTGGCAGCTGCTGTTGTATTGCTAATTGTGTTGACCTTGCTGGGCTATCTGGCACTCACGCCGGAACCGGTGCTGGCAGCCATTGTTATTCACGCTGTCAGCCACACGCTGAACCCGGCAAGTCTGCGACCCTATTTTATCTGGCAGCGGGACAGGTTGGTGATTGTTGTGGCCATAGCCGCAGTGCTGGCGCTGGGGGTGATGGATGGTTTGCTGCTGGGTATCGGCATCAGCCTGATGATGATGATTAAACGACTGGCAGATGCCAAGCTCACTGTGCTTGGTCGGCTAAATGGTGGCCATGATTTCGTGCCTATGCATGACAATGCGTCAGCCCACGCTATTCCTGACGTGCTGATTTTGCGCCCGGAGGCGCTCTTGTTCTTTGCCAATATTGACAAGCAATTGTCCGCTGCACGACGTGAACTTGTTGCAGCCGGCCCCGCCATAAAAAACGTTGTGCTCAGCCTTGAAGAATCGCCGGACCTTGACAGTGCCAGCATCGAAGCTCTGCGAGATTTTGCCAATGAACTTTATAAAAATGGTATCAAACTCTGGCTGGCGCGCCTCAAGGTTCAGGCCCGCGAGGTGCTTGTGCGCGCCAATCTGCCCGCGTTGCCATCGTCCCATCTGACATCGCTGAGTGTCGATGAAACAATCAGGGGCATCGCAAACCAAAGCGAGATTGCAGCCGAAAAGCCATTTGCCGCACAGTGAGGCTGGTAACAGGGTGTCGCCAATCGGGTGCCACATCCATCAGTGGTATAAGCACAAAGGGCCGCAGGTGCGCCAGCTTGTGCGGCACACAAAGCCCTCGGCCACTCTGCCATTGGAGGCGGGCAGGGTGCATGTCTGTTGCATACGCTATAAGATCCAGATCAATCACACGAGGCCCCCAACGACGGGAACGCTGGCGGCCAAAATCCGCTTCCACGCTGTGCAACAGGGCCATGAGATCGGTCACAGGCAGTGTTGTTTTGGCTTTGAGTGCGGCATTGATAAATCGTGGCTGTGGTGGCCCCCAAGGGGCAGTGCTATACAAATTTGACACATTATCAATTTCCATACCAGCGGCTTGCAGTGCCAGCACGGCAGCATAGATCACCTGGCGCGGTGCGCCATGCACAGGGTGCCGACGATTAGAGCCTAAAGCTATCAGAACTGTTGTGAGCATGAGTTTGCAGCTTTAGAATATATAATACATCAAAGAATAATGAATTGACCTGATATGTAGCTTATGGCCACCCACTATGGAACTGTATTCAGTGAATAATAGCCTCAAATTTTTTCTATCAATCACTGATGTGTTATTTTTATAATATTGGATTTTAGCACTGCTTGCCCTCATCAAAATGATCGAAATACCATCGAACTGGATGTATAGAGATTATACTTACCATCGTGTTATGGCCTGGAACTGGTCTTTTATTCCGCTTGATATTGCGCTCTCAATCACAGGGTCGAAACAGCTTATCCGGACCTGTTGAAATAACGCTTTGACCAAATTAAAGTTATAAAGTAACAATCTAAAGGATTGTTATTATAGGTATTTAATTTGGCAATTCAGGAACATCCATCAATCGGCACGATTTTGATGTGTAATTTTGATATGGGCTTCAAGAAGCCTGAAATGGTCAAGACGCGCCCAGTCGTGGTGATTAGCCCTAAAATTGCGCGGCGTTACCAGCTCTGTACAGTTGTGGCGCTCAGCACCACTGCGCCTGATCCGGTTTTGCCGTTTCACCGACAGATTAACTTGCGACCAAGGCTTCCTGAACCTTGGGATAGTGATGGCATTTGGATCAAGGGCGATATGGTCAATGCCGTTGGTTTTCATCGGCTAGACTTCATTAGAGCCGGTAAAGGGCCAGATGGCAAACGAAAATATCATTATCAGGCACTGAATAACGATCTTGTAACTATCATCCGACAATGTGTCTTAAATGGCATTGGACTGAATCTCTTGACAAAACATCTAACATAACCTATGTAAAAGTTGTTTAGTGGCTCTGATATTTTCATCCACGTCTAAGACCCCAACCGGGGCCACTGTGATGCCAAGCGATATCAAGCTTATATCACAGTGCAGTTCACAAAGATAGTTTCCAATTTTTCGTCAGTTGTCGGCATTTACTTCATGCTTTATGGCATAGTTCATGACAATACCAATCAATCCACCGCACGATTGCCCCTTGTGTCCGCGCCTGCTTGCCTATCGTCAAGCCAATCAGCTGGCTCAGCCCACCTGGTTCAATGGTCCTGTGCCCGGATGGGGGGATCCTAACGCCTGGTTGTTGATTGTTGGCTTGGCACCGGGTGTAACTGGCGCAAACCGCACTGGCCGACCATTTACCGGCGATTATGCCGGCAATCTCCTGTATGACACATTGCACAAATTTGGTCTCGCTACTGGCACCTACGACAAGCGTGCCGATGATGGCTTCACACTCAATGGCACCTTCATCAGCAATGCTGTCCGCTGTGTGCCGCCGGAAAATAAACCAACACCAGCCGAAATTCACACCTGTCGCCCGTTTTTGGAGGCACAGGTGGCGGCACTCCCCAAACTTAAAGTGATGCTGGCGCTTGGCACTGTGGCACACCAGTCAGCAATCAAGGCGGCTGGTGGCAAGCTCCCCAAATATCGCTTTGCCCACGGTGCCATTCATACACTTCACACGGGGTTGATTGTTGCCGATAGTTACCATTGCTCTCGCTACAACACGAGCACCAAGCGCTTGACTACTCAGATGTTTGAGAATGCAGTTGCCGGGGTTTTGGCGCTGCGGCCATTTGGCGGGTAAGCATATCAATCAGCGCGGCTTCGGGCTTCGCGACACCGGGCACATCACTTTTAAGTTTTTCAGGGTCAGTCGCAAAACCGTTGATGAGATACACCCCGACAGTGCGGGTGTCAGGATCGATCAGCATTGCGCCGCGCAGGCCGTAAGCATCGGCAAAATGACCAGGGTAGAGCACCTTGTGCTGACGCCAGCTTATCAGATGCATACCAAGGCCCCACGCCGTATAGAAACCATCTTCACTGTCGCCGTTAAGGCCGTCGGCCGACAAGCGCCATTGCGGCGCCATCATATCGTGGACAGTGTTGCATTCGAGTATCTGCGCGCCGTTCACTTTACCGCATCCTGCCAGCATGGCCCCAAGTCGGGTAAGATCGCGCACAGAAATGCGCAAGCCACCCTGCGGCGAGAATAATGTGCCGTTGTCGCCAATTTTTATATCACTGGGAAGCGGGGCTTGCGCACTTGCGCCGTTCACCTCGGTCCGCACCCGCACTATTGGTGTGCCACCTTTAAAATCATCAATCTGTGCTTCCCAAGCATCGCCTTTGGGAGACCGCCTGTAGAGGGCTGAAATTTTTTCAGGTGCTGTGTTTTCAGCACCGCTCCAGTTGTAGCCGGCCGTTATGCCCAAAGGCTGAAAAACAGCTTTGCTCATGTAATGGTCAAAACGTTCACCGCTCACGCGCTCCACGATTGTTGCCAATATGCCGTAATTTAAATTGGTATAGACAAACTGTTTGCCGGGTGCGCTGTTGCTGTCAAAGTGTGCGCCCTTGTTCCATAGCGCTGTGCCTGGCTTGAATAGCTCTTGCAATGTGTGTGGATAGGCCGCCCAATAGTTTTCCCCGTCGTCGCGAACACTGCTGTTGTGCGTCATCAGCAGCCGTGCGGTAATGGGTGTGTTGGGGAATGCCGGGTTGCGGAGCGAGAAGCCAAGATAATTCGAAACATCTGCATCAAGATCAATCTTCTTCTGCTCCACAAGCTTCATGACACCAATTGAGGTGACAAGTTTTGAGAGGGATGCAATGCGGAGCAGGCTATCTGGCGTGAGTGGCTCTGCGCATGTTGTGCCATCAGCAGCAAAACGCGCACAACCTTTGGCTTGCGCAATAACGGTATAATGTCTGTCGAATGGCACAGCATACCCTACAGCAAAACCTGAGAGGGATTCCGCCAGATTGCCGTTGCCGGTGAGAATGGCATCGAGACTATCAGCGTGCACCGATGCACTCACCATTATCGCTAATAGCGCTGTAAGCGTAATCAAGTATTTATTCTTCATTTCAAACATCCTCTGCCAGTCTCTCATACAAGTCAGGTCGCCTGTCCCTGAAAAAACCAAACGCAAAACGGTTCTGCCGGATGGCCTCAATGTCAAATGTGTGCACCAGAACGCCTGTTTCACTATCACCAAATTCAGCCGCCATATCGCCGCGATGATCAACAATAAAAGAGCAGCCATAAAATTTCTGTCCGTCCTCAACACCAATCCGGTTGCTGGCAACCACCGGCACAACATTCGATACCGCGTGGCCGACCATGGCGCGTTGCCATAGCCGCCGAGTGTCGAGACCGGGATCATGCGGTTCAGCGCCAATGGCTGTTGGGTACATCAGAATATCAGCACCCATCAGCATCATGGCGCGGGCGCATTCCGGATACCATTGGTCCCAACAGACGCCAACGCCGATACGACCGAGCGGTGTATCCCAGACTTTAAAGCCGGTGTTCCCCGGTCGAAAGTAAAACTTCTCCTGATAGCCCGGCCCATCAGGAATATGACTCTTGCGGTAGATGCCCATAATCTCACCGTTTGCATCTATCATCACCAATGTATTGTAATAATGAGGCCCGTCACGCTCATAAATGGATGTGGGGATGACAATATTCAGTTGCCTCGCCAGTTTTTGCATGGCGTGTACTGAAGGGTGTGTGGCAACCGGATAAGCGCGCAAGAAAAATTCCTCACGCTGTGTCTTGCAAAAATAATGGCCTTGAAACAGTTCAGGTGGCAGCACAATCTGCGCACCTTGTGCAACGGCTTTCTCTGTCAATGCCGCAACGGCATCGTTGTTGGCTTTCATGTCATCGGTAAAGCCAAGCTGCATGGCTGCGATTGTGATATTCACAGTGGCACCTGCTGGGTGATGCAGTGGAACGATCCACCACCCGTGAGAATGGCTGTGGCGGGTAGAGCAATGGTTTCGCGACCAGGAAATAGTTTTGCAAGCGCTGCGACAGCCGCATCATCATGCTTGCTGTTATAAAGCGGCACGATCACCCGTGTGTTGGAGATGTAAAAATTGGCATAGCTTGCTGGCACCACATCACCGTCTTCGTTTTCATAACGACCAACGGAGGGGATAGTGCTGACGGTAAGGCCTGCGGCGTCCAGCCGCTTTCGGGCGTCAAGATACACATCGCGGTTGGGATCATCGCTATCTCTGGCTTCCGGTACCACTGCATGTCCGGGCGCAACAAAGCGTGCCAGATTATCGATATGGCCATCTGTATGATCATTCACCAATCCATCCGCCAGCCAGATGAGCCTGGTGATGCCAAGGCTGTCATTCAGCGCTGTTTCAATGTGCATTTTGCTCATCGAGGGATTGCGGTTGGCATTCAGCAAACAGTCTTCTGTGGTGAGAGCTAGCCCCGCACCATCAACATCGATTGAGCCGCCTTCTAGAATAAAAGCATGTTTGTTAACACTCAAGCCAGAGGCTGCAGCAATAATGCCTGAAAGCGCGCTATCTCCCGGTAAATCATATTTGCCACCCCAGCCATTAAAGCCAAACGAAGCCGCTTCTATTGTGTTGCCTCGCTTCACAAATATTGGTGCTGTATCTCGCAACCAGATGTCACCAAATTGTTGCTGATGAAATGTGACCTGTGTGCTAGCAAGTGCAAGGGTTGCTGTTGCCAAAGCGTCGGCGCCGTCCACAACAATGTTTAAAACCTCACCATGACCATGATTATCAATGGCGTGAAAAAGGGCAGCAACTTGCGCGCGTGCAGGTTCAAGGTTTTCCTGCCACAGATTTTTGTGCGATGGCCATGCTGACCAGACCGCCGCGTGCGGTTCCCATTCTGCGGGTTGCAGGACGCTCATTTCCGCCCCCCTTGTGGGGAAGGATACATAAACTTAGCGGTGCACTTCACAACATTGAGTTGAAGCAGGAGAGGGAACCTGTGGGTGAAACATACCCCTCTCTCAGCTTCGCTAAGCGGCACCCTCTCTCCCGCACGGGGAGAGAGGAAAGGCATTTTCTGTATCATCGCAGACTCGCATCCCGCACCATTCTGAATTCCGCGCTCTTGTACCAGTTCGGCCAGGTGCGTGTGTTTGCCAACTCCAACCCTACTTTATAAAACAGATCAAGATCTTTGGCTGCCGACATAAAATCCATATCTTCGTTAAATTCGTCGCTGGGTTGATGATAATGCAAGGCCGTATAGTCTTCCTGCTGTTGTCTACCATAACGCGGCCTTGCGCCGATGATGTTCAATCCGCCACTGGCATCAAGCATCGGCACGCCGACCTTGGCAAACGAGAAATGATCAGACCTGAAGAAGTGCCCCGCCTCTGGATGATCTTCAGGGCTGATGGTGCGACCTGCCGCTATCACATATTTTGCAAATATGGGTTCCAGTTCAGATTTGCCTGCACCCGTTACAATCATATCGCGCGCAGGTCCGATCATCTGCAACGAATCCATATTGATGCCACCAACAGTTTTGGGTAGCGGAAACACAGGGTGAGTGCCGTACCATTCTGACCCAAGCAATCCGCTTTCTTCCAGTGTCAGGGCAATAAACACAACCGAGCGCTGCGTTTTCTTCTTTCCGTGAGCAAAAGCTTCCGCCAACGCAATCACGCCGCCGACGCCTGAAGCATTATCCACAGCACCGTTGCAGATATCGTCACCTTTAACGGGCGGGCAGTGGCCAAGATGATCCCAATGAGCGGTATAGAGAAAGTATTCATCCGCATGACTGGTGCCCGGCAAAATACCGATCACATTGTGCGATTTTGAAGTGGTGATCATGTTATCAAACGCAACACTGCCCTGCACCTTCAAAGGCACAGATTTAAAACCTCGTGTTGAGGCTGATTTTTTCAAGGCTGCATAATCCTGGTCAGCTGCGCTGAAAATTTTAACTGCTGACTCTCCCGTCATCCAACCCTCGACGGACACACGGTCCATGCCTTTGTTGTCGCGGTCGATATCGCGTTTGGCGCCAGTGTTTGAGCTCTGCACGACGGTCCATGGATAGGCCGCGGCTCCGGTTTCATGAACAATGATGGCACCGGCTGCACCCTGACGTGCAGCTTCCTCATATTTGTACGTCCAGCGGCCATAATATGTCATTGTGCGACCACTGAAAAGTTTAGGGTCACCTGTTGCATAGCCCGGATCGTTAACTTCAATGACAACAATTTTGCCTTTTACATCCTGCCCGGCGTAATCATCCCAACCCCATTCTGGTGCTTTGATGCCATAACCGACATAAACCAGATCAGCCGCTTTTATCTCCGTGTGTTTTTCCTGGCGCTTGGTCCACAACACCACGTCCGTCGAGTAGGCGAGATCAAAGGCATTGCCCTTGCTCTCAACATGCAGCTTCATGGCCGGATCGGCTGTGATTGTGACGGTTGGCACATCCTGATACCACTGACCGCCAGGTAATCCCGGCTTCAGACCGTGCGCCTGAAACTGCTGCGATATATAGGCAATGGTTTTGTCTTCAGCGGGTGTTGCTGGCCCGCGCCCCTCATAGGCATCGCTGGATATTTCCTTGATCACCTCGCGGATGATCCGGCCATCGACAACAGGCTTTTCGGTGGCGGCGTATGCGGTTGTTGAAAGCACCAGGCACAACAGGGAAGTCGTAAACGTCTTCATAACCATATCCTTAAAGGTTTATGGTTTATTACTTGCCCCGCCGAATGATGGAGGTCAAGCGGCTTGCGGCCTTACGGACAGACCATCCATAATCGCGCGGTTAACATCAATCAGGTCATCAAGATCGCCGATACCACGCGCCACGTCGGAGGCGTAGCGGGAAACCCAAAGGCTGAGCGAGACAATCTGGGCGCGGAGTTCGCGTGGCAACGCATTGTCAGGCGATGCACAATCGGATGCCAAGGTTGACCACAAGCGCCGGTTCCAATCGAGGGAGTCGATCAATTCAGCACCTTTCAATCCTTTGTCTTTGGCTGTGATCAGGGCGCCGGTGACTTGTGCAAATAACCTGTATTCCGTTTCACGCGGCGATTCCGCTGTTTTCTGCACGCGCCGGTACGCTTCCAGGCCCATGGCCGTCTCCTGTGTTATTTAAACTGTTGAGAGCAATGTGTTCATAGTCGATAATTTTGCGGCAGCCAGCCAGCGCCCGATAATAATCCCGGTTCATCATATCAATTGAAATCTGGGCGCAAGCGTGCTTGACCTGCGGGTTCATCAGTGCCCCCATCAACTCACTCATGCGCAGCATGAATTCACCGGCATAATCGCTGGCTTTGGCTGGCTCCAGATAACTCAGCATAATGGGGAAATAAACGCGGCGGGCAGGGGTCGTCACCTCTTCGGCAGTCATAATGTCGCGCTCGCGCAGGATCGACACTTTATTCTGGATAATAAACGTTGAGCGCCTGTCGCCATTGGTGATAACGGCACCATTGACGACAAAGCGCTCGCCGGGTTTTAACGAAATTTTAAGCGCCATAGGTTCGGCTTCCCTGAACAATACATCTGTATACTTCAGGGAAAGTAGCTAAAGCGTTAAAATGCAACTACCAGATGTGAATGCGGGCGTTCGGCTCCAGATATAATTTTTCCCCCGGTTTAGCACCAAAAGCATCATACCATGAATCGATATTGCGGACCTCCGTTGTCCGGTAGAGCGGCGGACTATGCGGATCAGACACCAGCAGGCTTTGCCTTAATTCAGGCCGCATGTTCTGGCGCCACACCTGAGCAAAGCCAAGGAAGAAGCGTTGGTCACCGGTCAAACCGCCTAATGTTTTCGGCTTTTTGGTCCCCAGCGATAATTTATAGGCTTCTTGCGCGATGGTAAGGCCAGCAAGATCAGCAATGTTTTCACCAAGCGTTAACTCACCTTTCACGCATTGTTTGGGTGGGGTAGGGCCTTCAAACGGGCAATAGGCATCATACTGTGCAACAAGTTTGGTCGTGGCCTCCTTGAACTTTTTCGCATCAGCTTCCGTCCACCAGTTTTTTAAGGCACCGGTTGAATCATATTGGCTGCCTTGATCATCAAAGCCGTGGCTGATCTCGTGACCAATCACCACGCCGATGCCACCATAATTTATGGCATCGTCAGCGTTTGGATCAAAGAAGGGAGCCTGCAAGATAGCGGCCGGAAATACGATCTCGTTCATCAAGGGATTATAATAAGCGTTCACAGTTTGTGGGGTCATGGCCCACTCTGTGCGGTCTACCGGTTTGCCAAGTTTGGCAAGGTTGCGGTTGTACTCAAACACAGCGGCTCGCGTCGAATTGCCCAGTGCGTCGCCTGCCTTTATGTGAAGGTTGCCATAATCCCGCCACTGGCTTGGATAGCCAATTTTTGGCATGTATGTTGCCAGTTTTATTTTGGCCTTGGCTTTTGTTTCCGGTGACATCCATATTAGGCCGTCTAGCCGGTTTCCCATTGATACCAATAGATTTTTTACCAGCGCATCGGCCCGCGCTTTTGTTGCAGGTGTGAAGTATTTCTGCACGTAAAGCTTGCCGACAGCCTCGCCCAGTGCCCCTTCCGTTGAAGCCACACCGCGCTTCCAGCGCGCTCTGATTTGCGGCGTGCCAGCCAGCGCCTTCCCGTAAACCTCAAACCGTGCATCAACGAAAGCCTTGGGCAGCAACGCTCCGGCATCATTCAGCGATGACGCAATCAGATAATCACGCCACACCGTCAGCGGTTCTTTTTCAACCAGCAAGGCTATTTTTGCAATTGCTGTGGTTTGGTTGACGTTAAACTCGGTTTCTTTAGCCATGCCAGCAGATGCGAAATACGCAGACCAATTCGGGCCTGGTGCCAACTTTACAATGTCCGCAGGCGACATCTTGTTATACATTTTTACAGGGTCACGTTGTTCAATCTGTGTCCAGTGTGCAGCGGCTATTTTTTCTTCAAGTGCATAAACAGCAGCCGCGCGCGCTTCAGCGTTTTGAAGCTTTGCCAACATGAAAAATTTGACAAGCAAACTTTTGTAGCTCTGCCGCAATTTATTGAATTGCGTGTTACCAAGATCGTACATATCACGGTCAGGCAGACCAAGGCCGCCCTGGCCCAGATTGACAATATAACGGTCTGGCTGCTTATCATCCTGATTGATGCCGACGCTGAAGGGCACGCTTGCACCATGCATGTTCATCAGCGCAAACGTGCGCATCAGATCTGTACGATTTTTAATGGCAGCAATCGTCTCCATCTCGCCTTGCAGGGGTTTAAGTCCCTTCGCTTCTATCGTCGCTTCATCCATAAAGCTGGCATAATAATCGCCAACTTTCTGAGCCTCAGTGCCATCTGCAGATTTGGCGGTGCTGGCAGCTTCAATAATTTCGCGTGTGCGCGCTTCCGATAAGTCAGCCAAGTGATTGAACATGCCATATGCCGGTTTGTCACTTGGTATGGGCGTATTTTTTGCCCATGTGCCACTGGCGTATTCATAAAAACTATCGCCAGGTTTAACTGTTTTATCCATGCCAGCCGCATCGAAACCAAAAGTTCCGAATTCCGGTTTTGGCGCTGCCAACACTGAAGCTGAAAACAGGCCTATGCTGGCCGATGCAAGGAGTATAGATTTAATCACAATAAGTTCCTTTTCATAAGATGTTGCCTTAAAATCAGGACATCATGCAAAGAGTGTTAACCCTTTAGGGCGAACTTGCCAATCAGGATTTTGCTTTATAAAATATGATAATTCACTTAATCTAAACGCCTTTTATATTATATATTAAACAATATTAACTGTTTGGAATTAAACGATATGCCGTTTGAATATAGGTGCCTACCAATCAAGATGCACACGTGCGGCAAAGGCATCACCTGCTTGTGTCGTCCCAACGGTTGGAACCGCCGCCAAGGGCGCATTATTGCCAAGATTTTTTAAAGCCACTGTGTCAGATAACTGCAAGCACCCGGGAAAGAGCCCTTGTCATGAAACATACCCCACATCCGCATATTGAAGATCGCAAACACCATGGCGTTCATACCACTGTCAGGGAACACAACGGTTTTAATGGCTGGCTAGCGGTTAAAATCACAAACGGTGTCTCGACCATGTGGTGCGCTTATGCATTTACAATTCTTGCGTTAATCAGCTTACCTGATGCGATAAAGGCCGGCAAAGCCGCATTGGTTGCCTGGATCGCCCAAACTTTTTTGCAGCTAGTTTTGCTGTCTATCATTATGGTTGGCCAGAAAGTGGCCGCTAAGGCGTCCGACAAGCAAGCCTACCAAACATACAAGGATGCCGAGGCGCTACTCGACATCAGCAACGACATCCACAAGCTGATCACGGTCAATACCGATCTCACTGAGCAAATCCACGCAGCACTCAACAAAAAAGCTAGCCCCCTGCCTTGATGTCCGGTTGGCCCATCAACAAGCTTCGGCGTGCCAGCGGGTCGCGTTTCAGCGCCAGTTCCAGCACATCTCGCGCCACGGGTGCCGCTGCAGACGCACCGTGGCTGCCGTGCTCAACCACAATAGCCATGGCATAGCGCGGGGCTTCGGCAGGCGCGAAGGCAATAAACAGAGCGTGGTCGCGCTGTTCCCATGGCAGGCTTTCATCTTTGCGCACGCCGCTGCGCCTTTCGGCCATGGTGATGCGCCGTACCTGGGCTGATCCGGTTTTGCCGGCCATGGTCATGCCCTGTATATTGAATTTTGAGCCCTTGGCGGTGCCCCGGCTGCCGTTCACCACGTCGCTCATGGCTTGCCGCACGATAGCCAGATGCTCAGCTGGCACTTCAAGCAGGGGGGCGACTTCAGGCTCGGCTGTGCCTCTGAACAGTTTGGGCACCACGGCACGGCCACTGGCAATGCGCGCGGCCATAACAGCAAGCTGCAATGGTGTTGCCAAAAGATAACCCTGACCAATCGCATAGTTCAGGGTTTCTCCCACCTGCCACGATTGCTTGTAGCGCTTGAGCTTCCAGGCAGGGTCGGGCACCAGACCAGCTTTTGGCCAGGGTGCTGGAATATCGAATTTTTCGCCAAGGCCAAATTTGCGCGCCATGCTGGCAATCGCATCGGCGCCAGCGGCGCGGCCCATGGTGTAGAAATAACAATCACAACTTTGCGCCAGACCCGAGTGCATATCGACCGAGCCATGGCCACGGCGCTTCCAGCAGTGAAATTGCGCACTGCCCAACCGGTAGGTGCCGGAGCATGACACACGAGCTGACGGGCTTATGCCTGATGACAGCACCGCCATGGATGTGATCGGCTTGAAGGTGGAGCCCGGCGGAAACATGCCGCGAATAGGTTTGTTGAGCAACGGGTGGCGGGGGTCAGTCGCCAGTGCCTCCCACACTGTTTTGCTAATGCCTTCAGAAAAATTATTCGGATCATACCCTGGCACTGAAGCCAGGGCCAGAATTTCACCAGTGTCCACACTCATCAGAATGGCAGAGGCTGATTGATCTTTCAGACGCTGCGAGGTGAACAGTTGCAGCTCACGGTCGATGGTGAGAACCAGGCTTTCACCTTGCTGGCCGGGGGCTGTATCGAGATCGCGGATAATTCGCCCGCGGGCGTTGACTTCGACCCGCAGCGCGCCTGCCGTGCCGCGCAGCTTCTGGTCAGCCACAATTTCCAACCCCTCTTTGCCGACCTTGAAGCCTGGCATGTGAATGAGAGGTTCCTTTGAATTTTCCAGTTGGGTTTCGGTTGGCGCGCCAACATAGCCTAGCAAATGCGCCACAGCCACGCCATCGGGGTAGGACCGTGTAAAGCCTTGCACGGGCATAACACCAGCAAGCTCGGGTAACCGCACATTCAACGCTGAAAACGCCTGCCAATCCACATGATGGGCTATTTCCACCGGGATATAATGCGGCACCCGGGCGATATCTTTGTGAATGCGGGCAATGTCATCATCGTTGAGGGACACAAACTGGCGTACAGCATTCAGGGTTTTATCAATGTCCTGCACCTGCTCGGGAATCAGGGCCAACCTAAAGTCCGGTTTGTTGAGTGCCAAGGGCACACCAAAACGATCCAGAATTAGTCCCCGGCGCGGCGCAATCAGGCGCAGCGAAATGCGGTTTTCTTCAGCCTGGGTTTTGTATTTTGATGATTGAAAGATAGACAACCAGGCCATGCGGCTAACCAGCGCGACGCCAACGCCAAGCTGGCCGGCGCCGAGCATAAGAGCGCGACGGGTAAAAACACGATTACGTTCAGCTTCACTTTCCATGGGTAAAAGTTTTGTGGCCTAACTGAACTAAAATAGATTCAATTTGAAACTTAAGGGCGGGTAAATCATTTTTAACGGTATCCCAAACAATCTTTAAATCAATAGCACAAATATGGTTTATTTTTCAATTATATTTACGTTTTACAAATAGATCAGCGGATCGGTGACCACACGCTGGATTTTTGCATGAAACCAGACTGCAAAGGGATATGCCAGCAGCGTCGATACCAGCTGCCACAGCATTTGATGCAGATCGCAGGTCTGGCCCAGCAGGTGCGACAATCCCCAGGTGAACAATTCGTACAAGGTCACAAACGGCACAGCAAACAGCCAGCCGAAGTGAAACGGCCGCGAGGCATAAACGTTGAACTGGCCTCCCAGCACCCAGGCAAATAATGCCAGCAGGCTGGCATTGAGGCCAAGCGGCTGGCCGAGCCACAAATCCTGCAAGAGGCCAATGGCAAAAGCAGCGCCTGGTGGCATAAGGTTGAAGCTGTATGTGCTCCAGTAGAGCACACCGAGCAGCCCCAGTTGCGGCATAATTGGCACAGGAATCCACACCGGCAGCAGCATCAATCCGAGCGACAGGCTAATAAAAAATGTCGGGGCCAAATACCGCCAGAAGCGGCCGACAAATGCAAACTTTTCCTCGCTACTCAGCTGGTTCCACGGTTCACTCATGGTGCGGGTGCGAGCTTTGGCAGTGGCACAGATGTTGGTACAGGTGGCGGAAGCGCTTCGACATAAGGTTTCAGCACCAGGGCATAATCAAGCCCGCTCAATCGTGCGGCCGGACGCGCCACAGGTTCTTGCGTTTTTACATTGGTCACCACGGCCACAGGAACGTTGGGCGGAAACAATCCACCTTGGCCCGATGTAACCACAAGATCACCTTCAACGGCGGGAACATCAGGATCGACATACAAAAGCTTCAACAGTCCGTTGTTCGATCCGCTGATCATCGCGGGCATGCCAGTGCGGACAATGCGCACGGGTACCCGACTGTTTGTATCTGTCACCAGCAGCACGCGCGCTGAAATGGCCCCCACTTCGATAACCTGACCAATAAGACCATCTGAATCGCGCACAGGCTGACCCTGGACAATATTATTTTTGTAGCCAGCTGTGATAAGCGCACTTTGCAGCATGGAGCCTGATGTGGCGCCAACCACACGCACTGTACCAACAATTTGCACAGCCGGTTCCGCTACGTGCAGCAAAGCTTTCAATCGGATGTTTTCACGGTTAAGGCTTTGGTTGGTTTCATTGAGCAAATGCAAGCGTGCCACTTCAGCAGACAGTCTTTGTGCTTTTGATCGGGCGTTCAGATAGCTGTTGCCCCAGTCCATGATCGCACTAAGCCCGCGCACTGGTGCACTCAACCAATCGAGTGCAGGCGCAACTGTATCAAGCGCGTGACCGCGTACCCTGCCAATGCTTGCAGGCATGGTTTTGTTGAGAATAAGTAAACCAATGCCCAAAAATGCTAATGCCACCAAACCAAATCGACCAGCCAGCCACCACCACCGGTCCCGTGATCGTTTCGACCCTGATGTCGGCAACAGTGCCATGGAAGACGCTTTCTAAAACAGGCGATTAATAAGCTTTCTCAAGCACGCCTCTGTAGCGCGGATCTTCCAGTGCCTTGCCAGTGCCCAGCGCCACACAGGTGAGCGGCTCCTCAGCGACTGTCACCGGCAGGCCGGTGGCCTCGCGCAACACGCGGTCCATATCCTGCAACAGGGCACCACCACCGGTCAGCACAATACCCTGGTCAACAATGTCAGCGGCCAGTTCTGGTGCTGTATTTTCCAATGCCACTTTCACGCCCTCAACTATCGCAGCCACAGGTTCAGACAACGCTTCTGCAATTTGCGATTGATTGATGACAATTTCCTTCGGCACGCCGTTCATCAGGTCGCGGCCCTTGATCTCGACTGTGCTGCCAATGCCATCAGATGGTGTGCAGGCTGTGCCCACTTCTTTCTTAATGCGCTCCGCTGTGGTTTCACCGATCAGCAGGTTATGGTTGCGGCGAATGTAGGCGATGATAGCATCATCCATCTTGTCGCCGCCAACCCGCACGGAATTCGCATAGACCACGCCGCGCAGGCTCAGCACGGCCACTTCCGTGGTGCCACCGCCGATATCGACAATCATCGAACCTTGCGGGTCCGTCACTGGCAAACCGGCCCCGATGGCTGCCGCCATTGGCTCCTGAATAAGGTACACATGGCTGGCTCCGGCGTTCTCGGCAGCATCCTGAATGGCGCGGCGCTCCACCGGGGTTGAGCCGGACGGCACACAAATAACGATCTCTGGCGAGGCGAACGACCGGCGATTGTGCACCTTGCGGATAAAGTGCTTGATCATCTCCTGCGCCACCTCAAAATCGGCGATCACACCGTCCCGCATGGGCCGAATCGCTACAATTTCGGCAGGTGTGCGACCCAGCATGAGCTTGGCATCGTTGCCGACAGCAATCACCTGAGGCTTGCCGTTGCCGGACCGTCGCAACGCCACCACAGACGGTTCATTCAAAACAATGCCGCGCCCGCGCACATAAACCAGCGTGTTGGCAGTGCCAAGGTCGATGGCCATATCATAAGATAAAAATGACAAGAACCTGTTGAACATATTATATAATCTCCAAATAATAGGGCTTGAGACCAGTACTTTGCCAGCCTGCGACTCGTTGCCATTAACCAAAGCAGCACCATGGCGTCCAGCCGGTCAATCGCCAAGTTATTTCTACAGTTTTATGACAAAACTATGCTCGCCGCATAACCGGATATTAATACCCTAGAGCTATGTTGGCTTCATCAATCAAAGGTTTGAGGAAGATCATGATCAGTTCTAAACTTATTTTGTCACTCGCATGTGCAGGCTTGCTGGGCGCTTGTTCCGGTGGCGGATCAAACGAGGGATCCATTCTCACAACCAGCACAGCAGCAACCGGCAACGGAACAGTTTCGACCAATCCAACGCCAACCACATCGGGCACGGTGTTATTGCCAATTGCCCAGCAAACAGCCGCGCAAACCTACAACACGTTCTCGGCATCGCAGCACTTTGATGACAAGTTGACGACAACAAAAAGAACAATTTCAGCTTTAATACAAGGCGCAACGGCGGATATCCCAAAACTGGATCCTTCAGTGTCTCCAAACCCCGTCAGCTTTACGGTTCCAACTGTGGCAGGACAATTTTACCAGGCTGAGCAACCTGTCGGCAGCAGCGCCAATCTCAAGATTACGTATGATCCGCGAGATTCCACCTACGCACTGATCATTGCAACGGCTGGCATCACAGATAATCCTAAATTTCAGGATCCCATTCACCGTACAATTTTGGCGGCAGCCAATGACCCCGCCGTGCCTGATCTTGTCACAGCGCCGGGTGCAGACCGCACACTTGATCCAATAAAATATTATCAGGCAGGAAACGGCACAGTATCGGGCAGTGTTGATGGCTTACCAGCCAATGAAGTTTATAACACACCAACCTTATTCTTTGCTGATCCTGACCCCAAAAGCAACCCGAATGGCACACGCTATGTCACCTGGAATGGTTACATCAATAATCAAGTTACCATCAACCGAAGTGTTGCCGAATCATCAACAATAGCTGACGCGAATGGACGATACACAACAACACATGATCTGATTACAGCTTATGAAAACAAGCTTGATCGCCACGCTTTTGTCTATGGCCTCAATTCGCCGAATAGCGCAGTGCCAAAATCTGGCAGTGGCAGTTTCACAGGCGATATGTTTGCTTTTATTACAGACGGTACAACGGCAAGTGTTGGCGCTTCAATTAGTGATTTCCAGTATTTAAAAGGCACAGCGACAACAACAGTCAATTTTTCATCTAACACGTTTCAATTGACACTTGACGGTAAAGTTGGATTGGTAGGCGTAAATGGAAGTGGCACACAAGGTCAATATACATATCTTGATCCGATCCAAAGCCCTAAAACACTTGTTGCTCTAGGCACAGCATTCCACGCTGTCGGCAATGGCTCAATCGCGCGTTCACCAAGTGCTGCATTTGATGCCCTAAGTAGTGCCTTCAGCGGGAGTTTCAACACAACAAATGCAAACCCGAATAATATAGCCACCTACGGCGGCAATAATGTCATAGTCGCTGCCAGCAGCATCGAAGGTGGCTTCTTCGGGCCGACGGCACAGGAAGTTGGCGGCGCTTTTCGCATCATTGGCAAAACCCCTGATCATCGCCTCGATATTATCGGCGCATTTGTCGGCAAGTAATTTTTTCCTGATTAATACTCCCCTGCAAGGGGAGGGGGACCGTTTCGCTTTTCCTAGCGAAACGGTGGAGGGGTTATCTCAGTAGTGATATTCAAACTTAAATGCGGATTTTCCCTCCGCCATCCCAAGAAAGCGGGATGGTTCGCCTCCCCCTTAAGTGGGAGAGGCATAATAGTTTCTGTTTTTATTTCAATTTTATCAATCCTCACCAACCCAACATGCACAGCTGAATCCGCACCCACTTGCGTTGCGCATTGCACCGAATTTACCACCCTTAAACTCACCCGCAACGAAGTCCTCGACCGTGCGCAAAAACTTGTGCTCGATCACAAACTGGCTGCCGCTGAACCGTATCTTGATGCCATTGCGAAGGACCTCAGCCTACAGGCAGAATATAATTTTCTTGCAGGCTACGTGGCTGCTGAAAAAGGCGATACCAAAAAAGCTATAAAGCATTACAGAAAAACACTTAAAAATCGGCCTGATTGGACCCGCGCACGAGTTGAGCTGGCGCGCTCACTGTATGTACTGGGTGACCGGACAGCGGCTGACTATCACTTCCGGCTGGCTGAAAAATCGGAATTGCCGCCAGATATAGCGCGCATTGTTTCAGGTTTTCGCAAAGCCATTCGTGATCAGAAAAGCTGGAACTTCTCTGTGGAAGCAGGGCTTGCACCAGATACGAATATCAACACGTCAACAGATAATCATACGGTTTACATTGATGCGCTGGGCACCGGCTCGCCGCTGCCCTTCAAGCTGAACGATGCCGCACGTCGCAAAACAGGCGTGGGGCAAACCTTTGCTGCTTCAGGGCAAGCGCGTATAAAACTCACGCCAGTCTATGCCATGCAGGTCGAGGGTTCTGCCGGCATGATCAACTATAGCGGTAAACAATATGACGATGTGCATATCGATGGTTCTATTGGTATCTCAAAAGATTTTGGTCGCAACCGGCTCACAGTTTCAGCAACCGGGTCTCAGCGCTGGTATGGTGGTCATCCATCAAGCAGGCTTTACGGCGGTAAAATCAGCGCCCAGCGGATTGTCGGCAACACGGGTGAACTCAATGCACAAGTTGCCACGCAGAAGGTTGAAAGCCCGCTGAATGCAGATTATGCTGGCATACAATACGTTGCTTCTTTGCAATATAGTCAGGCAATCAGCAAGACAACGCTGCTTTCTGCTACCTTGAATGGTCGGTTGGAGTCATTGGGAAACTCAATTTACAGCAACAAGCTCGTGGCTATTCAGCTGGCGGGCGGCACAGAATTGGGCTGGGGCATCAATGCCGGCGGCACAGTCACGGCGTCGCGCACATGGTTTAATGGGTATTGGCCAGCGTTTCTGGTTACCCGGCGGGATTGGCAGGTGGAAACACATGTATATGCCGGCCTCCGCAATGTGCGCGTTTGGGGCTTCTCGCCATCGGTGAATTACAGCTTCACGGAAGGTTTTTCCAATGTGCCGATTTATGAAGTGACCAGGCACCGCGTGGAGTTTAATCTCGCACGCTATTTTTGAAGCAGGGTGTGCGCGGCTTTGGTCTTCGCAACACTTTCTGCCATGCGCGACAGCTGTTCCGCAGTGGCGACAGTTTGATGCTGGGTTTTGTAATCCTCGTAGCTCATGCCGTAAATCTGCTGGCGTGCAGCGTCTTTGCTCATGGGCTGGCCTTGCGCCTCGGCTGCATCCATCAGCCAATCGGACAGGCAATTCCGGCAAAAACCACCCCAGCCCATCAGGTCGATGTTTTGCACATCAGTGCGCAGGCGCAAGTGCTCCAGCAATCGGCGCAGCACAGCCGCTTCAAGTTCAGTTTGTTGTTGAAGAGTGCCTGTCATGACTATACCTGTATAAATTGAAATCGAATTCATAACACATACCACAAACAAAAGGGCTTTTCATGTTTAAACCACGCCGCCGTAAAGTTCGTATTGTTGCCACACTTGGCCCGGCCAGCCGCAGCCAGGAGATGATCGAGAAGCTCTTTGCAGCCGGAGCGGATGTTTTTCGCATCAATATGAGCCACGGCAGCCAGGCCGATCGTGCTGAAGTTATCGCCGCCATTCGGGCTGTTGAGGAAAAGCAGGGGCGACCCATTCCTATTTTGGTTGATTTGCAGGGGCCCAAGCTGCGCGTTGGCAGTTTCGCCAGTGGCGGTGTTGATATTAAAGCCAACCAGCTTTTTGTATTTGATACAAACCCTAATCCAGGCGACGACAATCGTGTTCATTTGCCGCATCCTGAAATATTCTCAGCTCTCACTGTAGGTGCTACGCTGTTGGTTGATGATGGCAAATTACGGTTTGTGACGACAGCCGTATCGCCAGAGCGCATTGAAACAAAAGCGATGGTCAGCGGTCGCATTTCAAATCACAAAGGTGTCAATGTGCCAGATGTGGTGATCCCTTTGACCGCACTCACGGCGAAAGACCGCTCTGATCTGGAGTTTGCACTGGAGCAAGGCGCGGATTGGATAGCCTTGTCATTTGTGCAAACGGGTGCGGATGTCGCTGAATTGCGTGCCCTTGTTGGTAACCGCGCTGGCATATTGGCAAAAATAGAGAAACCATCCGCTGTTCAATATCTCGACGAAATTCTTGATCAAGCTGATGCTGTTATGGTGGCGCGCGGCGATCTTGGTGTCGAGCTGCCGCCGGAAGACGTGCCGCCAATCCAGAAGCAAATTATCGCGGCGGCACGTGCCAAAGGCAAACCGGTGGTGGTCGCGACTCAAATGCTCGAATCCATGATCACCAGCCCGTCTCCAACCCGTGCTGAAGTGTCCGATGTCGCCAATGCGGTCTATGATGGGGCTGATGCTGTGATGCTATCAGCGGAATCCGCAGCAGGCAGTTACCCAGTTGAAGCTGTATCGATGATGGACCAAATTGCCGCGCGTGTGGAAACCGACCCCAGCTACACGATGCGCATGCACTTTAATGATACCGATCCTGAGGCCACATCTGAAGATGCGATATCTGCAGCGGCGGCACAAACGGCGGAAACGCTTAATGCCAAGCTGATTGTGTGTTTTACATCCTCAGGTGCGACAGCGCGGCGCGCAGCGCGGGAACGCCCCACCACACCGATCATGGTGTTGACACCGCGCCTTGATACTGCACGCCGACTGGGCCTGATGTGGGGTGCCCATGCCATTCGCACCAAAGACATCAGCAATTTCGAGGAAATGATTGCAAAGTCGAAGCGTATGGCACTGCGTGCGCATCTTGTTACAGGTGGCGACAAAATTGTGATCACAGCCGGTTTTCCATTCGGTACACCTGGTTCTACCAACCTGCTGCACATTGCAAAAATCATCGGTGATGAGTTGAAAGCGCACGGGAAGTAAGCCGCGGTTTATACCTGCTGCGCTCTTTCAAATAACCAAACTCTGATGGCGCTGGCTAGGCCTGTTGTTCTTGCATCATCAATGCGTGCAACAAGTTGTGCAATCGGGATGGCTTCCTGATCAGCTGCAACTTTAAGAGCATTCCAGAACACTGGTTCAAGGCTTATGCTGGTGCGGTGACTCTGAATGGTGATGGAATATTTTTTCAAAAGCAAGCCTAGGCCAGAATTACCAACGGGTGATCGGCCAGCCGCTTGTCACTTGTGAGCAACTTCAAACCACTGACTTGCGCCTGCAAGATGAGCAACCTATCAAATGGATCTTTGTGCAGGAGCGGCGTACTCATACGTGTCATAACGTGCGCCGTTTCAAGCACCAGTATTTGAATACCTTTGCGCAAAAAATAGGAAACCATTTCATTGATAGGCTGCTTGAGTTGTAATTTGCTGTCACCCGACGGATGAAGAGATTCATTCTTCAGTCTAATTTCCCACAAGCTCACTGTACTGATCCACAACTCAGTAGCGATCTGGTTCATTAAGTGTTTTCTTTTTTGTGTCAGCCGTTCTTCTTGTTGGGCTATGAACAAGAGATGATTTGTATCGAGGAGCAGACGCATCAGTCTGAAAGTCCCAAGACCTCTAGGCTCAGGGCATAATCGTCAACAGCATCTGTAACTGGCACCGACGGGCCATCAAGACCAAAGAGCGCTCGGTCAGGGTCGTCAGCGCCAAAGTAAAAACCGCCAGTGCGTCCAACCGGCACAAGTCGCACAACCTGGCGGCCATGCTTGGTGATGATGACAGTCTCGCCCTTTTCTGCCGCATCGACAATCTGCGTAAGCTTTGCTTTGGCTTCGTGCATTGGAATTTCCATGCCTTAATATGGACTATAACGAGACCATAATCAAGACAGTTACTTGCCATCGTGCACATGCCGCCAGTTGGCAACGTGGGCTTCATGTTGCTGTAACGTGGTGGAAAATGCACTGCCACCTTTGCCGTCGGCTACAAAATAAAGATTGTTTGTATGGTTTGGCGCCAGAACGGCTTTCAGGGCGGCAGCACCAGGATTGGTAATCGGGCCTTTGGGCAAGCCGGTCATGGCATAGGTGTTATAATCATTTACGGCATTCAGTTCTGATCGTAATATCCGACGACCGAGCGGTTTGCCTTTGGTTACCGTATAGATCACGGTTGGGTCGGCCTGCAATTTCATCCCGCGATTGAGCCTGTTGATGTAAACACCCGCCACTTCCTTCAATTCTGATTTTTGCGCCGTTTCCTTTTCCACAATTGATGCCAATATCACGGCCTCTTCGGGCGATTTGAGTGGCAGGTTGGGCGCACGTTTTGACCACAGCTTGTCCAGTGTCGTGCGCATTGATGTCTGCATGCGCTTCACGATATCCCCACGCGCTTCATCGCGTTCAAAGGTGTAGGTTTCGGGCAGTAACGATCCTTCTGCGGGCACATCAACATGTCCCGTCAGCAGCGATTCCGCCAGCAGTCGCTCATAAACCTGCAATGCTGACATGCCCTCACTCACCAAAAATTTATGAAGCAACACACTGCCGGATTGCAGAAGTGCCAATACATTCGATGCGCTGGCGCCACGCGGAATTGCATATTCGCCGGCCATCACAGATTGTTTGCTGCCAAATAATTTGGCTTGCAGCACAAAGCGTTCCGCCTTGCCAATCACTTTGGCTGTCGCCAAAATCTTCGCCGCTTTCTGAACAGAGGCGCCTTTGGGGATGATGATAACCGTATCAACTGTCGAAGGCCCGGCACGACCAAAACCAATCGACAGCCAGCCATAAACCAAAATACAGGCCAGCAAACCGATAAAGCTAAGGCCAAGCAATTTTTGCCCCAGAGTGGTGCGAAACATCGCTAAATATTTTTCAAGATCACAGTGGCGTTGGTGCCGCCAAAGCCAAAACTGTTGTTCAGTACAGCCTTGATCGAACGCGGCTTGGCCTGATTTGGCACGAGATCAACCCCAAGGCACGAGTCCGATGGATTGTGCAGGTTAATCGTTGGCGGCGCTATCTGATCACGCAAGGCCAAGATGCAAAAAATAGTTTCAACGGCACCCGCACCGCCCAGCAAATGGCCAATGGCCGATTTGGTTGAAGACATCGACAGGGTATCTATAGCGCTGCCAAATAAGCGTTTGACGGCACCCAATTCAATCTCATCACCCAGCGGTGTCGATGTGCCGTGCGCATTGATATAATCAACATCTGACGGTGACAGACAAGCGCGTTTCAGCGCCATTTGCATGGCCCTGTAGCCGCCATTGCCATCTTCCGCCGGTGCCGTCACATGATAGCCATCACCGCTCAAACCATAGCCAACAACTTCGGCATAAATCTTGGCACCACGCCGTTTTGCGTGCTCATATTCTTCAAGCACAACAGCCCCAGCCCCTTCACCCATAACAAAACCATCGCGGTCTTTATCATAGGGTCGCGACGCACCTTGTGGATCGTCGTTGCGCTGAGAAAGTGCCTTGGCCTGACTAAAACCAGCGATGCCAAGCGGACAAATCGCGCCTTCAGCGCCACCGGCGACCATGATGTCAGCATCATCCCACTGAATGAGGCGCGCTGCATCACCAATGGCATGTGCGCCGCTTGAACAGGCAGTAACAACCGCATGGCAGGGACCGCGCAAACCATATTTGATGGAGATTTGCCCTGAAATAAGATTGATCAGCCGACCATGAACAAAGTGCGGCGATACCCGGCGCGGCCCATTCAAGTGCAGGTTCACGGATTCTTTTTCAATGCCCGGCAAACCCCCGATGCCAGAACCAAGCAAGGTGCCGATGCGATAGCTTTGTTCATCCGTCAAACCCGAATCAAGCCCTGCATCTTCCAGCGCCTGGCCGCCTGCATCTATGCCAAACTGAATGAACGGATCCACTTGGCGTTGTACCTTGTAGTCAACGCGCCGGTTTGCATCAAAAGTGCCATGTGTGCCGTCGCCGCGCTTGACCTCACAGGCAAAACGCGTGGCAAAATTGGCAGCATCAAAAACGGTTATAGGTCCGGCACCTGATTTGCCCGCCAGAATATTCGCCCAAGTAGAATCCACATCACCGCCAAGCGGCGTGACAAGCCCAAGCCCGGTCACAACAACCCGTCTGTCTGATTTCATCTGAGCCTCTCCTTTTCAAGCTACCCGATCAAATTAACATATCCCCCGCCAGAGTCTGGCGGAGGATATGGAAGGTATCAACAAACCAGTATTGCCGACGATTATGCGCCGTGAGCCTGAATAAAATCGGTGGCATCTTTGACAGTCAGGATTTTTTCAGCTGCATCATCAGGGATTTCAACACCAAATTCTTCTTCAAAAGCCATCACTAACTCGACAGTGTCAAGGCTGTCTGCACCCAGATCGTCAATAAAGCTCGATCCATCGGTGACTTTGGTAGCATCAACACCCAGATGCTCAACAACAATTTTTTTGACCCGTTCGGCGATATCACTCATCGTCCAGAACCCTTCCTTTTGGTTAAAGGCCGTCCAATCTGGTCCAGCCGCAATTAATACTCATGCCTAGATCAACAATAACCTGAACATATATGTGTGGTAGCCGCACCAAACCGACGACGCAAGCCCCGTGTTGGAAGCGGTGCACTGGCGCAAGTGTTTTTTCGATTTTCAGCGTGTATGCCGGTTTGAATGGTTTGTGTGCGGCACGCCCGCCTTCGCCTCACCTCCCGCGTCATTCCGGCTTTCGCTGGCATGACGGTGTGGGTAGCAATAGGAGAAGGCAAGCGCACTGCCTTTCCGCGCCATATACGATCTTTTCCTACAAAGTAACGTACCGCCCTTGACAATGTATAGGCTTTACCCTATATCACCTCTTGTTCATGGCATCCGCTGTGAACACACGATCCAACCAGTGTTCGGTGGCTTT
>JANYGX010000016.1 GCA_025362295.1 Sphingomonadales bacterium | reverse complement strand
CATGCAGCCAACAACATGCTCCAATCTAGCACCTCAAAAAGCAGCATGAAAGTCAAACGTAAACGCGCTGCTTGGAGCAATGACTTCCTAACTCAACTCCTTGCCCAACAACCTCAATGAACTTTCATGCGATTGCCCTGGCTTATGTTTGAACACACTTGCAAACCTGTATATTATTATAATATAATGGTAGTTATTGCATCAATATCAGCGTGCGGAACACGATTATCTGCGAGCAAAGCTTCGAGATCAATGTCGTCAACTGCCATCATCTTCAACTTTTTTAAGAATCCGGCAGCACTCTGTAGCGGATGACGATTCGCATATTCATCAAGGGCATCCTCAACAATCGCATGAATTGGGCGACGTTCCAGAGCCGACAGCCTGTGAGCCAGGTCTCGTGCACGTGCAGAACGGACAGATAATTGAGGCTTTATTATAATACTTATCATAGCATAATGATGGCATGATGGCAATTGCCGTCTTACACCTCAAACTGTTCAGCCAATATCCGTTCCGCTAGAGTCTGGCCGGGGTCGAACAGCAAGTGCAGCCCCAGTGCCGGGTTTGTTTCCACCATAACGGATACCACATCGCGCACTTCCAGCTGATCGGCCACCACACTCACTGGCCGCTTGCCATGCTCCAGAATGCGAAACGCGATGCGCGATGATTTTGGCAGCAACGCACCGCGCCAACGTCTGGGGCGGAACGGGCTAATTGGTGTGAGCGCCAGCATATCACTTTCCAGCGGCAGGATTGGCCCATCGGCAGAAAGATTATAGGCGGTTGATCCAGCGGGTGTGGCCACCAGCACGCCATCCGCCATCAGCTCGGGCATACGCAACTTGCCATCAATGGTGATTTCAAGTTTCGCCACCTGACGGGTTTCGCGAAGCAGCGACACCTCATTGAAGGCTGGTGAAACAATCGTCTCGCCAGTGGCAGTAACGGCTATCATTTTGAGCGGGTTGAGGGTAAATTTTTCAGCCAGCGTCAGCCGCTCGTACAGCGCATCCACTTCAAATTCATTCATCAAAAAGCCGACTGTGCCACGGTTCATGCCGTAGATGGGAACGGGTTTGTCAATCTGCGTATGCAGGGTTTGCAGCATGAAGCCATCACCACCCAGGGCAACAATAATATCGGCTTCGGCAACAGCCACCCAGTTATAGCGTGATTGCAATAGTGCAGCTCCTGCAACGGCCTCAGGTGCAGGGCTGGCCACAAGCGCAAGATTCGGTTTATGCGGGTCAGACATGTTAGCCTCCGGTTACGCTCATATGGCGTTGCACGGCAGGAGCCGCCTCGCGCGCGATGATAAAATCATGACCACGCGGTTTTCGCAGCATAGCGTTATCAATTGCTGTATCCAGTAATTGATCATTGGCGCTGGCACGCAACGGGGCACGCAGATCGGCAGCGTCCTCCTGACCGAGGCACATATAAAGTGTACCAGTGCATGTCAGGCGCACACGGTTGCAGCTCTCGCAAAAATTATGTGTCAGTGGCGTGATAAAACCAAGCTTGTTGCCGGTTTCGCGTACCTGCACATAGCGCGCTGGCCCACCGGTTTCATACGCGCTCTCGACAAGCGTGAACTGCTCTTGCAAACGCTGGCGCACCAGACTAAGCGGCAGATACTGGTCAGCGCGATCGCCTTCAATCATCCCTAACGGCATGGTTTCTATAAGCGTTAGATCGTGCCCCTCGCGGCCACACCAGCTCAACATGTCAGCAATCTCGTGTTCATTAACCCCCTTCAAAGCCACCATATTTATTTTGATGGCTAGACCAGCACTTTTAGCGGCTGCAATACCGCAAAGCACTTGCTCCAGCTTACCCCATCGAGTGATGGACTGAAATTTAGCTGCATCAAGACTGTCGAGCGAGACATTGATGCGCCGCAGACCGGCGGCAAAAAGATCGTCCGCAAAGCGCGCCAGCTGACTGCCGTTGGTGGTGAGTGTGAGATCTTTCAGGGCACCATCGGCGAGGTGACGGCCAAGGCTTCTGATCAATGTTATGATGCCCTTGCGCACCAGCGGCTCGCCGCCCGTGAGCCGTAATTTATCCACCCCGCGCCGGATAAACGCACTGCATAGCCGATCAAGCTCTTCAAAGCTCAGCAAGTCCGGTTTTGGCAGAAACGTCATCTGTTCGGACATGCAGTAGACACAGCGAAAATCACAGCGATCCGTAACGGACACCCTAAGGTAGGAAATGCGGCGACCAAAAGGGTCGATGAGTTTTGGCATATTCAGCATATTTTCCTGTTTGTTTCCTGTCAGAAATATCATAGCATAAGCACAATAACGCTGGAGTGCATCAAAAATGGCAACATTGCCTCTCAACTCAAGCCAGATAGTACGGGATCAGGTCTCACCGGAAGAGTGGCAAACCCGTATAGACCTTGCCTGCGCTTACCGCCTGATTGCTCATAATGGCTGGGATGATCTTATTTTTACACATCTTTCAGCTCGTGTGCCAGGGCCGGACAAGCATTTCCTGATTAATCCGCTTGGCCTGATGTTTGAGGAAATTACCGCCTCAAGCCTGGTTAAGGTTGATCTTGCCGGCAAAACAATACTGCCGAGTCCGTATGTCATCAATCCGGCCGGATTTATCATTCACAGCTGTATTCACGCCGCCCGCCATGACGTGGAGGCTGTGTTTCACACCCATACAGTCGCTGGCATTGCGGTATCGGCCCAAAAAAATGGCTTGCTGCCCATCTCGCAAACCGTGCTGCAAATCTACGATCGTGTGGGTTATCACGATTACGAAGGCATTGCGCTCAACGCTGATGAACAACCACGACTCGTTGCCAATCTGGGGGACAAGAATATCCTTATCCTGCGCAACCATGGCCTGCTCTCGGCAGGTGAGACGATTGGCCAGACTTTCCTGATTCACTTTTTGCTTGAAAAAGCCTGCGCCATTCAGGTGGCCGCACAAAGCAATGGCACAGACTTGCAGGGTGCGCCGCATAGTATGGCCGAACTTGTGGCCCATCAGGCCGAAATGGCATTCAGCATGGGCGCAACCCTGACCTGGCAAGCGCTGCTGCGCAAAATGGACCGTCTGGACAGCGGTTTTCGGGCATAATTTTACGTGGTCTGAGGGATTTCATAATGCTGTAAAGGCTAAGGAGCACCCTTTTGCCTATTGTTTCAAATAAACGAGGCAGACATTGAAGTTGGGCATTCTTATGATTACCCTGTTGCCCAAAGCGATTTAACTTGTCAGTATAATCATACATACTTTATTGGAGCACACAGATGCAAACACTTCGCAAACTACTCGGCACAATGCTGACCTTGATAATGCTGCCCTCTCTTTCCAGCTGCGGTTACAACGCCATTCAAACACAAGATGAACAGGTGAAGGGCTCTTGGTCCGAGGTCGTTAACATGTATCAACGGCGCGCTGATCTAATCCCTAATTTGGTAAGCACTGTAAAAGGCTATGCCAAGCAAGAGCAGGATGTTTTTGTGAAAGTAACCGAGGCGCGCGCCAAAGCAACTGCCGTTAATGTGTCTGCCGATACGATCAGTGATCCCGTAAAGCTGAAACAATTTCAGGATGCGCAGTCTCAGCTATCCAGCTCGCTTGGTCGTTTGCTTGTGGTGTCGGAGAATTATCCACAATTGAAGTCAGATCAGAATTTTCGAGATTTGCAGGCACAGCTTGAGGGGACTGAAAACCGCATCACCACAGCACGCTCACGCTACATAACCTCTGTACAATCGTACAACACACTCATCCGCAGCTTTCCAGAAAATCTGACAGCAAAAATGTTTGGTGCAAAAGAAAAAGCCATTTTCACGGTTGAAAATGAGGCTGCAGTGAGCAAAGCGCCGACGGTGGATTTTAACGCAAAGTGAATAATAGCGGGCTCCCGGTCTTCCTGTCTTCCTTTTTTTTGAAGGAAATAGTGAAGATTAGCCGCAATATATTGCAACTTTTTGCAATGGCATTATTTTCTCTGTTTTTTGTCTCTCCGGCCTTTTCACAGGATCTTGCTGCTATTCCTGCGCTCTCTGGCCCTGTCGTTGACATCACCGCCACATTGCAACCGCAGGAGCAGGCTCAGCTCTCGCAACGCATTATTGAATTCTCGAAAACCAAGGGGGCACAAATTCAGCTGCTCATCATCCCAACAACTGGCACAGAAGAGATTGCACAATATGCCGTGCGGGTGGGTGACGCTTGGAAAATCGGCCGTAAAAATATTGATGACGGCGTTATTCTGATAATTGCCAAGGACGATCGTAAAATCTGGCTTTCACCGGGACGCGGGCTTGAGGGCGTCATCCCTGATATTTATGCCAAGCGCATTACGGCTGATATTATGCGCCCTCAGTTCAAGGTGGGCAATTTTGCACAAGGCATAAACGATGGTATCGATGCCATTATCAAGCTGGTGAATGGTGAGACGCTGCCGGCTGTGCAACAACGCTCTTCTGGGAACATGCAAGGTGGCGGCTTCGGCCAGGCCATTATTATGGGATTGATTGCCGGCACAGTTGTTGGCGGCATATTGCGCGCGATCGGTGGCAAAGCGCTTGGCTTTCTAGGTGGTGCTGGTGTTGGCGGCTTTATAGCGTTCATAGTTGGTGGCGGCATTATTGGTGCGGTTATCGCCGCCGTTGCCGGGGCGCTCTTTTCTATGATGCGCAGTAGTGGTGGCGGATACTACGGTGGCGGCTTTGGTGGCTGGTCTTCCGGTGGCGGCGGCGGTTTTGGCGGCGGCGGCGGTGGTGGCTGGAGTGGTGGCGGTGGCGGGTTCAGTGGCGGTGGTGGCGGGAGCAGCTGGTAATGGTCATGCGTTTACTAAAACACAGCCTCAACACTACTGGCACGCTAAAGCGTCAATTTTCCCCGGCTGATCTCACACGCATTGAAACTGCTGTCAGCGACGCGGAAGCCAATCGTGACGGTCAAATTCGTGTGGTTCTGGAGGCTGCTTTATCGTGGCACGATCTTTGGCGTCACCAAACCGTACGCAGTCGTGCTATGGAAGTGTTCGCTCTTGAACATGTATGGGATACTAAAAACAATACCGGTGTGCTGATTTATGTGCTGTGGGCGGATCGCCGCGTTGAAATCATCGCCGACCGTGGCATCCACCCCCAGCATGGTAAAACAACGTGGCAAGACATTGCCAATGCCATGCAAGCAAAATTTCAGAACGATAGTCCGGTTGAAGCTGTGCTCACAGGCATAGTGAGCGTAAAGGCCATTTTGCCTCAAGGTATTGGAAGCGGCGAATTGCCAAATCGGCCAGCGCTACGCTGAAATTCTCACAATAATACTCTTTAAATGCTGTGTAATTTGCACAATATTGTGACTTTGCGCGATTAAAAAAATCACGATAATATTAACGATTTGTCATATTTTTGTAACAAAACTCATGTTGAGTCAGTGTGTAATTTCTTTGTCAAATTATACAATATTTTATCTGTGAAAGATATATGCTGATTAAACGTACATTTATTGCAAAAATTTTACTGTGTGCAGCCTGGCCTGCTTTCAGCAATGGCATTATTTTGACTGCAAACGCTCAGAATGTTGGGCAAAATGCTGACCAAAAAAACATGGCAACGCAAACTGGCCAAAATTCTGATACATTTTTTGTGGGTGAGATTGTCGTGCTCGGCAATACAGTACTGGACAGTAAAACCATTGAGCGTGCTGTATATCCCCATGTTGGGCCCAATCGCACGGTTGATGATGTGAACGCCGCCGTGAAAGATTTGCAGGATGCCTACAAGAATCGTGGTCTCGAATCGGTTTATGTTCAAAGCCCTATTCAGACCTACAGTGATAACACGCAGCGCCTGCAAGTGGTGCGGGGTGTTGTCACCATTCGTGTGACAGAGGCACCGGTCGGGCGCCTTAAAATCGCTGGCACCAAATATAGCTCGCCAGCGTTTATCAGATCGCAGGCGCCGTCCGTTGCACAAGGCAAAGTTCCAGATTTGCGCAGTTTGCAAACAGAACTCACCGAGATCAATCGCAACCCTGACCGTCAGGTGACACCGGTGATTGCGCAAGGCAAAGCCCCGGCTACGATTGATATAACGCTGAAGGTGAAAGACCATCTTCCATTCCACATTGATACGGACGTTAACAACGATCACAGCACAGCGCAGAGCATGCTGAAGGCATCTGTCACTGCCAAATATACCAACCTGTTTCAGCTCGGGCACACGATATCAGCAAGCTATGCCGTGACGCCGCAAAACAGACAGGAATCAGAAGTAATTTCTGGCACCTATCTGGCACCGATCTGGGGCACGCTCTGGTCATTATTAGCCTATGGTTATGTATCAAACAGCAATGTCAAAATCTTCATTCCGGGCTTAAATGTAACCGCCACAGCCAACGGCACAAATATCGAAGGCGACCGTAGTTTGGGCAACGGCTTCACTGTTGGAGCACGGGCACTTTACAAATTGGCATCATCGCCAACCACTACACAAAGTTTAAGCTTTGGTGTGGATTATAAGTTATCCGAGCAAAATATCAGCGTTCCAGGTATCGTATTTCCGAAAGTCGCACCAATTTTTTATTGGCCGCTGAACGCCAGTTATACATTGGCGACATCATCCGAGCGCTCGGCGCTTAATTTAACAGTTGCTGTGACATTTGGCATCCGCAACAATGCCGGGGATAGCCGGCCCCCTTCAGGTGGGGTGATTGTCGGCGACTTGTTTAGGGAACAACGCTTTAATGCCAAGGGCAATTTTGTTCATCTTAACCTGGATGCGGATTACACCCGTGATCTGAAGTATGATTTTGTAAGCGCAATCAAGATTGGTGCTCAATTCAGCGATACGCCGCAAATTCCGACCGAACAATTCAATCTGGGTGGCAACACCACAGTACGTGGCTATTTTCAGGCTGAGGGTCTTGGCGATGATGGCATGTATGGCTCGCTGGAACTCCGCAGCCCTTCGATTGCACGTTACTTTGGTCGCCACATCGATGAGTGGCGATTTTTTGGCTTTCTCGATGGCGGCTATGCGCATGTGCGTGAAGCCTTGCCTGGACAGCAGGCAGACTTTGGGTTGATGAGCAGCGGCTTTGGCACGCGCATTAAATTATTCAATCATGTGAACGGCGATGTATCGCTGGCCATACCGCTGCGCAGCACACCGGACTCACCCAAAGGCACCAAGCGGGTCGTCTTTGGTGTGAAAACAAATTTTTAATATGATGTTGGACATGTTTTCAACACAACCGTTTAATTGACAAGGATAATATCATGCACAATGCATCACTCAACCGTGTGACATTCAAGCGCAAAGCTCTAAGGTACCAGACAAGCGTTTTTATTCTGGGAATGGCTTTGCTTGCCAATGGTGCGCCTGCCAGCGCACAAACAACCACCACGGCATTGCCGCCGTCTGTGCTCACCACCCCGTCAACGGACACCACAACCGATCTCATACAGCTGCTGGTGGAACAGAAGTTGATCACCAAAAAAGCCGCAACGGTTTTGCTGCGCAAGGCACAGGCACGGGCCGCACAAGCGCTTGCGACACAGACAGAGTCTGCCAAAGCCACAGAGTCTGCAAAAGTTTTAGCACAAGCACCACCTGCCTCATCTCCAGAGCTCGATCCTAATGCAGTGCACGTGCCTTATGTGCCGCAAATTGTGCAGGATCAAATTCGCGATAATGTGAAGAAAGAACTACTGGCAACAGTCAAAACTGAAGGGTGGGCACAGCCAGGCGCATTGCCTGAGTGGATTAACCGTATCAGCTGGAATGGTGATTTCCGATTCCGCACAGATTTTACGTATTTCTCTGCAAAAAATAACCCAGTCATATTTGATTTTGAAACATTCAACACCAGCGGTCCAACGGACATCAACCCGCAGACAAATCGCCCTGGTCTGCCAACACTGAACACAACCCAAAACCGTGGCCCGCGTGAGCGCATTCGTGCCCGCTTTGGTTTCACGGCTGATGTCGTGGCTAATTATGCAACGGTTGGTGTGCGTCTGGCAACAGGGGATGACACCAGCCCGATTTCCACCAACAGCGTATTGGGGGGAGGTCTTGGTAAGAAAAATATTTATCTCGATCAGGCCTATCTGATGCTCAAACCGGTGCCGTGGGCAGCAGCTACGTTTGGCCGGATGCCTAACCCGTTCAGCATCAGCGATTTGTTTGTTGACGATGATGTAAACTTTGATGGCGTCACCGCTGAGCTGGCGTCGCCGAAGTTGCTGGGGCGGGATCTGACTATCGGCCTGGTAGGCGGTGCCTATCCCCTATCGTTTGGTTCCGGCAACTTTCCCTCACGCGGCGATGCAAAACAGAATGTGCCATCGAAGTGGTTGTTTGCAGCACAAGGTAAGGGAACATGGAATTTTGCCACGCGGTACAGTGCACAACTGGCCGCTGGCTTTTTCCGCTTTCAGGATGTGCAAGGTCAATTGTCCTCAGCCTGTGATGTGGTGATTACGCCGCAGTGCGACAGTGACTTTACCCAGCCGCAGTTTCTTAAAAAAGGCAATACGCTGTTCTTTATTCGTAACATAGTTGCCGATATTCCCGGGCAGCAAAACTTTGCCCAGCCACAGCTGGCTGGCCTTTCGTACAAGTTTGACGTGCTCGATGTGAACGCAAAGCTCGCTGCAATAGTGACAGACAATATTTCCGTAAGCTTGTTTGGTGAATATGTGCGCAACCTGGCTTTCGACAAGCTGGCGGGAGCCTGCAGTTACCCTGGGCTGAACGCCATCGGCATCGGTGTGCCTATCACCAATATTACCAGTGTGCTCGACAGCCAGGGTAATTTTGTTTCCGGCAACCCTTGTAGCACTACAACCATCAAGATTGCTGGTGTGGACAAAGTCTTTCCGGCCGCACGCGTTGACAGCGGCAACAAGGGCTGGACGGTCAAGCTGGGCTTTGGCTACACCAAACCCAAGAAATTCGGTGAGTGGAATTTTGAGGCCTCCTACCGCTACCTGCAAAGTGATGCCGTGCTTGACGCACTAACCGACAGCGACTTCCACCAAGGCGGCACCAACAACAAAGGCTACACACTGCAAGGCACGCTTGGCATTTACAATAACGTCACGCTGTCGGGCAAATGGCTTTCTGCCAATCAGATCAGCGGCGACCCACTGGCCATTGATGTGTTTCAGCTCGATCTGAAAGCGAGTTTCTAATATGCGCACGTTTAACTGCACAGCAATGATTGTTGCCACAGTCACACTGGTCAACCAGTCTGCATTTGCTCAAGCCGACTCACTGGAGAGCCGGATGCGTGAGCAGCTTCGTTCGACCACCACCCAGCTGCGTGATCTGCAAGCCAGCCAAGCAAGCTTGCAGGCTGCCAAGGATGCCGCTGAAAAAGATCGCGACGCACTGAAAGCAAAGCTATCAAAAGCGGGCAGTGGCGGTGGTGCCGATAGCAAACAGCTTGCTGCGCTGCGTCGTGATATAGCAGACCTTCGTGTGCGTAACGACGCACTCGCGGTTGATTTGCGTACAGCTCAAACCGATGCCCAGCAATCAAAAAACCAGCTGACGCAAGCCACCAGCGAAGCCGCACGTAAAAACAAGCAGGACATTGATGCGGCGCACGCGGAAGCGACGGCGGCAACAACAGCGCTGACCAATGCCAAAACTCTCATCACCGCGTGCGATGCCAGAAACACCCAGTTGGTGGGTATTGCCAATGAGATCCTCGATAAATATCAACATGTCGGCATTGGCACAGCTTTAGGTCGGCGTGAACCTTTCATCGGCCTGAAGCGCGTGCAGCTGGAAAACGCTGCGGAGGTTTATGGCAACCGCATTTACGACAGCAGCGTTCACAGCCCGCTGGATCAGACAAAGCCTTAGTAGCCTCTAACAGTGACTGGTCATCCCTGCCTCTTGAGCGGGGATCTCAAGCCCAGTGCATACTTTCGCTCATCATCGTCATTCCCGATTAAGCATCGGATATGACGATGATGGGTGATTTTCAACGGCTCTTGGTTTGACAACCTGCAAGCAAATGCCTGAATGTCACCTTTCTACTTGTTTCCGGCTTTTTTACCGTTTCCGCCTTTATCTTTTGGTGCAGGGCAGTCAGCGGGGCGCTTGTCGGTGGTATCATCGCAGGGGTCACCAGCGTACCCAAGCACATCGACAATCACCCGGGTGCGTGCCCTGCCACCAGCGGATGTGGAGATACCGGCAAGGTTACGCGCATCTGCGAGCGCGCTACCCTGACTGGCTGGTGGCGTGATGGTGGGGGCTGCGGTCGGCAATCCAAAGGATTGGCCACTGACCTGAAAGTTATCGGCGTTGGCAACCTTGTTGGCAGCCACAAACACGTTACCGGCCACCCGCACACCAGCATCACCAGCATCCACTGTCCCGCGCAGTGCGATCAAGAACACATCAGACTGCACAACCGGCAAACCAAGGTTGGCAAGTGTACTCGCCACATCATCGCTGAGCTTGAACGAGGCCACACCAGCGCCAGACACTGCACTGGCAGCATCGACCTCTGAATAGCCGTTCGGATCGAATTTCAAAACCACAGGCGGCGCGTTGGAGCTGGTTTTAGGGCCTTGACCGGCGCTGACATCACCGTTGGCCGAGAACAGCACAATCTGGCGGCTGTAAGGCACAAAGCTACCAGCATCGGTGGTGAACCCAGCATAGCCGCCACCCTCGGTAAACAGGCGGCTCTGGTTGACCAGAAAGTCACCATCAGTGAAGCTTCGCGCTGCACCACCACGCAGGGTGAGGATGCCCTCAAAGCCTGTTGGGATGCCGAGAACAAGACCTATAGGACCATTGTTGAGGTTATCGAGTGCCTCAACACTCCCCGGCACAGTCACCTTATAACCCCGCTTTGCAGCCTGCGTCTCCGTGCGGGTTAGCGACCCGGCCAGCACCCGTCCACCAGGGCCGATGAGGCTTATATCGCCGCCACGGGCGGTTTGCAGGGTGGCCAGACGCAAGTCCAGATTGCCAGTCTCGATCCGCACCGGCGGGTTGTTTGGCCCGACCGGCTGAGCGGGGTCAATGCCAACACTGTTGTTCGTGTAGCCAAAGCTGGCTGGGAACAATGTGGAGACAGCGTTGTAGGCCCGTGCTGGCCGATTGAACGATGGGCTGTCGGGGATCGACACCTGCGTAAGCTCATTGAAATAAACCTGGTTGAGCAGAAACTGGCGGCGGGCAAACTCGTTTACAGTGTTGCCGGCGAATACGGCATAGGCCTGCTCAAACGTTGGTGTCGCGTTGCCGGCAACATAACCGTTCTGCTGCAACCATGTCAGCAGCACCGGATAATAGATCGGCTGGCTGCGGATGGGCGACTTGTTGCCAAAGCTATCGCTGGTCTGGGCGAAAAATTCGCCGCCGAGGCTCGCAAGGTTAGCCGGGTTCAGATATTTGTCTTGAAAGCTTGCATAATTAGTGCCGGGGCCAACACCAAACTGCACATCAAGCGCTGCCCCCTGCGGGGTCAACCATGGATTATACTCGTTGCCGACGGTGAGGATGCCGCCTGCGAAGGCTTGATTTGTTATAGGTACCGATGCGTTACCCCGAACATCCGTATTAACAGTCGCCGATGTCTGGAATGGCCCGGCATCGCGTCCGGCTTCAACCGAAACCAAACCTGGCCCGCCAATGGTGAAATTGTTACCGTTTATGGTGGTGCGTGTGCCATTCACCGTTTGTGTGGAGGTGATGTCGCGGCCCGCTGCAATCCGCGTGACGTCGCTGCTGTGCAAGTTCTGGCCGACAAACACTGTATCAATCAAATCCCGTCCGGCAATCACCTGGGTTTGCTTAGCGCTGTTAAGGGTGAGGCTGGTAATGGTGTTACCAGCAAAAATACGGACCGGGTTGGGGTCGTTCAGGTGCGTTGCCGTCTGGTTGTGGTATAACCGTCGCGTGGCATCCGTGCTGTTGGGGTAAATGCTGGGGAAAACGAAATCGTGGCCTGTTATAACGGCACTATCACCTTGACCAGTTTTCGAAAATGCCGAAAGTGCCCCTGGTTCCAGATTGGGATCGCTATCATCCATGGCAATGATCGCAGGTGCAAGGTTGCGACCAGCGAGTAGCGAGAGTTGGCCGACAGGTGATAATGCGAGTATAATAGTGCCTAGTGTAATCCCATTCGTAAAGGTAGGTGTCGGTAGAATAATATCACCAAGGACCGACGTTACTCTGAAGCTCCCCGGCAAAACCTGTTGAAAAGCTGAGTTGATGTTTATTGCATCGTTCGAGCTGATGCTTACCCCTGCGATGGGTGTGTAGAAGCCAGCTGGGTTAGCATTATATACAAAAGTAAGAGGATCCGTGCCATCATTGGGCTTGTTTGGGCCATTAGCCTCTCCCAAACTGCTGATAGCAGAATTGCCAAAGACAGTAGAACCGGAAGAATTCACGCCGCGATCTCCCAAAACAACGCTGCGGCCCGCTGTGAGGGCAATGGTTGCATCCGTCAACCGCAGGCTGACATTATTACTATACTTGGAATCCAGAATGATTAAAGTTCTGCCGGTGGTATCATCAATCTTAGTATCATGAACATACCCTGGCGCTGCCGTGATGTTACGGCCAGCAGAAATGGTGGCCACACCCGAAGCAACATCAAAACGCCCGCCAATAATGTCGTTACCAGCCGATACATGCACATCGCCACCACCAAACGACCACAGGGCCTTGGTGGAGGGCGCAGCACCGCCAGTGAGGGTCACAAGACCAGTGGTGACACTTGTATCCGATATGACGCTCAAATCACTGATATCATGCCGCGCCTTGATGTTGATAACACCGCCGCCTAAAGCCGCAACACCCTCGTAAAATGCACCGGTATTGATCAGCAATTCAGTGTCTTGTCCAACCTGACCCACATGCCAGTTTCCTAATGGGGAGTCACCTATGGTGCTGCCGCCGCTCACGTTATTCGCGCTGTACGGATCTCGATGTATGAGTGACTCGCGTGTGCTAAGGGCCGAGCGATTGGCTGATAAAGTGACATCCCCGCCACCATCAAGATAAACGGGTGTATTTAACAGGCCGTTGATGTCAGCTGGCTTCAAGTTAGGCTGCACGACTGAGGATGTTTGAATAAACCCGAATACATTTCCAAGGCCATCATCGAATCCTACTTTAACACGTGATGTGCTAGCCAAATCTTTCAGCGCCGTCACTGCGTTGGCACTCGCATCAATCGTAATGCCCGATACAGTTTTAAGGGCTACCAAATCGATCAGATGGCCTGCTGTGTAGATGCTGTTTCCCCCAATTTGATCTTGCAGGTACGGCTGCGGTGTACCACCGATATTGATATTAATAAGTGTTGTTTTGCTGCCTGCAGCCCCGTTGGTGAGATTGATATCGCGCGCGGCGGTCACATCTATATTGCCTGTGCCTGTGCGAATGAGTGGCTTGATGGTGTTGGTAATTTTGTAATTGGTTGGGGCGAAACTATCACCATAGCCCAACAATTGATTGCCGAGGGCTTGTGTAAAGGTTTGCCCCTTGGTGCTGCCACTTTGCGACACATAGGCCTTGCCACCCTGCGGTGTGCCGGTAAGGAAATCAATAAAGGCAGCCGCCTTGTCAAGTGATGTGACAATCGTGGTGGCATTGGATACATTGATCGGTTTATTTCGATCAAAGCCTGTGTAACTGCCCGAATCTTGAGTGCCAAAATAACTGGCTGCAGCTTGGTGCAGAAAGTCTGCGGCGGCCTGGTTACCGTTCAGTGGTTTACCTGTTGCTGTCCCCGACGGGGCTGCCCCAAGGCTTATGGTGGTTAAGGCTGAAGCATCCCCTGGAATTGTTGCACTCCCTAATCCCGGATTTGCTAGACCAGCCCCAAATACACTCCCAAGCCAGTTTTGTGCCAAGGATAATGATGTATTGAAAATGGGACCAATAAGATTTGGAGTATATGGGATTGATGTTATAGGTGTATTGTTAGTGAAAGGATCTGTATTACGCCCTCCGCCAAAACCAAATAAATAACTGCTGCTGCGCGGGTTGCCGGGTTGTGACTGATCATAAAAATTCAGTGAGCTGCTGAAGTTGGCTGTAAACGGATTTGTGTCGTTTGCTGTGTTTGTAGAATATGTGTAAGTGCGCAACCCTTCTACAATCACATCCGAACCGGCTTTGGCACCAAACTGCTGGAGCGTCAGAGGGTTGATGCTGGTTGAAATTGCCCCCGGCGTGCCCGCAACCGCTGCACCGCCGACAAGTTGATACGACGTTGAAGCTGCATAATTGCTAGCCTTGCCCTGCAGCAGCGGAAACAATTGCCCTGCATTCACAGCGTCGCCAAATGTCTGCACGCCTTTCACCACATCGAGCAGACTGCCAACCGCACCCGGTGCATTTGCAGCAACACTGAACGGGGCTTGATAAACCGGGCTATCATCGAAGAACGATGTTGTATTTTGACCAGAGCCATTTAAGCCAGGCACATAATCAATCGCAAACAATCGGTTAAGGTTGATATTAATAGAAGAAACACCTGAAAGCGAACCGGTAAAGTTCTGATAAGAATCCACATTGCCACAACTCTGTGCTGTGCAAGTGGTGTTTATAAAAGCAGCGTAGGTTCTGTTGCCGCCGCCAAGGCTGTAACTGGCAAACGCCCGGTTCGTCTGATCGTGAAAATTAAAGAAGCCATCGGTGATGCTGCCTTGGATGTCGAGTGTGCCACCAGCGCGGAGGCTGAGCACACCGGCATCGCCGTCCACCCGACCGCCAACGCGGTAGGTGAGCGAGGTAAAGTTGTTGAAGATATGGCTGTTGTGATCGACTGAATCTGTGATTGTTGTCGGCAGCACATTGAACAGCACCGAGCCATCCGTGAATTGCTTGGCGTAAGCAGCACCAGTCAGTTTGGAATCGATCTGCTTGTTGGAGAAGAAGGACACCTGCACATCACCCGCTGCATAGGCGCGCTGCAGATCGACAGCGCCTGCACCGAGGTTCCAGTTGCCAACGTTGAACTCGGTGGCACCGGTTGTGGCATTCTTCGCTAGCTGGCCAACACCGATGTTACCAGCAGACACCAGTTCGTAGCCCGGGGCAGCGTGATAAATGCTCTTGCCCTTGCTGTCGGTGAGCGAAGTAAGCGCACCCAAGCCTGTCGCACCATTCAGGTTATAGGTCTGGATATAATCAACCAGTGTTTCCGCACCGGTTTTTATGTTGCGCACCAGCTGGTTGGTGGCAAAGTCAAAATGGTAGTTGCTGTCCGATAGGAAGTTGAGCCGGTTGCCTATGCGAGCCGCGGATGGATCAAGCACAACGCCTGTGAAGGTGTTGCCACTGGTGACATCAAGGCCGGTAAAACGTTTGACGCCGACATAGCCGGACGTTCTGTCGAGCTGATCGAGATTATAACGGCGAAAGCCTTCGGCGGTGACAGCCCCTGCGCCAATAATGGTGCCTGCATAGTTAATGTTGACTGTGCCGACATCGCCGGATTGATACGCGACGGTCGGGTCGGCAGCATTCAGAATCGGCGCGCGCAAGGTGACCTTGCCGCCAAGATCGGGGTTGACCAGCGTGTAGTAGGTTTGGGCCAGCAACGTATCAGGGTTGAGACCTGATTTCGAGACCAGCCGGTAGTCGGCCACCTTGCCACTGCGCCGCGCACCAGCATCGATTGTACCGCCAGCGTTTATAGTGATGGCACCTGTGCCGTCCGTGCCCAGGGTGACGTTCCCTGCTCGCGCCTGACGGGTGTCGTTATCCTGGTAACCTTCGGTGTGGGTGTCGATTGTACCTGAAGCGGCCAGTGTCACGCCGCCAAGGCCATAGAGCGCCACATTGCCACCGTTCACATGGTCTGCATTGTAGCCACCGGACAGCAGCTTGCCAGCGCTGTCAAATGTGCGCTGATCAAGCACTTTACCGGAGGTGTCGATGCTGCCGGCAATGGTGATGGCCCCGCCATCGTTGGTGAGGCTGAAGCTGGTGGCGCAAATGGTTTGGCTTGCGGCCAGTGTTTCGTCTGCGCCGTTGCTGCGAATGTTGATATCGCCAGTGTAGTGGTTGGCGAAATTGGCAAAGGCCCCGAGATTGAAACTGCTGCCACTGTCGATGGTGAGGTTGCCGCCGCCACTGGCTGCCACGCCAGCGCCGCTGGTGATGGTGCTGAAGTCCGCCCCGTTGGTGCCAAAGCTGATGCCCTTGCCAGCGGCCAGCAAGATCAGGCTGCCAGCTGCACGGGTGCCGCCATCAACCGACACATGGCTGCCGCTGTCGATGCTGAGCGCGTTGGCACCAGCGTTCAACGTCAGCGCGCCACCCGGTGCCGAGACTGTGACCGCACTCACCGTGTCGTTGAATATTTTGCCGAACACTTTGCTATAACCCGGCGTTTCCACCAACGCACCACCGGTAACGCTGATGCCGCCAGCAACCCCGGCTGTGGCCGTGTCGCCAATTGTTGCCAGGCGCAGGATGCCAGCTGTCGCGCGCACGTCCGTACCATCAATCCTGATCGCACCCGTGCTGGCCGGAATGGCCGGAATGATATTGCCCTTAGCATCCGTGGAACGCGCAACAAAATCTTGCCCAGAGGTAATGGTGAGGCTGCTGCCGGGCACACCATCAACAGTTACACTGGCTAACCGTTGATGGCTGCTATCCGCATTGAGCACAGGCACACCTGCGGCATCAAGCACGTAATTGCTGATTGCAATGGTGCCCGTGGTGCCGAGCGCATAGGTTGGTATTTGTATGTTTTTGGTCGGATCAGGGTTCAAGGTGCGGTCGCCCAGATACGGCGTGTTGAGTGCAACAGCTGCACTGCCAAAGTTAAAACTGCTTGTGGTGTTGGCGCTGTCGATACCTTGGATGAAAATACCTTTAGCGCCGCTAAAGCTCACAGCGCTAAAGCCAAATGCAATGCTCGGAACCACTGGTTTGCCATTTGGCAATGTGCCGGGTTGGTTGGCAAAGCCCTGGGTGATCAACGATCCACTGGTAAGATCAATCTCTTTGGCCAGCACTGTAAGGCTGGCTGTGCCGCCAACACCGGCATCACACTTGCTGTACGTGCAGACAGCAAGGCTTGCACCGCTGTTACCAAGGCTGAGGACACCGGTGGTAAGGGTGACGGCAGCGTTTTTTGTCGCAGCCGCAAGGCCCGGCGCATCCAGCGTTAAATCTTTGAAATTGTAGCTGCCTGCAGCAAAGGTCAGCGCGTTGGGTGAGCTGAGCGTTACATGGTCAGCATTGGCAAGAGCCGCTTGCACGCCCGGCGTAATGAACAGCGGCAACACAGTGCCTTTGCGCGGTGGCTTGGTAGGAATGGTTTTGGTAAACGCAATTTCAGCCGTGTTTGATCCGATGGCAATGTCTTTGGCCGATAGCATTACCTTGTCATCAATACTGGCATTGCCGCTTGTATTGATGACGACGGCAGCGGCTTGGGTTGACGCATCACCGGATATGTTGGCAGCACCGATGGTGAGGGTGGAAAGGCTAAGTGGTGGAAGTAAGTCTACAATGCCAAAATTTGGATCGGACAGGTAAAGATTATGAGAAGCTCTTGATACCGTGCGCACAGGTCCGTTTGATACACGCAGTACAGATCCATAACCTGTATCGTTATTGGTAAAAGGATTTAATAAATAATCTTGACCGGGTACAAATATTTTATGCCCTGCACTATCTAAAGAAAATTGCCCAGAAGCGCCGACCAGATATTGCCCGGTCTGGCTGTCATTAAAAGTTCCGGTCGTTTGAATCGAGGCACCATCCTTGATGGTCAGGAAAGATGGCACGCCAACAGCAACTGTATTAAAGTTTGCATCCAGTTTAAATGTTTGGTTGCCACCATCAACAACCAGCAAAATCTCGGGTGCTCTGAGCGCTGCCACCGACGTCGTATCGGCACTATCGTAATCCAGTGTTAGAGCGTTTGCTGTAATATTCAAATATGTGTTGCCGTTGGTATCGTCAGACCGTGTGCCACCAATCAGCAAACTGCCCGCGTTGAGTGCGTTCAGGCTGCTGTAGGTGAGATAGGTCGTGCCTGCCGTAACATTTGCAGCCGATGGCAGCTGCTGGACAATATCAAACACCTGGCCGGTCACATCCACCTGGCTGCTGCGCCCGCCAGCACCGGGTGCGGTGTTGACAATCGCTGCCGCATCCACGCCTAAAGTTACCCGCGAGTTGATGACCAGACGCCCAGCATCCACTGGCAGGCGCGGCACGGTCAGCCCGTTGCGCGTTGCCAATTTGGAGAAGGCCGTGCTGTCTGACGTGGTGGTGATGCTGGAAAATTTACTAAATGTGGCCTGGTTTTCAACCGTAAAGCTGCGGTGGGTGGACTCGATCTGGCCAGTGCCGATTGTGCCATAATACCCGCCAACAATCACACTGCCATCCAGCACGGTTGAACCCTGGCCTGGTGCGGCTTGTGCCGCCCCAACATTTTCAACCACGCGGAGACCACCTTGCAGAGTCGCATACTGGGCCGGCAGCAACGTGTAAGTGCCTGCCGCCACACCGGGCGCAGGGGACGTATCGAAGGTGATTTGCTGGCCGACGTTGGCGCTATAGAGGTTCGCATAGTTTCCGTTGTAGGTGGTGCCGTTGGCAACGGCTGGTCCGGAAAAGTAGGGATCGTAAGGGGCGACACTGACATTTTGCAGACTTGGCACAATGGCGTAGACCGCGCGACCATCGGCATACTGATATCTGTCGGCACTGGAGAGCACATTTGCGCCGCCAAACTGGTTGGCATTGATGGCCCCTAGGGTTGAGGAGGACACCACGTTGCCACTGAACACATCATTGTTGATGCGCGAGAGCACATCGCGCGAGCCGCCAACGCCTGAAGCAAATTCATACGCATAAAGGTCGCCGCCACCAGTCACATCAATGGTGGCGTTTGCAGCCACATTAACGCCACTACCGGCCAACGTGAGCCGCGCCGCCGGTGGAGCCGTGAGGGGAGTGGCACTTGTGGGGGCAAAGAAATACTCAATCTGGTCGGTGGTGACGCCGTACGGAATACGCAGACCGTTTGCTGAAACGGACGTGAGACTGCCAGCCAAGAGGTTGACGGAGGCCGTGACTGGCGCGAGTACTGTGAAAATCCCATTTACAGGCGGTGTTGTAAACGGCACATTGCCACCCAACCTCAACGACCCAAGCGGCGCACGAATAACGCCACCTTGATTGACAGTCACAGCTTGAACCAAAAGATCACCGCCGGCAGAAAATGGTGCCGATGGCAGATCAGTTGTGGTGCGTGATATATTTATGGTGCCTACCGGATTGGCTTTGCCCATGGCATCCAGCGTTGGAATATCAGTTGAAGCAAGCCCTGTCGTTCCAACGACAAATGTCGAGCCGGTGGTTGGGTAGAGTTGTGCGGCTGCAATATTGAGGTTGCCGTTAGCAAGCAACTGGCCAGCCAGAGTGCCAGCCTTGGTATTGTCAACAAGCGGCCTTTCCACACCAATGAACCGTACATCACCAGCACTGGTCAGGTTAACCGTGCTCAGGCCTTGATCAAAAATAGTGGCGCCAACAGCATCAATGGTTTTGGCCGCAAAGGTAACGCTGTGTTTGCCAGTATCAGCCACCGACTTGGTAATCGGGCTGTCCGACTGCAGCTTGCTCTCAAAGCGAATATAAGGCGCCGATATGGTCGCAGCCTGGGCAAGCATGTTGGAGTTGGTGATCGTGAGCGATGCGTTATCAACAATCTGATTTGCAAGGAGTGTAACACCATTTTGAAATTTATTTATCGAATCTGCATTAAAGTAAGTCGTGGCAGTGCGGAAAATAGCACTGCGGCCTAAGCTCAGTGTGATATCTTTGCTACCGCCGAAATCAAGCGTGCCTTCGCCGATAAAAGCATCAAAACCACTGGTAGAAATTGCACTGGCACTGATCGCATTACCACCAACATAGGCCGTGAATGCCTGCGTGAAACTCGTAGGGGTCGCGCCGGCCGCAGCCAATATTGCTGCATCATCGCCATAGAGTGTTGGTTTATATATTTCCAGCGTGCCGCCCGTTGCGCCAGCTGCACCGCCGAAGGCATTGATTACTGCACCAGTCAAACTGCCACCGTTGGTCAACAACAGTAATCCGGCATTGCTATAGACCAACGTTGGCGCATATGTTGCCTGAGATTGACCAAATTTGTTTGTGGCGAGCACCAACCGGTCATAACTGTCGGAAGCCCCTGAGAGGTTGATAATGGCACCCTCTTGAGCGACTAGTTTTTCTGGGGTCACCGCCAGATCAGTTAGACTGCCATACAGACTTTTGCTCGAAAAAGCCGTGTTAACATTATTGTTTGTTGTTGTGACAATGTTATTACTAAGATCGATCGTTTGCGTTATATTATTTGCTATCGTTCGCAATGTACCGCCACCTATCAGCTTACCGTCCACCAAAGGCGTCGGATCACCAAAACCGCGCGGTGCCGTGCTTGGGTTTCGCAGGCTAAGGCCAGAGAGATCAGTCGCGCTGCCTGATGCCAGCACTGCGCCGTCAAACTGACCAACATGATTGCCGAGAAAGTACACAAATTTCATATCCGCAACTGAATATTGTGGCGGTGTAAGAACATTTCCATTATCTAATCGTGTACCGGTCGCAATAATACCATTCGACAAATAAGCATTGTCTTTCATCAATTGATCATCAAAAAACAAATTGGCATTAAGTTTATGGCTTGACGTTGGTTGTTGATGAGGGTCATCAACCGCTGATATATTTATCGTAATATTATCGGGGTTAGTCACAAAAATATCCGTTAGATCAAATATTTTTGCAGCGTTATCAGTGCTTGCGCGAACTGGCTTATTCAATGCAATCGTCGTTCCAGCAAAGCTAGTATTACCAATAGTACCTATTGCAGCCAATGAAGAGACGTACAAAGTGGGAAGGGTTTCCAACTGCGTGATTGTGCCACCGACCAATCGTATATTGCCTTCGTTGTATAATTTAGGCACGGTCAGACTTGATTCCGCATCCCCATAAATCAACCCCCCTTTGGTAACATCCAATTCCACCAGCCCGCCAAAGTTCAGGTTGACGCCTTTGCGATAGTACGCATTAGGGTCAGTTAACGTGTTTTTCTGAGTGGCCAGTGCTGTGTAATCTGCAAATGAAGTCGGGTTGCCGGGTACTGATGGTGCGAGCACCGAACCTATACTGCCCGCGGCGGCATCGTTGGTTGACGGCAAAGCCAAGAGTTGGTTGCTTTGGGCGACGCTCAGCAAATTTGAGTAATAAGATTGCGTCAGCGCCAGCACCTGGCCAGCACCAATGGCAATCGTTGGAGTTTCCAGCACGGCGTTATAGCCCCCCGATCCCATAGCAATGCCGGTGACTGGGTCAACTGAGTTGATAAAATAGGGCGTGCCGGAACCGTCAGCAAAATTGGGTAGCAGAGCCGTTTTGTAGTTAGCAATATTGAGTGTTGCAAAGCCAGCTTTCTGAATGAAGCCATTCGGGATAAATGTTATGGCATTGGCTGTAGTTTTGCCGATATAATCAACACTTGAGCCATAAAAACTCAACAGTGGTGTTTCAAGCGTCAGTGCACCCCCACCGTTAAAACCAAACGATAGAATTTGTGCATTCGGGTCTATAGCCACATGTGAACTGATGCGAGATGGTGCAGGATTATTAAAGGGCGATGATTGCCTTGGGATGAATGGATTGACGGACGATGAATTGAGTGAGCCCGTGTCTTTGGTTCTGAAGTTACTGCCTTGAAGGATAAAAGTGGTTTCATTAATGAGGCTAACATTGCCCCCTTTAGAAGTTTTATCAATAACGCCAGCCGTGCTTATGTAAGCGCCCCCAGAAACATCAATCTTGGCGGTCGCGCTCAGATCGATGCTACCACCGACATCGACGTAATCTTGCACGATGACGGGCGCAGCAATTTGTCCGGATACAGGGAGGCCAGTTCCGGTTTGTGTGGAAAAGCTGGACGCAGGCAAGTCAGGAATCACGGAAAGATTGTCGGATGGCAACACAGTCAAGCTAACGCTGCCGCCGTTTGTATAAGCTTTGCCGCGTGCCTGACCCGTGCTGCTTGTTATGCTATCATTGCTGAAAAGCCCGCGTGTAGACAACAGGCCACTCACCTCGATATCGAAAGAGCCGTGACCCGTCGTGCCATCAATGGCAATACTCGGTGTAAGAGGGAGAAAAGAAAAAAGGGCGCCGGGTGTTGTAACAAGACTTTGGGGTGTGAATACTGACCCGTTTGAGAGTATGCCCAAAGCCTTCGTATCAGCACTGATTTTGCCGGATGGCACATAAACAGTACCATCAAAATGCACCGAGCGACCGGCGATGATATTCAGCGCGCCGCCCGCGTTGAGGTTAACTGTGGTGTCCTTGTCGAAGCGCACGCTGCCGGTGGTGTTGAGGCTAAGTTGCGATAGGCCTGCCGCGTTGATTTGGGCATCGGTGAATGAAATCGTGCTGATTCGGTTGTCCGTCAAGCCTGTGAGGCTTTGCCGGCTGGCAAGCGTGCTGGCGGTGGTGTCTTTTGGATCAGCGTGGATGTAGCTGACAGTGGCGACTCCATTAGCATCAAGCGATGTGCTGACAGCATTGTTGTTGATCACGTTGCTGGTGCCATCCGCCGTGACTATCGACGAAACAATGTTTATATCACCACCACCAGTCAATACAGCGCCGTTAGTGGGAGGCGTTTTTGTTCTTGCCAGAATGTCAAGATAGCCGCCACTTGGCAATTGTGAAGCGATGGCCTGCAAGGCGCGCGTATCACCATAGATCAATGCTTTTGTATCGCCCGGTTGAACGTTGGTGCCTATCTTGCCGTCCAGCGCCTGACGGCTGCCAACTGTAACGCCGGCATTCAGAGTACCATCCAGCGCAATGGATGATGCTTTGATGGTGAGCGAGCCGGCATCGCGGCCCTCGCTATACGCTGCCTCATAACGACCACCTTGCAGTAGGGGGTTGGCATAAATGGTTGGTGCGCCCCAGCGATCCTGATGGTCGGCAAAGCCGCTGACAAGCCCAACAAATTGGCCGTTGGGGTCGGCCTGGCTGATATCAACCACCTGGCCAGTGCTGGTTAGCAATTTGCTGGTGTTGACCAGACCGGCTTGATAGGTCACGAAGCCACCGGAAATATCGATTGTAGCACCCTTTTGCACCACGACTGCAGACGCTTGATTGACAGGCACGTTGATTATGGTCGAAGTAAATGGCACGTTGACTGTCGATGTGTAAGCCTGAACACCAAGCGTCACGTTGCCGCCCTTGGTGAGCAGCTCGCTCGCGGTGACACCCACCTGCGCGTAGTAGCTGCCCGCTTCAATGAGCGGCGAGCCAACCCAGGCCACACCATCAGCGCGCACGCCGGACAGGCGCGGATCGACAAACACTGTGGCGCCGTTCAACGTGAAGCCGCCATTGGTCGATACCTCGCGGTAATTCGGCGTGTCGCGCAGTTCGTTGCGCTTCAACGGGGAAATTTCGATGCTGTTGCGCGAAGCGAGGATCGGCACATCCTTCAGGCCCGACGCATCAATGATGGCACCACTGCCAACGAACACGCTGGTGCCGCCGGGAACGTTACCAATACTAATAACCCCGGTGTTATCCGGTTGGCTACCAATATTGATGTTGCCGCCCGGCGCATACACCAGCGCACCGGGTGTTGCGCCAGATGCACCCTCGATAACAATGCGTTGACCGAGGCCGATGTTGATTGGTGGACCCCCGATAACAATGGGTTGACTTTGACCGAGGCCGATGTTGACCACTGATGGCTTGAACGTTGTGCTGGAACGGGTGATGGTTTCACTGTCGTCAGCCGTAATACCGATGCTGCTGCCAGCTTTCAAAACCACATCTGCGCCGCTCAACCCAATCACACCGCGTCGCGTGGCACTGGTGGTGGCTGCAAGAATGCCGCTATTAATAACGGCTGTTGACCCAGTCAGTCCCACATAACCCTGCGCCGATTGGATGATGCCGTTGTTTTGGACTGTTGTGCCACTCAGTAAAACCTGCCCTTGCGTGGCACTTAAAACACCATCGTTGGTTACTGTGGTTCCGGAGAAGTTGATGAAGCCGCCAGCGCCTGTGGTGATGTTAGCGCCTGTTTGAATTTTGACAACACCTGTACCTGCATTGGCCACGTCTACTTTTGTATAAGCAAGTTGGCGAATTTGATTGCCATTGGCGTCTAAAACTGGGGTGCCATTATTATCGACCAGAGTTTGTAGTTTACTAAGATCGTAACTACCATCTGGGTTGCGCGCATATACCAACGATGTTTGAACAGGGCTCGACGTTAACTGGAGATTTGGTCCAGCCAAAGTATCGTCAGACGCAGCACCAATAAATGGGCCTCTTTGCAAAAAAGTTAAGTTATCTTCTTGTACCGTAATATGTTTCAAAACCAAAGCGGTGGGATTGTCCCCTGCAGTGGCACCACCAAAATCACCGATATCAATGACTGGCTTACCCGTGACAGGATCAGTGAATGTCTGATTTTTTATTGTTACCGTATTAGCAAGCGCCTGAAAGAAAAACGAATGCGTGTTCACTTGGCTACCAGCGCCGAACAATATGCCGTTGTTGTTGATCACCAGCACTGTGCCGTCAGCTTTTATGCTGCCAAAGACGGTGCTTGGCGCGACTGAGTTCGCCACGCGGTTGAGCACGGTGTAGCTTGGCTGGCTGGTGCGAATGCCGGTGTAGTTGGTGCCGCTGTAGCTTGCCTGATCGAAATTCAGTGTGGTTTTTGCACCAATATTAAAACTGTTCCAACTCAGCAGCGCACGTGAGTCGTTTTGGTGCACCACCACGGTCACGGTGCCATCAGCGGCTGTGGTTTGGGCTGGGAGTGTAGCCCCCTGCCAAGTGGCCAGGCCAGTTGTATCGATGGCAGCGGCTGTTTGCACGGTCACTGCCGGAAACAACCCACCAGCCACAAGACCGTTGGGCACAGCATTGATTTGCGCTTGCTGGGTCGGTGTAAACGTCACATGTGCCGCCGCTTGCGCGGCAAGTGCTGCAGCTGTTGCAGTTTGCAAATAGGTAGCATTGGCTTGCGCGGCTATGGCACGCGCGCTGTTTGATGAAAATGCGCCAGTACCAAACGGCGAGCTGCCACCCAGTGGTGGGACAGGGTTGGGCGTGCCACTGTTGCCCTGTGCCGCACTGCCGGAGGCTGAACCGAAGCCAGGAAGATAGACAGGATTGCCCGCACCACGCGCTGGTTGCACAGCCAACACGCTGATGCTGGCCAGCGCACTGACAGTCAGCATGAACCGCCGCCGCTGCGAATCGCGTCTGGCAATGCTAGGTTTTGCAATTGATTGCGACTTGATAATCATGATAAAATCCGTGCTGAATGTGTGCTTAATACTTTATCAACTATTACCTGGTTTGATCATCAAATGCCACATTAAACTCGGCAATAAAGCGAAAAAACGTAGTTAAAACAATGTCATAAAAGGTTCATAAAAATTACACAAAATTGAAACATTTCGTTTTTGATTGTCATTGTCCACCATATTTTCGGTATAATTTTTAGGCAAAAACTTATGGCTCTCTGGTTATGGTAGCTACACATGTCGAGCATAAGCTTAGCCCAAAAAAACACCCCCAGCGCGAGCCGGGGGTGCCTGTATTGCCTTTTACTTCAGACTATAGCTTAAGCGCCTGTGGCTGTTTTGCACGATACGTTGGCTGAGCTTGCGCCAATGCCGCTGATGCCGGTTTTACCGCCGGACAGGTAGGTTTTGTTGATAAATGCCTGCCATGTGGCTGGCAATGAACCAAGACCGGCTTTACCAGCAATACCGTTTACGGCATCGGTAAACACTTTGTTCAATGGAACGGTTGTGCCAAGGCTGCCTTCTAACAGTTTGAGGCTTTTCACTACCGATGCGGCGAGTGTTGCATCAGCATAGCATGTGTACGCATCAATCTGCGATGTGCCAAAGATCGGATAGTTAGTGGCTGGGTTAGCAACCGCTGAGTTTAGATTGGTTGGAACATAGTCCAGCGGGTTGAGGTCGATAGTAGCTGGTAATGGGTGAATAGCTGGCAAACCGAAGGCTGGTGTGGCAGTTGCCAATGCAGCAAAAGCTTTTACCGCGTTAGCAGCATTAGGTGAATAGGCGATGTTGTTATTTGAGTTGATCAAGTCAGCCGAAATAACGGTTGTGGTTGTGGCAGGAACGAGAGCCAAAACAGCTGGCAATACGAAGTCTGGTCCGACATAGCCAATGCCGCCATTTACCGTGGCCGCTGTACCAGCTTGCAATGCGCCAACAACACCACCGCTGCCTGATACCAATGTATAGGCTGTGCCTGCTGGCATGCGACCGTTGATGCCGCTTACATCGATTGTTGAATCACCAGCAAGTGTCGGGTAAATTGTGCTACCACATTGGTTGGCCAATGCCCGTGTGAACAATTGTGTTGTACCAGATTTATCTGCACGACCAACCAGTTTGATTGGCAATGAGGCTGTAGTGTCGCCTACAGCACGCAGGGACACACCACCATTGGCGGCTGTCATGTCTGCACCAAACCAATCTTTTGTAACACCCGTTGCAATCGAGCACACTGAAGCAACACCAGCTGGTGCCGTCATCCGCAATTTAAGTGTTTTAAGAACAACACTCTTGGTGGTTGGTGCGTTCTTAAAGTTAAATTTACGCACTGTGCCTGATGCATCAATATATGTTGGTGAGAACGAAACGGTAACTGGTGCTACGATTTCTGGAATTTGAACCAAATTACCGTAAGCGCCGCCTGTGACTGTGTTGTTTGCATTCAATGTGCCGCCACCAGTGGTTACAAATTGCGCAAGATCGGCCGCTGTGATTGGGTTGTCTGAACCTGAATAAGCCGGTGCACCTGTACGACCCGTGCCATATTGAGCGGCATTATGGAAAGTAATACCTTTAACGCCGTTACCAGAACCAACGCTATCGTAGCTGAGGACAGTGCTTGGCTCGATTTGTGGCAGTGCAGCGCTTTTGCAAGCGTTGCCAAGAAAGATAAAAGGCAAATCAGTCACAACGACTGAAGGGGCTGTGTTTGTGTAAGCACCGAAGCAATCGAAAGCGCGTGCTACGTATGGGCCGACCAGCGAGCTGCCGCCAGCAACGAGTGTTGAAGCGTTGGCAGTAAAGCTGCCAGCCCCTGTTGTTGCTGCTACCGATACGGCCGCCAGCAAAAAAGATTTCATAATATTCATAATTTAGAACCTTCTCAGATTTTGAATGATAAGTACCAAACACCATGCCTGACACTTTGAAAAATGATCACATTTGTATATGTGATAAGTCATTCCTCACCAAAGGTTAATAACTCTTAACTATTACGCCTTTATGACATATGAAAAGAAACGTATTTCAGGCTGATTTTTTAATTTGGCTTGAGATTTTTTATGATTTTAAACGCTATAGTTTTCTTGTGGTTTTTGAAAGATATGTATTAAAAATATGAATGATAATAACTTTACAAGTGCACATTAAAAATTTTTCCATAACACCTCACAAGAAAAAAGCGCCGGATTACTCCAGCGCTTTATCGTGTCATATTAAAATGTAAAGTTAGGCTTTTTTGCAGGTGCTCATAAAATCTTTACGAGCTTTGCCATGTAATTTCTTGCCATCGGCATCTTTCGAGCAGGCCAATGATTTTTCAGTGCGCGGTGCATCTTTGCCTTTTGTCGATGCCATTTTGGTGTCGGCTTTGGCTTTTACCTTTGTGTCAGCTTTACCTAGTTTATCCATTTTACCCATCGTCGATACCTTGCCCATGTTTGGTTTGGCAGTATCAACGACCTTGGCCGGTGCAGCAGCAACTGTGGCTTTTGTATCAGCCATTGGTGCACTGGTTTGAGCTGTCGCGCCAACGGACATAAGAGCAGCCAGTGCAAGACCAGCAAATATTGTTTTTGTCATTCTCATTTCTCCATGTGAATATTTAGTTGTTAGTAGCATTTATTATCTACTGGCTGATATATTACAGTAGTATGAACGTCTATACGCGATGCAAGTGGCAGCGGTATAGCGTTAATTCGCCACGCCAGACGGCCCGTTTTCCGCACGTAAGGCTGGTTTATGGCCCTTAAACAATTGCCGAAGCGGCCCGAAGGCCAGGCCACTGGACTTGGCGACTATTATTTTGGGATCTTCGACTGGTCCGGAAATGCGGTAGTTGAAGCCGATCAACCCCTGATTTTTGCCACCGGTTAACACTTTGCCCAACACTGGAATGTTGCCGACCGCACTGTTCAATGTGTACGATGGTGTGATGACGCCCCGTAAATCGGTCTTGCCAAGCGACTGCAAAACCTGACCCTCCAGTGTAATGCCGAGCGATGCCCCTGTTGCACGGGCGCCGTGTATATCAAACACGCCACGCCTCAGCTCAAAAGGCACAACAACTGTATCGAATGGAATACCCCTGCCGGTGACCATGTCGCGTAAACCTGTGAGAGACGCAATAGTGAGTAGTTTTGCCAATGCCGGTGTGTTGATGACGCGAAAATCTTTCATCTGCGCTGTGCCTTTGATGGCAAGGCTAGCGCCCTGCCCCTGCAGCCCGGCATTGACAAAAAGTGTACCCCCTTTGCCGCCTGAAAATAGGTTAAGACCGCGCGCGATGCTTCCGGCATCCGACGCTTGCAACGAAATATTGCGCTGACCTTTAACGCTCACAAGCCGTGTCATGACATCAGCGCCAGATTGTTTGGCCTTCGCGTTCATAGCAACGAGCGTGCTGTCTTTGAAATCCATATCTGCTGCAACGGCGACTAAATCAGTATTGTCGTAAAGCCTGATCTTATCAAGCTTTGCCGTTACATGCGTGTTGAGGTTCGATGACGGCTCAGGTTTTGAAACTGGCACTATGTGCCGCCATTTCTGCAAACTCTCTCGCACATCAAGAGTCCCACCTTTGATACTAAGCATCAAGGGTGTGCCTTCCGCATAATCTGCTGTGCCAGCAAGTTGGGTTTCACCAAGATGAAAACTGCTGATATCAAAATGGTTACGTCCGGTATCAAGTGGTATTGTGCCTGATAATTTAGTCTGCACGCTAGCACTGTTAAGATCCATATTATTCAAAAACAGCGTGCGTGCATCCTGCCGCAGCTCACCGGTTAAGCTGGCCCGGACGCCAGCCGGTTTGACAATGCCAAAAACCGGCAATTCTACCTGTGTACGGCTTATGTCGGCTGCGAAGATGCCGTCACTAATGACGCCTTTATGGCCATTCAAATGCAAGTCCATATTAAGGGGACCTGAAGCCAAACCACTTATATCAATACCAAGCAAAGCCAAAGCTTCAACCGACGTGGGGGCTTTAATGTCATATTGCGTTGGCGTCTGGCTCCTGCCAGTAAAATCCTCTCGCCAGCGCAAGCCAATGGCCTGTGTGCCAAGGGTGCCAGAGCCATTGGCTTCGAGTCCCTGATCGGTTATAACAAAGTGCAAATTGGCATTGGCAAGAGGTTTCTTGGCAAATATATCGGGTATACTGGCGTGACTGGTTTGCGCATTGGCATTGAGAATGATCTGATCGAACGATAGATCGCTAAGCAGGGGAAATTTGAGATGCAATGTCCCATTCATGTTACCACCCAGTGTTTCCGGTTTTAAACCGTACCGACTGATAAACTGAAACGGTTGATGATCGAGCAATGCCAGCACATCTGGCACACTTCCGACAATCGGCATCGTCAGCAGTAAATTCCCAGCCCCACGATCAATATCCTGCAACACGACAGTTGCAGGCGTGACGTTCAAACCTGCTACGGCACCATGTTGAACGGCCAAGGATAAGCGCTTGGCTGTTAAGCGTCCATGTCCGCTCGCGTTTTCCAGCATTGGCATAGGTGCACGGTAGTTTACTCGGAGTTTGTCAAAATCAAAATCCAGCAAAAACAATTTATTGAAAAGGGAAAATACACCAGTTTTTATACTACCCTTCAATATATTTAGGGCAACCCATGTTTTGCCGCCAACTGCGACAGTTTTTGGCCAGAGTGATAACATTTGGGCAACACTTGCTTGATCAAAATTTGCCTTGATGGTGCTGTTGCCCATTGTCTTTGGATTAAAAACAGCATTTGCCTGCAGACTAACATCATTCAGATTTGCCTGAAATGCGTCTAAAGTGATATGTGGCATGCCAGTTTTCCATTTGGCCTTAAACGATAATTTCTTGAACAATAATGGTTTTTCATAAAATTTTGGCCACATAAATAAACTATCTGCCGTTTTCAAATAGGCGCTAACGCTTGTTTCCTGCGCACTGCTGATTTTTGCATCTAGTGTTACGGGTGCTGAAAGAGTTGGCATATCAATATGCGGAAAAAGCGCTTTAACAAGTGCGCTCGGTTTTTCGGCTTTCAGGTTAATGTCGCTGCTCCACGAGCCAAAAGGCTTGGCCGTTGTTTCCGATGCTACCTGCAATATGCTGCCTGAACCCATTGCAGTGGCATTCGCATTTATTTCCAAAACCGCCTTGTGTAAAAGTTGTCGTTTTATGGTCACGCCTGGCGATACGATGTGTACACGTGCACGACTGTCACTTTCCGTTATGTCTAGCACTATATCCCTCAAAGTAACTGCGTTGAGCGATTTGTTCCACGGTATAGTTATAGGGATATGATTGTTTTTTGCGTGCAAGACATCTATCATTGAAACGTTCATATTGCCATAAAACCCATGCCCTTCAGCACTTTCGATGGACACGACACTCTTAAGTAACGCCGCCTGATCAAGTCTGATCAGCAGCTGATCCAGTGTCGCAGGGCCAGTCATCAAGGCGTGATGCAGACGCACATGTTTTGCCGTAACCACTATCAGTTTTTTTATTGGGTCTCGCCTGGCTGTTAGTTCCGGCAAATCGACCTTCAACCTCGGCACGGCTGTTGCCACAGCTTGTTCCAGCCGTGGTCCAAAGCGCGTGATATCATAGGTCTGGTTTGCCAGCCACTCATAGGTTGCGATGATGCAAACAATGAATAAGGCACCAAGAGTGGTAACAATGATAATGGGCTTTTTGCGGATCATGGTCTATAAATATAGCTGTTGAAGACAAATATTGTGATCTATTAATCGATGAAACCACAACAATGAAGGCTAAAACAACAAACTGGGTTGAAAAGGCTGCATTTCTGGCTGCTACTGAAGCACCGTTTTTAAAAAATCTCATCCGCGACCATGGTTCTGTGGTGCATAATCTGGCCACTCACGGGCCTGACGTGATGATGAAAAACTTGATCGATAAGCTTGATATCGGCAATCTCAGGCATTCAAGAGCACAAACTGCCTTGATTGTTGCACTGGCTGATATTGGTGGCAAATGGTCGCTTGAACAGGCAACGCTTGCCTTAAGCGATTTTGCTGATGCGGCGATAGCGTGCGCACTTTATTCAGCCCTTTGGCCAGCTTTAAAAGATGGCAAGTTATTTTTAGCTGGAAAAACCCTTAAAAAACTTAAACCCGATGCTGTGAAAGAAGCTGGACTTGTTTGCCTTGGACTTGGCAAACTTGGCGGGCGAGAGCTGAACTATTCAAGCGATATTGACCTGATTTTTATTTTTGATGAGCGTAAGATTTTTTCTACGGATGGTGGCGATGCAACACATGAGCTTGTAAAAGTTGTGCAGCAATTTTCAAGAATACTCGATCAAAGATCCGCTGAGGGTTATGTGGCGCGCGTTGACTTAAGATTGCGGCCAGATCCAAATGTTATGCCCGTGGCGCTTTCAATGATTGCTGCAGAGGTTTACTATCATAATATGGCACAGACGTGGGAGCGCGCCGCGTTCACGCGCGCACGCATTATTGCTGGTGATGTGTCCGCCGGGCAAGCTTTCATGAGAGCCCTGACCCCGTGGATATGGCGACAATCGCTGGATTTCACTGCAATAAAAGATATTCATGATTTGCGATTGCGTATGGCAGATCACTTTGGTCAGGATGAAGTTCGCACAGCCGGGCTTGATATCAAGCGCGGCCCAGGCTGTATTCGCGAGATCGAATTCATGCTGCAATTGGTGCAGCTTATACACGGCGGCAGACAGCCGGAACTGAGAATAAACAACACAATTGAAGGCTTGATGATCCTCGCCAAGACCGGCCACCTGACACAAGCAGAAGCCAAAAGTCTGATTGAAAGCTATAAATTTTGGCGTACTATCGAGCATCGCTTGCAAATGCGCCACGATGAACAAACGCACACACTGCCCGTTGATGCTGAGGAGCGCTTATCAGTTGCACGGCTTTTAGGTTTTAAAGCGCTTGGGCCATTTGATGCGCAAGTCATCAGCCATATGAAATCTGTGCAAGATTTATATATAAGGCGCTTTGGCGAAAAAAATGCAGGTTCTCTCACATTTCCGCACGAGGCACTTGCTCTTAAAAAAATGCTGGTGCCCTTCAAAATGGGACCAAGTGCTGAGGCGATGATTGGGCGCTGGCGCTCCGGCAGATACCGTGCTTTACGGGCGCCACGCGCACAACAAGCCCTTGAAAACTTGATGCCGGAAATATTCTCAAATCTTAGAAAAGCTGTTGATGCAAAAGTTGCGTTGGCACGCTTTGATGATGTTCTGGAACGCTTGCCGTCAGGTGTTGCTTTTCTGGAACTTCTTGATTGCAATCGCGCCTTGTTAAGAACACTGCTCGATATTTTGGCATTGGCGCCAAAGCTTGGAGATGTTTTGTCGCGTCAACCGGATTTACTTGATGCCATGTTTGACACGCGCTTTCACGAACCAGTGGACAATATAGAGATATTGAAAGTGGATTTAACAACACTGATTGATAGTGGCCGTGTCAATCCACAGGAAACTACAGCGCGCTGGCTTGCTGAAAAGAAATTTCAGGTGGGTGTGCAGCTCATCAATGGTGTGCTCTCAGGGTTTCATGCCGCCAAAGCGCTCGCTTACCTTGCGGATGTGAGTGTGCAGCATTTAGCAAAGGCCGCGGAGGCTGATTTCCAAAAACTATATGGTCAAATTCACGGGGGTGGTTTCAATATCATTGCCATGGGCAGTTGGGGTGGCGAAGTCCTGGCATCTGGCTCTGACCTTGATATGATTTTTGTTTTTTCAGGCAAACACGACACCGCATCAACAGGTAAAACATCATTAACAGCAACGCATTATTACAATCGTTTAGGCCAGCGATTGATCAGCTGGTTGACCGCGCACAATGCACATGGTGTCATGGCGGAAATTGATACACGTCTGCGCCCGTCAGGCGACAAAGGCTTGCTTGCTGTTAATATTGAAAGCTTTGCCCAATATCATAAATCAGATGCGTGGACATGGGAGCATATGGCGTTAACGCGCGCACGACTGGTTTATGGCACAGATCAAAATATCATATTAAGTTGCCAGCAAATATTAGCTATAACTAACGATTGGCAAAAAATCAAAACTGACATTCTTGATATGCGCAAAGATATTAACACACACAAACCACCTCAAGGCCCGTGGGATTTAAAACTTTCTCCAGGCGGATTGGTTGATCTTGAATTTATCGTGCAAGCCCTGATGCTGCGTTACGGTCTCGGCCCAATACCGAATATTGACGAAGCATTGATAGTGCTGGCAAGAAACGGTTTTATTTCTGATCGGTATGCCAGCGATCTGTCAACAGCTTGGACGTTTATGCTCTCCGCACGCGTGGTGCTCCGCCAGTGCCTTCATGGTGATGCAACACAAAATCCTTTGCCAGCTGTTATCAAACCCGTGTTTGCAAAAGCTGCAGGGTGCGCAAGCTATCCGGCTTTTGCAAAATTGTTGCGAAAATCAAAAGCCGATGTATGCAAAATCTGGGAAACAGTTTTTGAGGTGGGATGATTGCTATGCTCAAGCTTATCAGAATTACACATTGCGATTCCCCCTGCACTTTAAATACAACTGCAATGCTGCTATAAATATTTTATTCAACAACAAGGAAACACATCATGACCCTCAACATTGGCGATAAAGCTCCGGATTTTTCTCTGGCCACAGACGGCAACGAACCAGCCTCTCTCAAAGCCCTGAAAGGCCAGAATATTGTGCTCTATTTCTACCCGCGTGATGATACACCCGGTTGCACCAAAGAAGCGATTAACTTCTCGGCGGCTAAAGCCAAATTTACCAAGGCCAACACAATAGTGATAGGCGTGTCCAAAGACAGTGTTACCGCTCATGCAAAGTTTCGCACGAAGCACGAGTTGAAGGTTGAACTCGGTTCTGATCCTGATGGTGCCACCATTGAGGCTTATGGTGCTTGGGTTGAAAAAAGCATGTACGGCAAGAAATACATGGGTATCGATCGCTCAACTATTCTTATTGATAATAAAGGTAGAATTGCGCATATTTGGCGCAAGGTAAAAGTTGAGGGGCATGTCGAGGATGTGTTGGGCGTGATTAGTGGCCTGTGATTAAACCAGCTTTGCTGGTGATCCCTCCCATGTGGTGCCCGCAGGCAGAGTTTCGCCTTTCATAGCCACTGATAAATCACCAAGTGTTGCATCAGCTTCAATGACAGCATCATATAACACAATTGAAATTGAACCAATTGTTGCACGTTCACCTATAGTCAGACCAGACACTTTCATAATCCGATCTTCAAACAAGTGTGTTTGCAAACCGCATTGTTCATTGAGCGCTGCATCGTCGCCAATAGTAACCAGATCATATTCAGTCATATCCGTTGTATCCATGAAGACACGCTTGCCGATTTTTGCACCAAGCAAGCGCAGGTACATGCTGATAAACGGTGTCCCGCGCAAGGGTTCCAAGAGTGATGGAGCAACCAGATTTTCATAGGTCGATGTGACAAGTTCAGTCTTCCAGACAAACATACTCCAGAGCGGTGCAACTGTGGCCTTATAGCGTCCGACCACGAGCCATTTAAGCGCGACCACAAACGCACCTGCAGCCAGGCAAAACAGCATGTAAAGAAACGGAAACGCAGGTAGGATTATCATTTCTGAGTGTTCATGATCTGAAATCTCAGAAACAAACGACAGCATCAGGCTGAATAGGGCTACAAACACAGTCATCGACAATGTAACGCGGACGTATTCGACCAGCCACCGTGTTGCCACCAGATGACGCGGCGGTGTGAATGTAGAGCCCTCATTAAACTGCACAAGTTTTTGCCGCTGCTGCAAATTAATGGCAGGCGACCCAAACCATGATGAACCTGTGCCACGTTCCGCTGCACCATCAAGCGGCGGTTGCGACAGAACACCAATCAGCACATCATTACCAATGTGTGATCCTGTGGGTAGCAACGCGCTGTTGCCAATGAATGATCGCCGTCCAATGCTGGTGTGTTCTAATCGCACCATGCCGGGCTCCATACGTGGCGCACCGAACACAACGCCGTCTGCGACAAAGCTTTCAGCGCCAATCTCCACAAGATCAGGAATAATCGCTGTGGCTGTCGAAATTTCCGCCCGCTCGCCAATCTTTACACCCATCAGCCGATACCATGGTCGCAGATAGAGTGTTGCATAAATTGGTAAAATCAGCTCCAGCGCCAGCTCGCCTAACTGGCGCATAAACCAAAAGCGCACATAAAACAGGCTAAAGAGCGGATAGCGCCCGGGCTTTACACGACCAAGCAACAGCCATTTCATAACCGCTGTTTGCAAACACATAAGCACCACATAAGACACACCCAGAAGCGGCGATATCAATAAGAAGGTGTAACCTTCAGTTGCCCAGTCGAGCTCGATCATTAAAATAAGACCTGGTGCAATAGGTAAAATAGAGGCCAGTGGCAACAATGGTGCCGACACCACGAGCGCGAGTGTGATAATAAATCGTTTGAAAACGGACACCGGCGGTGTCACTGGTAATGGTACGGTTAGTTCTTTGAAAGATGCGGGCGAGCCGACCCAGGTTTCGCCGTCAGGAACATGTGCGCCGGTTGGCAGCATTGATAAATCTTCGAGGCGTGATTTTTTACCAAGTTCGCCGTCACGCCCTAGCACGGCTTGCACACCAAGAAAACTATCCCTGCCTAATCTCGCCGTTCCAATTCTGAGTTCACCTTTCTCGACAGCCACATTAGCAATCATGGAGCCATCACTTATGATTGTACGATCATCGATAAAAACGAGGTCAGCTGCATCAATATCATTAAGACCAATAAAGCAATCCGAGCCGATTTTGGCACCAAGCATTCGAAAATAAAATGCCAGCATGGGCGTGCCGCTCAGGTAGCGCGTTGGCACAACACTCAGCACTCGTCTGACAAACCACCAACGAAAATAATAGCGCCCCCACAATGGATAGTGGCCTGATTTATAACGGCCAATCACGAGCCACTTGATACTGACCGCAACAAAAATCAATAAAGCGGGCACTGTTACGAAACCAATGGCTGAAAAGCCAAGCGACTCCAGACGACTAAAATTATTTGATATAAAGTACACATAGAGCAAATACGGCGTCAGCCACGGCAAGCCAGCAAAGCCGTAAATCAGTGGCAAACTGAGTGCTTGTGCAACGGCACACCGTATAAAACGCCCTTGGGGTATGGCATGAAACGGCTCGCATGCAGATTTTCTCATCGGCTGTTTAGCCTTTAATGCCAAAGCCAGATCGGCTATATTTTTATTTTCATAAATATCCTTGATTGATATATGTGCGAGCGATGGATCCATGCGCGCATCCGAGACCACGCGTGCGGCCTTCAGCGAATGGCCGCCCAGATCGTCAAAAAAATCATCGTCCGTTGAAACCGTTCGCGGGGCAAAATTACGTGTCCATACAGCAATCAAGCGTGTTTCCATATCACCAATGGGAGCAACAATAGTTTTTGTTGGCGCATCCCAGCTGATTGGAGCTGGCAAATTCTTGCGATCAATTTTGCCTGAAATCAAGCGCGGCAACTCGGCAATAATTTCATAAGCTGATGGTCGCATGTATACGGGTAAACGCTCGGCAGCGCGGGCTTTACAGTCAGCAATATTAATCGTTTGATCTGCGTTCGGTTGCAGATAACCTACAACGGCATCAAAGCCACTCTCATCTTTCGACAAAGTGACAACCGCATGAGCAATCGCGGGGTCGTCTGCAAGTACAGATTCGATTTCACCCAGTTCGACCCTGTAGCCGCGAATTTTAACCTGTGTGTCAATGCGGCCCAAAAAATCCAAATCTCCCTCAGGATTGAACCGCACCAAATCCCCGCTGCGATACACTGTGCAACCATTACTAAAAGATGTGATGATAAATTTCTCTGCTGTCAGCTCTGGCCGTTTGACATAACCAGCCCCAACGCATGGCCCACCAATAATCAGCTCGCCTTCTTTGTCGCGCGGCACAGGGTTCATGTTTTCATCAACCACCCACAATTTATAATCCCGTAACTCGCGGCCGATAGTAATTGGCTTGTCAGGGTATACATCCGTCCAAGTTGATGTGACTGTCACTTCAGTGGGGCCGTAAGTATTAAGGATACGCAGGCCAGGTTGGGCCCAACGTTTCACAACCTCTGCCGGACAAGCTTCTCCACCAAGATTGAGCAGGCGTAACTTTGGAATGCGTGGATCGACTATGGCCGCAAGCGACGGCACCGTATGCCAAACAGTAATGCCTGCCATGATAAGTGCTGGCCCCAGGTCAGGTCCAGCTTTTGCAAGGTCATCTGAGCCTGCCATCAGGGTGGCCCCAACGGTGAACGCCGACCATATTTCTTCCAGTGACATATCAAATGCCAGACTGAATCCCTGATATATTTTGTCGTCACTGCGAAGCTCCAGCATTTCCGCCTCCGCAAGTGCCCAGCTTACTGCATTACGATGACGAATCATCACGCCTTTGGGTCTGCCAGTCGAGCCGGATGTATAAATAATATATGCAATGTCATCGGCTGTAACGCCAATCTCTCCAGTCGCGAATGGCGGCGTTTCGTGCTGCGCGATATAGCCGACTGCACGGCTGAACGTGAGACAATTTATACCCAGCGCTTTCAGCGGCAAAGCACGCTGGTCCGAAGTGATCAGCACCTTCGCGTCAGAATCTGTCATGACAAAATGAATGCGGTCGTCTGGGTAGGTCGGGTCAAGCGGCACATAAGTGGCACCGGCTTCAAGTATGCCGAGAATTGTCCAATAGACATCAAGTCCGCGTGGCAGACAAACGCCCACCCGATCGCCACGCCGGATACCACGATCTCTTAAAGTACGTGCAAATTGTGCCGAACGGTTGCGCAGCTCGGCATAGCTTAGCGAAGTTTCCAGGGCATCACCGGGGTCAACCAGCTGAACGGCGATATTGGCGCTATATTTTGCTGCCATATCAGCAAAGAGTTTGTGGAGAAGCTGGGTCATAAACTATCCGTTTTGGTATTGCGCACACCTTAGATTGTACAGCGCTGCCGCCAGTGCTTACAATTGCACAAAAAATGATACAACATTTAATCTTTATTTCAAAACGGGTTCAGATTCTCCAATGCTGCTTCTGATACAATAAAACGGGCGATGAGAAAAAACCTCATCGCCCGTCATACACTATAAAACAATCAATGGAATTATGGCAGCAATACAGTGTCTATCACATGAATAACACCATTAGACGCTTTTATATCGGCCTTGATTACTTTCGCATCTTTGATCATCACTGTGCTACCGGTTGCGTCGATGGCAAGATTTGCTCCATTGACTGTTTTCGCATCGGTCTTCTTGCCAGCAAGCGATTTTGACATCACCTTGCCGGCCACAACGTGATAGGTAAGAATTGCTGCAAGTTTATCTTTGTTTTCTGGTTTTAAAAGATCATCAACTGTACCAGCTGGCAGCTTTGCAAAAGCGTCGTCTGTTGGTGCAAATACTGTAAAAGGCCCTTTACCTTTCAGTGTATCAACAAGGCCAGCGGCTTGCAAAGCAGCTGTAAGTGTCTTGAATGATCCTGCTGCAACAGCTGTATCGACTATATCCATTTTCATGCCGTGATGCATATCGTCGGCTTTTACGGCGGGGGAGAACGCTGAAAAACCAATGGCGGCGACCATTAGTGCAGACTTGAATAATTTCATTGTAGTTTCCTTTTAGGGTTGTAGATAGTTTAATTACGACTTGATAATTTTTTTGGATCAGTTTTGCCCAGATAAATTTTAGTGTGAGCAAGTGCTGTGTTCCATGAAGCTTGAAAGTGTTGTTATAAGACACTTTGAGGATTTTAGTTCCTTAAATGCGTATTTTTGTTTCTGTGCCAGAATACAAACGCCTGATATTTGAGCGATGTCTTACAAAAATAAAAATGGAAATTACGGCCACAATAATGATTTGACCATGTTCCAATACGTAAAAGCTACCGACCAAGGCGGCAATGGTTGCCACGAGTGCGGCAAGTGATGACATGCGCCACACCAGCGCCATAACCACCCATACAACACCAAATATGAAGGCAAGTTGCCAGTGCAATCCAATCAACACGCCAATGAAGGTCGCGACTCCTTTACCACCCTTAAATTTTAGCCATAGTGGGAAAATATGGCCAATGAACGCAGCCAGCCCCACCAATGCCGGCAAAACAGGCTCGCCATTGCCAAAATGTCTGGCGAGCCACACTGCAAGCAATCCCTTGCCACCATCAAACAATAAAGTGCAAGCTGCCAAAGCTTTATTGCCTGTGCGTAAAACATTTGTGGCACCTATGTTGCCTGATCCAAGGTTGCGAATATCCCCTAATCCGGCAGCGCGTGTCAGCAGCAAGCCAAAAGGCATGGAACCAATAAAATAACCTATGGTTACCCAGATTATGTAATGAATAATGAGCATATACTGATGTAACAGTGAAGCAAGGTTACGTCAAAATATCTATAATTTGCATTACTGTAACATAAATATCATAAAATAGTCGTCAACTGTTAATAACTATGTTGATAATTAAGTGCATAACTTTGGAGTGTGCACAAATGACCAAAGCCACGCGTTATCGCACCATTTGGATATCGGATATTCATCTTGGCACTCCCGGCTGCAATGCGGACATGCTGGTCGATTTTCTGAAATACAATGAAAGTGACACGCTGTATCTTGTTGGTGATATTGTTGATGGCTGGCGGTTAAAGCGGTCGTGGTACTGGCCGCCGCGACATAATGATGTGGTGCGCCGCATCCTGAAAAAAGCCAAAAACAACACGCGGGTGATATATATCCCCGGCAATCACGATGAAATGTTGCGGCCTTACGACGGTCTGAATATTGGTGGTATCGAAGTGATTAAGCAGCACATTCATGTTACAGCTGATAATCGCAAATTGCTGGTCCTGCACGGCGACGAGTTTGATGGCATAGTACTCTACGCGAGGTGGCTGGCATTTCTCGGGGACCAGGCCTACGCTTTTTTACTTGTGCTCAACCGCGTGGTAAATTTCTGTCGTCGCAAATTCAACCTGCCGTACTGGTCACTCTCGGCGCACATCAAACGCAAGGTGAAAAATGCCGTTGAGTTTGTCAGTCGTTTTGAGGATGCGCTGGTGCGCGCTGCTGAACAACATCATGTTGATGGTATTATTTGCGGCCATGTGCACACGGCACAAATCAAACCTTCGGATAAAGTAACCTATTACAATGATGGTGACTGGGTGGAAAGCTGCACAGCCCTGGTTGAACATTTTGATGGCCACATGGAAATATTGCATTGGGCCGACATTGTTGCAGCACGCACCAAGCCGCACAAACAACCGCTGAAATTATTGGCAGCAGCAGAATAATGCGGCTTACATTGGTGACAGATAGCTGGTCACCGCAAATCAACGGCGTGGTGAGAACATTAAAGGCAACCACAAACGAAATGATCAGGCTTGGGCATGAGGTCACAGTGATTGAGCATAGCCAGTTTAAAGGTGTGAGCTGGCCAGCGTACCCTGAAATTAAATTATCTCTTGTCAGTGCAGCCTCGATGGGAAAACGTATTGCGGCAAGCAAGCCTGACGCCATTCATATTGCGGTCGAAGGCCCGCTAGGGTTGGCCGCCCGGCGCTGGTGCGTCAAAAACAATCTTCGATTTACCACAGCCTATCACACGCGATTTCCTGAATTTATGGCCATGAATTATCGCCTGCCTGCTGAATGGAGCTGGCGCTACATACGGTGGTTTCATCGTGCTGCAGATCATGTGCTTGCCCCCACCCATGCTCTGGTTGCGGAATTGCAGGCACGAGGGCTCGCTGCGCGGTTGTGGAGCCGGGGCGTTGATCTCGATCGATTTAATTCACGAGCCACGCCACATCCAGCACTGGCAACACTAACGCGACCAATTTTGTTGAATGTTGGCCGTGTCTCAAAGGAAAAAAATCTTGCTGCATTTCTAAACTTGAAAACATTAGGCACCAAAGTTGTGGTTGGTGATGGGCCAGACCTGGAACGCTTAAAAACGCTTCATCAGGACGCTATGTTTTTGGGTCGGCTACCGCCGGATGATGTCGCCTCTGCCTATGTCGGTGCTGATGTGTTTGTGTTCCCCAGCACTTGGGATACTTTTGGTCTTGTCATCCTCGAAGCGCTGGCCTGTGGCACACCGGTTGCGGCGTTTCCAAGCCCGGGGCCGAACGATCTGATTGTCGGACGGCCTGAGGTGGGTGCGGTTAACGAGGATTTATCTGCGGCTATCGAAGTAGCTTTATTGGCGAACCGCACCACCTGCATGGCGTATGCCGAGACACT
>JANYGX010000010.1 GCA_025362295.1 Sphingomonadales bacterium | reverse complement strand
AAAAGCAGCATGAAAGTCAAACGTAAACGCGCTGCTTGGAGCAATGACTTCCTAACTCAACTCCTTGCCCAACAACCTCAATGAACTTTCATGCGATTGCCCTGGGGAATCCCCTTACTCAATTTTCATGCAATTGCCCTATACATGCAATAAAATACTACCATAACTATGATATTTACGCCAAGCTAGAACCACATTATTCAAGCGTTGCCATGCTCATAATTTTAACACTATTACTGGCGAGCGTATGAGTGGGTTGCAGGTCTTTAGGGGCAATTATTCTCAATCAAACACAGCGGTGCAGATACTTCAAGCACGGTGCATAAAATGAGGAGCTAAGAGTGAAAAGAATTGTCGTTGTCGGGCTTGGTTATGTGGGATTGCCTTTGGCTGTCGCTTTGGCACGGCAATATGACGTCGTTGGTTTTGATATAAGCCAGAAGCGCATCGACGAACTTAAGTCCGGATTTGATTCGACCCGTGAAGTGACTTCTGAAACGCTTGGTGCAAGCCGGCTGCAACTAACATGCTCTGCGGATGGTATAAAAGACGCTGATGTCTATATTGTCACAGTGCCAACGCCAGTTGATCGCGCCAACACACCTGATCTGGGGCCTGTCCTTGCAGCATCCAAGACAGTTGGCCGTGCGCTGGGTGGCAATAAACGTCAAATCATCGTCTATGAAAGTACAGTTTATCCCGGCGTGACTGAGGATATTTGCGGTCCTACCCTCGAGCAGGCATCCGGGCTGGTTTGCGGCCAGGATTTTTTCCTTGGCTATAGCCCGGAACGTATCAATCCCGGCGATAAAGAGCATACTGTAGATCGCATCACCAAGGTGGTCGCGGGCCAGACAGAGGAAATACTTGAGGTGCTGGCCACCCTCTATGGCAGCATCACCAGCGGTGGTGTGTTCAGGGCTAAAAGTATCAAAGTAGCAGAAGCCGCCAAAGTCATTGAGAATGCCCAGCGGGATATCAACATTGCGTTCATGAATGAGATTTCGATGATTTTCCAAAAGGTCGGTATCTCCACCCACGATGTTTTGGAGGCCGCGGCCACGAAGTGGAATTTTTTGCGTTTCTCACCAGGATTGGTCGGCGGCCATTGTATTGGCGTTGACCCCTATTATCTCAGCCATTTGGCCGAGCAGCTTGGTCATCGCCCCAATGTCATTCTATCCGGGCGACGCGTCAATGATGCCATGGGCTGTTTCATTGCTGATCAAATCCACACGCAATTAGAAAAACCCTCAAAAATTCTTGTTCTGGGTTTGACTTTCAAAGAAGATATTCCTGACCTTCGCAATTCAAAAGTTGCAGATGTGATTGAAAGGCTGAAATGGATTGGCCATGCTATCACAATTCATGATCCACATGCATCGCCTGAACAAGCCAAGCATGAATATGGTTTGGACATTGACTGCGAGGCTTTAACGCGCCGCTATGACGCGGTTGTCGCCGCTGTCCCTCATAACAGCTACCGCACGATGTCAGCTGCCGATATTACAGCACTGCTGCACCCTGGAGGACTCGTCGCAGATATCAAAGGGATGTGGCGTTCGCTGACTTTTCCAGCAGGATTTCGTCGTTGGGGGTTATGAATTTGACCTGCGCACAACATTGGGCTGGGAACTTGCCATCGGATTTCTTTTATTCAGGCAAAGCGATATGTAAACACGGTTGAGGTTGCCGCTGTACGGGACCTTTTTGGCACGGTACAGAACGAAGGTGCAAATCGTGGATATCTCGTCACAACCAGCTCATTTGGTCCTGATGCTTACGCTTTCTCCAAGGGTAAACCGTTAACTTTGATCGATGGCACAAACCTATTGCAATTGCTGAAAGATCACGGATACGCCTTCCGCATTAATCTTAGTGAGGCGCGTCAGATTCTTAAAACTCACAATCAATCATCCAACTATCAATAGCTATGACTACCCACCCGAACCCTCACCAATTTGCCCGAAGCAATCAACGCGGCGGAAAACATGCTCGCCCCTAATCTTGCTGAGCAACTGGGCAAAACTTTTATGTCGATGAATGCCGGGTTTCAGAACTAAACACCGAGTACAATCGTTGATAAACCATCGCCGAACATATGAATCATCAATATATTTTCACCTTTAGGTGCTTTTGTTTGTACAACACGCCCTGATTTCATTATATTTTTCAAACTCAATCTCTTACCTTGCCCCTCAAGCTCCATCTTGACAAAAAAGTTATAAATTCAATTGTTTTGGAACAATAGTTGAGTATTCAATTCCCAAAAACAGGCATAGTGCATTGCATTGTCAAACTCCTGTGCGGGCATGTTAAAAGAATCGCGAAACTATAAACATAAAGTGGCAAAGTCGGAAACACTGCAGTGGTTTCATACGCGTCTAATTGATTGTGCGTATAATAAGGATTTAACGCCTAAGTTCGCGGGACTGGTAGTGGTCGTGTGTAATCGCTATATAGTGTTTGGGAAGTAATGCCCAAATTTATAAAGGAAAATACGTTATGAAAAAAATAATTCTTCTGGCAACGGCTTTGTCGGTAGCCTTCGCACCAGCGGCTTTCGCTAAAGGCTGCCTCAAAGGGGCTGCCCTTGGTGCCGTTGCCGGTCATTATGCGCACGGTCACGCTGTTAAAGGCGCTTTGGCGGGTTGTGTTGCCGGCCATTATGTTGCCAAAGGTGTTGCAGCGAAAAAAGCAGCGGATGCCAAAAAGGCTGATACAGCTGTGATCCCAGCGCCTGTCGCAGCCGTTCCAGCGGCTCATTGATATCCTCAATATGGTCAGATACAGACTTTGGCTTTGTATAGTCGGCATGCTTGCGAGCTTGCCTGTATCTGGCCATGCTGCTCTATCAGCGTTGAAGGGCCACGACACTCATGCGCCGGTGAATATTGATGCGCAGCGTTTGGAAGTGAGAGACAAGGATAAAACGGCTTTGTTCTCTGGTGCGGTCCGAGTGACGCAAGGCGACTTGCGGTTGGTTGCGAGCTCAGCGCGGGTTTTTTATGATCGCAGCAAAGAGAAATCCACTGTTCGTCGGGTAGATGCACAAGGGGCAGTGAAAATGTCCAGTCCATCGGAAACCGTAGAGGCCGCGTGGGGCATTTATGATGTGGATACCGAAGTATTAACCCTTGGCGGCAACGTGACGCTAACCAGAGGCAAGAACGAGGTGCACGGCCAGCGCCTTGAAATGAGCCTAAAAACCGGCATCACAACGCTGGATGGCAATGATCCGGCTTCATCTGTTGCAAACAATTCGGGAGGTCGCGTCAAGGCAACGTTTTCTGTCCCGGAGCGATCAAAAAAGCCATGAACCAGCTATTTTAATTGTTTTTGCACTCTCTTGCCTATTCATGACGCGACTGGTCCTCACTCATCTAGCCCTTATCAAGATGAAACTGCACGGGCACTGTTAGCCAGCTTTCAATCGCTGTGCCATCCTGTGTGGCCGGACGTAGATGCCAATGTTTTATCGCATGATTTTTGGCAGCATCATCAAGACTGCTGTAACCGCTGCTGCTTGTGACCAGCGCTTCCATCACATGACCATCGCTGGCCACATGAACCCTTAGCAACAGACGACCCTCCTGCTCCAGCCGCGTGGCAGAGGCTGGATAGGGAGGCTGCATGGCTGCGCGGTATTTGGGATCGATACCCGCTGTGATGATGACTGGATCAGCAGTTTTTATTGGATTTAAGACCAAAAGACCTATGTCTGTTAGCGACGTTGATTTGGTGTCTCCTGCCATGGTGGCAACAGGATCGCTTTTATGATCTATCGTTTGGGGTATTTGAATTTCTATTGGCGGTGCCTGAATGATCGGGTGGTCTACGGGTCCAGATTTGGTCATGGGTTTGAAGATTTCAACAGGCAGTGTTACTCTGTGAATGAGTGTGATGACAGGCGGCAACACTTTTAGGCGCTCGTTGGCAACTTTCAGGCCAGCTGTGAGCGCTGCTGCGCACACTGCCGTCACAATTAAGGTCAGGCCGCCGCTGGTAGCGTGCCGCTGTAACAATTCTCGACAATTATAGTCTGGGACCACGAAGCTCATAACATTTTCCCTTTTAATAAGTCAGACTGCCCGACTCATTAAGTAATGTTATTCTATTACATAAAATAGTCAAGCGATTTATATGAATGAGCGCTTTCTCACTTGCCAATGCAAAAACTCGAGAAAATAACATCCAATACGTCTTCCACATCTACCCGCCCCGTGATTTTGCCGAGTGCGCGGGCGGCCAAGCGCAGTGATTCAGCTGCCAGCACACTGTCTCGCGTGTGGGCAGCGGCAGCTTCAAGTTGTGCTGCGCAATTTTCAAGCAATATGCGGTGACGGTGACGGGTGATAATCGGCGCTTCATTAATATTAAGGCGCGTGGTTGCCCACTCGACCAAATGCTGGATAAGGGCCGTGAGCCCATCGCCGGTTTTTACAGAAATATAAATAGCATCATCATGCAGACCGGCTGATAAACCGTATTCATCAATCTTGTTCATAACGCGAAGGCTGTGTTCAGTATACCGGGCCGTTGCGTTTTCGGGTGTGATAACGTCCACAACCAGATCGGCCATGTCAGCTCGAGCGCGCGCGCGCTTGATGCCTTCGGCCTCAATAGCATCATCCGTATCTCTAAGGCCTGCTGTATCGATGAGCGTGACAGCATAGCCAGCAAGATTAAGACCCACTTCAATCACATCCCGCGTGGTACCGGGCGTTGCAGACACAATCGCCACATCCCGCTTGGCAAGGGCATTCAGCAGCGAAGACTTACCCACATTCGGTGCGCCAACGATGGCGATGGAGAGGCCGTTGCGAATTTTTTCGCCGATCTGTCTGTCATCGAGATGGGTCCGGATATTTGATGCCAAGGCAGCGACCTTGTTGCCAACAGCACCACTGATGCCAGCTGGCACATCATCCTCACCTTCGGCAAAGTCGATCTCAGCTTCCAGCAAAGCCAATGCGTGAACAAGGGCGTGACGCCAGATTTCATATTGATTCGAGAATTGGCCGCCTATTTGGTGCAGCGCCTGTTTACGCTGCGCCTCGGTTTCGGCAGCAATAAGGTCAACGAGACCTTCAACCTCAGCAAGATCAAGCTTGCCATTGTCAAACGCCTGGCGGGTAAAGGCACCGGGTGGTGCAGCCACCAGACCATCGAGTTTGGCAAGGGCAGATAACACAGCACTGATCACAGCTGCACTGCCATGCAGGTGAAACTCGACCACGGCCTCACCTGTGAAACTGGCCGGTGCTGCGAAATACAAAACCAGCGCCTGATCAAGCCGTTCGTGGCTGACAGGATCAACCACATACCGTAAAACGGCATGTCTGGGCTGCGGCACCGGCTTCAGGGTCATTGTTGTTATTACAGTCGCAACATCCGGCCCTGAGACACGTATAATTGCAACACCTGCTGGACCACGGGCTGTAGAGCAAGCATAATAGGTGGTCATTTTTTTGATTTATCAGATGTGTTGCTGGCGGCTTGCCACATCAATTTTTGCCACTGCTCCAAACCCTGACCCCATTGTTTGGTAAGGCTCGCCATGTCCGCGCCACTGATGCCTTCACCCATGAACTTGCCAAGTTTATCGGTATACGCTTTGTGAACACTGCTTAAATCTGGCAGCCCAAGAAAGCTACGCGCTTCCTCCGGCGTACATTCAACATTGACGGTTACCTTCATGATCGTCTCCTTTTTTAAAAACAGCTTGGCAGCGCTGATGATAGTGGCGATACTGCTAACATGTATGTCTGTACAGCACCAACACCACTTGGAGAATGCACTCTTGTAGCTGATGATGACGCTTTGCTGGTTGTCGATATGTACGGGGTAATGAAAAAGCGCTATACCCAGCACAGCAATGGTTTGCTTAAGGAAGCATGGCGGCAACTGAACGCCTATCTGGCCGGACGGCTGAAATTGTTTGACCTGCCATTAAAGCTCGAAGGCACAGACTTTCAAAAACGGGTCTGGCAAGCCATGCAAACCATCCCTTACGGTGATACCATGAGTTACGGCGAGGTGGCACTGCGACTGAGCTCTGGGCCACGCGCTGTCGGCGGGGCCTGCGGCAAAAACCCCATCCCGATCATTATTCCCTGCCACCGCATTCTGGCAGCCAAACAGAAGATTGGTGGCTTCACCAGCCCCGGCGGCACCGAAACCAAACGTTTTTTGCTAGCACTTGAAGGGGTTTGGTTAGTCTAAAAGCTGATGCATTGTACTGGCAGCAATCTTTGACAAGTTGCACAAGACAAATGATTTTTCTTCCCAGACAACAGCAATATCCTCGCCATATCCTCAGAGGGCTACACAGGCAAGGCAGACTGCACAAAGTGCATCGAGAATACCAAAAATTCCAAAGATGCCGTGGTCGCAAAACTGTCGACCGCCAAGCCAGGGAAAGCTTGAAGGTCTTCAAATTAGGCCGTAGTATTTTTTGATAAGTGCGGTGTCGAAAGAATAGTGTACCTTGTAATTATTACCTTCAATGGCTGATTGCGGGCAAAGTCATTGGGTGTTCATGTTGTCCTATTATCTGCATTATTCGGCCATCATAGCTCGCAGCAGTTCGGGCAGCGGCTGTTCTTCTGTTGGCCGAACGATAGACAATTCACCACCGTCCACCTTTAAAAGTTTTTTATCCAGCGTAAGTAGTTTATTGTCGAATGTATGAAACGCAGCGACGTTTGCAATTATTGCAGACGCTAAATGAACGGCATCTGGTGGCTTCAACCCTCCTATGCCAGCAAGCTGCAAATTTTGCGCGCGCAGCCCGATCTGTTTGTCGATCGGGATAAGCAAAATATACTTTTGATCAAAAAAATGCGGCAAGATTGGAACCTGGTGCGTTCGATGTCGGGCTGCCCCTGCATACTTCCGCTAATGTAAACGCAGAGGTGACAATCTCTATGTCACCCTTTTCTGCTTGCTTAAGAATATTGCGACACATCTCGAAACGTTGTTGCTTGCCATGGCCATCCTTTAGAGCCTCTTTGTTGATATACGCAATCCACGCACAGGCATCCCAATATATGCGGGGCACCGATTTATACACTGCGCAACGCAGCAAGATAATTTTCTGATATTACGCCGTTTGTGAAATTTTCATCAATTATGTTATCCATGTTTGGCAGCGGCGATTGATCCAAAACTTCAATGCCCGTGGCATCAATTTTTTTTATAGCTCCGAGGCTGTGATACCATATAGTACCATACACACGCACGCGCACACCTTCCCATACATCAGAAAGGCGCAGTGCCTCTAATTGTTGAAAGGCTCGCCCCTCCGCTATAGCCTTGATTTCAGTGCCATCCAAACGAGAATGGAAGCGCAAAATTGCACACCCAATATCGCCACGTTCGGCTTTTGATACGAATCCCTCAACGCTGCCCAACTCACGATAGGGTGCAGGTTGTGTGGCTAAGGCAGCCTGATAAAATGCTTCAACGTTTCGCGCTGTGTTTCGATCAATAATAACGGGTTCTGGCGCAATTGCAGGACCAAACGAAAATGAGGTGTCAGCAAGTCCATTCATAACACGTGCATAAATAGCTCGAGTTTTAGCCATACTATATTTATTGAAATAGGGGGGATACTGATCACCGGTTTTAATCGCGACAATTCCCTCCATTGCCACTCGCTCAACCTGTGCGGCTCTTGCATCAATATAAATTGCGGGATTTTTGGGAAATGGTGTTACCTCAAAGCAGATCGGGCTGTTCATTTGGGCATGTGTTACCCGCCAAACGAGTTCGTTTTTACCATCTTCAGAAACTGCCTTCTCAACGTTTTGCAGAACTGCCAAAAAATCATGAACTTGGCCTAAAAAGTCTTCAACTGTGGGCGCATCGATGCCGGTCTCATTCGAGCCTTTGATGGTGATTTTGATGGAATTCGCCACATTCATCCTCCTTTTAGAAGATTCTAGGTCTTAAGCAGTACCGAGTAAAGCAATCTCTTATCGACTATTTCCTAAAAATTTGCGCTTGCTTTGCACAACGCAAATGACGGTCTAACGGCTGAATATATCAAACCGGCAAATGCGCAACCACCTGATGACCGCCGTCCCAGATCATTTTGCAGGCAACGTATGTGATCGTGGCAAGACCCAGCCAGGCGATCCATTTGTAGCGAGTGATTAGTCGCGACATCACGTTTGCAGCGACAGCCATCAGCACAACGGCCAGAGCCAGGCCGAATATCATGGCGGTTTTGTGATCACGCGCTGCACCGGCCACAGCCAGTACATTATCAAGCGACATTGAGGCATCGGCCATGGTGACAGCGAGCACCGCACTCCAAAATGTTTTTTTGGGCACAGCTGTTTCATCGGGTGATGTTGTCGGATCATCTACCGACGTCGTCGCTTCGTGCTTCAGGTCGCGGTACATTTTCCATGCCACCCACAGCAACAACAAACCGCCAGCAAGCAGCAACCCAATAAATTGTAGTAATTGCGTGGCAATAAGGGACAAGCCGATGCGCAACACAAACGCTGTAATAATGCCAATCAGCAACACCTTGCGGCGATCTTTGGGGTCAAGCCCGGTGGCCAGCGAGCCAACGATTATTGCATTGTCCGCCGCCAGCGCCACATCAATGAGCACAACATTAACAAAGGCGGCCAACTCGCCGGATGCCTGCATCGCGTTGAGAAGATCAATCATCGCAAGGTCGGTTACTTGTTCATCGTCGCAAAGAAATCCTCATTCGACTTGCTGTCTTTCATTTTGTCGATCAGAAACTCCATCGCATCGATGGTGCCCATCTGCATGAGAATGCGGCGCAGCACCCACATTTTCGACAGCGTCTCCTTGTCAACCAGCAGTTCCTCCTTGCGGGTGCCGGACTTGCCGACATCCATCGACGGGAAAATCCGCTTGTCAGCGATCTTGCGGTCGAGCACAATTTCGGAATTGCCGGTGCCCTTGAACTCTTCAAAAATAACTTCATCCATGCGGCTGCCGGTATCAATAAGGGCCGTTGCAATAATAGAGAGCGATCCACCTTCCTCAATGTTCCGCGCCGCGCCAAAAAATCGCTTCGGCCGTTGCAGTGCGTTGGCATCGACACCACCGGTCAGCACCTTGCCCGACGACGGCACAGTGGTGTTGTAGGCGCGGCCTAGACGCGTGATGGAATCCAGCAAAATCACCACATCTTTCTTGTGCTCGACCAACCGCTTGGCTTTTTCGATCACCATCTCAGCCACCTGCACGTGCCGCGCTGCAGGCTCATCGAACGTCGAGGATATAACCTCGCCCTGCACTGAGCGCTGCATGTCCGTCACTTCCTCAGGCCGCTCGTCGATGAGCAGCACGATCAGGAACACCTCCGGATGATTGTGGGTGATCGCCTTGGCGATGTTTTGCAACAGCACGGTTTTACCCACGCGCGGCGGCGCGACAATGAGGGCACGCTGGCCTTTGCCTTGCGGTGAAATGATATCAATAATCCGTGCAGACAAATCCTTGATCGTCGGGTCGCGCATATCGAGGTTGAGCTTTTCATCCGGATACAGCGGCGTAAGATTATCGAAATTCACCCGCCGGTGGATCATTTCCGGATCGTCAAAGTTGATGGTGATCACCCGGGTTAAGGCAAAATAGCGCTCACCGTCTTTGGGGGCGCGGATTTCACCTTCCACCGTATCGCCGGTGCGCAAACCGAACTTCCGCACCTGGTTGGGCGAGACATAAATATCATCCGGCCCAGCGAGATAATTCGCCTCAGGTGCGCGGAGGAAACCAAAGCCATCGGACAAAAGTTCAATCACCCCCATGCCCTTGATCTCGACCCCGCCCTCAGCGACGGCTTTAAGGATAGCAAACATAATCTCCTGCTTGCGCATGGTAGACGCGCCCTCAACGCCATATTCCTCCGCCAAGCTGACAAGTGCGGCTGGGGATTTTTTCTTAAGGTCTTGTAAATGCATGGTAAGTGTCTCGCGAGGGGGGAGTGAGTGGCCAGAATTGGCGTGCCGCTTCATGTGGAGTGGCTGAGCGGGGAAGGTTGGTGAGGAAAGACATGATCAAATATCTGAGATAATATTCTCAAAGAGTACGAAAAAAGTCAAGAGAGATTTGATTGTGCCAGTTTTATATTCTGTTCTCCCTCGATAACGCTTTTATATGACTTCAAAATATATATTCGATCGAGAATTGCGGAGAAATCGCCACGACTGACATTGTTAACTCACTTTTTGAAAAACGTTTCTGTATCCAGTGCTGACAGTTTTCATCCACCGCGTCATCAATGAATTGGTCGATATTCGTGGCTCAGGTAACAGCGAATCGCTCGGCAGATGCCTTATATGATAAATGCCATCATTAAAAATTTATGTACGAATATAACTGTTCGTCGCCATTAATAAACAATTGGTCGTAATTTTACTGTCTGTTCATCTGGGAGACATAGTGACGAGCCGTAATGATTAAGTACTTATTATCACACTAAGGAGGTTTAAATGTTCACGAAATCTTATAAACACATACTCGCTGGCATAATCACAACGCTGACTATCGCTGGCTGTGCATCAACCGGCTCGGTCAAGCGTGCTCAATCTACAGCCGATCACGCGCTCACACAGGCACAGGATGGTTCGACAGCAGCGCAACGGGCGCAATCCGGTGCTGACAGTGCCATGTCGGCAGCTCAAAAAGCGCAGACAAGTGCTGACGGTGCAAGCAGTTCTGTGCAAGGTGCCGTCACGGATGCCAAATCAGCCAACGACCATGCCGGACGCCTGGAAGCCAGAATGAAGCATTTCGAAGCGCGTCTCTCGCGGAACGAGCACCGCTTGCAACAATATCGTTGGAAACAGCACCATGTGTACAAACATACTGGCCACAAGCATCGCTGGCATCGCCATCCAAGAGCTGGTAGCTGAACAATCCGCTATTAAACAAAAGCGCGTCTCATAAATCTTGACTCTGCGCTTCAGTTTCCCGAATGATCATATATGGTATTCACACCTTCTATGTCGTTCGACGTAATCGTCATTGGGGGCGGCCACGCTGGTACGGAAGCAGCGGCAGCGGCTGCGCGTCTCGGCGCTCACACGCTTCTTATCACTCATAAGCTGGAAACTATTGGCGAGATGTCTTGCAACCCGGCAATCGGGGGGTTGGGCAAAGGGCATTTAGTGCGAGAGATTGATGCACTGGACGGGATCATGGGGCGGGCGGCGGATAAGGCGGGTATCCAGTTCCGGCTGCTCAACCGTCGCAAGGGTCCAGCGGTGCAGGGGCCGCGTGCTCAAGCGGACCGCACACTCTACCGTCAGGCGGTGCAAGAGTTACTAGCGGAGCAGACCAACCTGACAATTATGGCGGGCTCTGTTGAGGACTTGTTGTTCCACGTGGAACAAGACCACACAGAGGTTCAGGGTGTGCGGCTGGCCGATGGTCGCGATATCAGGGCTGGGGCTGTAGTGCTGACGACCGGCACATTTTTACGCGGCATGATCCACATGGGCGAAATACAAATACCGGCAGGACGTGTCGGCGATGCGCCATCTGTAGCACTCTCGATGTCTTTGCAAAAACTCGGTTTTGAGCTAGGGCGACTAAAAACCGGCACGCCCGCGCGCCTTGATGGTCGAACAATTGACTGGATGGCAACAGAAGAACAACCGGGAGATGATGAGTTAAGCTTCTTTTCGTTCCTGACCACGGGCACGACCACTCGCCAGATTCCGTGCCATATTACACGCACGACGGCGAAAACACATGAGGTCATCCGGAGCAATATTCATCGTTCCGCCATGTATGCGGGCCGTATTGAAGGGGTAGGACCGCGCTATTGCCCATCCGTCGAAGACAAAGTAATGCGCTTTGCCGACCGCGACAGCCACCAGATATTTTTGGAGCCGGAAGGGCTGGATGATCACACTATTTACCCGAACGGCATGTCCACCTCGCTACCACCTGATGTGCAGCAGCAGTTCCTGCAAACTATCCCGGGGCTTGAAAAGGTGCAGATCATCCGCCCCGGCTATGCGATTGAATATGATTTCGTCGATCCACGAGAGTTGAAGCCTTCGCTGGAAACCCGGCGTGTTGGGCGGCTATTCTTTGCCGGTCAGATCAATGGCACCACCGGTTATGAGGAAGCTGGCGCACAAGGCTTAATGGCAGGGCTGAATGCGGCACGGTTGGCAGCGTGTCAGACAGCTTTCGAGCTTGACCGTGCTGACGCCTATATTGGTGTTATGATAGACGATCTCACCACCCAGGGGACGCGAGAGCCCTACCGCATGTTCACATCGCGTGCTGAATATCGTTTGCGTTTGCGCGCTGATAATGCGGACCAGCGTTTAACCGGCCTTGGTATAACACTTGGTTGCGTTGGCGCAGCCAGAGAACGGGTGTTTGCTATAAACGAGGCAAACCGCCTTGAAGCCCGCACCTTGATTGAAGCGTTGTCACTAACGCCCAAGCAAGCCATCAACCATGGTCTGGCACTCAATCAAGATGGTCAAACGCGCTCGGCCTTTGCATTGCTGGCATATCCAGATATTAATTGGCAAATACTGTCTGGTATCTGGCCACAACTCAGTGCCGTAAAAGCTGATATTGCTTTACAGGTTGAAACCGATGCGAAATACGCCGTATTTATCAAACGACAAGATGATGACGTTATAGCCTACCGGCGAGACGAGGCTTTGAAATTACCGGATAGTCTGGATTTTAACGCTGTATCAGGCCTGTCTTCGGAATTGCGGGACAAGCTCTTGCAAGCGCGGCCAGCAACGCTGTCGGCTGCGTCGCGCCTGCAGGGAATGACACCGGCAGCATTGACGGCACTTCTGGCGCACATTCGCAAGCGTGCTGCTTAGGATGCCTGATCAATTCCTTGCAGACATGCAAACTCTTGGCGCACCTGTTTCACGTGAAACACAGACACATCTGCAAATTTACGTCGATATACTTATTGATTGGCAGACGCGGATGAATCTGATTGGACCGGCAACCTTGCCCCACGTGTGGCAACGCCATATTTTTGATTCAGCACAGCTTCTTGCCATAGCACCAAACAACGCCACTTGGCTCGATGTTGGCAGCGGCGCTGGGTTTCCGGCTTTGGTACTGGCAATCTTAGGCGCAAGGCATGTTTTCATGGTCGAATCAACTTCGAAGAAGTGCAAGTTTCTGTCAGCTGTCGTTGAGTCTCTCAAGCTTGAAAAGCGCGCCACGATTTATAACGACCGAATTGAGAGCTTATCCCCGATATCCTCGGAATTCATTACGGCCAGGGCGTGCGCCCCTCTTGCTAAGCTACTGAGCTGGGTCTACCCGATAGCCAATAAGAATGCGAGGTGGTTCTTGTTCAAGGGTCATGATGTCGATGTGGAGCTGGCGGAGACATCACAACGTTGGGCATATGATTTAAAGCGGCACAAAAGCCACAGCGATGCACGCGGCTGTATTTTGGAGCTTGCCAACGTCAGGCCAAAATGAGAGACCGATATCAAATAAAAGAAAGAGGTCGCGATGATCACGCTCACGCCGACACTGGTGGAATTGCCCAAGGCAAGCTTAGATGCTCACAGTTCAGAAAACCTGGCTCAGCGCAATGGTATTTATGCCGTTGCCAACCAGAAAGGTGGTGTGGGTAAAACCACCACAGCCATAAATCTGGCAACTGGCCTGGCTGCCGCTGGCCGCAAGGTGCTGGTGATCGACCTAGACCCGCAAGGCAATGCGTCAACGGGGCTTGGTATCGATCGTAAGGCCCGCAAACTGTCTTCTTACGATCTGCTGGTCAACGACGCCACAATTGCAGATGTTGCCATACCAACACTGGTGCCTGGCTTGTCTATCGTGCCATCGATCATGGATTTATCCGCTGCTGAAATCGAGCTGGTCTCGGTTGAGCGCCGCAGCCACCGGATGAAAACGGCGCTGGGTACGGACTGGCAGGCTTATGATTTTGTGTTGATTGATTGCCCACCTTCTTTGGGGCTGCTCACCCTAAACGCTCTGGTTGCAGCCCATTCCGTGCTGGTACCTTTGCAATGCGAGTTTTTTGCCTTGGAAGGGCTAAGTCAGCTCTTACAAACCGTGGAGCGCATACGTTCTAATTTCAACCCCAGATTGAATATTCACGGTGTGGTGTTGACCATGTTTGACAAACGCAACCGGCTCTCTGATCAGGTGGCGCGTGATGTGCGCGCCTGCCTTGGCAAGCTGGTGTTTGACACAGTGATCCCCCGTAACGTTAAGGTGTCAGAGGCACCGTCGCACGGCAAGCCAGCAATCCTTTACGATCATCGCTGCCCAGGTTCGGAAGCGTATATTCGGCTGGCGGCTGAAATGCTAACCCGTTCGGGATATATTGCGGGCAATAGTGGCCAGCAACCAAGGGCCGCCTAATGAGCCTCGTCAAAAAAGCAAGTGGTTTGGGGCGCGGCCTTTCCGAACTTCTGGGTGAAATTGCGCCACCGCCCCAAGCTATGGAAAATGGCGCAGCCGCGCCGCTCACCGGCGCAAAAAAATTGCCAATAGAAATCATCCACCCAAATAAAACCCAACCTCGGCGTTATTTTAGAGAATCGGCTCTACAGGAACTGGAAGATTCAATCCGCGAAAAAGGCGTGCTGCAAGCGATTATGGTGCGGCCGAGTCCATCAGAACCTGGGCTTTATGAAATTGTCGCTGGCGAGCGGCGTTGGCGGGCAGCCCAGCGGGTGCCGCTGCACGAGATGCCCGTGGTGGTGCGCGAGCTCAGCGATCAGGAGGTGCTGGAACTTGCTCTTGTCGAGAACATCCAGCGGCAAGATCTCAACCCTATTGAAGAGGCTGACAGCTACCGGCGGCTGATCAGCGAGTTTGGTCATTCACAGGAGCGGCTGGGTGAGGTGGTCGGCAAATCCCGTTCGCATGTGGCGAACCTCATGCGCCTGCTTGACCTACCAGACGATGTGAAGGCGCTGATGATCGACGGCAAGCTTGGCATGGGTCATGCGCGGGCGCTCATCGGTGTGGTTGGTGCGAAAAAACTGGCAGACGAGATTGTTGCCGGCGACCTCTCGGTGCGGCAGGTTGAAGCCATGGTGCGGGCAGCGAAGGCCGCTGTTGCCGGCGTGAAGCCGCATAGTGGCAAACACAGCGTCCGTGATATGGGAAAAGACCCTGACACTGTGGCGCTGGAACGTGATGTATCGAGTGCGCTGGGCATGGCAATTAGTATCAGTTTTACTGGCAACAAGGGCACAGCCACCATCGCTTACAATTCGCTGGATGAACTGGATGAACTCTGTCAGCGACTGTGCGCACCCGTGAGTGGGCGGTAGCGGCTGAGAGATGGCCCAGCCACAAGGTAAGCCAAAAAACGGGCAGCCCTATGGCGTGAAGCACACCTAACAAGGAAGCTTGATAAGCCGATATAATGTGCCCAGGGGCTGTCGGGATGTGGATCATGATCTCAAGGTTATTTTCATACTGGTGGCTGTATTAAAAGCTCGTTAACCATATGACCGGATAGTAGGTTCATATCAATCAAACTGGATGGTGCTTATGAACATGCGTTGTCTTTGCTTTTTATCGGCCCTGGCCGTCGTGCCACTATCCGCTCTTGCAGCGGCGTCTCAATCCAGTGCACCCACTGTTGCCCTCACGCAAAAACAGGCCGAGCAATTTATCCGGGTTGCCCAAAGGCTGAGTGCCCAAGGTGATTACAAAAATGCTGTGGGGTTCTATCAGCGTGCTTTGAACGTTGAACCCAACAATGTTGAAGGTATTTCAGGCATGGGTGATGCCATGGTGGGCGCTGGCCTCGCATTGGATGCAACCATTCTTTATAACCAGCTGATGATGTTGCGGCCTTCGGACATGCGTGGGCCGCTGGGGCTAGCGCGCGCCTACAACCGTGCGGGGCAACCGGCTAGGGGGCTTGAATGGGTGAATTTTGCCATTGGCAAAGGCGCAACCGGTATCATGCCGGCACTTGAAAAAGGCTTGGCACTCGATCTGCTGGGGCAGCCCAAAGACGCGCAAGCGGTTTATGCCGAGGGCATCAAACAGGCGCCCAACAGCATCGATCTCCTAAAGAATATGGCACTATCGCTGGCGCTGACTGAGGATTATGCCGCGTCCCTGCAACTGCTGCAGAAAATCTCCAATGAGCCGGGCATGATCGCCCAGGTGCGCGAAGCGCTGGCAACGGTTTATGCATTGTCCGGGCAAGCCGATCAATCAATGAAAATTGTTAGCGGTGCCGCCCTCAAACCAGAAGAGTTGCCAGCCAAAGCCGCCTATTATGCAGCGCTGTCCCGGCTCGATATGGCTGGCAAAGCCAAAGCCGCGCATCTTGGTCTTGCCAATGAAGAGTCGCACGCCGGTGCCACGCCGGATCTGCCGAAGACCGCCCTGTCGTCAATGCCGCCAGCGCCGCCACTTGGCGTTGTCACCTCAGGTGACCTGGCTTCGCAAGCACCGCCACAACCTCTTAGTTTGCCGGCAGAGAAACCCCACAAACCGGGCAAACCACAAATGATCACGTTGCCAGTCGATCCCGCAGACACGACATCGGCAGCCCTTTCAAATCCAATCGAATCCAGCGCGACCGGCGCAATGTCAAGCGCTGGTGCCAGCGCTGGTGCCAGCGCGATCGTCCGCGCCTCACCGGTGGCTGCCGGTGATCATGTCTGGGTGCAACTCGGGTCGTCGCCATTGCGCAGTAAACTTGAACAACAATGGCAATGGGCCTTCCTGCACGCTCAAGGCGGCCTGTCTGGCCTTGCACCTTATATACAGCCCTATGTTCTGAATGGTAAAACCGTTTTGCGTTTGGTGGTTGGCGGCTATGCAGACGGGTCAACCGCTGTGGCTCTTATCAAACGCTTGCGCGCGCTGAAAATTCCGGGTTTTGTCAATAAAAACCTGTTGGGTGCTGATCCACTCTATCCATAAATCTTCAAAGATTATTTCGCCCTGTACAGCTTAATACATGATTGCTACTAAATATCATCGGTGCTGAAAAAAAGAGGGCGATCAAAAGCGTCATGACCACAGTTGCAACCAGCGCTGCGCAAGAGGATGGCGACCCGAAACTTAAAGACGGTGTATTGGTCACGGACATTTTAGCTGTGAATACGATAAGCCCAATCGCAAGTCGTACTGATATGGCGCTGGCTTTATTGCTGGAGCAACTGGTCAGGCTCATTTACCCGGAACGCTCTCCGCAGGATATGCACCCGGGACAATGGGCGGCATTACGCTACATCAATCGTGCCAATCTTGAAGCTTGCACCGTTGTTGGTTTGTCGCGGTATCTTGGCATCACACAAGGGCCGGCGTCGCGCGCCATCACGGCTCTCGAACGCAAGGGGCTGATTGCTGGCACCCGCGGTACAATCGATCGGCGTGTTATTCGGCTAACGGTGACCGGGACCGGCAAGCTTTTGTTGCAGCACGATCCGATTGAGCGGTTGGCAAGTTTGGTTGGTGAGCTTGATGAAGCGCAGCGCAGTGTCATGGCAACCGTGGTTGACCAGCTGTTCAGCGGCCTGAGCAAACGTGCCAATGCCTTCACACTGCACGAGCCGGATATTAACCCTCAGTGAACATGGACAAACCTGCAAGCTTTGTCACCACACCGCTGACTTTGTTGCGCGTTGCCGTGATATACGTGCTTCTGCACTTGGGTTTTGACTGGCTGGCGCTCTACTCACACCAAGCCGATACAATTAGCCTGTGGTATCCAACCGATGGCCTGATTTTAGTCGTGATCTGGGAGCTGCGCCTGATTGGTGCTGTGTTGTCTCTCATTGCGGGCATTCTTGGCTATTACATTTTTGGCCCGTCGACGATTGGTATTTTTCATGCCGTAACCCAGATGCTCTTGCTGGCCAGTCTGTGTTTGATAGCGCGGTCAATTCTCAAACGTTTGGGTTTATTGTTTGCACGCTCCACGCCCCGCCCACAACTTGTGCTGGCCTATATACTTGCGGTTGTCGCTATCAGTTTCTTCACAACGCTGGTTGGTGTCAGCCAGCTCGACAGCGCCAACATGCTTGGTAAAGAAACTTTTTTTGTGGCTTTCTTCAAGTGGTGGCTGGGTGATTTGAACGGCATTGTCGGCACCGCCGTGTTTATATTTTTTTCTGTCTCGCCGTTGATGACGGGTCATGCCAGACTCACTTTAGATGGCATCAAAAAATGGTTGCCACGCATTATAGCCTACGGGCTATTTGCCTTTTTGCCGTTTTGGGTAGGCTTGTTTGGTGGTGGTGCACTTGGTTTGCGAGTCGTTTTTCTAGTTGCTGTGCCGGTTGCATACGCTGCCCTGCGACGGGGCTCGATCGAAACCGGTATTGCCATTTTTGCGGCTAACCTTGCTTTCATGTTCACCATCCGGCTTGAAGGCACAGCGCGCGGCCTTGAACTTCAAATTCTGGATTTGCTGATTTCTGCTGGTGGCATTATCGTAGGCGCACTCACCAGTTATCAAAGAAATATGCTGAGAGCCTTGCAATCAACCCTGAGCGAGCGCGACGCGCTGATGCATAATAAAATCCGTATTGAACAACAGCTGGCGGAAACCCGCAAGCTAGAGGCCTTGGGCGAACTTGCCGGCGGGATGGCACACGAACTCAACAACCTGCTGCACCCGATCAACACCTTTGCCAGGGCAGCAATTGATGCGGCCCCGCCAGCCCGCCTGCAATATCTGGAGCGCATTCGAGACTGCGTCAAAAGTGCCAGTGGCATCGTTTCGGATGTGCTGTCGTTTGCGCGCGCCGAGCATGCCAATGAGCGTTTGCCAGAAACACGCCAGAGCGCTAAATCCTGCATTGCCAATGCTGCAGATGTTGCAACGGCAGCCATTTCCAAAGCCATTCGAATTACCGAACGATCAACACTGCTTGATGAAGACATCATCATTTCACCCAGTCGCCTGATCCAGGTATTTTTGAATTTGTACCGCAATGCCGCCGATGCTATGCAAGGCAACGAGGCCTCAACAGCGTTTATTACCGTTGAAAGCCATAGGGTCCAGGTCGCAGGCGATCAGGTGCATATGCTCGGCCTTAATACTGGTGAGTACGTGCTTATTTCGGTTGCTGATACCGGCACAGGCATGACTGAAGATGTGCGCGCCCACGCTTTTGAGCCTTTTTTCACCACCAAAGCTATCGGTCGCGGCACCGGACTTGGCCTTGCAGCGGTTTATGGTATTTTAAAAAGCTGGAATGGTGCTATTGCAATTGAAAGTGGCTTAGATGGTGGTGCTTGCTTCAAGCTTTATATACCGGTTGCAGCGCGTATAGTTTAGACAAATTTGATGCTTTCAATGTGAGGGGATGATGATGGCAACGATATTGGTCGCGGATGATGCCGCTCATGTGGCCGAGGCCATTCAGCTGGTACTGAAAACCGCCGGTCATACCGTTATTGTGGCATTTGACGGTGCGGCGGCGCTAGACTATCTGCTGCAATATAGCTTTGATCTTGCTGTGCTCGATATCTGGATGCCCAGGAAGAGCGGTCTAGATGTGTTGAAAGACATCAGGCGAGACCATCCGTCTCTGCCTGTCGTGTTGGTATCAGGCGGTGGACCCGGTGCGACGCTCGAACAGGCGACCATGATGGCAGATCTTTATAAAGCCACTCAAGTGCTCTATAAGCCATTTGAAGATGAAGAACTACTCAGCGCCGTTGATGCTGCTCTAACCTTGCATTAACATCTGAGTTTATAACAATTGGACGAAAAATTATGTTTATTCAAACCGAACAAACGCCAAATCCGGCAACGCTTAAATTTATACCAGGCCGCGTGGTGCATCCTAACGGCACAGCCAATTTTGTTGATAGCACAAGCGCTGAGGTGTCGCCGCTGGCGAGCGCCTTGTTTGATATCGAGGGTGTCAATGGCGTGTTTTTCGGCAGCGATTTTATCACGGTCAGCAAGCTCGAGACAGCGCTAGACTGGCAGACGTTGAAAGCGCCTGTGCTGGCAACCCTTATGCAGCATTTCACCAGTGGTGTGCCGTTGTTTCATACAGCGACAACCGCTACAAACACGACACCGTCAATTGGCGTCGGTGACGATCCGGCAGACACTGACATCATCATACAGATCAAGGATCTGATCGATGCCAAGGTGCGTCCCGCTGTCGCCCGTGATGGCGGTGACATCGTGTATCAGGGTTTTCGTCAGGGTGTGGTCTATTTGCACATGCAAGGCAGCTGTGCGGGCTGTCCGTCTTCGACGGCAACGCTAAAAGGCGGCATTGAATCGCTGCTGCGCCACTATGTGCCCGAGGTGACTGAGGTACGGGCAGTTTGAGCTTTTTTCATGGGATTGCCACGGCGGCTGTTGGTGACACGCTAAACACCACAATCAATGCTGTGATGGCGCCTGTGACCGATGCGATCAGTGCCGTTATATTTTACAAACTGCCCATTGCCGGTGCTGAAGTTCAGTGGATTGCGCTCTGGCTGGTGGCCGCCAGTTTGTTTTTCACGGTCTATCTCAAATTCATCAATGCGCGCGGGCTAAAGCATGCCTTGGCACTGGTGCGTGATTCTGGCGGCACGGCAAAAATCAAAGGCGACATTTCCGCCTTCAAAGCGCTTGCCACAGCACTTTCAAGCATTGTCGGGCTTGGCCATATTGCCGGCATTGCTGTTGCTATTTCCACGGGCGGGCCAGGGGCCGCTTTCTGGCTGATTGTCATGGGTCTCATCAGCATGTCAACAAAGTTTGCCGAGGCATTTCTTGGGGTTAAGTACCGGGTTCTGTCAAAGGACGGCCAATTTTCAGGCGGACCCACTTATTATCTAGCACGTGGCTTTGCCAACCGGGGCTATCCGGCACTGGGTAAATTCATGGCGGGTTTTGCGGCCATTGCCCTGGTGATCGCTGCCAACGGTTTTTTCCAGATCAACCAGGCCGAAAAACAATTCGCCTTTGCCACTGGTATCGTGCAACCTGTAATGTTTGGCGTTGTTGCCATGCTTGTGGTTGGCGTGGTGGTGATTGGTGAACTCAAATCCATCGCCGCTGTGGTCTCCCGCCTGGTACCGTTTATGTGTGTGCTCTATCTGCTGGCGGGGTTTGTTATTCTGGCGGTGCATATCACCGCTTTGCCTCATGCACTCTATATCATTGTTGCGGAAGCGTTTTCGCCGCACGCTATCAAAGGTGGCTTTATTGGATGTCTGGTTATTGGTGTGCGGCGTGCCGCGTTCGCCAACGAGGCCGGGCTTGGTGTCACGGCCAGCGCTCATGCGTCCGCCAAAACCGACAGCCCAGTGGCACAGGGGTTTGTTGCCATGCTGGAACCGCTGGTGAGCGTCGTGCTGATTTGTGCCACAACAGCGCTTATTGTCATTGTCACCGGCGCCTACCAATCGACCAGCGCCCAGGGCATCGAGATCACCTCGCTTGCCTACGCCTCGGTGTTTCCGTGGTTCACCAACATCCTCACCGTTGCCGTTATGCTGTTTGCCTATTCCACCATCATCGGCTGTTTCTATTATGGCCTCAAGGCATGGACCTGGATGTTCGGCGATGCGTGGTGGGTAAAGCTGATTTTCAAGCTGATCTACATTGCGCAACTTTTAGTGGGCAGCGTCATGCCGCTGGAAAAGATCATCGATTTATCGGATGCCGCGCAGTTTATTGTCGGCATCCCAAATATCATCGGACTCTATATGTTTGCAGGTGAAATCAAACGAGATTTGCAACTGTATTGGGGTGGGCGTTAAACACCCGCTGGTGCCAACTTTCAAAGTCTGCAGCAATTGACATATACGAAGATAATTTGCAGATATGAAGTTTGGTGCAGGTGAGTGCGGCCCGGCTTTAGCCGTGCGATAGCTCAATCCCCAGTCAGTATCCGCTCCACCAGTTGCTTCACCGTTGGAATAAACCCGTTTGAATAAAATGGATCCTGGGCGAAACGGCAAGCGTTGTGGCCGGCAAACACCAGATTATGATCAAGGCTGCCGCCGTGCGCCACATCTTGCAAGGTTTTCTGGATGCAGAACGAACGCGGGTCCGCCATGCGGCCTGTGGAGTTCTTTTCGTTGTCAGACCAGCTGGAAAAGCTGCACTGGCTAAGGCAGCCCATGCAATCCGACTGATCCTTGCGAATGGTTTGCTTCTGCTCGGCGGCCACGAACACCAGGGTGTTTTCCGGTGTGCGAATGGCATCTGTGTGACCAAGGTTTGCCCATTCACGGGCGCGCAGTAAATCGCCCCGTGTCACAAACACTTTTTGTCCACGCGGCAGGTTACCCACATCAAGGGCAAAACTGTGGTCGCCATGCGCCTCTGTGGTAAAGGCAATCTGCCTTTCGGAGCGATCCTCCAGATCTTTCAGAAACAAGTTTTTAACAGCAGACGAAAAAAAGCCCGTGGGTGAAAACTTGTGCAACAACACATCACCCGGCAATATTTTCAGAAGCAGGTCTTTCCAGCCTTGCGGGATCGGGCTTTCTCTGGTGAGCAGGGGCCGTGTGCCAAACTGGAAGGCAATAGTGCCAAGCGCCTTGTTGTCGATCCACTCGGCCCATTCGCGAAGGAACCACACGCCACCGGCCATAATGATCGGCACGCTGTCCGCAATACCCTCGGCGCGCATCACCTCGCGGAGTGCTTTCACCCGCTCAAACGGCGCTTCTGGTTTAGTCGGATCTTCAGCGTTGGAAAGGCCATTGTGGCCTCCGGCAAGCCACGGATCTTCATAAACCACTGCCCCCAGCCATTCGGAAACTTTCGAATAACTGCGCTTCCAGAGCGCCCGAAAGGCCCGACCGGATGATACAATCGGATAATAATGTACGCTGTACTGTGCCGCTATGTCTGCCAGTTTATAGGGCATCCCGGCACCGCAGGTCACCCCGCTCACCAGCCCTTTGGTTTTTTCAAGCACACCGTGCAGTACGCGCTGCGCTCCGCCCATTTCCCAGAGCACATTGATATTGAGCGCGCCTTTACCAGAGGCAACATCCCAAGCGCGCTTCACTTGTTCAATGCCGCCATTAATGGCGTATTCCACAAGCTCCTCATGGCGGTCTCGTCGGGTTTTGCCGCTGTAAACCTGAGCAACCAGCGTGGTGCCGTCAGCGGCATAACTGTCAGCATTAACTGCCGATACAGTACCAACACCACCCGCATGGGCCCAGGCCCCAGATGACATATGGTTTGTGGCCGCAACGCCTTTGCCGCCTTCCACCAACGGCAACACGTCCCGTCCGGCCATCCTGATGGTGTTCAGCGGTTTAAACATAAATTTACATACCCTGTAGGGCAAAGCCCTGCTTATATTTTATCCTTAACTACGTCTGATTTAAGAAGATAGCCACTGCTTTTCAAGCGTGCCGTTGGTGCGGCATCGAAGCTTGCCTTACCCCAAAGGATGTGCATGCTTATACACATCGATGAGCATAGCTGTGTCAACATCTGTATAAATTTGCGTTGAGGCGAGGCTGGCGTGGCCGAGCAATTCCTGAATGGTGCGAAGGTCTACCCCCTTGCCAAGCAAATGGGTGGCAAAGCTGTGCCTAAGCGCATGCGGCGTGGCGGTATCCGGCAGACCAAGACCTATGCGCGCGCGCCGCATGGCCTTTTGGATAATCGCCGGATGAACCACACCACCACGCACGCCTCGAAACAGCGGTGCACCGGTATGCAGCGGGTGGGGACAAAGTTTCGCATAAGCCAGTACAGCGTCGCGCAGTACCGGCAACATTGGCACCACGCGCTCCTTGCTGCGCTTGCCGGTGACGCGGAGGCTCGTGTCACCACGCTCAAAGGCCTGCACAGTGCTCCCTGTAAGGCTAAGGGCTTCAGCAATGCGCAGGCCCGCGCCGTAGAGCAGCAACAGCACAGCCGTGTCGCGTGCTCCCGCCCACGGCTCACTGTCACTGTCGCTGCTAACATCTTCAGCGATCATCAGCGCATCCACCGCCGTGAGTGGTCGCGGCAATTTCTTCGGCTGACGCGGCGTCCGCAGGCTTTGGGCGGCACTGTTTTCCACGCCCTCAACGCGCGACCACCAACGGTAAAAACCTCTGAGCACGCTGAGGTCGAGTGCCACACTGCGGTTGCCAAGGCCGTGCTCGGCGCGGCGATGGCTGAGAAAGGCGCGGATATCCTGCGGGCTGATGGTTGCCAGGTGGTCCGCTGTGAGTGTTGCGCCAAAATGGCCACTGAGAAACGTTCCGAAGCGCTCCAGTGTCATGCCGTACATCTCTACGGTGCGTTTGGCCGCGCGCCGCTCGTTGGCAAGCGCTGCAAGGTAATGCAGAATTGGGTCAAGGGATGGGATCAAGCCGCTCACGGCTGCAACAGCATCCAGCGTGTCAGGCAGCGCTCAACCACGGCACCAAGAAAATTCATAAGCGAGGTCGATGCCATGGTGTCAAAACCAAAACTGTCACGACTGCCCAATGCCAACACCCCAGCCAGCGCACCCGATGGCAGAGGTGCTGCCGGTCGCAACTGAATGAATGCCTGTGCCCGCACCAGTGATGCGGCTGGACCAAAAATGACAGCACCAACTTCAACTTTTTCAAGGGTAATCGGCAGGTGCTTCTGCTTGAGCATGGCCTGTAAATCAGCGGCTTTCAAAAACTGAATGCCGCTGGCAGAGGCTCGCACCTCCTGCTGGCCGGAGACCAGTGCCAAGGCTATCGCATCCAGCCCCAGAATATCCACCCAGTCTGCGGTGATAGTATGAATAAGATGATCAAGGCCGCTGGCATCAAGCGCGGCCAGCACAGCATTATGCACCTGCGCTTCAACACTGACATGGCCACGGGCAAAATCGAGCAGCGACTCGCGGTCATTGTCCACTTCGGCAAGCTTGGTGCGCAGCCGTTGCAAGGCAACGGTGTGAAAGTCAAATACATTGGTGGCCTGGGCTTTGGTCATAGTTTTATAGTAGCATTCAGTTGTAAACAAATTATCTTCGCGCAAAAATCATGTTACTAAATTTGCCTGAAAGCTTGCCAGCCTGCAAAAAGCAGAAATGGCACGCCCGCCAGGTCAGCGCGTGAATTGCTGCCAAAACTGCCCAGCACAAAACCACCATCACTTGACGCCAAAAATCTTTGTCAGCAGCGCACTCCCAAAGGCGACCGGGTTGGCGCGGATTTTCTTTTCCTGCTCGCCCATATAATAAAACACCCCGTCGCTGGCTTTTTGTGTGACGTAGCTGGTTAAATCTTTTGCACCGAATGCCCCAAGTGGCAGCGGCGATTTGGCAATCAGGCCATTCACGGCATCAAAAGCTTTTACGCCCCTCAACTGAGTTGTCACAACCGGCGCCATCTGGCCTTGCAGATCAGCGCCCATGGTGCGCTTGAAATAGTCTGTGGCTGAGGTCTCGCTACCGCTCACTATCCCCAGGGCGTCGCTTACACTCATTTTTTTGATCGCACCTTTTAGCAGTGGCCCGGCCTTGCCAACCGCAAGCTCTGCGGCACTGTTAAGCTTGCTGGTCACACCTTTGGTGAGACCGGTTTTATCCAGCGCCGAGACAACACCACCAAGACTCCCAAGCAAGCCGCCGCCGCTACCGTCACCACCAAGGGCAGCCAGTGGCCCGGGGAGGCCTATGCGCACTTTCGGATCGTTGGCAAAACCGCCGGGCCGGCTCAATTGGTTAACCACGAGATCAACCGCCTTGCTGAGCGCCAGCTTGAGGCCAGAGTTGGCGTCCGTGCTGGTGATGGATGGGCTGATGATGGATGGATTCGTCACTTTGGCGGGTGGTTGTGCCGATGCTGTCGGGCTGGTCACCTGTTTTAAAATGCTGGTTGCATCATCAAAACTTTGGGCCAAAGCCATGTTTGATACAGCACAGAGCAGCACACTCCATAAAATTACTTTCATAACACTCTCCATTTAACGAATGAACACGTGACAATTCTACGATTTTATCATAGAAAACGAAAGATATTAACACAGTTCAATTTTCGGGAGATAAAACAATGTCGATACTTAATATGATTATGGGTGCCGGTGGCGGGGACGCTGTGGCGCAAATGGCTGGCAAACTGGGCATCAGCCCTGAGCAGGCCCACGCCGCTATGGGCCATCTCGTGCCAGGCGTTGCGCAAGGTATGCAGGATAATCCAGGCGCTGTTGGCGATGCCGACCATAGCCAGTATGCCAGCGACCCAACCCACCCTGATGCTGTGTCTGCCGGTTCCGGCATTCTGGGCCAACTGATGGGCGGCAGCGGTATGCAAAATCTTGAAGCCGAAGCCGCTGCCAAAACCGGCATTCCGCAAAGCGTAATTGCATCTATGATGCCAATGGTTGCCACAATGCTGGCAGGGCACGCTGCCAGTAACACCGGCGGCGCAACAGGCGGCGGCGGCTTGATGGGTATGCTTGGCGGTTTGATGGGTGGCAACAAGGCGTAACGCGCGCAGCAAGTCAATTCCTCCCCCACCTGAAGGGGGAGGATCACAAAGCGTTCAACCGATTTCCGACGGGATGATACAGGTATGGAATGTCATTCATGATGCCTGCTCTTGATCTGTTTAAAACCCGCCGTTTCGCACCGCTGTTCCTAACGCAATTTTGCGGCGCCCTGAACGACAACCTGTTCAAGACGGCGATGAGCATTCTCATCACCTTCCGCATTTACAGCACCGATCCCGATCATGCCGCCATGCTGGCCGCACTTGCCGGGGGCGTATTCATACTGCCATATTTTCTGTTCTCAGCAACCGCTGGCCAATTGGCTGATGGTCATGAAAAAAGCTGGCTTATCCGCGGCATTAAAATTATCGAAATCTTTATTATGGCGATGAGCGCCTGGGCTCTTGGTGGCACATCGGTGTCGGCCCTGATGGGTGTGCTGTTTCTGCTCGGCACCCACTCGGCTTTTTTTGGACCGCTTAAATATTCCATTTTGCCACAGCATCTGAAACCGCACGAATTGCTTGCGGGCAATGGCCTGGTCGAAGCTGGTACCTTCATTGCTGTGCTGGTGGGGACCGCTATGGGCGGCTTTCTGGCCCCGCACTGGTCAGCCGTTCTCGGGTTGGTGGTTGCGGTTCTTGGCTTTGCTGTGGCACTGCGTATTCCATCGGCTCCGGCGGTCTCCCCTGGGCTTCCCCTGTCGCTCAATATTTTTGCTGACACCGTTGATTTGGTGCGCCATGCGCTGGCGAACCGCGTCACACTGCTCACCACCCTTGGCATTTCATGGTTCTGGGCGCTCGGTGCTGTGCTGGTCGGGCAGTTGCCGGCTTACGGCAAGGCCGTGCTGCACGGCGATCCCAATGCTGTCGTCATGTGCCTGTTTGCCTTCACCACCGGCATAGCGGTTGGCTCGCTGGTTATTGCACGGCTGCTGAACGGCGAGATCAGCGCCCGCTACGCACCCTTTGCCAGTGTCGGCATGACGGTGTTTCTGATCGACTTGTTTTTTGCCAGCCGTGCCTATGCGCCGCTGGCGACTGACATGCTGCTGGGCCCGGGTGGTGTGCTGCGTTCCGATGGCAGCGGCCGCATTCTTATCGATCTGTTTCTGGTCGCATTCTGTGGCGGGGCCTTCATCGTGCCACTCTATGCCTTGCTGCAAGAGTCAGCCCCCGAGGCCGAGCGCTCACGGGTGATCGCGGCGAATAATGTGGTGAACGCAGCTTTCATGGTCGGTTTTGCACTGGTGGCCGCACTTTTGTTGCGTTTCGGCATAGGGGCTGTGTTTCTGATTTTCGGGGTGATGAATCTGGTTGTGGCTGTTGTGGTGATTGGCTTGCTGCCAGATTCAGTGGTGAAGGGCACGCTGAAAGCCGTTCTCAAACTCTGCTTCAGGGTAAAGGTGGAGGGCCTTGAACATTATACGATGGCCAGCGCCAAGGCCGTGGTGGTGGTCAATCACGTCTCGTTTCTCGACGGCATTTTGCTGGCCGCGTTTTTACCGGGCAAGCCTTGCTTTGCGGTCAACACCTTCATTGCTCGGCAGTGGTGGGTGAAACCCTTCCTCAACATCATCGATGCGTTTCCAGTGGACCCGACCAACCCGATGGCGGCCAAGGCCATGGTGCGTGCGGTTGAGGCCGGAAAAAAACTGGTGATCTTTCCGGAAGGGCGCATCACGACCACTGGCGCTCTCATGAAAGTGTTTGAGGGGCCGGGCATGGTCGCCGATCGGGCTGGGGCCGACATCGTGCCGGTGCGCATTGACGGCGCGCAATATTCGCATTTCTCGCGGCTGCGCGGCAAAGTGCGCTTGCGCTGGTTTCCCAAAATCACGCTCACTGTTTTGCCACCGAAAAAATTTACCTTGCCGGACGGCCTCACCGCCCGCGCCCGCCGCCAGGCAGCCGGCCTTCAGCTCACTGACCTGATGGCGAGCCTTATTTTTGAAACCTGCAACACCAGCCAGAGTTTGTTTGAAGCGCTGGTCGATGCCCGCAGTGTTCATGGCGGCAGTCATGCGATTCTTGAGGATGTCGAGCGCAAGCCGCTAAGCTACCGTCGACTGATTGCTGCTGCATTGGCGCTTGGCAAAGCTTTTGAAAAAACCACCCGTCGCGCTGAGCGCGTCGGTGTCATGCTGCCAAATGTGACCGGTGTTGTCGCGACATTTTTTGCCCTTCAAGCGAAAGGCCGAATACCGGCTATGCTGAATTTTTCAGCGGGCGTTGCAAACGTGCAGGCTGCCCTGACCGCAGCCGATATCAAAACCATCATCACATCAAAACGCTTCATAGAACGTGCAAATCTTTCAGCCACCGCTGAAGCCCTTGGAGCACAAGCACGCCTGGTGTATCTTGAAGATGTTGCAGCCAAACTCCGGCCATGGGATAAGTTAGTCGCGCTGCTGCTGTCGCCTGTCGCTGGTTGGGTGCACAAACGCCACCGAGTAAAACCGGATGACGCTGCGGTCGTGCTGTTCACCTCCGGATCGGAAGGCGTGCCGAAAGCTGTGGTGCTCTCGCACCGTAATCTGCTTGCCAACCGCTTTCAGCTCTCAGCGCGGGTGGATTTCAACGCCAGCGATATTGTGTTCAACGCGCTTCCCGTTTTCCACAGTTTCGGCCTAACCGGCGGCACGCTTTTGCCGCTGTTTTCCGGTATCAAAACCATGCTCTATCCCTCGCCGCTGCACTACCGCATTGTGCCAGCCCTGGTCTACGACACCAACGCCACAATCCTGTTTGGCACCGATACTTTTCTCGCTGGCTATGGTCGCATGGCGCACGCCTATGATTTTTATGCAGTGCGTTACATCTTTGCTGGTGCGGAGCGGGTGCGCAGCGAAACCCGCACAATGTTTTCAGACAAATTCGGCCTGCGTATTCTGGAAGGCTATGGTGCCACCGAAACTGCGCCAGTGCTGGCCGTCAACACCCCCATGCACTTCAAGGCGGGCAGTGTCGGCCGGTTGCTACCAGGGATCGAGCATAGGCTAGAGGCCGTGCCCGGTATTGAGGGCGGCGCTGGCCTGCTTTATGTGAGCGGCCCCAATATCATGCTTGGCTACATGAAGGTTGACCAGCCCGGCATCCTGCAGCCGCTGGCAAGCGGCTGGTATGACACCGGCGATATCGTCTCAGTCGATCCTGATGGGTATGTCACCATTGAGGGTCGCGCCAAGCGCTTTGCCAAACTTGGTGGCGAAATGATCTCGCTCGCGGCCGTTGAAGCACTCGCTGCTCGTTTGTGGCCAGAGTTCCAGCACGCGGCTCTAACCCGGCCAGACGAGCGCAAGGGCGAGGCCATTGTGCTCGTCACCACTCATGCCGGCGCCACATCAGAAGCGCTGATGAGCTTTGCCCGCAACGGGGGTCACCCAGAGCTGATGGTGCCCAGAACTATCCAACATGTTGTCGCAATACCGGTATTGGCCACCGGCAAAACAGATTATGTGGCGCTGGCCGGGTAGGCTCTGTCGCATCTTGTTTTAGCACAAAATATACTTATCTTCAATATTATGATATTTAATACATAAAATACCATCATTCAGGCGTAATTTAAGCCTATTGATTGCAGTCTAATACAGCTGAGAAAGGTGCCCATATTCATGTCAGACGATAAATCAGGCGGTAAAAAGCCAGACAATCGCAGCCGCTTACCCGGAGGTTTTGGTGGTGGTGGCCTAGGTGGTGGCAATATGGGACGCAACATCGCCTTGTGGGCGATCATCATCTTGTCTGTTTTGGTGGTGGCGAAATTATTTCTGGGTTCAAGCGGCAGCAGCAATGTCGCTGCCGTTGAATATTCCCGCTTTCTCGATGAGGTTAAAAACAACCGCGTGACGGATGTGGTGATCGAGAACCAGGTTATCACAGGCAAGATTGGTACCCAAGAGTTTCGCAGCTATGCGCCATATGACCCTATGTTGGTCGATCGGCTGGTGCAGAAGGGTGTCAAGTTCCGCGCTCAGCCGGAAGATAACGGCATAGTCCGGCAGATCATTGGCACACTGGTGCCGTTCGTTCTCATCGGTGGCTTCCTTTATTTCATGACCCGGCAGATGCAGAACAGCGCCGGTCGTGGGGCGATGGGCTTTGGCAAATCGCGAGCCCGAATGCTACCGGAAAGTGCCAACCGCGTGACCTTTAACGATGTCGCTGGCATCGATGAAGCGCGTGAGGAGCTTGAGGAAATTGTTGAATTCCTAAAAGACCCGCAAAAGTTCTCCAAGCTTGGCGGCAAGATACCAAAAGGCGCCTTGCTGGTCGGTTCACCCGGCACAGGTAAAACCCTGCTCGCCCGCGCTATAGCCGGTGAGGCCAATGTGCCGTTCTTCTCGATTTCCGGCTCTGACTTTGTTGAAATGTTTGTTGGTGTCGGCGCCAGCCGTGTCCGCGATATGTTCGAGCAAGCCAAAAAGAACGCGCCGTGCATCATTTTCATAGATGAAATTGATGCGGTTGGTCGCCATCGCGGCGCTGGCCTTGGCGGCGGCAACGATGAGCGTGAGCAAACGCTGAACCAGATGCTGGTCGAGATGGACGGTTTTGAGGCCAATGAGGGTGTGATCATCATCGCGGCCACCAACCGGCCCGACGTGCTGGATCCTGCCCTCCTGCGCCCCGGTCGCTTCGACCGTCAAATCGTGGTGCCGCGCCCGGATATTTTAGGCCGCGAAAAAATACTGATGGTTCACATGAAGAAAGTGCCGCTGGCACCGGATGTGAAAGCCAAGGTGATTGCGCGCGGTACCCCGGGTTTCTCTGGTGCTGACCTTGCCAATCTGGTCAACGAGGCGGCTTTGCTTGCAGCACGCAAGGGCAAGCGGCTTGTTTCCATGCTGGAATTCGAGAACGCCAAGGACAAGGTGATGATGGGGGCCGAGCGCCGCTCGATGGTGATGACTGAGGACGAAAAGAAATCCACCGCCTACCACGAGGCTGGCCACGCGCTGGTGTCATGCCATGTCGAGGGCAACGATCCGCTGCACAAGGTCACCATTATCCCGCGGGGCCGGGCACTCGGTGTCACCATGAACCTCCCCGAGCGCGACCGTCTTAGCATGAACATGAAATCAATGAAGGCGCGCCTTGCCATGTGCTTTGGTGGCCGCATTGCCGAGCAGCTGATCTACGGCGACGAAGAACTCAACACCGGCGCTTCAAGCGATATCCAGCAAGCCACATCGATGGCGCGCGCTATGGTGATGGAATATGGCATGTCGCCAAAACTCGGCTGGCTGCACTATGGCAACAACCAGGATGAGGTTTTTCTGGGTCACTCGGTGGCACGCACCCAAGCCATGTCGGAAGACACCGCACGGTTGGTCGATGATGAGGTCCGCAGCCTTATTGAGCAGGCAGAAGCCACAGCGCGTAAGGTGCTGACTGACAACATCGATCAGCTGCACAGCATCACCAGCTCATTGCTTGAATATGAGACATTGAGCGGGGATGAAGTGCGCGGCATCATTCGCGGCGAAGTGGTCAGACGCCCGACGGATGAGGATGAAGGCGGCACAACATCGATTATAGCCTCAGGCACATCACTGCCAAAAGCCGGACGCCGGTCAGGCGGCATGGAGCCACAACCACAGGCCTAAAGAGACGGCTGATAATGGCCACCCGTCGCAGCTTTTGTTTTGTCTCGCCTGCGGAAATTATCGCACGAGATTGAGGCAATGTTTACTGTCAACTTATCAATTTATACCAACCGCCAAATGACGTGACTTGGTTTGGGAACTCATTAATATACACCCCCCTTCGTCATGCCGACGTAGGTCGGCATCCAAGAGTTGTGCAAAACACCAATATTTATCAATTGCATATATCATGGATGCCGACATGCGTCGGCATGACGAGTGATAGCACTCATCATCCCACGAATGATGCTGTGCGCAGATGCAAAACGACAGAACTCCATGTGAGTCAACTCATAGGGCAATTGGTATTATTTCATGGTTTGAAGACAATTTTTTGTTGAGAAATACAGTCAGCCGCAATCCATTTGCATGTGATTATACGGCAACCTGAAGTTCCGGCTTATGGCCGGAATGACGATGACGAGGGGTGCGATTATTACTTCTTCACCGCGTCCGGACCGTTCACTGATTTCAGCAGCTCAGCAATGCCGCCGATTGATCCAGCCAGTGATGAGGCTTCGAGCGGCATGAAAATTAGTTTGCTATTGGAGGAGTTGGCGAACGATGTCATCGCTTCGATGTATTTTTGCGCGATGAAATATTGCACCGCCTGGGCACTGCCGCCTTCGATGGCCTTGCTCACCATATCGGTGGCTTTCGCTTCCGCTTCGGCTGAACGCTCGCGCGCTTCGGCTGTGCGGAAGGCGGCTTCCTTCTGGCCTTCGGCTTGCAGGATGCGGGCCTGCTTTTCACCCTCGGCGCGCAAAATTTCGGACGCCCTCAGACCTTCAGCTTCCAGAATGTTGGCGCGCTTTTCGCGCTCGGCTTTCATCTGCCGCGCCATGGCGTTGACAATATCCTGCGGCGGCTTGATGTCCTTGACCTCGATGCGCGTCACCTTCAGACCCCACGGGTGGGTGGCATGATCGACCACAGCCAGCAGCCGGGCGTTGATCTGGTCGCGCTGCGACAGAGTTTCATCGAGATCAAGCCCGCCCATCACCGTGCGCAAGTTGGTCATCACCAACTGCATTATGGCATTGTAAAGATCGGCAACCTCGTAAGCCGCTTTGGCGGATTCCAACACCTGAAAAAACACCACACCATCAACATGGACAATAGCGTTGTCTTTGGTGATGATTTCCTGGCCCGGAATATCGACCACCTGCTCCATCATGTTAATGCGCTTGCCGACCCGATCGAAAAACGGCGTGATCATATGGAGGCCCGGTGCCAGCGTCTGGGTAAAGCGGCCAAAGCGCTCGACCGTGTATTCATAGCCTTGCCGCACTGTAACGATTGATTTTGCCACGGTAATGACAGCGACAATCGCCAGCATGAGAAAAAAAACAGAACCCACAGCCATGACCAGCTCCCTTAAAATATTTATACGTGTCTAGCGCTGCTCAGCTTAGCTGTCTATGGCAGCGCCTTTAGCGACCATCCATTGGCACAACGCGGGGTTTGGGGTCAGGTTTTGGTGGCGGCGTATATGCCGTGAACTTGCCAAGGCCGCAACTGGCGCCCTCACGGAGTCCACCCGCATTGTAAAGCACAGTGATGGTATCAACACTGCAATAATCATTGGTCGAGGTTTTGTGACTGAAGGCCTTCTCGAATCCAAGGCTTGGGCATTTGTAGGGAAGGGTGTTCTTCCAGATTTGCTTACCGCGCATGTAGAACAAGATGGTTTGGTCATCAACCACCTCTGTGTGGTCGATCTGGCTCAGCTGCAAACAGTTGGGGGCCTTATCATCAGCCGCGGTTGCGGCCTGCGCACCAGATAATAAAAGAGCAGCACAGCTGCCCAAAACACTGGCGACTGTGGCTGCTCGAATACGCGAGAACAAAAGGGACGCAACGCAACTTACTAAATACTTTTTACTAGCAATCATATTAAAGTCTCCTTGGCAAAGTGTCGCAGTGTTCATTTCCCATTGTCGTGTAATTCTGTAACATACATAGCACGTTTTTGCTGGCGTGGCCACGGACAAAGGGATTTTACCGTACATTCGTCGCATTTTGGCGTGCGTGCAACGCAGATGTATCGTCCGTGCAAAATCAGCCAATGATGCGCATCGCGGCGATATGGTTGCGGGATAATCGCCATCAAACCCGTCTCGACAGCAAGCGGCGTTTTGCCTGGCGCAAGTCCCGTACGGTTGGCAACCCGAAAGATATGAGTGTCAACGGCACAGGTTTCCTCGCCCCAGATCACATTCAGGACCACATTGGCCGTCTTGCGACCAACCCCTGGCAGTGCCTCAAGTGCCTCGCGGTCGCGCGGCACTTCTGAACCGTGCAAACGCACCAGCATCTCAGACAGCGCCAGCACGTTCTTCGCCTTAGTATTAAAGAGGCCAATCGTGCGAACATGGCCAATGAGTTTTTCAAGGCCAAACGCCAGCATCGCTTCAGGGGTTTGAACCGTTTTAAAAAGCTCTCTCGTTGCGCGGTTTACCCCGATATCCGTCGATTGCGCAGACAGCACAACTGCGACGAGCAGCTGAAAGGCGTTATCGTAGGCGAGCTCGGTTTGAGGTTCCGGGCGGCCGGCAGCCAGCGCTGCGAAAAACGCTGCGACTTTTGGCTTGGTCCAGTGTTTGCGCGTTTGAGCCGCTGGCATTGTTTTTTGCATATGGCTGATCTAATTCACCGGAATGCAGAATACTACAGACAGTTTGCATCTTGTGCTCACCCCGAACCGCTCGCTGGGTCCAAAGGGTTACCGCATCATGATGGCTGCCGTGGTGATGGTGAGCCTCATTTCGGCGCTGCGCTTTGCGCTCATTCGAGCCTGGCCCGTGGGTATATTTTTGTTTGTCGATGTGGGGTTGCTCTGGTGGGCATTTCACGCCAGCTACAACAGCGGCAAGGCTTATGAGGATGTGCGCCTTGCTGATGGTGATTTGGTGATCAGACAGGTCAACCATTATGGCAAGGCGCAAACCACGCGGTTAAACGCTTTCTGGGTGCGCGTGGTGCTCGATGACATTAATGATTTTGAAAACCGGCTGCGACTGGTGTCGCATGGAAAAACTCTCACCATCGCCAGCTTTCTGGCACCCTATGAGCGTGTGGATGTCAAACTGGCCATTGAAGCCGGCTTGGCGAGAGCAAACGGCTGACTTGTGCACACGTAACATGTGCACAAATGCGTTCGTTGCTATATCATTTTCACAATAACCAGTATTACAATGGCTACCACCACCAATGTTGGCAGCTCATTGGCCAGACGAAAAAACCGTGATGTGCGCTTGTTATCACCACGCGCAAAAGCTTTCATCCAACCAATGCACATACCGTGATAGCCACTCAATACAAATACCAGTAAAATTTTAGCGTGCAGCCAATAGCCATTATGAAACCCCCAGTTGAAAGCGAGCATCAAGCCGAGAACCCAAGTGATGATCATCGCTGGGTTGAGAATAATGTTGACCAATCGACGTTCACGCTGTTGCCACAGCACATCCTCTGCCGAGCCCGCGGCGCATTCGGCATGATAGGCAAAAAAACGTGGCAGCATGAACTGTCCGGCCATCCAGTAAATCACAAACACCACATGGGCCGCTTTCACCCACAGATAAGCCCCGCCAAGCCAGCCCGGTTGCATCACCGCGTCCCCTTCACTAGCTGCACCAGTTGGGCCACATGATCTGATGGTGTTTGCGGCACAATACCGTGGCCAAGATTAAAAATATGTGGGCGACCTCTCATGGCTGCTTTGATATGCTGCACACCATCGGCCAGCGCTTGGCCACCAGCGACCAGTGCCAGCTGATCGAGATTGCCCTGAATGGCCATATGTTCCGGAATGACTTTCAAAGCCACAACCAGATCGACCCGCTCATCCAGCGCGATTCCGCTTGGTACCACCGTTTCAACAAAAGCCTGCAAGTTTTCACCAGCACCGCGCGGAAAGCAAATCACCGGTATGTGAGGGTGGGATTGTCCAAGAGCAGCAACCAACACCTGATTGGGTAAGGTCACCCAGCGCTCAAACTGTTTGGGCGGCAAGACCCCTGCCCAACTATCAAACAGCATCACCACCTCAGCACCGGCTTCTATTTGTGCGCAAAGATAATGCAAGGTCATAGCAATAATATTGTCAATGAGTGTTTGAAATCGATCAGGATCACGATAAGCCAGAGTGCGGGCCTCGGCATGGTCTTTTGATCCGCGACCCATCACCATGTAGGTGGCAATCGTCCATGGACTGCCAGCAAAACCAATCAGGCTGACCTCTGGGGGCAGCTCCAGACGCAAAGTCGAAAGGGTTTGATAGATGGGTGAGAGCAAGTCACGATCAGGCACCAGTACGGCTAAATCAGTGTTTAACAGGGGAGGCGCAAGACGCGGCCCTTCGCCCTCCTCAAACCACAATTTTTGCCCCATAGCCTGCGGCACAACTAGAATATCACTAAACAATATAGCGGCATCAAAACCATACCGACGAATTGGTTGCAACGTTACCTCAGTGGCAAGCGCCGGGTTATAGACCAGATCAAGAAACCCACCAGCTTGCAGGCGGGTTTGTTTATATTCAGGCAGATACCGCCCAGCCTGCCGCATAAGCCATATCGGCGGCGTTTCAAGCACTTCACCACGTAAAACTTTAATAAGACACTTATGATCACATTCCATGCTGTTCTTCATTAGATATTAAAGTATATTAAAGAAAGGTTGATGTAAGTAGTAGGCCCCATGAATCCTGGGGATGCTTTTTTATCCCTAAAAATATCCCCAAAAAATTAATACAAAATTAATACAAAATTAAGCATTTATGACAGTTTGAGATGTTATACCCGTCATGTTGTATGAAGAATAGGTGTTCATCCACAGTCTCATGAAGCGGCGTTCTACAAAATAAATGTCCCTGGTTTTGAGGTTGCTACAACATCAAAGTGTTTCCATCAACCTAACACAGTCTTTCGCTCGACTTTATGCACAGTTTTGCTAACACTGCTTGTATGAAACGTTTTCATTTGCATCTGGTATCAGACTCCACTGGCGAAACGCTTGAAGCCGTGGCTAAAGCCGCAATTTCTCAATTTGAAAATGCTGAACCCGTCAAACATTATTGGCCAATGGTGCGGACAGAGGGTCATCTTGATCGTATTCTTGCAGATATTGTCGAAAAACCAGGCCTGGTGCTGTTTACACTGGTCAATACAAAAATGCGCGATCGGTTTCAGGCGCGTTGTATTGCTGCTGCTATTCCTGCTGTGTCGGTGCTTGATCCTGTGCTCGAAGCTGTCGGCCAGTTTATGGGTGAACGTGCCAAAGGCTTGCCGGGGCGTCAGCACGCTCTCGACGCAGCCTACTTCCGCAGAATTGACGCGGTCCATTACACCATGGCTCATGATGATGGTTTGTCGGCGGATGATCTGGAAGAAGCCGACATTGTTCTGGTCGGCGTGTCACGCACCTCTAAAACACCAACCGCCGTTTATTTGGCCAATCGCGGCTATAAAACAGCCAATATGCCACTGGTGCCAAAAGTGCCATTACCACAATCGTTTTTCACCCTGAAGAAACCCTTGGTGGTGGGTCTTATTGTCAACCACGATCGGCTTATACAGGTGCGTCGCAACCGGCTCCGCTCGATGAACCAAAGCGAGGACACGGATTATGTAGCTGAAGTGCTGGTGAAAGAGGAATTGCAGGCAGCGCGCCGCCTGTTCAATCAGCATGAATGGCCTGTGATCGATGTAACTCGTCGCTCGATTGAAGAGACGGCGGCGGCTATTCTTAACCTTCTTAACATCCGGCTCGAGACTGGCGTTTTGTCATGACAACCGAGATATTCATTCTTGCATCAAGCAGTTTGTCCCGTATCAGGATGCTGCGTGCCGCTGGTGTGGCTTTTGAAGCCGTTGCACCGGCTGTTGACGAGGCGGCTCTCAAAGAGGCCTTGCTTGCCGAAGGGGCTGCACCCAGAGCGATTGCCGATGCCCTGGCTGAAACCAAAGCCATCAAGATATCGCAGCGATGGCCAGGGCGGCTGGTACTGGGGTGCGATCAGGTGCTAAAGCTTGATGACGGCGCGATGATGGACAAGGCTGAGACTATGGCCGAGGCCAAATCTCATTTATTAAAGCTTGCAGGTCGTGAGCACCAGTTGATCTCGGCAGCCGTCATGGCCGTGGATGGCCAACCGGTGTGGCGGGTGGTGGACACAGCAACACTCACAATGCGGGCCATGAGCGAAACCGATATAGACCGATACCTGAATGAGGTCGGCGAGACGATTTTGTCATCTGTTGGGTGCTACCATCTTGAGGGGCATGGTGTTCAGCTGTTCAGCCATATCAAGGGAGATTTTTTCACAATCCTTGGGCTGCCGCTGTTGCCAGTGCTGGATTATCTGCGTTTGCGCGGCGTGATGCCATTATGAAGGCCCCACGATGAAGGCCGGTGTGATTGGCTGGCCAATCAGCCACAGCAAATCACCGCTTATCCACCGGTACTGGCTGGCAGTGCTCGGGCTCACAGGGCAATATGATAGCTATGCCGTTCCACCGGATAAGCTTGAAAATTTTATTCTGACGATGCCGATGCACGGCTTTACGGGTGTCAATGTCACCGTTCCGCACAAACAAGCAGTTTATGATTTATTACACGGCGCTGTATCAGATCAGGCTGCGCAAATCGGCGCTGTTAATACGGTTGTTTGCAAGAACGGCGCACTCAAAGGCTATAACACAGACGGTGATGGCTTTCTTGAACCACTGGCCGCTTTGTCACTCAAAGGTAAGGCTGTATGCGTGCTGGGCGCTGGCGGTGCCGCGCGTGCAGTTGTGGCTGCGCTGAAATCATGTGAGGTCAGTGCCGTTGCCATCGTCAACCGCGATGTGCCAAAGGCAGCACAGCTTTTGTGTGACTTGGCCGTGGATGGCAAAGCCTATCCATGGTTGGAGAGCACAGCAGCGTGCCGCGATGCAGCCCTGCTGGTCAACACAACCTCGCTCGGTATGACAGGCCAGCCGCTGCTCAATATCAGTCTGGCCTCGATGCCGTCTGGGGCTGTGGTCTATGATATCGTCTATGCGCCACTGCAAACCAATCTGTTGCGCAGCGCAACTGAACGCGGGCTTGAAACCATCGACGGGCTCCATATGCTGATCGGTCAGGCCGCCATAGCCTTTGAATTGTTTTTTGATAAAAAACCACCGCGCAATACGCTACACGATGCAGCGCTTCGGGCTTTGTTGCTGGCATGATCATCATCGGTCTGACAGGGTCTATCGGCATGGGTAAATCGACAGCGGCGGCCATGTTTCGGCGTCAGCGCATAGCTGTGTTTGATGCGGATGCAGCTGTGCACCGGTTGCAGGCAGCGGGCAGCGCAGCGCTTGCACCGATCGAGCGGCTGTTCCCCGGGACAACATCAGCGTCTGGCCTTGACCGGCAAAAACTGGGCTCAGCGGTTTTTGGCAATCTGCATGCCTTGCGCGCGCTTGAGGCTATTCTGCACCCGTTGGTGAAGGCTGCGCAATCTCGCTGGCTGCAACAGCAGCGCCGGTTACGGGCAAAGTATGTGGTGCTGGATGTCCCGCTGCTGTTTGAAACAGGCAGCTGGAAAAACTGCGATGTGGTTGCTGTTGTGTCGGCCCCGTTGCCAGTGCAACGCGCCCGTGTGCTCAGGCGGCATGGCATGACCCCAGCTAAGTTTGCGGCAATCCTTGCCCAGCAACTGCCGAACACAGAGAAATGCGCGCGCGCTGACTTTGTTTTGCCAACAGGCCTTGGCAAGCAGGTCACCTATGCTGCAATACGGCACATGATCATCCAACTGGACTGTGCATCATGAGAGAAATCATCCTCGATACCGAAACCACTGGCCTTGATCCGAAAAAGGGCGACCGGGTGATAGAAATTTGTGCTTTGGAAATGGTCGACGGGCGGCTCACCGGTGAGCGCTTTCATCATATCATTGACCCGGAGCGGGATATTCCGGCCGAGGCGTCTGCCATTCACGGGCTATTTAACAAACATGTTGCCGGTCAAAAACGCTTTGCCGAGATTGCTGATGATCTGCTGGCGTTTATTGGTGACTGTCGGTTCATTGCACACAATGCGTCATTTGATGTCGGCTTTCTGAATGCCGAGCTCATCGCCTGCGATCGGCCACCGTTTACCGCTGCGCAGGTGCTCGATACCCTTGCCTTGGCCAAACGCCAGTTTCCGGGTGCGCGCCTGTCGCTGGATGCCCTGAGTCAGCGCTTCAACATAGATCTCTCCGTACGCAAGAAACACAGCGCTCTGGTTGATACGCAGTTGCTTGCCGAAGTGTACATTGAGCTCACCGGCGGTAAACAGCGTGCGCTTGGGCTGACAACAGAACCCGTGAAACCTGACGTTGAAACCACACTTGTGAATCAGGCAACGCGGCAACATCATCCGGCGCGCCTGCATCAAGCCAGCGCGGATGAGCTGGTTGCTCACGGAAATTTTATTGGCAAGATTAAAAACGCCTTGTGGCTGCAGGGGTGATAGCAACACACACAGTGTTTGCAGCGAGGTTGCCATGAATATCAACACGACAGGCATTATATGCGCTGTCGAACCTTACGGTGAGCGAGGTGCGGTTATCAAAGCATTAACGGCGGATGTTGGCTTGCTTGCCGGCTATGCCCGCAATGGCCAGTCGCGCCGGATGCGGTCACTTTTGATGCCTGGGAATACAGTCACCATTGCGTGGCAGGCGCGCACGGAGTCGCAACTTGGCACCATGCAGATTGAACTTGTACAGGCTCGGGCACACATCATACTGGGTGCGCAGACCAAAGCATTGGCACTTGTTTGGCTGTGTGCGCTAACAGCAACAGTGTTGCCGGAGCGCATGGCGCATTCTTCCCTCTACAACGCACTTCTGGCCTGGCTTGAAGTGCTGGAGTATGCCGATGATGATCAGCTTTGGGCAGAAGTGCTCATCAAGTATGAGTTACATGTGTTGTCCAGTCTTGGTTTTGGACTTGACCTAGAGCGCTGTGCTGTTACCGGACGCATGGACGAACTTATTTATGTTTCACCAAAGTCCGGTCGTGCTGTCAGTCGCGATGCAGGTTTTGTCTATGCCAAAAAACTGCTGCCGCTACCCGGCTTTGTGCAAAGCCTGTCGCAAGCACGATCGACCATCAACAATCAATCCGCTGCCCTGCTTGATGGCTTTCAACTGAGTGGATATTTCCTCGAACAGCATGCGCTGAGTGGTGCTGGCAGACGCATATTAGATGCGCGACAACGCCTGATTGACGCGCTTAAAACACTTGAAATAGACATCTGATAATAGCAAGAAATAGCGTAACCACATTCAAATATGGCACGATGTGGGCAAAAATTTCGATTTTTTAAGTACTTTTTTACGCTTCGAAAAAATTATTTTCAGTTTATTTTAAGCCTGATCAAACCAATTATTGCGCTCTGTCACAGCACGACCACTGTTGCAAAAATCAATTTTTGGTGCCGTTCGACTCATCGAAAAAATAACGCGTGAAAAAATCATTCTGAATTCTGTCAAGCGTAAAAACAGATTTATGCAACAATATATTTTTTATGAAAGTGAAATAGCAAACATATTTTTTTGCAGCAAGTTTTTGAGTGATGCAAGACACGATCATGGTATCCAAACGCTACATTGATCCGCCTCTTATGAATACATGTCACGCGTTCTTGTGTTGTATTTTTGACTCAGTGCAACGTGATCGCAAGCCTGCAAAAACCAAGAGATGACTTGACGATCCCGTTAACTATACAATAAGTAGTATCTGTCATGAAAGATGACACACAATGCGCGATTGAGATTAAAGCCGATCCATGAAGCAAGGGAATGTTGTTATAAGCTATCGGAGATATGATGTAAGGTGATAAAAAATGGGTGACCAAAAGCAAGATATTTTACTTATGCTCGATGTGTGTCTCGCAAAACCTTTTTTGAAAAATCATCTGCTTTCATTCGGGACCATAAATCACATCAAGACCCCCAACACTGTCAGTCACACCATTTTCCCAACTTTAATATTCAGGCACTCAAACGTCATCATGTGGTAAAATTAGTCTCGGACGGCGGCTTCCAAAAGGCGAAGCCGTATGTTCGGGCAGAGATCGGTGCAGAGGCAATCCATGTCGTCACCGGATCAGTGTTGGGCCAACAACCCTGATCCAGACATGCCTACAGATTGCCAGTGCATGAGCTTCAACCCGAAGCTCCATTGGGCTATCCCTTCCAGTCCGGGGGTAGATTGCAGTGCCGAATTCAATGTGGGCTGGCATTTGAAAGGGAGGTCCCATGGCCAAGGCACCTGCTGCCAAAAAGGCAGTAAAGAAAGCAGCCAAGCCGAAAGCGGCTAAAGTTGCAAAGAAGAAAGTTGCAAAGAAACCAGCTGCTAAAAAAGTAGTGAAAAAGGTTGTTGCAAAGAAACCAGTGGCTAAAAAAGCTGTTAAAAAGGTAGTGGCCAAGAAGCCAGCCGCCAAAAAAGCAGTTAAAAAAGTTGCTGCCAAGAAGCCAGCTGCAAAGCGGGCACCTAAGGCTAAAGTCGCAACGCCAGCCATGGCTGCATAGCCACGTCTGAAACGGCAAGCGCCCCATACTTAAACATTGGGCGATTGATCAAAGGCCGACATCCTGCAAGGGTTGTCGGCCTTTTTCGTGTAAAGAATAGCTGACCAATCGAACAGTCCAGTTTAGCTGCGACCGTCAAAATGCACATGGGTGTTGCCAGAAAAGACAACACGACCGGTGTCGATATTCAGTTCAAAGCTGTCGGCCCTGAAATTTCCCATTGGTGCCCTGCCGGACACGCCGTTGTGTGACATTGCTGTACGGGCCTTGAGATCAACTTCGGCCATGGCTGTTTCAAAATGATAGCCATCCGCGCGTGAGACTGTCAGGCTGCCGCGCACGGTCAGGCGCTCGGTCTTGAGATCATAATCACCAATCGGGGCGCTCACTTCTGCCACACCGTTTGCGGAATCAAGTCTCGCATTCAGACCCTGAAGCTCGACGGTCGGATCGGCCGAAGTGCGTTGCACAGCCCGTTCGGCTTCTATAATAAAGCGTTGCCCCTGGCTGTCCGTGCCTTGATAAACAGGACGTATCAACTGCAACCGATCATGAGACACGGCCACCCGGTTCTTGTCGAGCATGAATGAAAATTCTCTCGTTCCAAACACCGGCAGCAAGACAAGTGTTAACAAAAGCACGCCCGCAAGCACTGGAAGCAAGCGCTTTGCTAGCCAAAGCCAACGATCATAAAAACCATCAATAGGGATCGATGCGCGGCGCTGCATCAGCTGTGCGCGAACACATCAACCTCTGGCCAGCCCATGAGATCGAGCTCGGCCCGGGTTGGCAGAAAATCAAAACAGGCTTTAGCGATCTCTGTGCGGCCTTCGCGTGCCAGGCGCAGATCCAACTTTTCCTTAAGGCCATGCAGATACAGCACATCAGAGGCAGCATAGTCTTTTTGAGCATCCGACAGCGTGTCAGCGCCCCAATCAGACGTTTGCTGCTGCTTCGACAGATCTTTTTCCAAGAGCTCCTTCACCAGATCCTTAAGCCCGTGTCGATCCGTGTACGTGCGCACCAGCTTTGAGACAATTTTTGTGCAATACACCGGCGTCGTTATAACACCCAAATAGCGTTTCAACATGGCAATATCGAAACGACCGAAGTGAAACAGTTTTAGCTGCTGAGGGTCGGTAAGCAAGCGGCACAGGTTTGGCGCATTGAATACGCCGACCTTGAAGCGCACCAGGTGGGCGTCACCGTCACCTGCCGATAATTGCACAAGGCATAACCGGTCACGGCCAGGCACAAGGCCCTGGGTCTCGGTGTCAATGGCAACGGAGCCTGTTTGAAGAACGTCGGCGGGCAAATCGCCCTCATGAAAATATATGGTCATAAGTGTTTGTAACCTTTGGGGCGGGGCTGACAAGCGGCATTTGCATTTTGTTAACCATTAAAACTTAATCTATTATGTCTATGTTCAAAGCGTATCACTTTCGGTTTTTATCAAATTTCTGTATGTGGCTGGCTAGGCTGGCTTTGATTGCACTGGTTTTCACGCCGGTTATAAGCCATGCGGATTTGCGCACGCCAGCATGGTACAACAACAACGTTGGCGGGCCAGCGTCAGACTGGCACTACCGGGTGCCAGTGGTGATCCCGGCAGGTACAGCCGTAAACGCCACCATCAAGGTCGATGTGGATTTTGCCGCGCTGATCCTGCAATTGGGCCTGTCCGACACCTTTGATGCCAATTCACCACGCGTGGTGAGTAGCACCAATGTGCTGGCAACCACCCAGGAATTCACCCCGACCATTTATGCCGGTGCCACAAATGCCACAGCCGGGCGCGGTGAAATCCGCTTCATTCTCCAAGATGCCGGCCCGGTAACCTATTATATCTACTTTGATATTGTTTCAAACAACGCAAAAACGGCAAACCCGCAAACGCCCATCAACGGTAATTTTGAGGCTAGTCCTATCGGGGCTGTGCCGTCTTCAACCGCTGTCACACCAATTGGCTGGACATCACTTACAAAAACGTTAATCAAAGCGGACGCGGTAGTGCGCGGGCCTGAAACAGTTTTGGTCACAGCGTATCCAACATCAAGCGTTGTTGACGGGGTCAACACACGGTCAACAGATGGCAACCCCAAAACCGGTCAACGTTCCATGCTCATGGGCTGGCGCACGTCGACAAGTGGGCAATCAGCGGGAGCGCCACTTGTCACCCTAACACGAACGTTTACAGTCCCGGCCACAAACTCGGGTGTCTTTACATTTCGCTGGCGTCCAGAGGGATGGGATGCCACAAATGAAACGACAGGTTTTGACTATATCAAGGTCACACTCACGGCTGGGGCAACGACACAGGTTCTCACCGGTCCAAGTTCACTCAACAGCTATGCCGTGGCGCCCGCAGCGCCCAATTACCAAGGCAATGGGTCCTCCGCTGCCACAGCAACATTACCCGGTTACGGGCAGTATAACGGTTTTGACTGCGATACGGCTGGCGGTCACCATCAGGGCATGACAACCGTTACCTGCCATGGCGAACCATGGTTTACCCTGTCGCAAAGTCTTAGTGCATTTGCTGGACAAACAGTGACAGCCAGTTTTGTTGTCAATCAGGATAATAATGATATCAGCTGGTATCATCTCGACGATGTTGAATGGTCTGTTACCACTGCATCGCTTGGCACGCCGGAAGGTTTTGGCGTCAACCTGACATCCCCGACAGCGCTAACCGTCTATACGGTCGGACAAAGTGTCAACATCATTGCGCAGATCGATGCCAAGGTGAACAAAATCTTGTTTGATATCTACAATAACAATTCAGTACCAGCGACGGTCAAGACCGGTGGCAATCTCTATAACAATGCGCTTAATGGCGATGTGACGGCCGCTGATAATTTTTGGGCGAACAATGGCCTGTCACTGGCGACATTCACCCTTAGCGGGGCTTATCCGCCGGGTACGAACTGGCTGGTGCGGATATTTGCGCAGGACGGCTCAACCAGCACAGTCTCGACAACGCCATATGCGGACATGGTGCACATTCCTGGCCAGCCAACCCCGCAAGTGCAGGCAAACTATTATAATATTGACGAACAGACGTTTATCTACAACGCAGCCCAGCTGACGCTCGTGAAAAGCCTGCTGGTGCTCAACGATCCGTCCAGTGGCACAACCAACCCGAAAGCGATACCGGGTGCTGAGGTGCGCTATTCGATTACCGCCAGCAATACGGGGAAGGATGTGGCGGACAGCAACAGCACGGTCATCATCGATCCCGTACCAGCCAACACCACGATGTTTGTAGGGGATTTCAACGGGGCGGGTTCCGGCCCCATAGCCTTTGTTAACAACACGCCGACCAGTGGCCTTACATACACCTACACCAATCTTGCCAGCACAACGGACAATATTGATTTTTCCAAAGACAGTGGAGCCACCTGGACCTATGTGCCAGTGCCGGACGCCAATGGCTACGACACCAAGGTGACCACTGTACGCATCCGCCCGCAAGGCGCGTTTGCCGCGTTTGCCAGCAATCCCGCACCAAGCTGCACCGTGATGTTCAAGGTGCGCATCAACTGAGGCTGGGGTTGACGTAAACTGTAACGTGAGAGAAAGTATTCAAGCCGATTGCCAGCTGTTTGATGGTTGATTAGCAAAAAATTAAGACATAGCCGCTTATAAAAATATATGGTTAACAGAAATCTACGCTGGATCATGGGTGCATTTGTGGCTGCTGCAGGAGCGTGTCCGGAGCCTTGCCTTGCAAAAGGCACTGTGGCGGGAACGGATATTATCAATATTGCCAGTGTCTCGTTCACCGACAGCAAAGGCAGTGTGACAACGCTTCAGTCCAACCCGGCCGCCTTTCTGGTTGATGAGGTTCTTGATCTCGCCATCTCAAGCCGCGATGCCGGAGACATGCCGGTCAGCCCTGGTGACATGCTAAAACCACTCACATTTTCAGTGTTGAATGCCGGCAACGGTGCAGAACCCGTGATCTTAAAGGCCCATGCGGCGGTCAGCGGCGATCAATTCGATCCTATTTATAACCAGCTGGTCATCGACAGCAATGGCAACGGGATTTACGATCCCGGCGTTGATCAGCGCTATGTCGAGGGCACAAACAATCCGGTGCTGGTGCCAGACCAGTCGGTGACTGTGTTTCTGCTGTCCGATATTCCGGCAGGCCTTAAGGACAAGGATCGCGGTATTGCAACGCTTGAGGCCATTATCAAAAAAGGTACCGGTCCAGCGGGGACAATTTTACCGGGTCAGGGGCCCGGGAGCGGCAATGCCGTGATCGGTCTCTCGACGGGCTCGGTATCGGCCAAAGGGGCTTATGTCGCCTCGCTCGTGCAATCTGATTTGCAAAAAACTCAAACCATTCTTGATCCTGCAGGCAGCAATCGTCCGGTTTCAGGGGCCATTGTCACCTATACCCTGATCGCCCATGTGCACGGCTCGGGCACGCTTGCAGCTGCCGATATCCGGGATATGGTGCCTGCACACACCACATATGTTGTCGGCAGTCTCGTGCTTGATGGCAAAGTGTTAACAGATGTCGTGGATTCCGACGCCGGCATGTGCGATGGTACCATAGTTAAATTTGCGCTGGGGGATGTCACAGCCCCGGCGACCCACACGGCCAGCTTTAAAGTCAAAATTAATTAAGTCTCACAAGAGGAAAACTCCCATGACACGCACCAAAACACGTACACGCAATATATTTGGCTCCATGCTAGGCTCGCAGCTGTTTGTTCCGGCCCTGGTTACCTGTCTTGCCATTGGACCGGTTTTTGCAGCCGGCGGTGTGCAGCTGATCAATGCGGTGTTCAAGGACGAGATTGTCAAAACGGTCGATGGCAAGACCGAGCACCACATCGTGCCGGCCAAACGGTTTGCGCCGGGCGAATCGGTGATTTACCGGCTTACCTTGCGCAACCAGACAGCGCAGGCGATCGAGTCGCCAACGATCAGTGCAGCTGTGCCCCCGCAGCTTGAGTATATTGCCACCAGCCCAACATCGCCGGTACCGCAGGTATCTGTGGATGCCGGTCACAGCTTTGGGGTGTTGCAAAATCTGACAGTAAAGCAGGACACTGGCGGCACACGGCCAGCCCGGGCAGCGGACGTGACACACATGCGCTGGACTCTGCCTGCACCGCTCAAAGCCGCGAGTGAAGCACAGATTTCATACTCTGCCCGAGTCAAGTAACGGTTTAATAAGTTTTATGCGCTATCACATTTAATATCTAATCAAATGTGAGTACAGGCCATGAATATTATCAAACAGTTTTTGAGCGCCGCAATCGTTGCAACGGCCGCCATGGCCTTGGTTAATCCGGCTGAGGCCGCCAGCACAGCAGCAAACGTTACCATTTCTAATACAGCCACGGTTGACTACAAGGTTGGCGGTCTGGCTCAAACCCAGCTTAGCAGCAACACCTCAACCTTTCTCGTTGACCGTAAAATCGATGTGGTTGTTGCGCAAGGTGCCGTCAAATCTGTAACGCCTGGCCAGCTTGGCACTGGCGGCTCGGCAGTTTCGTTCACAGTCACAAACAATTCGAATGCGCCGCTTGATTTTGGCCTGGTGGCAACATCAGACGCCAATGGTGGCACAACACCAGCGCCATCATCCAAAACCATCACCACCCAGCTCACCAACTACAAGGTGTTCTCTGATGTCTCGGGTGCACCAGGAGCCGTCATCACGTCCATCAGCGCGGTTGCTGCTGGGGCGACGGTTACAGTCTGGGTCGAGGCTGATGTGCCTGCAGCCGCCACCAACGGTCAGGTCGCTGGTACCACGCTCACAGCAACAGCTGTCGAACCCACTGTAGGCGGGTTCGGCACAGCTGGCACCAATGTGGCACAAACCGCAGGGGCCGATAATCAGGCTGCTGTTGATACGGTGTTTGCTGATGGTGCCGGGCGCGGCGATGCTGCCAAAGACGGTAAATTTGGGGCTGGCGGCGAATTTGATGTGTCATCGGCCGCCATCACTGTCACCAAAACTTCAAAAGTTATCAGCGATGGTTTTAGCGCCAGCAATCCAAAAGCCATACCCGGTGCCATTGTCGAATATTGCATCCAGGTGACCAATGCAGCCGCCGGGGCCACAGCCACCAGTGTTGTGGTGACCGATCCGGTCCCGACCAACACAACGTTTGTTGCAAGCTCCATCAAAGCTGGTGGCACGGTAACTGCGGGCGTGTGTAACACCGATGGTACAGCGGTTACCGATGCTGTCGGCCTGGTGTCCGGCAAAGTGACAACCACGATTGCAAGCGTTGCTGCAGGCGTCACCACCACCACCGTGTTCAGGGTCACTGTCAACTAAACCGGCATATCGGGTTCGGGGCATAGCTTCGAACCCAGACCGGCGGATGTATAAAAGTGGTGTTCAATCTGTATCATGTTAAATCGTTCACACCACATTCCAAACCTTATGGCGGTGCTGGTTGCCATATCTATCGGGTGTAACGCACCAGCCCGTGCTGAAAACCTTGGCACAGTCAGCAACACCGCCAGTCTCCACTATCAACTTGCCGGCAGCGACCAGAGCATAACCTCGAACAGCGTCAGCTTCGATATCCAGCCAGCGCAATTTGCCGCGCACGTGCAATTCTTGCACTACGCCTCGGGCAGCAACGCGACACAAACAATGCCGGTGGCCGGCACTCAGTGTAAAACCGCCAGTGGCGCGTTTGTTGCGACAAGCTTGCCGAAAATCGGCACATCCGCATCAGCCGATCAGGACTTGACCGCCATACCGCTGTTTCCGGCCAGAGCCTATCATGCAGGCGACGTGGTTTTTTTGAGCCTCAGCGATCCATCGCGCAACCTCAATGCAACCCAGCGCGAAACGGTTGACATGATTGTTCGCACATCGGTTGGCGATGAAGAAACACTGCGTTTGGTTGAAACCGGACCAGACACCGGTATATTTGCAGGCGCGGTGGCCACACAGTCGACAGCCACGGCCATTGTACCAAACAACTGCATATTGTCAGTATCCGACGGCACAATGCTGCAGGCGGATTATCAAAACACCAGTGCGCCGTCCGATCAGGCGCATGCGGACATACTGGTTGATCCGCTGGGCCGCGTTTTCAATTCGGCCACAGGCGATCCGGTCAATGGGGCGACAATCACCCTGATCAACGATGCCACAGGCGCACAGGCGACCGTTCTCGGCGACGATGCCGCCAGCGCCTATCCGGCAACGGTTACCAGTGGCGGGTCAGCCACTGATGCCAGTGGCACACTCTATCAGTTTCCGGCAGGCGGCTTTCGCTTTCCGCTAGTTGCGCCAGCCAACTATCATTTCGTCATTACACCGCCTGGGGGGTTTACCGCGCCGTCGATCGTGCCTGTGACCGTGCTCAAGTCCGTTCAATCCCCGACAGGCGAACTGTATCTGGTGAAGCCAGGTTCGCTGGGTGACCTTTTCAATGTTGATGGCACAGAGATCGTAAAAATTGACGTGCCAGTCGATCCGATTCCCAGCTCCCTTGTGCTGGATAAACAGGTCTCGACTCCAACAGCCTCAGCCGGTGATTATTTGCAGTATCACCTGAAATTGCAGAACCGCAATCCGGGGGCTGTCGCGCAGCACGCTGTTATAAGCGATGTGCTGCCAAGCGGGTTGCACTACACGCCTGGATCGCTCCGCATCAATAATCTCAAAACCATCGATCCGGCAATCAGTGGCGACGGCGCGAGACTCAGTATTCCGCTTGGCAGTATTGCTGCAAACAGCACGCTTGATGTCACCTATGTGGCGCAGGTGGGCAGCAACGCGCCGATAGGTGATGCTATCAACACAGCGACGGTTTTTTCAAAAGGCGGGTTGCAATCGAATGCATCGAAGGTTGCCACACGCATAGTCGCCGCTTTTTTTAATGACCAGATGTCCATTCTTGGTCGTGTGATGCTAGGGCCGTGCGATGCACCGACCAGACGCATGAAGGGTATTGCCAATATCCGGATGCTGCTGGATGACGGCACCTATGTGGTCACGGACGTCAATGGGCAATTTCACTTTGAAAACATCCGGCCCGGCACGCATGTGGTGCAGCTCGATGACGTCAGTTTACCAGCCAGTTTGGACGTCGCCCAGTGTCACAGCACCAGTCGCTCGGCAGGTCGCGGGTTTTCACAGTTTGTTGAAGGTAACGGCGGCAGTGCCTGGCGCGCAGACTTTTATTTAAAGCCGCGCGACAGTGCTGCTGGGCCTGCCATCCCATCGCTGGAAGTGCCCGAAGCTGTGGATGACGTCACCGCCGGTGGTGGCGGCAAGGTGGACTGGTTCGCGCAAGCGCCAGCCGGCAACGGTATTGTGTTTCCGGCCGCTAGCCATAACCCGCGCGCACCGGTGAGCCGTGTGGTTGTGCGGTATGCCGCGGGCCAACATATTACGCTGTCTGTCAATGGCAAAACACTGGATGCGCTGGCCTTTGATGGTACGCAGACTAATGCCGATAGCAGCATAGCGGTCAGCGTCTGGCGCGGCGTGCCACTGGTTGATGGTGCCAATCTGATTGATGCCGAACTGCGCAACGACACAACACAAACTAATGAGCATTACAGGCGCACAATCTTTTACACCAACACACCAGCCCATGCCGAGTTGATACAGGCGCGCTCGCAGGTGCTGGCAGACGGCTTACACAAGCCGACCCTTGCTGTGCGGTTCACCGACCGCGACGGGCATCCGGTGCGGACTGGTGTCAGTGGCAGTTTTCATGTGTCAGCGCCCTATGTGCCCGCATCGCGGATTGATCTTGAACAAAGCCGTCAGCTCGCCGGGCTGGACCGGCTAGAGCCGACCTACCGGGTCAGTGATGATAACGGCACGGCCTATATCGAGCTGGCCCCGACCACAACGGCCGGTCAGGTGGCCATAGATTTCGATTTTAATGGCGACCTCTCCAAACGCCATCAGACAATCAGAACCTGGTTGCAAGCAGCCCCGCGTGACTGGGTGGTGGTGGGCTTTGCCAGCGGCACGCTGGGTTTTGAGACCTTGCGCTCGAAAGCTCTGCCAGTTGGTCGCGATACCAGCACTTATACGGATGGCAGCATTAGCCTCTATGCAAAAGGCAAGGTGCTGGGCAAATGGCTGCTGACCCTCGCCTATGACAGCGATAAGCAGAAAAACCCCAATCGCGACCGCTCACTTGGCGGGGTGATTGATCCAAACCGGCTCTACACACTTTATGGTGACCGCGCCGAACAGCGATCCGATGCTGCCAGCCAGTACAAGCTGTATCTCAAGCTTGAACGGCAGCAATATTACGGCTTGTTTGGCGATTATGAAACAGCGCTGAACCAGAGCCAGCTGATGCGCTACAATCGCAGCCTCTCAGGCCTTAAGGGTGAGTATCATGGCAAGGCAATGCATGCGAACTGGTTTGCGGCTGAGACAAACTTGAATCACCAGCGCGATGAAATCCAGGCGAACGGGTTGTCCGGGCCATACCGTTTGTCACGCAGCGATATCATTCTGAATTCCGAGCGCGTGATGGTGGAAACGCGCGACCGGTTGCGCAGCGAGCGGATCGTCAGCACACAGGTTTTGCAGCGCTACGTGGATTATACACTCGATGCCAATGCGGGCACCATCACCTTTCGTCAACCGCTGCTCAGCCACGACATTAATTTCAACCCAAACTTCATAGTCGCCGATTATGAAACGGCAAACGCGGCATCGAAGCAGCTGAACTATGGCGGCCGCACTGGGGTTGAATTGCACGGCGGACGGATCATCGCTGGTGCAACGTTTATTCACGATGACAACGGTGCAACGCAAACCAATCTTGGTGGCTTTGATGCCAGACTCAAACTGACACCCCAGACCGAAATAAGGCTGGAGGCTGCGCACAGTGTGAAATCCGGCACCGTGAGCGCAAGCGTGATCCCGCAGGCCGGGGGCATAACCAAAACCACGGGGAGCGACACGGCCTATATTGCCGAGATCGAACAGCAGTCCGGCCACTTCGATGCTTTGGCGTACCTACGCTATCAGGGCAGCAACTTCGGCATCAGCCAGCAGAATGGCAGTGAGTCCGGCACTCGTAAATTTGGCTTTGATGCGCGCTATGATTTCAATCAGACCATGCGCGGCCTTGCGAGTTTTTCACACCAGCATTTATTGCAAACGGGCCTTACGGAAATCGCTGGCTCCACACAGCTGGAGTATCACACAAACAACACAAGCTTGCGCGCTGGCATGCAGGTGGCCAATGATGAGCAGGTTGATGGTGTTACGCGTTCATCGCAACAATTTGTTGTGGCAGGCAGTCAATTCCTGCTGCACCACAAACTGGAACTCAGTGCCGAAAGCGATTTTGGTTTGGACAACAATCACACCAGTGCCATCAACTATCCATCGCGCTACCGGGTAGGAGCTGCTTATGCTGTGCGCGATGGCGTGCGGCTGATTGCCAATGAGGAACTGTCGCACGGTCAGCAATACGACAGCCGAACAACGCAATTTGGTATAGAGGTGGACCCATGGCGCGGTGGCCATCTCACCAGCACCCTCAACCAAAATGCCATTCAGGAGTCCGGCCCGCGTACGTTTGCGCAATTTGGCCTGATGCAATCGTTCGTGTTGGATGCGCACTGGGGTGTCGATGTCGCGTTTGACAGCAATAAAACCCTGCACCAGCGGGTCGGTACAATCGCCGCGATCAACCCGTTGCAGCCGATTGCCTCTGGCGGCCAGCTGGCTATCGGCACACTCACGGATAACTTCTGGGCGCTCAGCACAGGCGCTACATATCGCGCGCCGTTATGGTCGTGGAATGGCAAGCTCGAAGTGCGCCAGGGTGGCAGTGACAATCGCTACGGTGTGGTGACAGCGTTGCTGCGCCAGATCAGCAACGGCACAGCTGTTTCCTTGTCAGCAAACGTTCAGCGGGCTGATCAGAAAATCGGTACGAAAACCACTGTTGCAACAGTGGCCGCCGGCATTGCCATCCGGCCATCCGGCAGCGGCTGGTCGTTGCTCGATAAACTGGAGTTGCATGTCGATGCAGTCAAGGGCGGGCTTGGCACTTCGCTGGCGACACCTTTGGGCAGCACCACGCTTAATATCTTTGGCGACGCCGCGTCGCAAAGACTGGTCAACAATCTGGTGGTCAACCATGTGTCGTCTTCGGAACAACAGGGCCGCACCGAGTGGTCGGTATTTTATGGGGCCAAATATGTATTCACCCAGTTCGATCATATCGATTATAAAGGCTATACCGATGTGCTTGGTGTCGAGGTGCGGCGCGATATCGGTCACCAGCTTGATGTTGGCTTTCATGCAGATGTGCGCCATGCCTGGAGTGCACACGATATCAGCTATGCCTACGGGCCAACGCTTGGCGTATCACCCTTCACCAACGCCTGGTTCAGCCTCGGCTATAATGTCAAAGGTTATAGTGATCGGGATTTTTCCGCTGCACACCACAGCCAGCAGGGGCCTTTTATTTCACTCAGGTACAAGTTCGATCAGCTGACAGCGAAGCGGCTGCTGGGCGGGTGAGAAATTTAGAATTACTCAATCAAACAAACTTGATACCGAGCTTTCCTGGGTGATCCTGTGCATGGCCTCGGCGATCAGCGGGGCGATGGTCAGGCGGCGGATTTTTTTCGATACCCGCACGGCTTCTGTTGCCTGGATGGAGTCGGTGATCACCAGCTCCTCCAGGCCTGAGGCCCCCACCCGCGCAACAGCGCCGCCCGAGAGCACTGCGTGGCTCACGTAAGCGGAGACTGACAGCGCACCAGCGGCCATCAGGGCATCCGCAGCATTGCACAAGGTGCCTGCTGAATCGACGATATCATCGCAGAGGATACAGGTGCGGCCCTTCACATCGCCGATGATGTTCATCACTTCCGATTCACCTGGCTTCTCGCGGCGTTTGTCGATGATGGCAAGCGGCGCGTTGGACAGCCGCTTGGCCAGTGACCGCGCCCGCACCACACCACCGACATCTGGCGAGACCACGGTGATCGGTTTGCCACTGTGGCGCTCGGTGATATCCGCGCTCATCACCGGGGCGGCATATAGGTTATCGGTCGGGATATCGAAAAAGCCCTGAATTTGCCCAGCGTGCAAATCCATCGTTAGCACCCGGTCAGCACCCGACGTGGTGATGAGGTTGGCGACCAGCTTGGCCGAGATTGGCGTGCGCGGGCCCGGTTTGCGGTCCTGCCGCGCATAACCGTAATAGGGAATAACGGCCGTGATGCGTTTGGCTGAAGCGCGCCTCAGCGCATCCATGCAGATCAAGAGCTCCATCAGGTTATCGTTGCACGGCTTGGAGGTAGACTGGATGACAAACACATCCTCACCGCGTACATTTTCATGAATCTCGACAAACACTTCATCGTCGGAAAAGCGCCTCACGCTGGCTTTGGTGAGCGGAATGTTGAGGTAAGCGGCAATTGCCTCGGCAAGGGGCGGGTTGCTGTTGCCGGTGACGAGTTTCATGTGAGGCCCTGTGATTGAAAATATGTGCACCGTTTGGCGGCGGTGCGCACGGGAGTCAACCTTTGAGCAACTCAACACCGGCTAGTTGGGCAAAACGGGTATCGAAGGTGACGGTTTTTGAGCAGCCATGGAGCTTGCCTAGCCGATGCAAGATTATATCTGCAATATTAGCTTTGTCTGTTTCTAGCGCCAGCGCAAGTAAATCGGCTCGTTCGACAATCAACGCAGGATTTTCGAGCATGCCAGCAAGAATTTGCCCTATTATGCTATCGGTTTCCTTGTAAACGCGCTGCAAAACCCAAATAAGCTCAACGATGACGATGAGAGAAACGAAGCCTGGTATTGCAGCGCTGAGACCATGATTTATATACTGTCTGGCTATTGGGGATTGTGTTTCATCATCACCGGCAAAATAGCGCACAAGAATATTTGTATCCAAAGCGATCATGATACAGAGCGCATATAATCCTCAGCAATGGCGTCACCAATAGCGTCATCCATATCCGTAATGGATATCGGAGATGCCGGTTTTCTAACAATGGCATAGAGCCGGTCCATATTAGTTTTTTTGGGTCTTATCACTGTTTCACCGGCAGCATTCTCTACAATATCAATTTTACTGCCTGGCATAAGTTGCAACCTTGCCCTGACTTCAGCAGGCATGGTAAATTGACCTTTGGATGTCATGGTGGCTGTTGGCACGGCATTCTCCTACTCCTTACATGGAGTAAGGCGTGCACATTGTCAATTTTTACCCGTTTAATCCGATCACACTGATCTGCCGTCCATAATCCGGTTCACTGGCGTGGGTGGTGCGGCGGTAGGAGAAATAGCGCGTTGGCTGGCTGTAGGTATCTTCGCCCAGCGCTTCCGCGCGGGTGATGCCTGCGGTTGCCAGCTGGCCCAGCACAAAAGCCTCCAGATCAAACTGGAACCGGCCAACTTGGTGTCCAGCACTGAAAAAGAGGTCATGATTGTCTGAGGCGGCAACAAATTTTGCATAAAATCCACCATCGACCTCGTAGGACCGCCGTGCAATGCACGGTCCGACCGCTGCATAAATATGTTCTCGCACAGCGCCAAGCCCGACCATGGCCGCAACCGTTGCCTCGATCACGCCGCCAAGTGCGCCCTGCCAGCCGGCATGGGCAGCGCCAATCACGCCTGCACTCTTGTCGGCCAGCAGCACTGGTGCGCAGTCGGCTGTCAGAATGCCGAGCAACAGGCCGGGTTTGTTGGTCACCATCGCATCAGCCTGTGGTCTGGCATCATTGGACCAGGGCTGATCGACCACCACACAGGTTGCAGAGTGAATCTGGTGCACTGTCACCAGCGCCGCCTCCGGCAGCACGGCGTCAACCACACGTGCGCGATTGTTTTGCACATGGTCCGCTATATCGTTGGACCCAAGCCCAACATTCAGACTTGCGTACAGCCCACCGGAAACACCCCCGGTGCGTCCGAGGAAGCCATGCGGCATACCCGCCAGTGTTCCCGATGTGAGGCTGGTAATCATAGGACAAGTAATCATGGGACAAGGTTGGCCCTAAAAACAAATTCGAGGTCTTTTTGTTGGCCCACCATGAAAAAATAATCAGCGATTTTTGCAAAACCATGACGCTGGTAAAATTTTTGCGCCCTTGGGTTTTCCGAAAACACACTGAGCAACACATCCTGATGGCCTTGTGCCTTAAGTTCGGCCATGGTCCATGCCATTAAGTGTTCAGCAACATCTTTGCCATGCCAGGCTTTAAAAACATACAGCTGTTTCACTTCAGCGGTTTTGCGACCTTCAACGGCAAATGGCATGGTGGTATTTGAGCTGATACGAACATAACCTGCCCACGTGCCAGCCACCTCGGCAATCCGGATTGCGATTGTCGGATCCGCAATATACTTGGCTAAAATATCTGTCGTGTATGTTTCAGCAAGAAACACAGCCAAATCCTCTGGTTTGTAAAGATGGTTGAAGGTCTCGACAAAAATATCACGGCCAAAAGTCGCCAGGGCGGCAGCCTCGTCAAGGCGTGGCGCGCGCAATGTAATTTCATTCATAATCCGTCTTTCCAAATCCGCCAGGCTGTGGCCAGTCGTGCGACACGACAGCCATAACTTTGAACATCTGCCCCATCTGGTCAGGATTGGTCAATCGTGCTGTTGCCGCCATCAGGGTTTCGGCCTTGTCGGGGTTGGCGCGGCAGAGTGCGGCTGTGCGCGCATCGATGCCAAGGCGGCGCAGGAAACTGCCCTGCGTGGCTGGGCCGTAGCGGGTGAGGGGACTACCGGCAAACAGCGCTGAGAAATCCACATGAGCGGTCAAATCAACCGTGCCGGGTTCTGCAAGAATATCGGCATAGGCGTGACGAGAAACCGCTTGCAAAGTGTCGCCAACGGCTAACTCAGCATAGCCATAATCGATGACAAGGCACGCGCCGCCATTGCTGGCAAGGCGGGAGGCGATCGACGCTGCAATGCTTTGGCTGATCGGGGACGATTCATATGTTTCCCGCTCACTGTAACGCGAAGGGCATGACATCCCTTTCCCGCATGGGGAGAGGGTTAAGGTGAGTTTTTCGTCTTCTAGGCCCACAGCCCTCTGCATCCAGCCAGCCTCGGTGATCACGTTCTGCTCGATTGGCAGTGCATCGAAAAACTCGTTGGCGATGATGATAGAGGGCAATCCATCCGGCACAGCATCGATCGCATTGTGCCAGTGCGCTTGCGGTACAGCCGCTGCCTGTGCGTCCCGAAGCTTAAGACTCGTCTCAACCATATGAACCTGTACCGCATCGTGAAATCCCGACATCATTTTGGTGGCCCGTAGCGCGTCAGCCATCAGTGTCCCCCGCCCTGGCCCGAGTTCGATGAGCTGAAACGACTGTGGTGCACCAGCACGCAGCCAAAGGTCAGCACACCACAGGCCGACCAATTCACTAAAGCATTGTGATATATCTGGCGCTGTGATGAAGTCGCCATCTATGCCAAAGGGGTTTTGCGTTGCATAATAGTGTTGGTTGCACCGAGCCATATACTCGGCAAGTGGCATTGGCCCGTGTGCTGTGATCCACAGTACAATTTCGTTTTGCAGACTCACACCCTGGCGCGGCTTTTGGCCGTCGCAGTCAGATATAATCCACCCAGGATCATCGGGATGCACAGCCACTGGCCCGTGTGCAGCAGGCCGGTTTTGCCGACCAGATCAGCGTCTGCTTCGCGGATGAATTCAATGCTAAAGCGAAATATGCCGTAGAGCAGCAAAAACAGGCCGCAGAAAAACCCTGGCCAGCGTCGGGCCTCGGTTTTCCAGAACAGCCAGTTCAGCACAGCGAACAGCACCAGCCCCTCAAGCCCTGCCTCATAGAGCTGGCTCGGGTGGCGCGGGGTGTCGATGGCATCGACGCCCTGAAAGACCACCCCCCACGCTGCAGTTGTTTTCGCCCCCCACAATTCACCATTGAAAAAATTTGCCAGCCGCCCGAAAAATAGGCCGATGGGCGAGACCACCGCCACATAATCATGCACACGCAGAAATTCGAGGCCATGGCGTCTGGAAAAAGCCAGCAACGCCAGCGTAACCCCGATCATGCCGCCGTGATAGGACATGCCGCCCTTCCAGATTTCCAGCATGGCGAGCGGGTGTTCAAGATACGCGCTGCCCGGGTGCAGCCCGTAGAACAGGATATGGCCAATGCGGCCACCCAGAATAATCCCACCGGTTAGCCACAGCACCAGATCGTCCACATGCCGCTGGGCCATGGGGGCGGCTGGCGCGCGGATCAACCGCCCCAGATAAAGGATGCCACCGATGATACCCGCCATGTATGCCAGCGCGTACCAGCGAATGACCAGCGGGCCGAAGGCAAACAACACGGCCGGGGTATTGGCTTTGATAACCAATGGTCGTGCCAGGAGATGATGAAACATGGGCAAAAATCTTTCTATTCGATTGCCGTGTATGGCATTTTGCATCATAGTCGCCAACATAAAGGTTGCAATATTTGGGAGAGGTTGATGTTAGCGACATTTCAGCACCGCGATCAAATGCTTGATGACACACTGGCGGCCATGGCCGCAGACGGCATGTTCAAGGTTGAAGCCATGGATGTGCGTGGGCACCGGCAAGCAGTGCTAGTCAACACGCCGCAAACCCTCAGGGAGTATTACGATACGGCATTGCTAAACCCCGACAAGCCATTTTTGATTTACAACGATGAACGGATGAGCCTGGCTGAAACCCGCACGGCGGCCTACCGCTGGGGGGCGGCGCTGCAAAGCCGCTTTGGCATAGCCAAGGGCGACCGGGTGGTGATCGCCATGCGCAACTATCCGGAATGGGTGCTGGCCTTCATGGGGCTTGGGATCATTGGCGCTGTGGCCGTGCCACTCAACGCGTGGTGGACGGCGGATGAAATTGCCTATGCGGTCGCCCACAGCGGTGCGCGGCTCATCATTGCCGACGAAGAGCGTGCCATGCGTTGTGCTGACAGCCACGTGCCGATCGCCGTAGTACGCACGGCGCGTGCCGTCGCCGAACCTCCAGGCTGGGTGCTGATGCAGGATGTGCTGATAACAGCGCCAGACACGCCAGACTATATGCCGCCCTTACACCCTGATGATGATGCGACAATATTTTACACATCCGGCTCGACCGGCAATCCCAAAGGCGCTGTTGCCACGCATCGTGGTGCTGTTCATGGTGTTTTGGGTCTGCTGATGCTTGGCTTTGCTCATGCTGCCGTTGAAGAAAAACTGGGAGCGTCGCCTGAAGATCGTCACTCGGTTTTGCTGGCCGTGCCGCTGTTTCATATCACCGGCAGTCACGCGGTTTTTCTACCCTCGATTGCCATTGGCCGCGCACTGGTGTTCATGCACCGGTGGGATGCAACCGAGGCGCTGAAGCTGATCGAAAAAGAGCGCATCACCTATTTTATTGGCGTGCCGACCATGAGTCTTGAACTGTTGCAGCACCCTGACCGCGATCGTTACGATTTGTCGTCGCTGCGGGATATCGGCGCTGGCGGTGCCCCGCGTCCGGCCGATCATGTGCGGCGCTTGCGGGAAAGCTTTCAGGACAAGCAACCAGCGATTGGTTACGGCCTCACAGAAACCAACGCGCTTGCCATTATCAACCGGGGACCGGGGTATCTTGCCAAGCCAAGCTCCACGGGCAGACGCATCAAGCCCTTGATGGCCGTGCGGATTATGCTTGACAATGAGCGTGAGGCACAACCTGGCGAGGTCGGTGAAGTGTGGATGTATTCAGCCGCCCTGGTGCGCGGCTACTGGAACAACCCGGAAGCGACAGCCGCCGCCTTTACAACCGATGGCTGGTTCAAAACCGGTGACCTCGCCTATCTCGATGCGGACGAATACATGTTTATAGTTGATCGCAAAAAAGACCTGATCATCAGAGGTGGTGAAAACATTTCGTGTGTGGAGGTTGAGGCCGCACTTTATTGTCATCCGGCTGTTAGCGAGGTGTGCGTTTTTGGTCTGGCGGATGAGCGGCTTGGCGAAATCGTCAGTGCCGTGGTCTATCCAAAAGCGGGGGAAGTGCTCGAAGTCGGAGACCTGATGGCCTTTGCGGCTGGCAAGATTGCCAAGTTCAAGGTCCCGGCCCATATATGGTTAACGGAGCAATCGCTGCCTCGGCTTGGGTCAGGCAAGATTGACAAAGTGAGTTTGCGCAAGAGCTATGCCCAAAGCCACACAGCGATTATCTGAAAGGGAGAACACCGACCATGTTCACGCGAATGGATCAGGGTACAGAGGCTGACTGGATGCACATCGGGGCCGAGCATGCCAAGCACCAGCAAACCAAAGCCCCAAGTCTGGTCATGGACATGCTGGCCAAGCTTGGCAATATTCAGGTCGGTTTTGCCGCCAGCCAACTCACCCACGTGCTGATGGCCGCTTCGCTCGCTCAAGCTGACCATGCAGCTGACGAAGAGGTGCTGATAGCGCTGTGCCACGACATGGGCAAAGCCGTATCCATTCCCAATCATGGTGCGATAGCGGCCGAAATTCTAAAACCCTATGTGTCACCAGATGCCTATCATGCGGTCTATCATCATCAGGCGTTTCAGGGTCAGTATTATTACGGGTATATGGGCAAACCCACCAACCTGCGTGAAAACTTCAAAACCGAGAGCTGGCATGATCTGGCGGTAAAGCTCGTTGACCGGTGGGACATGCCAGCCTTTGATCCAGCGTATCCCGTGCCATCTCTCGACAGTTTCGAGCCGCTGGTGCATAAGGTTTTCAGCCAACCCATCCATGGCTTTGCTTGAACTGTACAGGATTATCCCATGGCTCTAGATACGCCAACAGCCACCCGCGCCATCATGCCCGCGATGCCCAAAGCCAACCGGCGCAAATTTCTCATTGGCACTGGGGCCGCCGTTGGTCTGCTGATTGGCTATGTGGTGTGGCCACGCCATCCCAAACTTAACCTCTCTGCTGCGAAAGACGAGGCCATCGTCAATGGTTGGCTGAAAATTGGCACGGATGGCCGCGTAGTTGTCATTGTGCCGCAAGCCGAAATGGGCCAGGGCGTTTACACATCGCTGCCAATGATAGTGGCGGATGAGCTTAGGGTGGCGTGGGAAAGTGTGTCGGTGGAGCCTGCCCCTTTGCACCCGCTTTATGCCAATTACAATATGACCGAAGATGCCGTGGCGCCGATGCCGAAAGCGATGCAAGGGGTCGCCACATGGGGGCTTCGGCAATTGATTGGCCGCTATGCCATGCACGTGACCGGTGGCAGCACGTCGGTCAGGAGTTATCATGATACGCTCCGGCTGGCCGGGGCCAGTGCGCGTGATATGCTGCGCAAGGCTGCAGCGCGGCAATGGGGTATTGACTGGCAACAGACCGAAGCTTTTGGTGGCATGGTGCATCACGCTGGCAAGAGCTTGCGTTATGCAGATCTGGCCCCCAAAGCCGCTGCTGAAGACGCACCATCCGAACCAGTACTCAAAAGCCGCGATACATTCAATATTGTTGGTAACAGCGTGCCACGGCTTGATATCCCGTCTAAAGTCGATGGCACAGCGATTTACGGTGCCGATGTGAGGCTGCCAGATATGGTGTATGCCGCCATTCGCCACGGGCCGATTGGTGGTGGTAAAATCGTCGCATATGACAAGCAGGCCATTGGGGCCAATACCGATGTGCTGGATGTGGTGGAGGGGCCGAACTGGCTGGCTGTGGTCGGCAAACGCTACTGGGCCGCGCGCACAGTGCTTGACCCTTTGAAAATCGAGTTTGACCACCGCAAAGCGGACCAGATTTCTACGGACTGGGTGCATGGCCGGCTTAAATCCGCCCTCAAGGACGGCAAGCCGCATGTCTATGAAACAGCCGGCGATGTGGACACAGCCTTGAAAGGCGAAGGCACACTGGTGTCTGCCAACTACGAGGTGCCCTACCTTGCCCATGCCTGCCTTGAACCAATGACGGCCACAGCGCGCGTCAACACTGATGGCACCATGGATATATGGGCGCCCACCCAGTCGATCACACTGGTTGCTATGGGTGTGGCCAAGGCGCTTGACATGGCGCAGGACAAGATCAGGGTATACCCAACACTTGTCGGCGGCGGCTTTGGCCGCAAGGCTGAATCCGATGTGTGTATCGAGGCTGCCCTAATTGCCCGCCACATGAAGCGACCCGTACAACTCATCTGGAGCCGGGAAGAAGACATGCGCGCTGGGCGCTTCCGCCCGATGGCACTGGCAAAACTTTCTGGTGTTGTCGATAAAGCTGGCAAGGTCAGCGCTTTTGACGTGCGCGCTGCTAGCCAGTCCACCTCCGGCAGTTTTCTCGACCGCAATCTGCCCGCCATTGCCAGTCATGAACCGGACGAAGGCAGCGTGCAGGGCTTGACAAAAATGCCCTATGATTTTGGGGCAACGCGGGTTGCCCATGTGATGGATAAAATGGCTATACCGGTTGGCTTCTGGCGCTCGGTCGGGCACAGCCAGAACGCGTTTTTTGTCGAAGGGTTTGTTGACGAACTGGCGCATGCTGCCAAGCAGGATCCGCTGCAATTTCGACTGGCACACCTAACAAAATCACCGCGCCATGCCAAGGTTTTGCAAACCGCTGCCGCTACAGCCGGGCCACTGGCAGCGGGTCGTGGGCGCGGCTATGCGCTGCACGAAAGCTTTGGCTCAATTGTCGCCCAGGTGGCGGATGTGACAGTCTCTGACAGCGGTGACCTTTCGGTGAAGCGCGTTGTCTGTGTTGTCGATTGCGGCGATGTCATCCACCCGGACACAGTGGTTGGCCAAATGGAGGGCGGCATTATTTTTGCCCTTTCGGCAGCACGTCACGGCCAGATCGGCTTTGCGCGCGGTGTTACCGAGCAAAGCAATTTCGATGGCTATTCACTGGTAACACTTGCGGAAACACCAGAGATCAGTGTAGAGATCATCCGCTCCGGAAACGCCCTTGGCGGCATTGGTGAAGTCGCCGTGCCACCGCTCGCACCGGCCATAGTTAACGCCATTTTTAATGTGACTGGCGTCCGCGTGCGCCAGCTGCCGCTCGATGGCCAGCATCTGGTGTCCGAAGAGCAGATGCTGCGCGCCAAACAGCAACTGCAAACTGACAAGCGTAACGAGGCCGAGCAGACCGGCAGCAAGACAGGCATTCCGGATGCCAGGGATAATGCCGGGGATAATGCCAGAGATACTCCAGCCGCAACAGCTGGCACACACTAAAGCATGCCGACACTGCCTGATCACCACCCGGCCATTAACATCGGCAACATTGGTGTGCTGCTGGTCAACCTTGGCACGCCAACAGCACCAACACCGAAAGCGGTGGCTGCCTATCTCACGGAGTTTCTCACGGACCATCGGGTGATTGAATTGCCGGCACTGCTGCGCAATGCCTTGGTGCGGCTGATCATTGCCCCCACCCGCGCGCGCCGTTCCGCCAACCTCTATGCCAGCATTTGGGACCGCACGCGGGATGGCTCGCCGCTGGCGCTGATCACTGCCGATCAATCAGCGGCGCTGCAACAGAGCTTTGGCCCGCAGGTCAACATCGTCCACGCCATGCGCTATGGTGCACCATCGATTGCCAGTGCGGTTGAGGCATTGCGGGCAAAGGGCTGTGACCGGATTTTGCTTGCACCGCTTTATCCGCAATATTGTGCGGCAACCACAGCAACCGGTTTCGATGCGTTTGCAGCGCATTTGAAAACATTGCGCTGGCAACCGGCCGTGCGCACCTTGCCGCCCTATTATGATCATCCGCTGTATATCGAGGCGCTGGCACAGTCGCTCAACAACCACTTGCAGACGCTGGATTTTGAGCCCGAGACTGTTTTGCTGTCGTTTCACGGCATGCCGAAAATAACCCTAACCAAAGGCGACCCCTATCACTGCCACTGTGCCAAAACCGCCAGGTTGCTGCGCGAGTATGTGAATAAAACCGCCGACCACATGCCACACAGTTTTCAATCACGGCTCGGGGCGCAAACCTGGCTGCAACCTTACAGTGTGGTAAAGGTAGCCGAGCTTGCACAACAGGGCATCAAGTGTCTGGTGATTATGGCACCAGGCTTTGCAGCGGATAATCTCGAAACACTAGAAGAAATCAATGTTGAGCTTGGCGATGCGTTCCGGCTCAGCGGCGGCACTCACTTCAGCGCCGTGCCTGCGCTCAACGCCAGCGCCACCGGCATAGCCCTGCTGCACAGCCTGATTGGCAATGAATTGGCAGGCTGGCTGAAATAAGCCCTTGTTGCTGCACTGCGCCAAGCCTTAAGCTGTCAACATTATAATCATCATGGGAGAACACCGATGACACGCACAGCAATCGTTACCGGCGGCACACGCGGCATTGGCGAGGCCATATGCCTTGCACTGAAAGCAGAGGGCGTTTCCGTTGTTGCAAGCTATGCCGGCAATGATGAAGCGGCAGCAAAATTCACTCAGACCCACGGCATCAAGGCTTACAAGTTCGATGTGGCGGATTACGACGCTTGTCAGGCTGCCGTTAAAACCATCGAAACTGAAAATGCGCCGTGTGATATTCTGGTGAACAATGCGGGCATTACCCGCGACGGCACATTGCTGCGCATGACCCACCAGATGTGGAAAGAGGTGATTGACACCAACCTCGGCGGTTGCTTCAATATGGCCAAAGCGGTGTTTGCGGGTATGAAAGAGCGCGGATTTGGCCGCATTGTGAACATCGGCTCCATTAACGGGCAAGGCGGCCAATACGGCCAGGTGAACTATGCCGCGGCAAAATCCGGCATTCATGGCTTCACCAAGGCGCTGGCACAGGAAGGTGCTAAATTTAACATCACCGTCAACGCGCTGGCTCCCGGTTATATCGATACGGATATGGTGGCCGCTGTGCCCAAAGAGGTGCTCGAAAAAATTGTTGCCAAGGTGCCGGTTGGCCGACTTGGGCAGGCCGCCGAAATTGCGCGCGGCGTGGTGTTCCTGAGCTGCGAGAAGGCCGGATTTTTGACTGGCTCAACGCTGTCGATTAATGGCGGCCAGCATATGTATTGAGCATGTCCCCTCTTCCGACAGGAAGAGGGGACATAACATTTTTAAAGTTGGCTCAGCGCATGTTCGGCAGAGGATACTTTGAACTCACCGGGGGCTTCCACATTTAGCTGAGTGACAACGCCATCTTTGGCGATCAGGCTAAAGCGTTGGCCGCGCGTGCCCATGCCAAATTTACTGCCATCAAAGTCCAGCCCAAGGGCTTTTGAAAACGTGCCGTTGCCATCGGCCGCCATAATCACCCGTTCGCCAACGCCTTGATCCTTGCCCCAAGCGTTCATCACGAACACATCGTTGACTGACAGGCAGATGATGCTGTCAACGCCTTTGGCCTTGAAATCAGCCGCATGGGTGACGAAGCCCGGCAAATGTTTTGCCGAGCATGTGGGGGTGAAGGCACCAGGCACAGAAAACAACAGCACGGTTTTACCCGCAAACAAATCCGTTGTGCTGGCCGTTGCCTGGCCAGATTCGGTCATATGCATCAGGGTGCCATCGGGTATTGTATCGCCAACTTTGATCGTCATGAAGAACTCTTTCTTTTGCAGGGTTAAAGGGTAAGTATATATGTAGGGTTTAACGATGGATCGGGCAATGGGTTGCATGATCGTGGCGTTTAAAGCACTGTGCGCAAATTGTTTTTTTGAGACAGAATGATGATATCAGACACTGCAACCGGCGCCACCGCCGCCGGCCCTTATCTGGAAGGCCAGCTGCTGCTCGCGATGCCGGGCATTGGTGATGAGCGCTTCGACCGCACCATGATCTACCTGTGTTCGCATTCCAAAGTTGGGGCGATGGGCCTAGTGCTCAACCGGTCGTTTCAGGGGCTGAACTTTGCCGGCTTGCTTGGTCAGTTGAATATGACCGTGCCCGGGACCATCCCGGATGTACCCCCCTATATGCCGGTGGTCCGGTGGAGCCGGGACGCGGCTTTGTGCTGCACAGCGACGATTATTTCAAGGAGGGCAGTCGCCACGTGAGTGACGGCGTGGTGCTGAGTGCAACCATCGATCTGCTGATGGCCATCGCCACCCATCAGGGGCCAAAGCAAGCGCTCGTCTGCCTTGGTTATGCGGGCTGGGGCGCCGGTCAGCTGGACCGCGAACTCAGCATCAATGGCTGGCTCACAGCAGACGCACGGCCCGAACTTCTTTATGATGTGCCGATGGGGCAAAAGTGGCCAAGCGCGCTGGCCTCAATCGGTGTGCGGGTGTCAGCCCTCAGCGGCAGTGCTGGGCATGCGTGAGGGACTGCGCACATCCATGCCATATGCGGTAATATAATACCACAATAAAATTAGCCTCTTTTTGTTGACGTTTTTGGCGTATGTGCATATATGATGAAGTATAAACAAATAGCAGGACATATTTATGAAGACGTTTTCGGCCAAACCGGCTGAGGTTGATAATAAATGGCTGGTGATCGACGCTGAAGGCCTTGTGGTCGGGCGAGTTGCCTCCATTATTGCAAACCTGTTGCGCGGCAAGCACAAGCCAATTTTCACCCCGCACGTTGATTGCGGTGACAACGTGATTGTTATCAACGCCGGCAAAGTGAAATTCACCGGTCGCAAGTCCACCCAGAAATTTTACTACAAGCACACTGGCTATATTGGCGGCATCAAGGAATATCGTGCCGACAAGGTTCTGGATGGTCGGTTTCCGGAGCGCGTGCTGATCAAGGCGGTTGAGCGCATGGTGCCACGTGGCCCGTTGGGCCGGGCCCAGATGATGCGGCTTAAAACCTACAATGGTACCGAGCACCCTCATGCTGGTACAAATCCGGTGACACTCGATGTCGCTGCCATGAACTCCAAAAACAAACGGGTGGCCTGATGTCTGAAATTAACTCTCTTGCCGATCTAGGGTCGCTAACAGCGGGTGCAACGCCAGCGGTCGACTCTAAACCTCTGCGTGTCGCCATCATCGATAAACAAGGCAGGTCCTATGCAACCGGTCGCCGCAAGGATGCGACGGCGCGGGTTTGGGTCAAACCGGGTTCTGGTAAAATCACCATCAATGGCAAGGATCAAACCCAGTATTTTGCACGGCCAACGCTTCGCCTGGTGATCAACCAGCCATTCGATGTGGCCGCCCGTGTTGGTGCTTATGATGTGATTGCAACCGTTGCTGGCGGCGGCTTGTCTGGTCAAGCTGGCGCTGTGCGCCACGGCATCAGCCACGCACTCACCCGTCAGGAACCAGACCTTCGCAGCCCGATCAAGGCGGCCGGGTTTCTCACCCGCGACAGTCGTGTGGTCGAGCGGAAGAAATACGGCAAGGCCGGTGCCCGCCGCAGCTTCCAGTTCTCGAAACGCTAGATTTTATATTCACGCGTTGAAAAAGCTGCCCTTTGGTGTGAAGGGCAGCTTTTTTGCGCGCACTTGGTTGGGGCATATAAATGTGCTTTTATATGTTTACTGGGGGAACCTGTTCTGGCATTATATGTTGCACATATATTACTCAAAAATCAGGCAATAATTATGAAAACAGTAACCATCGCCTTGCTTGCAATGGCCGTGTCAGCAACACCGGCATTCGCCGCGATGCCAATGGCAAAAATATCTGAAGCCACGGCACGCTCCACCGCTTTGTCGCTGGTAAAAGGCGGCGTGGTAAAATCAAGCGAGCTCGAAAAAGAGCATGGCACGATGATTTACAGCTTCGATATCACTGAACCCAACAAGCCGGGTGTTGAGGAAGTGCAGATCAGCGCCTACACAGGCAAGCTCATCAATCGTCATCATGAAAGTGCTGCGAAAGAAATCACAGAAGCCAAAATTGAGGCCAGCGAAGCTATGGTCGCCAAAAAGCAGCCTCAGTAATACACCGTTAATGCGATAGGTTGTAACCAATCCATATGGTGAGCCCGCCGCCAATCAACGCGGCCCAGGCTGCGTTAAAGCCACGGGTCTTGGGCAACACCCCGTTCAAATGCAAATCCTCCAGCATGTGGTCGGGAAACCGGCCTCCATCAACCACGTAATGCCGCCAAGCGAAAATCGGAAACACCAGCAAGATCAGCAACAATCCGGCCCGTAAGGTGCCTGCCCCATATATATCAGCGCCGGCACCGGTGATCAGCAGATTGAAAAAACCGCACACGGCACCGGCTGCCAGCAGCACCGTCGGCGCACGGTACGGGCGCGGTATGCCCGGGTTATCGATGCGGTGCAGCCAACCTGCGTTGAGATTAAGAAACGTGAACATTAAATATGCAACGTTAGATGCCGAAAGCACAAACCCGTAGTTGGATATGGCAAGCAGGATGAGGTTAAAACACAAATCTGTCCACATCGCCCGCGTTGGTGCGCCATGCTCGTTGACTGTGCTTAGATATTTCGGAAACCAGCCGTTGAGTGACCCCTGGTAGAGGGTGCGCGACGATCCGGCCATGGCCGTGATAACGCTAAGCGTCAGCGCAAGTGTTAGCATCACGACAATGACAGCAAGCACCAGTGTGCCGCCACCCACCATCGAGGCCATGGCTTTGGCGACCCCTGACCCATCGACGATGCTCGCATCCTGCAGTTTCTCAACCCCAAGCGACCCCTGAAAGGCGATGGGGACAATGGTGTAGATCACCAGACAAAGCACGCCGCTCCAGAAGATCGCCTTGAAGGTGTCTGACTTCGGGTTCTTAAATTCGCGGGTGTAACAGACAGCGGTTTCAGCGCCGTAGGTGGACCAGCCAGCGATGAACATGCCGCCGGCCATCAGTGTCCAACCGTTTTTGTCCCACAGTCCCGGCACCAGATGGCCAGCGGCGTTGTGCACCATCGGCACCAGAGGATGGAGGTTGACGTGCAACACTTCGCTGTTCAGCAGCGGTATAATGCCGACAATCAGTAGCGGGGCGAGTGCAGCAATGCTGAGAATCTTCGTGGCGTTGGCAGCGCGTAAAATGCCGCGATGCTGGATGACAAAGGTGACAAGCAGCAAGGCGGCACTCATGAAAAACACCGCGTTCAGGCGCAGCTTCAACCCCGGTTGCAACCAGTCGAGATGGGCAATGAGCAACTCCCACCGCATCACTGTCGATGTTGCCGGAAAAATAGAGGTGAGGATATAGCCACCGGCAATGCCCGTGGCAATCGTCAGTACCGGCGACCAGGCAATCCAGTTGCACCAGACGGAGATGGGGGCGAGAAACTTGCTGTAGCGCACCCAGGCAATCGCACCGTAAACCGAGGCACCGCCGGATTGGCTGGGAAACAGGCTGGCGACTTCTGCGTAGGCAAAGCACTGCACAAAACCAATGGTGACCGATAAAATCCAGAGCACCCACGATGTGGTGCCAACCGCCGCCGCCAACCCGCCAATGCTGATCAACAGTTGAGCGGGCACCCCGCTCACCACCCAGAACGTATCCTGCCAAGTGATGGTGCGATTAAGATGCGGTTCAGGGGTTAGTGTGTCCTTAGCGCGGGTCATGAATACCTGTTATATTTTAATTTTTTTGTATAATGCGATCTCAGGTGCAGCTTAAACAAAGGCAAGATTTATAATAACACTATATCACGTTTGTCATAAGTGCTAAATTATGTTCAATCAATTGATGTTCAAATCCAGTTCATTACCAGATTTAGCTTTATGTCTCAAAATTAAAAATACTGATTGAATGAATGGTTGCAAAGCTGGCTGGCATAATTCATAAAATCGACATGTTCTGAAAGGATATATCTATGACTGTGTCATTACAAGAACTTATGGAAGCTGTGCGGAAGGCGCCTCCAATGACCGATGAAGACAAAGAAGCGCAGCGACGCAGCTTTGCTTATGGCAACGCACATATTGAGAATGAACGTGTGACTCGTCAAATGGTGGATGAGGCTGCCAGCAAAATCAAAGCATAATAGTGCATGTCAGATAATCAGCGCCATACAATAGCTGAAGACACAACGATACTGACCGATACCGATGAAATTGCTGCACGGGAAGCAAGCAATGCTGTGCGGCAATTTGATATGGTTCTGGACATGATTGACGAAGTGGCCCGTGACGGTCATCCATTTCGCCTTAGAGCCAGCCGTGTCTTGGCATTGCATGAAATCGCCTTGAATGGACTCGATAGCCGAGCAGGTGCTTTCAGACAAAAGTCAGTTGAGATTGGCAAAAGTAAACACACACCGCCAGCAGCACACCTTGTAGGAAACCTAGTGGATGAATTATGTGATTGGGTGAATGATAACTGGAATGAAGCGCCGATTAAACTTTGCGCATACGCCATGTGGAGATTAAACTGGATTCATCCTTTTAGTGACGGCAACGGCCGCACATCAAGAGCCGTGGCTTACTTGGTGCTCTGTGCTAAATTTGGTGACCGGTTCCCAGGGCGCACGACGATACCAGAGCAAATTGCCAAAGATAAAACACCGTATTACGATGCATTAGAAAAGGCAGATGAAGCTTTTATTGTTGGCACGGTAGACACGAGTGCAATGGAAAAACTTTTGGAATCATATCTGGAAGTCCAGTTACGTGACGCACTTAGTGCTGCAATATCTACCGATAACACGGTTACAAACCCACAGCGAAGACTTCATTAATATTTTTTCACCCAGCCATTGATCTTGTTCTCCAGCACAGCCATCGGAAGCGCGCCAGAGCCTAAAACTTGCGCATGAAAAATTCGCACATCAAACTTTGGCCCAAGCACGGTTTCGGCATTGGTGCGCAGTCGCCGGATGGTCAGCTGGCCGATTTTGTAGGCCAAAGCCTGACCCGGATAGGCGATATAGCGCTCCACCTCGTTCTTGGCATCTGTCGCACCCATTGAGCTGTTGTCGAGCATATAGGCAATCGCCTGATCGCGGCTCCAGCCCTGCGCGTGAATACCGGTATCGACCACCAAACGCATGGCGCGCAGCATTTCATCATCGAGATGGCCAAACAGCTGATAAGGATCGGTGTACATGCCCATTTCCGTGCCGAGCGATTCGGCGTACAGCGCCCAGCCTTCCACATAAGCTGTGTTGCCGCCAAAACGCTGAAACGGTGGCAGGCTTTCATCTTCCTGTGCCAGGCTGATCTGGAAGTGATGGCCCGGCACCGCCTCGTGCATGAACAGGGTTTCCATGGTCGGCGAGGTGCGCGACGGCAGATCGTAGGTGTTGGCGTAGAATACACCAGGGCGCTTGCCGTCCGGTGTCCCCTGGTTGTAATAGGCGCCAGCCTGATTGGCTTCCGCAAACGCGGGCACCGGCCTTATCTCAAACGCTGTTTTGGGTTTCAGGCTAAAAAAGCCCGGCAACTTCGGTTCAATCCGTTTCCAGATGGCCTGATACCCAGCAATCAAATCGTCTTTGGTTTTGAATTTGAATTTGGGATCGTTTCGCAAATACGTCGAGAAAGCCTTTGCATCCCCCTTGAAGCCAACCGCAACGCGGATTTTGGCTTGCTCGGCGGTGATGCGCGCAACCTCTGACAGGCCAAGCTTGTGAATTTCATCTGGCGACATGGTTGTTGTGGTGTTGGACTCAACCAGTGCCTTGTAAAGCGCGGGGCCGCCTTTCAGGCCGGACAGGCCAACGCTGTCGCGGCACGCGGGCAAATATGTGTTTTGCACGAAATCGCGCAGGCGCTGAAACGCTGGCTGAATTTTATCCTTGACGGCCGTCTTGTAGAGGGTAGTCAAACGCGCACGATCGGCTGGCGTGATGCTGTCCGGAAATTTTTTAAGTGGCCCAATAAAGGGCGAATTGTCAGCGCTGTCTTTCAACAGGCCGTCCAGCTGGCTCACCACGTTTTTCATCACCAGTTTTGGCTGCACAACGCCTTCGGCCATGCCCTGTTTCATGCGAACAATCGCATCATCAAGATTTTTGACAAAGCCATCGAGACGTTTGAGGTTGTTCTCGTAATCCGCCAGCGTGTTGAACGGGGCAGCCCCCTGACCTGAGGACAGATCGGGGAAGAAAATATGCACGCCGTTGAAATGATCGATGGGTAACATGAGCTCCAGCGCATCGAGCTTTTGATCGTTGAAATTCTTTGATTGTTCAGCACCATATAAGAACACATCGTAGCTGATTTGTTCAGACGCTGACAGCTTGCTGCGATCAATTGCCTTGAGGCGCTTTAAATCACTGTCATTGGCAGCACTGTTGGCATGCAGGGTTGCATCGCTGAGCGGGTCACCATAACGGTCGGCATAGCGCAAATCACCGCGAAACAGCGCGCTGATAGGGTTGATTTTGAGGGATGTCTCGTCACTGTCGATAAACAGTTGCTTCAGGGTTGCCGAGGGGGAGGCTGAAATAGCGCTGGCCGTTTCAGCCAAAACCTGCGCCGGGGCCACAAGACCCGTTGATAGTAAAAGCGCTGTCGTTAAAACACATTGCATTTTCATATTGTTTCCTTGTGACATATTAAAATATTCCAGATACTAGCTCATGAAAAAATTGTATCAACCATGAAATGTTTATATCGATCAAAATTTGGGTCGCCCATAAAATAGTCGGCGGTGGCCGCTTAAAGCTCAAATAAATCGGGCTTGTCGCCAGATCCAAAACAGGCGCAGTTATGTCTTTCAACAAAATAGACATAATTTGTTGTTTACGGCAGCGTAAAAAACATTACTCAAACTTAAAGCGTATGATGTTGCAGCAGAAAGTAGCCAAGCGATCCGGCTGACCACAATATGGCAACCGCCAGTGCTACAAACCCTATCATAAAACCAGTGCTGCGTGTGTCTGCCTGCTTGGAATAGGCAACAACGTAAATGATGCGACCGATCACCCACACCAATGCCGCAACGGCTGCATATTTGGCGTGTGTGGCTTCAGCAAATATCCAGAAGGCAGGCACAGCCATGGCCAGCTGCTCAAGCGTATTGACATGCGCGCGGTACACCCTGTTGAAATCATCGGGGCCGTGGGTCGCCGGATAGTTGACATCATATTTTTTGCGGGCCGGGTCAACCCGTATGCCAGTCCAGAGATACGTCAGCAGCATAAGTATTGTCATCAAACCCATGAGGGCAAAACCTTGTGGTGTCATTGCAGAATATCCTTCCCGATATACTATGTGCTTAGGGTGTTACAATTATAGAGCCGCGCGCCATAACAAAGGCGGGGTGTTCAAGTGTGTGAATATCGGCGAGCGGATCTGCATCGACAGCGACAATATCAGCGGATTTCCCAACCTCAAGTGTGCCGATCTCGCGGTCCAGCCCCAGCAGCTTTGCAGCGACTGTGGTGGCACTGGCAATCGCGGCGCGCGGGCTCATGCCGCCCTTGCTGACCATGAGCGCAAATTCCTCACCGTTTCGGCCATGCTCGAACACGCCGGAGTCTGTGCCGAATGCAATCGGGATGCCCATCTGGCTGGCTTTGGCGAGCGCCTTGCCCCAGATTGCCAGCGCTGCCCTGGCCTTGGCCTCCACCTGTGGCAGGTAAATGCCCTTGCCAACCCGGTCATTCAATCCGGTCGAGGCCATCAGCGTTGGCACCATATAGGTACCGTTAACTTTCATAACCTTCAACGCTGCATCATCAGCAAATGTGCCATGTTCAATCGAGGCAACACCGGCGCGCGCTGCAGATTCAATACCGCGCGCGCCGTGGGCGTGAGCCGCCACCTTGAGCCCAAGCGTTGTTGCCGTGCTGACAATCGAGCGCAGTTCCGCATCGGTAAAATGCTGGTCCAGCCCGCGCGATTGGGATGACAGCACACCGCCGGTTGCAGTGATCTTGATCACGTCAGCCCCTGCCCGTGCGGCTTCACGCACCCGTGCGGCGCACTGGTCGGCACCTGTGCAGGTGTTGTGATTTCCAGCTGATAGAGCATCGTTGACCTCACGGCGGAAACCCGAAGTGTCGCCGTGGCCGCCTATGATCGATATCGCCGGGCCTGACGACAGCATGCGGGGGCCAACAATAACACCGTTGTTAATCGCATCCCGCAGGGCAAAACCCACATCGGCCTGGCTGCCGACATCGCGCACGGTGGTGAACCCGGCTTTGACCGTAAGCAGGGCATTCTTGGTGCCAATGGCGGTTTGATAGGGGTCGCTTAGCACCGACTCCATATACCACGGCGTGCCGGGGTCAGACGACAGGTGCACATGGCTGTCGATGAAACCCGGCATTGCCGTGCGGCTGCCAAGATCGATGGTTTTGACCGGCTCATTGGGTTTAAGAGCGGGCATTGTGTTGCCGACAGCAATAATTTTACCATCCCGCACCACAATTATGCCAGCGCCTAAAACCGGTTTGCTGGCGTCTACGATAATATGCGCAACTTTAATAACCGTGACATCGGCCTTGACTGGGCTGGTTAAAAACACCGATGCCACAAGGCACACAATAAGATTTGATCGCATTGAACGCTCCCTTTGAATATTTTTATAATTAAAGGATGCGCTCAATGCTTATCAAAATCAAGCTTCCAGCAGTTTGGTGCGGAAGCATAGGCCAGCCAGAACAGCCCCGATCAACGGTGCCACAATGAACAGCCACAGCTGGGCGAGGGCTTTGCCACCGACCAGCAGGGCTGGTCCAAGGCTCCGCGCCGGGTTGACAGAGACGCCAGTGACCTTAATGCCAACGATATGAATGACCGCGAGTGTTAAACCAATGGCAAGGCCTGCCAGCATGGTTGGTGCGCCTTTTTGGGTAACGCCAAGAATCACTACCAGAAATATAAAAGTGGCCACAACCTCCCAGACAAACGCTGCTTGCATGGTATATTCGCCAAGGTAGCCGGGCCCCCAGCCGTTCTGGCCAAGGCCGTTCTGGGTAAGATCATAGCCTGTATGACCACTGGCAATAACCAGTAAGATCGCTGCCCCGGCAATAGCACCCGCGCATTGTGCTAAAATGTAAAACGCCAGATCGCTTGCGCTCATGCGTCCGGATACAAACACCCCGACCGACACTGCCGGATTGATATGGCACCCTGAAACCATGCCAATGCCATAGGCCATGGCCACAATGCTGAGGCCAAAGGCCAGGCTGATGCCAAGTTGGCCCACGGCATCGCCTGCCAGCACAGCAGCCCCGCAGCCAAACAGAACAAGCACGGCTGTGCCTAAAAATTCCGCTACAAACTTATTCATGAAATTCTCCCTTTGTTGAACAACATCAATATGTTTGCATGGCTGAGACAGCATGACAAGCGAATTTGTTAACCATACATGCGTGTTCTGAAATGCGACGGTTGCCGTCACCAACCAGTTTAAAAAGCAACATTCGAAAAAAATGTATATTTATCAGTTTATTAAACATCATTTGTCTTTTATCTGCAATGAAAAAATGTTAGTCACAAAAGAAAAACAATAGTTAAATAGGCGGGCTGCTCATTGCAAAAGGTAGCTTTATGATTCGAGTTAAAACACACACTTTCATTTTCTCAAGTTTATTCTTTATCCTTGGTTGCACTAAGTTTGATGTTCAAAAAGCATTGGCTATGCCAAAAAAACTGATTGCACCAGCGTGTTCCACGGTGTTCAGCGGTGGCGGCCTTGACGGGCCAGGGGACTCTGCCAATACTATAGCTGTTAACGATCCTGCTGTGCCATTCCGGCGCGCTGTGCATGTTACTCTGACCACAGCCAAACAATTTAGTTATAATGCGATTCACAGTTGCACAACCCTTGCTGATATCAAAAAAAATGATGTGATTTTGGCAACCTACTGGGTGCGCAACGCCAACGCGGCACCTGCCACATCTGTTCTCCGCATCGAAATGGATTTGCAGAATAATTCTGACTACGAACCGGATTTTATATCCAACACACCAACCGATGTGGCGGTGTGGAAAAAATATACGATTGCGTTTCGGGCCCGCAGTGATGGTTTGGTCGGCACTAAAAGTTTTCAATTTCGCTTTGGCCTCGCGGCCCAAAGTTTTGAGTTTGGCGGCATTTCACTGATTAATTATGGCCCGATTTCAAACCCTCTGCCAGCAGCGCTTTCAAGGCAGTTTTCATTTTACTATCCGGGTCGCGGCGACCCGGCAGTTGCGTGGCGCGTCGCAGCACTTGCCAATATCGAAAATACCCGCAAAGCCAATGTGACCATAGCGGTGACAAAAACTGACGGCACGCCGACACCACAGGCACGAGTGTCTGTGCGGCAGCTGACATCAACCTTCAACTGGATGACAGCTTCGCAACCTTCAGATATTGTCGGTGGCCCACAGGCAACGCCGGACATCACAGCGCTTGACAGACAGCGCTACCGCGCTGCGATCAAAACAAATTTCAATGGCGCTTCCATGCAGAACGAGCTGAAGTGGACAGACTGGGAGCTTGACCAAAAGACGCCGTTGAAAGCCCTCGCCTGGTTTCGCGCCAATAATTTGCGCACACGCGGTCATAACCTGTATTGGCCGAGCCTTGCCAACACCTACCAGCTGCCACTCGATATTCAAAACCCGGCGACACCTGTTGCCACCGTGCACAAACGCTCTCTTGATCACATCAACCACATCAACTCAGGCAACACCGGTGAAGGTGAAGTCGCCCAGCTGCAAGGCCAAATTCCTGAATGGGATGTGATCAACGAGCCTTATGGCAACACTTACTTGCAAGGCCTTATCGCTGTGCCGCCTTTTGTCCAGCAGGCACCTGGTGTGCTTGGCAACAGCATTATTGTGGACTGGTACAAGCTGGTGCATGCAACGGATCCGGGCGCGCTTTTATATCTGAATGATGCAGGCATTTTCGATAACCTCGACCCTGTACACCGTGATTATGTGTTGGCCTATGCCAACTATATCAAAGCCGGTGGTGCACAGCTTGACGGCATCGGGTTTGAATCACATTTCGGTTTGTCGGGCCCGATATTTTCGGACATGGATCAATCGCTGGCGCTGTTTGATCCGCTGGTCAACCACTACGGCGTGACGGAATTTGATTCCACAACACTTGATGAGACGCTGCAAGCTGATATCCTGGGCGATTACGCAACTTATGTGTTTGGCTCGCCCAAGTTCAGCACCTTTCAGATCTGGGGGTTTTGGGATGGCAACCAGGATGATCGCAACGGCCCTTTATACCGGCGTGACTGGAGCCTGAAACCCGCTGGTGCCGCTTGGCAACAGCTGACCCAGAAAACCTGGCGCACCAATGTCAGCGGCACCACAAATAACAGTGGCCAGTATAGCACGCGGGCTTTTCTTGGTAGGTATCAGATTACACTCAAGGCTTGCGGTAAAACAACACTTTTCACGCGGGATGTTACCAGCGCAACCACACTCACCTTGCCTTCGGGCTGCTAAATCTCATGAACAAAGGAAATATATTTATGCTATTCTCCAACATAACACTTCAAGCCAGCATCAGCTGTATTGCTATGCTGGCAAGCCAGACTTTATGTGCCCAGACGCCAGGCACGCAGCTGGTTAGTCCCGCTTGCGGTACAGCCTTTAACGGCTACGGCCTCGACGGCCCCGGCGACGGCGCCCAAACTATTGCGGTCAGTGATTCGTCTTTGCCATTCACGCAAGCCGTGCATGTTGATCACGCCACTGCGAAGCAGTTCAGTTATCTTGCCGTCAATAATTGTTCAACCATTGCCGCTGTCAAAAAAGATGACGTTATCCTTGCCACATACTGGCTGCGCAATGCCAATCCAACACCAGCCACATCAATTTTGCGTATTGAAATGGATTTGCAGGATAATACAACCTATGTACAGGATTTTACATCAAACACCCCAACAGATCTCGGTGTCTGGAAAAAATACACCATCGGTTTTCGCGCGGGCACTGACGGTGCAGCTGGTGCAAAAAGTTTCCAGTTCCGCTTTGGGGCTGCGGCCCAGAGCTTTGAGTTTGGCGGCGTTTCAGTTGTTGATTATGGCCAGATCAGCGGGCCATTGCCGGCCGACCTTGTGCAGCAATTCTCGTTTTACTATCCCGGTCGCGGGGATGTGAACGCCGCCTGGCGCACGGCGGCACTTGCCAATATCGAGGCAACACGCAAAGCAAATCTCACTGTTGCCGTTACCAATGCTAACGGCACACCGCTCACCAAAGCGCGGGTTTACATCTGGCAGATGAGTTCTGCGTTCAACTGGATGACCTCGGTGATACCATCCGATATCGTCGGTGGACCAAGCGCGACGCCTGGCATCACTGCCCTTGACCGTCAACGCTACCGGCAAGCCATTCATGCCAATTTCAACGGTGCCTCGATGCAAAACGAATTGAAGTGGCCGGATTGGGAGGGCGACCAGAAAACACCAACCAAAGCCCTCGCCTGGTTCCGTGCCAACAATTTGCGCACGCGCGGACATAATCTTTATTGGCCAGGCATCGCCAATGACTATCAGTTGCCAGCGGATATCCAGGATAAGACAACACCGGTGGCCACAGTGCGTCAGCGCTCGCTGGATCATATTGATAAAATCAACTCTGCTATCAAAGGTGAGGGTGAGGTTGCACAGCTGCTAGGCCAAATCCCTGAGTGGGATGTGGTGAACGAGCCATACGGCAATTCATACCTGCAGGGGTTGATTGCTGTGCCGCCGTTTGTAGAGCATACGAACGGCGTGCTTGGAAATAACATTGTTATAGACTGGTATAAAAAAGTCCATGCGACCGATCCCAACACGCTCCTCTACCTCAATGATTATTCAATTTTTGAAAGTCTTGACCCCACACATCGGGCTTACACTCTGGCATTTGCCAAATACATCAAAGCCGGTGGCGCGCCACTTGATGGCATGGGGTTTCAAGCGCATTTTGCAGCCACAGGCCCGGTTTTTTCGGACATGGACTCGACGCTGGCGCTGTTTGATCCACTGGTCAACCATTACGGAGTGACCGAGTTTGATGCGGTCACGCTGGATGAAAACTTGCAGGCGGATATCGTCAGTGATTTTGCAACCTACGTCTTTGGCTCGCCAAAGTTCAGCACCTTCCAGATCTGGGGTTTTTGGGATGGCAACCAGGACAGCAATAACGGACCATTGTATCGTAAAGATTGGAGCCTGAAACCAGCCGGTGCTGTCTGGAAACAGCTTACACAGAAAACCTGGCACACGAACACGGCAGGGAGCACAAACAGCCAGGGTCAATTCACGACACAGGCGTTCAAGGGCCGCTATAAAATTACAGTGAATGCCTGCGGTAAATCCACGACAGTCTTTAACGATGTTAATGCCGCGACGACCGTTAGTGTGCCAACCGGTTGCTAAACTGGAACAGCCTTATTGTTGAGGCTTGACGTCTTGAGCGCCGGGCCTCAACAATACTGCCTCAACAATACTGAAATATCCACACAACGGATTTATCTTCTATGTGCAGGATCGCCGTAATAATGCATTAAGGATGAACTGATGACAGATGCCCTCACATTCTACACCAACCCGATGGGCAAGGTGCCTGATCTGAAACACGGGCGTGTGGTGGTGACACCGGCGTTTAAACATTACTGGGCCGGTATAGCCAATCGCCCGGCCAAACAGCGCGCCGATGCCATTGACAATGCCCTTATGCCGCCCAGAGTCTGATTGCGGCAGGTGACATCACCTTTTTTGTCGTTCATGCCAGAGGCGCTTGCAGAAGCCAGAACGGCGGCGGCACGCGGTGAGGTGCCAGTGGGTGCCGTGATCGCGTATCAGGGCAATATTGTCGCATCGGCAGGCAACCGGACGCTGGAACTGTCGGATCCGACAGCGCACGCAGAGATGCTGGTTATACGCGCCGCCAGCACCCGTCTTGGCAGCGAGCGGCTCACCGGTTGCGATCTTTATGTGACACTGGAACCGTGTGCCATGTGTGCCGGTGCCATCGCCAACGCCAGGCTCCGGCGGCTTTATTACGGTGCTGATGATGTCAAGAGTGGTGGTGTGGCGCACGGCGCACGCGTGTTTGCGCACAGCACATGTCATCACAAGCCGGACATCCTTGCTGGGCTTGGAGCAGAGGCATCGGCCGGTTTGCTGCACGATTTTTTCAGCCAGCGGCGCTGAAATAAACAGTTAATATCGCGGTAACACAAAAAATCATCGTTTTTTTCGGTTTCATTAACAATTCACCAAGACACCGTCGGCTAATGTTCGGGTATCAATCAGCAACGAGTCGCGTTGTGTTGATGTTTGAGACATACATAATGGACAAGTCGCCGTCGCAAAAAGACCCTGTAGAAAGCATAGGCTTGGTGCCCCGCACCATTGGCTTTTCCATGCTGCTGACTGTGCTCGGCAATATCATGCTGGTTATGGTGCCTGAAACAGCTTTTTTAAAAGCTATGTTGCCCGCCAATGCATCACCAATGTTTGCGCATGTTGTCATGTTTATTGTGACAGTGGTGACGGTTGGCCTTTTTACCAGCCAGTTCATTAAAACCCTGCTCGCGCCCTTGATGGCCTTGATTGACGTGGCCGAACAGGCTGCCACAGGGGATCTGAGTGTGACGCTGCCGCCACCAGTGGACGGCGAACCAGGCCGACTGGTGCGCGCTTTCAGCGTGATGATCCGGCGCTTGCGGAGCAGTGTCAACCGCATGGAGCGGCTGGCCTATATCGACGCGGTCACACAACTGCCCAATCGCAATCATTTCAAAAACCTCGCCATCGAGGCCATCCAGCAGGCCGCACGCAGCAACAACGAGCTTGCCATACTGTTTCTGGATATGGACCGATTTAAAATGGTTAACGATACGCTTGGCCATGCACAGGGTGACCGGCTGCTGCAAATGTTTGCTGAGCGACTGCGTACCGTGCTTGATGTGGCCGTAGATTTTCAGTTGCCAACAGAAACAAATGTCAGGCAATCCTATAATGCGGTGGCCAAAACATTTGCGGCCCGCATAGGTGGCGATGAGTTTACCATTCTGTTGCCCAACATAACCCGCCTAACCGATATTGCCAAAACCACCCAACGCATCCTCAAGGCCATGGAAGATCCGTTCGATTTTGCCGGTGAATCGGTGGTGATGAGTGTGTCCATTGGTATTGCTTGCTATCCGAGCGACGGCAACAGCTACGAAATTTTGTTGCGCAATGCTGACATCGCCATGCTCTATGCCAAGGAACTTGGCCGCAAAACCTATCAGTTTTATTCAGAATCCATGGATCAGCAATCGGCTGAACGGCTTGCTATTGAAGCCCAGCTCAGGGAAGCCATCAAGACCGAGGCGTTTGAAGTGTTTTATCAGCCGCAAGTGAGCGCCATCACCCATGTCGTGATCGGCGCCGAGGCGCTGGTGCGCTGGCATCATCCAGTCGCTGGCCTGATGGCACCAGCAAGCTTTATCAAGATCGCTGAGGACTACGGATTGATTATTGACATCGGTGCCTTTGTGCTCCGGCAGGCGGTGAAGCAAGCGTCACTCTGGGCCCAGTCAGGACGGCCTTTGCGTGTCAGCGTCAATGTCTCGCCTATGCAATTGCTGCGAGCGGATTTTTTAACGCTGCTGCGCGATGTTTTGGAGACTCATCAACTGCAGCCCTGGTTGCTGGAGCTTGAACTCACAGAAACACTGGCCATGAAAGATACCTCTGAAATTCGTCAGCGCTTCGATGACATCAGAGCGCTTGGTGTCAGCATGGCGATTGATGATTTCGGCACCGGCTATTCTAACCTTGGCCTGCTGAAACGCTTGCGCTTTGACCGGTTGAAAATTGATCGCTCGTTCATCAGCGGTATCGAAACCCAGGAAGAAGCCCGTATGATAGTATCAACCATGCTCGCCATGGCGCAAACCTTTGGTTACGAGGTTGTGGCTGAAGGCGTCGAGACAGCGCGTCAAGCCGAGATATTGCGCGTTGCGGGGTGTGAAATACTGCAAGGCTATTTATTTTCAAAACCAAAACCAGTGGCTGAGTTTGATGCATACTGGAAAAACCACATACAGACTATGGTCACTCAATCGGCACTGCCTGTTGAGATATCACAAGCCGAGCCATCCGGCAGGCTCTGGCCGAAACGCATTGCAGCAATGAATTGAGGATGTCCATGTTTCAAAAACTGACCTTTCGTGCAAAACTCACTGGGGCCATTGTGGTCACGTCGGCCGTAACACTGGCGCTGGCAGCATTCATCAACATAGCCCTTGATGATGCGCGGCTTGTGGGTAGCGGCCATTTTTACATGCCCGTCGCGGCAACGTCAGTCTGGTATAAGTTTATGCCCTTTTTATCGTTGTTTGTTACCTTTTTTACAGCCCGGGCGTTTGAGCATTTGCTGCTGAACCCAGTTGATGTGCTGGTGGCAGGCATTGACCATACCCGCGAGACCCGTGACTATTCAGCCCGTGTCGAGCATCTGGTGGACGATCAATTCGGTAAGCTTATCAAAAGTTTTAATGGCTTGCTGTCGGACTTGCAAACAAGCGATCTGCAGGTGGCGCAAAGCCTCAAGGAGCTGGAAGATGCGCGAGACATGGCCGAGCAGGCGAGTGTTTCAAAGAGCCAGTTTCTGGCCAACATGAGCCACGAGCTGCGCACCCCGCTCAATGCCATTATTGGCTATACGGAAATCCTGATTGAAGATCTTGAGGATTCCGCAGAACAATCAGCCGTTGATGACCTTGGCAAGATTCGCCGCTCTGCGCATCATTTGCTCACTCTCATCAATGATATTCTCGACTTGTCGAAAATCGAAGCGGGTAAAATGCAGATCGATGCCCAGAGTTTCGATCTTGCGTTGCTCGCCAACGATATTCTCTCGACAGTCCAACCGCTGGCACAGAAAAAAGGCAATCGCCTAATCGTGCGGCTGGAACCTGATCTTGGCAATATGTGTTCGGATGATGTGAAGTTGCGGCAGTGCTTGCTCAACATTGTCTCAAACGCCTGCAAGTTCACTGAAAACGGCATTATCACCATTGCCGTCAAATCACTTGCATCAGAGCGCGGACGTGAAGACACACAGGGCGGCACGGTGCAGTTCAATGTCAGCGACACCGGCATAGGCATGAGCGAAGAACAGATCGGCGGTTTGTTTCAGCCATTCACGCAGGCCGATGCCTCAACCACCCGCAAGTTTGGCGGCACGGGCCTCGGGCTTGCCATCACCAAACGATTTGTGGAACTGATGGGCGGCGATATCAGCGTTACCAGCGAGCCTGGCATTGGCACAACATTTTCCATTCTGCTGCCGCGTCAGGTGCCTGCAAGCATCGAGACGCTTGATTTGAATACCGGCCAAGCTGCGCATGGACCTGATATGACCATGCTGCAAAGCCAGTTGCCGGTGCGCACCAGTAAAACGGATGCGCCACTCATTCTGGTCATTGACGATGAACCAATGGCGCAGGAACTGATGGGCCGCTGGCTGATGCGGCTTGGCTATCAGACCATAACCGCACAAGACGGTGTGATGGGCGTCGAAATGGCGCGGACCATGAAGCCGGCCATTATCCTCCTTGATGTCTCCATGCCCAAACTGAACGGCTGGGAAGTGCTGGAGCTGTTGCGCGCCGATGACGTGACCCGGCTTATCCCAACCATTATGGTAACAGCCCATGATGATCGCCGTCGCGGTATATTGCTGGGTGCCAGTGAACACATCACCAAGCCGGTCGAGCGCGAAGATCTGGCGCGCATTCTTGCACTCTATTCCGGCAAGGGTGAAGGGACGATCCTGCTGGTGGAAGATGATCCGATGATTGCTGAAATATACAGTCGCGGCATCGAGCAGGCCGGCTTTGGTGTCGATCATGCCTCGAATGGTCTTGAGGCCCTGAAACTGATGGAGCATAAAACCTATTCGCTTGCCGTTGTCGATCTGATGATGCCGGAGATGGACGGCTTTCAGTTGATCGAAGCGCTTGAACGGCGCGACCCCCACAACATGATGCCGATCATGGTGGTGACCGCCAAGGAACTCACCCGTGATGATAGGCAGCGGCTGGCGGGCCGCATCCAGAAATTGCGCACCAAAGGCGGCCTTAGCCCGCGCGATCTGGTTAAAGATATTTATTTACTGACTGGTGAACATGCAGAAGCACCACCGCGTCGGGTTGTTAATGGTTAGGTATGGTTGCGTGTGTATAATTTGAAACATGATTGAGAGGGTCTGATGTTTATATTGCTTGCTGAAGATAATGCGGATAACCGAGATATGTTGTCGCGACGGCTGCTGAAGCGCGGTCACCGTATTGCGGTTGCTGAAGACGGCGTGATTGCGGTTGCGCAAACCAGAGCGCTCAAGCCCGATCTGGTGCTCATGGATATTTCCATGCCCAATATGTCCGGACTGGAAGCGACCGTGATTTTAAAGGCTGATCCGGAAACCGCCAGCGTGCCGATTATTGCGCTGACAGCACACGCCATGTCGTCTGATCGTCAGGCCTGCATGGATGCTGGTTGCAACGGTTTTGCCAGCAAGCCCATCGATTTTCCGGCGCTTATGGACCAGATCGAAACCTATCAACCAATTTCAAACGCTGCCTGAAGGTATTGTGTCTGTGTTACTCCCCGTGCCTTCTAATGCCGCTCGCCAAACCGACTTTCGTATTCTGGTTGTAGACGACAATGTTGATAACCGCGAAGTGCTGGTGCGCCGCTTGAGCAAGCTTGGCTTCCAGATCAGCGAGGCGGACGGTGGCCGTGCCGCCTTGATGGTGGTCGAAACCGATATGCCGGACCTGGTGCTGCTCGACCACATGATGCCGGATATGAACGGGCTTGACGTGCTGAAAATCCTGCGTGGCCAGCGCAGCCTGATGGAACTGCCGGTGATCATGGTGACAGCGCTAGTGTCGGAAGACGTTGCTGTTGCAGCGCTTGCAGCTGGAGCCAACGATTATATCACCAAGCCAATCAGCTTTCCCATCCTGTTGGCGCGCGTTAACGCGCAACTGTCCCGCATGAGCGCGGAAAGTGATCTGCGACTTGCCAACATGGCCCTTGATAAACGCATCACCGAACGCAAGCTTGAGATCGAAGATATGCGTGCTGTGCTTGAGACGGAAACAACACGCCGCAAACAACTCGAGAGTGAGCTGGCCAGCTTTAAAGCGTGCCAAGCGGCTTGATCTGGCCGTTTAATCGGATCGTTATTTTTTCACCACCAGCTGCGGGTCGATGCGCGCCTCGTGCCACTTCATCCCCCAATGCAGATGCGGCCCGGTGGCGCGGCCGGTTGCCCCGACAGCACCAATGGTTTGACCTTGGGTGACATGATCGCCGACATTGACATCGAGCCGCGACAGATGCATGAAATCTGAAAACAAACCATGGCCATGATCGATAATGATAAGGCCACCTTCCAGCAGATAGTCTGGACCAGACAGTCGCACGATGCCGCTTGCCGGGGCTTTGACAGGCGTGCCAGTCGGTTTTTTGATATCAACACCGCCGTGAGGTGAGCCCGGTACGCCATTGCGGATGCGGATGCTGCCGTAGGTGCCGCCAATCGGGCCAACAGCGGGCCAGCTGAACGTTTGCTGCCAGCCGGTCTGGTTTGAATCAATGTGACGGGCCTCAACAATCTGTGCCACCTCGCCCTTGCGGCGCGCTTCATCATCAGGTGAAAGCTCGACCGTCTTTGGCGGCAGGCCGTTCACTCGTTCGGTCCTGTAGCGGCGCTGTTTGATAGCGATGCTCTGGCGGGTTGTGCTGCCGTCCCTCAGTGTGATGGCAAGCGTTTCGCTGGCTGGTGCTTCGCGGCCAAAACCGAGCACAAAATCACCATCGGCGGTGAGTGAAACCGGTGTGTCATCAAGGCTGAGGCCAGTCACTTTTGTGATATCGGCATGACCAAAGACAAGGCCACCTTGTGTGGCGGCATTGGTGAGCGTGATCTGGGCAAGGGCAGTGGACGCGAAAAAAAGTGCATACAAAAAGCTGAACACCAGCCTTGGTTGGTATAACGCGAAAAACACTCTTGCTTTGGTCACATTCCCTGCCGCTGTGCATACGCCAAGTCTGCTGCCGCCGCATCGGCGTAAGCCTGCTGAGTATCAACATCCCAGTATTTAAGATCAGCGAGTGCTATGCGCACGCCGGTGGTTGCGCACACCACATAATCGCCGGGGCTGAGGAGCTGGAATGTGCCTTGCAAAAACCGCAGTCGGGCTTCGCGACCCTCGATGGGGTGGCCTTCAATGGGTGTGCGCGTCAGCATCAGAACAAACGCTCCTGTGTTGCCGGTGATGGTTTTGGATCGATTGATTTGGAATGGTTTTTCATCAGCTCAATTGTGCCGTCATGGAACTCAATCGTCAACGGGCTGCTGCGTCTGGCAGAATTTGCTGTTGCAACGACCCGCCCGTCTGCTTGGCGCACCACCGCGTAACCGCGTGCCAGTGTCGCTGTATAGCTCAAGGTTTCCAGCAGGCGCACGGCGGTGACGAGCGGTGTCCGCGATTTAACAAGCTGTGCACGGCTGGCCTGGTCGAGCGCTTTGGCCGCACGCACCAGCACGGTTCGGCCCTGCCACTGCAGACGCTCGATATCGCCAAGGCGCAACTTTGCAACGGTGCGTTCAAGTTTTGCCTGCCAGCGCATGGCCCCTGTGGTCAGCGCCCGAGGCAAGCGCAACGCCTGCTCATCAAAGCGCTGCTGTGCCAACCCCAGCAGGTGGCGCGGGTGTGGCATGGCTCTGGCAAGGGCCCGCACCTGATCCTGATGGCCATTAAAGCCACGCTGCACGGCGCGTTTCAGGCGCAGGTCCAGCGTCATCAGTGTGTCTATAAGCTCCCGCTGCACGGGCACCGCCATTTCGGCTGCGGCTGTCGGTGTTGGTGCGCGCCTGTCAGCGGCATAGTCGATCAGGGTGGTGTCGGTTTCGTGGCCGACGGCCGAGATCAGTGGGATGGCGCTGCTGGCTGCCGCGCGCACCACAATCTCCTCATTAAAGGCCCAGAGGTCTTCAATAGAGCCGCCACCGCGTGCGACAATCAGCACGTCGGGCCGGGGTATGTCGCCGCCAACCGGCAAAGCGTTGAAGCCGTGAATGGCAGCCGCAATCTGTGCTGCCGCGCCTTCGCCTTGGACCAGCACCGGCCAGATCAGCACACGGCGCGGAAAGCGCTCGGCCAGCCGGTGCAGGATATCGCGGATGACGGCACCGGTCGGTGAGGTGACAACCCCAATGACTTCGGGGATGTAGGGAATGGCGCGCTTGCGGGTGTCGGCAAACAAGCCCTCTGCAGTCAGCGCAAGGCGGCGCGTATCAATCAGCGCCATTAGCGCGCCAATGCCTGCGGGTTCCAACCGCTCAATCACGATCTGGTATTTGGAGCGGCCCGGGTATGTGGTGAGCTTACCGGTCGCTATCACCTCTAGGCCGTTCTCGGGGCGAAAGCCAAGCAGGGCCGCAACGCCTTTCCACATCACTGCATCGAGTACAGCGCTGTTATCTTTCAGGGCCAGATAGACATGGCCGGACGCTGGCCGTGCAAGGCCGGAAATCTCGCCGCGCACCCGCACGTGGCCAAATCGGTCCTCGACCGTGCGCTTCAGGGCGCCGGCAAGCTCCGAGACGGAAAGCGCTGGCAGGTTGGTTGTGGGTTCGGCCATGACACGATACTAGCCAGGGCGGGCACACGGCACAACTCTGGACTTGTGCCGCCGCCGCCGGTTGGGCAAAAGAGGCAGCATGATCAATTGTCTCATCATTGGCAGCGGCGGCCGCGAACACGCGCTGGCCTGGAAGCTTAAGCAGTCGCCGCAGCTTGGCACGCTCCATTGTGCGCCGGGCAATCCGGGTATGGCTGCCCTTGCCATCTGTGTTGATCTTGCGTTCATCGATGCGCCAACCGTGATTGACTTTTGTCGGCAACACACGATTGGTCTGGTGGTGATTGGGCCCGAACAACCGCTGATTGACGGGCTCGCTGATCATCTCAGGGCCGCCGGCATTGTCTGCTTTGGCCCGTCAGCACAGGCGGCCCAACTGGAAGGCTCCAAGGGCTTTACCAAAGACCTCTGTGCAAAATACCATATTCCCACAGCCGCTTATCAGCGTTTCAGCGATGCAACGGCAGCAAAGGCTTATGTAACGGCCCAGGGTGCGCCGATTGTGATCAAGGCGGATGGCCTTGCGGCAGGCAAGGGCGTGGTGGTGGCAAGCAGTGTTGCCGAGGCTCATGTTGCCATCGACAGCATTATGAGCACGTCCGGTGCCGCCCTGGTGGTCGAGGCCTGTATGGTCGGCGAGGAGGCGAGCTTTTTTGTGCTGTGTGATGGCACCCATGTGTTGCCGCTTGCCGCCGCACAAGATCACAAGCGGGTGGGGGATGGCGACACGGGCCCCAACACGGGCGGCATGGGGGCCTATTCGCCAGCGCCGGTGATAACACCTGCGTTGATCGAGCGCACGATGGATGAGATTATTCTGCCAACCGTGCGCGCCATGGCGGCTGAACGCATACCGTTTATTGGTGTGCTGTTTGCCGGTTTGATGATCACCGCTGACGGCCCGCAGCTGATCGAATATAACTGCCGTTTTGGCGATCCTGAAACGCAAGTGTTAATGCTGCGCATGACAAGCGATCTGTTGCCGCTGCTGCTGGCTGCAGCCACCGGCACGCTCGATCAGCATGAGGTGCAATGGTCGCAGGATGTGGCACTGACCGTTGTGATGGCTGCGCGTGGTTATCCTGGTCCGCCGCTGCGTGGCAGCGAAATCAGGGGGCTCGAAGCGCTTGCCACTGACCCAGACATCGTGGTGTTTCACGCCGGCACGACACGCGATGGCGCGCGGTTGCTCGCCAATGGTGGCCGGGTGCTCAATGTCACAGCACGGGCGGCAACGGTTGCGGCGGCGCGCCAGAAGGTTTATGCAGCGATTGATAAAATTGAGTGGCCCGAAGGGTTCTGCCGCCGCGACATCGGTTGGCGTGCAATTGGTGGCAACAAGCCAGACGTGGCCGGCAATCAGCGCAACAGGGGCGCGTGAATTGCTTCTTCATGACGCAATATAATAAACAAATTTGACCATTTCTTTGATTTTATTTAAATGTCACAATTGATGAATTTTCTTGCGCAAGGTTAACCATACCCATTGACGGACGCAAAATCACTATATACCGTCCAATTTGTGTGTGCGCCACGATGGCCACACCTTATAAGACTTTTACGGAGGAGATCATCCATGTTTGTACGCTCTTTGGCAACCGCCATCGTTTCCAGCCTGCTCGTTTCAGGCGTTGCTCTTGCTGCTGATGCTGCTGCACCAGCGGCCGCTCCAGCTGCTGAAGCGGCTGCACCAGTCGTTGCTGATGCTGCTGCCAAGCCAATGATGAAAAAGCATCATCATCATGCTCGCAAAATGCATCACCATCATCATGGCATGAAAAAAATGATGAAAAAAGCTGACGCTGCTGCTCCAGAAGCTGCACCTGCTGCTGACGCTGCACCAGCAGCCAAGTAATGAAAGCTTTTTGATCAGAGTTTGTTCTGGTCAGATTTCATACATTTCAAGGCCAGTTCGGGGAACCGGACTGGCCTTTGATTTGTGCACTAGCCTTTGATTTGTGCATCCAACGTGATAATAAGGCATGATCATATAAAAAATGGCTGTCGGCATTGACTTATGCTGCATCGCAGCATAAATGCTTCTACGTCTTCGATACATAGCGAATATGGTATAAGGTGCATTTATGACATCAAGCACTGCTGCGGCAGACACTTCCAATCCAAACCCGTCTGCCTCAAGCTCAGCCATCCCCAGTGGGGCGGGGCACGCCAAAAAAAGCCTAGTAAAACTGACTGTCGGGGCCATTGGCGTTGTCTACGGCGATATTGGTACCAGCCCGCTTTATGCTTTCCGCGAGGCTTTCACTGGCGCACACAAATTGCCGGTGGACAAATTCCATATTCTCGGCGTGTTATCAATGATGTTGTGGTCACTGATGCTGGTGGTCACCATCAAATATGTCATGATCACCCTCAAGGCTGATAATAAAGGCGAAGGCGGCAGTTTTGCCTTGCTTTCGCTGCTCACCCGCACCCTGCCGGGCGGCACGGGCAAGCAATGGGTGGTGCCACTCACACTTCTTGGTGTTATGGCGACAGCGCTGTTTTATGGCGATGCGATGATCACGCCAGCCATATCTGTGCTGGGGGCTGTTGAAGGCTTGCGCTTGCTTAACCCGCATTTTGGACCCCTCGTGGTGCCGTTCACATTGATCGTCGTCATTTTTCTGTTTCTTATCCAGCGCAAGGGCACCGCAAGCGTTGGCGCGTTGTTCGGCCCGATCACGCTGGTTTATTTCATCACCATTGCCACACTCGGGGTCATACAAATTATGAAGCAACCGCAGGTGCTTTGGGCGCTGTCGCCACTGTATGCCGCGCAATTTGTTATCGGTGATCCGCTGCGGGCATTTTTCACGCTAGGTTCTGTGGTGCTAGCCGTTACGGGTGCGGAAGCGCTCTACGCTGACATGGGCCACTTTGGCCGAAACCCAATCAAGATCGCCTGGACCGGTGTGGTGTTTCCAGCCCTCATTCTGAATTATCTTGGCCAGAGTGCCCTGGTGCTCCGCGAGCCTGGTGCCATAGCCGATGTGTTCTATCACATGGCCCCGCCAGCGTTACTGCTGCCACTGCTGATCCTTGCGACTATGGCGGCTGTGATTGCAAGCCAAGCGGTGATTTCGGGGGCTTATTCTGTAACACAGCAAGCCATTCAGCTTGGCTACCTGCCGCGCATGAGTATCTTGCATACGTCAGCCACCGAGCTTGGGCAAATTTATCTGCCAGCTGTGAACTGGTCGCTGTTGGTTTGCGTTGTTATTCTGGTGCTCGGCTTTCAGAGTTCTGATAATTTGGGGGCCGCCTATGGCTTGGCCGTAACCGGCACCATGCTGATTACCACGGTGATGTTGGCGCTGATGGTGTTCCGCGTGTGGAAGTGGAACAAGCTTTATGCGGTGCCGCTGTTCGCCATTATATTCACCATGGACCTTGGGCTGTTTGCCTCGTCCGCCACAAAAATTGTTGCTGGTGGTTGGTTTCCGTTGATGATTGGGCTCATGATTTTTACCCTGCTCACCACCTGGAAGCGTGGCCGGTCGCTGGTGCAGGCGCGGCTCAACGAAGGCGCCATGCCACTGGAGCTGTTTATCAAATCAGCGTGTGCCAGCGCCACCCGTGTGCCGCGCACAGCGGTGTTCCTGACCAACGCGCTGGTCGGCGTGCCGTCGGCTTTGCTCCACAATCTCAAGCACAATATGGTGCTGCATGAACGAACGATTTTCCTGACCGTGACCGTTGAGGATGTGCCAGCCGTGAGTGACGCTAAGCGCATCGAGATTACCGATCTCACCAACGGTTTTTATCGTGTCATGGTGCATTATGGCTTCATGGATCAGCCCGATTTGCCCAAGGCACTGGCGCAAGCCGCTGCCAAGGGCTTGCCTTTCAAAATGATGGACACGAGCTTCTTTCTCAGCCGCCAGACAATTCTTGCCAGTGATCACCCTGGCATGGCGGTGTGGCGCGAGCATCTCTTCACCTGGATGAACAAGGGTGCCGTAAGTGCGATGGAATTTTTTCGTCTGCCAACCAACCGTGTGGTTGAACTGGGCAGTCAGGTGGAGATTTAAGTATGAGCCATGTGTTTCACACCTCACTGCTGCGCGAATATGATGTGCGCGGTACAACAGAAAAAACCTTGTTTGAAGCCGATGCGTATGCGCTGGCGCGTTCACTCGCCACGGCCACCAAGCGTCGCGGGGGCACGCGCATTGCTGTTGGGCGCGACGGGCGCTTGTCATCACCAACAATGTCGGCAGCGGTGGTGCGCGGCATTATCGACAGCGGGCTTGAAGCGCTTGATGTTGGCATGGGACCAACGCCCATGCTGTATTTTGCTATCCAGCATTTAAAAACCGATGCCGGTATCATGGTCACTGGCTCGCACAACCCACCCGCTGATAACGGTTTCAAAATGGCCTGGCACGATGGGTCGATATATGGCGCGGCTATTCAGGATTTCGGCACCATGGCAACAGCCGGTGATTGGGTGAGTGGTGCGGGTTCATGTGCTGTCCATAACATTAGCGCAGCCTATGTGGCCCGCCTGATGCAGGGCCTTGATGTTGGCTGCATGACTGTGGCCTGGGATCCGGGCAACGGCTCTGGTGGGGAAATTTTGACAGAGGTACTGAAAACCCTGCCAGGCACCCATCATGTCATCAACGCGAGTGTTGATGGCCATTTTCCGGCCCATCATCCTGACCCGACGGTTGACGCCAACATGGTGCAGCTGCAAGCGCTGGTGCAAGCCAAACACTGCGATCTCGGCATCGCTTTTGATGGCGATGCAGACCGCGTGGGGGCAATTGATGCGCAAGGCCGGATTGTGCGCGCGGATAACCTGATGATGCTTTATGCCGACGATGTGCTGAGGGATTATCCGGGGGCAACAATTGTTGGCGATGTGAAATGTTCGCAAAACCTGTTCGATCATATCGAAAAATGCGGCGGCAAGGCCCTTATGTGGAAAACCGGCCATTCGCTGGTCAAGGCCAAGATGAAGGAAACCGGATCACCTCTGGCAGGCGAGATGAGCGGCCATATTTTCTTTGCTGATCAATATTATGGTTATGACGACGGGATTTATGCCGGGCTTCGTTTGCTTGCAGCCCTTCAGCGGACCCATCAAACGCTTGCCGAATTTGCCGATAAAATTCCACCCTCGTTCAGCACGCCGGAACTGCGCATCGCCTGCGCAGAGGACACCAAATTTGCAAACGTCGCAGCGATTGTCGCGCAGGTGAAAGCCGAAGGCGCCGATGTCAGCGATATTGACGGGGCGCGGGTCAAAACAGTGGATGGTTGGTGGCTGATCCGGGCCTCAAACACCGGTGCCGTGCTGGTGGCACGCGCTGAATCCCGATCCGCCGAGGGTCTAGAACGGTTGCTTGTTGCCTTGCGTGGTCATCTGCACGCCGTGGGGCTTGAGCTGGTATCGGTTGATCATTGAGGATGATTGAAAGAGCTATCAGGGGCCATAAAATCCTCTTCTTGCAGGGGAGGGTTTTATGGCCAGCTTTGGCGTTGGTGGTTGCAACACAATGCCTTGCCGCTGAACCAACCCCTACGGAAATTAGTGCAGCGCTTGTGGCGCGCATCACTGGCAGCGCTGGCGACAGCCGCGCCTACCGGGACACGGTTGCAGCGGCGGTTGAAGCGCATCCGCGTGTGCTGGAGGCTATTGCCAGCCAGCGCGAACAAGGCCAGCGCGTGCGTGAGGTGCGGGCCGGATTGCTGCCAACGCTCAGCGCCGATCTCAACACCAACCGCTCGCTCAGTCGTCAATTTTTCGATCTGCAAGGCAGGCGGGTGGAAAGCCTGCAACCCAAAGCCACCACCGATGTGAGCCTGCAGGGCCAGCAACTGTTAACCGATTTTGGTGCCACCCGTCACCGCATCAAGGGCCAAACGTTGCGCACTGTGGCAGCACAATCCGACGTCGATGATGCCGCCACCAGCGTTGCCCTTGAAGCGGCCTCGGCGTGGAGTGCGGTGGTTGAATTGCAAACACTGACCCAAGTTGGCGATGCCTTCATCAAACGTCACGAGAAAATTCTGGCTGATACCAAACTAAGTTTTGACCAAGGCTTCGGGCGTGGCAGCGATGTGGCGCGGGTGGAGGCGTATCTGGCGCGCGCGGAAGGCACGGTCGCCAACCTCACCCGCGATCTGGCGCAAGCCAAAGCACGTTACCGCAGTGTGTTCAACACACCGGCACCAGCTGGTCTTGAACGGGTGGCACTGCCCAAATCCACAGCCGCAACGTCTGATGAAGCGGTGAACCTTGCCCAAGCGCAGGGTGCCAGTGTGGTCAGGGCCAAAGCGCTCACCAACGGTGCGAAAGAAGATTACAAAGCCGCGCGGTCAGATTTGTATCCTCGGCTCGCGGTTGGCGTTGATGCAACCAAGTACGGCATTTTTCACGGTGGCAACGATTATGATATCCGCACCCGGTTGATCAGCAATTACCCGCTGTTTGATGGTGGCAGCCGCGCATCAAAGTCGGCGCAGGCCTATCAGCGATTTCGTGCTGCGGAAGATTCAGAATCGCGTGCAGCACAAGAGACAGCGCGTGACACCATCATTGCCTTTGAAGATGTGACAGCGCTGCAAGCTCAGGTTGATACGCTGAAGCGCGCCTATGTCGCCAGTGTGCGCTCGCGCGATTATTTTGTCGAGCAGTTCAAGGTGGCGCGCGGCACCCTGCTCGATGTGCTGCAAGCCGAACAGGATGCGTTTGAGGCGACCGTTGCGTATATTCGCGCGATCGGCCAGCTGGACCTCGCGCGGCAAACATTGATGGCCCGCACGGGTGAATTACTGCCGAGTTACGGGGTGCATTTTTCGTATAATGATAAAACAGATTTGTGGGGTGTGCGGTGATGACACGACATCATTCTATGCCGCTCCCCTTGCGGGAGAGCATACGCAGACTTAGCCGCTCTTCACGGCCTAGTCGGCGTTGGAGAGGGGTTTGGCGGCTGAAGAGCGCCCCTCTCTCAGCTGCGCTAAGCGACGCTATGTCTCCCGCTAGGGGAGAGAGGACGCAGCAGCGCTTATGACCACCGCCGCAAAACCTATCCAGTCGCACTGGCTGTTCGGACCAATCTATGCCGCACGCTGGACCTATATTCAGGTTGGCATGGCAACATTCCTCATCAACCTGTTTTCGCTTGGCACCTCGATTTTTGTCATGGCGGTGTACGACCGGGTGGTGCCGAACAATGCGCAAAGCAGTCTCATCGCCTTGGTCATCGGCATGGCGGTGGTGCTGATTTTCGATTTCATTCTGAAAGCCCTGCGCGGCTATTTCATTGATATTGCCGGTCATCAAATTGATGCGCAGGTTGGCGAGAGCATCTACAAACGCCTGCTTGATATGCGCATGGCGAATAAGAAGGGTTCAAACGGATCGTTTGCTGGATTGCTGCGCGAGTTCGAAACACTGCGTGAGTTTTTTGCATCAGCCACCATGGCAGCGCTTGTCGATTTGCCGTTTGTGATTCTGTTTCTCATTGTCATAGGCCTTGTTGGCGGTGCGGTGGTTTGGGTGCCGGTGATTGCCGTGCCTGTGGTCATTATTATTGGCTGGCTGGTGCAACCGGCCTTGCAGCGATTGTCTGGCCAATCCATGCAACAGGGCTTTACCAAGCAGGGCGTGCTGGTGGAAACTGTATCGGGCCTCGAAACAATCAAAACAATTGGTGCAAGCGCCGTCTTGGAAAATCGCTGGCGCACAGCCGTTTCCAGCCACGCAGATGTGTCGCGGAAGATGCGCGGCTTTTCTTCGATTGCTGTCAATGCAGCGGGTTTTGCCCAGCAGATTGCCTATGTCGGTACTGTGTTTGTTGGCGTGCTGATGATCGGCAAGGGGCATCTGACCACCGGCGGGCTTGTTGCCTCGTCGATGATGGTGTCGCGCGCCCTTTCACCGCTCACCCAGATTGCCCAGTTGCTGTCACGCATTGGCCAGACCCAGGCAGCGTACAATCAGCTCGACGCGATGATGAGCCAGAGCGGCGAAACATCGGACAGCACCAGCTATATGCGGCGCAAAAACCTGAGCGGTGCGGTTGAGTTTCGCAACGTCATTTTTCGTTACCCCGGTTCAACGGTACGCGCCTTAGATGATGTGTCGTTCAAAATCAACCCCGGCGAGAAAGTTGCCATTCTCGGTCGCATCGGCTCTGGCAAAAGCACCCTCGCGCGGCTGATCATGGGGCTCTATGAACCAAGTGAAGGTGCCATCATGATTGACGATACCGATGCGCGCCAGCTGCACCCGAAGGATCTGCGCCGCAACATTGGGGCCGTGCTGCAGGATGTGGTTTTGTTGTCGGGTCCAATCCGCGAGAACATAACGCTGCGCGATCCGGACGCCAGCGACGACGATGTGCTGCGGGTCTCAAAGCTTGCTGGTGTGCACGATTTTGTCGGCCAGATTCCTGGCGGCTACGACATCAAGTTGACGGATCGCGGCGAGGGCCTGTCTGGTGGCCAGCGCCAGTCGATTGCCGTGGCGCGGGCTCTGCTCGGTGCGCCGCCCATATTGTTGTTTGATGAACCAACCGCCGCCATGGACAGCAGCACGGAGGCCGTGCTGCTTGATAATCTGGCGACAGAAACAAAAGATCGCACGCTGCTGCTTATCACGCACCGCATGACATTGCTGCGGCTGGTCGAGCGGGTGATCATTATTGATCGTGGCAAGATTGTCGCTGATGGCCCGCGCGATGTGGTGCTGGGTGCTGCGGGAGGTGCTGTATGAATATGCATTTTGGATCTGAACCCCTCTCTCCCCTTCTTCAACTTCGGCTAAGCGGTTATAAAGCGCTGCTAAGTCTGCGTATCCTCACTGGCAAGCGGGGAGAATTAGCACCCTCAATGCAAAATTTTACCTGGGGTGAACGCTATGCATAAAGATACAGACACTGAAGATACTCTCCCACCCCTCTACACCCTTAAGCCCAAACTTGCCGCCAACCTTTTGCTGCTGGCCATTGCGGCCTTTGTGCTGTTCTTCTTTCTGTGGGCGAGTTTTTCAAAACTCGATCAGGTGACGCGCGGTGAAGGACGGGTTATCCCGTCGCGGCAGTTGCAGGTGGTGCAGAACCTTGAAGGTGGCATCATCCGCGATATTCTGGTGCAGCAGGGCCAGCATGTGAAAGCTGGTGATGTGTTGTTGCGCATGGATGGCACACAGTTTGGGGCCGATTTCGCCAAGGGGCAGGAAGGCTATAATGCCCTCATTGCCAAAATCACCCGGTTAAATGCAGAGGCCCAGTTTGGCGATCCCCTGTTTCCGCCAGCGCTTATCAAAACCTCACCGGAACTGGTGACGGCAGAGCAAACGCTCCACGCGGCACGCCAATCGGAACTCCGCGCCAACACGCTGGTTGCGCAAAGCAAGCTTGATCAGGCGCGGCAATCAGAGGCGCAGGCCGAGGTGCAGGCCGAGACCGCAACGCAAGCCCAGCGGCTGGCCGCGCAGGAGGTGACGATGATCACACCGCTGGTCGACAAAGGCATTGAGCCGCGCATCGAGCTTATTCGTGCGCAGGGCCGCGCGGCGGACACTGCGGGACAAGCGCATGCCGCGCGTCTGGGGGCCCAGCGGGCTGGCAATGCGGTGAACGAGGCTATGTCTGAATTGCAGGCGGTGCGCGAGCACTATCACACCACAGCGGTTGAGGATGTGACCAAAGCCAAGGCAGAGCTCGCTGGTATGGGCCGCGAGCTGCCAGCACTGCAGGACCGGGTAAAGCGCACCGAAGTGAAGGCCCCGATCAGCGGCACCATCAACCGCGTTCTGGTGGCAACCGTCGGCGGCGTCGTCAAACCCGGCGAGCCGCTGGTCGAGATTGTACCGAAGGATGACAGTCTGGTGGTTGAAGCGCGGGTGAAGCCTGCTGATATTGCTTTCCTAAAGCCTGGCCAGTCCGCACTCGTAAAAATCACCGCCTATGATTTCTCGATCTATGGCGGGCTGGAAGGCCGGGTCGAATATATCTCGCCAGATGCCGTGAAAGACGAGCGTACGGCTGAAACCCATTACATGGTGCGGGTGCGCACGCTGAGCGATGCCTTGCAAACCAAGGACGGTCCACGCGCCATATCGCCTGGTATGATTGCCGAAATCGATGTGCTCAATGGCAAACGCTCGGTGCTGGATTATCTGCTCAGCCCGATCAAGAATGTCAGCCAGAAAGCGTTCACCGAGAAGTGAGCGACGTAACGACAGGTATTATGCTCAAAAAATCCTCCCCCCACCCTTCGCTGGGACAGGCTCTTGCGGGCGAGGATTTTGAAGACGGCGTTTTTCGCCTGCACAGAGGTGTCCGTGGAACTCGTCTTATCGCAGGCAAAGAGCAGGCTACAGGCCAGCCACTTGATTTAAGAGCACTATTTAGACCATATGCACTTTACAACATCCTATTCAACAGAGGCTCCAGGTTATGATGACGATTAAATCTGCTTTGAGATCAAGGCTGCTTGGCACGGCGGCCACTGCATTGCTTGCAAGCTTTGCCGGTCTGGCGACGACAAGCCTGCCGCTTGCGCCGGCCATGGCGCGCGGCATTCCATCAGAGGGGTTTGCGGATTTGGTGCAGCAGCTGCAACCGGCGGTGGTCAACGTCTCCACCACCACAAAAGTTGAGGTGGGCCGTACGGTACAAATGTTTGAGGGTTTGCCCCCTGGCCATCCGCTGGAAGAGTTTTTTCGCCGCCAGACTCCGCCGCAAAGCCGCAAGGGTGGCAGAGGTACGCCACCAGCGGATGGTGGCAGCGATGAATCCCAACCGATCACCCGCGAAGCTCGCTCGCTGGGTTCGGGTTTTGTGATTGATGGCTCGGGATTGGTGGTTACCAACAACCATGTGATCACCGGCGAAGACCTTGAAACCATGGTGGACAGCATCAAGGTGACGTTTCCCGATGGTACAGAATATGATGCGCGGCTGATCGGCCGCGACAAGCCAGCGGATCTGGCACTGCTTAAAATTGACACCAAAGGCAAGCCAGTGCCGTTTGTGAAATTCGGTGACTCCAACAAGGCCCGTGTTGGTGACGCTGTGCTTGCCATTGGCAACCCGTTTGGCCTTGGTGGCTCCGTTACATCCGGCATTGTGTCGGCGCTGCACCGGGGTGTGCAGGGGGCCTCACCCTATGATTATTTCATCCAGACCGATGCCTCGATCAATCGTGGCAACTCCGGCGGGCCGATGTTCAACACCAGCGGTGAAGTGATTGGCATCAACAGTGCGATATATTCGCCCTCCGGTGGCAACGTTGGCATTGGCTTTGCCATTCCATCGACTTACGCCTCGTCTGTGATCAGCCAGTTGCGCAATGGCGGCAAGGTGCACCGTGCCTGGCTTGGCGTTGGCATCCAGCCGCTGTCAGACGACGTGGCCGAAGCGCAAGGCTTGCAAAATACCCGTGGCGCCATTGTCAACAAGGTTGAGCCCGGCACGCCGGCAAGCAAGGCCGGCGTTAAAGCTGGCGATATCATCACCACCTTTGATGGTAACCCAATTCCCACTTATAGCACATTGCCGTTGCTGGTGTCGCAAACACCGATTGGCAAAACCGTCGATCTGCAAATCTTGCGCGGTGGCAAGCCCATGAGCCTTAGGATTACCGTTGCTGAACTGCCAGGTGGAGACATCGAGAAAATTGGCGTGGCCCCGGACGCTGAAGAACCAAAAGACAAAAAAGATAATAAATCAGCACGGCAAAGCCTTGGCCTGACGCTCACACCATTGACACCGGAGCTGCGCCAGCGCCTCAAGCTTGAGGCGAGCATTCCGGCTGTGGTGATATCCGAGATTAATCCATCGTCGGACGCGGCTCAAAAAGGCTTGCAACCGGGTGATGCCATCATCGAGATCAACGGTCTTGCCGTTGGTTCCGTGGATGCGGCAGCGAGGCAGGTAGACGTCGCCCGCACGGCCAGAAAATCATCAGTACTGATGCGCATGTACAGGCAAGGCGTGTATTTCTTTGTCGGGGTGAAACTGCAACCGCTGAAGTGATGGCGTGAGATGTGATAAGCCGATCGTATCACGGGCATGTCGGCTTGGGCCTTGAATGGTTCTAAGACGCCAACATCATTTCACCTAACTGTTTGCTATGGTGATTTGCGCTTCATTGACTTGTCAAACCCTCATAGGTTAATGCCTTTAATTATGCGTATATTCTTCATGTTTGTGCTGGCTTCAGCGTCTTTGTCCTGTGCCGCCACCGCCTCGCAATGGGCCGAGGTTGGTGACAAGCAACTGCGTGAGGATGTAGAAATTCTGCACGACGCCGGTGTGCTGCACGGCCCTGTGCTGTCGTGGCCGTTACCGTGGGAGCAGATTGCTGAGGATGCAACACAAGCTACAACCGCTGACGATATTTCGCCGTTCCTGCAAGCCGCCGCCCGGCGGATTGTGGCGCGCTACCACGAACATCGCGAGCGCGGCCTGCGCCCCAACGTGGAAATCAAAATGCAGGCCACCAACGGCGCCACACTGGTTAGGGATTTTTCCGGTGGTGCACGCAGCAAGGCTGATGTGTCAGCGCGTTTTGAACATGGCTGGGACAGCACGACGATTGTCTACGGCATCGGCTATCAGCAATCGCAAGTCTTCGAGGGCCAGACATACGGTGGTCATGTGGTGGCTGATAATATTTACGTATCCAAAAAGCTCGGCAACTGGATTTTCTTTGCGGGAACCCCAGACGAGTGGTGGGGACCAAGTGGTGAACAATCGCTAAGCCTTAGCAACACCGCACGGCCCTACCCGAAAGTCGGATTCAAGCGCGCGGCAACCGCTGCGCCGGAAAGCCGCTGGTTGAGCTGGATTGGTCCATGGCGACTGGAAGCGTCTGCCGGTGTGCTGACAGGCCCGCGACACGACTACCAGAATAGTTATATTCTAAGCCAGCGTTTTGAGTTTTCACCGTTTAGCCACTTTGAGATTGCCGCTACCAAAACCACGCAGATCTGCGGCAAGAAAAATCCAGCGGGTCTGCCTGATCGGAAGTGCGGGCTGTCAGTCATTGCCAAATCGCTCGTGCTGGTTGGCAGTGCCAACAGCGGCACGCTCGCCACGGACTCCAGCAACTCTGGCGCTTCGATTGACCTCCGCTACGGGCGGCCAGTGGGTAATGTGAATTTTAACTTCTATTCACAATTTTTTGCCGAAGACAGCCCGTTTGATTCCGTATCCAAACTTGCGGGCATCAGCTTTGCCGGCCATACCGCGGGCCTTGGCAGCTGGAAAATAGGTGCGGAGGCGATTGACACAGCCGCCATTCGCCTGTTGCAGCCGGGCCTGCCGCGCCGCCAGCTGGGCTCAACATATCTGAATTATGTCTACACCGACGGCTTCAGCTTTCGCGGTCAGCCGCTTGGGGCCAGCATCGACGGCGATGCCAATATGGTCTCGGCCTACGGTTCACTCACCGACACACACAACCGGCGCTGGAGCGGGGCCGTCCGCTATATCGATCTCAACATCTCGAACACACCAAGCTACCGCATCAGCCAGAACCGCGAGCACATCTGGTTCGGCGAGGCCGGTGTTGTCTGGCCTACAGCATGGGGCGATGTGGATGTGAAAGCCCGCGCGCAAAGCGACAGCCCAAACACACCGGGCCGCAAAGTGGCGCGTGCTGAAGCGGAAGCCGGCTGGACAGTGCGCTTCTAAGTCCCGGCTTTTTGCTTGTCAGCGGCGTCATCCCTTGGCACAACACCCGGCATGAGCGAACAGACACCCGATCTTGATATGGCCACCTTGCCAGCCGCTGAAGAGGCGCTGGAAGATAACCAGCTGCGCCGCGAATATGTCGGCGATGTGCGTGCTGCTCTCAACGCTGGCGATTCTGCGCGTGTGCAGTTTCTGGTCAAAGATCTGCACCCGGCTGATATTGCCGATTTGATTGAGATCATGCACGGCGATGAACGGGCTACGCTTGTGGCGGCCCTTGGCGACAGCTTCGACGGCGACGTGATTGCCGAACTCAACGATTATGTGCGCGACGATGTGGTGGGGGATTTAACCCCGCATGAAATTGCCGATGCGTTCACTGAACTTGATACCGATGATGCGGTTGCCATTCTGGAGGACATGGATGTGCAGCAGCAGCAGGATGTGCTGCGCGCCATGCCGACCGAAGAGCGCGCCGTGCTTGAGGAGGCGCTGAACTATCCGGAGGATTCCGCTGGCCGGATCATGCAGCGCGAGCTGATTTCCGTGCCAGCGTTCTGGTCCGTGGGTCAGGTGATTGATCTGCTGCGCGAGAACCAGCAGCTCACCACAGATTTCTGGGAAATATTTGTGGTTGATCCGCAGCACCGGCCAATCGGCACCATGCGGCTGTCGTGGGTGCTGCGGTCGGAACGCAGCCGCATCATCAGCACCATCATGACGGACGAGCAAACACTCATTCCAGTCGATATGGATCAGGAGGAAGTGGCCTACAAGTTCCAGCAATATCACCTGATCTCGGCAGCGGTGGTGGATGGTGGCGGGCGGCTTTGCGGGGTGATCACCGTCGATGATATCGTCAACATCATTCAGGAAGAGGCGCAGGAAGATGTGCTGAAACTTGCCGGTGCGGGTGAAGGGGATATCAACCAGCCGCTGATGCAAACGGTGAAGGCGCGGCTGTGGTGGCTGTTCATCAATTTCTGGACCGCCGTGCTCGCCGCTGCTGTCATCGACCCGTTCCAGAATGCCATATCCACCTTGCCTATCCTCGGCGTAGTGATGGGGATCGTCACCGGCATGGGCGGCAACGGCGCCACGCAAACGACGACCGTTGTGGTGCGGGCGCTCGCCACCAACCAGCTCACCGCATCCAACGCGACGCGGATATTCTTTAAGGAACTTTATGTCAGCCTGATCAATGGCGCTGCCCTTGCCGTCCTCACCGGCGTACTGGTGGCGTGGTGGTCGCACAATCACGATCTCGGCTGGGTGATCGCTGCAGCCATGTTGATCAACATGGTGGTGGCCGCCCTTGCTGGTGTGCTTATTCCCCTAACACTCGACCGCTTTCATATCGATCCCGCTGTGGCCTCCACTGTGTTTGTCACCACCGTTACAGACTGCGTGGGGTTTTTTGCCTTTCTTGGCATTGCTGTCGCCTCGGGGCTGGTGCACCACTGATACATGGCAAACGCGGGGCACATTCTGATTGTCGATGATGAGCCGGTGATTGCACGGCTTCACGCGCGCGCGGTTGCGGCCTGCGGCTTCGAGGCGCGCATTGCCGGGAATGGTGATGAGGCCTTGGACTGTGTGCGGCGCATGGCACCGGTGCTGATGCTAACCGACCTCAACATGGCAGGCCTTGATGGCATGGCGCTTGGCGCAGAACTGGTGCGCTTGCAGCTCAAAACATTTCCCGTTGTGCTCATCACGGCGGATGATCACCTGTCGGTCATCCAGCGCGGGCTGGAGGTGGGTATGGATGATTTTTTCCTAAAAGGCATGCGCTTTGCCAACCTCACAGCGCTCATCAACAGCTGGCTGGGGTTGCCGTTTGTGGGCCAACCCCGGCATATTCGCGCACGGGCTTTGGCCACCCTCGAGCGTATATCCCCGATAGGCCCGGCAATCACCCGGTTGCGCGCCCCAGCCACAATTTTGCGTGAGCGCGCCGAGGCAACGATCAAAGACTTGCTGATGGACAGCAAACCTGATTTTGGTCGCACGGCGGTGGACTGCGTGCGGTTTATCGGTGTCATCGACGGGGTTCTCGCCACCCTGTCCCGCTCCAATGCGCTGGCGCAGTTGCGTGCGGCAGCATTGATGGCAGAGATTGTCCGGGCGCTGGATTTAACATGGCAGGCCGATGCGCTGGCAACGCTTGGCAGGCTCGATGCACTGGCAACGGACGCAACGTTCCTGCATGCGCAAGACAGCTTGGTTTTTAGACTGGAGGATTAAACCATGAAACGCCTTCAGTTTGAAAGCCCGCGCCTGATGATGCGACCGTTCAAGGCAAGCGATTATCAGGGCTGGAAGCAGGGCCTGATGGGGGGCAAAGCGGCAGCGGCCAAGGCGGGCCCGACGGCGCTACAGTTTCGCCTGTTCCGCCAGCGCTTTGTGCGTCTGGCAGCCGCTGACCATGCCTATGTGTTCGGCATTTTTGCCAAGCGTAGCGGCACTGTGGTTGGCACCGTCGATTTTCAAACCTACAGCCGCGATGACCGCGACTGGGCCAATCTCGGCTATACAGTCTACGAGCGACAGCGCCGCAAGGGCTACGCGACAGAAGCCGCCACAGCCGCCATCCGGTTTGGCATCGACACGCTCGGCTATCACCGCATCGAAGCCGCCATCTTGCCAGATCATCACGCCTCGATCGGTGTGGTCGAAAAATCCGGCATGGTCAGGGAAGGCATTCGAAAAAGTTTCTGGAAAGACGACAACGGCTGGATGGACCACGTGGTTTATGTGGCGATTAAAACGGATCCAACAGACCGCGATGAAAGCGCAGGCTGACTAACTGCCTGAGCTAAGCGGCTCATTGTTCAATACCGCTATATTGGAAGGAAATAGACACTGTGTCGAAATAAATATTGGACTCTATCCCCTTTACATACGTAATTGATATGCCTATCTAGGGAGCATGACGACGAAACCCATCACCACCGCCCAGTTTTTCCGCCAGTTTCCTGACGATGAAACCTGCCTCAATCACCTGTTCAATGCCCGCTTTGGACAGGGCTTTGAATGCCCTTTATGCGAACGCCCGTCGAATTGGTTTCGGATCAAGGCAGAGCGGGCCTATTCATGCCAGTGGTGCGGCCATCATCTACACCCGACTGTAGGAACGCCGTTTGAGCAAACCCGCACCCCTTTGCAGCTTTGGTTCTATGCCATCCACCTGTTTACCGTCACACGGCACGGTGTCAGCGCCAAGGAATTGCAGCGCCAACTAGGTGTAACCTATAAGTGTGCATGGCGCATGGCGGGGCTTATTCGCCAGCACACGGCCGATGTAGACGGCGAAACGCCCATCGGTGGCCCTGATACTCATGTTGAGATAGATGAGACCCTGATCGGCGGCGTCAAGAAAGGCGCTCACAATCGCGGATCAGCGGCAAAGACGGTGCTTATTGGGGCTATGGAACGCGGCGGGGATGTGATTACGCAGGTCGTTCCCAACCAACGCAAGGTAACGCTAGAGCCGTTCGTCAAAAGCAATGTCAGAATAGGCGGCGTAATCCATACCGATGAATTGAACAGCTATCGCGGGCTTGCTGTAGCTGGCTATCGTCATGCAACGGTCAATCACGGAGCAGAGGAATATGCCTATTACGATTATCGTCTAGCCGTCACAGTGTCAGTTAATTCGATAGAAGGTTTTTGGCGTCATCTGAAATGCTCGATTCAAGGAACGCATACCAGTGTCAGCACCAAGTATCTCGGGCGCTATGCCAAGGAATTTGAATATCGGTTCAACCGCCGCGCTTGTCCCGAGCGGATGTTGCCGGAACTGCTTTCGACTTTCCGACCATTGAATCCAAAGCACGATTGAACGCAGCCTCACAGCCGGGGGCTGTGGCGTCGTCGCGTTCCTTGGCGAACTGGCCTAAGTTGCCAGTTTCACGGGCTTGCTTAAGGTTAGCCATCGCTCTTATCCTCAAATGGCAGTTCTATCACCTGGTAGCGATTTGCTAGCACATCTATGACCGTCAAAACGGTGTAACGCTCTGCTATTAGCTCATTGTCAAATCCATACAGCATTTCGATTTTGACAGTGCATTGTAGGGCATCCCCAGGGCGCACATCAACCTGCCTACCTTGAAAGCGCTTGAGCCAACCCGCATCCTCAATCTTGGCTGAAATGGTTCGCTTACCATGACGCAGCTCCCACTTACTCGTTCCAAGGTAGTCGGGCTTTTTAACGGCCAGGATCATTTCCGAAGCGGGGGTTTCAATCGTCTTGGCAACTGCCAGCGCCTCGATGTCCTCAATTTGGAATGATACTGACAAATTCATTTCAATGTCGCCGTCATGCGTCAGCAGACGCGCTCTATCACCGGGAATAAGCCTGTCCTTCACTGCCTGAAAATCGCGGATCGCATTTGTCAGGGCCGTTGGTGATGGGGCGGAATAATCAGGGAGACGCCTTACATCGGTCTCAGCCGCTATTTGCTGAATTTCACGTCGCAATTCTGGGAGACTTCGCGGGTGACTCTCATCATCAATCCATCGAATTACGGCGTATTTGGCCCGGACAAGATATTTTCCGACCAGAGGCTTCCAATCCAGTGTTTTTAGAGCATCATCCTCAGTGGCCGTTAGTGTATTACGAAGCCATGTCTTGATGGAACCAATTTGGATGTCCTCAAGAACAAGGACCGTCTCGATACTTAAATCTATTGATTGCACCAACTCGGCATCGAGCGCTTCGCAAGCCTTTATGAAGTCGTGAGTCGCGGAAAATACCCGCGAAGCAGGGCCAACGCCTCGCTGGAAATCAATCTCAAACGCAAAGTCGGCCCGAGGTGGTGAGGGCTTTGTGTCGGTTAATGTAACAACAACATCAGGCATGATAAACTCCTGCGTCGACTCTATCATCTATGCAAACGCCGATTCACGTATGCTAAGGGGATAGACGCCTAAATATTTCTTCACATATTAAGTCAAGGGCGTTGGTTTTTCTCACCCCACTCCTTTATAATTCAATATTTATTATAATAATCTTGTTTTATGGGCGGTGAAATCAAGTCCATCCACGTCATTGTGATGCAGCGCCTGTCAGCGCTTCATCCACCTTTTCCACCAACCCCTTTCGCCAGGCTCGCAATGCCGTTCGCAGCGTTGATGAAATCTGACGGTACCATAATAATGGTCATGGTGTTCTGTTCAGCGCCCACTTCGGTGATCATTTGCATCCGGCGGAGTTCAAGCGCTGCAGGCGTTTGCATCATAATTTCAGAGGCATTACGCAGCAGCTGTGCAGCCTCCATTTCGGCTTCGGCCTTGATGATGCGGGCACGCTTTTCACGCAGTGCTTCAGCTTCCTGCGCCATCACCCGCTGCATGGATGCGGGAATTTCCACGTTTTGCATCTCGACCATTTCCACCTTCACGCCCCATGGCTCAGTGGCGCGGTCAACGCTCACCTGCATTTCAGTGCTAATCTGGTCGCGCTCTTTCAGCACGTCGTCCATACTGTGCTGGCCGATGATGTTGCGGAGCATGGTGAGCGCCACGCTGCTGACAGCCTGATTAAAATTACTGACCTCAATCAGTGCCTTTTTGGGATCGACCACGCGGTACCAGATGACCGCTGTCACCTTCACCGGCACGTTGTCCTTGGTGATGGTTTCCTGCTGAGCCAGTTCGACAGTGATGGTGCGAACATCGACGTTTGTCATGGTCTGGAACACGGGTACAATAAAGCGCAAGCCGGCACTTTTAACATCGCTAAAACGTCCTAAAGTGAATAAAATACCGCGTTGATATTCCTTGATCACACGCAGGCCGTAAACAAGCACAATGGCTACAAATAACAGACTGAAATACAACAGATAATTAAGCATTATAAACCTCCTGAACAAATTGAAATGAACATCAACCCAAGTTCAGGTTATACGTTACGAATAAATAAATGTCAAGTTAAATATCTTATTTGGTTATTTCAATGCCTTGGCCCGAATCGTTTCAGAGGCCTCTCTGCCCACATCATTATGGTGCAACGCTGTCAAAACGGCCTCGACCATGTGCGGGGCATTCAGCCCAGCCTGATCGTACATTTTCATAGGGTTGTCCTGATCCTGAAACACATCTGGCAGGCGCAGCGAGCGGATTTTTAGCCCTTGATCCAGCAGGCCCTCGTCCGACAAATAGGTGAGTATATGCGCACCAAAACCACCGACGGCATTCTCTTCAACTGTCAGCAAAACCTCGTGACTAAGCGCAAGCTTCCTGATTAAGGCAAGATCGAGGGGCTTGGCAAAGCGCATGTCTGCGACAGTCGTGGGCAGGCCCTTGGCGGCCAGTTCGTCTGCGGCTTTCAGGGCTTCGTCGAGCCGGGTGCCAAGCGACAATATGGCGACCTTGCTACCCTCGCGGATCACGCGGCCCTTGCCGATTTCAAGCTGCAGTGGCACCTCCGGCAACGCTGTGCCGTTGCCCTCGCCGCGCGGGTAGCGGCAGGCAATCGGGCCGCTGTCATGCAGCGCCATTGTGTGCACCATATGCACAAGCTCGGCCTCGTCCGCCGCTGCCATCACAACAAAATTGGGCAGCGTTGCAAGATAGGTGACGTCAAACGAACCAGCGTGGGTGGCACCGTCAGCCCCCACCAAGCCAGCCCGATCAATGCCAAACCGCACAGGCAGATTCTGGATGGCAACATCGTGCACCACCTGATCGTAGGCGCGTTGCAAAAAAGTTGAATAGATCGCACAGAACGGCCGCATCCCTTGGGCAGCGAGACCGGCGGCAAAGGTGACGGCATGTTGCTCAGCAATACCAACATCAAATGTTCGGGTCGGGAATTTTTTCTGAAACAGGTCAAGCCCGGTGCCGGACGGCATGGCGGCGGTGATGGCAATAATTGTATCATCTCGGCTGGCTTCGGCAACCAGCGCATCGGCAAACACGCGGGTGTATTGCGGGGCCTTGGCCACTGATTTCACCTGCGCGCCGGTGATCACATCGAACTTGTTGACGCCGTGATATTTATCGCTGCTGGCCTCGGCCGGTGCATAGCCCTTGCCCTTTTGTGTCACCACATGAATGAGGATCGGCCCTTCGCCACCATCGCGCACATTTTCCAGCACTGGTATCAAATGCTCAAAGTTGTGGCCATCTATCGGCCCGACATAATAAAAACCAAGCTCCTCGAACAGCGTGCCGCCGGTCACCATACCGCGCGTGAATTCTTCAGCTTTTTTGGTTGCTGAAAAAAGTGATCTGGGAAGCTGGCTGGCAATTTGCTTGCCAATGTTGCGGAGTTTGAAGTAAGGCCGCGACGACAACAGTTTGGCCAGATAGCCTGACAGCGCACCAACCGGAGGCGCTATCGACATGTCATTGTCATTGAGAATCACGATCAGCTGATCGCCCGCCGCCTGGGCATTGTTCATCGCCTCGTAAGCCATGCCAGCCGTCATGGCGCCGTCACCAATCACGGCAATGGCCTTGTGCCGGTTGCCCTTCAGCTTATTAGCAACGGCAAAGCCAATGGCCGCCGAAATAGATGTCGAGGAGTGCGCTGCACCAAACGGATCGAACACACTTTCCGAACGCTTGGTAAAACCAGATAGCCCGCCGGGTTGGCGAATGGTGTGCATCCGCTCGCGGCGGGCGGTTAGGATTTTGTGCGGGTAAGCCTGGTGGCCGACATCCCAGATAAGAGTATCGTCCGGCGTATTGAAAACATAATGGAGCGCCACAGTCAGCTCAACCACGCCAAGCCCAGCGCCGAGATGGCCACCGGTTTGACTGACAGCGTTGATCATCGCCGCGCGCACTTCGGCAGCGACATGGGGCAACTGATCGCGACTGAGTGTGCGCAGATCAGCGGGGATATCGATAAACGAAAGCAGACTGGGTTTCGCCAATACAGGAGGGGATGGCATGTCGTTTGAAGACTGGTTCACAGATAATTCCAGTTATTTATATTAGTACAGATGTATAGGCACCGATGAGCCAAATGTCGAACATGCCGCGCGTTTCCGATGTCATACAGTGACATGGTGCGACATTGTAGCAACAGTTTACGTGGTTTGTTCTAAAGGCTGCAGCCCACACAGCGGCCATTGGCCTCAATGACCATGCGGTCTGGCGTAAAGCCGGTGGCCGTCGCCAAAGCCCGCACCTGCTCCGAGGTCGCTTGATCGTCAAGATGAGTGGTCTTGCCGCAACCGGAACATACCAAAAATATACAGTCCGCCGGATTTTGCGGATGGTCGCAAGCCACATAGGTATTCTGGCTTTCGATACGGCTGACCAAGTTGTGTTCAATAAACAGCTCCAATATGCGATAAATTGTATTGGCACCGATTTTGCGGCCAAGAGCTGAAGACACGTGATCCGTAATTTCATACGCGGTGCGCGGCGCACCTTCAGCAGCAACAGCCTCAAATACAGATTTTCGCATGACCGTCCAGTGGCCGCCAGCCGCCTCAAATGCGTGCTGGGCCGGTCCCGCAATATGTGTATGGATTTGGTGGAGATGCGCGTGATTGTTGGTTGTCATGGCTTGATGTGTTATATCTACGTTCTGATATGAACCAACATATTAATACAATGTGCCAAAGCCAGCATCAATGCACCGATCACAGTCAGGATGGTCTGACTGTCATGATGCAATCCCGGCAATAATGCTGATCCCATCAGGAACAAGCCTGAAACACCGGCTATCAACGCCGTTTTAACGTGATAGCGCTGCCAGCCCCGGCCAAGCGCTACGCTGGCGACAAGCAGAGCCACTACAAAAATAACCGCATGAAAGCGCTCGCCAAGCCAGATACTCTTTACCTGCAAGGCAGATACAACAGCCAAAAACAGGCCCGCACCCAAGCAATGGACAAGGCACAAGGCCGACAGGCTGATGGCCGAAATATCCAGCCAGCGGTTGGCAGATTTCATGTCACTTGTCCGATTCATATCCATATACATGTTATAACATTACGCTTGTTTTTTTACAAGCATGCGCTTGGCACAACTATGCCCTACCCAAAATGACCATATTCAACTAGACCTGCGGTATGAAATTTATTGATCAATGCAAAATATATTTGAGTTCCGGTCAGGGCGGGGATGGCTGCGTGTCTTTTCGGCGCGAGAAGTTCGCTGAATATGGCGGGCCCGACGGTGGCAATGGCGGACGCGGTGCTGATATCGTGTTTGAGTGTGTGGAAGGGTTGAACACCTTGATAGATTTCCGCTACAGCCAGCATTTCCGCGCCCCGCGCGGCACCCACGGCATGGGGCAAGACCGGTTTGGTGCGGCTGGCGAGACGCTCACGATCAAAGTGCCAGCGGGCACCCAGGTGCTGAGCGAGGACAAAGAGCATGTTTTGGCTGACTTCACCATACCCGGTGAAAAGCGGGTGTTTCTCAAGGGTGGCGATGGCGGGCGCGGCAATGCCACGTTTAAAACATCGACCAATAGGGCACCGCGCCAGCACACGCCGGGCTATCCCGGCGAGGAGGCCTGGGTGTGGCTGCGGCTGAAACTGATTGCAGACGTTGGCCTGCTCGGCATGCCCAATGCAGGCAAATCGACATTTCTGAATGCTATCAGCAACGCCCGCGCCAAGGTTGGAGACTATCCGTTCACAACGCTGAAACCGCAACTGGGGGTGCTGCGCCACAAGGGTACGGAAGTTGTCATTGCCGACATTCCCGGGCTGATTGCCGGTGCCGCTGATGGGGTTGGCATTGGCGACCGTTTTCTTGGCCATATCGAGCGCTGCCGGATACTGGTGCACCTAGTTGATGGCACAGCCGATAGCCCGACAACCGCCTATCGTACGGTGCGTGAAGAGCTGGAAAGCTATGGTGCCAACTTAAAAGACAAAGCCGAACTTGTGGTGCTCAGCAAGTCGGATGCACTCGACCCTGGCCAGGCGTCGCGGCGGCGCTCCGCGTTGGAGCGGGCGATCGGCAAGCCAGTGTATATGCTTTCAAGTTTGACGGGCGATGGGCTTGAGGCGCTGCTCGATCAGCTGATCGGCCTTAGTGCCAAAACGGCGCCTGAAAAGGCGGCGGCTGTCTGGTCGCCGCTGTGATACATGCTATGAGCGCGCCATCACTCTTCACGATGCCGCACTGCCCGCGCGTGGTCATCAAGGTTGGTTCGTCGTTGCTGATCGCGCCCAATGGCGGTGTGCGCCGCGACTGGCTGGCAGCGGTGGTCGCGAATATTGCTGTACGGCGAAAAACCGGACAGCAGGTGATTGTCGTGTCGTCCGGTGCTATTGCGCTGGGTGCGCGGCGGCTGGATTTTGCCAAGGGTGGACGGGCTGCACTCGAAGACAGTCAGGCGGCAGCGGCGGTTGGCCAAATTGAACTTGCCGGTGTCTGGGCCGAGCTGTTTGCTACCCATGATATTCAGGCAGCGCAAGTGCTGCTCACACTGGATGACCTTGAGAACCGGCGGCGTTATCTGAATGTCTCGGCGACGATCAACCGCCTGCTGGAAGCCGGCGCTGTGCCGGTGCTCAACGAAAATGATACAGTGGCGACCGAGGAAATCCGCTTCGGTGACAACGACCGACTGGCAGCGCGGGTGGCGCAGGCAGCACTGGCTGCCGGAGTGATTTTGCTGTCGGATATTGATGGGCTTTATACGGCCAACCCGCATGTAGATCGTGCAGCAATGCTGATTGCAACGGTTGAGCAGATCACGCCAGAGATTGAGGCGATGGCAGGCGGTGTGGGTGCCAGTGGCATGGGCTCCGGCGGTATGATATCGAAAATTCAAGCCGCCAGAATTGCTGTGAGTGGCGGTGCGCATCTCGCCATTATCAATGGCAAGCACGATGATCCGCTAGGCGTGTTTGAGGCGAGCGGTGTCAGCACGGTGTTTATGGCGCGAGAGTCAGCGCCGGCTGCCCGCAAACGCTGGCTGGCCGGGCGGTTGACTGTGGCGGGCACAATCACGGTCGATGCGGGGGCTGCGAAAGCCCTAGCGTCTGGCAAATCACTCCTGTCAGCCGGGGTGATACATATCACTGGAGATTTTGAGCGCGGTGATGCGGTTGATATTGTTAATGATGGTGGCAAGCCCATTGCGCGCGGGCTTGTGTCGTACGCGAGTGATGATGCTGCCCGCATCGTCGGCTTAAAAACCACTGATATTGAAACCGTGCTTGGATACGCACCGCGCGCAGCGATGATCCACCGCGATGATCTGGTGATGGTGTGAACAAAACTGCGACTCGTCATAGTGCCTCCTTGCATTTGATAGAAGGACATCTCACATGAAAATCCTTATCGAAAACATGGCGCAATCAGCGCGTTCGGCCGTGCAAACACTCAGCCTTGCAACAGCGGCACAAAAATCAGCAGCCCTTCATGCGGCAGCAAATGCCATGCGTGACGCTGAAAACACGATCCAAATGGCCAATCAACGCGACATGGCCGCAGCGCAAGAAAAAAATCTCACGGCTGCACTGCTTGATCGCCTCGAACTCAACCCCAAACGCATTACAGCAATGGCCAACGGCGTGGCGATGGTCGCGGATTTGCCGGACCCGGTTGGTCAGGTGATAGACGCATGGACCAGACCCAACGGGCTCAACATCGCACGGGTGCGGGTGCCGCTCGGGGTGATCGGGGTGATTTATGAAAGTCGCCCGAATGTGACAGCCGATGCCGGTGCGCTCACTTTGAAAGCCGGTAATGCTGTGATTTTACGCGGCGGTTCGGAATCAGTTCATTCCACGAAAGCCATTCATGCGTGTCTGATGGCAGGCTTACGCAGCGCTGGTCTGCCAGAGACAGCCATACAATTGATGTCAACACAAGATCGTGCGGCCGTCGGTGCCATGCTCACCGCCACTGGCCTGATTGATGTGATTGTGCCGCGCGGCGGTAAATCGCTGGTGGCGTTGGTGCAAGCCGAGGCGCGGGTACCAGTGTTCGCGCATCTTGACGGGATTTGTCACACCTATGTGGACAAGGATGCTGATCTTGCTATGGCGCGCAGTATTGTGCTCAATGCAAAAATGCGTCGCACGGGTGTGTGCGGCGCAACCGAAACGCTGCTTATCGATAGTGCTGTGTGTGATACATTCGCTATGCCGCTGTTTGATGATTTGCTGGCGGCGGGCTGTGAGGTGCGCGCCTGCGCTGATCTTGTGTCGCTTGATAAGCGCTTGCACAGGGCCACAGACGCTGATTGGGATACGGAATATCTCGACAGCATTATTGCCGTCAAACGGGTGGACGGTGTGGACGGCGCGATTGCGCATATCAATGCCCACAGCTCGCATCATACGGATGCTATTATCACGGATAATACAACCACAGCCGAGCGCTTTTTGCGTGAAGTGGATTCTGCCATTGTTCTGCACAACGCCTCCACCCAGTTTGCTGATGGTGGCGAATTCGGTTTTGGTGCCGAGATCGGCATTTCAACCGGCCGGATGCACGCGCGGGGTCCGGTGGGTGTGGAACAACTGACCACGTTTAAATATGTACTGCGTGGCACCGGGCAGGTGCGGCCCGGCTAATCAGGTTGCGCTCATTATTCCGCTGCTTGCGGCACAGCCGCCTGAAACTGTAGTGCTGCGAGCCGTGCGTATAGGCCCTGTTGTGCCATGAGTTGATGATGGGTGCCTTGGGACACAATGCGACCCTCGTCGATCACCACAATCCGGTCGGCATTCACCACTGTGGCAAGTCGATGCGCAATGACCAAAGTGGTGCGGCCCTGCATGAGATGTTCAAGTGCCGATTGCACAGCTTGCTCTGATTCTGCATCAAGCGCTGATGTCGCCTCATCGAGTAACAATATCGGCGCGTTGCGCAGCACGGCGCGCGCAATGGCAATACGCTGGCGCTGGCCGCCGGAAAGTCGTGCACCGCCCTCACCCAAATAGGTGTTGATGCCATCTGGCAGGGTGCGCAAAAAATTGGCAGCAGAAGCCGCCTCGGCCGCCTGCCACACGTCCGCTTCTGTGGCCCCTGGTCTGCCATAAAGGATGTTATCATAGGCGGAGGCTGCAAAAATAACCGTTTCTTGCGGCACAATGGCGAGCCGCTTGCGGATGGTATGCGGATCTGCGTTGGTGAGGGCGACCCCGTCGATCAGAATGCGGCCCTCTGCTGGATCATAAAACCGCTGGATGAGTTGAAACAAAGTGGATTTACCAGCCCCTGATGGCCCGACAAGCGCAACTGTTTCGCCAGCATCGACCGTTAGGGAAAAATCATGAAGCGCGGATTGATCTGGGCGTGAGGGATAGTTGAACACCACGTGCTCAAACACCACAGTGCCTTGAGCAGTTTTCGGGAGCGCTTGCGGATGCTGCGGGGCTTTGACCAGTGGCTCGGTGCGCAATAACTCATCCAGCCGCCCGGCCGCACCAACGGCCCGCAGCACATCACCGTAGACCTCAACAAGGGCACCAACACCGCCGCCGACCATGATGGCATAGAACACAAACTTAGCGATATCGCCGCCACTCATGCGGCCACTGATGACGTCATGCGCACCGTTCCACAGCACGAGCACAATGCCGCCCATAGCGAGCACCATAACCACAGCTGTCATGATCGCCCGCATGGCGACCCGCCGGCGACCAGCGTTGAAAGCATTCTCAACAGTTTTCACAAACCGCGTGCGTTCGAAAGGTTCCTGGGTGAACCCCTGCACGATGCGGATGGCACCAAGGGTTTCATCCGCCATGGCCCCTATGGCCGCAATGCGGTCCTGGCTGCTGCGCGATAAACTGCGCACCCGCCTCCCCATGACAGTGATCGGAATGATAACGCACGGGATGATCAGCAGCATCATGCCGGTGAGCTTGGCCGAGACGAACAGCATCAGCACCAGCCCGCCGCTGATCATGATGATGTTGCGGAGCGCAATCGACATTGCCGATCCGACCACAGTTTCAATCACCGTCGTATCACCAGTGAGGCGTGCGGCGATTTCAGCTGGCCGATTCTCCTCGAAGAATTCCGGGCTAAGAGTGAGCAGGTGGCTGTGGACAGCTGTGCGCACATCGGCAACAACGCGCTCGCCAATCCAGGTGACAAAATAAAAGCGCACAGCCGTTGCCAGTCCCATGATGACAACAACGGCGCCAAGAAACAGGAAAGACTGGTTGATCGATGCGGCATGGCCAGCGCTGAAGCCGTTATCGATAACCCGCTTCAAACCTTGCGGCAATGCAAGCGTTGCCCCGGCAGCGACAAACAGCGCCAGGTTGGCCCCGATCAACTGCACTGGATAGCGCTTGACAAAATTCCAGATAATTTTGAGCCGCCCCAGATTCTTGCGAGCATCCTGCGGTGCGGGTGGGAGCTGCGAACGATCGACTGGGCCTGCCATAGTTCCTAGATAGGGACAGCCAGCCAAAATTCCAATATCGTTCTACTAAAATAGTCATCACTACTTGACGTTTACGTAAACGTTAAGTAGTGAGGGCTCCATGGTCGATTCAAGTTATGAACCTCGTGATGAACCCTTGTCGATATCTGTGGGCATTGTTGTGCCCACGGACAATCAGTCCTTCAATATAACTGAGCTTGCCGAGGCCTTTGGCGTCACTGCGCGGGCTATTCGCTTTTATGAGGATCACGGTTTGCTCAAGCCTATGCGACGGGGCCAAAACCGCATTTACAGTCGGCGCGATTATGCGCGCCTGGCCTGGGTGCTGCGCGGCAAACGCGTCGGCTTCAGTCTGGCTGAAATTGGTGAAATGCTCGATCTTTACGATGCAGATGACGGACGCACCAAACAGCGCCTGATCACGCTCGAAAAATGTCAGGAGCGCACCCGCATTTTAGCCGAGCAGCGCCAGGATATCGACCACATGATCGAAGAGCTTGAGCAGTTTTGCAACATTGTATCAGCCATGATGCCCACAACCATTGCAGATTAAACCATTTAAAGAATGAGGTGAACCATGCCGATTTATGCTGCTCCCATTAAGGACACCCAATTTGTTCTCAAACATATTCTTAACCTCGATAAATATGCCAATTTGCCTGGGTTTGCGGATGCAACACCCGATGTGATCAACGCGGTGCTGGAGGAGGGTGCGAAATTTGTCGAGCAGGTGCTTCAGCCGATCAATTTGAGTGGTGACAGGGAAGGGTGCACACGCCATGCCGATGGCAGCGTCTCTACACCGACCGGCTACAAGGAGGCGTACAGGCAATTTGTCGATGGCGGCTGGGGCACCCTATCCGCACCGCGTGAATATGGCGGCCAGAACATGCCGCATGTGATTGGCACGGCCTTCAATGAGTATCTGATTTCGGCCAACATGGCCTTTGCCATGTATCCAGGTCTCACACACGGGGCAATTTCGTCGATATTGGTGCGCGGGTCTGATGAGCAAAAGCAAACCTATCTGCCAAACATGGTGAGTGGCAAATGGCTTGGCACTATGAATTTAACCGAGCCTCATTGCGGCACGGATTTGGGACTGATTCGCACCCGGGCTGAACCGCAGCCCGATGGCAGCTACAAGCTCACCGGCACAAAAATTTTCATTTCCTCCGGTGATAACGATCTGGCAGAAAACATCATTCATCTTGTACTCGCAAAAGCCACTGGAGCGCCAGATACCGTAAAAGGCATTTCACTGTTCATCGTGCCGAAGTTTTTGGTCAATGCTGATGGAACGCTTGGTGCTAAAAACGGTGTGTCGTGTGGTTCTATTGAGCATAAAATGGGTATCAAGGGCAGCGCCACATGCGTGATGAATTATGATGGTGCCACAGGTTATCTGGTGGGTGAACGCGAAAAAGGCTTGCAAGCCATGTTCATTATGATGAATGCAGCGCGGCTTGGAGTTGGCCAGCAGGGCATGGCGATGAGTGAGGTGGCCTATCAGAACGCTGCCCACTATGCCAAAGACCGCATTCAGGGCCGTGCGCTCACTGGTGCAAAAGCGCCAGAGCAAAAAGCCGATCCGATTATTGTACACCCTGACGTGCGCCGCATGTTGCTTGATGCACGCTCTTTCAATGAAGGGGCGCGGGCCTTTACGCTATGGGGTGGGTTGCTGGTCGATCTCGCACACAAGGCCATGACCGAACAGGAGCGTCAGGATGCCGATGATCTGGTGTCTCTGCTCACACCGGTGATCAAAGGTTTTATCACCGACAAGGGCTATGAGTATTCAACCACCTGTCAGCAAGTGCTCGGTGGGCATGGCTATATTGAAGAGTGGGGCATGTCGCAGTTTGTCCGTGATGCGCGCATAGCGATGATTTATGAAGGCGCCAACGGCATACAGGCGATGGACTTGGTCGGCCGCAAGTTGGCGCAAAATGGTGGCCGTGCCGTGCGGTCGTTTTTTGAATTGATCGCTACTTATTGCAACGATCACAAGTCCGACGATACCATGAAGCCGTTCATAGCGCCTCTGGAAAAGTCACTGGGTCATTTGCAAGCCTCGACGATGTGGCTGATGCAGAATGGATTGGCAAACCCTGATGATGCCGGTGCCGCTGCCTATCCCTACATGCACATTATGGGCTTAGTGTGCTTGGGCTATCTCTGGGCGCAAACGGCAAAAGCGGCCCAAACAGCTCTTGCTGGCGGGACTGATGACCCTGACTTTTACGCCAACAAGCTGATTGTCGCGCAGTATTTTACCGAGCGTCATCTTGTTGAAACATCATCCCTGCGCCACAAGGTCGAAGCGGGATCAAAAACAATCATGGCCATGGCGGCAAACCAGTTTTAGGAATTTAAAGCAAAATGATACGCTGTTTTTAGCACTTGGAAAGGATAATTTATGACCGACGCTTTCATTTATGATGCCGTGCGCACCGCGCGCGGTCGCGGCAAGCCGGACGGGGCACTGCATGAAATCACCCCGACGCATCTTGCCACACAAGTGTTGCAGGCGCTGCGCGACCGTACCCATATCGACACAGCCGATGTTGATGATGTGGTGCTGGGCTGTGTGTCGCCGGTCGGTGAACAGGGGGCCGTGATTGCTCGCACGGCGGTCATCAATGCGGATTATGCTGAGAACACTGGCGGTGTGCAGATCAACCGCTTCTGTGCATCTGGCCTTGAAGCCGTCAATATGGCCGCTGCAAAGGTGATGGCCGGGGAAGCTATGTTTGCTATCGGTGGCGGTGTCGAAAGCATGAGCCGCGTGCCGATGGGCGCTGACGGCGGATCATGGCCAACGGATCCGGCGGTTGCCACCAAAGCCTATTTTGCTCCGCAAGGCATTGGCGCCGATTTGATTGCGACAAAATACGGCTTCTCGCGTGATGATGTTGATGCCTATGCAGTGGAAAGCCAGAAACGCGCCGCCACAGCATGGGCCGAGGGTCGCTTCAAGAAATCCGTTCTGGCCGTTCGGGATATCATCGGTGAAATTGTGCTTGATCATGATGAGCACATGAAACCCAAAACTGATATGCAGTCACTCGCTGGTTTGAAGCCTGCGTTCACCGACATGGGCGAAAATATGCCGGGCTTTGATGCCGTGGCACTGCTGAAATATCCAGAAGTCGAAAAGATCAATCATGTCCATCATGCAGGCAACTCATCCGGCATTGTGGACGGCGCTGCCGGTATACTTATCGGCAACAAGGCCATGGGTGAGAAATATGGCCTGAAGCCACGCGCCCGCATTCGTGCCATGGCTTCGATCGGCTCGGAGCCGACCATCATGCTCACCGGCCCGTCGCTGGTGACGGCCAAGGTGCTGAAACGCGCGGGCATGTCAGTGGATGATATTGATCTCTACGAGCTGAACGAAGCCTTTGCCTCGGTAGTGCTGCGCTATATGCAGGCGCTCAATATTTCGCACGACAAGCTCAACGTTAACGGCGGTGCCATCGCCATGGGCCATCCGCTTGGCGCTACGGGCGCGATGGTGCTTGGCATTTTGCTGGATGAACTGGAGCGCACTGGCAAAACAACGGGACTTGCAAATCTCTGTGTCGGTGCTGGCATGGGCACGGCAACGATTATTGAACGCGTATAATTTTAGCGGAGAAAACAGATGAACACGGAAACCATACAATTTGACCTTGATGCCGATGGCATTGCCCTGCTCACCATCGATGTGCCGGAGCAGACCATGAATGTCATCACGCCTGCGTTTTCCGCCAACATGGCAGCGCTCATTGAAAAAATTGCCACGGATGACAGCATCAAGGGTGCTGTCATCACCTCCGGCAAGGCCAGCGGTTTTATGGCGGGTGCTGATCTTAAGGGTATGTCAGCCATTGCAGCGATCCGTGAAGATGCCTCGCACTCGCGCGCGGCCAAAATATTTGCAGCCGTTTTCAATATGAACGGTTTTTTGCGCCGTATGGAAACCTGCGGCAAACCTTTTGCAGCGGCTATCAATGGTCTGGCACTGGGCGGCGGTCTGGAAATTTGTTTGGCCTGTCATTACCGTGTGGCGAGCGACAACCCAAAGGTGGTGTTCGGTTTGCCGGAGGTGATGGTGGGGTTGCTCCCTGGAGGTGGTGGCACCCAGCGTCTGCCGCGCCTGATGGGTGTGCAAGCCTCGCTCATGTATATTCTGCAAGGCAAAAACATGAGCCCGCAGGAGGCCAAGGGTTTTGGTGTGATGCATGAGATCGCGCCGGATGCAGAGCTCGTATCCAAAGCCAAAGCCTGGGTGAAGGCCAACCCGAAAGCCCAGCAACCATGGGACATCAAGGGCTTCAAATTTCCCGGCGGTGTAGGCCAGTTCAACCCGGGCTTTGTCCAAACCTTCATTGGTGCCAACGGTATGGTGATGAAGGAAACTCAAGGCAACATGAATGCGCCGAAAGCGATTTTAAGCTGTGTTTATGAAGGCTCGCAACTGCCGATGGACAAGGCCATTCGCATTGAAAGCAAATATTTCACCAAGCTATTCCTTGATCCACAATCGGGCAACATGATCCGCTCGCTGTTTGTTTCAAAACAAGCGGCTGAAAAAGGGGCGCGTCGGCCTGCCGGTGTGGCGAAGGCCCCAACGAAAAAACTCGCTATGCTGGGTGCTGGATTGATGGGCGCTGGCATTGCCATGGTTTCGGCAAAAGCAGGCATGGAGGTGGTGCTGCTCGACCGCGACATGGCGGCTGCTGAAAAAGGCAAGGCCTACTCGGCTGATCGGTTGGCAAAGGACGTGTCTCGCGGCAAAACTACACAAGCCAAAGCGGATGAAATTCTGGCACGTATTCATCCAACCGCTGATTACAATGATCTTAAAGGCTGCGACTTAGTGATTGAGGCAGTGTTTGAAGACCGTGCGCTGAAAGCGGATATCACCAAGAAAACCGAAGCGGTGCTAGGGGCCGACACGATTTTCGGTTCCAACACCTCAACATTGCCGATAACCGGGCTCGCCGAAGCGTGGAGCAAAGCAGAGAATTTCATCGGCATTCACTTCTTCTCACCGGTTGAAAAAATGCCGTTGGTGGAAATCATCACTGGCAAACACACCGGCGACGCGGCGATTGCCAAAGCGCTCGATTATGTTAGTCAGATCAGAAAAACACCGATTGTGGTCAACGATTCGCGCGGCTTTTACACCTCGCGCTGTTTTGGCACCTATGTGATGGAAGGTTATGCTATGGTCGGTGAGGGCATCACCCCGGCGCTCATCGACAATTGCGGTAAGCAAGCCGGGATGCCGGTCGGCCCGCTCGCTGTAGGAGATGAAGTGGCGATTGATTTGAGCTACAAGGTCAAGCTGCAAACCATCAAGGATATGGGTGATGCCTACAAGTCCAGCCCGGCGGATACAGTGGTAGACCGCATGTATGCGCTTGGCAGATATGGCCGCAAAACCGCCAAGGGATTTTATGAATATCCGGCAGACGGCGGCAAGAAATATTTGTGGCCTGATCTTGCCAAAGAATTTGCTCGTCTATCAGATGCTGAGCAACCATCAGCCGCTGATGTCAAACAGCGGCTGATCTACCGCCAGCTGGTCGAATGCGCCCGCTGTTATGAAGAACATGTGCTGGTGACACCGGAAGACGGCGACATCGGTGCCATCTTCGGCTGGGGCTTCGCGCCCTTCACCGGCGGGCCGTTCTCAATGATGGACACCATTGGCCTCGCAACACTTGTGCAGCAGCTGGAAGCACTCGCGCAAAAACATGGCGCACGTTTCGCCCCGCCACAGGTGCTGCGCGACATGGCCGCTAAGGGCGAGACGTTTTATGGGTTAGCGCTTCAGGCGGCGGCTTGCGGTTTGTAGAGACCAAAGCCACCATTTGTTTTTTCTTTCGAAGAAACAAACCACAGTCATTCTGGCTCAAAGGCCAGAATGACTGTGGGTGAAATTCACACCTGCGAATAATGTTCTGATCATTCCGCAGCGGGTAAAAAATGTGCTGTGCCAACAACTGCCTCGATACGCTTTAACGTTGCGACAAATGCAGCCAGCGCCTTTTTATCAAGGGCACCAAATATCTGTTTTTCCAGCGCCAGTGCTTTCGGAGCGATTTGTCCGTATAGCTCACGCCCCTGACGGCTTAGCACCAACAGTTGCGACCGGCGATCGGCTGGATTAACGGATCGTTTGAGCAGCCCACGCCCCGTTAGCGCAATCGCCGCCCGACTGACTGTGACTTTATCCATGCGCGTGCGCGCACCGATCATCTGTTGGGTGATGCCATTATTTTCAGCAATCACGGCAACCAGTCGCCACTCCGGTATCGACAGGCCGAACAGGGTTTCATAGGCACTGGCAATGGCATCGCTGACCAGATTCGAGGTGAACGACAGCCGATATGGGAGAAAATCATCAAGGACGAGAACGGACTTAGTCATGAGGTACAGTAACGCTTGACACCAACCGATCAAGAGATCATACTGGTAACAATTGATACTATTTTCACATTCTGGAGAACTGTCGTGTCACAGCCTCATGAAAATCCACTTGGCCTCGATGGTTTTGAGTTTGTTGAATTCACCAGCCCGGAGCCAGACGCACTGGCGCTTTTGTTTGAAGCGATGGGTTTCACCCATCTTGCCAGCCACCGCTCCAAAAACGTCCGCCGCTATGCACAGGGTGATATTAGTTTTTTATTGAACATGGACACTAAAGGCCAAGCGGCGGCATTTCGTAACGCGCACGGGCCGTCTGCCAATGCCATGGCATTTCGGGTGCACGATGCTAAGGCGGCATTTGAGGCGGCGATTGAGCGCGGGGCGATGCCCGTTACCGGACCGGTCGGGCCGATGGAGCTCAATATACCCGCCATCGAGGGCATCGGTGGTTCTTACCTGTATCTGTTGGATCGCTATGGTGCGCAGGAAATTTATGATATCGATTTTGTGCCTGTTGTTGGTGCTGAGCGCAATGCGCGTGCTGTCGGCTTGCACACACTTGACCATCTCACCCATAATGTGAATCGTGGTCGTATGCTGCACTGGGCGCAGTTTTATGAACGTATTTTCAACTTTCGAGAAATCCGATATTTTGATATCGAAGGGCAAGCCACCGGTCTTACCAGCCGGGCAATGACCGCGCCTGATGGTAAAATCAGAATACCGCTCAATGAAAGCCAGGACGAGCACAGCCAAATTGAGGAATTTTTGCGCGCCTACAAGGGCGAGGGTATCCAGCACATTGCGCTAGCGACAGATGATATTTTTGCAACTGTTGATAAATTGCGCGCCAATGGCATCCGTTTTCAGGATACACCAGAAAGTTATTTTGAACTGATCGACAAACGCCTGCCGGGGCATGGCCATGATGTGGCGGCCATGCGCACGCGACGTATTTTGATAGACGGTGCGCCAGAAACCGGCGGCGGTATATTATTGCAGATATTCACCGAAAATATGGTTGGTCCGATTTTCTTTGAGGTTATTCAGCGCAAGGGCAATGACGGGTTTGGTGAAGGTAATTTTAAAGCTCTGTTTGAATCAATCGAGCTCGATCAAATCCGGCGTGGTGTGGTTGCTGTCGATGGCTGACATGCTCAACGGTTTTGGCAATCACTTCTCGACTGAAGCGATTATCGGCGCCTTGCCGGTTGGCTGCAACTCCCCCCAGCATGTGCCGTTCGGGCTTTTTGCCGAGCAACTTTCCGGCACGGCATTTACAGCACCGCGTGCGGACAACAAACGAAGCTGGTTCTACCGTTTGCGCCCAAGTGCCTGCCACAGCCCCTATAAACCTTATAACGGGAACCCCCTGCTTAGGTGCAGCGATGTGCCAGCGTCGCCAAATCGCTTGCGTTGGGATCCTTTACTAATTCCAGATGTGCCAACAGATTTTATTAATGGCCTTGTCACGTATGCAAGCAACGGTGATGTGGCGGTGGGCACAGGTATCTGCATTCATCTTTATGTCGCCAATCAATCGATGATCAATCGGATTTTTTTTAATGCAGATGGCGAGCTGCTCATCGTGCCGCAACAGGGCAGTTTAAAGCTGGTCACCGAAATGGGCGTGCTTCATGTCGATCCATTGCACATTGCCGTTATACCACGCGGTATCCGGTTTCGTGTTGAGGTGCTGGACGGCCCCGTGCGCGGCTATGTGTGTGAAAACCACGGGGCACCGTTTTGTTTGCCAGAGCTTGGACCAATCGGATCCAACGGGCTTGCCAACCAGCGGGATTTTGAAACACCTGTTGCGTGGTTTGAAGACAGCGATGAACCACATGAGTTGATCCAGAAGTTTCAGGGCAGGCTCTGGACAACCACGCTTGATCACAGCCCATTGGATGTCGTTGCATGGCATGGCAACCTCACGCCTTACCGATATGATTTGCGACGCTTTAATACGATGAACACCGTGAGTTATGATCACCCTGACCCTTCTATTTTTACTGTACTCACCGCGCCAAGCGATACGGCGGGCACAGCAAACATCGATTTTGTTATTTTCCCGCCGCGCTGGATTGTGGCTGAACAGACATTTCGCCCACCATGGTTTCACCGTAATGTGATGAGTGAATTTATGGGGCTTATTGAGGGACGCTATGATGCAAAGTCAGGCGGCTTTGCACCGGGTGGCGCATCCCTGCACAACCAGATGTCGAGCCATGGGCCTGACAGATCAAGTTATGAAAGTGCCATTGCAGCCGATCTCAAACCATATAAAATTATAGAAAGCATGGCCTTTATGTTTGAAAGCCGGTATGTTTTGTGCCCAACACGCTATGCTATGGAATCGCCGCTTTGTCAGCCGGACTACGACAACTGCTGGTCTCAATTTAAAAAAGCCAGGGTTACACATGATTGATCATACGCATGACCCCAAGCGTGTCAGTTGGATAGCCAGTGCCAATGGCCATGTGGATTTTCCCATTCAGAATTTACCCTTTGGTATATTCAGCCCGGCGCAGGATGTGCCCCGTGCCGGTGTTGCCATCGGGGATTATATTCTTGACCTCAAAGCAGCTGAGTTTCTGTTGCCAGCCTCCAGCAAGGCATGCTTGGTCGGCACAACACTGAATGCATTGTTTGCGTCGTCTGCGTCGGCTCGCCTGGAACTGCGCCATTGCCTCTTCGATTTACTCAGTAAGGATACGCATCGGTCAGCTATTGAATCTTTGCTGCACGCAGCGGATGGCTGCACGATGCATGTGCCAATGGCTATAGGTGATTATACCGATTTTTATGCTGGTATTCATCACGCAAACAATGTTGGGCGTCAGTTCCGGCCCGATCAACCGCTCATGCCAAATTATAAATATGTGCCCATTGGCTATCATGGTCGTGCATCGTCGGTCAGGCCTTCTGGCACACGCGTGACACGGCCAAACGGCCAACGTAAACCCGTTGATGCCGATGTGCCATCCTTTGGCCCCAGCCGTCGTCTGGACTATGAGCTGGAGCTTGGCGTCTGGATTGGCCAGGGCAATGCACTCGGGGAGCCTATCCCCATTGCCAAGGCGGCGAATCATATCGTCGGCTTTTGCTTGCTGAATGATTGGTCAGCGCGGGATTTGCAGGCGTGGGAATATCAGCCTCTCGGCCCGTTTCTTGCTAAAAGTTTTCTCACCACCATATCGTCCTGGGTTATAACCGCGGAAGCACTGGCGCCGTTCCGCATTGCCCAACCGCCAAGACCGAAAGGTGATCCACAGCCCCTTCCGTATTTATGGGATGATGATGATCAACAGCACGGTGCTCTGTCCCTTGAACTGGAAGTTTTTCTGCTCACACCGCAGATGCGCGCGTCCGGTTTGGCGGCCTATCGTTTAAGCCATGGCTCTGCGAATACATTGTATTGGACAGTGGCGCAGCTTGTCACGCACCATGCCTCGAACGGCTGCAACTTGAGCGCTGGAGATTTGCTTGGCAGTGGCACAATTTCAGCATCGACATCAGACGGCTATGGTAGCCTGCTGGAAATCACCATTGGCGGCAAACGCCCACTCACACTTCCTAACGGCGAAACACGGACTTTTCTCGAGGATGGTGATGAGATGGTTTTTACAGCAAAAGCAATTGCAGATGATATGATTTCTATCGGTTTTGGTCCGTGTAGCGGTGTTATTCAATCGGCAAATCTTGGGTAATACCGGAAAGCTTATGCAATAATTTATGGCACTAAAGCTGATTTGTATGACTGATTGTATTCAACCTCAACTCGTGAATACTAAATTGGTGCAGTTCATCTGTCCACACAGCATGGGGGTGCCACCCTGCAGAACGCGCCAGCGTTTGAAACTGATCTATACTGTACTTATAGGAATTTTCTGTATGGATGGTTTCCCCTTTCACAAACGAAAAATCATGCCCACAGACGCTGACGTTCTGGTCAACAAGACTAAGCAGATGCATTTCAATGCGTCCCTCATCTGCATTGTAAACCACTTTATGCCGAAACTTAGCAAGCTCAAATAATCCACCAAGCTCACGATTAATATGCGTCAGCAGATTAAGATTAAACTCCGCCGTCACGCCTGCGGAATCATCATAAGCGTTTAGCAATGTTTGAACGTCTTTTTTCATATCAACCCCGATGATCAAGCGCCCGCCCAAAGATAGATGACTGGCAAATTTTGTCAGTAATTTTGCCGCTTCGTTGTGGGTAAAATTGCCTATTGTGGAACCAGGAAAAAATCCTATGCGGGGATGCTTGGCAATATCAGGTGGAAAAGAGAGAGGCTGCCAAAAATCCCCCAAAACAGGTCGGACTACAAGATCAGGAAAGTGCCTCGCCAGCCGGTCTGCAGCCTCTTGCAAAGCTGCGTTCGATACATCAACAGAAACATAGGCTGAAAGCATTGGTAAAGTGTTGAGTAACAATTCAGTTTTAAGGCTGGAGCCTGATCCGAATTCAACCAGCACACTTTCTGCAGCAACATCTTTTGTTATATCACGGCTGTGGGCACGTAATATTTCGGTCTCAATGCGTGTGAGATAATATTCGGGTAATTGTGTAATGTCTTCAAACAGTCGGCTGCCCTCTGCATCGTAAAAATAACGCGACGGCAGCATTTTTTGCGGTAACGATAATCCTTTGATCACATCGTCCGCAAATGTCATGTTGACTGCGTTATTAAGTGCAGTATTTTTTGATTGAACGCCTGACATCACGACACGTTTTGTGCCAGCCGCACGCCAGAAAATTGCCAGCGTTGATGCGGATAGAAAAAATTCCGGTATGTTGCTCGCGAGTGGTTATGCGGTGTTGCAAACGATGAGCCTCTGAGTGTCTGCTGGTTGATCATAAATTTTCCATTATACTCTCCAATAGCACCAAGCGGTGGTTTATAACCCGGATAAGGTTGATAGGCGCTTTGCATCCATTGCCAGACCTTGCCAAACATTTGTTTTGGAACATTGGATGTCGAGCGTGCTGCCACTTCCCATTCAAATTCTGTTGGCAAACGTTGACCACTCCAACGTGCAAAGGCGTCAGCCTCGTAAAAGCTCACATGAATAACCGGACTTTTGGGGTCAATAGGGTGCACACCTGCCAGTGTCATGCTGGACCACATAGTGTTTTCATAGTGCCAATAAAGTGGTGCCTTTATATTATGTTGGCATATTTTGCTCCAGCCGTCGGCAAGCCACAGCGTCGCCGTTTCATAACCGCTGTCATTCATGAACTCTAACCAATCCGCGTTATTCACCAATCTGTCGGCCATGCGAAACGGCTGAAGAAGCACATCGTGCGATGGACTCTCGTTATCCCATGCAAAGCCTGACCCAGTATGGCCTATATGATGCACACCGCCCTCAAAACTGTTCCAATTTAACCCTGTATCGTAAATTATTTCAGGCGTTGATTGTACAGATTTATAATGCGGTCGCAGAGGATTTACGGCAAACAGCGCCAGAATGTCCATCAGCAGCAATTCCTGATGTTGCTGCTCGTGCTGAAGGCCCAGTTCTATGACAGCCGCGGTGGTTGACCGCTCACAATGGTTGGAGAGCATCAGTTTATAAATCGCCGCATCCACGTGCTGGCGATAGGAAAAAATTTGATCGCAGGTTGGTCGGGTTAACAGACCACGAAAGGCTTTGGGGTGACGATCACCAATCGATTCATAATATGAATTGAAGCAGTAGTCGTAGCGCTCATCAAAAACACTATAATTTTTAGCATATTTTTTCAGGACAAATGTTTCGAAAAACCATGTGGTGTGAGCCAAGTGCCACTTGGTTGGGCTGCATTCGTCATTGGCTTGCACAACCATATCTTCGGCTGAGAGGGGCGTTGCCAGATTAACAGTGTGCTGGCGTATTTCGCTAAATTTGTGATACAAAGCTTCGTTATTCTCTACTCGCTGTGTATGCTCGATTGAGGGTAGAGTGTTCATAATATCTGGAGCAATGCTTTAGTTTGGTTGCTCAGCAACATGGGAAGAGAGAATGGCATTCTGAACATCTATCGTCAGACGATTTTGATCGAGTACGACTTTTTGTGCGTGCGCGCCCTTAATTGCTGCATAGGGCATAATGAAGCCCCCAGTGTTTTCAATATAAACCATAATTTCATCTCGCCCTTCGTGTCACACGCGCCTGACAGCGCCAAACGGGAACTTACCATCTGCAGTGATTGTTACAAAATCTTCTTCAATCTGGAAGTTTGACATTGAGCTCACCAAAATCAGTTGCTTTACCTATAAGATATAGGTGCCAAACCCCGTACAGACAAGTTAACGGTGTACTTTGCACCCGCGCTACTGTTAACATGCTGAATAGCATGATATTTTATTAGTTTTGGAACATTTTCCCACATTTCATCGCGTAGAGCGCAGCGCCAATCTGCGGTGGGTGTTGTGGCGACACTATTTTATAGGCATATCCGGAATCGTCCAAACACGTCTTAAAAGGTAACAAAATAAGATCACCGGCATTAAACACGCCGCCAGAATAAGACACGTTTACAGTTTGATGTTGCGAAAAATCGAGTGCGCTGGCTATTGCATCTGCAATTGAAACAAGCTCAACAGCCGCCTGATTAAAAATTGCCTGCGCTGCACGATCACCCTTGTGAGCCGCATCAGCCACCAGCCGTGACAAAGCGGCTACTTTATCACGGTCTGTTGCATGGTCAGCCATTAAAATGCCAGAGAGGTCGAGCTCGCTTTTCAAATCAAAGGCAGTCATAAAAACAGCATGTAGCGGGCCTTTTGGGATGCGCCCGTCGCTCATGTGTGAAAAGGTTTTCAAGCCTTGCACGGCAATCCAGTAGGCCGAGCCTTCATCGCTGAAAAGCTCGCCCCAGCCACCGGCACGTGCGACACGAGATTTATGTTCACCGTAACCAATCGATCCAGTGCCAGCGGTTATATTAATACCGTCTGCGCAGGCCAGTGATCCGGCCCAGCCACTGATCATGTCATTGCCACACGTATAACGACGATGACCAAGAGAAAATTCCGGAATGGCATCGAGCGCTGATGTAACGCGACTGTCCTCACCATAGGCAGGCAGCCCAAAAAAAGCATGTGTGATATCAGAGGTGTTCAACTGTGCTTGCGCCAGCACAGCATTCACGCCTTCCACACATAATTGCCGCAAGCCATCAAGACCAATTTGCACGTGGTAAGATGTCGTGTGCTCAAACGCACTTATAACTCTCACCTGTTCATCTATAAGTGTAAAGGCAGTTTTGGTACCACCACCATCAACGCCGAGAAATATTTTCTGTGACATACAACAGTAAAAATTATTCAGGCGTGGGCATGAATGCGGACACCTTGCACAACACGGTTGACAGCACCGGAGTTGTTGGGATTGTCAGGCGTAAGGCCGAGGGCAACAGACTGATGAAAGGCCAACATTTGTGGCGCAATGATGTAAGGAAACAGTAATTGAAAATCTTCAGCAGTTTCTAGGCCTTTGATCACAATGCCAGTTTCCCGATCTTTTTCTATATAGTCCTGTGCCGATATAACCATTATTTCTGCAGCACGGTTGTCTTTTCTCAACTCGTCGAGAAGATCAATGTCATAAGAACGGGTATAAGGGTCATTCGAAAGGAATATTACAACCAAAGTCGAGGCTGTCACTATTGTCTTTGGGCCATGACGAAACCCCATAGGGGTATCGCTGGTGCCAATAACAGCACCATCACTAAGCTCAAGAAGCTTCAGCGATGCTTCTCTTGCCAGTCCCTTGAAAATGTAGCTGCCAAGATACACTACCCTGTCATAATGTTTATTGGCAAGTCCACGCATGGTGGTGGTGTGAATATCGATAACGGCTCGCATGGCCGTGCAGATTGCATCAAGTTCAAGCGCCATTTTGTCGATGCCGTAAAACATAGCAACAGCGGCATAAAGCATGCTGCTGAAGCTTGATGTCATGGCAAAACCCTGGTCATGTGTTGCTTCCGGCAGTACAAATGTGTGTGCAAGTCGCAGGTGCTGCGCTTGCTTGAACAAGGCTCCATCCCTGTTACAGGTTATAATAAGATGGGAGGGTTGAGCAACCAAACGCTCTGCCAGGGCAACGGCTGCAACACTTTCCGGGCTGTTGCCGGAACGGCCAAACGACACAAAAAGTGTCGGTGTTGTTTTTTCAAAATAGTATAACGGCGCGGAGGCAAGATCAGTCGTTGCAATCGCATCCACCCGGCGCATGAGTGTGCGAGATAGCAAAGGTGCCAGAATGTCACCAATAAAAGCCGATGTGCCAGCACCAATCAGCACTATGCGAGTTGCCTTGTTGTCCAGTAAAGGTGCTAGAAAACCGTTTATATCAGCTTTGCCGTATTCCAGAAGAGCTTGTGTCTGGCGCAGCATTTCAGGTTGCTGCTCAATTTCACGAGCCGTCCATAAGCCATCTTTCAGTTTTAGATAATCCTCTTCGTAGCCAAGTTTATACATGATTTTTTGTCCTTTGCGGCAAACAGGCGGATTGATAGCCATCAAGCACCCTACCAATATAAGCCATCACCAGATGATGCGGTTGAACACTCAGCTGACCGTTGCGCACAGCCTCATAAAGGCTTGGCATATATTGGCTAATCAAGGGCAGCGGTGGCGGGTTCGCTGTCAGGTTTGCAAACATGGTTGCTTTTGCCGCTTCAATTGTTGCATTCGGCCAGTAATAGCGGATCCTGTCACTCAGGCTATACTGCAAGTCATAATCGAGGCGTTCACCTTGGCTGTTATAATAGGACCGCCAATGGCGGTTGTCTGCTTTCATGACATTTAACACGACTGTTTTGAATTGCGATGCATGGGATATACCAAGCATATCATTTTCCATTGAAGCCAATGCCCATAGCGCTTCACGCAGTGCAAACGTAACCCCAGGCCCCACTTTCAATATGGCAAAATGATCCTTTACAAGTGAGGCAAGAGCAGTATTTTTCTGATAGTCTGTTGAATGCGCTTCATAGACCAGCTGTGGATCGGTTTCGATATATTGCTTTAAGGCGATGGCCAGCTCAGGTACATAATCAACCACCTTGTCATGATCAAACTCCACCCCAGGTTGAACTACAATCGCAATAATGCGTGGCCAGACATGCGCAAGGCCTGCGGTTCTGAACACGCTTTTGTGAATATCGATTGTAGCCGCAACGGCTTCCGGTTTTGTGACAGACAGGGTAGCCAGATCTTCGTGGGCGCCGCCCGGAACCGGCACTTCCGTGCCAATCACGTAAACCGGAGCGTCACCACCAACGTCGGCATAGGCAGCTTCAGCCACAGCGCAAAGCTGCGCGGCGCGCTCGGCAACTATTGCATCAGGCAGCAGGCTTGGATCATCGGCACAAGACATAGAGCAGTCGAGGTGAATTTTACGAAAACCAGCTGCGATATAGGCTGCTATCATTGCTCCGGCCTTAGCCATTGCCTCGCTGGCCGACAGAGCTTGCCAGGCATTGGGGCCCATGTGATCGCCCCCCAGCACAATGCGGTTGTGCGGCAACCCAACGCGATCAGCAATTGCGTAGACAAAATGACAAAAATCATGGGGTGTCATGCCCGTATAACCACCATCTTGATTGACTTGATTGGATGTGGCTTCAATGAGCGCAAAGCCGTCGCCTGACAGCTGTGTCTGGCGCAACGTGGCCTCTATAACATCCGGGTGGGCTGAGCACACAGAGACAATGCCAGCAGGCTCACCAGACTTGTGCCTTGCCAATATATCCAAAATCGCCTTCATATAGTTTCCGCAACCAGTTAAAAAGTTTCAGTATTAATTTATACTATACTGTAGATAATAAAAGATGTAAAATGAAACTTCAGTTAAACCTGAGGTGCCGACTCCACTTTGGTATCGTCTTCTGGAGACATGGCCAGCAAAACGGCTGCGAGAGCTGAAATCGCTATGCCCAATAATTTAAGCTGGCCTGGCATGGTGCCCAGCGCAGCCAAGGATATAACAGCCGTTATAAGCGGTGCACCTGCGTTTGTTAGCGGTGACACGACAATCGCTTTGCCGTAGCGAAAAGCGTAGACCAGAGTGAGTGCCCCTATGGCATTCAGCACTTGAATGCCCGCCGCCAGCCATGGGCCATCAAGGCCGGTGTTGATCGCTTTTGTATGGTCTGTCATCATCCATGCAATGGGTGCCAGCAGCAACCCTGTGACAGTCATATAAAAGAAAATAGAATCAGCTGACATTTTGGCACTGGCAAACTTCATGAAAAAAGCTTGCAAACCCCAGCACAGCATTATGAGCACGGAGAGCGTGAACCAGCCGCCATCAATTTTTGTATGAAAACCTTCTGTGGTAAAATCAAACATCGGTAATGCTACAAGCGCAAGCAGAATGCCGACCACACCCATCCAGTTGGTGCGTTCCTGTAAAATGATGAACGACAAAATAATTGTAACAAGTGGCGATAGCGAGATGATGGGAAAAATAAGATAGGCAGGGCCTTTTGTAACAGCGTAAAACAACACCATCTGCCCGCCAGCACCAAGAAATCCTATTATCAAACCATAGAGAACCGATTTAAGGTCGGTTTCAATATGCCAGCCATTGCGGGATAAAACGACAACTGCCGGTCCAATCATGGTCACGGACCAGACACAATATACCAACGTCTCAGGGAATTTGTGCGCCGTAGAGATACCGGTAAAAGCCCCCCAGATGCCCCAGAGTATTGTTGTGATCAAAGCGTAACTCAGCCACGGTTTACGGCCCATGTTTAATTCCTGTTCTTGGTTTTGCGCGCATCATCCAATGCAACAGCATGCTCTTGTAATAGTTTGTCTATATAAGCTTTTAAAAACTCAGATTGCCTGGGTCTGTAGCCTTGGTGGATCAATCTTATTTTACCAGTCGCATCCACCAGAAACCCGGCGGGTAAACCTGTAACTGACAGTAACGCCAGTGTTTTACTGTCAGCATCAAGAGCAGACGGTATATTTAAATGAAGTTTTTGGAGGAAGCGATTTGCATCGCTTGAAGTTCGATCAACAGTAATTGATAGCACTTCAAAATCATCAGAAGCTATCTCAGAGTGCATGGTCTCAAGATCCGGCAAAGCCAGCGTGCACGCTGCACAGCTTGATGCCCAGATATCAAGATAGATCACTTTGCCTATGTGGCCGTTCAACTTGAGCTGATGCACACCGTCCAGCATTGGCAGTGTCAATTCGGGTAAACTGTGCGGCACATCCGCAAAAGCCTTTGCATTGCTGAAAAAACAAATGAGCGGTAACAAGGCAAGAAATTTTTTTGTTTGCATATCAGTGGCTGGCAGGCTCAGCTTTGATGAGCAATGAGCCCTTGAAAGACGTTGCAAGTGTTGCTGATGAGCCTTTGACTATGCCAAGATCCCGACCGTTAACATAATCCGTAAGACGATAAGCTTTTTGTGAAAGCCCGCGTAAGGCTATTGTGCCATTCCAGTCCTTGGCATAAAAAGCATAGAACATGGTGTTATTTTTTGTAATGGCATGAGTTTCCGGTTTATCAAAACCGATGTCATAAAGCTCGCCGCGATACACAGCTTTGGACAACATCAAATCACTATAAATGGCCGACCATTTTTTCCAGACAGCCTCTTTTTCATTGGTCAATACAAAGCCTTTTTCAGGATGTGCATCGATGGCAGTGGTAAATTTTGTGCTGATAATACCACCGATGCCGACAGTCGAGGCAAAATCAGCCGCTTTATCACTCAATTCGACATGATCTCCGGCATACGGTGCATCGTCGCCCATGAGGCCTTTCATGGTTTTACCTTTCAGGCGCACTTGCCAGGAGGATTCAGGATCGGACGCAACCGCCTGGTTTTGATAAAGCGTGTTATAAAAAGATTGTGACGTGCCGCACGGGCAAATTTCAATCACGGCATCTGGATTGATTGCCAAGGCTGTTTCGTAAATGGCTTTGTAGAATGCCTGCAACTTCTCGATAGATTCTTCGGGCCTCGTGTGATGATGCGCCGGATTATAGCAGGGGGCCACACCGTTCAAATGCTGGCCATCAATTTTCAGGCCCTCAAAACCCCAGTCTTTCATAATGTGCGTAACAAGCATTTTGATATTTTCAATAGTTTTTGGATACGCTGGACACAGGTAAAAACTGTTCCACCAGGTAATATTCTGGACAGCACCATCTTTATCGAGCAGCAGCATATCCGCATGGTCGTGCAGCATATCGCTACCTGGCGAAACGCCAAGCGGGGATATCCATAATTTGGGTTTCAGGCCAGCACGTTTGATGTCTTGCACCAAAGTAACCATATCAGCATCGCCACGTGGAAATTTTTTGGAATCCAGTGCCCAGTCGCCCACATTGTTTTGCCAGCCATCATCAACACCGGCCCAAACAAAGCCAAGACGTTTTGCGACCGGTAGAGTCGCTCGGACCTTATCAACCGAGAAATCGCGCTCATAGCCCCAGGCACACCATATTGGCTCGTAGGACGATGCGGGAAAAGCCTTATGTTCCAATCCATTTTCGGCCATAATATGCCGAAATGTTTTTAGCGTGGCATAATGATCACGCTGATGCACATAAACAAATGTTTCCAGGGTCGAGAAATTTTGCGCAGGCAAAAGTTTTATGGCTGTTTCCATTTCGATGTGGAGTGCAGCCCCCGCTGGTGTGACGGCAACAGGCAGGGAAACAAGATGCGGTGCAGTTTCAATATGGCCGATGGCCAAACCAATATCACGCCGCCAGACATCAAGAACGGGTGTACCACTGCCATAATCAGATGCGTTCATGCCCATGAAATTTTGCTGTTGAAAGCCGACAGGTATCATGTGTAGCCAGTCACGCCGATCGGAAAACGACGCACCCTGATAAGCCCAAAACCCCGACGGGCTCGCTTTTAGAGTATACTGGCTGTTGACCCACTTGCTGAAAATCATCGGTGCTGCAGAAAGGTTTTTATACTCTACTTTCAGCACCGCCAAACCTGGATAACGATCATAAAATGTTATGTTCACACGCTTCTGAAGGCCGGATTTTGCGCTTCCCGTCAACGTATGATGTCTCCCATTCCCATGTGCATCGGTTAGCGTCTCCGAAGTTTCGGTCTGTAATGTAAATTGATCGACAATTGCATTGTGTGCATCCAGCAGGTAATCGCTGGCATTGATATCGGTCACATTCAAGGGTGCGGCATCCAATGTGGATATCACACGGCTGTGCATGGCGCTGTCGAACTGCAGGCTGATGCCATTGCCACGTAATGTGTGCAGGGTATCGGCAGAGCCAGCGGTGACCGCGAGCGCCGTAAGGCTTGCAACAGCTAAAACGCATAGTGTGCAAACTGACCTGAACACGACACTGCAAAAAATTGACATAAAATACCATCGCATTTGATCTATTGTAGATAATTAAGCATATCATTCAAAACTCATCGAGCGCAAGAGATGATATTAAAACAATGAAAAAGATACTTCCATTATGATTGTTTTTTTGCCATATTAGCAATTGAATGTAATTTTTAAGGATAGACCCATGAAATTATTTGTTTATTTGTTCGTTTGGCTGCTGGTTGTGGTTGGTTCTGCGGTGCCAGCTGATGCAAAACCTGTTTTAGAAAAATTTTATGGTCTTGCGGATTTTCAAAAGATCCGGAAATTCGATGCGCATGTTCACATCAACAGCAGCAATCCGGCTTTTATAAAGCTGGCGCAGCAAGACAATTTCGAATTGTTGTCGATCAACGTGGACTACCCTGATTTTCCACCGCTAGCGCGCCAATATGATTTGGCTCAGGGGTTTCAAGCAACGGCACCAGACCGGTTTCACTTTGCGGCAAGCTTTTCCGTGAAAGACTGGGGAAAGCCAGCGTGGCCGCAAGATGTCATCGCCTCTATATCGCAAGCCGTGAAAGGTGGAGCGGTCGCTATAAAGGTATGGAAAAATATTGGAATGAGTTTGCGCGGTGCGGATGGCAAGCTGGTGATGATTGATAACCCGGATTTTGATGCTGTTATGGCAAAAGTGGAATCGCTTGGCGTGCCGCTCATTGGCCATATGGGCGAGCCGCACAATTGCTGGGTGTCGCTTGATGAGATGACCACGGAAAATGATCGCAGTTATTTCAAGGCTCATCCGCAATATCACATGTATCTGCATCCTGAACTGCCAAGCTACGACGAACAGATGGCGGCGCGAGATCGATTTCTAGATCGTCATCCAACGCTCTCTTTCGTCGGCGCACACATGGCCAGTCTGGAGTGGAGCATTGACAAGCTGAAAACGTTTCTTGATCGTTATCCACACGCTAACATAGACTTGGCCGCGCGGATGACACAGGTGCAGTATCAATCACGAACTGAGCGCAACAAAGTCAGAAATTTTTTTATTATCTATGCTGATCGCATTATCTATGGCAGCGACATTACGATGGAAGAAAATGTAAAGCCTGTTGCCTTTTCCCGTGAAGCGCATCATCAATGGGCATCAGACTGGCGATATCTGGCAACTGGCAAAACACAATATATCGGTGATCTAAAAAATAATATTCAGGGTTTGCATTTACCTAAAAAAGTTATCGATAAAATCTACTGGAATAATGCGCAGCAGGAATTTTTCAGCCAAACAATGCACACACTCAAGTAATAACAACATCCACACCAAGCGCCCGGGTGCCATCGACAAGGCTGGCGTCCGCCGCCTTGTCGGTGATCAGCATATCAAGTTCATCGATGCCAACAATTTTGTGCAAACACATACGGCCAAATTTTGAGCTGTCAGTGACAGCAATAATCTGCCGTGCCATATTAGCCATGGTGCGGTTGAGCAAGGCCTCACTTTCGTGGTGCGTGGTGATGCCTTTTTCCATGTCGAAACCATCAACACCCAGAAACAATTTGTCAACAAACAGGCCGCTCATCGCAGCTTCGGTTTGCGCGCCGTAAAATGCCATGTTTTTACGGCGCAGGCCGCCGCCAAGCATGACAATTTTAATGTGCGCTTTATTCACAAGTTCACTCAGCACGCCAAAATCATTGGTGACTACTGTGATATCCTCGCTGTCCGGCAAATAACGCGCAATCAATGCCGTGGTGGTGCCGGAATCCAGCACAATGGACTCACCCGGCATCACAAGCCCTGCCGCGTGTTTTCCAATCCGCTCCTTTTCAATCGTATGGATTGTGCGTTTGGCTTCAACGGCCGTTTCGGTCGCCAAGCCAACCACAGAAGATGATATGGCGCCGCCATAGGAACGGGTCGCAATGCCTCTGCCTTCGAGATAAAATAAGTCTTTGCGTATTGTTTGCGTTGAAACACCAAACATGTCGGACAGCGGCAAAACCTGCACACTGCCATTTTCTTGCAGCATGGCGCTGATCCGCTGACGACGATTGCTGGTATCGCGCATAAAAAATTCCATAGGTTGAACAGGTCTACTTCTCCTTAATCGTGTAATAATGCAACACAAAGTAGAAAAGCGACGATTTAAGGCGTTAAATTAAAATCATGCTTGGCAACGAAACTATCACGTGTTAAACAATGCTAATTGAAACTTGTGATACATAATTTAAGTTTCAAAACTATAAAAGAAATCTGATGCCTGCACAGGCGTGTTCGTAAGGGATGGTATATGAAATCCAAAATATTAAAATCATTGCACACCAGTTGTGCGATTAATATCATCGCTCTGATACCGTTCACCACGGGTGTCCATGGCCAAAACATAAACGATAACGCGTCAGCGACCGTTAAAACAACTGATAAGAAAGCCACGCCTTCCGAGTTAACACTTGACGAAATTGTGGTGACTGGCGTGCGGGGGAGTCTCACCAAATCTATACGCACAAAACGTAATGCAAACATTGTGCTTGAATCAATCAATGCCACTGAGTTGGGGCGCTTTCCTGACAGCGACGTTGCTGATTCTCTTAGTCACCTGAACGGGATTACAATCAACCGGACCACCGGCGGTGATGGCCAGCATGTGACAATTCGCGGCCTAAACTCAAGTTACAATATTGTAACTCTAAATGAGCGTATTTTGGCAACCGATGATGACGGTCGGGATTTTGCCTTTGATATTTTGCCGTCTGATGTGATTTCGGGTGCCGATGTAATCAAATCATCCGAGGCATCTGCTATTGAAGGGAGCATCGGTGGCACGGTGAACTTGCGATCGGCGAGGGCGTTTGATCACGCTGGCTTCACGGGTGCAGCGCGGCTGGAGGGCAATTATAACGATATGTCGCATAACAAGGGCGGCAAAGTCTCTGGCTTTCTCAGTTATGCAAACAGTGGCAAAACACTCGGCATTTTGGTCGGCGCTGTCTATTCCAATATCAAAACCCGCACCGATGCGTTGAATTACCAGACTTACGATGCCAACAATCCTGGCGTTTATCCATTTGCGCCAACGCAGGGTGATCCGGTTCCGGTTGATGCCAAACCGGTGGTGGCGCTATGCTGCCTGTCGTTTGGCTCTGTGGTAGACCAGAAAAAACGCATTGCACTGACCAGCACTGTGGAGTGGCGACCAACACCGACCCTGCATATTGTGGCTGACGCGATGTATACACGGTTGAATGATCCGCAGGTTGCATACAACCAGGGTTATTTTCCAGATTTTACCTATGATCATAATGGGCTGCCTGAATGGTCGAATGTCACTGTTAAAAATGGTCTTATCACATCGTTTACCGGTAATAATTTTACACCGGAAGTGATCAACCAGACCATTGACCGGGTGGTGAACACCTATCTGTTCGGCCTAAATGCTACGTGGGAGGTAAACTCGCGACTGACGCTGAAGGCGGATGTCTATCGCTCGCTGGCCAATCGCCCTGAAGGTGGCAAGGATAATTTTGTAACAGCCGGACTGGTCTCAAATACGCCGTATAACCAGAACACAATTTCCGTATCAGCCAATCCAAATGCCCTGCCGAATATCAGTGTAACCTTGCCAGACGGCACTGATTACGCACACGCGCTTGCCTCCGGCCAACTCAATGATCAAAGCCGATGGAGCACGCATTATGTTGGGCTTGGTGGCTATTCCATTCGCGATGTTGTCACCAGCGGCAAGATTGATGGCACGTTTGCAGTAGACAGCGGCTTTCTCTCAGGCATCGATTTTGGTGTCGGCTATACCAAGCGCGGCAAAACCCGCAACGACATCAGCAACGACTGGAACAACGGCTCAAACCAGTATGGCTCCCTCTATAATACGCTTACCACACGAACAGATAATCAGCCGCTTATTCAGTCAACCCCCATCACGTTTGCGACACTCGGTGGCGGCATTATCTCTACTTTTAATTTCCCAAATTATTTACAGGGTGCTGGCGGCAATGTTCCAACCACCTCGGTCTTACTTAATGCGCCAGCTTTACTAAATGCTCTGAAAAAATTGGACGGTACACCAAATTATACTGCAGGCAATGGCACCTACCTATTTGCCAATACGTTACCTGCATTGAATGCAACCAACTCCTATTTGGTCAGCGAGCAAACATTCTCAAGCTACCTGGAAGCACGGTTCAAGACGCAAAAATTGTCAGGCAATATTGGCGTGCGGCTGGTCTATACACGAACGACTGCATCAACAGCTGTTGATGCTATCAATTCCATCACTGTTGCTGATACCTCGGTGCCAACCAACCCAGGTACGGTGATCATCACACCCGCCAAACCAATCAGTGACAGCAACAGTTATTTTCTGCCTCTGCCATCAGTCAATCTGAATTATGAAGTGATGCAAAATCTGCAATTTCGCCTGGCCGTCGCCAAGGTGCTCTCACGACCAAGCCTGAACCAGCTTGCACCGACCTCAACAAACAACGCTATCAACAGGGTCTTTGTGCTGAACTATAGCGGTAACACGGGTCTCAAGCCGATCAAGGCGTGGCAAGCCGATGCGTCGCTTGAATGGTATTATGCGCCGCGCGATTTAGTGTCGGTGGGTGTCTTTAAGAAATGGCTGCGCGATGATATCACAACCGTTCAACTCGATAATGTCGATATCGGTGCGGTGGGGTGCTATAATGGCAATCCGTGTGTGCCGCAGCTGTTCAGTGTGATCAAGCCACTGAACGGCTCCAGTGGCCAGGTCTATGGTATAGAACTTGGCTGGCAGCATTTGCTGGATAACGGCCTTGGCATCCGCGCGCAGTTTACCCACAACTGGAGCCAATCAACAGTCAATGGCGTCACTTCAAAAGCTGCGGGTGTTGTGCCAACGACAGTTTCGATCAATGTGTTCTACGAGAAGGGTCCAATATCGATCAGCGCCAATATCGATCACTCAAGCTCTTTTGTCTTCAACAACACAACTGAAATCCCCGACCAGAATGCTATCGCCAGCCGATCAAACTGGGTCACAGCCACGGCATCGTATCAACTGACAGATAATTTCAAAATATATCTGGATGGACGGAACCTGACGAATTCAATCGTCAGGACCTTCCTCAACGGCAATCCTTACGCGACCTGGGCCGGTGGCGCGACACCAACCGGCAGTTCCGTTGATGCTGGCTACACTGCCTATGGCCGCACCATCACGGCAGGTGTGGCTGCAAAATTCTGATAGGTGTGGGGTTACATCGATACCTTGCAAACAGATCGCATTTGCTGGCTGCCGAGTTTGCTGCCGGCCTCATCGCTGGAATGCTCTGAGTAGACGGCGGTTGCGTGCATCATGTCCTTGCTCATCAGCAGGGTGTGAGACCAGAAACTGTTTTTTTCCAGAACGACAAATGTCACCAGATCAGGGCTGCTTTCCATCACACTGGCGTCTTGCGTCACACTCTTGCCAGCGCCGGATTTCAGGGTGATTTTCGCATCGGCTTTGCCGGCAAACCAGGTATAGGTCCAGCTGGTGTTTTTAAGGCTAGTTTTGGTGACGGGGGCAGATTTACCATTTGTTTCGGATGTCCCGCTAACCGGTGTGCAGTAGGCTGTGACGTTCATGGCCCAGCCACTGACCGGCAGTGTGGCCAGCACAGCAGCAACAATAAAAGAAAAGCGCATTTTAATCTCCCGAATATTGAATGATATAGCTAAAGTCAGATTTTGCCCCATATCAAAGTTCTTGGCAAGTGGGTTGGCAGCCGGTAACCCGTATGTTCGTTTGAGGACAGGATATCTGATGAAAAGTCGTACCGGACAAGACCGCACCATCACCAAGGGCTGGCGACTGGCCACGCAGATGGTGCGTGGCGGTACTGTGCGCTCGAATATGGATGAAACGTCCGAAGCGCTGTTTTTAACTTCCGGTTTTGCCTACGATAACGCTGAAGAGGGGGCTGGCCGGTTCCGCGGTGAACGGGAAGGCTTCACGTATACCCGGCAAGCTAACCCGACCGTTTCGATGTTTGAGGAACGCATGGCCTTGCTTGAAGGCACAGACATGGCACGCGCCACAGCCACGGGCATGGCGGCGATGTCAGCGGCATTGCTGTGCCAGCTGAGCCACGGCGATCATCTGGTGGCGGCCAAAGCCATGTTCGGATCGTGCCGCTGGATTGTTGATACCCTGTTGCCCCGTTACGGCATCGACGTAACGATTGTTGATGCTAGAGACAATCAGGCCTGGGCAAAGGCGCGCAAACCCAACACCAAGGTGTTTTTTCTCGAAACGCCTGCCAACCCAACACTCGACATAACGGATTTAAAAGCTGTGTGTGACCTTGCCCACGATGCCGGAGCAAAGGTAATCGTCGATAATGTCTTTGCCTCACCGGTTTTGCAAAAGCCGCTGGCGTTTGGCGCGGACATTGTGGCGTACTCGGCGACAAAACATATTGACGGGCAGGGCCGAGTGCTCGGCGGGGTGATCTGTGGCAGTGAAAAATTCCTTGAGGATCATTTGCTGATGTATCTGCGCCATACCGGGCCAACGCTTTCGGCCTTCAATGCCTGGGTGCTGCTGAAGGGTCTTGAAACTCTGGAGTTGCGCGTGACGCGCATGGCGGAGAATGCTGACGCCGTTGCAAATTATCTCGGCACACGCGTGCCCCGCCTGCTCTATCCGGCCCATGCCAGTTTTCCGCAACGTGCGCTTGCCATGCAGCAGATGGCCTCTGGCGGCACAATCCTGTCGTTTTATGTCGGTGGTGCCCGCGACACGGCATTCAAGCTGCTCGATGCGTTGAACCTCATCGACATATCCAACAATGTTGGCGACAGCCGCTCGCTGATGACACACCCGGCTTCAACCACTCACCGCGCCTTATCGGAACAGGCGCGGCTGGACATGGGTATAACCGAAGACATGTTGCGCTTGTCTGTAGGCCTTGAAGATCCAAAGGATTTGATTGATGATCTTGATATTGCCTTGAAAGCCGCAGGCCTGTGAACAGTATTTTATCACGCGAGGCTTATCCGTTTGTTGCTGCGACGCATGGCTTTGGTGTGTCTGTGGTGTCTTATTTTTTGAGTGATCAATCGGATCCCGGTGCTGGACGTTACGTCTGGGCTTACCGCATCCGTATTGATAACGATGGTGATGTGACAGCCCAGCTTGTGTCCCGACACTGGATTATCACCGATGGTATGGGCCGCCAAGAGCATGTGCGTGGTGCTGGTGTGGTCGGCGATCAACCGGTGCTGGCGCCCGGCACGCATTATGAATATATGTCCGGCTGCCCGCTTAGCACACCAAGCGGCTTTATGGTTGGCACCTATCAGATGATTTCAGAAACCGGCGATGCGTTTGAAATTGATATCCCGGCCTTCAGCCTAGACAGCCCGCACAGCGCGCAGACAATCAATTAATGAATTGTCAGACCCGCATGGGCATGATGACATAAAGTGCAGATGTATCGCCCTCTTCCGTGATCAAGGTGGGTGAGGCCGCGTCACTCAAATGCAATTCAGCCTGCGACGATTTGAGTTGATCGAGAATGTCGAGCAGGTAGCGGCTGTTGTAACCCACATCAAGGGCATCACCACCGTAACTCGCTGCCAGCTCTTCCGATGCTGTGCCATTGTCTGGTGATGTAACCGATAATGTGATACGATCATTATCCATCGCGAGTTTGACAGCGCGGGTTTTATCTGTTGCGATGGTTGAAACGCGGTCAACAGACTCGGCCAATGTGCTGGCATCAATCACCACGCGTTTGTCGTTATTGGTCGGAATCACCCGTGAATAATCCGGGAATGTGCCGTCGATCAATCGTGCCGAGAGCACAGCGTTATCGAGTGAAAAGCGGATGCGTGCGGAAGACAATTCAATTTTCACATCACCCTGGTTTTCATCGAGCAATTTTCTGAGTTCGGCCACCGCCTTGCGTGGGATGATGATGTCTGGCATGCCAACGGCGCCGTCTGGCCGGGCAATGGCCACCCGCGCCAGGCGGTGGCCGTCTGTGGCCACAGCACGGAGCGCTGGCTTGGCTTCGTCAGTGACGTGAAAGAAAATACCATTCAGGTAATAGCGCGTTTCTTCGGTGGAAATGGCAAAGCGGGTTTTATCGATCATCTGTTTCAGCGTCAGCGATGGCAGCATGAAGCTGAACGGCAGTTCGCCGTCGGCAATGGCCGGGAAATCATCCTTGGGGAGAGTCGAGAGTTGAAAGCGCGAGCGACCGGCCTTAAGAGCCAGGCGACCATCCGCTGCAACCAGCTCAACCTGGGCCCCTTCCGGAAGTTTGCGAGCAATATCAAACAAGGTGTGGGCCGCTACAGTGGTTGATCCGTCCGCCACACTGTTGGCCGGAGCCGCCTCGACAATAGCAAGGTCAAGGTCGGTGGCGGTGAATTTAAGCGTCCCGTCTGTCGCCTCCAGCAACACGTTTGACAAAATGGGGATGGTGTTGCGGCGCTCCACCACCGATTGCACATGCCCCAGAGCCTTTAATAAAGCGGCCCGCTCAAGTGTTACCTTCATGCTCAATTCCCTAGATTTTATCACGTTCAGGCAGTACTAGCCTGCGAGCCGTGATATCGCAACAGGGGTTATTAGCCAAAGCTCGAGGGGCACCCGGCCTGTCACTTGCCAAAACTGTCGTGAGCCTTTGCGTCGTTAATTATCATAGTTTCGTTTATTAACCATATTTTCGCCTATTCCTTCAGCCCCTGTTAATGTTAGCATATTAACACTCTTTACTGTGGGTTTATGGAGTGTTTGGGATGAGGTCTGGCGTTTTTGCGCACGGGTCGGCGGTGCTGGCTACGGCGGTATCTTCTTGTTTGATGCTGGCATCGTGTGGCGGCGGTAGCGGCGTTTCATCGGCTCCACCGGCGCCGACAACGAACGGCACAGTGGGTGGGCCACAACCAGTACCGCCGCCAGTGCCTACCCCCATTCCCCCCATTCCTACGCCGACGCCAGTTCCAAGCCCACCAGCGCCAGTGCCCGTTCCTGCGCCAGTGCCTGCTCCTGCTCCTGCTCCAGTGCCAACTCCTGCTCCGGTGCCAACCCCAGTCCCGGTACCACCCCCTGCGCCAGTGCCAACCCCTCCCCCGGTGAACTACAACACGTCAGAGTTTCAAAACACGACTGGGCTCTCGGTGGTCAACCCGTTGCCGGCCTATCAGCTGGGCTATCATGGTGAAGGCATCAAGATTGGTATTATTGATTCGGGCATCGATCTTGCCAGCCCTGAATTTACCGGTCGCATTGATGCCGCTAGCAAGAACATTGTGAACCCCGGCGCAAGCCTTCAGGATTTGAGTGGCCACGGCACGGCGGTTGCAACCGTTGTTGCTGCGAACAAGAATGATGCTGTTAGTCACGGTATCGCCTATGCAAGCTCGCTGCTTGTCGAACAGGCAGGATCATCGTGCGCGGCTGTCAGCGGCTGCACCTATCTGGACGGCAATATTGCTGGCGGTGTCGATGCCGCTGTTGCGAGTGGTGCCAAAATTATCAACCTGTCTCTTGGCGGCACACCGGCGGCACCTGTGCTGGCAACAGCCATTCAGAAAGCCACAGCGGCTGGCGTCATTATTGTGCTTGCCGCAGGCAATCATTCATCAGCCGATATTGATCCGTTGGCGGCAAGCCTGATTGACAATGCAGCCGTCAGCCATGGTCTGGTGATTGCAGCCGGCGCGACCAATGCCGCCGGAACAGCCATTGCGACATTTCATGATGGTAGCATAAGCAATAAAGCCGGTACCCACGCCAGCACGTACATCACAGCCCCGGGTGTTGGTATTCGGGTGCGCGGCATAGGCGGCAGTGAGCTTTTGTACGACGGTACATCGTTTGCCTCGCCTTATGTGGCGGGCGCGCTGGCGCTGATCCTGCAGGCGTTTCCAAACCTCACGCCAACGCAGGCTATATCGATCTTGTATACGACAGCGACGGATCTTGGTGCCAGCGGAAATGATGCCGTGTATGGCAACGGCTTTATCAACTTGACAAATGCGTTCAAACCGCAAGGCGCGTTATCGGTGCCGGGGGCGCAACTGGCGACAGCCGTGTCGCCGACGGGCGCGAGCCTGCAGCTCGGCGCCGCATTTGGATCGGGTGTGCAGCTTGGCTCTGCGCTCCTCGGCACTATTGTGCTCGACAGTTATGGCCGTGCCTTCAATGTCAATCTTGCTGGCATCGTGCACGGAAGCCCGGCACCACACGTGGTGTTTGGCGCGCTGGATCAATTTGGCCAGGCGGTTTCCAGCCAGGCCACTTCGGGTCGGCTGCATCTCAATTTTTCTGCGCGCGATCAGCGCCGCCAGTTTGCCAGCCTGCCGGATCACGACCGGCTTGCAGCGGTTGTCACCGATGTGAAAACCCTGGCGCAGATTGATATTGATCCAGCAACACAGCTCGGTTTTGCCCATGGTTACAGTGTCAGTGCGCTAGCTGGCACACCATTTGGCAAGGCCGATGGAAATTTCCTAACGGGCAAGCTTGATGACGGCGGCAGTGACAGATCAGCCGTTGCAACACAGCTCATGCACACGCATGGCACATGGCGCTTTGGCCTCACCAGTGGCAGCCAGACGGATGTGGTGAGGCTGAGTGCGACTGCCGCCAGCATCCGCACCCAGCGGTACGATGCAGCGCTCAGCGCCAGCCACAGCTTTGGCCAAATAGGCACCATGGTTGCGGCAAGCTGGACTCGGGAAAACGGCAGTGTGCTTGGTGCTTATGCCATGCCGGGGTTTAGCCTTGGCGAGGGTGCCACAACATTTGCCTTTGAGGCACTGGCAAAATTCCCGTTTTCAAATACCTGGCAAATGTCGCTTGCCCTTCATGCCGGGTCTACCGTGTCGGGCAGTCGTGGCCAAAGCCTCATTCATCCTGCGGGTGCGATTACCACCAGCGCCTTTCGTTTTGAAATTGACAAAACGCAAATATATGGTGGCGACAGTTTAAGCTTTTTGATCAGTCAGCCGCTGCGCGTGGAAAACGGCACAGCAAATTTAGTCTTGCCAACAGGCTATAATTATCAAAGTGCCCGTGCCAGTTACGACGTGCGCACTGCCAACCTCGCGCCGGATGGCCGCGAGTTTAACAGCGAACTGAATTATACCATTGGTATACAGGGCAACACATCCTTGCAGATCAACAGCTTTGGCCGCATCAACCCCGGCCATATCGCGGGTGCCTCCCCAGACGTGGGCGTGGCCCTGCGCCTGCACAAAAGTTTTTGATGGATCTATTGTTGTAGCGGAAGGTGTCGCATCTGCTGAAGCTTCCAGCACATGTCACCCCTAGAGTTTCCTGATCATCGTTTGTGCCATGGCAACCCAGCCGGGCTTTAGACCGGAAAGCGGGCGCTCGGCACGGCCGATGGGGAGAATGGTGACATCGCCGTCGGCTGTCGCCACGATCACCCTGCCAAACACAAAGGCACCGGCGGGCAGCGGCAACAGGCAATCGCGGTTGAGCGCATCTGTAAAATCAGGGCCAGCGAGCTGTGCGAGCCAGACATGGTCGCCAGCACGGTAATCGCCGTTCGAATCTTCAACCACCATACCGACCAGATTGGTCTGAGCAGCGGGTGCTGTCAGCACCATGGGGTGGCGCGGCGCCTCGGCCCCGCGCGCTGAGAGGATGGCAGCCACTGGCACATCGGGCCGGTCGGTCATGGCGACCAGATCGCTTGGGTCAACCAGCAGGGCACCAGCAATGCGGTTCAGCCAATCGACCGATATGGTGCGCATACCGGTTTCGAGTCGCCCGATGGTTTGGGCAGTGGTGGGCGGGGTGCAGCGTGCCCCAACGTCTGCAAGGGTGAGGCCTTTGGCGCGGCGAACTTCGCGGATACGACTGTGCATATGTAACTCTCCAGAATGATTGATGAAAACACCGTAACGGTTAAATAGCTTTCCTACAAGCCCATAATTCGGTTAGCCTTTGCGAATCACTTTTGATGAAGGATTTTTTGCATGACTTTAAGCCGTATAACCACACTGCCACTGCTGGCGAATCGCCTTGGCACACTGGCCAAATCCCTGCTGCGCAAACTCGGGGCTGGCCAGGCGCTGATTCGGGAGGCTGATGAATTCCGTTGCGACACAATGTATATTGCGCGGCACGTGGTTGATCAATTGAGCGCGGCGGATTTGATTATGGCCGACGGCGTGCGCCGTCTGGTCATCAGCGAGCCCGGCAAACGCTGGCTGGAGCGCGAGCTCGCCGTGCGCTCAAAAAACACCACGGCTGAAGGTTTTGACCGGCAAAACCGAGTCATGGCCAGGGTCAAACTGCCGGACACCACGGTCTATACCGACATCAATCTCGCCGAATCACCCCTGGCGTGGCTTGCCCGTCGCAAGCTCATAACCGCTGCCCAGTTCAAGGCTGGCGAAAAGCTGCGGGCGGATTTTCATAGCGCTGCGCGCGCCCCGAAAGTGACCATGAGCTGGGATGCCCCGCCGATGGGGAAGACCGCACGGGGGCCAGCCGAGGCGCTCGATCCGACAACAGCACAGCTGGCTGCCAGGCGCCGTTTCGAGGCGGCCATCGCCGCTGCAGGCCCCGGCCTCTCAGATGTGCTGTGGCGCGTCGCCTGCATGGGGGAAGGGCTGGAAACGGCGGAAAAAGCCATGCAATGGCCCGTGCGAACCGCCAAGGTTGTGCTGGCGCTAGCGCTTGACCGGCTGGTGGTCTTTTATAAAATATAACCTTATTTGAAAATAACTGTTGACAAGCGTTACGCTATTGGTTATACATTAAAGCAAAGTGGGAAATCAGGTGAGGCCACCAAGCGGCAATCAATAGGCCGCTGACGATAAACCCGCTGCCTTCCGCCCCCCCTCTTTAACTTCAACTGGGCGACTATAGAACGCCGCCCAGTTTGCCTATCCTCTTCCGCAAGGGAGGGTATATCAAAACCCTCTAAGCCGTAATGTTGATTGCCGATGGCAGGCCAGATGCATTGACTGGTGGCTTGTTGGCAGCGGGCTTGGTGTCATCAGCGTCTTTGCCACCACTGGCGATTTCAGCAGCGCGTTCGGCTAGAAAGGCGGCTTTGCGTGTCTCGTTTTTAGCCGTGACACCGGTGTCAGCGCGAAAATCCTTGATGCCGCTGGTGTAAGCCGTTTTTAATTTTTCGGCATCGCCACTTTTAACGGCATCGAGCACCTTGTTGAGAAAATCGAAAAACGCTGGCTTCGGTCCGGCTTTGGCATTGTGCGCGTCGGCATAGGCCTTCAGTTTGTCGGCATCAATTTTAGCCTGTGCCACATCGCCTTTTTGGGCACTGGCAAATAAATCTTTCAGCAGCGCTTGGCGTTCGGTGCGGTCTGCAGCCTGAGTTTGGGATAGGGATGCTGGTGCCGAGGGTGTCGTTACCGGATTGATCGTCATGATATGTTCCTTTGTGCGGTTTCATTTTAAAAAATCATGAGCCCTCACAGCCCATTCATTGAAAATACCACAGCACCAATAACAATATATTAATCATGCGCTACAGAATCGATATTGCGTTGGCGCAATTATAACGTGACCAGAAGGAGTGCTTCCATTGACTGAAAAAACACAAACACCAGCAAAAGTCGCTGTGCCCATACGAAGCAAAAAAAAATCACCAGCGGTCGCCAAACCAGTAAAAAAACGTGTCGGTAAAAAACTACCGCTCAAAAAATTCATCTGGAATGAAAAGCGCCGGCATGAATTTCTGGTGCGACTGACAGATACCGCCAATGTGCGCCAGAGCGCTTTGCAGATGAACATGGCGCCGTGGCATGCCTATGCGGAGCGCCGTAAAAATCCGGCATTTGCTGCAGCCTGGCACATTGCCATCAATCAGGCGCTCGATGGGCTGGAAGCCGTGCTGCTCGACCGGGTGATCCACGGTCTCGACAAACCTCTCATCTACAAAGGCAAATGCGAGGGCACCTACAAACACTATTCCGATGCGCTGGCGATGTTCATGCTGCGCAACCGGCGACCCGAGGCGTTTGCTGAAGTGGGTTCGGGTGTGGTGGATGAAACCGCCGATGTGCGCACGCAAATTGAGGCAAGACTGGCACGGCTGGCAGCTGCAAAACGGGACGGCGAGAGTGATGGTGATGGTGTCACTGAGAACAGGCTCGGTCCAGAACACTTGGGCGAGTGAACACAAAGCTTTTCTTCCGCTCTCGTTTGTTCGCCACATGTCTGAACATACCGCCGCCCACCGCCATGCAGGAGTATCCACTATGTCTCTAACATCGCTTGCCCAGCAGCTGTCGGCACTTTCGGCGGCGGAGCGTCGTGCCGTGCTTGCCGATCTGCCCCCGGAGCGGCTTGCAGCGCTGGCCAAAGACTGGCGCTTCTGGGCACGACCCAATCAGTTGCCGCCAGCCCATGACACCTGGCGCACCTGGCTGGTGTTGGCCGGTCGCGGCTTTGGCAAAACTCGCACGGGAGCGGAGTGGATACGGGCGTGTGTGACGAAGCATCCGCGTTGCCGTGTTGCCCTGGTTGCGGCTTCCTACAACGAAGCGCGCGAGGTGATGATCGAAGGTGAAAGCGGGTTGATGGCCATAGCACCTGATCATGCGCGGCCCCGCTATGAAATCTCCCGTCGGCGGTTGCTGTGGCCAAGTGGCGCACAAGCGCTGGTGTATTCCGCTGAAGATGCAGACGGCCTGCGCGGCGGGCAACACCATTTTGCTTGGTGTGATGAATTGGCGAAGTGGCCCAATACAGAGGCTGTGTGGATGAACCTACAAATGGGCTTGCGGCTGGGCAAGCACCCGCGGGCGTGCGTCACCACCACACCGCGCCCGATTGGTCTTATCAAAAAAATGTTGGTGGCAGAGCGCACCATCGTGGCGCGTGGCCGCATGCACGACAATCTGGCAGCGCTTCCGGCCGATTTTGTGCTGTCGCTGGAGCGCGCCTATGCAGGCACCAGAATGGGGCGCCAGGAAATCGATGGTGATTTTATCGAGGATATCGAAGGCGCGCTGTTCAGCCGCGCGCTGATGGACGCCTGCCATGTGGACAGCGTGCCAGAGCTGATGCGCGTTGTGGTGGCGGTCGATCCGCCAGTGTCGCACAGTGCCACAGCCGATGCCTGCGGCATTGTTGCCGCCGGCATTGCCGCCGATGGCCATGTTTATGTGCTGGCAGATGCAAGCCTTCAGGGTGCCTCACCAGAACACTGGGCGCGCGTGGCTGTTGATGTTGCTGCCCGCGTTGGTGCAGACCGGATTGTGGCGGAAGTCAACAATGGTGGCGATCTGGTGGGGTCTGTTTTACGGGCACAGAACGCTGTGCTGCCTCTCAAACTGGTGCGGGCCTCACGCGGCAAGGTCGCGCGCGCCGAGCCGGTTGCCGCACTCTATGAGCGCGGCCATGTGCACCATGCCCGGGCCTTTTCAGCACTGGAGGATGAGCTTTGCGGCTTGCAGATTGGCGGCGGCTATGCCGGTGCCACGCGCTCGCCAGACCGCGCTGACGCGCTCGTGTGGGCGGTGACTGAACTTGCGCTTGGTGCACTGGCCGCCGTGCCGCAATTGAGATCATTATAAATCGTTTTCTACTTCTCTCTACTTGCGGGAGAGCTCGCAAAGCTTAGCGCCACTTGTCTAAATTCTATACTATCACTTTTCTGATCACAAAGGACCATCGCTCATGACCCTGCTCTCGCGTTTGCGCCACCGTTTTGCAACCAAAGCCAGTCGCACCAATTTGCCGCCCAGTGGCAGCATATCCCGCTCGACATTTGCGGCTTACCTCACAACCGGCCTGCCGCGCTTTGGGGCGCTGGGCTACGAGGCACTCACACGCGATGGCTACCAGCGCAATCCGGTGGCGCGACGCGCGGTGCAGATGCTGAGTGACGGTCTGGCCTCGCTTGAACTCACTGCGTCGGAACAGGGCCGGGCAAGCCCGCAGCATCCCGTGCTCAAACTGCTGGCCCAGCCCAACGCTGCGCAAAGCGGTCCGGCATTTATGGAAGCGTTAGCGAGCTATCTGATGTTGCACGGCAATGCCTATATTGAACTTGTCGAGGGGCATGACGGGGCCCCAGCGGAGCTCTATCTGCTGCGACCAGAGCGGGTGACAGTGGTCGCGAGTTCCACCGGCTGGCCGGCCACCTACAAATATCAAGTGGCGGGCACAGTGGTGAATTTTGCTGTCGATCCGCTCACGGGCCGGTCCGACTTGCTGCACCTGAAAACGTTCAATCCGCTGGACGATCATTACGGGCTAGGCGGGGTTGATTCAGCGGCCCTTGCCATAGAAACGCACAACGCTGCAGCGCAGTGGACGCTTGGATTGTTGCAGAATGCCGCACGCCCCTCAGGGGCTCTGGTGTTTGAACCCGGCGACGGCGCAACCAACCTCACGGCGGATCAGTACACGCGGCTTAAGGGTGAAATGGCCGATCATTTTCAGGGGGCCGACAATGCCGGGCGGCCACTGTTGCTGGAAGACGGCCTGAAATGGCAGCCGCTGTCGATGACACCAGCGGATATGGATTTTATCAATTCGCGCCATGCCGCTGCGCGCGACATTGCGCTGGCGTTTGGTGTGCCGCCGATACTGCTTAATATTCCGGGGGACGCCACCTATAGCAACTATCAGGAGGCGAGCAAGGCGCTGTGGCGCGCCACGCTGTTGCCGCTATCGACACGCATTCTTGCAAGCCTCTCCGGCTGGTTGCAACTCTATTGGCCAGAGCTTGAACTCGGCATTGATCTCGATTCTATTCCAGCGCTGGCGACTGACCGTGCGCAAGTCTGGGCGCAGGTGAGTGCGGCGGCGTTTCTCAGCGACACCGAAAAACGCCAGCTGCTTGGGTTAACCATGTTGCGTGAAGACATCAGTGACGGATAACTTGACATTATATTGGTACGATTAATCAATATCTCTGATTCAAGTCGGAAATTGCAGACTAATTTTGCGTGGCACAAGGCTTGCGTGTCAACAGGTGTAAAATTTCTGTTAAGGATGTTGCCATGATGATGATTGCTGTATGTATTGCTGCTGTTGTTCAGGATGCACCGCGAAAAGGCGAACTTGAGTTGCCCACCGTCACCATCACCCGGCCCAAACCAAAACAGCAAGAGCCGTATCAGTTCACAGTGATCCGTGATGCGGATGACGGGCTGGTTGTGCTGACGATTTGAAAATATGCCTCCCGATTTTTAGCGGGGATGGCATTTTCGCAAATTAGCCTCATCTACAAACACTGAAAGATAACCATCATGACCAGCCATGGCCTGCTTGCAGCGCTTGCCGATCAGGCAACGCGTGAGGGCGCTGCTGTGGTGACAATTCATGCGCTGGTGGAAGAGGCAGCCGAACTGGGGGCGTCGCGGGCGCTTGCCCGCCTGGGGCTGGAGGATGCCGTTGCCGCACAGGATCTGCGCGACGTGCGGGATTTGCTGGACGCTTGGCGCGATGCCAAACGCTCGATCACCCACAGTCTGATCGGCTGGGTGTTTCGCCTTGCTGTCATTGGTGTGTTTTGCCTGCTGCTGATCAAGTGGCGCGCCCTGCCAAACGTGTTGTTGCACTGAATTTATAATCCAAGGAAAATGTATGACCATGCCAATAACGGCAAACCGTTTCGACGGTTATGCTGCAGTATTTTCTATGCCGGACAGCGGCGGCGATGTGATTATGCCTGGCGCTTTTCAAAAAGCGCTTGCCAGAAAGCAGGCTCTGCCACTGCTCTGGCAGCATGATATCAAAAACCCGATCGGGGTGATTGAAAGCATTGCTGAAGACACGCGCGGCCTAAAAATTAGCGGCCATTTCACCACGGGTGCACAAATTGGTTCTGATGCCAATGCCCTTGTGTGCGACGGCGCCCTGAACGGCCTCTCCATCGGCTACCGAGTGCGCCAGTTCAGCCTCAACAGACTTCGTAAAATCCGTATCCTCACCGAGCTTGAGCTTGTCGAAATCTCGGTGGTGACGTTTCCCATGCAGCCTCTGGCACGGCTGATGGTGCAAAACCCGCCAACACAAACCCCAACAACTGGAGACCAACCACAATGACCACCTATGAAACAAAAGCCGCCTCGCATGACATGAAGGCGGTGCACACGGCGTTTGCAGACACTGTAAACGACATCGATACGGCTCGGCACGATGTGCTGCTGAATGAAAAACTGAACCGCATTGATGCAGAAATAATTCAGGTGAAATCGCGCATGGAAAAAATCAGCCGGGCTGCCCAGCGCCCCTTGCAATCGGCAGCCGCTGTTGTCGAGGAAGACCCTGAACTGAAGGCCGCGTTTGGTTCATACCTGCGTCGCGGCAATGAAACCGGTTTGCAGGCGCTACAAACCAAAGCGCTCGATATCAGCGTGCCGGCAGAAGGTGGCTACACTGTCACCCCGCAAATCGATGCCAATATCGAATTGCGCTTGCGGGCTGTATCGCCGCTGAGGGCCGTCGCGCAAAATGTGCAAGTTGGCACATCTGGCTATAGCAAGCTGGTCGCATCGTCTGGCCTCACATCCGGCTGGGCCGCTGAGCAGGATGCACGGCCAACAACAGCGGCGACCACGTTCACGCAAATTTCCGCCAGCGGGTGATCTTTATGCCAACCCGTCCGCCACACAGTTCATGCTGGATGATGCGTTCTTCAATGTCGAACAATGGCTCACTGAAGAAATTGCCCGCGACTTTGCCCAGAAGGAAGGCACGGCGTTTATCAATGGCAACGGCACAGCCAAACCAAAAGGTTTTCTGACCTACCCGATTGCCGCCACCCCCGATGCAACACGGGCTTTTGGCACCTTGCAATATAATGCCACCGGCGTTGCCGGCGGGTTTTCGGCGACAGCACCAGCCGAACAGCTGATCGATCTGCTGCACAGCCTGCGCGCCACCTACCGACAAGGCGCTGTCTGGGTGATGAATTCAAAAACGGTCTCGATCATCCGTAAATTTAAGGATGCGACCGGGCATTTCATCTGGCAACCAAGTTTTTCCGAAGGCCGCTCGCCAACCTTACTGGGTTACGATGTGGTTGAAGCGGAAGACATGCCGGATGTCGGTACCGGCAGCCTGTCAATCGCTTTTGGTAATTTCTATCACGGGTATATTATTGCGGACCGTGTTGGCACACGCATCCTGCGCGATCCGTTCACCAACAAACCCTATGTGCAGTTTTATGCAACCAAACGCGTCGGCGGCGCAGTGCTCAACAGCGAGGCGATCAAGTTGATGAAATTCGATGTGTCATAACCCCTCGTGACATGTTGAACGTACCGCCGTGGCTGTTTCCCCTTCCGGCCACGGCGGCACACGATAGTGCCATTAATACCGAATGACTCTGCCTCTTCCCCCTTGTGGGGGAGAGAGCAAAGTTTAGCCGTTTTTCACGCATCACCCTCACAAAGGCACGTTCCATGCCCACAGCTGCCAATGCAAAACATGCGCACAAGGCAGGCGTTGCCGGTCTCGGTCTGCCGGTGGCTGTCACGTGTGCCAGTGCAAAACACCTGCATAGCGCGCAGGCTGCCACACTTGCTGCCGTTGCACCAGCAAGCCTTGCAATAAATTTTGCACGGCACACGCTGGCAAGCCAGGCAGCAGGCCTGTCGGCGCTTTCGGCAAGTGTTACAACAACGGTTACGTTTGCCAGGCACGACCAAACGGCTCAATTGCCGGTCCTCAATAGTGTTTATACCCTGCAAGCATCAAGCGCACTGCATGGCATCATGTCCACATCGACAGCGCTGTTGCCAATGTGGTCACTCAATGCTGCCAGCAGTAAACATACCAGCAGTGCGACCAATGCACTTGTCGCACTCATACTCATAGCGCGTGCGCACGTCACGCCAGCCAGTAAGGATCAGCGCCTGCAAATCGCCTCTGTTGATCCGCGCCTGCAACCGGTGTTGCGCCAACCCCGTGTTACCCCCGTATCATTTTCATAACCCAAAAAGGAAAATCCCATGGCCAAATCAGTCAGCACCGATGTGCTCGATGGCGCTCTCACTGTGCTCAAAACCAATGTAACAAAAATGGTGGTGTGTTCAGCACAACCGCTCACCTACACCGATGCCAACACCACGATGAAGCTTGCCGAGGTTGTGATGGCAACGGCTGATTTCATACTGGCAGCTGGTGTCACCAGCGGCAGGCGGGCAACCATAGCGGCAAAAACAGCCGTGCCGGTGCTCACTGCAGGGTCTGCCACGCACGTGGCCCTATTGGATGTCACCGGGCAACGGTTGCTCTACGTGACCACAAGCACGGCACAGGCGCTGACAACCGGCGGCACAGTCAACATCACCGCATGGGATGTGGAAATCGCCAACCCGGTTTAGGGCAATCCATATGGCAGTTATGGCTTTTTGCAGCCCCTCAATTATTTTCAACCCAACACATAAAGGACCACACACATGTCCACCTATCTGAAAGCGCCGGATGCGGTGCTGGATTATGCCATTGACTGGGCAGCGGGGTATCTCGATGTGCAGACACTCACCACCAGCGCATGGAGTGTTATGCCAACCGAACCCGGTGGCCTTGCCGTGCAAACACAAAGTTTCACAACAACAAAAACCACCGCCACCATGATCGGCGGTGTTGCTGGGCATTTGTATCACATTGCCAATCATGTGGTGTTCAGCGATGGCCGCGCGGAAACGCGCTCGCTCTCTGTGCGTGTGGAGTTACGCTGATGACCATGACGCTTATACAGCCAGCGGTTTTGCCAGCCACGCTGCTGTCAGAACTGAAAGCCTATCTGCGCATCGACACGGCCGATGATGATGCCCTGTTAAGCGGTTTGCTGCGTGCAGCCCTTGCCCAGGCAGAAGATTTTACGGGTCTGGTTCTGCTCTCCAGCGTGTGGCGTGAAAACAGGGTTGCCCTGCAGACCATAGCGCTTGGTAAGGCACCCTTTATCAGTCTTGTGGCTCTCACCCTGCTCGATCCACTTGGGGTGACTACTGCGGTTGCACTGCCAACTGTGCAAGTCAGCACGGATATGAACGATGAAGCCACAGTGAAACTGGCTGTGGCACCCTTGCCGTTGTCGCGCATCACCCTTGACTACATCGCTGGTATGGCCAGCGATTGGAACGGCCTTGCTGAAGCGTTGCGGCTTGGCATTATTCGTCAGGCGGTGCATCTTTACAGCCACCGCGACGAGCCGCAAACGGCGGGGCTTGCGCTTGCTGCCTCAGCGCTGTGGCGGCCCTACAAACGCCTGCGTCTGGCATAGGGGCGTTCAACATGAGCAATGGAGAATTTTCCGGCACCATGTGGCAGCGGGTGCGCTTTGAACGCGCGATCGATGCAACAGATGGCTACGGCGGCAAAAGTCGCAGCTGGGTCAGTGTCGATACACGCTGGGCTGCAGTCACAAGCCTCCCGATGGCAGAAACAAACTATGCCGGTCGTGTCGCAACCCTCAACCGCTACCAGATCACGCTGCGCTATGCGCCCGATATCGATGTGCGCTGGCGCGTGGTGTGGAACGGCAAAAAACTGTCTATCCTGTCGCTCGACCGCCCGCCCGAGAAGCTCGACAGGCTTGTTCTCATAACACAACAGGAGCGCGAACAATGATCGATTTCAGTCTCGAACGAAAGGCCGTTGAAGCTACAAAAAAAAGGGCGTTTGCGCTTGCTAACCGTATTGTTAGCGAAGTGATATCACGCGGTGGCAATGCGGCAGCGCTGAGCATAGAGGAACGCGGCAATGGTTATGTTGTATTGGCCAGCGGCACACTCGGGCCGCAGCGCGAATTTGGCACGGTGCACCAGCCGGAATTGCGGCTGATCACCCAGTCCATCAGCGCTATACGCACCGGCGGTGTGCTATGACCGCTGCATCCCTTGCCTTGCAGCAAGCGGTTTATGGGGCGCTGGTGGCGTCTGCACCGCTTGGCGCTGTAATCACCGGTGTGTTCGATATGCCGCCGCAGGATCAAGCCTTGCCCTATGTGTCGATTGGCGATGATGTGGTGGTGGATTATTCGACCAAGGATGTGGCGGCAAGCGAGCACCGCATCAGCGTGCACATCTGGTCACGCAAGGCCGGTCGGCAAGAGGCCAAGCAACTGATGGCCCTGGTGCAGGCTGCACTTGCGACGCCGTTTGCGGTTGCCGGTTTCAAACTGATTTCGCTGCGGTTTTTGCAGGCGATCAATCTGGTTGATCCTGACGGGCTGACACACCACGGCATTATTGAATTTCGTGTGCGGATCTTTGCGACCTGAGTGCGCACTTTAATATTTAGGCGTCATACCAAAGCCGGCTGGTATCTAGCTTTTTTCCATAAACCACTCACCACTCTCCCAACATAAAGGAACATTCTATGTCAGCTGAAAAAGGCTCGGCTTTTCTCTTGAAAATCGGCGATGGGGCCTTGCCACCCAACTACACGACCATTGCGGGCTTGCGTGCCACAACGCTTGCCATCAATGCCAATCCGGTTGATATCACGACCAAAAACTCTGGCGGCTGGAGTGAAATTCTCTCAGGCGCAGGGCTTAAGAGTGTGACGTTAACAGGCTCGGGTAATTTATGAATTCTGCGGCCGAACTGCGTGCGCGCAACAATGCGCTCAGCAGTGTTGTCGATGATTATAGCGTGATGTTTGAAAGCAGCGACACGTTGCGCGGTAAATTCTTCATCACCAAGCTCGATTTTGCCGGTGATTACAACGGCGAGCGCACCTACACGATGACTTTGCAATCGACCGGTGCTGTGAGCTTTGGGTCATGATCAACATGAGCCGCGGTGAGGTGGCGCTGGTGCTTGGTACCACCACCTATACACTCATACCAAGCTATGCGAATCTGGTTGCCGCCGAGCAATCCGTCGGGCCATTGTTTGCGGTTATTGATGCCGCCAGTGATGGACGGCTGTCGTTGCAATCGCTTGTCACTGTGCTCTGGTGCTGTGTTGAACCCAAATCAGCCACGCTGTTTCAGGATGTGTTTTGCGAGGCCTGCATGAAGGCTGGCCTTGCACAGCTCACGCCCGTGTTCCGTGCAGTGATGCAACAGGCGCTCGGCGGTGTCTGACAGCTTTGGCAAACACGCACACAATCATTTGAAATGGGCGTGTGGCGTGCGCGGCTGGTCACCAGCTGATTTCTGGCAACTGACACCACGCGAGGTGCAACTCGCTTGGCATGGCTGGTGCGAGAGTTTGGGCATTGTGCCTGAGCATGGCGTCACGCGCACCGATCTTCATAAACTCATCACACTTTTTCCGGATGCTCCCCATGGCTGAAACAACCCTTGATACCCTGGTGGTGGCGGTGAAGGCCGACACCACGGCACTGTCGCAAAACCTCAAAAAAGCCAAAGAGGATTTAAACCTGCTCGATGTGGCTGGTCAATCGACTGGTAAGCGCCTGACCAGCGCCTTTGAACAGTTTGTCAAAACCGGTTCGCTGAGTTTTGACAGTTTCAAAAAAGTAGCCCTTGGCGTGCTTGCCGATATTGCCTCAAGCGCGCTGAAGTCTGGCCTTGGTAGCCTGTTTGGCAGTGGTGGTGTCGGGAGCAGTCTGGTGTCATCGCTGCTTGGCGCTGTCGGCTTGCCCGGCCGCACTGGCGGTGGTGCAGTCACCAGCGGTCAGCCCTATATTGTCGGCGAGCGCGGCCCTGAGCTGTTCATCCCGCAAGGCGCTGGCAGCGTTCAGCCGAACGGCGCAGCCGCCAAACAGACTGTGGCGATCACGGTCAATGTGACGGGCGGTGCGGCTGAGCCGCGCATCATGGCGCGCAGTGCTGGGCAGATTGCCGCCGCCGTGCGGCGCTCGCTTGAACAAGCGGGGTCACGCGCATGAGCTACTGGCTTGCAACGGCTGACGACCAGCAGCGCACGACCACAATCGAGCGTTTCGATCCGCGCTACTGGACGGTGGATTTTGCCCGCCCGATGTCGGCAGCAGTTTACAATCTGGCCGCTGATGCCTTGCAGGTGGCGTGTGTGTTTGTCAGCAAGAAAGATCTCGCTGGGCTGATCTGGTGGTCGGCTGACAGTATCGATCATCCGCTTCTGGCCTATGCCACAAACACGGATTATCGCGGCCTCAAATGGTCGTTCCAGTGGGACCAGACCGGTAACCTGAAGCCGCTCGACGCGATCAACGGGCCAACACTCACCATCGAGGGCCGCGATGCAAACGGTGTGCCCCATGTCTGGTATGTGCGGCTCTGGAACTATGCGACAGGCACGAACACCAGTGCAGCGATAGCGCTAGATTTTGATGCCATGGTTGGCGGCTTCAACCTCATCAGCAACGCTGATCCAGTGTATACCGGTGATATCGACCGCATGTTCATCTCGCTGGTGCCGGTGGATTATGATGCAACGATGGACGTGCCAATAGCTGGCGGTCCAGCGTTTGCGACGGTGTCCCTGACAAACATGCGCTGTGTCGGGGCGATGTCGGGACTGGCGATGGGCGATGGCCGCATACCGCCGCACGGCTACCGCACAGCAACGGGTTACGATGATGTGTACAATCAAAACCCGCAGCGTGTGGTTGAGGGCCTGCATGCGCTTGGCTACCGTGGTGCGGTCGATCACTATGTCGGCGAAAGCCATTATTATGCGCTGCAATGGTCGGCCAGCGAAAGCCGTTATATCGTGGCAAGCACACCGCAGGTGCTGAACGGCGCGTGCGTGAGCTGGCATCAAGCTTTTTTTGCAAGCCTGGCCCTGCATGGTCTTGGTGTCGGCATTGCCGTTTCGTTCGAACTGTTTGATGCGGTGGCACCGCTGGCGTGGAAGCAAAGCGCTTTTGATAACACACCGGCGCTCACGGGCTACACCCCGCCGTCAACACTGCTGTCGCCAGTGAACACAGCGGCCATGGCTTACATCAAGACAGTATTTTTGCAATTTATCAGTCTGGCGCAAAGTTTTCCGATCACCTTTACAGCCCAGATTGGTGAACCGTGGTGGTGGTCTGGCCTTGGCGCAAATCGCAAACCATGTTTTTACGATGCCAGTGTGCTGGCGGCGTATCCTGCGGCCACGGGCAAGCCGGTGCCAGCGTTCATCACCAGTGTCACGCAAAACCTGAGCGCCGACCAGCTGGCGTTTGTCACGTGGTGCGGTGCGCAGTTGGCGGCGGCCACGGTTGCGCTTAAAAACACTTTTAAAACGCAGGCGCCAGGCACTGAGGTGACGCTGCTGATTTATACCCCGCAAATTATCGCCGATGCAGCGGCTGTGTTGCTGCCCGCTAACATTCCAACCGGCTGGGCCTGGCCAGCATTCGACGCGGTACAACTGGAAGATTATGAGTTTGTCACCAGTGGCAACGCTGCGGCCCATGCCCAAAGTGTTGCCTTGATGCAGACACGGCTGGGCTATCCAAACAGCCGCACAGATTATTTTGCCGGGTTTGTTTTGAATGCTGCCAGCCGTGCGCAGTGGGGCCTCATTGATCGTGTGGCAACCAACGCCAGCTTTGCGCGCAACCGCTATATCTGGGCACTGCCACAAATCAACCGCGATGGCTTTACCCTTTATAAAACGGAGACAGATATGAACGGCTTTGATGATATACTTTTTCCACTGGCGCTGGGCCGCAAGGCATCCGGTGGCCCGCAATTTTCAACCACTGTGGTCGAGACAACCTCAGGCTATGAGAGTCGCAACATCAACTGGGCGCAAGCGCGGCATGTTTATGATGCCGCCCCCGGCATTCGATCAGACGCTGATCTTGCTGTGCTGCTGGCTTTTTTCGAGGCTCGCCAAGGGCGTGCACGCGGCTTTCGCTATACCGATCCGCTTGATAACACTTCATCAGCCCTTGGTGCGCCCGTGACAGCACTGGATCAGACGATCGGCCTTGGCGACGGTACCACAACAACGTTTCCATTGGCAAAGCATTACGGTGCAGCAGTGCGGTTCATCACGCGGCCAGTGGCTTCCAGCGTTCTGGTCGCTGTTGACGGTGCCCTGATGAATGCAGGCTGGGCGCTCGGCGCAGGCGGGTTGATCAGTTTTACGCTGGCGCCTCCAGCCGGTAAAAATATCACAGCCGGGTTTCAGTTCGATGTGCCCGTGCGGTTTCAAGATGATCAGCTGAGTGTTTCGGCAAGCACGTTTCGGGCAGGTGATAGTGCTTCTGTGCCGATTGTGGAAATCAGGGAATGATTGGCCAGCGTCGCTCTGTTTTTTTCTGCCTCTCTCCCGCAAGGGGGGAGGAAAAAATTTAAAATATTAATTATAGAGAGCCACCATCATGACAACCATCACTGATCTTCTCGCAGGCCCGCTCACCAGCACGGCTTTGTGCTGGCGTATTGGCCGGCGCGACGGCGTGGTGTTGGGTTTTACCAACCACGACCGCGATATTATCATCGATGGCCAGCGCTATCTGGCCACACCCTCGTTCTCACCCAGTGCGCTGGTCATGTCGGCAGGGTTTTCCGTCGATACCATTGAACTTGCCGGTGTGCTCAGCCATGCAGCGATTGAAGCCAGCGATCTTAGCGCTGGGCGTTTTGATGGTGCGGAAATTCGCTTGTTTCTAGTGGATTGGTCGCAGCCGGATGCTGGCAGCGTGGCGCTCTCTTCCGGTCATTTTGGCACCGTGCGTGAGGAAGACAAAAAATTCTCTGTTGAAGTGCGCGGCCTTACCGATGCCTTGGACGCACCGGTTGTGGAACTCTATTCGCCGGAATGCCGAGCCGAGCTTGGCGATGCGCGGTGCCGTGTTAACCTGCAACCTTATAAATTCAAGGCGGTCATCACCCGTGTTATTGACATGCAAAACTTTTTGGTCACAGCGCCAGTGAGCGGTTATTTTCAGCTTGCCGGTTATCTGGCTTATGGGCGGGTGCGCTGGCTGTCTGGCAACAACGATAGCGATGAAGGCGAAATTCTGACATCAGGGTCGGCAGGGGCGTCGATACAAATTGGTTTGCGTGCACCACCCCGCCTTGGCCTGCAAGTGGGTGATCGGCTGGACATCACGGCTGGCTGTGACAAGCGACAGGACAGCTGCATCAACAAATTTTACAATCGGTTGAATTTTCGCGGCGAGCCTTTTGTGCCTGGCCTCGATTCTCTGGTGAGATATCCCAATGGCTAAAATACCAGGTGAAAAAATTGTTGAAGCCGCCCGGTCGTGTGTTGGTGCGCCGTTCCGCTTGCAGGGCCGTGATCCAGCAACCGGACTTGATTGTATCGGGTTGGTGCTGTTTGCCGCGCGCGCCGTCGGGTTTGCCGACAATACAGACGCAGACTACCGTCTGACAGAAAATCCTGCGCGCCTGGATGATGCGCTGCTGGCAGCGCAGCTGATACCCCTTGGCTTTACAGAGATTATGGCGGGGGATGTGCTGCGGTTCACGGCTGGTGGCACGCCGCTCCATCTCGGCATTGCCACTGGGGCTGGTGTCATTCATGCCGATATCCGGTTTCGCCGCGTGGTCGAGCATGATCTGGATGAAACGTGGAGTTTAAGGCTGGTGGGAGCCTACCGGTTTTCCATAGTTTAGTCGGGGGTTCAGTCGAGATTGCCACAGTAATCGGGTGGATGGGTTTATAGGCCAGCACATTACCCCAGTACAGACTCATCGATATTAAGTTAAGGAAAAATCCTCCCCTAGCAGGGGAGGATTTTTATCAGGATCACATTATGGCAACTCTCATTCTTTCGGCTGTCGGCAACTATGTCGCTGGTCCACTTGGTCAGGCGATTGGCGCGTTTGTTGGGTCCTCTATTGATCATGCCATTCTTGGTGGGTCATCCAATGATGGTCCGCGCCTTAAAGATCTGTCTGTGCAGGCTGCAACATACGGTGAAGTTGTGCCGCGTGTGTATGGTCGTGTGCGGGTGGCGGGCAATGTCATCTGGTCAACGGGGTTGATCGAGCGACGGGCCGATCAGGCGCAAGGCGGCAAGCAAAGTGCGGGCAGCACAAACAGCTATACCTACGCGGCCTCTTTTGCCGTTGGCCTGAGTGGCCGTGCCATTGCCGGCATTGCGCGCATCTGGGCCGATGGCAAACTGATTTCAGGTGATGGCAGCACGCTGATGCCGGGTGGTTCGTTGCGGCTTTACACAGGCAGCGAAAACCAAATGCCGGATGCGCTGCTGCAGGCCGCACTTGGCATGGCGCAGGCCCCCGCGCACCGGGGCATGGCTTATGTTGTGCTTGAGGAACTGCCGCTGGCTGACTTTGCCAACCGGATTCCCAATCTGACGTTTGAGGTGATTGCAGACAGTGGCCCGCAAGTGGCGTTCACAACGCTGGTTGATGATGTGATCGCCAGGTGCAATGTGCGGAAGCGCGCCGTGAGCGGGCCAGAGGGCGGTGTCAGCGGTTTTATCGTGGCGCAGGATACAACGGCACGCTCGGTGCTTGAAGCGGTTGGTGGCATCAAACCGATGGTGAGCGACGGGCACGACGGCACGCTCAATGTGCGGGCCGTGACACAAGGCGCTGCGCGGGTGCTGCCAGGTGTCGCCAATCTTGGTGCCTTTCCGCCTGATGGCAATCGTAGCAAGCCAGCCTTGCGCAAAGACCGGCAAGCGGCCGAGGCTTTGCCGCGCGAGCTGCAGTTGCGCTTTCTCGATCCGGCACGCGATTATCAGACCGGCCTGCAACGGGCGCGGCGGCGGGACGGCGGCTATCTCTCTAAAAAAACCTTTGACGTGCCAGCCGTGCTTGCAGCTGTTGATGCCAAAAATCTGGCCGAGGTGAGCCTGGCGCGCAGCTGGCGCGAGCGTGACCGGCTGGAGATGCGGCTGGGGCCAGCATGGTCCGATGTGCGGCCCGGGGACACTCTGGGTTGGGCAGAGCAACCGGGGGCATTGTGGCAAGTCACGTCTGTAGCGATTGAGGAAGGCGGGGTGACACTTGGCCTGAAGCCGCTGCAAACGGCGGACGGCATCAGCAATGCGGTCGCGGATGGTGGGGCTGGTGTGGCACAAGTTGGTGCGCCCAATGGACCAACCGTGCTGGCCGTGCTCGATCTCCCGCCAATTGAGGCCAGTGTGCCAAAAGCCGCGCGGCTTTATGTGGCGGCAAGCGGCCCGCTGCCTGGCTGGCGGCGGGCGGGTGTCTGGTGGTCGCAGGATGGCGGCACCAGCTACGCGCAAGCGGCAACAGTCTCGCGGCCAACACCACTTGGCTCGGCGTTGACACGGCTATCGGCTGGTGCCAGCGGATTTTGGGACGAGAACAACACCGTTGATGTGGCACTGGTTGCCGGCACCGATACACTGCTGAACAGCTCAGCAGCGGCTGTGCTTGCCGGTGCCAATCTCGCTGTGCTGGGATCAGAGCTGCTGGCCTTTCGCACGGTCACTGTTTTGGCGGCGGGCCAGTTTCGCCTGTCCGGCTTGCTGCGCGGTTTGCGCGGCACAGACAATGCACTATCCAGCCATGCGGTGGGTGAACCGTTTGTCCTGCTCAGTCCGCTGCCGGATATTGCCCTCAATCTGCCACTGTCGGCGGTTGGCACGACCCAAACTTGGAAAGCGCTCAGCCCTGGCAACGCGCTTGGCGATGTAACACCGCAAACAACCCTTGTGCAGGGTAAAGCCTTGCGGCCGCTCTCGCCTGTCCGGCTGAACGCCGCAACGGGTGCCAGCGGTGATATCGCTCTCAGCTGGATCCGCCGCAGCCGCGATGGCTTTGCCTGGCTTGACGGCACCGACGTGCCGCTGGCGGAAGAAAGTGAGCGCTACCGGATCACGGTATCGCTTGGCGGTGTGGTCCGGCGCGTTGTCGATGTTACTGCGCCGGGCTGGACCTATGCGCGGGCGGATCAGAGCATGGATTTTGGGGCCAGTGTCAGTGGGGTGATGATCACCGTGCAACAACTGAGTGCTGCGGTCGGTCCGGGTGGCGCGGTGAATGTGACGCTTTAGCCGCTGGCGCAAACGCATCATTCCAGCCTTGAGTTGGAACCACGAAAAATTTGTCTCACTCTCAACTTAAGGACTTTCCCCATGACTGACTCCCCCCGTCTTCAGCTGCCGCTGCTGTCCGCTGGCCAGGCCCAGAAAGAAATTACTCACAACGAGGCGCTGCTCCGTGTTGATGGCCTGACGCATCCCGTGCTGGAAAGCCGCTATCTCGCGACGCCGCCCGCCTCGCCGGTATCTGGCCAACTCTGGCTGGTGCCAGCAGCGGCAACCGGTGCTTGGGCGACACAAACTGGTATGCTGGCGTTGTGGACCGACGGCGGTTGGCGTTACCTCAGCGTGCCGCCGGGCTTTCTGGCCTGGGCAAGGCTAGAGCTGATGTTTGTCTGGTATGACGGCACATTTTGGCACAACGGCGATTGGCCGGTGTCGAGCCTCAGTGTTGCTGGTAAAACAGTTGTGCAGGCGCAGTCTGGCGCCATTCCGGCGCCCTCTGGTGGCACAACCATCGATAGTCAGGCGCGCGCCACCCTTGGCCAAATATTAACCGCGCTCCGTGGGCACGGCCTTATTGCCACTTGATGAATGCACGCTGAACGACATGGTTAATGCAAAAGTGATGCATTATTACAACAGGATAATGCACCATAGGCTTGCATCTTAAAAGACTCTGCGCTAGTGCAGCATCAGGCCTCTACCAATGGTTGGTGGGCTCTGCAACCTAACGAAAGGTATCCCCATGCGTAATTTCTGCATGGCCACACTCCTGGTTTCGACCGCGCTTGCAGCGCCGGCGTTTGCCAAGGACGGCTATTGGTACGGCAGCCTCACTGGCGGCCCATCTATATTTCAGCAACAAGATCACAAAGTGGTCGCAGCAGGTGTTGTTAACGCTGATCCATCTGTACGCACCGCCACCAAAACTGGCTACAACATCAACGGCGCTCTGGGCTATGATTTCGGTTTGTTTCGTCCGGAATTTGAGCTGGGCTACCAGCGCGCATCGCTGAGAAGCATCAACGGCCTTGATACAACGGGTACTGCGGTTACCGGTGCCAACGGCTTTGCATCGGATGTGACGGGTAAAGTCAGTGTGCTAAGCTTCATGGTCAACGGTTTGTTTGACGTGTCGAGCGGTGACAACAAGTGGACCGGTTATGTCGGCCCGGGTGTTGGTGTGGCACAAGTTAAGAACACCGATTTTGCTGCAAACGGCGGCGCGGCTTTCTTGAGCGACAGCTATTCAGGCTTTGCTTGGCAAGTGCTTGCTGGTTTAAAGCGCTCGATTTCAGACAATGTTGATCTGAACCTTGGCTATAAATTCTTCAATGTCGGTAAAGTTAATTATGTGACCACCGGCGGTGCAGACTTGCGCACCCGAGTGCGCACACACAACTTGCAACTTGGTTTCACCTACAATTTTGGTGGTGCACCGAAAGTTGTCGCCCCGCCACCACCGCCACCGCCAGCACCGCCGCCTGCAGTGGTTGAGGCAGCCCCACCACCGCCACCCCCACCGCCGCCACCTGCAGCACCGGGTCCGTTCATCATCTTCTTTGATTTCAACAAGTCTGTGATCACCAAGGAAGCGGATGCAATTCTGCAAGCGGCAGCCAAGGCCTATAAAGATACAGGCCAGATGTCACTGCAACTTGCCGGACACGCTGATAAATCAGGCACCGATAAGTACAACGATGGCCTGTCTGCACGCCGTGCCGACGCTGCCATGAAGCGTATGGTGGCCCTTGGTGTGCCAGCGAATGTGATTGCAGAATCACACTTCGGCGAAAGCAAGCCACTGGTTGAAACCGCCGACGGTGTGCGCGAACCGCAAAACCGCCGCGTTGAAATCGCCTTCCCGCCAAAATAAGCGGACAGGTTAGACACAATTGAAAACGCCCGGCGGAAACGTCGGGCGTTTTTGTGTGTGGTTTATGATGTGCGTTGATAGGCTTTGTGAATTATTGGTTAACCGTCATAACCATGATTGACTATCTAAACCGCCATATATAATATATAGAAAATTAACCAATTCAGGGAACGTCTATGACCATCCATCCAGGCAAAATTGTTTTCTCGTTGTTGGCGATACTGTCCGCCCTGACAACAGGTGCCGTGCACGCGGCAACAATAACGTGGACGCCGGTGCGCTTGCCAGTTGCTGCCGTTCCAGCGAACGCCACAGTGTCCTTGCAAGTCGTAAGCAATCTGATGCCGTCAGGTCAGCTGGTTCAGGCGGGAAATTACACGACAGCCGATGGCCAGCCGAAACAATATATCGTTGTGTCAAACAATGGCATCGACAAGATATTGGTTGGCGATAAAGGCAAATATGGTTCCTCACTCGCACTGGCACCGGATGAGACGATCAATGCTGTGGTTGTGAACACGGCGGGGCATGTTGCGTTTTCTACGAATAATGCAACCGGAGACAAAGCCGGTGCTTATTTTCTCGGTGGCGGTGGTTTGCAGACAATTGTGCCATTAGGCCAGACGCATGTGACATTTCCGGGCAGCGCCACTCAAAGTTATATTTATTTATCTGACATGATGCTTAACGTCAAAGATCAAGTTGTGGTTAACGTCACCAATTCTTCCGCTGACTATAGCTTGTACAGCACAGAAATTTATACATTTACACCAACGCTTGGTACGCAATATCTTGGCTCTGGTGCTAATAAAACCATTAGTCTCAATCAAACAGGTAGCATTTATTATACATTGATTGACAACAACGGTGTTGATCAGGTTTATGCTGGTGCTTTCGGCAATGCGACACTGGTGCCATCGGTTAATGTGCCAGCACCGGGCTATCCGGGTTTAACAGCGACATATTCCGGATACTGGATTGATCATGGTAACAGTTTTTTTTCAACAGCAACGCTCAGTGGACCAGGTGTTACAGACCTTAACAACACTGTATTGTATAGAGGGTTGCCGACAGCCTTGAAACCGATTGCCCGAACTGGACAGTCAATTAATACCAGCCTTGGAAAAGCAACTTTTGTTGGTCTAGGGTTTGGCAGAGTGCGCGTATCAAGTTCAGCAAATTTTACCTTCACCGCGTCATACACTTTAGACAACGACCCAACTCAAAAAATCTATGCAGGTTTATTTTATGCTAAAAAACATGTAATAACTGAAGTTTTGGGGAGTGAGCTTATGATCAATCCCGATTTGGCACCGGGCTCTATAGCCATAAACAGGAATGATGATATTCTCGTAATAGAGCGTGATACTAGCGGTTTAACAAACGATGGAAAATTGCTTTTGTCCTCAGCTGGACAGAGTTTGCAAACTGTATTGGCTACTGGTCAGATTTTCGACATAGCATCTAATGATAGGCGCACAGTGAATCAATTCTATTACAATACTTATAGATTTGGTTTCAATAGCGGCCCAAATGCACTCAGCAATGTCGAAACATTTCTGGTGTCAATATCTTTCACCGATGGCACCAACGGTCAATATATCGGGCATATCCAAAATGGCATTGGGGCTGCCCAGCCAAAATAAGTGGAACAGTTCAATGCATGAACTGTATCACTGAACCATCACCCCAGCGAAGGTTGAGGATCATCTTTGTGTGTGCCGGTTTTCGCCGAAACGGCAATGGTGCTTATTTACACGCCACCTGTGCGGCCTTCCACGCATCGCCAAAACCGTTCAGTGAATATTGGTCCCTTAGCCGGTTGCCGCGTGCTGTCGTGATATCCACGTTTATGCTATTGCCGACTTGAAAAGCCTGAATCAGCAACTGGTCACCGCGGCTGTCCGGCATCCACGCGGCATCGTTTCTGGCAATCGGCTTAAACCCCTGACCGCCAGCGCGCACCGATACACTGCGCACAGCCGTGCCTGCCGCGACCATCACTTGCGGGGTCGTGCCTTGTGCTGTGAACTGGCTGACGGTGATATAGGGGTCGCTGCGTTTACCAGTATCTGCGCGCGTAGGTGCCGCAATAGCGTAGCACGCGCCGCGCTCCCTGAAGGCCCCCCAATCACCAAACACACCAAGACTGTCCCGCGCAAAAACCGGTGACGCGATCATGGCAATGCCTATAAAAACAGTGCATGCATATTTCATTCGTGTTCCATCCTGTGTTAAACGTGGCTATAATGCACTGCAGCAGATTAGAAAAGGCTCGATATGGCAGGCAAAATCTACGACACAGCCTTGATGGCACTTGATGGCTTGTTGTTTGACGGCATGACGATCATGTCCGGCGGCTTTGGTTTGTGCGGCATCCCGGAAAACTTGATTGCGGCCTTACGCGACTCTGGCGTTAAGAACCTGACGGTTATTTCAAACAATGCCGGCGTTGATGGCTTTGGTTTGGGGCAACTGCTCACCACCCGCCAGATCAGCACAATGGTTGCCTCGTATGTCGGCGAGAACAAGGAATTTGAGCGGCAATATCTTGCCAAGGAACTTGTGCTGGAGTTCACCCCGCAAGGCACACTGGCCGAGCGCATCCGCGCTGGCGGGGCGGGTATACCAGCCTTCTATACAGCCACTGGCGTTGGCACACTGATCGCCGAGGGTAAGGAGCATAAAGATTTCGCCGGTCGGTCATATGTTATGGAGACTGGACTGGTCGCCGATCTCGCCATCATAAAAGCCTGGAAGGCCGATACCGAAGGCAATCTTGTCTATAACAAAACCGCGCGCAATTTTAATCAGGTGATGGCAGCGGCAGGCAAGGTGACCGTGGCTGAGGTTGAAGAAATCGTGCCTCCAGGCAGCTTCGATCCCGATCATGTGCACACTCCCGGCATTTATGTGCAGCGGATGATCAAGGGCGCCGTGTACGAAAAACGCATCGAGCAGCGCACCACGCGCGTGCGGGAGACCGCATAATGGCCTGGACACGCGACGACATGGCAGCACTGGCAGCCCGCGAACTCCGCGACGGGTTTTATGTCAACCTTGGCATTGGCATCCCGACACTGGTTGCCAACCACATCCCTGAAGGGATGCATGTGGTGTTGCAATCGGAAAACGGCATGCTGGGCATGGGGCCGTTCCCATATGCCGGCGAGGAGGATGCGGACCTTATTAATGCCGGCAAGCAAACCATCACTGAACTTCCCTATTCAAGCTATTTTAGCAGCGCTGAAAGCTTTGCCATGATTCGTGGTGGCCATGTCAACCTCACCATATTGGGTGCCATGGAAGTCGCCGAGAACGGCGACCTCGCCAACTGGATGGTGCCCGGCAAGTTGGTCAAGGGCATGGGCGGGGCGATGGATTTGGTCGCCGGTGCCAAGCGCGTGGTGGTGCTGATGGAGCACTGCGCCAAGGATGGTTCATCAAAACTCAAAAAGCGTTGCTCGTTGCCGCTAACCGGGGTCGGCGTGGTTGATCTGGTGATCACAGATCTCGCCGTGTTCGAGCGCGGGCCGCAAGGGCTGGTGCTGAAAGAGGTGGCACCGGGGGTGACGGTGGATGAGATCAGGGCGAAGACTGAGGCTGGGTTTCAGGGACAATAAACCCATGGTGGGCGCTGACAGGCTCGAACTGCCGACCCTCTCGGTGTAAACGAGATGCTCTACCAACTGAGCTAAGCGCCCTTTAAAGGAAACACAGTCCTAGGGGTTACTATGGTTTCAGGCAAGCAGAAAGTGCGTTAATTTCGCGTGTGATCAACAGGCCCTATGTTTTTACCATGGCATAACGGCCACTTCCCACTTGTATCCCCTTGCACTTACCCCATATCGACAGAAGCGCAATTGAGAGGTCATTATGAGCAAAACGCCTTCTATTTACGACTCTGCCAACTGGCATGGCACCACCATTCTTGCTGTGCGCAAGGGGGGCCGGGTGGTGATCGCCGGTGACGGGCAGGTGAGCATGGGAGCGACCATTATGAAGGGCAATGCCAAAAAAGTGCGCCGTCTGGGCGATGGCACAGTCATCGGCGGGTTTGCCGGAGCCACAGCCGATGCCTTCACCTTGTTTGAACGGCTGGAACAAAAGCTGGAGCGCTATCCGGGCCAGCTGACACGCGCAGCGGTTGAGCTCGCCAAGGACTGGCGCACAGATCGCTATCTGCGGCGGCTGGAGGCGATGATGGCGGTGGCGGACAAGAACGTTTCGCTGGTGCTGACCGGCACGGGCGATGTGCTAGAGCCGGAAGACGGCCTCATTGGCATCGGCTCTGGCGGCAACTATGCGCTCTCGGCAGCGCGAGCGCTCATCGACATGGATATGGATGCTGAGGCGATTGCCCGCAAGGCGCTCAAAATTGCGTCTGACATATGCGTCTATACCAACACCCATTTGACTGTAGAAATGATTGAACAATAATGACCAACTATACGCCGAAACAAATTGTTGCTGAACTTGATCGTTATATTGTTGGTCAGGGAGACGCCAAACGGGCCGTCGCCATTGCCATGCGCAACCGGTGGCGTCGCCAGCAGCTGAGCGGGCAAATGCGCGAAGAAGTGACACCGAAAAATATCCTGATGATCGGGCCAACCGGTTGCGGCAAAACTGAAATTTCGCGGCGGCTAGCAAAGCTCGCTGGGGCGCCGTTCATCAAGATTGAGGCAACTAAATTTACGGAAGTGGGCTATGTGGGCCGTGATGTGGATTCCATTATCCGCGATCTGGTCGAGGAAGCCCTGCGCCTGGCGCGCGAGAGCCGACGCAGTGCCGTGAAAGTGCAGGCTGAAAAAGCCGCTGAGGAGCGGGTGCTGGAAGCGCTTGTCGGCAAGGACGCATCGAGTTCAACCCGCGACATGTTTCGCACCAAGCTGCGCGGCAACGAACTGAACGACAAAGAGATCGAGCTTGAAGTGCTTGATAGCGGTCCGCAAATGCCAAGCTTCGATATCCCCGGCGCGCAAGTGGGCATGATCAATATTTCTGAAATGATGGGAAAAGCTTTTGGTAACACGCGCACCAAGCGGCGCAAACTCACCGTCGAACAGGCCCATGATGTGCTGGTGGCCGAGGAGAGCGACAAGCTGATTGATCAGGATGAGATTGTCCGCGATGCCGTCACATCCGCTGAGCAGAACGGCATCGTGTTTCTTGATGAAATCGACAAGATTGCAGTGTCGAATGTGCAGGGCGGCAGCGTATCACGCGAAGGCGTGCAGCGGGATTTGCTGCCGCTGATTGAGGGTACGACAGTGTCGACCAAATACGGCCCGGTGAAAACCGACCATATCCTGTTCATCGCCTCAGGGGCCTTTCACAACGCCAAGCCAAGTGATCTGCTCCCCGAGTTGCAAGGCCGCCTGCCCATCCGCGTCGAACTCAAGGGCTTGGATCAGGCCGACTTCCGGCGCATACTGGCGGACACGGAATCATCGTTACTCAAGCAATATGCAGCGCTGCTGGGCACTGAGAAAGTGACGCTTGAATTTGCCGATGACGGCATTGATGAAATTGCCCGCATTGCTTTTGAGGTGAACGACAGTGTTGAGAACATCGGCGCGCGGCGGTTGCAGACGGTGATGGAAAAATTGGTTGATGATGTGAGTTTTGATGCCTCCGAGAAGCCTGGTACAGTGGTGAAAATTGATGCCACGTTCGTGCGCAAGCAGCTGGATACACTGGCTGGCAATTCAGATTTGAGCCGGTATATTTTGTGAAGGTAAAAATTTCTGCCCCACCACCCCTGGCAGAGGCTGGGCAATCGGGGATGTAAGCCTTCGCGTCAGGGATACGGTTTAAAATCTTGATCTTCATACCAGCGAAGGTTGGTACCCGCCTTTTTCCTCGCGACAACAGACAAGTGGGCGGACCCCAAAAACCTCTGGCCTTTGGTTAACGGTCGGTTTACCATCTTGTTGTTATGGGTATAGCTTGATTGTCTATACAAAGGCCCATGCATGTCACTCGCCCCCAAACCCAGAGCGCTGGCTTCTATGATATACCCTGATGACGCTGCTCCTGATCATGCTGCCGAACCACTGGACCTCGGTGTTGCTGGATTGAACATCAGCCCGGCCGATCCGGCACTGGCAGAAGCTCCCGCTTCAGCGGATGCTCATGAAGATATTCTAGATCTTGACACACAGTCGGTAATCGAGGACGCGCCGCTGGAGCTTACAGGCTATGAGCGCCGGGTGAGCGTGCGGGCTTATAACTACTGGGCCTCGCTGCTTGGCAGCCGTAATTTTCCCAGTGTGCACGATTTGCAGGCCGAGGCAATTGAAAGCTTTCGCGATCATTCCATTTTGATGGATTTCTCGCAAGGGCCAAACAATGCCGTGTTGCGTTACATTGGCAAGGGCCTCCGCGAAGAGTGTGGCCTTGGTGTCAGCGATATCAAACCCGATGAGGTGCCAGGCAAATCCCTGCTGTCGCGCCTGACCGACCATTATCTTGAAATCATTGCCAACCGCGCACCCATCGGGTTTGAGGCGGAATTCACCAATGCCCAGGGCCATCCGCTCATGTACCGGGGCATATTGCTGCCGCTGTCGGACGATGATGACAGCATCAATTTCATTTACGGCGTGCTGTCGTGGAAGGAAGAGGTCAGTGCGGCAACTGTCGTTGCGAGCTTTCCGGAACACGCACGTTTGGCGTGGGACAAGGCCGCCGCTCACGAGGGTGATACAGATACGCTGGATTTAACAGAAGCAGCGCTCGAACCGGCAGCGGAAAATTCCCCTTACGTACATCAAGATAATGAAGCGCTGCTGGTGCTCTTGGATCATGCCAAGGCTGCCGCTGAACAGGTGCGCTCGTCCGATGGCCGCACCCGCGCTGCCCTTTATGATGCGCTGACCCAGGCCTATGCCTTTCATGGGGCTGCCGCTGCTGAGCCCGAACAGTTTCAGGCGTTGCTCGCTCACCACGATCTGGTGCAGCAGCCGCGCGCGCCGTACACGCCGACGGTCAAGCTGATCTTTGGGACGGATTACGATAAAACCCGTCTGACAGAATATGCCGCAGCGCTTGGCTATGCCGAGCGTGAAGATATTTCATCGCTCGCCTTCCGGGCGTGGCTGGACGGCTTCGAGGGTGGCCTCAAAGGCGTTGTCGCCGCCGAACGTGAGGCGCGTGCCAGAGCCAAGGGCAACAGCCGGGTGGATAAGGCGAGCCTTGTGCGGGGCGCGCTTGCCAGCCGCACGGCCATGGCGACCATCACGCTTCCGGATGATGTGACGGGTGACTATGTGTTGCTGGTGGCCCGCCGCCAGCCAGGCAGCCAAACCGCCGATATCGTGGCGGTTGCGCCGACCGATGCACAACTGGTTGACACTGTGTTGAGACGCCTCAATAAGCACTGATATCGACGCGCTTGAAGCTTTGGTGCTTTGGCAGTCACACAGCACTGTTGAGGGACAATCCATGACTGATACCAGATTGGCAGACGTCTTTTTTGCCAAGGCCCTGCCAGATGATCTGGCAGCGCTGCGCACCAGCGATACAACGGCCATTCTCAACCGCATAGCCGCTGTGCGCACCACGCGTCTGGCAGGCGAGGCCGTTGTTGCGATTGAAAGCCTCGATCACAAGCGCGGCAGCGGGGATTTCAGTCGCCGCATGGCGATCATGATTGTCAACGACGATATGCCGTTCATCGTTGATTCAATCACGGCAGCGCTAACGGCGCACGGTATCGCCATTCATGTGCTGCTGCACCCGGTGCTTGCAGTAACACGGGGGGCTGCGGGCGCATTGGAGAGCACGCTGGGCCTGGCGGGCAGCGGGCCAACACCACAGGGCACACTGCATGAATCAACGCTGTATCTGGAGGTAGACCGGCTTGGCGCACGCGAGCGCCAGGCCCTTATCAGCGAACTTGAAGCGGTGCTTGGGTCTGTGCGTCTGGCAGTCAGTGACTGGCAGGCCATGGTGGCGAGAGTGCGTCTGGCCATCACCGATACCACAGCCCCTGAAACCAGGGCTTTTCTGGACTGGGTGGCCGACGACAACATGACCCTGCTTGGCTATTGTCATGTGACACTGGCAACGGGCGAGCGCCATACCAATCTCGGCGTGTTGCGTCAGCCTGATTTCTGTGTGTGGGAACGCAGCCCGCAGCACACCCCCGTCAAACACCCTGAAAACCCGATTACCATCACCAAACTTGCCACTATATCGCCCGTGCACCGCGCTGTGCCGCTCGATTACATTGTGGTCTCGTGCCTTGATGCTGCTGGCAACGCTGTTGCCGAACACCGCATTGTTGGATTGTTCACCTCAGCTGCCTATGCCACGTCGCCGCGCCATGTGCCGCTGCTGCGCACTAAGGTGAATGCGGTGATAGAGCTCTGCAGCTACAGCACCAACAGTTATGCCGGCAAGGCGCTGGCGCATGTGCTGGAAACATTTCCGCGTGATCTGCTGTTTCAACTGAGTGTTGAAGAATTGCATGTGTCGTCGCTTGGTATTTTATCGCTCATCGAGCGCCCCCGGTCAAAGCTGTTTATTTACCACGATCCGTTCGAGCGTTTTGTCGAGGCGCTGGTGTTCATCCCGCGCGATGCCTACCGCGCCGACATGCGCCAGCGGGTCGCCGACATGCTGTGCCAGAATTTTAGCGGCACGCTGGCACGCTTTTCTGTGATGCTGACCGACGATGGTCTGGCACGAGTGCACTACACGGTGGCCATAGCAAAGCCAGCCACAGTTGATATAGCCTTGCTACAAGCATCGCTTGACCGGCTGGTGCGCGGTTGGGGCGATGATCTGAGCGAAGCCCTGCATATGCGACTGACACCAGCACGCGCAGCGCGGCTTTTCATCAGCCATGGCCAAGCCTTTTCAGCGGCCTACCGCGACCAGTTCAATGCGGAAGCCGGTGCTATCGATATAGAGCGTTTGGCGGCCCTTGTGGACAGTCATGGCCGCGATGTGCTGTTTTACAAAAAGCCTGGCGACATGCCGTACCAGCTGCGGCTTAAAATCTATCGGCTGGGTGATATCATAGCGCTCTCTGATTGTGTGCCTATACTTGAGCATCTTGGTCTTCGGGTGATCGAGGAATATCCTTATGATCTGGCTGGCGGCATGCTTGGCTGGGTGCATGATTTTTTGCTGGAAGACAGTGCCCATGCGCTTGTTGACCCTTTGGCCCCGCTTGATCTCGAAATGCTTCGGCCACGGCTTGAGCCGGCACTGATTGGCTTGCTCACTGGCGCGCAGGAAGATGACGGCTTTAATGCGCTTATTTTGCGCGCTGGTTTTACCACTGAGCGAGTGACGATTTTGCGCGCGCTGTTTCGCTACATGCGCCAGACCGGCCTTACCTTTGGCCTTGATACGGTGAAAGCCGCCTTGCTTGGCTACCCGCATCTTGCAACCCAGTTGATGAACTTGTTCGAGGCACGGTTTTCACCGGCCAAATACAAGGACGGAACAGCCACTGCCCTGACGGCGGCTCTTCAAGACGCGTTGGCCAAAGTGTCCGCGCTTGATGATGACCGGATTTTGCGACAATATCTTGCCGTTATTCTGGCTATCCAGCGCACCAATGCCTTTGCGCCTGCCGGTGCAACAGCGCTTGCCTTCAAGCTGTTATCAGCGGCTGTGCCTGGCTTGCCCCTGCCGGTACCGTATGTGGAAGTGTTTGTGTACAGCCCTCGGGTTGAGGCCATACACCTGCGCGGTGGCAAGGTGGCGCGCGGCGGCATCCGCTGGTCGGACCGGCGCGATGATTTCCGCACGGAAATCTTGAGCCTGATGAAAGCGCAAACTGTGAAGAACGCAGTTATCGTGCCGGTCGGTGCCAAGGGCGGTTTTTATCCCAAGCAACTGCCACCAGCGACAGACCGCGACGCTTGGCTGAAGGAAGGCACGGAAAGCTATAAAATATTCATTCGCTCATTGCTTTCGATCACAGATAATCTGGTGCACGATGTGATTGTGCCACCGGATTCAGTCGTGCGGCACGATGATGATGATCCGTATTTGGTGGTGGCGGCTGACAAAGGCACAGCAGCGTTTTCAGATATCGCCAACGGCATCGCACTCGAGGCCGGTTTCTGGCTTGGCGATGCGTTTGCCTCCGGCGGTTCAGTTGGCTACGACCACAAAAAAATGGGCATCACGGCAAAGGGTGCCTGGATATCCGTGGAGCGGCACTTCCGTGAAATCAATGTGAGTGTTGGTAGTGATCCGGTGCGGGTGGTTGGTGTTGGTGATATGTCCGGCGATGTGTTTGGCAACGGGATGCTGCTGTCGAAATCCTTGCTGATCATCGCTGCTTTTGACCACCGTCATATTTTTCTCGATCCCCATCCTGATGCTGCCAAGAGCTTTGCCGAGCGCGAACGGATGTTTAATCTGCCGCGCTCGTCGTGGGATGATTATGACAAGGCACTGATCTCAAACGGCGGTGGGGTGTATTCCCGCTCTGCCAAAACCATAACGCTTGGCAGTGAAATAAAAGCGGCTCTTGATATCAACGCTGACCAGCTGGCACCGGCTGAACTCATCCAGGCGATTTTGAAGGCGCCGGTCGATCTGCTCTGGCTTGGCGGCATTGGCACCTATGTCAAGGCTGCGTTTGAAAGCCATGCAGAGGCTGGCGACAAGGCCAATGATGGCACGCGTGTGAACGCCGATGAACTGCGTGTGAAAGTTATCGGCGAAGGTGCCAATCTTGGTGTTACCCAGCGCGGTCGTATTGCTTATGCGCAACATGGCGGCCATATCAACACCGACTTTATCGATAATAGCGCTGGGGTTGATTGTTCGGATAACGAGGTCAACATCAAAATCCTGCTGGCCAGCGCAACGGCCGCTGGTCGGCTGTCTGCGGATGAACGCGAGCCCCTGCTGCATACAATGACGGATGATGTGGCAACGATTGTGCTTCGCGACAATTATCTGCAAACCCAGGCGCTGTCGATTGCCGAAGCCGACGCTGCTGCCGAACTCGGTGCGCATGTGCAGTTGATGATGACGCTTGAAAAAATCGGTGGCCTCAACCGTGTGGTCGAAGCACTGCCCACCAGCACCGAACTTGCCCAGCGCCAGCGTGTGGGCACTGGCCTCACCCGGCCTGAACTTGCCGTGTTGCTGGCTTACGCAAAAATGACGTTATTTTCGAAGCTGCTGCATTCGGATGTGATCGATGACGCGCTGCTGGTGCCGGATCTGGTGCAGGCCTTCCCGCCGGAACTTGCTGGGCGCTTTAGCGATGATATGGCCGGCCACCGGTTGCGCCGCGAACTTATCGCCACGAAGCTTGCCAACGCGATTGTCAATCGTGGTGGCCTTACACTGGCCTTCGATCTGGCAGAGGAAACCGGCCAGTCGCTCGATCAGGTGGCGGCTGCGTTTGTGGTGGCGCGTGAACTGTTTGCGCTGCGCTCACTTTGGCGCCTGATTGACAGTTACGATTATAAAATGTCAGCGGCCGTGCAAACGCGCTGCCAGCGTGAGGCCGCCGGTTTGCTGCGCACGCATATGGCGGATATTTTGCGCTATCACCGCGATGGCATCCAGCCTTCCCATATCACAGCCATGCTGCAAGGCCCGCTGGCGACGCTGCACAGCCATGTGTTTGATTTGTTGATGCCAGAACCAAAGCAGCATGTGGACCGCATGGCGGCGTCGCTGAAGAACCTTGGCACGCCAGACGATGTGACGGGTCAGCTGGTGACATTAAAAGCGCTTGACGGCGCCATTGGCATTGCAAGCCTTGCCGCCCTTACCAGCACCGATCCTGACAGCATTGCCCATGGCTATACCCGCCTTGGTGAACGGTTGGGGCTTGACTGGGCCCTTGGTGCCTGCAGTCTGGTGCAGCCAGCAGACGCCTGGGAGCGCCTGCTGCTCTCCGGCACCGAGCATGAGTGCGAACGGCTGCGGCTGGACGTGATCGGCAAGCTCGGTCGCGGTGACACAGGTGTTGCGCTCGATGCGTGGTTGGCCACCAACGCGCTCAAGGTCGAGCGTGTGGCGAAGCTGGTTGCCGACATCCGCGCCAGCCAACCCATCACCACAGCCAAGCTTACGCACCTCACCAATCAGGTGCGGCAAATTTTAGATTTGTAGCATCAGAAACTCTAAAGACTACCCCATATTTGTCATGCAAACCTGAGCTGGCCAACCTGCGCTGGCAAACCTGCGCTCGTATAACGACATAAGCAGCACGCATTTTTCAATAAAATAAGCATCTGGTGCAATATAAAAAGTTTATTGCACCACAGTATAATGCACCTGCGTTTTGCCGTTTGCCGGCACGTTGAGCCTGAAGATTGGTCGTCCATCTTTTTTCCCCAGCGGCTGATCAGCATAGGCCACTCTGGTGCCCGCCTGCAGCTGCAACCTGAGTTCAAAAGCGACGGGTGCGTTGCGGGCATTGGTGATCTCAACAATTTCCATGGTTTTACCCTGCCGGAGGGCAAGCCGCAGGCGTGGTGTCAGGCGCACAAGTTTGGGTGCGTTGCTGATATGGTTTATAATGGTGTGTGTGTAGCGCACGTTGGGAGTCTCGCCCATGCGAAATTCAAGCACTTCATCGACAGCGTTGTCCTTGACACTTGTTTCACCCAGCCACATGGGCCGGTCAAAAGCGGTTTCGAACACCGACACACGCCCGGATGGCAACGGCAAACCCAGCTTGTGGGCAAGATCGTTTTTGCTGCGTAAAATGAGTGTAGCCGGAAGGCTATCAATCGTTTGATCGATCGCCGCAACATCAGCGCCATAAATTCTCTGGAATGGCACATGCGTTTGGTCCAGCAGCCGCACCTGTTTGAGCTGTTGTGCGGCAACGGTCGTCACCTCCGGCACACGGTACAGTTTGAGATCGCCAAGCTGCTCCTGGCTCACACGCTGCGCTGTCACCACTACCGCGGCTGCAGCGGATGCAAAATCAGCAACCATGCCCTTCCTCATCATACGGCTGCTCAAATTACCGTTATTTGCTCTCAACATTATCTCACTTGTAGGGACTTTATCACTTGTCGAACCGCGCGGCCAGCACTGTGCAATCACCTGATTGTCATTATCAGCCTGAACATTGTTTTGCGGCTCTCGGTTTAGCTTGCCGGCCACCACCTGTGTGCTCGCCTCACGCAAACTTATACTGTTGCCGTTGGCCAGCGTTACCCACGCACCCAAATCCAGCGTGCGACCATCCGGTGCAACGGTTGCGACATAAGCCGCCGACCAGTCAAAGCCGCTGGTGAGGTAGGAAAGCTTCACGGTTGCCGTTATTTCACGCGGGCTGCGGGTAAGCACCGAAAGGGTTGGCAACGCCGACACACCCTTGGGCACCTGCGCGTAGGTGAATGTTTCCGAGAGACCTGAGCATTGCAACGCTTCAATGCCGTCGGGGGTTTCAAAAACAATACCGTCCTGGTTGGCGGATTTGATCACGGCTGGTGTGCGCACCACCTTGCCGGTTTTTGTATTGGTGCGGCGCAGGGTTATGGTTGCCCCGCGTGAGGCACGGATTAGCGCCTCAGGGCTGAGCAAGGCTCTATCGCGGTTTTTCTCGAGCACGCCGCCAGGCAGGCCACTGACAATCGCGCTTTCAGGCATGATGCCGTCCACCACACCCTCAAAACGCAACCGCGTTTCACCGATCGGAAGATGCACGGTACGGGTTTCGGTGACAAGCGCAAAACCGCCAAGGTTATTGAGATCAATTGCGCCGCCATTGCGCTCAGGGTTGCGGTATACGGTGACAGAGAGATCGCGTGGTGGGGAGGCAGAGATGTCGGCGGCGTAGGCGGCATTCGTAAATATTACATATAATATCGCAACAAGAATGGCATCCCTTCCCATACACGTCCTCTCTCCCCTTGCGGGAGAGATAGCGGCGCTCAGTCTTCGTATCCGCCCCCCTAGCGAGGGAAGATTTGTGAAAGCGGGGTAAAGGTTTGGCCAGCCCACCGCCGGCTCAGTATTTCGAATCAAACGTCGCCGTCACATCCACCTTGCCATTCGCTGGCACAGTGACGCTCCACTCGGCTGTGTCTGCGCTGCGGCGATGGCTTTTTTGGCTTTCGCTTGTAATCCGCGTGTCGCCCCACAAACCGTCCTGCATGAGATTGACCACAACGGCTTTCGGCAGGGCGTTGCTCAGTTTGTAACGCATGGTGGTTTTCCAGCGAAACAGGCTGAGGGCTGTGCGATTTTCAACGGTGCTTTGCACCTTCACATCAAACGCATCGCCGGTGGCCAACGACAGCTCCGATCCCATCGGCGTATGATCGATCCGGCTTTCGCCGATAAACTGTGGCGCGCCATTTTTATCGCGCAGATAAAATCGCATGATACCGGCTGGCAGCTGGTCGCCCAACCCGGCTTTTGCGCTGTTGGAAAACCGGTAGACCGAGTGTGCACTGGTTGGTTGTTCAACAGTTTGCATCCAGCCAAGGCGATAGTCGTAGCCGTGGGTGGCCGCCGCCTTGTGCACATCAAGAAAACTCACCTGCTTGGTTTGCTGGTTGGCAATCGTCGTGCGCTCCGACAGCGGATACAGATAATAATCCCCCAGCCGCGCGCGGCCACCGGTTTCTGTGCCGGCCTTCACAAGCCCGCCACGCCCTTGTTGCTGCCAGGTTTGTTGCGTCTCAACCGGGTTGTCGATGGTGCTGGGCTGGCCTGCCACAAGCACCGTTTCGGCCTCACCAAATGTTGTGCCACTGGTGTTGCTGAGCGTCACCCACCCTTGCACATCTATTTTGCTGTCTGTCTCGTCGTAGAGGGCCACATAGTCTGCGCGCCAGCCAAGGCCGGGCGTGAGATAGCTGAGTGTCGCAGGCCGCGCGCCCGCACCATCGGCATTCAGCGTGATCGAGAGGGTTGGCTCAGCCCGCAAATTGTCCGGCACTTTGTCGAAGATCACCCGCGCTGGCAGGGTGTCATCGCGCAGCACCTCAATCTGGTCGCCAATTTTCAGCACCACACCGTTGTTGGTCGAGAGCACGTAAGCTTGCTGGCGCGTCTCGGCACCGGTCGCCGGGTTCACCCGTACTAGCGTCACCATATGGCCAACGGCCTTTTCCATCATCTTCGCTGGGGATAATAAATCAAAATCGAAATTCTGCTCAACTATGCCAATGCCGGTGGCCGTCAGCGAAACGGTTTCCGGCCTGATTTGTGCCGAGACATTTTTGAATTCAATGCGCTGGCGACCGGCTTTCAAATCCAGCGTTCGGCTGTCCTGCACCAGCGCCAGATTATCGTTGTAGATGGTGATGGCCAGATGATCGGCAGCCGCACAAGCTGTGCCGGTGCCAAGGAGGCCGACAACAGCCAGACAGCGTAAGTAGTATGAAATATGCACGGTGCTCTCCAATCGGCTCATAAGGTTTGATAAAAAACTATAGTACCAAAAGACTTTTTCGTTGACTGATGGTACGTGTTAAGCTGTCACCGCAGCCTGCGCAGGGGTGACGAATATAGGTAAACTTTAAAACGTCTAACACAACACGCATTCAATTCCCAACAGCAATCCCCTCGCGCCGTGGATCAGCGCCGCCGAGATAGTGCACATTGCCCTTGCTGTCGTAGACCGCCTGTATAGCGGTCATGCCGGAATTGTTGCCCTCGGCGATGATGGTATGGCCACGCGCTTCGAGGCCGGATCGTGCAGCATCGAGCACTGGACCGGGATCGATTTGCAGGCCGTCTTGGGTTTTGAAAAAATTGGGCTGCTGAATTGCCGCTTGCGGATCAAGATGCCAATCGATGACGGCAATCAGGCTTTTGATCACGTGAGAGATAATGCGCGAGCCGCCAGCCGAGCCCATGCCAAGCGTGAAATGGCCGCCTGAATCAAACACCAGTGTTGGGGTCATCGATGAGCGGGGTCGCTTGCCCGGGGCCACGCGGTTGGCAACGGCTGCACCGTTCTTTTGGGGTGCAAAGGCAAAATCCGTCAGTTCGTTGTTCAGCAATACACCGTCAACACGCAAGAAACTGCCAAACGGCGCTTGCACGGTGCCGGTCCATTCCACCACATTCCCGTATTTATCAACCACGGAGATATTGCTGGTGGAGGGCATCGGGCTGCCAACATCTGCAGCGCGGGTTGCTGTGCTGGCCCCCGGCGGCACACCGGCCGTAAAGGGGCCGCTCGCTTTGCCAAGATCAATCAGTTTGGCACGCTCATCAAGATAATGGCTATCAATCAAGCCATCAACCGGCACGGCGATGAATGCAGGATCAGCCAAGTATGTGTCGCGGTCGGCATAGGCAAGGTTCATGGCCTCGCTGATCAAATGAATGGCCTGGGCAGATTGAGGCCCAAGTGCGGCAAGGTCATAACGTTCCAGGATTTTAAGTGTGGCCAGCATCGTGGTGGCCCCGGACGACGGCGGCCCCATGCTGCAAATTTTGTAGCTGCGGTAGAGTGCACACACGGGCTTGCGCACCACTGGCTTGTAGCCCGCAAAATCAGCCAGTGTCATCACGGCTGGTGATACCGGGCTTTTGGCAATGGCCCGCACAGCATGGCGAGCAAATTTGCCCGAGTAAAACACCTCTGGCCCATGCCTTGCAATGTCTTTGAGCAAATGCGCATAATCACTGTCTTGCAGTTTTGACCCGACCGGAAACGGGTTACCAGCACCATCGTAATAGTGTGTGTGCATGTCAGAAAAACGGCTGGCCACGGTTTTGAGATTGCCGAGCATCATGTATAACCGTGGGCTGATCGGGAAGCCATTTTCAGCGAGATGAATGGCCGGTTGAAACAGCACATCCCACGGCAGCTTGCCGTGTGCCTTGTGCGCCATGGCCATCATGCGCAACATCCCTGGCACCCCAACGGAGCGGCCACCAACATATGCATCAATAAAATCGAGCGGTTTGCCGTCTTTGGTCAAAAACATGGTCTCTGTAGCCGAGGCCGGGGCTGTTTCGCGGCCATCGTAGCTCTGGCTTTCTTTTGTTTTGGCATCATAGGCCAGCATGAAGGCGCCGCCACCAAGCCCCGAGGATTGCGGCTCGACCAGACCCAAAACCAGTTGCGTTGCAATGGCAGCATCGACGGCCGTGCCACCAGCAACAAGCATATCGCGGCCGGCTTCAACGGCGAGCGGGTTGGCCGCGGCCACCATGTCGTGGCGACCCTCTGCAACCAGCATATCAGCCCGAATCGGTGATTCTTCCGAGAACGCCTTAGGTGAAGCTGAACGCGGTTGCGCAGCAGCGGAAACCCCAAGAAAGGTTAAAAAAAGCATAAAAACGGCGGAACGGATACGGTGCATTTAAAACTCCAAACGAATCACTAGTAACCCTAATGGTACATTAAAACTCGGTCTGTAGGAAAGCCCTAATTCACAGATTTATTGCAGTTCGTTGAAATCTCTTATAAAAAGAGCTGATGAAAACCCGCCATTTGCTTTTTCTGATGCTGATCAACCTCGCCTGGGGGTTCAACATTGTGCCGACGAGGCTTGCTTTGGCCGGCATACCACCGATCACGGCAGCGCTTATCCGCTTTGTCATGGTGGCGATCCTGTGTGCACCCGCCATTCGCTGGGTGCCTGGCCGTATGGGGGCGGTTCTGCTGGCGGGTTTTGTCTCTGGGGCGGCAATGTTTTCGTTCAACAATGCCGCGTTTGCACTGGCCAAAAACGTTTCCGTGCTAGCGATTGCTGGTCAGCTTGGCGTGCCGTTCAGCCTGATTCTGGCCATCGTGTTTCTGGGCGAGCGCATCCATGCCAAACGGATTTTTGGCATCCTCTTGTCGTTTGCCGGGGTTGTTTTGTTGTCGTTTGATCCAAGGGCATTTCAGGATCATGTGCCGCTGCTGCTTGCTTGCGCGGGCTCGTTTGTCTATGCCACCGGCACAATATTGATGCGGCGGCTGACCGGCATAGCCGCGCTCAATATTCAGGGCTGGCTGGCGGCTGTCAGTGTTTTGCCCCTGCTGTTTTTATCGATGGTGATGGAGCCCGGCGCGCTGGCAAAACTGCCAACCATACCTGTACATTTTTTTGGCTATATATTTTTTTCCGCGCTGTTCTCGTCGGTGGTGGGTCATGCGGGCCTTACCTTCCTGTTGCAGCGTTATCCGGTCACCACCATTTCGCCGCTCACCCTGCTGTCACCCATTCTGGCAGTTATTTTTTCGGTGTGGTTGCTTGGCGGCACGCTCACCTATAAAATGATGCTGGGCGGGATTATAACGCTTGTCGGTGTCGCCATTATCACATTGCGCAATGCACAAGCGGAAACCGAGAAGGTTCAACTGGCATGATCATCCCCATCCAGCACCCATCCCCCAACCACGACACGCGCGATGAGAGCAGCATCAGCATGCTGGTGCTGCATTATACCGGCATGCAAACCGGCGCGGCGGCGCTGGCGCGGCTGAGCGACCCAGCTGCAAAAGTTTCGTCGCATTATCTAGTCGAAGAGGATGGCCGGGTGTTTCAACTGGTCGATGAAAGCCTGCGCGCTTGGCATGCAGGGGTATCATCGTGGGACGGTGTACACGGGTTGAATGCAGTGTCGGTTGGGGTTGAAATTGTTAATCCTGGCCATGAATATGGCTACCGTGCCTTTCCCGATGCGCAGATGGCAGCCGTCGAAGCGCTGGCAAAAGAGATCGTCGCGCGGCACGGCATTGTCAAAAACCATGTCGTTGGTCACTCAGACATCGCGCCTTTGCGCAAGGATGACCCGGGTGAGCTGTTTGATTGGCACAGGCTTGCCGCTGCGGGTCTGTGTGTGCCCACGCCGCGCGTGACATTCGATACGACCGAAATCAGCCTTATTAAGGGTGATGAAGGCGTTGCTGTCGCCCTCCTGCAAACCGGCCTTCAGAAAATCGGTTACGGCATCAGCATCAACGGCAATTTCGATGAACTGACGGAAGCTGTGGTGCGCGCCTTCCAGCGCCGCTTTCGCCAAAGCCTGATCAGCAGTACAGCGGATGCCGAATCAAGGGCGCTGATTGCGGCCCTCGGGGCATGGGTCTATTAAGCACGCGTGTTATTGCGGCGGGATAACATCCCCGCCATGCACCTGATCAACAGTGTCCCCGACAAGGCCGCGCGGCAGGTTTTTTTCCACAGCCGGAATATTGTTGGCTTTGACATGATCGGACGGGATGGTGTTTTCTGGCACTGAAGCTGATTTATTCTCGTTTCTGCCGCCAATGTCGGACAGCTTGCCGGAAATGCCGCGCAGTTGCGCACAACCTGCCAAAGCCACAACCAGAGCAGCAGAGAGCCATACACGTTTCATCGCCTCATCCTTTTTTCAATGGTTTGCTCTGCCCCAGTTTGCCAAGGCTTGGCAAGGGCTGCTAGAGGAATAGTGCCAGAGGGTTGGATGATCGCCGGTTGCCGCAAGGTGGCGGGAGGAAAGTCCGGGCTCCACGGGTAAACGGTGCCGGATAACGTCCGGCGGGGGTGACCCCAGGGACAGTGCCACAGAGAGGAGACCGCCTGACACGTCAGGTAAGGGTGAAAGGGTGCGGTAAGAGCGCACCGCAGGCATGGTAACATGACTGGCCAGGCAAACCCCACCGGGAGCAAGACCGAATAGGCATGGTATGCGGGTGAAAGCCCACAACGCCCTACCCGGCGGACCATGCGGGTTGGTTGCTTGAGGCTGTCAGCAATGGCAGCCCTAGAGGAATGATCGTCGCGGTCTCGCAAGAGACCGTACAGAACCCGGCTTACAGACCCTCTGGCATTGATTTAAATTTGCGGGTGAGCTTTTAGTATTAAATGATCTGTATCAGATCGGTGAGCAACAATATAAAAAATATTATGCACTCAACAAAAAACGGGGCCGCGTGTGCAAACCCCGTCTTTACGCAGTATACCTGATTATTTTTTCAGATTGTCACGAATTTCACGCAACAACAGCACTTCATCGGATGGCGGGGCTGCTGGTGGTGCAAATTTTGCTGTCAGCTTTTGTGTGTAGTTAACCAGCAAATAAATCACGAACGCCAGGATCAGAAAATTAATCACCACAGTTGCAAAGGCACCGACACCAAGCAAATTGGCACCGCCTTTTTTGAGCGCTTCATAGGTTTGCGGTCCGGCATAGCCTGCCGGGGCTGCGCCCAGTGTAGCGAAAATGCTTGAAAAATCAGGCTTGCCGATGACCATGGCAAGCAATGGGTTGATGAGGTCACTGACCAGTGAATCAACAATCTTGCCGAAGGCACCGCCCATGATGACACCAACAGCCAGGTCCATCACATTGCCTTTGAGTACGAAATCTTTGAATGACATAAATTTTCTCCGTTTGGTTACTCTAACTGCGACACCTTAGCTCGTTTTAACCACGGGTCCAGCCTTTATGTTAATATTGTCTTAAAAAGGCTTTGGGACCGCTTTTTTGGCAAGGGTATCGACTCGCTCATTGTCCGGATTGCCATTGTGGCCGCGTACCCAATGCCAGCTGACATCGTGGCGACGCGAGGCCTCATCAAGTGCTTCCCAGAGGTCGGCGTTGGCGATCTGGTCGCGTGCCCCGGGGGTTTTGCGCCAGCCGTTGGCTCGCCAGCGGTCGATCCATTCTGTCATGCCTCGTTTGACATACTGGCTGTCGGTGGAAAGCTTGACCCGACACGGTTTGCTGAGTGCCTTTAGCGCCTCGATGGCGGCTTGCAGCTCCATGCGGTTATTGGTGGTTTGCTGGGCGCCACCGGACAGTTCTTTTTCCGTACTGCCAAAACGCAGCAGCGCGCCCCAGCCGCCAGGCCCAGGGTTGCCGGAACAGGCCCCGTCAACAGCAATCTCGACATCCGGTAAAATCATAAATGTGCCGTTCTGTAAAATTGTAACCGGTTTGCATAGGCCAGCGGATCCTTGCGGGTAACCAGCGCCCCCGGCGGTGTGTTCAACCAATCGTAACAGCGTGTGAGCAGAAAGCGCAGTGCGGCGCCGGCGGATAGCACAGGCATGGCACGATGCTCATCCGGCGTTAACCGCAACACCGATTCATAACCGGACATCATGGCTTTGGCATTATCGTGTAAAGCAATTTTACCGCTGGCATCGAAACACCAAGCATTAAGACAGACAGCAAGATCATAAACCGCTATGTCGGTGCAGGCGAAATAGAAATCGATCACGCCACTGATCTCAGTGCCCATGAACAGAACATTATCCGGAAACAAATCGGCATGAATAGCCGATTGCGGCAAACCCCTTGGCCAATCACGCGCGATATCGCGCAGCGCATCGGTGATCAGATTGCCAAGGCCAGGCGCAATGGTCTCTAAGCCGGATCGACACTGCGCCGCCAGATGTTTCCAGCCATCAAGGCTTAAATCGTTGCGCCGCTGCGCTGCAAACCCTTGGCTTGCAAGGCGGCTTTTTGCCAGCATGATGCCAACCTCGTGGCAGTGCCGCGGTGTGGGTTCAGTCACAGACACACCCAGTAAAAATTCGATCAGGCAGGCGTTCTTACCAGCCAGTGTGTGCAGGCGCTCGCCGCTGCGATTGGCAATCACACGTGGCACCGGCAGACCCTGATCGGCCAGGTGGTTCATCAGGCCCATAAAAAACGGCAAATCTGCCGGGTTCACCCGTTTTTCATACAAGGTCAGGATGAATTGGCTGGTCGTGGTAACCAAAAAATAATTTGTGTTTTCAACGCCTTCGGCAATGCCTTTAGCGGATACCAGCTGACCAGCATCAAAATTTCTTAAAAACTGTTCCATGGCCTCGGTCGAGACCGCCGTATAGACTGCCACCCTAGTTCACAAGTTCTCTGGGAAGTTTGAAGACAACAGCCTCTTCGCGGGTTGTCACATGAGAAATTGTCACGGTGAAACGCGCTTTGACGGCATCAATCACCTCTTCAACCAGAATTTCAGGCGCCGAAGCGCCAGCGGTGATACCCACGGACGAAATATTTTCAAACCACGACCAATCGATATCAGCAGCGCGCTGCACAAGATAAGCCGCACACCCCTGACGTTGCGCAACTTCAGCCAGCCGCAGCGAATTTGAGCTGTTAGGTGCGCCCACAACCAAAATAAGCTCGCAGTTTGCCGATAACGCTTTCACAGCTTCCTGCCGGTTGGTTGTGGCGTAACAAATATCTTCCTTTCGTGGCCGCTCCATGTGCGGAAATCGCTCACGCAGGATTTCAACGATTACGGCGGTATCGTCAATTGAAAGGGTTGTCTGAGTAATGAATGCCAGCTTGTCTGTCATGGGCGGATTAACAGCGCGCGCATCGGCGGCTGTTTCGACCAAAGTGATGGCGCCTGGCTCCAGTTGGCCCATAGTGCCGATGACTTCCGGATGACCCGCATGGCCGATAAACAAAATATGCCGGCCGTCGCGCTCGTGTCGTTCTGCCTCGCGGTGGACCTTGGAGACCAGCGGGCAGGTGGCATCGAGATAGTGCAGCCCGCGCTCACCAGCTTCGGCATTCACCGCCTTGGGAACACCATGCGCTGAAAAAATAACCGGCACGCCTTCCGGCACTTCATCCAGTTCCTCAACAAACACGGCGCCCTTAGCCTCCAAACTTTCAACAACGAACCGATTATGCACAATTTCGTGGCGCACGTAGACCGGCCTGCCGTATTTTTCTAAGGCGCGTTCAACAATCTGGATGGCACGGTCAACACCCGCACAAAAACCACGTGGATTGGCCAACATAAGGTTAAGGGCTGGTTTGGTCATATATTCAGACATAAGAAAAGTTTATAGCTATTCGCTAGATAAAACGAAAGCCCCAAGCTTGCATAGCAAGCCAGTATCTTAAAGCCACTTGCCGATAGGGATGTCCCTCCTTAAGACCTAGAAGTTGGAATAAGATGTTGAAAGAACCAACCCTAATGATTTTTAATCGCATAACGCCACCCCTGCAAACCGTCATCCGGCTACTTTGCGTAAGCTCGGTTATGGGGCTACTACTGGCAGGGTGCAATACGGCCAACCCGCTGGTCATCAAACGCACCAGTTGCCCGGCAGTCGCTGTTGTCAAACATGCCGGCACACTCAGCCGCTTTGGCGGGAACGGCAGTTTTGACGCGGGCAACCTGCAGCTTAGCGCAACACTGAGCGCGCTTGGCAGCGATTGTACGGATAAAAACGGTGCGCGTTCGGTGATCAGTTTTGAGGTGTCGGCGCGGGGTGCTGCTGCCGGTGATGTGGAGCTCCCATATTTTGTTGCTGTTGTGAAGGACGGCACGACGTTACTGTCGAAGCAAATTTATACAGCCAAGCTCCGTACGAACGAGGCTGGCAATCGCGGTCACACGCATGTCAATGTGACCATCACCACACCCGCTGTGCCTTTGCCACCAAAACCCAAACCATCGGATTTTGATGAGTTTGCCCCGCCACCCAAACAACTCGGCTATGAAGTGCTGATCGGTTTTCAGTTGAGCGACGCTGAGGTTGCCTACAATATCAGCCACTGAATGTGTGGTGCAGCTGATCCGCTGCCTTCAGCATAACCTCCGATTAACTCTAATACTGCAGTGAAGCTTTACCTTTTTCTGGCACACTATAATTTGTGCTGAGAATAAAGGTTCAAGCTATGATCAAATGCAACGTATTTTTGGCAACACTTGTCTGTGCCAGCCAGGTTGCAGTGGCACCAGTCTTTGCTGCACCGTGCTGGACCACGGCTGAAAAATCAGCGTATGAGGTGCGCGGTTTGCAAACCATGCTCATGGTTACAGCACTCAAGTGTTCCGCCATGGGTGGTTCAGCGACACGCGACAGCTACAGCCATTTTGTGACCGTGATCAGGCCAGCGCTTGGAGCGTCAGCCGCGGTAATGCTGGCACATTTCAAAAAACTCTATGGCACACAAGCGCAAGCTGCGATGGATGCAAGTGTCACCCAACTTGCCAACCAGTTTTCAAACGCCGAAAGCGCTGATGATAGTTGTGTCAAAGCCGTAGAAATTGCAACCAATGCCGCGCAGGATGAGACCACACTGAAGCGCGTTGCCGAAACTATCGTGGCTATGCCGACCGACGCGCAAATATGTGAAAAACAATAAACAGGTTAACACATTAACTCTTTATATTGAAAATTAACGCTCTTTTAAGTAGAGTTTTTCGATTTTTTTTTCTATTAAAAAATTTATAGCGTCATGAATAAGATTATGTGTGCACAAAAACACATATATTATTTTTTTCACGCTGTATTCTTCGACACGCTGTTAATAACATCAGCATATTTTTAGAGAGGTAACATAATGTTACACAATATAGTTAGAAAAGTTGTTGTTGTTGCGTGTTTGGCGACCACGGCGTTTATTAATATTTCTTTTGCAAAACCCGCCCTTGATGGAGCTCGGGCCAGATCAGCGCCATCGTCAATCACTGGCGAAAGTTACCGGGAGTTGTCACGGTTGTTGGCGGCTGGCTCCAATGCCACGCCTGTCAGAGTGCATAGTACAGTGCCTGCCATTGCCCCTAAAAATGCATTTGAACGATTAATTTTATGGCATGATATCACACTGGATACAACGGCTATCGATCACACACCCGTTGTTGCGGGTAGTACAGAGGACCCACGCCGGTTTGCCGAGCAGCTTGGGCCGCACCGGGCATCACGTGCCGTTGCCATTACGGAAATTGCCGTGTTTGAAGCTGTCAATGCCATTAAGCCGCGCTACAAAACAATTCCACAATTCAAGAGTTATACTGGCATTGCACAGAGTGCAGACGACACAACTAAAATTTCAATCGATCAGGCGATTGCGCGAGCGGCCTATGATACACTGACCTGGCTTTATCCTTATCAGCAGCCGCGTCTTGATGCACTGTTTGCAGCGGATACAGCACGAATTTCAGGCGATCCGGCAGCGATAGCCGCGGGGGACGCCGTTGGCGCGCGTGCTGCGGCTTCGATTATTGCTCTGCGTACCAATGATGGATCAGAAACATCTGAAGTGCGTGTTGGCACTGGCCCCGATGATTACCATCTGGTGCCAGGCCCTGGCAACTGGTCGCAAGATCCTGTTAGTAATCTGCAGGTGGCGCTTGGCTACAACTGGAATAAGGTGAAGCCTTTTGTGATGGGCACTGCCGACCAGTTTCGCGTACCACCACCACCGGCCTTGACCGATCCTGCCTACACGGTTGCCTATAACGCCGCGAAAAATCTGGGTGGTGACCCTAACAATGGTACCGCCACGACCCGCACGGCTGACCAAACCTTCAGTGGCAAACTCTGGGGTTATGATGGCACGCCGTCGCTGTGTGCACCGCCCCGCCTTTATAATCAGATGGCCCGCAAGATTGCTATTGAACATCATATAACGAACGTGAATGAAATGGCGCGCTTTCTTGCAGTGATGAATGTTGCGATGGCAGACGCTGGCATTGCTGCGTGGGATTCCAAATGGTATTATCATGTGTGGCGACCAATTACGGCCATTCGCGCTGGTGATGCCGACACCAATCCGGCAACGGCTGGCGACGCAGCCTGGTATCCGCTTGGCGCACCGGCTACCAACTCGCGCAAGCCAAATTTCACCCCGCCGTTTCCAGCCTACCCTTCAGGTCATGCAACCTTTGGCGGTAGTGTATTCGAGACACTGCGTCAGTACTGGCCGGATGCAACACCGTTTACCTTGATCTCTGATGAATATAACGGAAAGAATGCGGATTCTGTGACAGGTAAAGTGCGCAAATATACACCGGTGCGTTACAACAGCTTCAAGGATGCTGAATTTGATAATGCAGAAAGTCGCATTTACCTTGGCATTCACTGGCAATTTGATGCGGACAACGGCATTGCGCAAGGCAACCAGATAGCGCGCTATGTGTTTGCCAACGCCTTCCAGCGCATTCATGCTGGGCCAACACCGCCAAACCCAAAGTAGTTTCCCAAAAAGTTGCATAAACCCCCGTCTCCCCCAAGACGGGGGTTTATGCTGACAGCCACACCAGACTGCTGTCACCGTAGGAATAAAATTTATAATCATTGGCAATGGCGTGGGCATAGGCTGCCCGCATCGTTTTTGTGCCAGCGAGCGCCGACACCAGCATGAAGAGCGTAGAGCGCGGCAAGTGGAAATTTGTCATCAAGCCATTCACCGCTTTGAATGTGAATCCAGGCGTTATAAAAATGGCCGTGTCACCGCTGAACGGATGCGTGATGCCATATGCATCGGTTGCAGTTTCAAGAATGCGCAGCGCTGTTGTGCCAACCGCAATAATCCGTCGTCCGGCACGGCGGGCAGCCGTTAACCGCGCTGCACTGTCGGCATCGATCGATCCCCACTCGGCATGCATGACATGATCTTCGATTGTCTCGGTTTTCATCGGTAAAAAAGTGCCCGCACCCACGTGCAATGTCACATCAACCCGCTCAATGCCAAACTGGCGAAGCGCTTCAAGATGCGCTTTGGTAAAGTGCAGGCCAGCTGTTGGTGCAGCGACTGAGCCCTGCTCTTGCGCATAGACAGTCTGATAGTCTGTCATGTCATCGGCATCGGCAGGGCGCTTGTTTGCGATATAGGGTGGCAGTGGCATGTGACCGGATTTTTCCAGTTGCTCCATAAATAATAAATCGCCCGTCTCAAACACCCATTCGATCTGGCCGTCTGGCAATCGGGCTTGCACTGTGCCGATAAAGGCATGGTCAAACGTCACGCGCGCACCGACGTGCAAGCGCTTGGCATTTTTCACAAACGATAGCCACCGGCCTGGCGACAGCTGTTTGAGCAGGGTAACGCCTATGCGTGCAGCACCAATGGTGCCAAACAGCTGGGCTGGTAAAACCCGGCTGGTGTTGAACACCATCACGTCGCCTGGTTGCAGCCATTCAGCGAGCCTGGCGACAGTTGAGTCGGCCAGCTCACCATATGGCTGCACAACCAGCAGACGCGACGAACCGCGCGGCCGCGCTGGTCGCAGCGCTATGGCGCTCTCGGGCAGATTGAAGTTAAAGTCTTCTGTTTTCATAGTTTTACAGACTATATTGATCTGAAAAGCATTTTTCCGCGTAATACAAGATTGATAATTAATACACCATCGAAACATGACCTATGGTTCATCAAATTTCTCAGTTCAGAGACACCAGAGCGCATACAATAATGCGTCATGGTATTGCTGTCGTCGCGGAAGATTGGCTGGTGCAGCATAGCCTTGCACGTATTATCGAGAATGAAATCGGCGACAACGTTGTTAGCGTGCACAATTGCCCATCGAGTATTGATCCAGATAAAACAATACTGGCAGTTTGGCTGCCATGCGATGACAATGAAAATTTCACTCTGTCAGGCATGACAATACTCGGGTTAGGCGATGCCTGTGGCACCAGCCTGATTTCGTGGCTCCCGAACTGGCGCAGCGATGAAACTGCCACAGCCACAACTGTTGCGGCACTTTATGCAGACTGCGTTGCGTCCAAACAAAGCCATAGCGTGCTGCCAACCCATGACAGCACAATGCCGCACCTAACCAGACGTCAAGCCTGTGTGTTGCGTGCCCTTGCATATGGTATGAGCAATGCAGAAATTGCGGTTGAATTGCATATGGCAGAAAATACCGTGCGCATTCATATTTCGGCAATATTCAGGGCATTGAAAGTGAGCAACCGCACGCAAGCTGCGTTGCAGGCAAATCGTCTTGGCATTGTGGCTTTGACAGACAGTTTGCAATGATTGTCGCTGCTAGCGACGTTTGTCGTTCTTTTGGCTCCTGAGCCAGCCAATGGCATTGCGCGCCCTGTCGTGCGCCATGTGATCTCCCACCACGGAGCTAGGCCGCCAGGCGACAGGGGAACTCAAGTCTTTGGGCAGCACATCGCTTCGCTGCGGCAGCGGTCTATCAAACAAATCGGCAATATCCAGCGGATCCAGCATCCGATCAAACGCAAGACCCGAACGTTTGCCATCCGACCACACCAGAGCCCCAGTGATTTTCCCGATTTTGGGCACGTCGAGCGTGCATTCTACCGGCGCCCACAGCGGCACGCTGGTTTCAATAAGAGCGCCGACGGGCGATAAATCTTTCACCCGGCACCGCATGTTGAGTTCACGAATAGTCAGCACGGCGGAATAATACACACTGCGCCGTGCCGCCTGCCGCTGAGCAGCCGCTGAACGTTGCGTTTCAATCGCTAATTTTTCGTCAGACATACACAAACCAGACATGAGTTAGTATAATGACATAACTGCAAAAGGTTTATATCCGATTAGGATTATGGCAGCACCTGACATTGATGGTAAATGCCGCTGAGAAAGTCGTTAACAATAAGTGCTGCGATGTCGGCGGCTCTGCTGCTGGCCGTGGGCAGGGTGTCCGGCGCTTCACCGGGAAAGGCTTGCGCCCGCATCCGGGTGGCGGTGCGGCCAGGATCGACAAGGGTAACCCGCACTGGAGAAATACCTGAAACTTCGTCGCCGTAGCACAAAACCAGAGCCTCCATAGCGGCTTTGGAGGCGGCATATGGTCCCCAATAGGCGCGTGGCTGCCGCGCCACCGACGAGGTAAGGGCGACCAGCCGACCCTGTTCGCTGGCCCTGAGCAGCGGATCAAAGGCTCTGATCAGCTGGTAAACAGATGTTGTATTGGCAGCAAACACCGCCTCAAAGGTTTTTGGCTCGATGTGAGCAAGTGGCGAAATCTCGCCAAGCTGGCTGGCATTGGCCACCAGAAGATCGAGCCGACCCCAGCGCTCAGCAACAACTTTGGCGAGCGTTTCGATATGGCCTGCGTTCGTGATGTCTAGTGGTGCAAGAGTGGCTGTGCCGCCGGCTTTGTGAATACTGGCCTCAGTGGCTTCCAGCCCGCCCTGGGTGCGCGCCACCAGAATAACGTGGGCACCTTGTGCCGCCAAAGCCTCGGCTGTTGCAGCGCCTATCCCGCGTGAGGCACCGGTGACCAGTGCGATACGGCCCTTTAGAGGCATTGTTTATCCATGGCTCTTCAGCAACGAGAGCTGGTCGCTGTCTTCATGGTCCGCTTGGTCCGTCAGCCGTGTCGGGTACTGGCCAGTAAAACAGGCATCGCAATATTGCGGTTGCAGGCTGTGGCGCTGCGATTCGCCCACCGCCCGGTAGAGCCCCTCTATCGACAGAAACGCGAGACTATCGACCGCGATATAGCGCTCCATTGCCGCCACATCCATTTGTGCCGCCAGCAGTTTCGAGCGGTCCGGCGTATCGACCCCATAGAAGCAGCTGTGGCGCGTTGGCGGGCTGGCAATGCGCATGTGCACCTCGGCAGCGCCGGCTTCCCGCATCATTTCGACGATTTTCATTGATGTGGTGCCACGCACAATGCTGTCATCAATCAGGATGATCCGCTTGCCCTGAATTTCGGCGCGGTTGGCATTGTGCTTGAGCTTGACGCCCAGATGGCGAATTTTATCGCCCGGCTGAATGAAGGTGCGACCGATATAATGGCTGCGGATGATGCCAAGCTCAAAGGGAATTTTTGATTCCTGCGCATAGCCAATCGCTGCCGGTGTGCCCGAATCCGGCACCGGCACGATGATATCCGCATCCACGCCGCTTTCCCGCGCCAGTTCTGCGCCGATGTGCTTGCGCACATCATACACCGAACGGCCACCGGTTATGCTGTCCGGTCTTGAAAAATAGACATGCTCGAACAAACAGGGCCGCGCCTTGGCAGGCGCAAACGGCCGGTGCGATTGCAGGCCCTTGCCAGAGATAATAAGCAGCTCGCCGGGCTCAACATCCCGCAGGTAACTGGCGCCGCAAATGTCGAGCGCGCAGGTCTCGGAGGCCAGAATATAGGAATCCTGTAACCGGCCCAACACCAGCGGTCGGAACCCCAGCGGATCGCGCACGCCAATCATGCCGTCCGCCGTCAGGCAAATCAGCGAATAGGCCCCCTCCACCCGCTTCAACGCATCGATAAACCGGTCGAGCAGCGTGCGGTAGGTGGATGTTGCCACCAGATGGATGATAACTTCGGTATCGGTGGTGGACTGGAAAATTGAGCCCGAGCGCACCAGCTGCTTGCGCAACGCCTCGGCATTGGTGAGGTTACCGTTGTGGGCAATAGCAAAGCCGCCAGTGGCAAGGTCTGCATAGAGCGGCTGGACATTGCGCAGGATCGTGTCGCCGGTGGTGGCATAGCGGTTGTGGCCAATGGCGGCTGGCCCGTGCAAGCGGTCAATAATCTCTTGCCGGTCGAAATTCCCTGCCACATGGCCCATAGCGCGGTGGGCATGAAACCCGTCCGTATCGTGGCTGACGACGCCAGACGCCTCTTGCCCCCGGTGCTGCAGAGCATGGAGGCCCAATGCCACAATGGCCGACGCCTCGTCCATGCCGTAAACCCCAAACACCCCACATTCCTCATGAAGGTGATCATCATCAAACGGGTCAGTGGTCAGGGGTGTGTGCTGCATGAGGATCATCTAAGGTGTAATCCTCAAAGATACCAGCGTCTTTCAATCTTCGAGTGCTGAATAGCACCATTGTCAGCCTAGGGTTTGAATTGACCAACCATGAGAAAGCGGGCCCCAAGATAATATCCCAGTGGTCCCAAGGCCTTGCAAATGAGCCGGTCGATCCTGGCAAACCAGGCAAAGCGTGAGGGAACAAGACGGGTTAGAATAATATAGAAATAGGAAAACTTTTCCATTTCAATGCGGGATTTCAGAAAATCCACTTCTTTATTGTTAAGTTTGCGTTCGTCTTCGGTGATATAAGGCTTGTCGGTTTGATAAATGAATTTTTTTAAGGCCGGGTACAGGACTTTTTCGACCAGCATGTTCTTTCTCAAAAGCCTCTGAGTGACAGTGTGGGTATAGGGTTCGCTGATAACAATTTTGCCCTCTGGCTTTAGCACGCGCTGCGCCTCAGAGAGGGTTTTTGGAATATCCACATGATGGAGAATGTCCAGAAACACGATCATATCAAAACTGTTGTCCGGATAGGGCAGTGTCTCGCACGGTGCCACCACAAAGTGGCTGGTCGCGATGCCAAGATTGTCTGCCCATTGCTTTGCAAGCACAATTGATTCTGGTGACAAGTCATTGCCATCGACAGATTTTGCGCCCATCGAACAGATAGAGAGCACATCCTTGCCAAAGCCGCAGCCATCAACAAGCACGGTCATGGAAGCAAGGTTGAGCGATTGAAAATAGCTGTACATCTCCCAATAGTGATTCCACCAGCGACGATTGGGGGATTTGATAACCGCCTCTTCAATTTCCGTATCGACAACGCTGGCGCTATACGCTGCGTGGTCGCGATGGTATTCGAGTTCACGGCTCTGCCGCTCGGTTAGCTGGCTAGTTTTTGTATGCATCAGTCAACATTTCTTAAAATCACAACAACGAACAATATTTAGAACGTAATACAATATTCTTGTTAAGTAACCATAAATATTGAGCAATATATCTATCAGTCTGATAAATTACGACTATGACTATAACACTTATCCACCCACGGGCAAAATCCGCTATTGTTTGCAAGGCTTGAATGCACGCACGTGAACTACGGGTCCAAGCTGTTGGATTCATGCAGCCCTGCATCTGCATGTAACGGTTTTTCATCAGACAGTGTGAATGGATCGCGTAACCGCTTCACCTACGGCATGGCCTATCATTTTTAGGGCGTCATCGCCGACCGCAGCCTCAAATGTTCAACAAACGGATCGAAATTGCGTGCTGTATTATTTTCCATACACGGCATGATCATCATAGCCCGCAGTACCCCCCATATACCATGTTGATGGGTCGCTGGGGGCGGCCAACGGCCACCCGTTTTTCAAGCGCGAGACCAGATCGGGGTTGCTGAGGTAGGGTACACCAATGGCAATGGCATCAGCCGCTCCAGAGGCCAACGCGGCACTGCCTTCATCCAGCAGATAGCCACCGTTCAGCACCATGGGGCCCTTGTAATGTTGGCGAATGGCCGGGTGCACAGGCTCGCCCTCCGTGTACATGAAGTGGCCGGGCAAAGTTTCCAGCACGTCGAGGAAGGCGAGGTTGAACGGGCTTAGGGTTTTTGCCACCACCTCATAGAGCGCCTGCGGGTCGCTGTCGGCGGCATCGTTGAACTTGTTGAGCGGGCTGATACGCACACCCACGCGGTCCGCGCCCCAGACATTAACCACAGCAGCGGTTGCCTCGGCGAGAAACCGCGTGCGGTTTTCAGCGCTGCCGCCGTATTGATCGGTGCGCTTGTTGTTGGCATTTTTGAGAAAATTATCGAGCAGATAGCCGTTGGCACCGTGCACCTCAACACCGTCAAAGCCAGCAAGCTTTGCGTTGGCGGCCGCGTGTGCGTAGTCCGCAACAATGCCAGCGATCTCGTTGGTCTCCAGCGCGCGGGGCACCTCGTATTCTTTTTTGCCAAGTGGCGTATAGGTGTGGCCCTTGATGGCAATTGCCGAGGCCGCGACTGGCTGAGCGCCGTCATTAAAATCCGAATGGCTAGCACGGCCCATATGCCAAAGCTGGGCAACAATCCGCCCGCCGTTTTTGTGTACGGCGGCGGTGATCGGCTGCCAGCCGGCCACCTGTGCCTCGGTCCACAAACCCGGTGCGCCGTGCCAGCCCAGCCCTTGGCGCGATATGCCGGTCGCCTCGGTGATGATAAGGCCAGCATCGGCACGGCGCGCGTAATAATTGATCATCATCGGGGTGGGGACAGCGGTTGCCGTGTCAGCCCGCCCGCGCGTCATCGGCGACATCAGGATGCGGTTGGGCAGTTGGAACGCGCCGAGGGCAATGGGGTCAAAGAGCGTGGGCATAGAGTGATCCTTGTGTGTCTGATGATCTCAACGATTTATGCATGGTTGCCCATAGTGCTAGATACTTACAAATGGCAAGACTGTTTCTATTTTCGCGACAATAATACTAGGCCGCCCACGCAAAGGCAGAAACCAGCAACGTTGATCAACGATAGCCTCTCGCGAAACAACACCCAGCCAATCGGGACCAGAAGCAGGGTGGTTGCGACATTGCCGATTAGTGTGGTGCGCCCGACGGGCCAACCACTGCGGTAAGCCCAGATAAACCCGTACTCAATACCAACCAGCGATAGACCAAGCGCGATCGCTAACCCGAGATCAGAGGTTTTGAAGCCCGTGCCGCCAACCGGCACGCTGCGCCAGAGCAGAGCCGCTGTTGCCAGCGATACTGCATAAACCACAGCCAAAAATAACAAGCTGTTCACATCCGGCCGCAAGGATTTTGTTGCGAGATGATAAGCCAGGAAGCTGCCAACCAGCAGCAGCATCGGGGTCAGCGGTGTGGTCGGGGTCAAGCTTCCAGTTCCGCATCCCAGTAGAGATAATCCCGCCAGGTTTCGTGCAGAAAGTGCGGCGGAAAATAACGGCCATTGGCCTGCAATTGCGGTGTGGTCGGCTGGTAGGGCTTGATGTGCGGGTGCATGTGCGCCTCCGCAGGGGTGCGGCCACCCTTGCGCAAATTGCACGGCGCACAGGCGGTGGTGACATTATCCCACGTGGTGCGGCCACCATAGGAGCGCGGCACCACATGATCGAACGTCAGATCATCCTTGTCGCTGCAATACTGGCAGCTGAACTTATCGCGGAGGAACAAATTGAACCGTGTAAAGGCAGGAAATCGCGATGGCTTCACGTATTTTTTGAGCGATATCACGCTCGGCAGGTTCATTTTGAAGCTGACCGAGCGAATTTCCCGGTCATATTCCTCAACAATATTCACCCGGTCAAGAAACACCGCTTTAACAGCCGTTTGCCAGCCCCAGAGCGACAGCGGAAAATAACTTAAGGGCGTAAAATCGGCGTTCAGCACCAGCGCCGGGCAGCTCTCTGGTCGCGGCCCGTCAAAACGCGGTGCATCAGCACTGGGAATGACATTCTCGTGGTACATAAGAGCCTTATAACCCCTGTGAACTTAAACACCTAATCCATCATTATTATGAACATAGTATGACATAGCTATATATGGTGTCGTCAAGGGGTTTAGGCCAGCTCGAAAACGAACAGAATACCGCTTTGCCTCTTGAGTAAGGCATACGGATCGCAAGAATTACGTCTCGATTTTGCTGAAGTCAGCGACGGTGTGAACCGCAGTGCGGATCGCTGCAAGCATATTCAGCCGGTTGATGCGGTGGGCAGGATCGTTGACACGCACGGCATCAAAAAATGCATCAATAGGCGCGCGCAGCGTTGCCAGTGTTGCCATGGCAGCGGTGAAGTTTTCGTCATGAACCGCTTTGG
>JANYGX010000036.1 GCA_025362295.1 Sphingomonadales bacterium | reverse complement strand
CTCACTGTTGCCCCAACCAGCTCTAGTCTCTGACTGCACCTGTATTTAGCGCACACACGAAATCACCCGGAACTGCGCCAGTTGTGGCGACCATCCCGGCCGGTGACCTTCGAGGGGGAGTGTTGCAGGACTGTTTGGTGCGCGACGCAGTCTGGAGCGCACGGGTCTCAATAGCGGTTTTCCCTGCATGCAGGGAATTATACAGGGAATTATGCCACTATTGATATAATTTCTGGCGGCCACAGCGGAGAAGCTTCTGGAAACCATAGCTTGTATCTGCAAATTCCCTACGCAGCAGAGCAGGGAATATTTTACCCCGAGCAGGGAATTGTTGAACCCGATCACAAGCGCATGCAAATTTGCGGTGAAGCTATTCTTAAGCGGCAAGGCCAAAAAGCCAAAACGCTGCCAGTAGCAGTGCTTGGCTATGCGCTGCGTTGGCCGTGTGTGCAACATCAAGAGATCGGTCTGACAAGCTTAAATCCTGATTGGCACAAGCGAACGAAATGGCTATCTCCGACTTGGCGTTACGTTAAAGCCAGGAGAAACACTGGCACCGGGCCTCAGCAATACCGAAGTTGATATAATCAATTATGCAAATCAGAATAATCTGCGCGTTTTGGAAATCGGCGCTACGCGCTCGATCTGCCCGTTTTGAGCACGCTTGACGTTTGCCAACGATTGGGTCAAACCTCAATAAAGATTAGCATAGTACGCACAGAGGAGGATATATGGACAGTCAGGGTTTTGAAACACGGGGATCAGACCCGGCGCCTGACCATCCTGTGCCGGTTGAGTTTTCCGGTGATACCATGGTTTTTTTCTGGATGGTGCTTGTCAACGGTATCCTGTCGCTGCTGACACTGGGAATTTATCGTTTCTGGGGCAAAGCCAAGGTGCGGCGCTACCTGTGGGAGAAAACCAGCTTCTTTGGTGAACCCCTGGAATGGACCGGTACAGGCATGGAATTATTTCTGGGATTCCTAGCCGCGCTGTTCGTGATCCTTCTGCCACTCGGGCTTGTGATTGGCGCGGCACAATTTCTGTTGCTGCACCCGGCAACCCGGATGTTAGGGGGCATCCTGATTTTCATCCCCTACATTGGCATTATTTATTTGTTGGGTGTCGCTGTCTACAAAGCTGTGCGATACCGTCTCACCCGCACCTTATGGCGCGGCATTCGCGGCGGTGCAGACGCCAAAGGCTGGCGCTATGGTTTGACCATGCTGAAATTAAGGGCCGTGCAATTTTTCAGCCTCGGCATCGCAACCCCCTGGGCCTCGATCCAGATGTGGAACCGCCGCACCAACGAGATGAGCTTCGGGCCAACACATTTTCAGTCTACGGCAGACTCAAAAACTTTGTACAAAAGGTTTCTACTTGCTTTTGTCATAGCGCTTGGTTTTGTTTCGCTTTTTATCATTGCAGAATTACCAGCGCTTAAATCACTCAAAACCGTCGGACCAGCAAATCCTCCTGATCATAAAATGCTTGGCGGTTTGTTTGGGGCATATTTTGCGCTGATTATTGCACTCAATTTTATTTGGTTATCGTATCATGCACTGTTTTACCGCATGATTTTCTCCAACCTGCATTGGGGAAATGTGCAGTTTCACTTTGATGCCCGCAGCAAGGATTGGTTACTGTTTATACTCTCGACAATAGGTTGGGGCATTGTCACCCTGGGCTTTGCCAATCTGGTTTTGCCGCTGCGCTATTGGCGGTTTTTTTCCAGCCATCTGTCTACCACGGGCAACCCTGACTATCAGGCGCTGACGCAATCGACCGCCTTGGCACCGACACAAGGAGAAGGGTTGGCGGATGCCTTCGACATCGGCGCTGTTTGATCACAGCGGTGATCATGCGGCAATCTTGTTTGATGGAAAAACTGCAGAACGCTGGTCAGTCTTGGTCCGTGCGTCAGGGGACGCCCTGCAGCTTTCAGCTTACGGCACTGTCGCTGCCGATCTGATCAATGCAAATGACTTGCAGTTTGTAAAATCTGACCGCCTTGCGCTGGTGCTTACACATGTCAGCAAACCCGGCTGGCGGCTGTCGATTGCCAAACCGCTTTCGCTTGACCTGGAAACCCTGCTGATCCCGCACCAGCAGTGGCGCGAGCGCCTGCGCTTGGCCATGCCGTCGCGGCACTGGCTGATCATGGCTACCGCCACGACGACGGCGCTGATCTTCGTTGGGTTTCATATTGTCGACTGGCTTGTGCCGCTGATACCGGATTCTCTTGCCCGCAGTGTCGGCGATGATATCATCACGCAGGTGACCGAGACGGACAAACTCTGCACTGGCACTGCTGGACGAGCGGCTCTCGAGCGTCTGGCTGATCGCCTCAAACCAGCGACACTGCCCTATGTCCGGGTTGATGTCGCATCGTCGCCGGTCGTCAATGCTTTTGCTGTCCCTGGTGATCATATCGTCGTTTTTATGGGGCTACTCGATGTGACACCTAATGCCGACGCCCTCGCTGGCGTGCTGGCGCATGAAATGGGCCACCTGGAACACAAGCACCCCTTACGCTCAATGGCCTGGAGCATGACCATTGGCACTGTGATCAATGCCATTGGCGGCAATGTTGGCGGTATTGCCAATGTCGCCAATTTGTTGGCAAACAGCCGCAGTTATGAACACCAGGCCGATCAAGCCGCGCTTGACACGCTCGTCCGCAATCATGTCGCCACCAAACCCATGGCTGATCTATTCAATGCGATGGAGGGCATCCAGGACAAAAAGGCGGCAGCTGACAAGAGCGCAATCGCTTTGCCAGAGCGTGCCCGTACGGTCTTCAGTTATATGCAGTCTCACCCGGCGACGCCCGAACGCACTGCGATGTTTGCGGCCGTGCATCAAACAGGTACAGTACCCTCAGTGCCTGCGGCAGATTGGTTCGCCATCCAATCGATCTGCGACCGTGACAAAAAACGCCCCGCTACTGCCGGATAGATGTACAGAGTATCGAACAATCAGACGGGTGTGGTGCAAACTTCAAACCCAGGCCCTGAGCGAGCATCTAAAGTTATTGCGCCGGAGTTTTTTCGTTGCGGCTTCTGCACGAATCGATTAATAGCTGTCATTCTCTCAGAAGTTTAACATGCGTCCAATCTATCGCCTGCTACCAGTTGCGTTCGTTCTCTCATTCGCATCCTTTCCTGCTTTGGCTGCAGACCAGATCATCTATCTTACAGCAGATCATATGGTTGATGTTGTGGCAGGGGCTGGCCTTGGCCTCGCCGGCGATCGCTTGGATTTGCGCGTGAACGGCATAAATGCGCGCCCTAACAGTGACCTCGCCATTTACAAAAGTGGATTCACGCGGTTGCAAACCGGCAACATCAGCAACTTCAACCCTGTTTACAGCATCCGTGGCGGAATTGGTCAGGGCATTACCCCGTTACCAGGGTATCTGGTAAACTCAGCCCTTTTGGCACCCTATCCGGAAAAGAGTGCAGATGATAAATAAGCTTGAACAGCTGCTTCCCAACCGGTGTCGGCGAAAATTGGGAGCGCAATTGTGGGTAGTCTTGCCCGTTTTGTTTTCGATTTCCGTCGGTGGCATATTGGGCATGCTTATTAATCATTCCAAGCAATAAGATGTTATGTTAATGGTCTTTATTGGTTTTATTTTCGGCCCGCTTCGCATGCAGGTGTTTCAGTGGGGCTATCAAGTTGGTTATGATGCCACTCGCGTTCATTGTCGCGACTGGGGTCTCACCTGGACGCTGCGGTGGAAGCCGGTGCACAGCATGGCCTATGATGAAATTCAAGCCATCGATTCCTGTTATCTTGACCGCGCCTCTGCTAAAAGACAGTTTTATCCATTCGATTTTCTGGCGTTGAGTTCGCACAATCCCGATGTACCAGTTATCGAGATTTATCCAATCTATCTCAAGCACCCGGATGACAAGCTGCTCCTGAAAGAGATTTACCGGCACCGCCCAGAATTGTTCGCCGCAGACGTCATAGATTATATGAATTCAGACCGCCCGCTTTGACACGAGCATGGTGTGCCCGGAATCACTCGGGGAATCACTCGGGGCTGATCAGGGTGTGTTGACGCACAGCGCGGCGCTGGTGGTGAAGGAGGCGACCAATGTCCAGCAGACCAAGACCGATACCAAATATACCTACACGTGGTGGGATGAGGCGAAGCTGCAGCAGATCAAGCTTGACAAGGTGGATTACCTGAACCCCAATGCGAGCACATCGGACAAATGGGCGGATGGTTTTTCGGAGATTGCCTATGATCAGAACGGTCATATCCAGCAGCTGGTCAAGCGGGCGGGCAATGTGGTGGCCTCGACCACCCGCTACACCAGCGACGGCCTTGATGACGGTGACTTTCTGCCAAATGCCCTAAACGCAGCGCTCGATGCCGAAGGAGCCGAAGAGGAGGACTGAAAACCAGCTCTTTTATGGATGTGCAGGATCAGCCATGTGGCATTCGCTGTCTTCTAAAGTTGTATTTTACCCTCTCGACAAATAATAACATACGAGTTATATAGCGCTATGCAATGGCAGGTTGTCTTCCATCAGGCGTTTGAAGCCGAATATGCTAAGCTGGCGCTTGAAGTGCAGGATGCGTTCGTTACCGCAGCGAGGTTGCTCCAACTTCAAGGGCCACTCCTAGGCAGGCCGTACGCCGATACGCTTGAAGGCTCGGCCTTTGCCAACATGAAGGAACTGCGCTTTACGGCAACTGACGGGGTATGGCGCGTGGCGTTTGCCTTTGATCCTACCCGCAAGGCTATCATCCTTGTGGCTGGTGACAAGGCGGGGGTGGCGCAGAAGCGGTTCTACAAAACACTGATCACCAAAGCCGATGCGCGGTTCTCCGAGCATCTAGAAATGTTGAAAGGATAGGTCCAATGGCCAGCAAAGCAAAAGCGCAAAAGCCCAGCACCTTGGGTCGCACCCTTGATGAAGTAATAGCAGCAATGCCTGCCGAGCGTCAGGCGCGGATCAAGGCGCGGTCAGCCGAACTCAATGCCGAGGTCGAGGGCCTCAAGGCGCTCCGTAAGCTCGCTGCGCGAAGTCAGGAGCAGATCGCGCAGAGCCTTGGGGTCAAGCAGCCCGCCATCGTCAAGATCGAGCGCCAGACCGACCTCTATCTCTCCACCCTGCGCCGGTTTGTCGAGGCCGCAGGGGGCACGCTGGAACTGCGCGTCGAACTCCCCGGCAGCGGCGTCATGCGGCTCACTGGTATGGGCGAACTCAACGCACGCGCGGCTTGAGAACCACGCCGAATCCATGACCCGGGCCGCGCTCAAATATCTGCCAATACCGGCCTCGCCACGGCCAGCACCGCCGCACCGGCGCACCAGGCACATCACCACAGCAAACGGCTTTGTGGGCACGCTGCTCTCGGGGGCTGCCGGTGCCGTGGCAGGGGCTGCCACCCGCTCCGCCATCAACGGCAGCGACTTCGGCGATAACGTGCTGGCCGCACTGCCGGATGTCATCGGCGCGACGATCGGGAATCTCGTGGCGGGGGGGATTGCACAGCGGCAGATCGACAGTAACGCCGTGCAGACTTACGTCGATGATTTTGTGAAAACCAATCCTGACGCAACACCTACCCAAATCGAGGAAGCGCGTCAGCAGGGTAAGATTCTCAATGACGCGTCCAAAGATTTTTATCGACCAAAAGATTTATTTGAGAGTGATACAGCTTATAAAGCGCGGCAGGATAGAGCGCAGTCCGCTGTCAACAAGGTCAGCATTGCTCGGATTGATCTTGCTGCCGCTGCCAATGGACAGGTGCTGACAGATGCGCAGCGCCAAGAGGCTATTGCAGCCTCGCGCAAAGGCTATGATTCTAGCACTTATGACAAGACTGTTGCAGCCGCTACGGACAAATTAGATGAAATTGTTGTTACAGCACGGCGCGACGAAAGACTGCCTGTCGATGACGGCAATACTGCGGCTGTAATCGCGCGCCCTATCGATCTGGCCCTCAACAGTTTAGGCAGCAAAGCGAAAGCCATTGGCGCAAGCATTGAGAGCCGCCCCTATCTCAAATATGGATTGCAGGCAGCAGGCGTGTTTGTTGATGCTGCAACATTAATCTACGGTGGCGCAGCCAAGTTTGTCGTGACGCAAGCCGTGGGTGCTGCACAAAACAGTGCAACCGGAACGGTTGCCAATCTCACTGCAGACCGCTTCAATGATGTGGGCTATGACGCCGAAACGGCTGCGAGCGCCGCAGCAGGCGCTGCAGCGCTGGTTGGCCTTGCGCTCAATGCAAGCAACATTGTAAACAGCATCAAGGCCATACCTTCCCTCATCAATAGCATCGGTACAAGACTGGCTGGGCTAGGAAAAGTGGCCGCAGAGAGTGCAATTATTGCTCCCATCCATAAGAACTCGCTGAATTACGTCGGCGACACGCATGTTTATGCAATACGCGGCCCAGACGGATCGCTGTATAAAATTGGTGAGAGTGCTCGTGGCGTTAGAGTTGGTGATGGAGCGTCGATAAGGGCAGAAGAGCAGGCTCGTGTTCTATTCAAAGAAACAGGCGATATATATCGCACAGAAATCCGCCAGAACTTTGGCGGTAAAGCAGATGCTCGTGCTTACGAAACCCGCTACATCCAAACCTATGAGCGCCTTTATGGCAAACGCCCTCCGGGCAACCCCTTGGATCGATAGGAGCAGATCATGGCACACAATCGAAAACTTGTGCTTGCAGGAGTTGCGCTGACAAAAGCCAAGCTTCCAGCAAAGCAAACAGCATTGGCTATGGGACAGGCCCGTGATGAAATAGAGCAGGAGGTTATATCCTCTGATTATCTTAAAACAGCGCCATTCAAATGGGTAGGGCTAGTTATTCGAGAAGGATTGAAGGATGAATTGCAACCTCATTATAAGAAGATCGATGTTGACGATGGTGAGTTACCGGTGGCGATTGAAATCGATACTCACCGTTTGCTCGGAGCTACCGCTGACCAGATGAAAGCAATTTATCGTCGAGCTTCACTGATCGCCTTAGCTCATGCAGGCGAGAAATATGGCCTGAAGGCAACGCGGATCAATCAGTTGCTCTCCGAGAGCCTTTAACTCTAGAATCCTGCCGTTCATGCGCTGTGGCATGATGGAAATCATAGCAAGATAAAAGGGCGTCTGGCTGGTTGTGGTATGGCGCGGAGTGTGCTGAGTGATGTTGTCTGGCAGCGCAGCCGCAATGCTGACAACAGCTACGATAAAACCACGTCCTGGAAGAGGGCACAGCGTGTTGCACAGCCTGGAACGATCTCATCAAACGCCCCGAAACAATCCACTCCATCGCCAGCCGTGATTGCTTCAATTGTGTTAGCTCATAGGGCAAATGGTATAAGATATCCGGAACGCCTGATGTGCTTTAGCTTGATGTCATCTTGACCTAGCAAAAATCAATCTTCGTTTCAACTCTGAGTAGCATCGCGCCTGAACCGAAAACAGTAAGCAGTACAAACTGAAAAAATTTCAGTATTGTCGCGTTTTTACAATACAGTTCATTTCGGTCGAGATACATGTGTATTGTTTTATAGCGTATACAGCTCATTATCAGGTATAGGGTAGCCCTGAAATACTGTGAAATATCAACTTTTTGTTACCCTTTATTTTGAGACAAAGGACCTTAGCTGTGAAATTATATCTTATTGTTACAACATGTGCTGCATTAGCTTTATCTTCTGCCGCTCATGCAGGCGTTGCGGCTGCTACCAGCAACCCCGCTAATTTTACCAACGCAAATTTTGTACTGGTCGCAGCTTCTGCTACAGCTGCCCCACAGGAAAGAAAGGTCGCAGCGGCAGCGCAGCAAGCTACACCTGAGCAAGTTTCCCGCGCCGTGTTTGAAGCCTCGAAACGGAAAGAATTCTATTTATCGGCTACGGCAGGTGATGTGGAGGTCATTACTCGGTTGCTTCAGGAAAGCGGACTGAAACGACCAATAAAAATTATCGTGCCCCAACCGTCGGATACACTTGGCTACACGGGCCCAAATTGCGTCTGGGTGCCGATTTGGGTGTGGAATCCTTGGCCGACTAGCGGCTCTTATCAATTGTGGAGGGTCTGTGAGCCAAGCCTGCACGGTTATCAAACAGACTAACGCGAAAAGCGACATAGCGGTTATTTGACAGCGGCTTTCATATCTTTGTTTACCACTGGTCGCTGCAAATCACCGATTGATCAACATCCGTAATTGTTGTTGCAAGCAACATTTGTCCATTCGAACGATTGCTGACAAACAGTAGCGCCCGGACCATGCAACAGGCTATGATCAAAAGCGGATAATAGCATATACCGTCAGTGATCCGGCGTCATGCGACGAGACCGCTCAACGCGCAAAAAATATAGAACTGAACACCGCCGCGAATACCTGAGGAAATAATAAATTAAAATATGGTGGTGGCGACCAGACGGATGTGGTCGAGGAGGTTGGCGGTCGTTTTCTGTAGCCGGGTACTTGAGCATGACGCGAAAAAGTGGGCACTGGTTTTTTGCAATAAATCATACTCTAGGCTATACAATATCAAGTTTCTTGTTGCATTGAATGGCTCGGCAACATCACTGACAATCAATAACACGGCAGCAATCGCCAATAAATATGTAATACCAATCGCCCTATGAGTTGACTCACATGGAGTGCTGTCGGCTTGCATCTGCGCACAGCATCATTCGTGGGATGAAGATTGCTATCACCCGTCACGCCGACGCATGTCGGCATCCATGATATATGCAATTGATAAATATTGGTGTTTTGCACAACCCATGGGTGCCGACCTACGTCGGCATGACGAAGGAAGGTGTATATCAATGACTTCCCAAACCAAATCACGTCATCGGGTAGTTGGTATAACTACCGCGCTAGCCGGATTTGGCACCCTTGGTTGGATCGTGGTGATGGCAAGCAACGTTGCGATGCCCTGCTAACTCGAATTGAATAGCTTTGAGTGCATCAAGCAGGGTTTGGTACGCCTAGTCTCAGTGATCTGCCACCTCTTCGGCCTTACGCAACACGCGCAAGATATTTCCGCGCGCCAGTTTTGCGAGCATTTCGTCGGTCCAGCCGCGCCTGATCAGTTCAGCGAACAGGTTTGGGTAGTCCGCGACGCTCTTCAAGCCATCGGGCAT
>JANYGX010000015.1 GCA_025362295.1 Sphingomonadales bacterium | reverse complement strand
GTGCAGATCCGGCGTGGTCATGGTGGCAGCGCGGGCTTTCAGCAACGCGCCCAGCGCCAGATCATTCGCTGCCGCCACTGCAAGATCGGTGATCGCGCCAAAGCCTTTCACATCAATCGGCGCGCTGCCTTGCCAGGCGGGTGTGCCTTTGTCGCCGCGGTAGATGGTGTCGGTTTGGTCGCTCTGGAATATCGCCTCGTAGATGCCGCTCTTTGTTCCGTCAGTGCGGGTGAAGCTTGATACAGCGCTTAAGTGTGCGCCTTCCGATGTGCTGGCATCGAGCGCTGTGGCGCTGAGGGCGATCGAGGCGATGCCCGCATCGCTGAGGCTCTTCAGCTCGCCTGCATCGGTGATGCCATTGCCGTTCAAGTCCTGCCACACTTGCAGGCGGCTGAACAGATCATCGCGCGCGTCGATCACGCCGTCGTGGTTGCTATCGTAGCTCGCGAGATCAGCAAAGCCCGAGCCGCTTGCAAGCCCAAACATCTCGCTGCCATCGTCGATGCGGCCGTTGTTGTTTTTATCGACAACCAAAAACCCATCATTGCCACTCAGCCAGCCCGTGCGCTCGGCAAAGTAATTGTTGTTGATGTCAAAATGCACGGCACTGCCGCCCAGCGCTGTGGTCTCAAGGCCATTGCCATTCAAGTCCAGCACCAGCGGATCGCCGTTCAGTTTCCAGTGCAAAGCCTCCGCGCTGCGCGAGGCGGCGGCGAGGAAGCCCGCGATGGAATCAAACAATTGCAACACGCTGGCCAAGCTGCCACCCAGATCGCCAACAACGGCAAGGGCAAGCTGCAATCCGGCCCACACCGGATTGGCCTCCTTGAACACCATGTTAAGCGTGCCCTTATGGGCAAGCCCCGCTTGATCGAAGCCAAAAGTGCTCGCCACCGCCTGAAAATCCTGGATGATCTGCACGCCACGATCTTTGCTCGCGTTGTCAAAGCCAAACAGCTTGTCGAAAACATTGGTAATGCGAAGATCATAGCCGCCGTGATCATTCTTTTTGAACGAGTAACCGATGAATGGCAAAAAGTGATCAAAATAAACCCGTTGCTGAATGCTCTTGCCGGCACTGGCTAAAGCAACAGCACCGTTGGCCGCAAGCAAGCCAAAGTTGCCATAGGATGCAAACACCGACAACCCACCCGCTTCATCACCGCCGGTGAGTGGAACCCCGTAAAAGGTTAGGATGTCATATTTGCCCGCGTCGTTGATGGTTGTTTGGGCTGTCCAGAAAAACCGTGTTGAATTGCTGGCATTATCCGCCAGCTTCGTCACCGTGCCGTTCGTGAGATAGCTGCGCGTGCCGTCCGCGTTTATGAAACTGTTCAGCACATGGCCCCAGATGACGCCATCCTTGCTGGAGTTATAAATGCTGTTACGCCCAAGCCCGCCAATCGTGGTGACCTTCTCGCCGCCAATGGCAATGATAACGTCATTGCCATCACCACCGTCGAGGGTGAGATTATAATCATGATCAGCTCGCGCCGCGTTGGCATCATGAAGCGGCGGTTTGGGCGGATTGCCCTGCCCGCCGTTCCAAACCCCATTCACCAAACGGCCACCACTGGCCTGATACGCAGCAACCTCTTGATTGTAACGCGCAAGGTCTGCTGCTTCTTTCTCGCGAATGCTGCTATCCAGCGCGTCGCCTTTGTGAATGACATTTGCTTCCCAGCCGATCAGCGTGTCATCGCCAGCGCCGCCTAACACATCGCCAGCACCGCGATGGATGAGCAAATCGTCACCTTTGCCGCCAACAATCAGCGCGTGATCGTCGCCAATGACGAAATTTGACGCATCAGCACCCAGCACAGCGGCATCGCCACCCACATATTGCAGTGATGTGCCATAATGGCTCTCAATCAGATACACAGCCAGCTTGGCTGCATCGCCGACGATCTGGCCAATACCAGATTGGATGAAGCTGCTGATACGTTTTTCTGAGCTGTTCAGCCAGTTATCCAGTGTTTCAAGCTTGGTGTAGACAAAGCTCGGCGTTTCGCCCGTTGCCGGTGCATAAGCTTGCACATAGCCATCGAGCACGGTTTTGAGGGCGGAATAAATCAGCGCACCACCCAACACCACATTAAACACCGGCCCCAGCGCCTGCCCGGCGAGTAGCAGACCAACGCCGGTGGGCGAGACCAGACCATCAAACAAGTCGTTCGTCTGCCGCTTGAGCCATTGCCCGAAACCGCCGGGGTCATTCTTGTGGAGTTCATAATTCGCCCAGATGTCAGCACCAGCAAGCAGCACCCCACCAATCGTGTATTTGAGCCGCCACAGCTTTTCCGCATCAAGCGTGCCGCTTTGATCAAGCTTGAGGCTTTTGAGTGAGCCAAGCACTTGATCAAGAGAGGATTTGATGAAATCAGGTGCACCCGCAACTGAGTCAGCAAGCACCGCTGCATTGGCATCGACAAAATCACCAACCAGCGCACGGTCGGCGGCCGTACCCGCCAGCCGGACATAACGATTAAAGAGTTCGTTCAGCGAGGTGATCGACTGCACACCTGCGGCATCCGTCTGCGCCAGCAACGCTTCGGTCGCCGACAAAAGCTTCTGCGCGTTAGCATCAGTTGCTATGGTAACAGGATTCAGTTTGGCTGCATAATCCACAATCCCAGCGCGACCCGATGTATTGGCAAGCAGATCAGCATAGAGTTTCAAGGCTCGAGCTGGACGCAATGTATCAAGCAGCGCCTGGCCGCTGAATTCGACCTGGCCACCGGTAGCGACCGGTGCAAGCGCGATATCTGCTATATCCCACATGGCGAGAGTGACGGAGTCGATATCTAGGGCCGCACGGACAAAATTTCCACTGGAGTCATAATATTTGAGCACACGGGCACTGCTTTGCGACGCAACGCCATCGGCAAACGTGCCATCGAACTTAGCTTTCAGAAAGGCGCGCTGTGACTCGCGGGTTTGGCCTGCCACTTGTGAACGCAGACTGTTGAAATCGAGTCCGTCGATTTCAGTTGCACCTGATCCATCCAAGAGACCGTCGATTTCACGGCTTGCATAAATGCGGTCAGCTGCTGAATTGGGCGTGATGGTGATAACACGGCCTGTGGTGTTCTTGCCGAAATTATATGAGGCATCGCTCCAAACGCTGTCTTTGTATGCTGGATCGGCAGTAAAACCGAACAGGCCACTATTTTGACGCTGAAACACTTCACTCAAGAATTTGCCCATATCCGTATTGTCAATAATACGGATCTTACCACCACTACGAGCAGCCAAATCATTGGCAATATCTCCAGTATAGACCGTACCGATGTTTCCTGAATATAGTGCGGTAACAGTTGAGCCAGGGACTTCAAAATTTACTGCATTGAGAAATTCGTTTTTAACAAAATTGTTAAATTGATCTTGGGTAACTGGCGTGTTGCCGAATTGTGCGTTAAACCGTGCTAAAATGGGGTTGCTACTCATTGTGCCGCCCCATTTTTTGCGCGCTCGTCGATAAATTCAAAGCGTGGCATATATTTCCATTGTGTATTCCTTCTCATGTCCCCTTCCAGAAACGACCTCAGTCGATCAATCAGATGCTGAGGTACATCGAAGTTAGAGGGCGGTTCTCGTCGCCCGCTAGGAATCCAAGCTTTCTTGAGAATATATCTGACGACCGTTGCCCCCCCCGCAGGCGTTTCAAACTCTTTGGTACTATCGTCAATCAGCTCACCTGCTACCTGCGCAGTAGTATTTGGTCTGCCGATGGAGAAGTTGTACAAATGCTCTTCACGGTCCCTGAGCGTCAAACTCAAAAACTCACCATTTTCGGTGTCCACCATTCGCTTGTTTTCATCATCCCAAACAATTGCCATCACATCACCTTTGCCAAATATATGCTGTCATTAATGCTCAATTGCGCTTCCTCGCCAATGGACGCCAATTGTGATTTTTTAAAATAATCCCCGCCGCAAAACCGCAGCCCACGCCCCGCGCTCTCAAGCCCCAAAACCCGCCGCCTGTTCATCTGCCCTCACTTGCCTAGGCAACAATACGCGTCATTTGTATATTATCATTAGCATATGACACACCCTGTAGGACAATGAATAAAGGGTTAAAAGGTGTTGGGAACCCTGCGTTAACCATCTTTTTATGCAAACCCAAGTGTCTATCCGTGCCGGTGCCATCACTGCCACCCAGCCAGCCGGTGCGCTCGGCAAAATAATTGTTGTTGATGTCAAAATGCACGGCACTGCCGCCCAGCGCTGTCGTCTCAAGGCCATTGCCATTCAAGTCCAGCACCAGCGGATCGCCGTTCAGTTTCCAGTGCAGCGCTTCGGCAGCGCGCGCGGACGCAGCAGAAAATGCCGATATATTGTCGAAAAGCTGGAGAGTATCGGTGATCGAATTAAGCGCATCACCCAGCAGCCGGAAGGCCAGCGCCAAACCATCCCACACCGGG
>JANYGX010000008.1 GCA_025362295.1 Sphingomonadales bacterium | reverse complement strand
AAAACGCGCCTCAAGCCCAACCTCTTTCAAACCCTGAAGATCGAGTTTGTAGAGGATATTGGGCACTTTGGGATCCACAGTCGCCGCAGTGACAGCCAGGGGTGTTGCGTCATAGGTACCGATTGGCTCCAGTGGCTGTGCCAGCGCCGGATCAGCCTGTAGTTCAGCCTGGGGTTCAGCTTGTGGTGTGGATAAAGCACCAGGCGCGGCCTCAGGCTGGCTTTGTGGGGGCTCAGTCAATGGCGGCAACTCGGATTCAAATGGCATGGTTTCAGTTGCAGGCTTCGACACAACAGGTTGCCCCAGTGCTGCGCTCCCGACAAGCAAAATCAAACCGTACAAAAGCATCACTACCCCAGACAACAAGGTGTCGTCGGTAGCTTTTGTACCAAGACGAACATAAGAACGCAGAACTCTTCTATTGGTTGCATAACCAACCTCATAGGGTGTGATTGCCGCTGCTACAACGCGCATCAGAGGATATTTGCAGCGCTACATGAGCCCCAATGCGCGCAATTCCTGCAATAAGGCCGGTGGCATGGCCTCGGCTCCCTTGCCGCTGTCCGCCAAATCAGCCGGTGCATCTTCCGCTTCCATGTAGCGCCAGCCTTGATGAAATTTACGAGGCAGTGGCAGCAAGGGTATAATATCTGGGTTCAAGTGAATGAGCGTAAAACTGGCAGCACCCTCTGTCATCATTTCAAAGCCCAGAACAGCCTGACGGGCCACCAGCTGGCTTTTGATAATCCAGTACAGTGAGCCGCCGTCTTCAATTTCCAAAGCGCGCTTGGGCAGATAGCGCGTGCGGTGGCGATAGGCGCGCTTACCATCTTCTCGTGTCATAATCCAACGCTTCTCACCACTGCGCAACGCTTCAAGGCTGTCGCAACCAACAGCGCATTTGGTGAGGTGAAGGGGCATAATGGTTTTCTTTTAGGCAAGCATCAAGCGGCTAGGTTCCTCAGCACATACGGCAGCACGCCACCCTGATAGAAATAAGTGATCTCGTTGCCAGTGTCGATGCGGCACAGGGTGGTGAAAGTCACCACCTCCCCAGACTTGCGCGTCATGATCACATCCAAATCCTGCTGCGGTTTTAGGTGTGTCATGTTGGGAATGGAAAAACTTTCTGAACCGTCAAGTTTTAAATCCGCGCGGGTCATGCCATTCTTGAATTGCAGTGGCAGAACAGCCATGCCGACCAAGTTGGAGCGGTGAATGCGCTCGAAGCTTTCAGCAATAACCGCTTTCACGCCGAGCAGATTGGTGCCCTTGGCAGCCCAGTCGCGTGATGAACCGGTGCCATATTCCTTGCCGGCAATAATCACTGTGGCCTTGTTATCAGCCTCATATTTCATCGCGGCATCATAGATCGGCATGGTCTCGCCGGTTGGCAGATATTTGGTGATGCCACCTTCGGTGCCCGGCACCAGCTCGTTTCTGATGCGGATGTTGGCAAAGGTGCCGCGCATCATCACCTCATGATTGCCGCGCCGCGACCCGTAGCCGTTGAAATCTGCAGCACTCACTTGCCGTTCGAGCAAGTATTTGCCAGCCGGGGATGAAGCTTTGATGTTGCCAGCCGGTGAAATATGGTCGGTGGTGATGGAATCCGGCAGCACCGCCAGCAGGTTTGCACTGCTAATATTGTTGGTTGCATCCGGCGTTTTGCTGATGTGCTGAAAGTACGGCGGGTTCTGCACATAGGTCGAGGTTGACGACCAGTTGTAGGTCATGCCCGTGCCGATTTTAATGTTCTGCCAGTTGGAGTCGCCCTTGAACACATCGGCATAGCGTTTCACAAACATGTCGCGGTTGAGACAGGTGTTCATGGTCTGCTGAATTTCTGCGTTGCTTGGCCAGATATCGCGCAGGAACACCGCCTGTCCATCACGGCCAATGCCAAGGGCTGCCGTGGTGATATCAAGTTTCATTGTGCCTGCGAGCGCGTAGGCCACAACCAATGGCGGTGAGGCCAGATAGTTCGCTTTGATATCCGGCGACACGCGGCCCTCGAAGTTACGGTTGCCGGACAATACCCCAACCGCCACCAGATCATTGGCGTTGATGGTTTTAGAGACAGCCTCCGGCAGTGGCCCTGAATTGCCGATGCAGCTGGTGCAGCCATAGCCAACCAGATTAAACCCCAGCGCATCGAGATGTTCCTGCAATCCGGCTACGGCAAGATAATCTGTCACCACTTGACTGCCCGGCGCCAGTGACGATTTTACCCACGGTTTGCGCGTGAGGCCAAGGGTGTGGGCCTTCTTGGCAACCAGACCGGCAGCAATCATCACCGCCGGGTTTGATGTGTTGGTGCAGCTGGTGATGGCTGCCAAAACAACATCACCATGGCCCAGTGTATACGCTTTGCCCTCAACGGCAAAGCGTTTGGTCACACCTTCCGGTTTTTTATAAAAGCCATCAAGTTCATGCACAAACGCTGATGTTGCCTGCGAGAGTGCCACCCGATCTTGCGGGCGGCGCGGGCCAGCGAGCGATGGCTCGACACTGGCGAGATCAAGCCCCAGTGTGTCTGTGAACACCGGGTCCGGCGTGTTGGCATCGGCCCACATGCCCTGCGTTTTTGCGTAGGTCTCAACCAGCGCAATGCGCCACTCATCACGGCCAGTGAGGTGTAAATAATCCAGCGTCACTTGCGAGATCGGGAAGAAACCGCACGTGGCACCATATTCCGGCGCCATATTGGCGATTGTGGCTTGATCTGCCAAACTAAGGTCAAGCACACCTGGGCCATAGAATTCGACAAATTTGCCAACCACACCTTTTTTACGCAGCATGTTGGTGACTGTAAGCACGAGATCAGTGGCTGTGGTGCCCTCTTTTAGCTTGCCAATGAGCTTAAAGCCAACCACCTCAGGTATCAGCATCGAGACCGGCTGGCCCAGCATAGCGGCCTCCGCCTCAATGCCGCCAACGCCCCAGCCCAGCACACCAAGGCCATTGACCATGGTCGTGTGGCTGTCAGTGCCCACCAGCGTGTCAGGATACGCCACAGTCTCGCCATTGGCATCTTCCGATGTCCACACGACTTGTGCCAGATATTCAAGGTTCACTTGATGGCAAATGCCCGTACCCGGTGGCACCACGCGAAAATTCTTCATCGCCTGCTGGCCCCATTTGAGAAACTCGTAGCGTTCGATATTGCGCTCGAATTCTGTTTTCACATTTTTAGCAAACGCATCAGCGGTGCCAAAATTGTCCACCATCACCGAATGGTCGATCACCAGATCCACCGGCACCAGAGGGTTTATTTTTGTCGCATCGCCGCCAAGTCTGATCATGCCATCACGCATGGCGGCCAAGTCCACTACAGCGGGCACACCGGTGAAATCCTGCATTAGCACCCGCGCTGGTCGGTATTGAATTTCCTGATCAGAGCTGGGTTTGCCAAGCCAGGCCACCATGGCTTTTATATCATCGACAGAGACAGTTTTTCCACCATCCTCAAATCGCAATAAATTTTCGAGCAACACTTTCATGGAAAATGGCAGGCGCGATATATCACCAACCGCTGCGGCTGCCGCCTTCAAACTATAGTAACTGAACAATTTTCCAGCCGTGCTGAATGTGGAGCGGGTTTTGAGTGTGTCCGTGCCAATAGTGGTCATACTGCGCTATCCTTTATTGAAAACATATAATTAATCTCTCTAATGCCGCACCGCAGCGATAATGTGAAGAGGTATAATATAATCACCGTGCCTGGCAGCCTGTCACAAAACTGTGATGAATCCGTCATCAAGAGTTCAGATTAACGGCTTTTAACGACATCAACATCTCACTGCCAAGAGATGTAAATTGTTTTGCCAAATCAAACATGACGGAGATATACTATGGTACGTTGCATCCCATACACATTAGCTTCTGTATTTACTACGCTGATGACAACGACTTCGCCAGTTGCGTTTGCGCAAAACGCAGTCAAGCCCACTGCGATTGACGAGATTGTTGTGACGGCCTCCCGCACGCGTGAGCAAGCCCGCAGTGTTCAAAAAATTGCACCCAATCTCGTGAACATTCAGTCAGCAGAAGAAATTGCCAAATATCCTGATTTCAATGCCGCAGAAGCGCTTGGACGTGTTCCCGGATTGTCGCTGTCGTCCGATACAGGCGAAGGCCGTTTCATCAATTTGCGCGGTCTGGATGCAAATTTGAACGGGGCGACGTTTGATGGCGTGGTTTTGCTTAACACGTTTCCCGGCGGCACAGCCGCCAGTGGCAGTGGCCGTGCTGTAGAGTTTGATACTATACCAACCGGCATGATCGACCAGATCATCGTTACCAAAACCGGACTACCGAGCCATGAGGCAGAAGGCCTGGGTGGCTCGATCGAGCTGACACCGCGTACCGCACAAGCCATGAAAGGCAATTATCTGGTGGAAGGCACCTTGGGTGGCAGCTATCAAAATTTGCGGAAATCCTACGGGGCTCGTGCTGAAGGCACAGTCGGATACAAATTCGGCCTTGGTGGCGATGGCACTGGTTTTTTCTCGGAGAAGCACCCGCTGCGGATATTGTTAACGGGCGCCTATAACGAAGATCGGCGCGGCATTGACGATGCAGAACCAGGCTATCGCTTTGATGACCCGGACCGCACCATCGATGCCGTTGATTTGCGCTATTACAAGTACAACCGCCGTCGCTTTGCCTATGGTGCAGACGTTGAATACAAACCCAATGATGATCATGCCTATTTTTTCAGATATGGTGTGGCTGGTTACCGCGAAAGTGTTTACCGGCAGATACTAGCCATTCAGTTTGGTGACTTTAATGGACACACTCAAAATAATCTGATTACAGCAACATCAGACAATTCAGGTCTGACAAAATCAAACCGGAACGAAGTTGAAACACATCGCAATACAATTTACACTTTTGGCGGCAAGGATAAATTTGAAAGTTTTTCCGTCGATTATCGTGGCTCCTTTTCCAAGGCGGCGTATAATAAGCCCTACGATTATTTCAGTGCTTTTACCAATCCGAATGCTGTATCGGTTTCTTATAACAGCACAAATCCGAATGCGATAATTTATACCCAAAATACGGCAGGCGTTTTGGATTCAAGTCAATACAGCCTGACAACATTTGCCAACAGCACTGAGTTTGATAATGACAAAGAATGGTCAGGTGCGTTTAACGTTACTATTCCGGTTTATGACGGTGATGGTAAATTTAAATTTGGTGGTGAAGTCCGTTTGCGCGATAAATCAATCGCACTCGCTTCGTTCAAGTATGATGGTAATGCTGTCGCAGCTTTGAATTTACCTTTGACACAATTTCAATACAATGCACCCGTCACATTTTATAACGGGACCTACCAAATCGGAAACCCGATCAATGGTTTTGACGTTGACAAATTTGTCAGTGGGGCATTGACCCCGACACTTAGTGTAAACAACGGCGTGCGTGGCTCTTTCAATGATAGTGAAAATATTTATGCTGGCTATGCCCAGTACGATATTAAGTTTGATGACTTGAGTTTTCTCATCGGTGCACGGATTGAAAACACCAGAGCGACCTATCGCGGCACAGGCATCGACCCTGCAACAGGTATACTTGGCCCAAGCACGATAAATCGCAGCTATACGAACATATTTCCTACGGTTCAGGCCCGTTATGCCTTTCAGCCTGCACTGATTGGCCGCGCAACTTATTCAACAGGTATAGCACGGCCAGGTTTTTTTCAGATCACACCCAATCAATCGATCAGTCTAGCTAATATCGTGCCAAAAGTGACAACAGGAAATCCTAACCTTAAACCGACAACGGGTAATAATTTCGATGTTTCACTTGAATATTACTTGCCAGAGCACGGCATTTTTTCGCTGGGATTGTTTGGCAAAGAGTTCAATAATTATGTGTTGCCTGTCACCCGGTTGGGTGTGCCGTTTGCCTTTGCTGGCTTTAATGGCTTGCCGTCCGGCACACTGGCAAATCTCGTGACCTTTGCCAATGCGCAATCGGCCAATGTCTACGGTATGGAAGCGGCTTATGACCAGCGTATGGCATTCTTGCCTGCCCCCTTCGATGGTATAGGTGTGAATGCAAACTTCACCTATGCAAAATCCAAAGGCCAGCTTGCCGGCGCTACAACATCAAGCGAACTTCCGGGCACATCAAAATTCACCTACAACACGTCGCTGTATTATGAAGCGCACGGTGTTCAGGCTCGACTTTCAGCCACGCATGTCTCCAGCAGTTTCTTTGACTTTGGTGCAACCATTCAAAGCGCCCGCACCCAGATCGATTGGACCAGCAGTTATGATATCATCAAAGACTTTGCCGTTTATTTCAACGCCAAGAACCTTAACAACTCACCGCTTCGTTATTCGCAACTGATCGATGCGCGGGTGACACAAAGAGAATTTTACTTGCAAACATTTGAAGCCGGGGTGAGATTTAAGTTTCAATAGTGCCTAACCAGCCGTCTTTATTCCTAAGGCGGCTGTACAAACCAATAGAAACTGTGCAACTTTACCTTGTGTCAAAATTTAAGGCCGGGGCCGGGCTGGCAACAGATTGAAAAGGTAACATCATGCGGCAGTTTCTATTGATCATCGCAACCGGTTTGTTTCTCATTAAGCCTTCAATTGCGGCAACCGCTACCGCCAAACCGAAATTGCTTATCGTCATCTCCGTTGATCAGTTCGGCAGCAACCTGTTCGACGAGTGGCGCGGCAAATTCACCGGCGGGTTGCACACACTGAGCACAACCGGCATTGTCTATTCAAACGGTTACCAATCTCACGCAGCCACGGAAACCTGCCCCGGTCATTCCACGTTGCTAACAGGGCGAAACCCGGCAGCCACTGGCATTGTCGCCAACACGTGGTACGACAGCGTGCAGGGTAAAGATGTATATTGTGCGTATGCGCCTGCCTATACGGTGGCGGGCTTGCCGAAAGCCGAGCCTCGTGGCCCGGACAATCTGCTGAGTTCCACACTCGGTGACTGGCTGAAGCAACAATCCGCTGACAATCGGGTGTATGCCGTGTCCGGCAAAGACCGCGCTGCAATCATGATGGCTGGCCACAAAGGTGATGGTGTGTTTTGGTATAATGATGGTTATGGCTTTACAACTTACGTTGCCAAGGGCGAAAGCGAAACGGATAAAATCTCACCGCTAGCAGGCTTTAATGCTGACCTGCACAAAGCCTGGGCAAAACAGCCACCAGCGTGGGCATATGTGAACAACCAGTGTGCCGCCCGTGCCGCGCACTACAAGGTGGCGAATTTCGATTTCCCGTCGCAGGTGCCACCAATCGGGCCACAGCCGGATGCCACGTCGCCGTTTGACAGCGTGAATGACAAACCGTTTTATCGCGTCACACCACTCCTCGACACCATAACGCTTGATGCTGCGCGCAGTTTGATAAAATCCAAAAGCCTCGGGCTTGGCAAGGGCACCGATCTGCTGGCCATTGGTTTATCTTCGACAGATTATATGGGCCACCGGTTTGGCACGCAGGGGCCTGAAATGTGTGACCAGCTTACACGACTCGACGCGAACCTTGAAATATTTTTAGCCGAGCTGAAAGCGATGAAGGTGCCGGTGATGATTGTGCTGAGCGCCGACCATGGCGGCGCTGATGTCGTAGAACGCTCTGCGCAACGCAGTTTTCCAACAGCTGTTCGCTACAGCCCTGGCAATTTTCTTGGTGACCTTAATGAAAAACTCCGCACTGCATTAAAATTACCCTTTTACGATCCGATCACTGCCGCTGACGGTGGCAAAGACGTGCAGCAACTCCATATCGTTGATGAAAAGGGCAAAGCGGACACGGGCACGCGGCGCCAAGCTGTGCTTGCCAAAGCATTGCAACTGATTGCAGCCGAGCCAAGTGTGGCTCAGGTGTTTTCCCGCGAGCAAGCCCAGGCCAACACACCGCCAGCCGGCTTGCCGGCGGATGAAATGACCATCCTGCAACGTTTTGCTGTCAATGCGGACCCCACGCGAGCTGGGGATATATTCGTCGCGTTCCAGCCGTTCACTTACCTTGGCATTCCAACCAAGCCTGGTGATACTATTGCTGGCCACGGAACACCCTATAACTACGACAGGCGTGTGCCCATTATTTTCTGGTGGCCTGATGCGCCTGCACAGGAACGGCCACTGCCGGTCAAAACCATCGATATAGCGCCGACGCTTTCCCACATCCTGGGGTTTGCGCCGCCATCCCCGGTTGACGGTCGTTGCCTTGAACTTGCCGACTTTGGCAGCGGGGCATGTCAGTAGGGTGTATTAACCTTTTTGTTAGCAGCCATTAAAAATATCTTAATATGTTTGTGTAACATACATCTTAATCGGTAAACCCAACCTGGATTTATGATTTTAAGGCAAGAGTTTTGCATGCGGTATAAATTGTTATCTCTTGTACGCAACGAGGCTGCCGCAACTTCCATTGAATATGTGTTGCTGGCAAGTATATTGGCCGTGGGCATTCTGGCCTCCCTGCCAACACTCAAAACGGCTATTTTGAACAAATTTACAGGCATCACCGGTAACGTTACATCTGGCTCATGAAGTTTTGTGATTAAGGCGCTATAGTCATTATTGACACATACGTGTCATTAAAGCCAAAATCATACATTCGGCGATGACCACTTCAAGCATAGCCTTGGTGACCCCGGCAGGTCTCGAACCTGCGGCCTACGGTTTAGGAAACCGTCGCTCTATCCGGCTGAGCTACGGGGCCATTGATAGTGCCTATTGGCGGAATCATGAAGCGTGGTCAACACACTTGCATAAAACCAAGCATTAGGGTTTATGTGATTTGGTTAACACTGGCAACAAAAGGATAATGGCATGAGACGACAGGCATTGCATTTGGCTTTGGCAACAGGTTTGATGACGGCGACTTTTGCGGCAGCGATAGCCTCTCCGGCAGACGGCAAGCGAGATTTCACGCCGTTTGTGTCTAACGCTCAGGAAAAGCAGATCGGCCAGCAAGAGCATCCCAAAATTCTAGCGGAATACGGCGGTGCCTATCCGGACGACAATGTGGCTGGCTATGTGGCGCAGGTGGGCGGTCGCATGGCACTGAATTCAGAGCTGGCGAAGGAACCTTTCACTTATACACTACTAAATTCGCGCGTGCTCAATGCCTTTGCTTTGCCCGGAGGCTATATCTACATCACACGTCAGTTGCTGGCTTTGATGAACGATGAGGCGGAACTTGCCTCGGTGCTTGGCCACGAAACCGGCCATGTTACGGACCGCCATACAGCCAAGCGCGAAACCCGTTCCCAGCTTGAGGGCGTTTTGGCGGGTGTGTTGGGTGCCGTCACCGGATCGAACCTGGTTGCCGGATTGCTAGGCCAAGCCGCTCAGATGGAAACACTCAGCTATTCACGCGGCCAGGAATATAAAGCTGACGCGTTGGGCATCCGCTATATCACGCGCGCTGGATATGACCCGGGTGCGGCAGCAGACATGTTGCGCGCACTGGGCGCACAGACAGATTTTGACACCAAACTTTCCGGTGGCGTGGCAAGCCAGGCGCCGAGCTGGGCACGTACTCATCCGCTGACAGCCGACCGGGTGACCAAAGCCAGCCAGCTGGCTGCGCAAGCCATTGCACAAGGCACAGCCACAGCCGCGCAAAAATCTCGCAACCGCAACCAGTTTTTGAACGCCATTGATGGTTTGGTGATTGATGATACGGCGGACCAGGGCTTTATTTATGGTCAAAGTTTTTCGCACAAGAAGCTTAAATTCACCTTCTCCGTGCCGCAAGGCTACCGGCTTGATAATGGCGATGCCGCTGTGGTTGCCACTGGCCCCAGTGGGGCACAACTGCAATTTGTCGGCGGGCCGCTCGCTGCTGGCCAGTCGCTGGATGACGACATTGCTCAAGCGTGGCGTAAAATTGCCGAGCAGTCCGGCACCCAATTGGGGGCCGCACGTCACACCACAATCAACGGCATGGAAACAGCCATTGCTGCCGTGCGCGCACAAACCCAGAATGGTCAGGTCGATGTCGCCGTTGTCGCTTACCGGTTTAGCCCGACCACAGCCTATCATTTTATTATTTCAACCCCTGCGGCTGTAACCCCGCAGGTCGATAGCGGCTTGCAGCAAATGATCAATTCCTTCCGCCCGATCACGGCCACCGAGGCCGCGAACATGCATGAGCGGCGCATTCAGGTGGTGACTGTGAAAATGGGCGACACGGCGCAATCCCTCGCCCAGCGTATGGCCTACAGCGACAATCAACTGGAACGTTTTCAGGTGCTGAATGGTTTGGCTACCAATGATGTTTTACCGAAAGGTCAGCGAGTGAAATTGGTAGTGATGGCGAAAAATTAGGCTATGAGAGATGTAAAACTGAGCTCGCGCTTTGAAAAAACGTCGCCGCCTGTTGCATTTTTCATAGTGGTTGTGCTGGTGGTTTTGATCGCCCTCAGCACTGCAATACCGCCCACTCCGCAAGCCTTGCTCAGCTATTCCAGCCATAAAGATCATATGACAGATCCGGTACTATACCGGCATATCATCGATGGCATTAAGGCGGGCGGCAATTATTATGATGTCATGGCCCATGCACACCGGCTCAGCAGCTATCCGCTGCATCCGGTTTATACCGTGCGCCTGCCAACGCTGGCATGGCTGTTTGCATTTTTGCCAGCGGCTGTGATGAACGGATTTTACATCGCGCTGATGATTGCAATTGTGCTGTCCTGGTATGTCAGACTACGGTCTTTGTCTGGCACTCTGTTTGCTGTGATAGCAGGCACGGCATTAATCATTTTATCATGTGACTTTATGACTACTCCGGTCATTAAAATGTTTCATGACTCATGGGCTGGTCTGTTTATGGCGCTTGCCCTGGGGCTGTGGCGGCCAGATAGTTTCGTGCCATCAATTCTATGCGCCTTCGCGGCTGTTATTATTCGAGAGTCCGCCCTGCCTTTTTTGCTGATGATGGCTTGCCTTGCAGCGTATGAAAAACGTTGGAGTGAAGTGTATGGCTGGCTCGCTGCGTTGTTGTTATTTGCTGGCCTTTATTGGCTTCATGCAAACGCTGTGCAATCCGTTGCCTTGCCCAGTGATCTTCATTCCCCCGGCTGGAGTAGTCGTGGCGGACCGTCGCTTTTAATATCGATTCTGAGAGGCGTTACGCCGTTTATTTTTTTACCGCAAGCCGCAGGCGGTGCAGTTGCCGTGCTGTGTTTGTTTGGCTGGCTCAGTTGGCCGTCAGCCGTCGGGCTGCGGGTGAGCGGGATGCTGCTTGGCTATGCCATGATGGTGATGATTTTTGCACGGCCCAATCAATCCTACTGGATCACTATGCTGGAGCCGTTGTTTCTGGCGGGTTTGGCCTTTGTGCCAATGGCCGTTGGTGATTTGATGCGGCAGGCGCGGAAAGTGCTGCATTAAGGCTCATATCTGGCTTTGAGCGATTGGCGCTCAACGCGAACAGCCACTCGCGCAGCCTGATCAAATCCTTTCGCAGAATTGGCTCTGCGTATTGTGTAACAAGCCAAACAAATGGAATGATGCAGCTGATGGCTATGATTGGCACGACTAAAGCTGGCACCTGTGGCATGTAGCGGCGTATTTTAACGACCAAAGCAAATGTCATGTTTTCGTGCAGAAGATAGAGTGGGTAACTGATAAATCCCATGAACAGAAAAAACCTGTTACAGATCAAACGTTGAGCGGCCTCACTTAAATTCACATACGCGAAGCCAAGCGATACCAATATACCCGGCAGCATGAGATCAGGCTCTGACCAACCAAGCATGATTGCGGATAAAACGGATACCATCAAGGCTTGCAGAAAAACCTCATTGGCTTTTTTTATTTCGAATGTCGCCCGATAAAAAAACGCCCCAGCGGCAAACCAGCAAAAATATTGAAACCCGCTATTTTCAGCCAATGCATATACATTGCTTTGCTCGAATTCTGAATTGAGGCGCGCGATCAAATAAATAGAGTTTGCCGCAATCGATAGCCCAAGCGTTGCGCGCAGCGCTATTTTCGGACTGATTGTAAAATAAACAATTCCAACAACAATATAAAATTTTACTTCAATAAAAAGCGTCCAGAATGGCATTTCTAATGCGTGCCAATTACCACCAAACACAACATGCCATATTTCAGGTTGCACGAATGATATCCCGGCCAGCAGGTTTCTCGCCGTCGGCAAGCCTGCCAGCCGCTCTGGAAACATGGGTGAACTCACAAATATAACCATCGACATGATCAGCATTGCCGGAAAAAGCCTGAGCCATCTTTTCCACAAAAAATCTTTAATATTTTTTGATTGTTCCAAGGACATGAAAATAACAAAACCTGAAATTAGGAAAAATAATTCCACCCCTGCATTACCTATTTTAAATTTGATAATATGTGTGAGTATGACGTCAGGCGGCACCAGCATCGGCCAGGTAAAATATTCATGGAAAAGGATGACCATAACTATTGCAACGCCGCGCAAAGCATCAAGGTAAGTAACGCGGGGTGACATGGCGGTGGTCGATACAGCAATATTCTTCATGCTAGCAAGTTCCAGTAACAAAGATATATTTTATATAGGCTATAAAGATGAATATAGTTTTATACCTGAAGCCCTAAAGTCTAAGCCATGTTCGTCATTATATTTGTTGATGTAAGAAAAGAGATGGACACCTTAAGCTTAATTTTTTTGTATCTTAGTTCAACAGCCGATAAACAATAAGCAAAGATGCATCGATATAAAATGATAAAAAAAACGGCGACCCTCAAAGATGGCCGCCGTATAGTTTTTTAGAATAGTTGTTTATTATGTGCCTGAAGTTACGTTCACGGCTATAGAATTAAATTTACTGTTTAACGCGTTTTTAAGTGGAGCGAGGCCGGCAATAATGCCAACGGCAAGGACAGATGCAATCAGAGCGTACTCGATGGCTGTTGCACCTTCTTGGTTTTTGCGAATTTTCGCGAGTAATTTGAACATAGTGATTTCCTTCTGTGTGGTATCCGTGAATTGCCAACGATATAAGTTCGCTAACAACACTCTTCTAGCGCAACAAAACTTGATACTTTCTTAAAGCCAAGGGTTAATAATGATTTACGATATATTAATATGACGAGCGAGTGCACATCACCGAACAGTACCGACATGCCGGTTCTTCCCATGATTATGGTCGCGGCGGCGGCTCTTATCGATACAGATGGCCGTGTGCTGCTGGCGCAACGGCCTGAGGGGCGCGCCATGGCGGGTTTATGGGAGTTTCCCGGTGGCAAGATTAAAGTCGACGAAACGCCGGAACAAGCGCTGATACGGGAATTGCAGGAGGAGCTGGATATCAAAACGTTCAGCAGTTGTTTGGCACCAGTCGGCTTTGCCAGCCACCGCTATGAACGTTTCCATCTGCTGATGCTGGTGTTTGCCTGCCGGCAATGGGAGGGCGTGGCGCGCGCTAAAGAGCACCAGCGGCTGGTGTGGGCATACCCGAGCGAGATGTATGGCTACCCGATGCCTGCCGCAGACCTGCCACTGGTAGGTGTGTTGCAGGCATTGATTTGAGCGGGCTGGATCGTTTTATCAAAGCGCTTTAAAGCGTGCCCAGTCGGCGCTGTTCAACCGCACCGCTACAGAACAGATTTCTCCGCTTTGCGTTTGCGATGCAACCTTGCCATGTGCATGCAGCCACGCGAGTTTTCTGCCATCTTCAACCGGCAGTTCGAATGTATACAGCTGGTTGCTTTCATCAAGTTTTCGCATCAGGCATTGCATTAAACCATCGATGCCTTCGCCGGTAATTGCCGATAGGGCAACGCTGTCGCCCTTGCGTTTGGACTGCGCCAGCAATGTCTGCTGCGCCTCCACATCGAGTAAATCAAACTTGTTGAGCACCTCGATGATCGGTGGTCCGGCGGATGTTTCCGTATCAATACCAATGTCTTTGAGGATGCCGATAACATCCAGCCGCTGCGCTTCCGTGTCAGGGTGGGCGGCATCGCGCACATGCAAGAGAATATCTGCCGAGCGCACCTCTTCGAGCGTTGCCTTGAATGCCGCCACCAGTTGCGCTGGCAGCTCAGAAATAAAGCCGACCGTATCTGAAATAATGATATGAGTGGTCTTATCCAGATCGACACCCCGCATGGTCGGGTCGAGCGTTGCAAACAGCAAATCTTCTGCCATCACATCCGCCCCCGACAGTCGATTAAACAAGGTCGATTTACCGGCGTTGGTATAGCCGACAAGGGCCACAATTGGTTCGTTGCGTTTTTTGCGCTGCTGGCGGTGCAGCAGCCGCGTGCGCTCAACATCAGCAAGCTCGGATTTCAAGCGGGCGATACGGTCCCTGATTAGCCGTCGGTCCGTTTCAATCTGCGTTTCACCAGGTCCACCAAGAAATCCAAAACCACCACGTTGCCGCTCAAGGTGAGTCCATGAGCGCACCAGCCGACTTTGCTGATAGCTGAGATGAGCAAGTTCGACCTGCAAAACACCCTCGCGGCTTTGCGCCCGATCACCAAAGATTTCCAGAATAAGGCCAATGCGATCAATAACCTTGACGTTCCAGGCTTTCTCCAGATTGCGCTGCTGAATGGGCGACACCGCGCCGTTAATCATTACAAGTGTGGCACCCTGCTTTTCGATCAGGCCAGCCACAGATTTCACCTGGCCCGAACCGAGCAAGGTGCCTGGTATCATGCGCCGTAATAAAAGCGTTTGGGCCGCGACAATATCAAGGTTGATCGCCGCTGTCAGGTTGACGGCCTCTTGCAAGCTCGCTGTCGGGTGACGTGACCCTGCATCTGCGCGCTGGGCTTTATGGACGTGCAACACTACGGCTTTCTGGGCAGCAATAACCGTGCTGTTGTGAGATTGATCGCTATCCAGCCAGCCGAGTGCCGAACTCTTGCGAGATCGCGAGCGCTCTGGATAATCCTCAGGCTTATTCAAACGACTGTATCACAGTATGAATTATTCAACTGTTTCTTGCTCAAACAAAGAGAGTGGTGCTGCAGGCATAACCGTCGATATGGCATGTTTATAGACTAGCTGGGAATGACCATCCCGTCTGAGCAAAACGCAAAAATTATCAAACCAAGTAACGACGCCTTGCAGTTTAACGCCGTTCACCAAAAACATTGTCACCGGCGTGCGGGACTTTCGAACACTGTTAAGAAATAAATCCTGAAGATTATTGGACTTTTCGGCCATTTTACCATCCTAGAGAAAAAATGTGAGAGCATTGTTCGTGTGAGCAAACGTAGAATTATATTTATTACAAATTAAACCCCGTAATAAGTTATTGATTTGCTTCACTATGCCAAAAAAAGCAAGACGATGCAATACTGTAACAATAGTTGACTTTGTAATTACAGTCTGGAGTTATTAGTGAGTCACATATTAACGTATTATTAATGAATATTAATGTCGTCTGATTCGATATCACGATCACCATCGGTTAATCCGAGAGAGCGCATTTTTCGGTGCAAAGCTGACCTTTCCATACCAATAAAACCGGCTGTCCTGGAAATGTTGCCGGAAAATCGGCGAATCTGCACACGCAAATACTCCCGTTCAAATGCCTCTCTGGCCTCTCGCAGGGGCACTGACATAACGGCTGTGGCTCCTTCACCAAACATCCGAGCGGGCGGTGCACTGAGTTCTTGTGGCAAATTGCCCAGGTTAATTTCAGGGGCTTCGTCGTCCGGCGCCATAATCACCATGCGTTCTATGATATTCCGGAGCTGGCGGACATTGCCGGGCCATTCATACGATTCGAGCACTGCCATGGCCTCCTCACTGATATGCAGGGGCCGCCTGCCGCGACCAACCGCAAGGCGTTTTAAAAAATGATCTGTCAACGCGCCGATATCTTCACGCCGTTCAACCAGCGATGGCACGCGGATAGGAACGACATTCAGCCTGTAGTAAAGATCCTCTCGAAACCTGCGCATGTCAATTTCGTTCCTGAGATCGCGCGATGTCGCCGTCACCACACGGGCATCCACCCGCACAGCTCTCACACCATCAACCCGGTGAAAAATTTGCTCGGTCATCACACGCAAAATCTTGCCTTGTGTGGTCAGCGGCATGTCTGACACTTCATCGAGAAACAGAGTGCCGCCGTGAGCTTGTTCAAGCAACCCTGTCTTGACAACCACACCATCTTTTTCTGACCCGAAAAGTTCCGTTTCAACGCGTTCAGGGGTCATGCTGGCTGCCGATACAACAACAAACGGCCCATCGGCACGTGTGGACCAGGCATGGAGCAAGCGCGCAGCCACTTCCTTGCCTGAACCCGCTGGGCCAGTGATCAGCACACGACTGCCGGTTGCCGCCACCTTTCTCAGCGCCGAGCGCACCAATGCAATCGCGGATGATTGTCCAGTGAATTCCAGTTCCAGATCTGAGCGTCCGCGCAGCTGCTCATTGTCGCGTCGCAGCCGCTCGGTTTCTGTGGCGCGCTTCATGACAAGCAATAAGTGATCGGCCTGAAATGGTTTTTCAATAAAATCATAGGCGCCGCGCTTGATGGCGGCGACTGCGGTTTCAACTGTGCCATGCCCTGAGATAATAACCACCGGCAAATCAGGGTAGCGCTCTGAAATCACATCAAGCAACTCCAGGCCATCCAATTTTGAATCGCGCAGCCATATATCAAGAATGATCAACGATGGACGGCGTTCGCTCAATTGCAACAGAGTCGCCTCGCTATTGGCAGCCTGACGGCATTCGTAGCCTTCATCGCTCAATATACCAGCGATCAGTTCGCGAATATCCTGCTCGTCATCTACAATGAGTATATCAAGTGCCATAGCTTACCTGCGATCTTTCTGTGGAGACTATCACGTCTGGCTTATTGATGGAAAGTGCGGCTGTAAAATGACACGGCAGACATAAAGTGACCATGGCACCTTGCCCGCCTGGCGCATCGCCAAGCACCAGAGTGCCGCCATGATCTTCAATAATTTTTTTAACGATGGCGAGACCAAGCCCGGTGCCTTTAGGCCTTGTTGTAACATAAGGCTCCGTCAGTTGAGAACGTTTTTCAGCTGGCAAGCCTATGCCATTATCTTCAATCGTGATATCTATCTTATCAGCTTGCTTGATCTCTTGCGCGGAAATTGTGATGACAGGCTTATACGCCACGTCGGACGCTTCTATTTGTGACTGGACAGCTTCAAGGGCGTTCTTGATGAGATTTGTCAATGCTTGGCCAATCTGCCGACTGTCGCATACGCTGTGCAACGGATGGTCCGGCACATCGACAATAAATTTAACCTCAGTATGCGCAAGTTCTTGCAGAAACAAAGCCTGCTTGATTAAATCTTGTACAATTTCTGTTTTAAAAACGGGTTTAGGCATGCGAGCAAATGACGAGAACTCATCCACCATGCGCCGTAAATCATTCACCTGCCTTACAATCGTGTCGGTGCAGGCTATGAAAACATCCGGATCGCTGGTGATTTCCTTAAGGTATTTTCGCCGCAATCTTTCGGCTGAAAGTTGAATGGGTGTTAACGGATTTTTGATTTCATGCGCAATGCGCCGGGCAACGTCAGCCCATGCTGCACGCCTTTGATCGGCCAGCGCTTCGGTGACATCGTCAAATGTCATGACATAACCGCGCCCAGTGCTATCGGTATGCACGCTGTCTTCTGCCTCGGATGTGATTTTAACCAGCAATGTTTTGTCGCCATTCTGAACCTGACCATTGGCGTCGCCAGTTTCTGCATGACAAGCCATGGCAAACAAGGGCTGCATGGCAGGGATAACATCGCGCAGTGCCTGACCTTCCAAAAGTTCTGCTGGCAGCTCCAGAAGTTCTATGGCCGAACGATTTGACAAAGTGATGTGGCCAGTTTCTGAAATACCAAGCACACCCGCCGACACACCGGATAAAACCGCCTCGGTAAAGCGGCGTCTGGAGTCCAGCTGCTCGTTGGCCGCCAGCAGGGCACTGGTCTGGCCCTGCAGCTGACTGGTCATGCGATTGAAGGTTTTGGCCAGCGTGCCAAACTCATCGTTACTGCCACGCACGGGCACGCGCGCGGTCAAATCACCCCGACCCACCTTGCTCGCCGCGCGCACAAGCCGACCAATGGGCGCAACCAGCCGATCAGCCGAGTAAAGTGCCGCTAATATAGCCGCTAGCAAAACAATGGCGGACAGGATTGCCAGCAAGCCTAAAAACCGATCCTGCAACCGAGTCCGCCGCTCGTTGATTTGCTGGTACTCAGCCAGCGCATTTTTGGCCTGAACAACCTGGCGCACCACTTCAGCTGAAGCCTGGCGGTTGACATACAGAAAATAAGGCTGATCTTTATCAAAGCGCGTGAGCGCTTGTATAAGATTATCTTTTTCATCATGTTCGCCGGACCGCACAATGATGTCACCGCGCGCGGCATTATCAACATCATCTGCCTGCAAGCGTGGCTGTAGCATACCATAACGACCACTCACTGTTGCCACAATATCCAGAAACGGGCCATTCGCATTACGTTTGAAAATAACGGCTTCATCAAGATTGCGTCGGCGCACCTCCTGCTCCAGTCTTTGCTGGAATACCGGCGTGCCAGCAAAAAAAAGGGAGTTGGAAAGTTCCTGACGCATACCCAGAATGTCGCCTGAAATACGCTGGCGGTTCTCATCAACATAGGCGCGCGCCACTTCATCAGCATGGCTCAGAATATTGCGAATATTATCGCTAAACCAAAATGAAAAACCAAACTGAAACAACAATGACGCATAAATGGCGACCAGCACTGTCGGCACAATGGCCAGTAGCGAAAATATTTGCATCATCCGCACATGCAAGCGTGAGCCGGCAATACCGCGCTTTCGGTTGGCAACCATCTGCAACAACCGTCTGCCAACCAGAACAGCCATAGCGAGCAACAAAATGGCATTGATAACAACAAGCCATGTCAGTCTGCTGCCAGTTTTTGGCAACACAGAACCAGCCTGTCGCGAAAGCAAGGCATAGCTGATAACAGCTGTGATCAAGAGCAAAACAGATAAGCTAATTTCAAGCCTTGGCCAAAGATTTGATCGCAGCGTCCATCTTGAAAAACGCCGCCGACTAGACCGCCATTGACGCAAAAGACTGCGCTTGTTTAAAACCGCTGAATCGTTAATAATTTTCTTCTGTGCCATAATTAGCTCAGCTTAACCTATAACTGTGGCGCTGTGAATACAGTGGTGCATTGAAAGCACATAGAAAAAAGTGATGTTTATTGGAAAACCGATTTAAGTGCCACGCCTGAGATACCCGGCTTCGATCTTGAGATCATTCAGTTTTTTGCGAAGCGTATTGCGATTAAGCCCCAAGAGCTTTGCCGCTTTTAATTGGTTGCCACGGCAGGCGGACAATGCAAGCATCAGCAATGGCCTCTCGACTTCGATCAAGATACGGTGATAAAGCCCATCCGGCGGTATATCCTTGCCAAATGCGGCGAAGTAGCGGGCAAGGTGCTGTTCTATAGAGTCGGCCAAACTATAAGACTTTTTTTCCGCCAGCGGCTTGTCATTATCAGCGTCACGCAATTCCATTTCAATGGTTGCCGAGCTGATCACATCTTCCCGTGCCAACGCGGCTAGACGGCGCATCAAATTTTCAAGCTCACGCACATTGCCTGGCCATGTATAATGCCGCATCCATTCGACAGCAGCCGCGTTAAGGCTTTTTTCAGGCAAACCGCTTTTGACTGCCTGTGATAAAAAGTGTCTTGCCAGATCAGCTATATCTTCCGTTCGTGCGCGCAGCGGTGGCAGCCGCACGGGCACAACATTCAGCCGGTAAAATAAATCCTCGCGGAAGCGTCCTGCTTCAATAAGTTTTTTGGGATCGCGATTGGTTGCCGAAATAATGCGCACGTCGGTGCGCCGCAAGGTTCGTCCACCGACCGAACTATACTCACCTTCCTGCAGAACCCGCAGCAACCGGGTTTGCGCATCAAGCGGCATGTCGCCAATTTCATCAAGAAACAGCGTGCCGCCCTGCGCTTGCTCGAATTTGCCGGCAGTGCGCTTTGATGCGCCGGTAAAGGCACCCTTCTCATGGCCAAACAATTCAGATTCGATCAGCTCGCGGGGGATTGCGGCCATGTTGACGGCCACAAACGGATTGTGCTTTCGGCTGCCAAGCATGTGCAGCGCCTGCGCAACAAGCTCTTTGCCAGTACCGGATTCACCTAGAATGAGCACGGTCAAATCTGTTGGGATCACCCGCGCCATAATCCTGTAGACATCCTGCATCGCCGGTGAGCGACCAATCATTGGCATGGCATCCGTATCGTCTGCATTTGAAAATTTTGGCAAGCATGTTGTGTCTGACTTTGCCACAGCACTGCCAACCACCGCGACAAGTTCATTCAGATCAAATGGCTTTGGCAGATATTCATATGCCCCTCGTTCTGTGGCGCGCACAGCGGTCGCCAGCGTGTTTTGCGCACTGATAACAATCACGGGCAGTTGAGGGCGTCGGACCTTGATGCGCGGCAACAGCTCAAGGCCATCGCTGTCCGGCAGCATCACATCTGTGATGACAGCATCACCATACCCGTCATCAATCCATTGCCACAAACCGGCAACTGTGTCGGTTACCTTCACCTCATAGCCTGCGCGCACAAGTGCCTGGCGAATGACCAAGCGAATGGTCTGATCATCATCGGCAACCAGTATGGTTTCCCCTGCCATGTCAGGCCTGCTGTGCTGGTAATAAAACGCGCATTACCGTGTGGCGATCATCACGGCTGTGGTCGATCACGCCGCCATGATCGCCGATAATTTTTGCCGCAAGCGCCAAACCAAGACCACTGCCATTGGTTTTCGATGTCACAAACGGCTCAAACATAAAATCTTGAATATCACCCTGCACACCAGCCCCATTGTCAATAATGCAAATTTCTATAGGCAGCGACATGGGTTTTTTGCTACCGGGAGATGTCATGCGCACACCGTGGCGGAAAGCCGTTGTAAACATAATTTCACCGGATTGATCTTGAACGGCCTCCATGGCATTTTTGACCAGATTCAAAAACACCTGCACAAGGGCATCGTGGTTGACAAGCACCAGTGGGAGTGATGGATCGTAGCGCTCTATCAGGCGTACATTTTTAGCAAAGCCAGAGCGCGCCAGTTGCAACACGTGTGATAAAATCTCGTGAATATTTTCCGGTTTTCTTTGTGTCGGCCTGGTATCGGTGAATGTCTCCATCCGGTCTACCAGGGCAGCAATCCGGTCCACCTCTTTGCAAATCATACGGGTTAGATCGCGATTGTTGGGCTCGAGCTCCGGTTCCAGCAGCTGGGCGGCCCCACGAATGCCAGAGAGCGGGTTTTTAATTTCATGCGCCAGCAAAGCTGAGGCCCCGACCACCGCGCGCACAGCGCCCTGATGGGTAAGCTGCCTATTCATGATGTGGGCGATGCTGCGCGGCTGGATGTGAATGACCATGCAGCCATTATAATCGGCCATTGGTAAAACCTGTACATCGTAGAGTTGATTTTGCAGGCTATGGTTATGGTGGTGCAGCGGGTTGAAACTGAGCTCAATGGCATGGGCAGCATAAGATGATTGTGCCGCAGAGGCATCCCATACAAGCGCCAGCAGCGGACTGTCATGCAGCAGCAGGTCAGACAGTTTTTTACCGTGCAGCGCTGTATCGCTACTGTTCAACAGCATCTGGGCCGCCGTATTGGTTTGCAGAATTATGGTTTCTTTATCGATGCATAAAACGGGTTGAGCCAGTGTCTGCAAAATATCATTCGGGTTTGGTGTATCAATCATAGCCTCACATGCACAATCGTTCATGCAGCTTCCATTTCCAGTTGAGATTCATAGAAAGCCGCCAGCATGGATTTCACCTTGAGCGGATTACCCACCTGATTTACGGCATTTCTGAATTCCGCTGAACCCTTTAATCCTTTAGTGTACCAGCCTATGTGTTTTCGCGCCATGTTGACTCCAACGCCGGCACCATAGTGATCTATCATCATGTCGTAGTGTTCACGAACCAGATTGTATTGCTGTACAAGGGTTGGGTCCGCTGTGCGCGCACCGGTTTTCAGATAGTTAATCACCTGCCCCGGAAACCACGGTTTGCCGTAACTGCCACGGCCGATCATCACACCATCCGCACCAGATTGATCAAGTGCTGTGCGCACATCTTCAAGTGTGTTGATGTCGCCATTGACAATCACCGGTATCCGTACGGCGTTTTTCACGTGGGCAATAAAGGCCCAGTCCGCACTGCCGGAATAGAGTTGGTTCCGCGTGCGGCCATGCACTGTAATCATCTTAACACCGAGGTCTTCAGCAATGTGGGCAAGCTCCGGGGCATTGAGGCTGGCATGGTCCCAGCCCATGCGCATTTTTAGTGTCACCGGAATGTTAACCGCTTTCACTGTCCACTCGATGAGTGCCGCTGCAGTTTTTAAATCGCGCATTAACGCCGAACCGGCATGGCCGTTCACGACCTTCTTGACCGGACACCCCATGTTAATATCAATAATCGCGGCACCCATATCAGCATTGAGTTTTGCGGCTTCCCCCATGCGCGCTGGCTCGCAGCCTGCCAGTTGCAGAGAAACCGGCTGCTCTTCAGGCGACCACGCGGCTTTCAGCAGCGACTGCCGGGTTTCACGGATCATCGCTTCAGACGCAATCATTTCAGACACAGTGAGCCCGGCACCAAACCGCTTGACCAGTCGCCGGAACGGCAAATCTGACACACCTGTCATCGGTGCCAGAATCACAGGTTCAGCAATAGTTACAGATCCGATTTTTAAACTCATTGTTAAGCATGCCTAATTTTTAGGCAAATTGCCAGTGGCATTTTAACACTCAAAAACCTTAATCGCGACTCGTTTCAAAATTCACATGTTGATTGAAACTTTGACTCGGCTCGTGTATATCAGTATAAAAAATTTCTTATTAAAATTTAGCCTGTTAAGGATTAACAATGGCACGTGTTACCGTTGAAGATTGCATTCAAGTCGTTCAGAACCAATTTGATCTTGTTTTGTTCGCTGGCCAGCGTGCGCGTCAGCTGGCGTCGGGTGCACCGATGACTTTGGAGCGTGATAATGACAAGAACGCTGTCCTTGCATTGCGTGAAATCGCCGAACGCACCATTTCACCAGATTTTTTGCGCGAAGCCATCATCCAAAGTAATCAGCGTATTATCGATAGCAGCGAAGAAGAAGTGGGCGAGGATATGTCTTTGGCCGCCTCTGCGGAAGCCATGCGTCTGGCGGCAGCGGCGCCGCCACGCCCTGTGGTGGATGACGATGACAGTGAAGAATAGTCAGTTATTAGGCTATATTCTATGAAACCAGAAAAAAACCCCGCCGCAAGCGGGGTTTTCTCTTGTGTAATCCGTTCAGTATGCCGATCTTGTTAATATGCTGAGACAATATGAATTGGTGGAACAAGTCCGTGCCTACGATCCTGATGCTGACGAGGATTTGCTGAACCGCGCTTATGTGTTTTCAATGATGGCGCACGGCAACCAGCTGCGTGCCTCTGGTGACCCTTATTTCTCTCACCCGATTGAAGTGGCCGGCATTCTCACGGATTTGAAACTGGATACAGAAACCATTGTGACTGGTATTCTTCACGACACGATTGAAGATACAGTGGCCAGTTATGAGGATATTTATCGACTGTTTGGCGAGCATATCGCCACCTTGGTGGACGGCGTTACCAAACTGTCGCGCATCGAGATACAGACAGAATCAGAACGCGCTGCCGAAAACTTCCGTAAATTCCTGCTCGCCATGTCGGCAGATATACGCGTGTTGCTGGTGAAACTGGCCGACAGGCTGCACAATATGCGTACATTGCACTTCATCAAAAACCAGCAAAAGCGTCAACGCATTGCCAAGGAAACAATGGATATTTATGCACCGCTTGCTGAACGCATAGGGATGAATGCCATAAAGGATGAGCTGATCGATATTGCCTTTCGAGAACTTAGTCCGAACGCTTACGCAAGTATTAGCGCTGAAATTCAGGCGCTGCGCCAGCACAACGGCGATGTGGTGACAAAAGTGGTGGCTGATATCCACACACTGTTGAGCGATGCCGGGTTTACAGTTGATGTCTCGGGTCGCGAAAAACGTCCATACTCTATATGGAAAAAAATGCAGGATCGTGGCCTGGTGTTTGAACAGCTGTCCGATGTGATGGCCTTTCGCGTGATAGCAAGCGATGTCAAAGAAATTTATCCGTTGCTTGGGCTCATTCATGGTCGCTGGCCATGCGTGCCGGGCCGCTTCAAGGATTACGTGTCTACACCCAAACCCAATGGTTACCAGTCACTGCACACTGCCGTGATGACGGCCAGCAATGCGCGCATCGAAATCCAAATTAAAACTGAAGACATGCACCGGCAAGCGGAGTTTGGCGTGGCGGCGCACTGGACCTATAAGCAAGGGGTTTCACAAGCGGAGCAGGAGGCATTTCCGTGGCTGCAAAACCTTCTGGAAATTCTTGAGCATCAACACGGGGCTGACGAATTTTTGGAGCACACGAAACTTGAAATGTATCAGGATCAGGTGTTTTGCTTTACACCGAAAGGTGCGTTGGTGCCGCTGCCAAAAGGTTCGACGCCACTTGATTTTGCCTACGCTGTGCACACACGCATTGGCAATTCTTGCGTTGGAGCAAAAGTAAACAATCGTGCCGTGCCGCTGCGCACGGTGCTGAAAAACGGTGACCAGGTCGAAATATTGCGCTCTAAAACCCAGGTACCGCAGGCCAGCTGGGAGAGCTTTGTTGTCACCGGCAAAGCGCGTTCCGCTATCCGCCGATTTATGCGTGAACGTCAGCAGGAGGAATATAAAAAACTAGGCAGTCGCCTGCTACGTCAACTTGTGGCACGGCTTGATGTGCCGGTTTCAGATGAGGCGATCGGCCAAGCGCTCGTGCGGTTGAAATTACCTGATCTTGCCAGTCTTCATGCAGCGCTCGTGCGCCATGATATTGAAGACAGCATTGTCATGGATGCTATTTTACCGGGTGGGGCAGGAAAAAAAATAAAATCAAGAACAGCCAACACAACAGTTCATTCTGCCAGCGAACCCCTGACACTGAAAGGCCTGACGCCCGGCGTGTCTGTGCATTTAGCCGATTGTTGCAGGCCCGTTGCTGGCGACCGAATTGTCGCTGTCAAAATCACCGGACAAGGCTTTGATGTGCATGCCATAGATTGTACAACGCTTGAAAAATATGACCATCTGGCCGAGCCTTGGGTGGATGTGGCTTGGGTGACGGACGATAAAAGACCATCGCTTTACAATGCCCGTATTGTGGTTGTGCTCAGCAATGAACCGGGGTCGCTTGCCGCGGTTGCTACAATTCTGGCACGTCACGATGCCAATATTGCAAATTTCACCCTTAGCCAGCGCGATGGCCAGTTTCATACCAATATTATGGATATTGAGGTCAACGATCTAACGCATTTGACAAATATTCTTGCAGCACTCAAAGCAGCAAACGTGGTTAGCAGTGCTGAGCGTGATCGCCGGGAAAGAGTTTAAATATGGATAAAACAGCCGTTCTGGATGTGTTTCGCAACAGCGGTGCGTTGCTTGAAGGGCATTTTATTTTATCATCAGGTTTGCATTCTAGCCAATACCTGCAGTGTGCGCGCGTGTTGCAAAACCCTGTGCTTGCCAATCAACTGTGTGTTGCACTGGTGGCAGCCCTGCCAGACGCCTTGAAACGAAAAATTTCGTTAGTGATCTCGCCAGCCATGGGTGGTGTGGTGGTTGGTTATGAAATGGCCCGCGTGCTCGGCTGTCATGCAATTTTCACAGAACGTGTGGATGGTCGGTTCGTATTGCGTCGGGGTTTTGAAATACCGCCCGGTACCGAGGTGTTGATGATGGAAGATGTGGTTACCACTGGCCTTTCAAGCCGAGAATGTATTGAATGCATAACCACGGCTGGTGGTCACGTGGCGGCAGCGGCCTGTCTGGTGGACCGCTCCAATGGCAGTGCCGACCTTGGTGTGACGCTGTATGCATTGATCCGATTGCAGGTCGAAGCTTACGCAAAAGATGAAATTCCAGCCTCGCTTGCAGCCATACCGGCCATCAAGCCGGGCAGTAGAGGTTTGAAAGCGTGACGCATTTTAAAAGGCGAGAACCGCAAACGTGGCTCGCGCGATTGCAAAACTATATTTGGCCACAACAAGGTGTGTTGCGCACGCTTAAATATTATCGGCTGCGGCTGTTTCGCCTGCCAGGCACGGTGCATAATATTTCACTGGGGGCGGCAGTGGGTGTTGGCATGTCGTTTATGCCGCTTGGCCTTCACGAGGTGATGGCCATAGCGGTTGCCTGGGTGATTCGCTGCAATGTGATTGCATCGGCGCTGGTCGCATTTGTTTTTGGTAATTTCGCGCTCTACCTGTTTTTGCTGGGGCCAATGACGATCGGGCTTGGCGAATTGCTTTGGGGGAAGTCCCACAAACACCGTGTTGTGCTTGAACAGCAGGCCAATATTGGCATTATGGATTTTCTGCAGCACCCGGTTATGGTGCTCGAAAGATTTGGGGCATCATATTTTGTTGGTGCTGCTACACTTATACTTATCACCATGCCGATCACCTATGTGATGGTGAAGCGGCTGGTTGAGTTGGCGCACAAACAGCGCGCCGAGCGCTTGCGCAAGCGCTGGCTGCAACGCCAGCAGGCGAAAATACCCATTTCAACAGGAAGAGTGTCATGAAGTCGCCAATACGGTTGGGTGTGAATATTGACCATGTGGCAACCATTCGCAATGCGCGTGGCGGCTTGCATCCCGACCCACTGCGAGCGGCTGAAGTTGCTGCCAGTGCTGGTGCGGACGGCCTTACTGTGCATTTGCGCGAAGACCGCCGACATATTACGGATGCTGATTTACAGCGTTTGAGTGCCAAGGTGTCGCTGCCTATCAATCTTGAAATGGCGGCAACAGAGGAGATGCTGTCGATAGCGCTTCGCCACAAACCCAATGCTGCCTGCATTGTGCCGGAGCGGCGGGAAGAGCGCACCACAGAGGGTGGACTTGACGCGCTGGGTGGCCACAACCATCTGCAACCCATCGTGACTAGGCTGCGTGATAATCATATTCGCGTATCACTCTTTATAGAGCCTAGCATAGCACAAATTGAAGCCTCCGCACGACTGGGGGTTGATATTGTTGAGTTGCACACGGGCCGTTATTCCAATCTTGATGGGGACGCACAAGCGGCTGAATGGCAGCGGCTGGAAGCAGGGGCACGTCATGCGCGCTCACTGGGTCTCGAAGTGCATATGGGTCACGGGCTGACATTTGATAATGTCGCGGCTATTGCGCGCATACCTGAAGTGCAGGAATTGAATATCGGACACTTCATCATAGGTGAAGCCGTTTTCGTTGGCCTTGCAGAGGCAATCCGGCACATGCGCGCTACAATCGACAGGGCCTGATGCATGATTGTTCTGGGCTTGGGCAATGATCTTTGCAACATCGAGCGCATTCAGAATTCGCTGGACCGCTTCGGCTACCGTTTCATCAAACGCATTTTCGCCGAGACAGAAATTGCGCGTGCCGAGCGTCGCCCGCTAACCCGCACCGCGACCTTTGCCAAACGTTTTGCGGCAAAGGAGGCTTGTGCCAAAGCGCTTGGCACAGGCCTCCGGCACGGCGTGTACTGGCGCGATATGGTGGTGACAAACCTGCCAAGTGGCCAACCAACCTTGCAGTTGTCTGGCGGCGCAGCTGTACAACTGAACCGTATTACCCCTGCAGGCATGAAGGCGCACATTAACCTGACTTTAACGGATGACCATCCATGGGCACAGGCTATTGTGCTGATAACAGCTCAAAATATCGCCGAAATAACACCAGATAGCTTCAATTTACGGCCTCAGGCTTGACAGCACATAGCGCGGGCGGGCTAGTGCAATATCAAACTTTTAAAAACAAGAGCTTATTTACATGACTGATACTACAGCCCCACTTCAAACGACTCCTGTCGCTATGACGGCACCCAAACAGGAAGAATCGCTCAGTGAAACCATAAAGTCCCTCGTCTGGGCAATCACGATCGCTGTGGCAATGCGGAGTTTTTTGTTTACGCCGTTCAACATCCCCTCGGCCTCCATGGTTGGCAATTTGCTGGTTGGCGATTATTTGTTTGTGTCGAAATATGCCTACGGCTTTAGCCGCTATTCGCTGCCCTTCGGTTTACCGATTTTTGACGGTCGGATATTCCAGCATCAACCCAAACGTGGTGATGTTATTGTGTTCAAATGGCCTGCTGACGATCATATGGATTACATCAAACGCTTGGTTGGTCTGCCCGGTGACCATATTCAGATGAAAGACGGTGTGCTCTACATCAACGATCTGATGGTAAAAAAAGAGCGGACGACGGATTTTGTTTTACCGGTAAGCGAGAATTCCAATTGTAACAAATATTCACAGTATCAGGTACAGGTTAAAGTCGGCAAAGTTGAATGCCATTTGCCGCAATATCGTGAAACTATGCCAGCCGAGCTTGGCGGTGCCACATACACAGTGATTGATCAGAATTCACAAGGTGAACTGGATAACACGCGAGTTTTTGTAGTGCCAGACAAACATTATTTTGCCGAGGGCGACAACCGCGATGATTCGAGCGACAGTCGTGTTGCGCAGGCAGAAGGTGGTGTTGGCTATATACCTGAAGAAAACCTTGTTGGCCGGGCCGAGGTGCGCTTCTTTTCAACAGACGGTTCATCAAGCTGGTGGAATCCCATATCATGGTTTCAAGCAGCACGCTGGCAACGGCTGTTCACGCGCATTCGATGAGTGCTGCGACGCTTGATATTCGAGGCTGGGCCAGCACGGAGCTCGGGCATACATTTATTAATCCCGCATTGCTTATCGCAGCAGTTACCCACACGAGCCTCAATCAATCAGGCATCAACACCAATTACGAGCGGATGGAATTTTTAGGTGATCGTGTGCTTGGCGTTGTGGTCGCTGATTTTTTGTATCGGCATTATCCTGATGAAGGCGAAGGCAAAATGGCCCGCCGCTTGGCTGAGCTTGTCCGCCGCGAAAGCTGTGCAACTGTGGCACGCGCTATTGGTGTGGAGCGGTATATTCGCATGGAGCGGACGGCACAGGCTGCAAAAGTGCATGAAAGCGACGGAACCCTTGGCGATGTGTGTGAGGCTCTAATTGGCGCACTTTATCTTGATGGCGGCATGGATGTGGCCAGCAACTTCATCAAAAAATATTGGGCGCCGCTGATGGACGTTGCCGAGATGGTGCCCAAAGATGCTAAATCAGCGTTGCAAGAGTGGGCACAAGGGCGCGGTTTACCGCTGCCCACCTACACAGTGGTGGGCCAGTTGGGCCCAGACCATTCACCGGTTTTTGACATTGAAGTGAGTGTGCGGGGGTATCCGCCAGAGCTTGCCAGTGGCACCAACAAACAAGAGGCGCAGAAAAAAGCTGCCATTCAATTACTTGCAAGGCTCAGCACATGACACCTGAAAAACACTGCGGTGTGGTCGCGATTATCGGCGCACCGAATGCTGGCAAATCAACCCTCACCAACGCGCTGGTGGGCAGCAAGGTCGCGATTGTCAGCCCAAAGGTGCAAACCACGCGCGCACGGTTGATGGGCATAGCTGTTGAGGGCGAAACGCAATTGTTGCTGGTTGATACGCCAGGCATATTTGCACCGTCAAACCGGCTTGGTCGGGCGATGGTTAAAGCCGCCTGGGGCGGCACGGACGATGCGGATATTATAGCCCTTGTGGTCGATGCCAAGCGCGGCATGGCAGATGAGGTGCTGCACATTGTAGAGGGCCTGAAAACCCATAAAGGCAAAAAGCTGCTGGTGCTCAACAAGGTTGATATTTGTGTTAAAGAAAAGTTGTTGCTGCTGGCAGATAAGCTTGGTTCGATGGCTAGCTTCGAAAATATCTGGATGATCTCGGCTGAAACCGGACTTGGTGTTTATGATTTTAAAATAGAGCTGATCAAGCACATGCCCGCTGCACCATGGCATTTTCCGGAAGACCAGCTTTCCGATGTTTCCATGCGCATGATGGCCGCTGAAATAACCCGCGAGAAACTCTATCTGCAACTGCATCAGGAACTGCCCTATGCAGCGACCATTGAAACCGAAAAATGGGAACAGCGTCGCGATGGTTCAGCGATGATCAACCAAATTATTTATGTCGAGCGTGATAGCCAGAAGGGCATTGTGCTGGGTGCCAAAGGCGCGCAAATCAAATCCATCGGTGCTGCCGCCCGCACGGATATGGAAACCGCTTTCGGCCACAAGGTGCATTTGTTCTTGCACGTTAAGGTCAAGGAAAACTGGACTGAAGACCGCAGCATCTATCAGGACATCGGCCTCGATTGGGTGAACTGATGCGCACTGACTATGATGCGATTATCATCGGTGCCGGCGCTGCCGGATTGATGTGTGCGCTAACGGCTGGCGGACGCGGCAAAAATATTCTGTTGCTCGATCACGCTGAAAAAGTTGGCAGTAAAATCCTGATTTCTGGTGGTGGCCGCTGCAATTTCACCAATCTCGGCTGTGTGCCGGAGCGGTTTATTTCTGCCAACCCACATTTTATCAAATCATCGCTTAGCCGCTACACGCAGCACGATTTTATTACATTGATGGATAAACACCGCATTGCCTATCACGAGAAAACCCTTGGCCAGTTATTTTGCGATGGCTCTGCACGCGCTGTCGTTGCCATGTTGCTTAATGAATGTCGCGCAGCGCATGTGGATGTGCGCACCAGTCACGGGATTAATACCATCAGCAAGGCTGATCAATTTTGTGTTGATACCACTTATGGATTGTTCACATCCAATAAGCTTGTCATGGCCACCGGCGGGCCTTCCATTCCAAAAATGGGCGCAACTGGTTTTGCCTATACAGTGGCTGAACAGTTTGCCGTGCCTGTCATTATGCCGCGCCCGGCCTTGGTGCCGCTGACGGTGGCTAATGAAAATCTTGAACTGTGCAGTGCCCTAAGCGGTATATCTGTTGATGCGCAAGTGATATGCGGCAAAACATCTTTTCGCGAAAAAGCGTTGTTCACCCATCGTGGTTTGTCTGGCCCAGCGGTTTTGCAAATTTCGTCCTACTGGCATGACGGCGCTTCTATAAGCATCGATATGGCGTCTGGCACAGATGTGCTGGCGCACCTGAAAGAACGTAAACGCACCCGCCCCAAGGCCGAAGTGAAAACAGTGCTGGCAGAAATTTTGCCCGCGCGACTGGCGCAAAACATTGCCGATACACATCATATGTCTGGCCCTATGGCCAACCTCACTGATCGTCATTTGGAACACTGTGCACGCGCTATCAATCACTGGTCGGTGCAGCCATCCGGCACCGAAGGCTATGCCAAGGCTGAAGTGACCGTCGGTGGCATCGATACAACCGCGCTATCATCAAAAACTATGCAGGTGAAAGCGGTGACGGGGTTGTATTTTATCGGCGAAGCTGTGGATGTGACCGGCTGGCTGGGGGGCTATAATTTCCAGTGGGCATGGTCAAGTGGTTGGGTTGCAGGAATGGATGTGTAGGAATATCAAAGTACCGGAGTTTGCCTTCTTTCGCACCTTGGCGAAGGCTGGGGTCCATCTTCTTGTCTTTTGCTGCAAGAAAATAGGTGGATACAAATCTTCGATGGTATGACGATAATGAAAAAAATCACACAGCCATTAGCAAGATACTATCGTCCGGTCCAAACCCCCGCACGCTTCTCGATAAACGCTGCCATGCCTTCTTTTTTATCCTGTGTCGCATTGAGCGCATGAAACAGGCGCCGCTCGAACAGCACGCCTTGCGCGAGGCCGGTTTCAAACGCGGCATTCACCATCTCTTTGTTTGCCAAAGCAGCGAGGGGTGCCATGCTGGCAATTTGCGTTGCAGTTTTAATCACATCAACCATTAAGTCGGCGAGTGGCACAACACGACTGACCAGATTGGCGCGTTCAGCCTCATGGGCATCCATCATGCGACCGGTCAGGCACATCTCCATGGCTTTGGCTTTGCCGACGGCGCGGGTGAGGCGTTGCGAGCCGCCCATGCCGGGGGCGACTGCCAGTTTGATTTCCGGCTGGCCAAATTTAGCGTTGTCGGCGGCAATAATAAAATCCGCCATCATGGCAAGTTCGCAGCCACCACCCAGCGCAAAACCACTAACCGCAGCAATCCATGGTTTGCGTGTGCTGGTAAGTTTTTCAAAGCCGGCAAAAAAGTTTTCAGAAAACATCTGTGAGAAATCTTTCGGCTGCATTTCCTTGATGTCAGCACCCGCAGCAAAGGCTTTTTCTGAACCCGTGAGCACCAGACAGCGCTGGGTGGCATCAGCATCATACATGCTAAACGCTGCAATCAAATCCGCCAGCACCTGAGAGTTCAGCGCATTGAGCGCTTGCGGCCGGTTGAGTGTGACCAGCGTGACTGCATCGTGTTGTGTTACCAAGAGTGTTTCGTAGGTCATGCTGGTTCCTATTGTCTGGTCAGTTCGCGGCCGATGATCATCCGCATCACTTGGTTGGTGCCTTCGAGAATGGAATGCACGCGGAGGTCGCGCCAGAAGCGCTCGATGGGGTAATCCTGCAAATAACCGTAGCCGCCAAACAGCTGCAGCGCATCATTGGCAATTTTTGAACCACTGTCAGTCGAAAGTCGCTTGGCCATGGCTGCGAACTTGGTTTTGTCTGGCGCATTCATAGTGACTTTTGCTGCTGCAAGATAGAGCAGAGCCCGCGCGGCTTCCAGATCTGTGGCCATGTCGGCAAGCATAAACTGGGTATTCTGAAATTCAATCACCGGTTGGCCAAACTGCTTGCGCTCTTTGGTGTACCTGATTGCCTCATCGATGCAACGCTGCCCGCCACCGAGTGAACAGGCACCAATGTTCAGCCGCCCACCATCAAGCCCCATCATGGCGATGCGAAAACCCTCGCCTTCACCGCCAAGCCGATTTTTAACCGGCACGCGCACAGCATCAAAATTCACTTGCGCTGTCGGTTGCGAATGCCAGCCAAGTTTTTTCTCATTGGCGCCAAAGCTCACACCTGGCATGTTCTTTTCAATGACTAAGCAGCTGATGCCTTTAGGGCCATCTTCGCCGGTGCGCACCATCGTCACATAGATATCGTTGGCGCCTGCGCCGGAAATAAACGCCTTGCTGCCAGAGACGATATAGTGGTCGCCGTCGCGCACGGCTTTGGTGCGCAGTGCTGCAGCATCGGAACCCGATGACGGTTCAGTGAGGCAATAGGAGGCGATTGTGTCCATACCAATCAGCGACGGCAAATATTTGTCTTTGACACCCTGCGCGCCAAAACAATCTATCATCCACGCAGCCATATTGTGAATGGAAATGAATGCCGAAGTGGAAGGGCAACCATAAGCCATCGCTTCCATAATGAGCGCCGCCTCCAGCCGCCCAAGGCCAATGCCGCCGGAGTGTTCTGACACATAGATGGAGCCAAAGCCAAGCTCAGCCGCGGCCTTAATTGTGTCGCGCGGAAAAATATGTTTCTCATCCCACGCAGCTGCGTGGGGGGTTATGGAGGTCGCCGTGAATTTCTGCGCCATATCTTGAATGGCCAGCTGGTCATCGGTAAGGGAGAATTGGGTGGTCATGTGAAGAATCGCCTCTAACTTTTTATCTTAACTGTTTATACGGGCAAAGATTGAAGAAGTTTCCATTCTACATAACTCTTGTCGATAACAGGCTTTAATCGGTCAAACATTTTCCAACTATCTAGTGTATAATAAACATTATCAAACTCTGGAAATTTAGCACTATAATCATAATAATAATGTCCTTGGTGTTTTATGGAGTTATCATCGGCATAATATTGGTTTACGCGTTGCTGTCTCAAGGTTTGTATTTGGATAAAGAAATATTTTCAATGCCCATAATATTGCACTGTCAAGTCGTCACCCCATCGTTGGAATAACAAACGCATTGGCACCGTCGCCAATGCCGCCGTCCGGCCAGCGGGCGGTGATGGTTTTGGTTTTTGTCCAGAAGCGCACACCTTCCATGCCGTGCTGGTTGGTGTCGCCGAACGCACTGCGCTTCCAGCCACCAAAGCTGTGGTAGGCGACCGGCACGGGAATTGGTACGTTGATGCCAACCATGCCGACATTCACTCTTGCTGCAAACTCGCGCGCTGCGTGGCCGTTGCGGGTGAAGATGGCGACGCCGTTGCCATACTGGTGCGCGCTTGGCAGTGCGAGTGCCTCCTCAAAAGTCTCGGCACGGACAATTTGCAACACGGGGCCGAAAATTTCCTCCTTATAACTTTGCATGGTGGTGGTTACGTGATCAAACAAGGTGGGCCCAATGAAAAAACCTTCCTCATGGCCCTGCAATTTGAAGCCCCGACCATCGATCACCAGTTCAGCGCCTTCATCAACCCCAGTTTGAATCCAGCCTTCCACGCGCGTTTTGTGAGCCGCATTCACCACCGGGCCGTAGTGGGCATCGTTGTCCGTTGATATGCCAACGCGGAGCGCTGCCATGGCGGGAATCATTTTCGCTCGCAGCGCCTCAGCAGTTTTGGCACCAACAGGCACCACAACCGGCAATGCCATACAGCGCTCACCGGCCGAACCAAAAGCCGCACCCGACAAATCATTGACCACCTGATCGAGATCAGCATCAGGCATCACGATGCCGTGGTTCTTGGCACCGCCCATTGCCTGCACACGCTTGCCGGCCGCAACGCCGCGCTGATAGACATAATGCGCAATATCCGATGAACCGACAAAGCTTACCGCACTGATGTCAGGATGATCGAGAATGGCATCAACCATTTCCTTGTCACCGTGCACCACCTGCAAAATACCCGCAGGGGCACCAGCTTCCAGCATCAACTCGGCCAGCCGCACCGGCACAGACGGGTCGCGCTCCGATGGCTTGATGATGAAAGCATTGCCAACAGCAATCGCCACACCAAACATCCACATGGGAATCATCGCTGGAAAATTGAACGGCGTGATGCCAGCCCCTATGCCAAGCGGTTGGCGCATGGAATAGACATCAATGCCTGGCCCGGCCCCTTGAGTATATTCGCCCTTCAGCACATGCGGGATACCGCAGCAGAATTCGATCACCTCCAGCCCGCGCTGGATATCGCCTTTAGAATCGGCAATTACCTTGCCGTGTTCAGCAGACAGCATATGCGCCAGCTCATCCATGTGCTTTTCGATGAGAGCTTTGAAGTTGAACATCACCCGCGCGCGACGCTGCGGGTTGGTGGCCGCCCATGCCGGTTGGGCCTTTTGCGCAGCAGCAACGGCGGCATCAAGCACCGATTGTCCGCCCAGGGATACCCGCGCCTGTATCTGCCCTGAATTGGGATCAAACACATCTCCGTGGCGTGTGGCCGCGTGATTGAAGCCACCGGCAATATGATGATCGATAATGCGCATAACACTCTCCATAAAATTCAAGTTTGAAACATGCTCCTATCACGCTTGCGTTTCGGCGGCCAATTTTTTCTTGTCTATTTTACCTATCATTGTTTTGGGCAAAGCCTGTCGCACTATAATGTCCACCGGCACTTCATGCTTGCCGATTTGTGGCTTTAGCCATGTCATTAAATTTTGCCCGTCTGTAGTGCCTGTTGAACTGGCCTGTAATACCACAAACGCCAGCGGTCGTTCGCCCAGATAGGGATCGGGCGTTGCAATCACGGCGGCTTCTTTCACAGCAGGATGTTTGTAAAGCACATCTTCCAGATGACGCGGAAAAACCTTAAAGCCACCCACCGTTATCATGTCCTTGATGCGGTCTATGATGAAGGCATAGCCATCCGCATCTATGTAGCCTACATCGCCGGTGTGCAAGCAGCCGCCAGTCATGATATCAGCCGTGGCGGTATCGTTCTTCCAGTAGCCACGCATCACCTGTGGGCCAGTGATGCAGAGCTCGCCCGCCTCTCCGGCGGGCATGAGGCTATGCCGGTCATCGCGGTTAACAATAACCACGTTTGTGCCTGGCAGCGGTAGGCCGATCGATCCGGCTTTGTTGATGCCTGTAAAGGGGTTGACCGAGACCACGCCGGAACTTTCCGTCAGGCCGTAGCCTTCCGCAACCACAGCACCAGTTTTATTCTGAAAACGCTCTTTAAGCGCCACCGGCATCGGCGCGCCGCCGGAAATGCACACCCGAATGGATTTGAGATTAAAGCTGTTTATTTTTGGGTGATCTAGCAGCGCCGTATACATGGTTGGCACACCGGGCAAGATGGTAACACTGGTGCGCTCGATGGTTTTCAGCGCTTGCATCAGTTCAAATTTTGGCAGCATGGCAATCATTGCCCCCATCACCGTCGTGGCGTTTAGCACCACGGTGTTGGCAAACACATGAAAAAACGGCAACGCGCCAAGCATCACATCTTTTTCATGGCTGTTGTTGTCAATCGCCGCTACTTGTTGTGCGTTGATTGACATATTCGCGTGGGTGAGCATCGCCCCCTTGGGTGTGCCAGTGGTGCCGCCAGTATATTGAATGAGGGCAACATCGACATGCGGATCAATAAGATGCACCAGCAGGTTTTTCTCAGGTTCCAGCAATGTCGCAAAGGGAATGTGGCCAATGTCCGGCAGCACTTTGGCTTGTTCGCGGCGCTTAAATAAACGGTACAACAGCGCCTTGCCACGCGGCAAAGCCTCCGCCAGCGAGGCGACGACGAGTGTGCGCAACCGGCTTTTTGCCATAACGGCTGATATCGTTGCATAGAGTGCTGCGACATCAAGGCAGACCATGATATCGGTCTCAGAATCTTCGACTTGATGCACCAGTTCATCAACCGAATAAAGCGGTGAGAAATTCACCACCGTGCCGCCAGCCTTCAGAATCGCGTTGTAGGCAACAACATACTGCGGACAGTTGGGGAGATAGAGGCCAACCTTTATGCCCGGCTTCACACCCAAAGCCTGAAAGCCGCACGCGGCTTTTGCCACTTGGGCAGCAATATCACCATAGGTATACTGGCGGCCCAGAAAATCCAGATATGGCCGGTTCGGAAAGCGCTCCACCGCTTCATCAAGCAGGGCATAGAGTGGCTTGGCAACAAGCGGGATATCCCAGGCACAGCCATGGGCGTATGGGGTTGCATTCATGTTAAATCACTACTTTTCTACTGCCTCATTATTGTTATACCAGCCTTCGCTGGTATGGCGTTTATTTATAGTATGTATGCAAGAGTGATTAGGTGAACGCTTGTAATCTAATTTTTCCCACAATAGTGGAGAATTAAAACTACAATCTTCACGCCGCAACAAATCTGTGCTGCGGCAAATCTGTCAACCGCTTCACCGTGCCCCGTTCTTCCAGATAGCGCAGGTGTGCCAGCGCCTCGCCGGTGGCAATACCCATTTGGCCAGCACTCACCGGACGGCGAAACAGCACGGAAAAACATTCCATGGCCGTGCGCGGCTCATGCAGATGCGCTGTGAGCTTTGCCAGCTTGTCCTGATGATCGGCGTGCAGCTGATCCACCCGCGCGTGCAGATTGCGGAACGGTTCGTTATGCGCTGGCAGCACCAGCAAATCGTCAGACAGGGTGCGCAGCCTGTCGAGGCTCTCAAACCAGTCCTGCAGCGGGTTGCCATTGGGCTCGTTGGAAAATACCGACACGTTTGAGGTGATGCGCGGCAGCACCTGATCGCCAGATATCATCAGCTGCTTTTCATCACACACGAGGCAGGCATGCTCTGGTGAATGGCCATTGCCAACCACAACCCGCCATATGGCCTTGCCGATGGTAAGCACATCGCCCGCTTTGATACGCTGGTAGCTGTGCGGCAGCGGCCAGGCCGCTTTGGCAAACTGCCCCCAGCCGCGCGCTTTCATCATCTCCAGCGCCTGCGCAGACCAGCCAGCCTGTTCGTAGAATGTAACGGCGGCCTCCGGCACCCTGTCCGACGCATCAAGCATCAAGGTGCGCGCCAACAGGTATTCGGTGCGGGGTATCCATAATGACACATTGAATTTTTCACAGAGCCAGCCCGCAAGGCCCAAGTGGTCAGGATGGAAATGTGTGCAAATCACCCGGGTGATCGGTCTGCCCGCCAGCGGCCCGGTAAACATTGCTTCCCACTGGGCGCGACAGCTGTCTGTGTTCATACCAGTGTCGACTATCGCCCAGCCCTCGTTATCATCAAGGATATAGAGGTTGATATGATCGAGACTGATCGGCAGACCCATGCGCATCCAAAACACACCGTCGGCCATTGCCATCATCTGGCCAGGGTGTGGGGTTTGTTCACCGTGCGGGTAGACAAGGCCGCGAAAGTGGCGAGGATTGTCTACAGGCTCGCTTTCAATATCATGAGCCGCATGATCGTTGGCGTCAGATAAGGAGGCATCGCTCATGTCAACTCCAAAAGAACAGGTTAACGTTTACGTAAACGTTAGTTGTTCATGGAGTATGTCCTGATACAGGTCAAGGGGGATGTTGCCTACCGTAAGGTTTACTCAAACTGCGAGAGATAATGCGCGTATTTTGGTTGTTTAAACGGTGTTAATTGGACCAATAAAGACCAACCGTTTTTTCACGTGAGCTGCCGTCATAGGACGACCTTAGTGTCAAATTTGGATCAAGTTTAAAGTCAGCGGATACGCCACCTTTATTATCACCATTGATCTTAATTAATCCATCTTTCCCTAATTTAACGCCTAGGCCTGTTGTGCCATCGGACTTTACCGAACCAGACACTTCCACTGTACCGTGCACAACATCAACTTTTGCAGATATTGATGCATTAACATCTTTCTTATTAGTTGCGGTAGCGGAAATATTCGTTTCGACCGCACCAGCCTTTGTTTTTATTTTAACCGTACCGCTAGTGGGAACCGGTGGACGCCCCTCGTTGGCATTGTCTAGTGTATTCTTGCTACCATCAACACTGATAGAAATGGTTGATGGTGTACTTTTACCTATTTCAACTTCTTTAGAATAACTAGGATCGTCCAAAGGACCATTTACAACCGGTTTACCGTCCGTAACGTTAGCTTCTGGGTCTGTTAACCCTAAATTACTTGTGCATTGTGACTTTGTATCTTTGCTATCCGGTGCTTTGCCGCAAATTACTTGTTGGCTTAAAGTTGTCTGTTGTCGCGTAGGCAAATTAAGCAATTTGTTTAAATCTGTTTTTGCGCTAATAACTCCCAGCTGAGCCGTAGTCTGCCCTTGAACAGGCTTTGCTGCTTCTGCCGGCGCAATATTAGTAGTATCTAAAGCATTTAGATTATTTTGTGTGCACACTGGACCAACACTTGTAATACCCATGACTTTTTCCTCCAAAAAATTTAAACTTAACATATAAATGTAATCATTATTCAGCGAACGCAAGCGCCAAGAGTCCCTATGCCTATGGGTAAAACTCCCCATCAAAAACCTGAAATACGTTTTATTTAAAAGACTTATGCGATAACTCACAAAGTAAAAAAACATGTCTAAAAGGCCATACACTCACTATCGTCACACCAGCTAAGACTAATTTTTAGCATTTGTCTCAGGCGCATTGGCATCCGCTACCACAGCCGCCACCGCATCACTGTGCAGCACGGCAATGCCGCCTGCCGTCACACCGAGCAACAGTTGCGTACCGTTATAGCGCACAACCACCAGACGTTCGCGCTGGCCAATGGGCATGGCGCGCACATAGGTGAGATCAGCGGTTTTGTCGCCGCCGGTCAGGCGTTCTGTCAGGCGCATGCGGCGGATCAGAGCGAGAACACCCCATGCCAGCAACAGAACAAAGCCGGTTGAAAGTGTCATGGTCAAGAGTGATGATAAAATACTAGTGTCCATACTCAGCCGCCTAGCCTGAATGAAATCGAAGATATCGCACAGTTATGCACCATTGTCATTGGAACCCCGATGATCAGGTGGCAGCAATTGTGAAAGCCTAGGCGCTTTACTGGCGGGTGTGGTTTTTGCCTTGGCACCGCCGGTGCCGGGGTCATCTTTCTCTGCCCCCGGTCCGGTCGGAATATCCTGACCACCAGCGTCGCGGCTGGCCTTGGCGCGTTTGGCCCAGACGATCACCTGTGCCACGAGATCAAACATATCTGTTGGCACAATCGATTCAACACTGACTTTGGCGTGCAGTGTGCGCGCGAGGTCAATATTTCGTAAAATTGGTACGCCAGCCTCTTCGGCCGCTTCGCGCATCGCAAAAGCGGTCATGTCCTCGCCCTTACCACTCACAATCGGTACCGGCGTGGTTTCAGCATCATATTTCAGTGCAACCGCAAGGTGAGTGGGGTTAACAACCAGAACCGAGGCTTCGCGGGCAGCCGCTTTCGCATTGCTTGAAGCCCACTCCTGTTGCAGCTGTTTGCGATGGCCCTTGATATGCGGATCGCCCTCACTCTCTTTTGATTCTTGACGGATATCGCGAATGCTCATCCGCATTTTTTTGGTGAAACTGTGACGCTGATACACTGCGTCTAAAACGGCAATAAAAGCAAAAACCAGTAAAATCCAACCAACCAGGCGAAATCCGGACTGCCAGAACAAATTTTGTAAGCTGCCAATTGTGGCGTTTGGCAGGCGCACCATATCGGGCAACATTGACTTTATGACAATCCAGCTGACCCATATTAAAATGCAAGCCTTGGCCAGGGTTTTCACAACCTCCATCAGGTTATCAACCGAAAACATTTTCTTAAGCCCTTCAATAGGATTAAGTTTTTCCATTTTGAAGGTTATTTTATCAACAGCAAACACGCTGCCTATTTGCAGGTACTCGACCAAAATGCCAATGGCCATGATGGGCACAAAGGCAATCAACGTAATAATCACAAACGACTCAAAAGCCAGACGACCAGCCTCCAGCATGTTCCTGTAAGGTTCGTCTGTGTGCATGAAGCTGGTTTCAAAATTTCCCACCAACCTTTGAACGATTGGCCGTAAAAAAAGAACGGCTGATAGCAGCCATGCCCCAAGCAAGGTTACACTGGTAACGTCCTTGGACTTGGATACATCGCCCTTTTTCCGAGCATCTTTTAACTTTTTTGGTGTTGGTTTCTCGGTTTTGTCGCCGCCATCATTCTTTTCAGCCATTTGTTAACTCCAAAAGTTAATATTGTTTAAAGAATTGGTATATCTGTACAACACACAGGCGGCATGTCACCATTTCTCACATGGAACAATGCTCGAAAAATATTTGTAATCCTGATTCGGCATTGTGGTCAATTAAATATGCCTGCACCTGCTTTTGTTCATTTTCAGTTAAGTATGAAAATTTTATCAATGATTTTACTAGGGGTATGATTCGAAACTCCAAAATATCATTTAATTACTTTTCAATTTTCGGGAGGCAATATGTTATTTTGTTCAAATAAGCGGAAATTTAATTTAATAGCCATTTTAGCTGTTAATGTGAGTGCTTTCAGCATTTCAGCGGCATTTGCACAAATGATGACTTGCACAACCGAAGATGGCATAACCTTTAATACAACATCACCCACAGGTTATAATCTAGCAATTAAGAATTGTAAGCCTGCTATCGATTCATCGAGCAATTCTATGGCGTTGGATGCGAGCAATGGGCAATACACCAGCGAGCCCAATTATTCTGATTCATTGCAGGTTTATGGTAGTGCACAGCCCACATTGATTGTTCCTGTAGCGCCTCGCCGCCATCACAAAACGCCCGAGACGACGATTGAAGCGACCCCAGGTGAAATATCATGGCGTTCAGGCAGTTTGCCATATCAGGATATTATGAACGACGTTGGCTATGCACACAAGATAGACCCGCTTTTCTTGCAAGCTATTGCCAGGGCTGAGTCTGGCCATAATCGGTTTGCCCTTTCGCCGGTCGGGGCAAAGGGTTTGATGCAGCTGATGCCATCTACTGCAAGGCGCTATGCCCAGTTTTCAAATAATTCTGTACTGAATGATCCGCTGACAAATGTGTCCATAAGCGCTGCCTATCTGAAATCTTTGCAATCGCGCTACGGCAATAATTTGCCACTTGTTCTGGCGGCTTACAATGCGGGCGAGGGGGCTGTAGCAAAATATGGCAATACCATTCCACCCTATAAAGAAACCCGCAAATATGTGGTAAAAGTTCTCAATTACTACAATACATACAGAAGCAAGCAATAGCTCAGGCAAACAATGAGCCGGTGCAGAATGCACCAAACCTAGCCCAGAATAATATAAGTTCGTGAGTTGGCTTTTTATAACTCGCATGTCTTGTAAACTTATGAACGCTACCGCGCTGTGCATATTTAAGGCTGTGTAAAAATGTTGAGCAGTTATTTTCAATCGAAAGACTTGCAAAATGAAGTGAGCAAGCGCAGCGGGTATTCCGATATTGCAGTTATTGTCTGTATTCTTTCGATTGTTGCCTTGCTCATCATGCCGCTTCCCCTGTGGATGATTGATTGCCTTGTGGCAGTGAATATATGTTCGGGGATTGTTTTGTTGCTGGTGTCTATTTATGTCGCTTCAGCTGTTGAGTTTTCAGTGTTTCCGTCTCTTCTTTTGCTCACCACCTTGTTCAGGTTATCAATTTCTGTAGCCACGACAAAAATGATTTTGTTGCACGGCGAGGCTGGCCATATCATCAGCACGTTTGGCAAAGTGGTGGCTGGCGGCAATGTGGTTGTTGGCCTAGTGGTTTTCCTGATTATCACTGTTGTTCAGTTTATTGTCATTGCCAAAGGTGCCGAGCGCGTTGCCGAAGTGGCGGCACGTTTCAGCCTTGATGCGATGCCTGGCAAACAAATGTCTATCGACTCCGATTTGCGCTCTGGGCTGTTGGATAAAGACGAAGCGCGCAGCCGCCGCAAATTGCTGGAGCTGGAAAGCAAACTGCACGGCAGCATGGACGGTGCTATGAAGTTTGTAAAAGGCGACGCCCTTTGCGGTATCATCATTATCATTATTAATTTGCTAGGTGGCCTCGCCATAGGTGTTGTGCAAAACGATATGGCCATGGGGGATGCTGCGGTTAAATATTCGATACTGACCATTGGTGAAGGGTTGGTTGCTCAAATACCAGCGCTGCTAGGCGCAATGTCGGCAGGCCTTATCGTTACCCGGACGACTGACAGTGAAAAAGAGCGCCATTTGGGCGAGGCCATTGCCCGGCAATTGTCTGCTAAACCCAGAGTGCTGCTGGCAGCTGGCGGCATATGTGCCATCATGGGGCTTGTTCCAGGCTTTCCGTGGATTGTCTTCCTCATGCTTGCAGTAGCGCTTGGTATCACAGGTGCAATGCTCACCCCAAGTCTAAAACCATATATACTCAAGGTCGTTTCACCGGCCAAGGCCTCGATTGGCAAATCAGAGGCTATGATGCCAAAATTAATCAGCACCGTCAGTGCTAAAGCAACACCAATGGTGCCATTGTTGCTTGAGTTGAATGAGGCACAAGCCGCAACCATCGATGGAAAATTATTGGCATCTGTTGCGGAAGATATGATGCATGCCTTGCATATCCGTATGGGGCTTAATTTTCCACGCCTTGAAATTCACACGCATGCTTTTAACAATGAGCAAGTAAACGCAACCGGCTGGCAACTGTCCATATATGAAATTCCGGTAGCGCATGGGGCTTTGGCATCAAAGAACACCATTGCGCAGCTTGTGCACGATGTGCAGAACGCACTTCGGCGCAACCTTTCCCTGTTCATCGGCACTCAAGAAACCGCGAATATGATTGGCCAAGTCACTCACGAGATGCCAGAACTTGCCAAAGAGTTGAGTCGGGCAATGCCAACACCGCGCATAGCCGAGATTTTAAAGCGTCTCGCTGAAGAGGAAGTTTCTCTCCGCAACATGCGGGATCTGATCGAAGGCTTGTCTGACGCTGCGCAGCACGAGAGAGAGCCATTCACACTGACTGAGTTTACGCGTATTGCTCTCAAACGACAGATGTCGCACCAATATGCACCAAATGGCACGTTGCGCGCTTTGCTTCTTGATCAGGAAATCGAGCAAACCCTGCGTCAAGGGGTGTCCGATGAAAGTGGTTCACCCCGCCTGTCGCTGGATCCCGTGCTGGTGCGCGCCATTATTGACCAAATCATTATGCGCACAGACTCATCAAGCTGTTCAGTGATTGTTACGAACGTGGATATTCGTCGCCACTTACGCAAGCTGATTGATCAGGATTTGTTTGATGTCGCTGTCCTGTCTTTTCACGAATTAACGCCACAACTTAAACTGGATGTTGTTGGCTATATAAATTTACCAGTCCTAGACGCTCCTTTGTTACAGGCCGCAGAATAATGAAAAAGTACATATCACTCGTGAATTCCAGACAGAAAATAAATTTCGTTGCGTGTGTGTCACTGGTTCTGGTCAGTGTTATGCCGGCACCTTTGCTTGCGCAAGATAGAAGCGCGCGGGCTCATTATCAAAGCATACAAATGGTTGCGCGCGAGCAGCCTTTGGCGGCGTTCCTAACAGATTTGTACGGGCAGATAGGTACACCAGTCGCTATCAGTCCTAATGTTAACAAGCTCGGCTATGTCAATGGCCGTTTCAATAAAACACCGCCACAAATCTATAGTGAAATTGCTGGCGCTTTTGGTCTGGTGAATTATTACGATGGTGCGGTGATGCATATCGTTACAGCTGCGGAGGTTCAAACACGCACCTATTCCCCTGGTGTCAAACTGGCCCGTCGCCTGTTCAATAATGCAACGCAGTTAGGCTACATCAACAGCAATAACCGGTTGCGCGTTACGGCCACTGGCATGGTTGTGGCGACTGGCACTGCCCGTTTCCTTGAACAGATCGAGGAAATGATGAAAGCCGAAGGGACAACACCTGTGCAAACTGTTTCCCAGACTTCTAATTCCGATGAAAAGACCTCTGAAGAATTGCCGGTTCCAGGTGTTACCACGCGCGGTGCTACAGGCATGGCAATTAAGGTGTTTTACCTGCGCTATGCATGGGCACAGGACAACGCGATGAACTCTGGTTCACGTCAGGTAAACATACCGGGTGTGGCATCAATTGTGCGCTCACTCATCAGCGCTAGACCTTCAACGGCTGATTATGTGTCCATGCGCAACCGTCAAACGCGACCAAAATTGTTGGGGCAGGGCTTGTCCGCCATTGGCCGTGATCAGGATATGTTAGGGTATCCGACATCCTATAATGATGGTGGCACCAATTCGACAACTTCCATGCAATCCGCGCGTGGGTCATCGCCAGTGGCATCACAGCCCGAGGTGAATGATACAGGCACCGATGTGTCTGGCGTTAAAGTCGAGGCCGATACACGTTTAAACGCTGTCATCATTCGCGACAGGCGCGACCGCATGCCTATGTATGAGCAGTTGATCCAACAACTTGATATCGAGCCGCAGCTGGTTGAGATTGAGGCTACCATCATTGATGTCAACACTGATATGGCAAGGCAACTTGGCATTAACTGGCGCTTCAACGACGGCAAGCAAGATGTTCTGTTTGGTAATGGAACCAATTCAGATTTGAATCTGCGTAATGTTGGTGCCGCCATCACACCAATCGCTGCAGGCCTTAGCATTTCAACTGTTATAGGCGGTGCTAGCCAGTTCATATCACGCATCAATGTGTTGGCCTCAAAAGGGGCAGCGCGCGTGGTTACACGGCCACAGGTTATGACACTTTCCAATATAGAAGCCGTATTTGATGACAGTGATACATTTTATGTGCGTGTTGCCGGGCGTGAGCAGGTTGATTTGTTCAATGTGTCCGTTGGTACAACCCTTAAAGTTTTGCCACATGTGTTTCGTGACAAGGGCGAAAACCGCATTCGCATGATGATATCGGTTGAAGATGGCAGAATTCGCGGCGGCCAGGTTGACGGTATTCCAGTTGTTAACAGATCGGGTATTACAACACAGGCGATTGTCATGCAGGGGCAAAGCCTGTTGATTGGCGGGCTTGTTCAGGACTCACGAGAAAGAAACGACAGTAAGGTGCCCTACGTTGGTGATGTGCCAGTGGTTGGCAATTTATTCAAAAGCACCAATAAAAAAGAAACTCACATTGAGCGATTGTTTCTCATTTCACCACGCCTTGCTTCTGTGAGTGCGCCGCGTACCCAGCCTATCCCAACGCCGCAGGAATATTTGCCGCCGATAGCGACTGCACCGCGCACCTATACACCAAAACAGGAGCCATCACTCTCCAGTGCACCACAGCGCATGGCACCTGAAAAAACTTTGCCACAACGGCCAGAGCCAGCAACTTATGTACCTGCCGTTATGCAAGTGCCGGTTCGAACACCTGCGCTGGCACCACACGTGTACGTGCCACCTGTGCCTGCAGCACCGGCTTATGTGCCTCCTGCTTATGTGCCTCCTGCCTATGTGCCTGTGGAGCGTGAGATCCCAGAGAAAATCGTGCAGCCGCGTGTTGTGCCCATACAATCAGCACCACCTAGGTTTGCATCGGCTATGGTGCGTTTGCCATCATCTCCAGTGCCCGCTCTGCCAACGCCAACACCTGCTGCAATTATGATGGCATCTTACTATGTGCCACCTGTATTGCCAAAATCTTATCAGTATACAGTTCAGCCTGAAAAAGTAGTTCTAGCAAAGTCGCCACGCCAGAAAACGGGTGTACGGCCGCGTACAGTCGCTGTTGCGAAGCCTCTGCCATCCAGATCGACGGCTGGTAGCGTGCGAACACCGTTTTTATCTGTTGAGCATATGAATTCGAGGGGGAGTTTCAATGACGGCTAATGGAAAACTGGAAACGCGCATACTCGCTGGCCGTTATGCTGGCGGGATCGTCGCCCTGCCAGACACAACTGTGCTACACATAGGGTATGAATTCGCCAATGAAATCGTCTTGCGTACACCAAGCATTAAAGGCAATCGCACGGAACTGATTGTTGCTGCGGATACCATACAGTTGCATGTGCTGGAAGGCAGTGTTGATGTGTTGGGCCAGACATTGGGAGTAGGCGCCAAGATGCTTCTGCCGCATTATACGCCAATGCGCATTGGTGATGAGTACATCGCCTTTGGCTATACAGATGCACCGGAATGGGCGCGCATGCTGGCGCTTGAACTGACATCGCCGGTGCGGACTGAAACAAATGCCGATACTGTTGCCAGTTCAAAACAAAAAAAGCCTTGGTCCAGTTGGTTGCTTGGCAATTCATCCGATAAAAACCCTATTCTTGATCGACCAGTGATTGCCGGCGTCATGGCCATGTCTGTTATTTTATTTTTCGGCTTGAAGGGTGTCAGCATTGCCGGACTGATCGCCCCACATCAGGATATCGAGCAAATTAAAGCTCAGCTGGCGCAGTTTGGTGCAAAAGATTTGCGTGTGGAAAAATCAGGTCGCACCATAAATATTTCCGGTTTTGTGGACAGCAAGGCCCAAGCCAGTACGATTGCTGATCATTTTGCCTACAAGTTGCAATCTGTGAAGCTGCAGCTAACAACCGGCGTGGAAATGGCGCAAGCTGTGGGTGATGTGCTGCGTGTTCAGGGTGTCGCGGGTGAAACAAAATATATAGGCGGGCGCAGTGTAGAAGTTGGGACAATCGCACTAGACCCTGAACAAATGGCAACACTTGAAAAAAATGTACGCCACGATGTGCCAAACCTCAGGGAACTACGCTTCAGAAACACCATTGGCACGGCGTTTAACGGCATCAATGGATTGGCCACAGCCACAGCAAACCCTGGCAAGCGTATATCTTCCCTCGTGGCAGGTGAAACAGGTTACCTGGTGACAGTTGACGGCGGGCACTATTTTGTCGGCTCGGTGTTGCCAACAGGACATCAGATTATATCCATCGAAGGGAGGTTAGTCATGCTCGAACAGAATGGCACTCCCGTTCGTTGGGTATTTTAGGTAAGGCTCGAGCAGCCGTACCACTAATAGAGAAGGACGCAAGCAGACATGCTTAAATCCGAGACTAATCAATTTACCAAAGTTAAATTTAAATTAAAGGAAAATACAATGGCTACACCTGGAATTGATAATGCCTCTATGAATAATCTTATAGCGGCCAACTCACCTGACCAAGCATCAAGTGGGCAGAAAAAAACATGGTATGAAGCAATGGCTGCTGCACTTGGAAGTAGCTTAGATGCACAAGCATCTAAAATTGAAAGCCTATCACAAGCTGCAGTTGGCAATGATACGCCAAGCTCACTTTTAGCTGTTACGACTGCTTCCCAGAAGTTTAGCTTTATGGCAACTAGCGCATCAACAGCTGTAAACTCAGCGGGCGAAGGCAACAAGACCTTGGCTCGTAAAGAGTAATACCATGCACTAGGCCCCCAACACGGGAGACTATAATGAGTGAAGTAGCAATGGCTGGAATTATTCAGCCTGCAACAACAGTAAACGCCCCATATGGCGCATCTGTTAGCAATGTTGAAGCCTTTCAAACGGCTATGAATGTTGCAGAATCAGGCGGTGGAATTGCATCGCCTGATTCACCAGCACTGCAAGCAATATCAACCACACTAGGAAAACTAAATTTAGATGCACAGGCAATAGCCAGTCAAGTGGCTAATATTCAATCTAAAGGCGGTAATATGACACCTGGTGATATGCTTATGATGACGGTTAAATGTTCGGAGTTTGCTTTCAATTGTCAGCTCACTTCTAATGTTGCAAGCCGAACTTCTGACGGCGTTCAACAAATGTTCAAACAGCAAAGTTAAATTCCTGCTTGAATATACGTGAAACTATCGGGTGCAAAATAAGACAATAACTATTTTGCACCCATATTTTCAAAATACGTAATTAATATTTATCTGCAATATAATAAAGTCTAACTGATATATATTCATGATTAATAAATTCACTTTTGCTAAAGCTATCCAATAATAAGTTTCAGACTGTTTCAATAAGGATACTAAAATGCGAATGCTGCCTGCTTTATTATTGTCTTTGTTCCTTATTGGGTGCAGCCAAACGCCTCTTTACACCAAGCTCAACGAGAAACAGGCCAACGAAATGCTGGCAGCCATGAACGCTGCTGGAGTCAATGGCAGCAAAGCCATTGAAGACGGGGGCACATGGCAAATCCAAACGTCTAAGAATGATTTTGCACCAGCGCTCGCCGCCCTTCAGGCGCAAGGTTTGCCGCGTGATGATTTTGCCAACCTTGGCAGTGTTTTTAAGAAGGAGGGGTTTGTATCCTCGCCGCTCGAAGAACATGCCCGGTTGATGTATGGTTTATCCCAGGAGCTTTCTCATACCCTATCTAATATAGACGGCGTGATGGTTGCAAGGGTGCATCTTGCGGTACCTGAGAACGATCCGCTGGCAGACAAACCCAAGCTTTCAGCAGCATCTATATTCATCAAGTACAGGTCTGATGTTGATCTCTCTAAGCAGGTGGGCCACATCAAGGCGCTGGTTGTCAACAGTGTGGAAGGTTTACCCTATGACAATGTAACCGTCATGCTGTTTCCCGCGCAACCACCGCTTATCAATACCATACAATCTTCCCCTGACTTAACCACGAATATGCTGGTTGGCCTTGGGGTGGTATTGGCTCTGGTGGCAGCAATTACCGGCTTCACATATTTGCGTCGATGGCTCGCCAGACGAACCCCTGTGACAACCGAAGTTTTGCCCATTAGCGATGGGCGATAAACATGGACCATGCCGCACCTCGCGCCGAACATTCTGATCAGCCTATCAACACGCAACATGGCATTGCCCAATTTGTCGCCGCAAGCAAAGGTTTTCTAGCTTTGCTTGGTTTTATGGAGCCAAAAGAAGATATGAGTGCGCGCGCACGCGCGTTTCAATTGGCAATGGACTCTGCTCTGTCGCGTGTGCCGCCGGATATGCAGGCGATTGCCAATGCGCCGAGTTGGCTGGCGCTTCCGGTTTCTGAACAGGTGCAATTGATCATGGCTGTCGGCGCGGTTGTTCATGCGCCGGCGTTGGCCGTCTCGCTCAACGGTACTTTGCTCCACGATATTGCCGCCCTTATTGGCGAGGCAAAGCTGGATCATATTTTACACACGGTTGATCCTGACCAGAGTAAGGATCAGCAAGATTTGACACTTCAGCAGATTAAAACAGACGGGCAATCTATTTTATTGGCAACACTTCAAGCTTCGCTGCGTGCGCCGCTGATGGAAGGCAATTACTTCAAGCTGACCGATGCCAACATGATTGAAAAGTGGCAGCCTCACGCAAAAAATATTCTGGCACAGGCTGAAAATGTATGACTCTGGTTTTGCTGCATGAGGGCGATATAAAAGCGGCCCACAATGGCCGCGTTGTTAAAAAAGCATGGGTGCCAGCCGTACGCGAAACGCAAGCAACCCTCGATCAATTGCACGATATGGTTGCCCATGAGCGGGAAGCTGGTTTTGCCGAAGGCAAAGCCGCCGGTGAAGCTGAAGCCCACATGATCTGGAACCAGAAAATAATGGCGTTGACATCAGAAGCGGCTGCGGCCCATAGGCATCTACGCACTCAAAGTTCAGAGCTTGCCATTGAAATTGTTCGAAAGCTTGCGCCCTCACTTGGTGCAGCACAGCTGGTGCCGGCTTTGGCCGAAAGACTTGCCCAGGAGCTGGTGCCGACAGGTAAAATAGATATCTACGTGCATCCTGATGCACTGGCTGAAACCCGCATGCGGCTAGCTTCCCTAGACACACCCATTGAAGTTTGGCCCGATGAGCAAGCAAGCCTGTTTGAATGCCGGATAGAAACCACAGAAGGGCGTATTGACGGCAGCCTGCACGTGCAGCTGGACGCTCTCGAAAACGCTTTCGCAGCCAACACACCTACCGATGATATGGCTCACCCCTATGAATGATGTGATGCATATATTGCGCAACACCCGCACCGCCAAACGCACAGGCCGTGTGGTGAGTGCCTATGGCACCATGCTGCGCGTGTCTGGCATTGACGCCTTCATCGGACAAATGTGCAGCATTGTCAGCCCAGACGGTAGTGAAGTGGCCGCTGAAGTTGTAGGCATAGAGGGCGGACAGTGTGTGCTCACACCGCTTGCGCCGCTGAACGGTCTGAGCCAGTTTGCTGAAGTGCACACAAAACCTGAAGCGGCAACAATTGGCTTTGGTCCGGGGTTGCTCGGCCGGGTTATATCCGCGACCGGCGAGCCTCTTGACGATAAAGGCGAGCTTACTGATATCAAGCGACAAACACCCATCTACGCAAGCCCGCCTAACCCTATGCAACGTAAATTGATTGATGAAATATTGCCAACCGGTGTGCGGGCCATCGACGGTGTGCTGAGTGTCGGTATTGGCCAACGAGTGGGTGTGTTTGCAACGGCTGGCGGTGGAAAATCCACCTTGCTTGGCATGCTGGCCCGCTATGCTGCGGCTGATGTTATTGTGATTGCGCTGATCGGCGAGCGTGGTCGCGAAGTGCGCGAATTTATTGATGACAGTCTGGGTGAAGAAGGCTTGAGCCGTGCGGTATTGATTGTTTCCACATCCGACAAACCAGCCATGGAGCGTGTTCGTGCGGCCCATATTGCGACTGCCATAGCCGAGGGATTTCGCAGTGAAGGCAAATCTGTTTTGCTCCTGATGGACAGTGTAACCCGGTTTGCCCGGGCTCTGCGTGAAATTGGCCTGACGATAGGAGAACCACCGGTGCGGCGCGGGTTTCCACCGTCCGTTTTTGCTGAACTACCACGTTTGTTTGAGCGCAGCGGCAATGATGCGCACGGCAGCATCACGGCTTTTTACACAGTGCTTATAGAAGACGAAGATGGCAACGATCCGATTGGCGAAGAGGTGCGTTCCATTCTTGATGGCCATATTTATCTCTCGCGCAAGCTGGCTGCCGCAAATCATTATCCGGCCATCGACATATCAGGCTCCCTCAGCCGTGTTTTCAATCGTATATCAACACAAGCGCATCAGGGGATGGCTGGTAAATTGCGCAGCTGGCTTGCGAAATATGCTGAAATTGAGTTTTTGTTGCAGGTTGGGGAATATAAGCCGGGCGGCGACAACGAGGCCGATGAGGCGATTGAAAGAATGCCGCAGATACGCGCATTTTTGCAACAAGATGCCTATGAGCCAAGTGAGCTGGAAAACACTCTGGCCCAATTCGAAGGCGTGACCGCATGAACAAGGTGCTGAAAGACACACGGCAATTGCTAAGGCTGCGCAATATGCGGGTTGAACTTGCGCAAATCGCCATGCAACAGGCTTATGCTGCGCACGAGGCCGCCAAACAAGCTGTTCAGCATTGCAAGGATGCCATAACCGCATGCGCTGATGAAATTAAGAGTGTGCATACATTGATGCATGACAATCCGCAGCTGCACGCTGTGCGATTTTTAGAATTGACTGAGTCTAAACTCAAAAACTTGAAAGCACGTTCAGCGAAAGCTGAAGAGCAATTGCTTGAAGCGATAACTGAGGAGGAAGAGGCAGCACAGCGACTTTCTGAAGCTGTAACTGTGCTGGCTTTGGCAATGGCGCGACGGGATGGTGTTGCCGAACAATTTCGCAAGGCTAAACAAAAAATATCCCAGCAGCAGGAAGAATTTCAAATGCTTGAGCTTGAAGATAGTCGGCGCATGGTTGCAGGCGGTGCAAGATGACGAATCTTCATTCCATCATGCCGGTAACACAAGCCAAAGAAAACATCGCAGACCCTACAGCAAGTAAAGCCCATATTGGTGCCTTCAGCCACGCTATAAGTTGTCACACAGTATCGGTGAAACAAGATACTAAAGCTAAAACTCACGATTCTTTAAATGACGGACAAGATAAACTTTCACTGTTTTTAACGAATTCAATTTTTACTGTTGGAGGTAAATCCAATTTCAGGGAGCACGATCAAAGTCAACCCGATGGATCATCGCAATCGGCAATTCTGCCTGTCAATGATTTTGGAACAAGCGAACCCTTATCTGCGCCCTCGTCAATCATGACAGCAGAACTCAGTGACACGATCAAAGCCATGATGCTTAATGGCAGCCTGTCGCATAATGCCGAAATTCACGTGAGCTTTAACAATTCACAGTCTGTGCTGACTGAAATGACCGTATTGAAAAATGAGTCTGGACAAATGACGCTCAATATTTCAGCACCTGCCGGGGATTTAAAATTTATTCAAAGCCAGTTAAATCTTTTGCGCAAGCAGCTGACAGACAGTGGTCTTGATATTGATAATATCAGTTTGAGCGCGGATGATAGCGATTTGTTACCTGTGGCCCGCGATGATGGTAAGAGACAATGAAGAATGATGAATTGCTATCCAGTGCAACGGGTGCTTTTTTAGGTATGGTAAAGCAGCGAGCCAGTCCAGTATCGAGTGCGCTTATGTTGAGGGCCACTCATGGGTTAAAGCGGGTTTTCACTGATATTTCTGAAAGCCCTGCATCATCTAGGGATGAAAACTGGATCGGGTTTCCAACGCAATATGGTCACATATGGTATAAGCTGGTCAGCTTCAATAATATGGAAATCAATGCATTAAATCCTTCAAATGTGTTGCAGTATATATCTGTTATGGAGCCACTGATTAGTAAACTTGAAACTATGATTGGCATTTATTTACAGCCCGACCTTATTCAACCTGCGGATTTAAACAAAGTCGGTTTCAGGATTCGTGAAAGCGAACTTGTGGTTGACATCGGCTTGCCGCCTGCATTGATTATGAAGTTTGATACATCAGATGAAATGCATTCCGTCTTTGATACACTTGATGCTCAAATTAATTTTACACTTGATATCACTGCACCATCGCTTAACGATGATGAGATAGCCTCCCTTGAAGCGGGTGATATGATATTATGGCCTGAAAGCCAATACGACATGCTGGCACACTGTGAGGTTGTCGATGAAGCTGGCCCGCTGTGCTGGACTATGGATGTAAAACTGCCAGAACTTTTATCTCTATGCCACAGTGGTAATCCGAATTTAACATCATTTGTTCGATTTCAGAATATATCCGCCTCATCTGATATTATTATGGGTAAAGCTCATCCCATTGCATTACCCATGATGCAGCGTGCTCAACTTTTTAACGCCGAGCACTTCATTGCCTGGATTTATATCATTCCATTTGGTGAGAACTTTGCTATGCTGGTAGACAGTATCAATCCTTAAGAATTGAATTTTCGATGAATTTAACTCAATTTTCTCCGGCAACCGCGCTTGTTACGGTCATATTGCTGGGCATAGCACCTTTTGTTGCTGTCATGGTTACATCTTTTACCAAAATTGTTGTGGTTCTGAGTTTGTTGCGCAATGCGCTTGGTTTGCAGCAATCACCGCCTAACGTCGTGTTGAATGGTCTGGCTTTAATACTGTCTGTTTATGTTATGTATCCAACAGGGCAAAGAATGATGACGGCCGTTGCCACATCGCAGGTTTCCACAAACGTTCAGGAAGGCAGCAACATGCTGGCGCTCGCCAATGTTGCCAAGGAGCCTCTAAGAGATTTTTTAATAAAGCATGCGCCTTTGCGAGAGCGCGCGTTCTTTTATAAAACTGATCAGAAAATTTTGCCGCCGGCATCGCGCGCCGACCTCACAGATCGGGATTTTATTATCGTGGTGCCTGCTTTTACGGTTAGTGAGTTATCGAAAGCTTTTCAGATCGGTTTTTTGATATTTTTGCCATTCCTAATTATTGATTTGGTGATTTCAAACATACTGATGGCTATGGGGATGATGATGCTTTCACCGACAACCATAAGTTTGCCTTTTAAACTTTTATTATTTGTTATGGTTGATGGATGGGTTAAGCTCGCCCACGGCCTTGTGCTTTCGTATGCGTGAGGTAGATAATGTTCACGACTGATGCTTTGAGATTTACCAAGGATGCCTTGTGGCTGGTGCTTATCTTATCGTCACCGCCCATTATTGCAGCGTCAACCATCGGATTGATTGTCGCTATTTTGCAAGCTGCAACTCAAATTCAAGAGCAGTCAATTCAATACACTTTGAAGTTTTTTGCTATTGTATTAACGTTGTTTGTAACGGCATCTCTACTTGGCAGTTCCCTATACCGATTTTCTGATCGTATATTTACAGATTTCCCGGGTATTGTACGTTGATTGAAATATTTGGTCGATGGGCAGACCAGGCGTTGTTATTGGGACTGACAACCACACGTTTCTCAGTCGCATTTGTAGCATTACCAACTTTTTCAAGCGACACAGTTCCCGCTACAGTGCGCAACAGTATTTTTGTTTCTTTTGGCCTTGTTATAGTCGTTATGGTGCCGCCTATATCAGTGGGTGGCCTCACAACCACACAATGGATAACCCTGTTTGGCAAGGAAGTTTTCGTTGGCTTGATTATCGGTTTCTTCTTTGGCTCGATACTCTGGGCAATGGAACTTGCCGGAAATTATATTGACACAAAAATTGGTGCAACAATCGCCCAGATTGTCGATCCAATGAGTGGCCACCAAACTTCACTCACGGGTGAGTTTCTGGCACGCCTCGCGAATTATGTATTTCTGATGTCGGGCGGATTTCTGATACTCATCAACACCGTGCTGTTAAGCTATTCTCTTTGGCCTGTCGATCAGGCAATGCCTGATATAAAACATATTGGCCTTAATATTTTTACAGATGAATTCAGCCGATTGATGACTATCGCCCTGCTGATTGCTGCACCGTCGCTCGTGGTACTTGCAACTATTGATTGGGGCATGGGCCTGCTCAATCGATTTGCCCAGCAACTCAATGTGTTTTCCCTTGCCATGTCTATCAAGGCTTGGGTTGGTCAATTTATTATTGTGATGATGTTGGGTACTCTTGTTGATCTTGTAGCGACAGACATTGCAAGCCGTAGTAATATAGTTTTAACAATTTTGCAGGCGCTGCACATGTCTTCAACGCATACTATCGATAAATAATAATTCTTTTTTATGTAGTGGTTCAGTTTGAATTTCTGCTTCTTGTCCAATTTCGGACGTCTGACAGCACGGCATTCCAAACTGATAGCTGCCGTTCAAACTGCATCATTTTGTGATGGTGCATTAGCAGCGCAAAACGAAGCACCATGAATGAGCATCGCGATTTCATCAGCGTTTCCCTGCACCCTTCCTGTAAGCCAACCCAACAAGACTCCAATGTTTCCCGCTGCAAGGAAGATCGCTAGCCCTTCTGCTTGGCGACGGTTCGCCTTGTCTTGAATCAAATTCGCGAGAAATTTGTCAGCCAGCAATTGCGTCAACTTCGTGCCGCTTTGTCCAGTGAGGATATCACGGGTCAGATGCCGTCCCTGCCAAAAATGCGCACAGAGCTGTTCAATGGTGACTTTTCCATTATGGCGCAGGCAAGCACTGGCCAGGTCTTCGAACAGGCCTCCAATACTTTCAGAAAGCAGGGCATCGCAGTCGGTATAATGCTGGTAAAATGTTGAGCGGCTAATGTTGGCTTCAGCAGCAATCTTGGTTGCCGAGATCGAGCTGTAGCCGTCTTTAAACATCATTTTGACGAACGCATCGCGTATTGCCTTGCGGGTACGCACAACCCGCCGATCCGGCACCTTTGATGTGGAAGTTTGTTTTATCGACATAATACTATATTTATCCGATAACGGACAAAATGGCAATTATTGTCCGGGAATGAGTCCGCTCTCTCGTTTATACGAATTACATGAAAAACGTACCTCACCCCACCGCCGTTGGCATCATCCCAATGTTCAACCGAATTGCCGCCGCAATGATTGCATTACCGTGCTTGGCCGTCGTGGTTGCCATTGCCCATCACCCCACAGCGATGGGACAAAGCAAAGAGGAGGCAGTGGCGACGATCGTCAGAGCAACCTCAAGCGCCCAAATCATCCACGGCGCGATAATGGTTGCATTGCTGCTGTTGACAGCCGGGTTGATCCAGTTTTCCCGGCAGCGCGGTTTCGGCAAACCGATTGTAACTGTTGCAATCATAGCTCAGTGCTTGGCGCTCGTGATGAGTTTCGTTGCAATGACATTTGACGGCTTTGCAATTCCAGAGGTGGCTGCACGTTGCCCTACCGGCGCGTCTGCGTGCCTTGCCCCAGTCATCACAATGTTAACGCTTTCGGGAATTTGCGTGCAGGTTTTCACGAAATTGAGCTTTTTGTTGATGGCACTGGCGACGTTGCTGTGGTCCGCCGAGTTTTTAGTCCATGATCGTTTGCGCCTATATGGATCTGCATTCGCCGGGACAGGCGCAATGCTGGCTTGGCTCGTGGCACATCTCGGAATTGGGCTGGGCGCATTACAATTATGGCTCCTGGTTCGCACTATAACAACTCTTACCCCACATACATTGCTATGGGCGATTGCAGGTCAGTTTATCTGGTATTTATTGGTCGCGGTCTGGCTTGCAACCAGCTTTGCTCCGTCTCACGCTGTCGGTAGCGATTTGTAAAATCAGTAAGCTCAGGGCCGGAAACCAGTATTTCGAATGTCCGGCAACCCCATGGGCGATTCCAGAGCCAGATACACCGCGACCTACCTAAATCGGAAATTCAAACTGACCCATCACCCTTTTTTAAATTAATTTGCGTTGTAGATTGAACACTGGCAATGGAGCAAAGTTTTTACGCTCATGCGTGCGGCCCACATAGCTGCAACTGAAAATCTGTTCACTGTGCGCAGCCAGTGCACAGGCAAATGGTTCGCTGACATAGCATGATCCGGCTGGCACATCAGGCTCAATTCGAGCTGCCACCACCACATGGCTGCCAACCACGGCTTTGGTCAGTAAAAACGGGTTGGTGCCAATGTGAACAGGACCGTAGTGGCCAGCAATCCGTAGGCCAAGTGTGGCGGGAAGGCCAGCCTCTTCAAGTGGCAGACGTGCATGATGTTCAAGCAAGGCAAGGGCTGCAATCGCTGCATCGGCAACACTGTTGAACACCAAAAATACGCCGTCCCCCCATGTTTCAGAGTGAAAGGCGGGCGATGTGAGTTCGCGACACAGCTGGGCATGCGGTGCCATCACGGTTTTGAAGAATTGTGGAATTTGTTGATCGTTGAGTGCACCAAATCCTTGAATGTCGCCAAACAGCATTGCCTTCATCGCCCGTGTATCTTCAAAAGGTTGCACACCAGTCAGGTTGGGATAAGGTTTTGTGCGCGTATGCTCCAGCGTGATTATATTCTGTCGGAAACGGGTTTGTTGCCAGTATTCAATATCCCGTGACGTGCCGGCATTGTGGCTGCTTTGCTTGCCGTCCCACACGGCAATTTGCACAGCGTGAGTGGCTAGGCTGTTGGCGCGCAAAATAGCTGCACCCATGGCGTATTGACTGGCATAAGCAAACACACGATCGTCTCCTATGTAGGAATCTTTCGCTGCAAAGCGCACAGAAGTAGCACGCGCGAGACAATCATGAAATCGCCCAACCCAGGCGTTACCAAAAGGTTGTACAGACGTTTCAATAAATGAGGCCTGATTGAGCGGAAATATCACGTGTAACTCAGCTCCCATGGCGAGCAAGCATTCAGCAAAAATGATGTCAGCGCCAGCGGCCAGTGCCCCATAGCCAAATCCGATATGTTCGGCTTTTAAAGCTTCAAAAATTGCTCCACTATAATCCGCTGGCACATCATCGACTGCAAAAATATGTCCGGTGAAATGCACGACGTTAGGTGGTCTCAATGGATCTAGTGCTGAAATATCCAATGCTGTTTCATCGGCGATCAATTCAAGCTGTCGCAGGGTAGTAGCGTGGGCACTGTAATTCTTGGGGTCGCAACCAATAGCCACAGACAATGCGGCAACAGCAGCAGCAACATCCTCAAGCAGCAGATGTGCTTCAGCGGCTGTGGCGGCTTGATAATATGCGTCCTCGCCATGCTTCCGCGTTTGGCTTGATAACAAAGATAGTATCTGGCGTGCCGTTTTTTTTGCCTGAAGTCCAACACCAGCCAGAAGCATCATCGTGGCCATGTTGATCCCTGGATAATGCTCGCCGGTTAAATCATAGGCTTTGCTATAAAGTGCTGCAGACTGTTCTGCACAGAAATGGCGCTCTGTGCCACGACTGTTTAGAGCAACATCTTTCCACAACCTTGCGTCAAGTGCGATAATTGTTTCGTTATCCGTGATTTTATCAAGTTCCAAACGGCAAAATTCATGTCGTGCGCGCTGACTTGCACCTGCTCGAGCCAAACATAATACAGCAATGTAACGATCATGTATAGAATTTATGTTTTGCTGTAAATGTGAGAGGGCAAGATCATATGCAGCAATCACCTCGCCGCGACGCATGAGATCGGTGAGCTGGTTGGGCGTGATGTGATCAGATGACATTGCAGTGAATGTAGAGTTTAAGGGTGATGATGACTTACTGTCGGATCAATAATTATTTTATTACCTGCTGGATCTAACATGTGAAGATCAAACACGTAATTACCAGGTTTGAGAAAATAATTAATAAGTGCAAGCTTTATGGCAGGAAAATCAAAATTGCGATCCCCGTTTTCAAGCAGCGGTATGGGTGCTGAAAACTCTTCACCAGGAAAGGTTTTGAATCTCACTGGGTTTAAATCAAACTGCCATCCTGCAAGCGTACCATCAAAACTGAATTGAAGCTTGCTCAGCGCATAAACCGGAAACGTAAAGCCCAGATCGTCACGTACATTATTTGTGCATTCAGGTGCATTCTCAAGAGCTTCTTCAGTGTATTGAACACACGTGGAAAATCCGAGCTTGGAAAAACAAATTTTAATATCGATAACACTTTTAACAGTCTTGTAGTTAATCATGATTGTGCTCCGTTAAGGGTTTAAAGTTATTGATCATTGCTGTTTCTGGTTTTCTGTTTTTCCAGAACAGCAAATAGGCGGGATACTTGTATCCATTTTGATCAAGCTGGTTTTTTATCTTCAGGGCAGCTTCAATATTACCCAATCGATATTCTGCTCGTGCCAAAGTATCGCGGTCTCTGGCCTCACCGGTATATTTATAGGGTTTAAGTTGTTCAAACGCCTGTTGCCAATTACTGTGTGCCATTTTTTGATCGTTCATGGCATTACCAATTTCGCCTTGAATATAAAACATCAGCCCTAAGTTACGTGACACCATATCGTCGGCTTTTATAGAATAGCGCGTGTGCATAGAGCTTTCTATTGCAGCGTCCATAGTCGCAACAGCAAGAGCGTAACGTTTTTGTGAGAAAAGCAACACAGACGAAAGACAGGTATTCTTTACCTTCAGTTTTTGTCTCCAAAAATCACTGTCTTTCGAGTTTTTTTCGAATGTCTCAATACCCTTACTTGCGCTACCCAGTATATATTTCGCTTGCTCTGCTTTATTATTTTCGAGAAGCATTTCCGCCAATACATGTTGCGTTGATATCAGTCGTTCCCGCCAATCCTGATTTTGCGGGTCGCGGTTTACAAGATAGCCAAAAACAACCAGTGTGCTTTCAAGCTCATGAATAGCTTCCGCTGTATTGCCAAGCGCCGCTGTAATCAATGCTTTATTAATGCGTACGGACTGCAACGCACCATTGATCTGTTCGTCTTTGGGGTCTTGTTTCAGGAGATCTTGATACTCTGATATGTCTGTATCAAGCACAGCCGCCGCTTCTGGCAATCTCAGCAAACGGTTGAGTGCATCTGCTTTCCACACAAGCGTGTTGGCTTTCTCTTTGAGCTGTGTGCGATTTATTGCATGGCTTGGCATTCTTTGTTGTATCTCGTAAGACTGTTCAAATTTAGCCAGTGCCAACGCTGGCTGGTTCTCCTCAAGTAACAAAGCACCGCGATTAAGCTGTGCATAGGCCACCTCAAGCTGCCATTTGAAATTATTGGGTGCCAATAACACCAAGCGTTGTGCCAAATTTTCATAATTCAAAAATGCCTGGTCAGCTGCAGTGTTATTGCCGCTATCCATCATAACTTGCCCGCGCCAGAACTCGTTTTGGGCATGATCAAATATATACTGCTGATTGCTGGGTTGCCGCCGGACCAACTCACTTGTAACGGCGCTTGCTTGCTCAACTGTAGTGTATGCTGCTTTCTTGTCACCGCGCTGGTTTTCAATGTCTCCAAGCAACGTTAACGCCTTGGCTTTTTGCTGCAAATTGCTGTTGCTCATATCGTTCGCAGACTCTTTGGCATAATGCGCCAGAATTTTGCCGCTCACAGCTCCCAGCAACTCAAGCCGTCCAACCGGTTCTAGTTTTTGCCTGAGATCACCCAACATGAATGCTACCAAATCCTCTGACTCTGCGCGTCTAGCCTCTGCTTGACGTCGCGAATCAACGGCTGCCCACATCAAGTAGCCCATAACTAGCATGGCCGTTACGGCACTGGCTGTGATAAATGTCATAGCGCGGTGGCGGCGTTTGCTGTCACGCTGGACTATTTGATCAAGCCCAACCCCAAGCAGGCCTGCCACCAGTTTAAGCTTGACTAGTCGTTTGCCATCACCACCGGCGCGCAGATCAGCCGCTATGGGTTCACGCGGCACCGCTGAAAGCAGACCATCCTTACCCATAACAAAACGCATGGCATGAGGAAAACACTGCTTATGTGTCTCCTCTGCCGAGGGGCATCCACCAACGATAATGCCAAGAATATTGGTATCGCCATGCAAGCGTTGAAATTCCATTATTTCCAAACCAACCCACTGCGATGCCGCTGCCGCTGGCGAGCATACGACAATCAAGAACTCAGATTTTGCAAGAGCCGTTTTGATGATTTCTGTTAAATTGGCATTGGCAGGGAGTTCGGCCCTGTCCCTGAAAATAGGTGCCAAACTTTTTGAGCCGCTGCTATGTCGCAAGTGTTTCGGAATGGAATAGGTTTCAAGCGCTTTATGCAACCACACGGCGTGCTTATGATCTTCATGGCTGTAACTTATGAAAGCCTTGTAAAAGAACGTTTGATGCATGTATGACCTCAAGTGGATACAACTTACACATCAGCAACAACAACCTGTATATTTATAATATACATTATTAAACCTTGAAATTACAAGAGATATCGAGTGTTTATGCTCAACATCAAAATATCACCGCGATTTGAAACGCTGAATATATTTCACTTGTTCCAGGATATTCCTGAAATCGACAGGCGCCTGCTTTTTGATCATCTAAAATTTTCAGGCTATGAAAAAGGCGAAATTATCATCCATCATATGGATAGCAGCACAGATTTTTATCTGCTTTTCGCGGGCACCTTGCTGGTCCACCAATATTCGGCAGCGGGTAGGGAGGTTAGCTATAGGCAACTGATCGCTGGCAATTATTTTGGCGAACTTGCCGCTCTTGACAGTGCCCCACGTTCTGTCAGCATCATGGCCATCACACCGGCAACGGTAGGCTGCATATCAGCTGAAAAATTTCATTCGGTGCTGAAGGCATCGCCGGCGCTGTGTCGCAACCTGCTGGGGGATATGGCCGCCCGTGTGCGGGATTTAAGTGGGCGATTGTTCACGCTGACAACGGTAACCGTGCCATTCCGAATTGATGCGGAAATTCTCAAACTGGCCATAGCCGCAGGCATTCAAGACAATCAGGCGACAATTTCGCCAATGCCAAACCATTCGGAAATCGCGTCATTGATAGGAGCCCAGCGCGAGGCCGTAACGCGGGAAATAAGCCGCCTTGCCGATGCCGGATTGATTATAAAACAGCCAAAAAATATTATAGTCAAAGATGTTTGTAAACTGATTGAACGCATTGAAAATGGTGGTGGCGATAACCTCTCTGCTTAATATAAGCCGAGGTAATTTCTATAATAATTATACAATCATTATAAATTTTGGATCGTACCTAACTTTTTGTTAACTCTATTAAGCTAATCCTTCAGGTGGGAAATGTGTCTATCAAGGCACCATGTGAAGGGTTGTGTTGTGGGTTTAAAGCTACGTCAGTTTGCGTGCGTGCGCGCTTTTGTGATGCTGTCTGTTTTTTTTGCAGGCGCCACTGCTTTTGCCAGTGATTTACAGATTACAAATTACTCTGTGTCGTCTGATCCTGTCGCAAATGGCGCGGATGCCGTTTTCACAATTCAAGTGGATAATTCCGGTCCTACATCTGTCAATAACGCCGTTGTAACGGTCAATATTTCGCCAAAATTTACTGTTGGTGCTCCGGTTAATTATCCGAGCTACTGCGTTTTAAGCGGTGTTGCCGGAAGCCAGACGCTCACCTGCACGTTGCCGACACCACTGGCTGTCGGTGTGGCAAACACTCAAATTTTCAGCTTTACGGCCAAAGCCAGCGCACCTGGTAGTGCTAACACAAAAGCAACCGTATCAGCTTTTGGAAATACTGATTCCAACACAGCAAATGATTCGCTTACCGTCACACCGTCCGTAAAATCTGGCGCTGATATATCCGTTACAAATGTCGCATCCGCTGCATCAATACCAGCGGGTTCAGTACTTAATTATACCCTGACAGCGCATAACGCTGGGCCAAACACGACATCTGCCATAGAGATAACAGAAAATCTGCCAGCGACAGCTGATTACCTTTATCAAGGCTACTCTGGCACGGGCTGGACATGCAGCCTGGCTGGCACGGTTGTTACCTGTGGTTATTCAGGCGCTGCAGCGGCTATTGGCGCTGATTATCCAGTGCTTACCATCAACGGCAAGGCTGTGTCGGCTGTGGCTGGTAATGTGTCCAGCATTGCCAGTGTAAGAATAACTGATCCGCAAGTGCTTGATCCCAACCCTAACAACAACACATCGCCGTTGGCGACCACAGCCATTACGGCTGGCAGTGATTTGCAGGCGCTTAAATCCATGCCTGCAATCACCATTGTCGGCAGCAACGCCACAATCACCCTTAGTATTCTCAATAACGGTCCGCAAGTTGTACCTGCTGGTACTCAGATTTCTGATGCTATAGCGGCTAATTTTACAGTCGGTGCACCACCTGCAGGATGCAGCAAGCTTGGCCAGACTGTAACATGCACAACGGCAGGTCTTGCCATTGGCCAACAGGTGGATTTTCTTATTCCGGTGACCGGTGTCACAGCCACGAGTTCGGCTTCGACAAACACAGCAAACCTCACACTGCCATCGGGCTACATTGACTCAAACCCACCCAACAACACGGCCTCCGCCAGTTTTGAAGTGCTGGCAGCCAATGCGGATTTGCGTCTGCAATCAAAAGTTAAAGTGCCGAATCCGGTCAAGGATGGCGCTAATGTTACCAGCACAATCACGGTTGACAACCAGGGGCCATCGATTGCCAGCTACGATCCCGCACACCCTATACGGGTGAAGGATACGCTTGATGCCAACGAGACCTATGTGTCCAGTAGTGGTCCGTGGAGTTGCACATACGCAGCGCCGGTTGTGAGTTGCGCGACCACTGGCACAGGCACGCTCGCTGTCGGCAGCGCTGCAACCCCACTTTCAATTATTACAAAACCAGCAGCGGGAACGGACGGTTCTATCTCCAACACGGCATGCACGGATCGCACGGCTGGCTCCAGCCATACCCCGTCTACTGCCACAAGCCCAACAGGCAATGATTGCAGCGCTGCAAACGTACGTTCAACCCCAAAATCTGCTGACCTTAAAGTTTTAAAAGATGTCAGTCTGACAAATTCAAGCGGTTGGTCAAGCAACCTCACTATACCAGACACACAACAATCTTTTTATATTCGACTGATTGCCCAGAATTTGTCTGGGGATACGGCACGCACTGTCAATGTGACAGATGCCTTACCCAACTATATTACCGATGGCAGCAATGTAACCGCAGTGATTGTCGATAGCACAACCACTGGCACGGCAACCTATAATCAGATTAATGGCACAGTCAGCTGGAGTTTAGCCAACCTTGCTGTTGGCACACCACAAACCCTGATCCTGAAAGTCACCAGGCCATTTGAAAATGGCACTTTCACCAACACAGCCAGTATATTTTCGTCGGACACTACCGAAACGGACAATACAAATAATACAGGCTCTGCCAGTTATACGATAGCCGCTGTGGCTGATGTCACACTCACCAGCAAAACCATCACACCAAACCCAGCGCAGGTGGGTGTGGTTGCGCATTACATAGTGAGCGCTAAAAATATTGGTGGTAATCAGGCAGACAATGTTCTTGTCCATGATATCATTGACTCAACGCGCTATGATATCGTTGGCACACCTACAACCACAAAATCTGGTGCAACGTGCGGGGTCAACAGGGGCAACGCTATAACATGCTCTATGGGCACGCTTGCCAGAAATGAAAGCCAGCAAATCGACATTACAGTGCTACCAAAATACCCTTTTGGCGGTCACACAGCTTTGTCTGACTTCCCCGTTTCACAATTAAACACCGCAAACATTATGACATCTACACTTGAATCCGATAATACAAACAACAGCATCAGCCTCACACATAATGTGATCGCCCCAGCTCTCGACCTTGGCGTGACAAAAGTTGAAACCAACCCGGCAACGGATGATCCCATCGGTTTTGGCCAAACATTGAATTATGATGTGCGGATATCCAACTATGGGCCGTCGCGGGCGACAGATATTGTGCTCAAAGATCTGCCAACGCCGCCTGCTGGTATGGCTGTCAGTCTGACATCCACAATTGTCAACCCAGCAGGTGCCTCGGCTAATGGTGGTTTGACGTTTCAATCAGCGCCAAATGCCACATGTGTGCCCTCAGGTGGCAATTATATCTGTAAAATTGATCCATCCACTGTCGCCAATAACTATCTTGATGCTGGTAAGCAGGTGCTGTTCCGCATGGTTTATTCACTCACCGGCACAGCGCCAGATGTCAGCACCACCAACACCAACACAGTTGAAATCAGCTCTGCCGAACAACCTGTTGCACAGGGTGCAGGCGCTGATAGCCAGACAGCCAACAACCAGGCGGTGCAAACCACCACAGTGCTGCCAAGCACAGATCTTGCGGTGCTTAGCAAAACCCGCACCGGTGCTCTGGTGCGCGATATCAATGAACCTATTGAGTTCACCATTCGCATCGCCAACAACGGGCCATCGAAAACAACACAAGTGCGCGTGACGGACCAGCTGCCAACAGGGTTTATAGTATCGTCGCCAGCGCCGTCGTTCAGCTTGCCAGCTGGCAGCACGGCAACGGTTTCGGCATTGAATTGTTCAGGAACGACGACAGTCGTGTGCATACTCGATGGCATTTTTCCCGGCGACTCTAACAGCAAGGTCGATCTCAAAATCAATGAGCGCACGGCCGACCCCTATACAGGTGTGTTCACGCCAGCCAACAGCACAAACGCGGCTGCAATTGCGCCAGGCCTTGATAGTGGTGGTAATGCACTCAGCCGGGATAGCAACAGTGGCAACAATTCTGCCAGCGCTGATGCACAAATCCGTAACGCCTCGATTGCCGGCATTGTTTATAACGACTTAGATAGAAACGATGCCATCGCTGCGTCCGGTGAAGGCATTGATCAGGTGTCGCTCTTGCTGACTGGCACCGATAATTTTGGCAACTCGGTCAGCCGAACCACAAAAACCGACAGTACTGGTGCGTATAAATTTGACCAGCTGCCGCCGTCTGGTCTAACAGGCTACACAATTGTCGAAACACAACCCGGCGGCTATTTCGATCGTAACGAAACAGCAGGCACAGCTGGCGGCATTGTTAATAATGCGACATATGGCAGCGCTGCGGCACAAAACACGATCTCGAATATTGTGTTGGGGTCCAACATAAATGCCACGGGCTATATCTTTCAGGAATACCAGCAGGCACAGGTGTCTGGTTACATCTACCGTGATCTGAACAACAATGGCGTGCGTGATGCTGGCGAAACTGGTTATCCGCCTGCAAGCTTTAGCCTGCCGCAACCCGTACGCCTCACAGGCAATGATTATGCCGGTGTGCCCGTCAATATCACCACGACCATCGATGCGAATGGCTTTTATTCTTTCCCATCTGTGCCGCCGTCAAACTCATACGGTTATGTGGTCACAGAACTGGCGCAACCCACTGGTGCATCGGATGGCAAAGATACCAATGGTATTGGTGCTGTTGTGCCAAACAGCAACGGTCGTGGCTCGCCTGAAGACATTATTGTTGGTCTGGTTAACCCGAACAACAGTTTAACTGAACGCGATTTTGGCGAACTGCCAACATCAACACTCTCTGGCATTGTGTATTTTGACGCCAACAAGAACGCCGTGCACGACGGCACAGAAACCGCTGGTCTGGCGGGGGCTATCATCAAGCTCTCTGGCACCAACGATCTTGGCGAGACACTCAACTGCTCAATCACAACTGACGCCACAGGTGTCTATTCATTCCCGAAAACGGCTGATGCCGATCCGAAGTGCCTTGTGCTGCGCCCAGGCACATACAGCGTCACGGAAACACCGCCACCGGGCCTTACGCACACAGGGGCCTATATCGGCAGCAGTGGCGGCACATCAGGCGGCGTCAATACGGCCAACAGTGTAGCCCTTGGTGTTGCCAATGTCAGCGTCACCAGCATCACTGTGCCAGCTGGCAGCACAGCCGCCAATTATAACTTCGGCGAAAGCGGTCAGGGATTGACCGGCACTGTTTACATCGATGCCAACAATAACGGCACACGCGATGCGAATGAAGTGGGTATCCCGGAAATTGTCGTCACACTCAGCGGCACAACGGCCACAGGCCAAGATGTCTGCGGGATAATCACGTGCGTCGTGAGCACGGACTCAGTGGGTAACTATGCCTATCTTAATTTGCCGGGTTCAAACGCCACTGGCTATACGATAACGGAACAATCCCAGAATTCATCGCCACTCAGTAACTATGCCGACGGACAAGACAAAGTTGGAGGCTTGTCAGGCAGCTCACGCGGGATTGCAGGCAATGATATTTTTACCGGCATTACCATTGGCAACGGTGAACTGCTGACGAATTATCAATTTGGTGAAATTGCATCATCGCTTGCCGGAAAAGTATATATTGATAACAACGACAATGGCGTGGTTGATACAGGCGAACCGGGTATAGCCGGAGTACAGGTTACCTTATCCGGTATTGTTCAAATCGGTAACAGTGCTGTCAACATATGCGCGTATCTCAGCGCTCTTACGCCTGCGCTTTCATGCACAGCAACCACAGTGGCTGATGGCAGCTATAGTTTTAATAACCTGCCGGCTGGCACATATATACTGACTGAAACACAACCCTCAGCCTTTGCTACAGGCAAGGAAACGGCAGGCACTGCTGGTGGGACCACGACCACCAATACGATCAGCGCTATCACCCTTGCTGCAGGCACAGCCTCCACCGGCAACCTGTTCGGCGAACACGCTGTGTCTATTGGTGGCTATGTGTTCAAGGATCCACAGCGCGACGGTGTGGATTCCGGCAGCGAACCCCGCTTTGCCGGTGTTGTGATTATCTTGCACGACCAGAGTGGTGCAGAAATTGCGCGCACCACCACTGGCACAGATGGCAGCTTCAGCTTCAACAACCTGCCAGCCGGCACCTACACCATTGAGGAGGTTCAACCCGCTGGTTATGGTGTAAGCACACCCAAAACTGTGGCTGTGACGGTAACAGCAGGCGGCGCACAACAGCTCAAATTTGGCAACACCTACTCATCTGTTGGCGGCAACGTGTTTGTTGACGCATCAAACGACGGCGTTCGCCAGAGCACGGAGCGCGGCATTGGAAGTGTTACACTGACCTTAACCGGCACCGATGCCGCAGGCCGTGCCGTGAGTGCAACCACCACCACAGCAGCCGACGGCACTTATAAGTTCGATACACTGCTGGCTGGCACCTACACCATCACAGAAACCCAGCCTACGAATTATGTGAACGGAATCAACCATCAGGGCACGGCTGGCGGCACAGTGGGCAACAATGTGATCAGCGCCATTGCTCTTTCCGTTGCGACTGATGCCACAGCCTATGATTTCGGCGAGCGCGGCCAGGGCCTTAGCGGCGTCGTCTATGATGACCGCAACCGCAATGGCGTGAAAGACGCTACAGATCCGGCCTTATCAGGTGTCACGATCGAGCTTCGCCAAAATGGTGCCTTGATTGCCACCACAGTGACAGGTGCTGATGGTCGCTACAGCTTCCCGGATATCGAGGCTGGCATGTATGATGTGGTTGAAATTCAGCCCAACGGCTATTCAAGTGGTGCTGAAAATAACAGCAACACCAACCATTTCACGGTTGTGGCCGGCACACAAATTCCAGATGTAAACTTTGGCGAACTGACAGGATCACTTGCCGGTCTGGTCTACAACGACAGCAACGGCAATGCGCAGCGTGATCCGAATGAACCGGTCATTCCAAACACAGTTGTTACATTATCTGGCACCACAGCGCGCGGTGAGAACATCTGCACCTATTTGGCAGCGCTAAGCCCGGCTGGCACATGCAACCAAATTACAGCACAAGACGGCAGCTATAAGTTTGCAGGCTTGCCAGACGGCACCTACACACTCAATGAAACGCAACCAGCAGGCTTTGGTCAGGGCACCAACATGGTTGGCACATCTGGCGGTGTTATAAGCGCTGACCAAATTGGTAGTATTGCGCTTGCCAACTCTGCTGATGCAGCCGGCTATCTGTTTGGCGAAAAGGGTGCAAGCGGCCAGATCAGCGGCACGGTGTGGTTTGATGCCAATCACGACCGTATCCGTGAAAGCTCTGAACAGTTGGAAGCTGGCTGGACTGTGCAACTGTTGCTGGGCAACACTGTTGTTTCCACAACGATAACGGACAGCAAGGGTGCCTATGGTTTCAGCAATATCGCACCGGGCACAGGGTATCGCATTCGCTTTGTCAGTCCGAAGGGTACTGCCATGGGCGGCAGCCGCACCAATGAGGATAACAGCGCAGCCAACCCCGGCAAGGCTCAACTTATCAATGGTGAAATCACCAATATAACACTTGTTCCCGGTGGCACTGTGCCACAACAGAGCCTGCCGCTTGATCCATCGGGCGTTGTCTACGACTCCGTGCGCAGAACGCTGGTTGAAAATGCCACGGTCACGATCAGCGGTCCAAGTGGTTTTGATCCGTCTCTGCATCTGCTTGGCGGTGCAACCAATCTTTCGCAGAAAACTGCTGCGGACGGTATTTACCAGTTCCTGCTGCTTTCTGGTGCGCCTGCAGGCACTTACACCCTGAAGGTGACACCGCCATCAGGTAGCTACAACCCGACGCAGCCATCAAGCATTATACCGCCGTGCACAGGGCCACACACTGTTGGTGCAACACCTGACCCAGCGCTCATGTCGCTGATCGATGGTGCCCCGGCCTTGAACACAGTCCAGAATTGTGCCGCTGGCACAGCGTCAACGGCTTACTTCCTGTCGTTTACGCTCACCCCGGGTGTGTCGGCGCCAGTCATCAACAACAACATCCCGATCGATCCTGTTCTCAAGGGTGCGATTGTGGTGACCAAGACCACGCCGTTGGTCAACGTCACACGCGGGCAACTGGTGCCCTACAGCATTTCAGCACGCAACACGCTGAACGGCAGCCTGACAGGCATCACCATCAGTGACTATATGCCTGCAGGCTTCCAGTATCGCATCAACAGCGCACGCATCAACAACGTGGCTGCGGAACCAGCGCGTGTCTTGCGTGAGCTGTCGTGGATCAACCAGTCATTCGCTCCGCAAGAAACTAAACGTTACGACCTGTTGTTGACGGTTGGTGCCGGTGTAAAAGAAGGCAACCATGTCAACCAGGCCTATGCCGTCAACCAGATTGTGCAAACTAAGGTATCTGATATTGCAGAAGCCACAGTACGGATTGTGCCAGATGCAGACTTCGATTGCACCGACATTATCGGTAAGGTGTTTGACGACAAAAACAATAACGGCATTCAGGATAATGATGAACCTGGTTTGCCCGGTGTGCGGCTGGCAACTGTTAACGGCTTGCTGGTAACGACGGATCAGTTCGGTCGCTACCACATCACTTGCCCGATGATTGCCAACGAAGATCGCGGCTCCAACTTCATCTTGAAACTTGACACCCGCACACTGCCAACCGGTTACCGTATGACCACGGAGAACCCAGAAACAGTGCGGCTTACACGCGGCAAGTTTGTCAAACTTAACTTCGGTGCAAGCCTCAACCGTGTTGTTCGACTGGATGTGACGGGTGCTGCATTCAATCAAAACGATGTGATTGAAACTTACAAGACAGAGCTCACCAAGCTTGCAGCCACGCTTGCGGAGAAGCCCAGTGTGCTGCGTGTGGTTTACACACAAACCAGTGAAACTAAGGAGACTGCCAAAGCCCGTATCAATGCGCTTGTTGACGCAATCCGCAACTGCTGGAGGAAGGACGGGGATCGCTATCGATTGACCATCGAGCAGGAAATTATCACCCCAGAGTCGCATGTAGAAGGAGGCGTCCAATGAGCATCAAGAGCCTCACCCTCGCATCAGTTTTGCTGATCAGCGTTTCCAAACTTGCCATTACACCAGTTCTGTCAGCGGAATGCACATTCAACTGCATCGAAGCCTCACCGGCTTACTGTGCAGCTAATAACACAGACCGCCGCTGCGGCCCGCTCAGGGATGACAGCACGGTTGAAAAAACACATGTTGAACCTAATCTTGAAACCTCAGGCCATGTGACCAACACGTCACCGTTCAGAGTGAGCGTTGATGGTGTGCCAGTGGATGCTGCCGCAACGGTGCAACAAGCCGATGTGATGCGCCGTGCCGATGTGGCAGCGCCTGCCATCAAGACATCACCGCACGCGAACTCCACTTCGCGCACATTGATCCAGGCGGACAGTCTTCATATGGAGCCTGCCCTCAGTGTGGTGTCGAGCCGACCGTATGTGGCGCCAGGCGATACGCTGCGTTTTTATAATCACAGCAACTATGCACGCTATATCGACACTGCCGAAATCCTGATTTACCGCGCGAATGATAATCGCGATGCCGCTCCGTACCTTCGCATTCCAGTAAAATTGGGCGAACCCACCTTGTGGACTCCAGCACTTGGTGAAGATGGTAATTACCGCTACACACTGCGGGTATATTCCAAAACCGGACGCTACGATGAAACATTGGTGCAGCCGTTGCGTATCACACGCGCCATGGAAGGTTCTGACAAAGACGAACGCACTGGGCCGGTGCTTGAAAACAACCGCATCGTTGGCAACATCAGTGTCAAAGGCGCAACAGTTACAGTCAGCGGCAGCGATATTCCACCTGGTGCCACTGTATCGGTGTTTGGGCAAAATGTGCCCGTAACTGCCGACGGTAAATTTGTTGCCGAGCAAATAGTGCCTGAGGGCATGGATAAAATTACGTATGTGATCAAAGCCAGCGATGGCACAGAGACAAAGGTTGAACGGCCTGTTGAAATCAAACGCGCTGACCATTTTCTGGTGGCGATTGGTGATGTAACGGCTGGCCATCGCAGCTGGAACAACGAGGCCAATGCAGCCGCCTTGCAAGGTGACAATGCCGATACGCGCACCAACTATGTGGATGGCAGGTTTGCCTTCTACTACAAAGGCAAATTAAACGATCAATATAAAGTCACGGCGTCCGCCGACACGGGTGAACAGGCCTTCAACCATCTGTTCAGCCAGTTCAACCAGAAAGACCCGCGTTCATTGTTGCTGCGTCTTGATGGCAACACGCACTATCCGGTGTATGGGGACGACAGCACAACGGTTGAAGATGCACCAACTTATGGTCGCTTCTATGTGCGGGTCGAAGACCCGAAGAGCCAGCTGCTCTGGGGAAATTTCCAGACCAGCCTTACGGATAATGAGCTGATGCAATTTTCGCGTAGCCTCTATGGTGGCAAACTCGATTGGAAATCTGGTGCTGTCACCCAGTATGGTGAGAAGAAAACAATCGTATCCGGTTTTGCCGCTGACCCTGGAACGCTCGGCACACGCGAAGAGTTCGCATCAACCGGCGGCACGCTATATTATTTACGTCATCAGGATATCACGCAAGGGTCTGAACGGGTTTATGTTGAAACCCGCGATCGGGATTCCGGCCTGGTGCTGGAGCGACGGGAGCTGATTGCGGCACAGGATTATGATGTGAATTATCTGCAAGGGCGGATACTGCTGCGTCAGCTGGTGCCTATCACCGCCGAGGCCGGCCAGTTTGTGCGCACTTCAGCCCTTGCCGGCAACCCTGTGTATCTGGTCAGTACGTACGAATACTCACCGGGCCTGACGTCACCGGGCACATTCACATTGGGTGGGAGTGGATCGCAGTGGCTGGGTGATCATGTTCGCATTGGCGGTTCAGCCTATCATCAGGGCGATGACCAATCCCACCAGACGCTGTACGGCGGCGATGTGCTGGTGCGTTACAAACCCGGCACGTATGTCAAGGCAGAGCTTGCGAAATCGAATGGTGCTGACAGCGGCACGACACAATCGGCCTCTGGCGGCTATGAGTTCAATCAGGTGCAGGCGGCCGGTGGCAATGCGGGCGCCTACGCCTTTGAGGCTGCGGCTGATCTGTCAGATTTTTCCCATGGTCACGGACGTGTCGGTGCCTATTGGCGCAAACGCGAGGCCGGGTTTTCCAGCCCCGGTGTGCTCACTGGCGGACAGGACATCGAGCAAACCGGCGCAACCGCTGACATTGCACTTGGTGCCAGAACATCGCTCATTGGCAAGGCCGATTTTACCACCAGCACGCAAGCGGATAATCATGCCATTGAAGTTGGCGTTACGCATGACTTTACCAATGGCTTATTTGCCAAGGCCGGTGTGCGCAACGACAAACGTGGCGGCTTTGCCGGCACGGCTTCACCCATACTCAACGAGGTCGGCACCCGTACAGACGGTGCCATTACGGTTGGGTACCGCAGCGCAGGCCATGTGCCGTTGCGTGGCACACCAGCGTCTCTGGCTGAAAGTGAACGTGCGAAATCCAGTGTATCACCGGTGCCACACGCCGCTGAGGCAGTGCGCTCGCGCCCGTGGTCTATCTACTTTACCGGCCAAACCAGCTTGATGACAGACACGGGCCGCACAGACAATCAACGCTACGGCGGTGGCGGCGACATCCAGCTTGATCAGCGTACACGATTGAGTGCTGAAGTCACCGATGGCAATCGCGGTGTTGGTGCCAACATCGGCGCAGAATATGCCTTCAGCGAACGCGGCTCATTGAATTTAAGCTACGCACTGGCGGCTGAAAGCCCCGACAGTTTCAATACGGGCCGATTGGGTCGCCTGTCGGCAATATCGCGTTACCGCTTTACGGATGCAATTTCTGTGTTTGGAGAAGGGCGCTACGATCAGGGTACAGGCCCATCGGGCCTCACCCAGGCTTACGGTGTAGACTTTGCCCCATCGAAAACCTGGCGCTTTGGCATTCGCTATGAGCACGGTGCCCTCAGTGATGCAGCATCAGGGGATATTGTACGCAGCACCTACGGCACAAATGTTGATTACACCGATGCCCAGTGGCGCTGGAGTTCCTCCATGGAACACCGCACCGATGATAACAGCCTGCTTGGCAATCGTTCAACTTGGGCGACGCGCAACAGTCTATCGTATAAACCAAACGATGATTGGCGGGTATATGGCAAAATCAATCTTGCCACATCCAGCGGTCAGAAATCCGATGCGCTCACGGCTAATTATTATGAGGCTGTAGCCGCAACCGCCTATCGGCCTGTTAAAAATGACCGGCTCAATGTGCTGGCGAAATACACCTTCCTGTATGATCTTGCTTCGGCAGGCCAGTTGAGCGCCAGCGGTCAAGCGGTCAACTATGCGCAGCGCAGTCACGTGTTTGCCATCGACGGCACATATCAGCTCAACCGCTATCTGGCCATTGGTGGAAAGTACGCTTACCGGGTCGGCGAACTCCGCGCCACACGCGATGCTACATCCCAGTGGTTTTCATCCAGTGCACAGTTCTTTGCCGTGCGCGCTGATGTGCGGGTGGTCAAGGAATGGGATGCTCTGGCCGAACTGCGTCGCTTGTCTGTCAGTCAGGCTCAAGATGCCCGGTTGGGTGCGCTGGTTGGTGTGTACCGGCACTTTGGCAAGAATTTGAAAGTTGGCGTGGGGTATAACTTCACCAACTACTCGGACGATCTCACCAACCTGAATTACAATCAGAACGGCGTATTCTTCAACGTGATTGCGAAATATTAGGCCCGCGCTTTTTCGTTCTTGCTGGTGGCCAGCGGCAGAAAGCTGTCGCGGCCAACCTTCATCCAGATCAGCATAGGGGCTGCTATGTAAATGGAGGAATACGTGCCGATGACGATGCCAAGCAGCATGGCAGCGGCAAAACCGCGAATAACTTCGCCGCCAAAAATCAACAGTGACAGCAATGACAATACCATGGTGAGCGATGTCATGATGGTGCGGGACAGTGTTTCGTTGATTGACAGATCCAGCAGGGCCTCCATATCCATTTTGCGGTATTTACGCAGGTTCTCCCGGATACGATCGTAAACCACAATCGTGTCATTGAGTGAATAACCGATGATAGTGAGGAGGGCTGCAACGATCTGCAAATTAAATTCAAATTGGGTAATGGCAAAAAAGCCAAGCGTGATCGAGACATCGTGCACGAGCGACAATAAAGCCCCCAGACCGAACTGCCATTCAAAGCGTATCCAGATGTAGGCCGCAATCGCCAGCATGCCGATGATGGCTGAATAATAAGCAGACTGGGTGAGTTCACCACCGACTTTGCCGCCGACCGTTTCAACGCGGGAGAATTTTATAGTCTGGCCATATTTTGCCAGCAAATCCGCCTTCACCTTGTCAACAGCAATTTGCTGGCCTTTTTCACCGCCAGCCTGAAACGGCAAGGCAATGGCCACATCTGTTGGTTTGCCAATTTGTTGGATAGCCACCTTGCCAAGGCCCAGTGTGTTGAGTTCGGTGCGCAGTTTGTCTTGCGGCGCCGTCGCGGGAAAGCTCACCTCCATTTTGATGCCGCCGCGAAAATCAACCCCGAGGTTAAGGCCGCGCACAGCCACCAAAGCCAGCGACCCAAACACCAAAATCAGTGAAAAGATAGTCGCTACATTGCGCCACTTCAGAAAATGAATGTTGGTGTTGTCAGGAACAAGTTTCAAAAGTCTCATACTAGATCACCAATGCTTTCGGCCTGTTGCGGCGCAGGTAAAATACAATCAGCATCCGGCTGAAGGTGACAGCTGTGAACACCGATGTGATAATGCCAAAGGTCAGCAACACAGCAAAACCCTTGATCGGCCCAGTGCCAAAGGTCAGCATGATGATCGCAGCAATAATGTTGGTGACGTTGGCATCGAGAATGGTGCGCGTCGCCTCGCGGTATCCGGTATCTACAGCGTGTATGGCTGTGCGACCGGCACGCAGTTCTTCACGGATGCGTTCAAAGATCAGCACGTTGGCATCGACCGCCGCCCCTATGGTCAGCACCAGACCGGCAATGCCGGGGAGTGTCATGGTGGCACCGGATGCTGTCATGCAGGCAAAAATCAGCATCACGTTAAAGATAAGGGCTATGGTTGAATACACACCAAACCGGCCGTAAGTGACAAGCATGAACATGATCACGGCAATAATGCCGATAATGCTGGCAAGCTTGCCGGCCTTGATCGAGTCGGCCCCAAGATCAGGGCCAACCGTGCGCTCCTCTATCACTGTAAGCTTTGCTGGCAAGGCACCAGCGCGGAGCAGGGCAGCAAAATCTGATGCCTCTTGTGCTGTATAACTACCCGTGATGACACCACTGCCGCCGAGAATAGGCGAATTGATAACGGGTGATGAAATAATTTCATGGTCAAGGATGATGGCAAACGGCTTGCCAACATTGTGCTGTGTCACATCACCAAAACGACGCGCGCCGATGGAATCCAGTTCAAACGCCACTTCCCAGCCGCCTGCACCTTGCTGGCTTTGTGCCGCACGGGCATCAGTCAAATTTTCGCCGGAAACATCCGCGCGTCGGCGTACGGCCATAATATTGCCAGGCTGTTTGGCAACCGGCAGAAGCTCCGTGCCCGGCAAGCTGCGGCCTTTGGCAATCATCTCTGGTGTTACATTTTCGGCGAGCAGCTTGAACTCAAGTTTTGCGGTTTTGCCAATCAGCGCTTTCAGCCGCGATGGATCCTGCAAACCCGGCACCTGCACGATTACCCGGTCATCACCCTGGCGTGTCACCGATGCCTCTTTGGTGCCAAGCCCATCAACCCGCTTGCGCACCACCTGCACCACTTGCTCCATGGCTTTTTGTTTGCGGTCTAGTAGGCCAGCATCGGTTAATGTGAGTTGAATGCGGGTGCTGTCAACAACGCGCGCATCAAAGTTATATTGGCCAAGGCCAGAACCCACCGGCACGCGCTGCTTGGTCACCATCTGCATCACCGAGTCAACGTCAGCCGGATTGCGCACTAGAAAACTGAGTGTATTACCATCGACGGTGAAGGTGGACACATCCACATTTTCTCCGCTTTTGGTTTTTACATCGCGCAATCCAAGGTTGACGGCGTCTTCAAGCTTTTCCAGCGTGGTCTGTGTGAGTTCCTTGGTGTCAGCCTCCAGTTGCAAATAGGATCCACCCTGCAAATCCAGACCCAGCGCCAATTGGCGATTGGGCAGCCAGCCTGGCCAGCTTTCCACCTGCTTTGCCGAAAAGAAATTTGGCAACACAAAGAGCGCGCCCAGAAACAGCACAAGGGCTATGAAGCTGATCTTCCAGCGCGGGAAATCTAGCATGGCTTATTTCTTCTCGATGTCGTTGGCAGGTTCACCTTTGACGCGCACATCAGAAAGGGTGGACTTTACCACCTTGATGCGGGTGTTCGGCGCAATTTCAACTTCAACCTCTTCGTCTTTCACCTGCGTGACCTTGCCGATAATGCCACCGCCGGTGACAACAGTGTCGCCACGCTTGACATTGCTCACCATGGTTTTGTGATCGCTCACCCGTTTCTGCTGCGGGCGTATAAGCAGAAAGTAGAAAATGATGAAAATGGCGACAAGCGGCAAAAATTGCATCAAGGATGCAGCGCCTCCGGACCCCACGCCCAAAGATTGTGCGTGCGCCGTACCAATAATATAATCTGAAACCATGAACGTGTGTAAACCCTGACTTGCGAGAATTGTAAGCTGCGGACTATACAGCTGGATGATATGAACACAAGTTTTGAGCGACGCCTGTGCCCCATGCTGCTGCGGGAGTTCCCTTTACGCACATAGATAACATAATAAATAAGGACAATTACTCATGAAACCTGCTTTTTTTGGCCTGTCAGGCCCCAGCGTTACAGAGCTGGAGCGCGCTTTTTTCAAAGCCATTAACCCGGCAGGTTATATCCTTTTCACGCGCAACATCACCGCGCGGGATCAGGTCAGAGCGCTGTGTGCCGATTTGAAAACCCTGTCCGGCAACGCCCGTCTGCCGATTTTAATTGATCAAGAGGGTGGGCGGGTCGCGCGATTGCGGCCCCCTTTATCGCCTGCCTTCCCATGTGCTGCCACATTCGGTGTGCTTTTTGCAAAAAACCCTGCGGCTGGCCTCAAGGCGGCGCGGCTGAATGCCCAAGCGATAGCGCTTGATCTGGCCGACCTTGGTATCACGGTCAATTGCCTGCCACTGCTCGATGTGCCTGTACCGGGGGCTCATGATATTATTGGCGATCGGGCATACGGCCACGACCCGGCAACTGTAGCGGCCCTTGGCCGCGCCACACTGGATGGCTTGCAAGCCGGTGGCATTGTTGGTGTGATCAAACACCTGCCCGGCCATGGACGGGCAGGGGCCGACAGTCATCTTGAGTTACCCATAGTGCACGCTAATGCCGGTGAGCTTGAACAGGATATGGCGCCTTTTCGAGAGCTTGCCGATGCACCGATGGCAATGACGGCCCACGTGGTTTATCCCGCGTGGCAAACCAATCTTTGCGCCACACATTCAAACCACATTATTAAAAATATCATTCGCCAGAACATTGGCTTTGGCGGGCTGTTGATGTCCGATGACCTCGGCATGAAGGCGCTCAGCGGTGATTTTGGTAAGCGCACACGCATGGCGATGGATGCAGGGTGCGATATTGCCCTGCACTGTTCCGGAGACATGGCAGAAATGAACGCAGTCGCTGATGCGCTTGATGAAATATCACCCGAGGCGCTCACGCGGTTAGAACAAGCCATGGCCTGGGCGGAACAACCAACAGTTGCAAGCTTGATAGCAAAGCGAGATGCTTTGCTCGCTGCGTTTTAATTGTACTGCCGCAACTCCATTTTTGCGATGCTGGCGCGGTGCACTTCATCTGGCCCATCGGCCAAACGCAAGGTGCGCAGCCCGGCATACATGCCAGCCAGCGGAAAATCCTGACTCACACCGCCGCCGCCGTGGGCCTGGATGGCCATATCGAGGATTTCGCAGGCCATGATTGGAGCGCTCACCTTGATCATCGCGATCTGCTGGGCTGCGGCTTTGTTGCCCACAGTATCCATCATGTAAGCGGCTTTCAAAGTAAGCAATCGAGACTGTTCAATCTTTATCCGCGAGTCAGCAATCCGTTCGTGCCAGATCGATTGATCGGCAATCGCCTTGCCAAACGCCACGCGCGCTTTGAGCCGTTTGCACATCAACTCGAGTGCGCGCTCGGCAGCGCCTATCGAGCGCATACAATGGTGAATACGCCCTGGCCCCAACCGGCCCTGGGCGATTTCAAAACCTCTCCCCTCGCCAAGCAGCAAATTCTCGGCTGGCACACGCACATTATCGAACACCGTTTCAAAATGACCATGCGGGGCGTCATCATAACCAAACACTTTCAGTGGGCGGACAAAAGTCACCCCTGGTGTTTCTGACGGCACCAGTATTTGTGATTGCTGCTTGTGCTTTTCAGCGGTTGGATTGGTTTTGCCCATGACAATCAAAATTTTGCAGCGTGGATCGCCACCACCTGAAGTCCACCACTTGCGACCGTTCACAACATACTCATCGCCGTCGCGCCGAATCGAGCATTCGATATTCGTGGCATCGGACGACGCGACATCCGGTTCTGTCATGGCAAACGCAGAGCGAATTTCTCCAGCCAGCAGCGGTTTCAGCCAGCGCTCCTGATTGGCCGGGCTCGCGTAACGCGCCAGCACCTCCATGTTGCCGGTGTCAGGGGCTGAACAATTGAACACTTCCGCTGACCAGTGCACCCGACCCATAATTTCAGCCAGTGGTGCATACTCAAGGTTGGTGAGGCCAGCACCCTGATCGCTCTCCGGCAAAAATAAATTCCACAGTTTTTTGGCTTTGGCCTTGATTTTCAGCTCTTCAAGAATTGGCAGCACCTTCCAGCGCGCGCCTTCACGCACTTGGTCGTGATATGTTATTTCGTTTGGATAAATATGCGCGTCCATAAACGCTTCAAGCTGATCGATAAGATTGCGTGTCTTGGCTGAATACTCGAAATGCATGACAGGTCCTGACTGGTGTGAATACCTTTGACTGTCATAGATATGGTATTCGATGCAAGTGGCAACTATAAGAAAATATGAATAATTCAAGTGTTATTGCTGCTGCCCACGCTGTCCTGACCTGCCCGGATCCGTTCAAAAAAGTGCGACTTACGGCCAAGGCCATGCAACAGTGGCGGCGTGGCACATTCTCGCAAAGTCCGAATCTTAACAAAGCCTTGAATTTAGGGTGTGCCATGCCTGATCGGCCAGCCCGACTTGCCAAACCTGAACTCATGTTGCCAAAACAAATGCCAAAACGTGGCAAAGGCGGTTCGGAATCAGGCCGGATCGCTTTGCTTCATGCGCTTGCCCACATAGAACTCAACGCCATTGACCTCGCTTGGGACATGATTGGCCGCTTTTGCAATGACTTTCCGGCTCAATTTATAGCCGACTGGCTATCGGTAGCGCGCGATGAGGCTAAACATTTTCTTTTATTATCGAGGCGATTAAAAGCGTTGGGATCCGCTTATGGAAATCTGCCAGCCCATGATGGTTTGTGGGAAGCGGCCACCAAAACCCGTCACGATTCGCTGGCGCGTCTTGCAATTGTACCGCTGGTGTTTGAAGCGCGTGGCCTTGATGTGACTCCGCAAACTATAGAACGTCTTGAAACAGCTAAGGATTTTATTTCAGCTAGAATTCTTGAAATTATTTACAATGACGAAATTAATCACGTGCGAATCGGTGCTATCTGGTTTGAGCATGTCTGCCATGCCCGAAATGAACAGCCGGAATTGGCTTTTCATAACGCTGTCAAAACGTACTTAAAGGGTACGTTACGACCACCTTTTAACGACAAAGCAAGGATTTCTGCAGGTCTTTTACCAAATTTTTACCAGCCTATTGCAATGTAGGACTTTGGTTGGTAGCCAAGGAGTATCTGGTAACCATGTTTTGGTTTTTCAGATCGAAAGAGGGAACAACGGGTAAACCTTCGGCTAAAATGTCGAAACCTCAACGGAATAGGAGTAGCATTAGTGCAAGTAATACAAGCCGCGTGGTTTAAGTTTCACGCGAAACTCAAGCGTTTTTTTCCTGAACATCAGATTTATTTCCGCACCAATGGAAATGTCAGATTTCTAAACGTTAGCACACGATTTCAGTTAAGTGCTGTCTTTACAGGCATATTACTCGCAAGCTGGCTTGTTTTGGCATCTGGCCTGTATTTCGCGCACGATGAAGCGCTGCAAAACAAACAACGGGCATTAATCGCCGAGCGTGAACAAGTTGCTCAAATGCAGGGCCGCATGCAGGCTCTGTCTACAGACATGCAGGATCTGAAAGGCGGCATGAAAACTGTGATAGGTCGCTTTGAAGAGCGTACCCAGTTTTTACAGAAATTATATAATAACAAGTTGAACATCAGTATTACAACAGCACGTGGCAGGCCGTTGTCCGTCGATGCCGCGGCTGCTGCCAAAGCTCTGGCAACCGCGCCGCGCGACCAGCAGGCAATGATCAAGCAATTCGATCACCAGCAGCTGGCTTTTGTCGGTTCAGCAGCGCGCACAGCCGATGCCCGCTATGAACAGCTCGACAAGCTGCTGCGCCGAATGAACCTGAATGCATCTGGCCTTGTGTCGCAATCCAGCTCGGCCGCGATGGGGGGACCGTTGGTGCGCGCGTCGTTCGAACGCGGTGCCTATTCAACATTGGAACCGCAATTTAAAGACCTGTTCATGTCGTGGACCCGGCTTGATTTGTTACAGCGTGCCATGCTGTCCATCCCGGCCTTTATTCCGGCCAAGAATTTCAGTTTTACGTCTGGCTTTGGCTATCGGTACGATCCGTTTACTGGCGGCGGCGCCATGCATGCTGGTATTGATATGGCTGGCACCTACGGCAGCACAATCAGTGCAGCAGCCAGCGGTGTAGTGTTGCGCGCCGGTTGGGTAGGGGGTTACGGCAATATGGTTGAGATCGACCACGGCAAAGGCCTCACCACGCGCTACGGTCATTTGTCAGCGTTCAACGTCAAAGCCGGTGATCATGTGACGCAAGGCGATACGATTGCTGCCATGGGATCCACCGGTCGTTCAACCGGCACACATTTACATTTTGAGGTCCGCATGAACGGCGAGGCCGTCAACCCGATGCCATTTTTGGAGGCTGCACGCGATGTTCTCGAAATTCAGCAAAGAAGTGTCGATGCCGGGGCTCCCACAGCGGACCCAGCGGGTTAATGGTGGCTCTGGCGGCTTGTCGATTATAGCTGCCGACGTCCACATTTCTGGCCACATCACCACCACAGGTGAGTTGCAACTTGATGGCAGTGTAGAGGGTGATATTCGTTGCGGAGGCCTTATTCTCGGTGAAGGCGGCAAGCTCAGTGGCACGATCACAGCCACAACGGTCACCATACGCGGTACGGTTGAGGGCAACATCTTTGCCAAGACCGCTATATTAGAGCGTACCTGCAAGGTTGCCGGTGACATCGTGCAGGAATCCATTTCCATTGAAGCTGGTGCCCACATTGACGGGCGACTCATCCACAAGCAGAATCCTCATGAACAGCTAGCTGTGGTGGATCATGTGCCAACACTAAAGGCTATTGGCTGATTTATTTCCAAAAGTTTTTTTGGGAAAATTATCAGTGACAGGTTTGCTGGCCGTCATTCCGGCTCAAGGCAGAAACGACGTTAAACGCTTGGATACCTTTAATTTTAAACTCACGCGCCTTCACGAGATAGATTAGGTTTGCCAAGTTAAAAGTTTCTAGCATTACTTATTCCGCCCTACATAAAGTGTTGTTGCACTCGTCTGCGTGCTGGTGAGAAAATCTTTCGCTATACCTGCTTTGATTTGGCGCACCTGTATCGGAAAATAAGCCCCACCGTCATATACACTTGTGCCATACATCAGTGAAACGTTACTGCTGTCATTTATAAAGGCAGGTTGCGCTTTCTGAGCGTCTGTGAATGACACAACCGGATACATCAGCGTACCAAGCATTTCAGTATAGCCACCGCCGGACGTTGCAATTTCAGTACCCGGCAGTTCGGTTTTAAATCCAAGAATCCATAGCTTGCCGCCACTGTTAGTGATTTTTGTGCCGGTGAGTTCGATGTTCAGTTGACGTGCCCACACCGATTGTCCGGGCAGAATCTTAAGAGTGCTGTCCATCACTACATTTTCCAGGAATAGTTTGCCTGGATAATGCAAACCATCAAACCCGTTTGCCTCTGTATCGCGCACGACTATGGGTCGATTTTTGATATTTTCGATGGCGAAATAAATTGACAATCCCTGAATGACGAGCGGATTGACACTCGGCTTGTTAATGACAAGTGTCAGTATAGTGCCAGTGTTATCACTGTAATAACGCGCAAACTGTGTCTGCGTGTTTATAAAGGCGCCAAAGCCAAGAATGAACTTTATGTTGGGCGGAATAACAAGATTGCCGGTCGCCACAAGTCTGTCGCGGCCTTTCAGATAAAGCGTTGTCACATTTGGTTTGTTGATGGCGGCCTGTAAATCCGCGAGTTTATAATAATCCAGTGCCGACACCCAATTGACAAGATTAGGATCGAGCGCCGGTGTCGGCGTTTCTTCAACCGGCAGATTGAGTGATCGCGCTACCGTGGGAAACAATTGTTTTGGCGGCGTGGAATAATATTCAGCAGGCAATATGGTTGTCGTTTTACTGTTGCGAGTCAGGGCACTGCTGTAACCGGAAACACTCACACCCGTTGCATACAGTTGATCATCACTGCCGTTAATATTAGAGCTTGTTATGGCGCTGGTATTGCTTGCACCGCCGGTAAGCGTTGCGCCCTTCAGCACAAGCAATGCACCATTGGGATTGTAGGAAAAATTTTGAACGGCCGGAACGTTGTTCACACTCGTTAAATTACGCAGTGCCACACGGTTTCCTTTGTTGACAAAGCCGGCAACACGCTGGCCAGTTAATGTAATATTTTCAAAAGTAGGGCCATACTCGGACTGGTTAACCTCAACACCCTCATCGAATCCGCGCACTGTAATATTTTGCTGAAGGGATGGTCCTGGCCATTGCGGCAACATGGCAAGGCCAATTGCACCTGAGCCATCACCCGACGTGATGGTTATATTGCGCATGGCGCCCGTATTATTGGCAATGTAATTGACACCAATAGCCCCTGAGTTTCCTTTGCCAATATCGATTGTAATATCAGTGATATATTGCTGGAACGATTGATTCCCCCCCTTGGTTGCCAAAACAGCTTTCGGGTTGGCTTTGTCACCAAACCCTGAGGCATTATCGATCAGCTTGATAGTGGTTGAGCTTTGGTCGGCACCGCGAATGGACAAGCAACAATCATAATAGCCCGTACCCCAGTTGATCGTATCGTGCACCAGATAAGTGCCCGGCGGAATAAATATCACTTTGGGTAAAGTGTAACTTTCCTGCTCGGCATAGTTGGTGTCCGAAGATGCTGCTGCTGCCTGAAACGCTGCCGTGTCATCATGGATGCCGTCGCCGACAGCACCGTAATCTGTTTTCACGTTTCGGTAAAAAAGACCAGCGGGGTATGGGTATACGGTAGTTGAGGCCGCATGTGATATCTGCACCTGGCCGCACACGGCTGCAAATGAAAGGCTCGAGGCAATTAAACCACGCTGTAATAAAATTATCATCTTAGCAAACTCCGCTTGTTATATTTCATAACTGTAGTTGCATGATGCAATCTTAATGCAAGATGTATAAAAAATATATCTTGGTCGCTCTGGGTATACGCACCATCCACGTACGTCACAGCAGCCTGCGCTTACAGGTGTTGAGTTAGGCACGACGTTATTCCGGATTTGATCCGGAACCTTTGGCCTCAAACGTTCTTTTTCAACGAATATGTGATGTTGCCTGAGGTTCCCGATCAAGGCCGGAATGACGTTAAAGCTTTTCAGCCCTTAACTTAGCACCTATGAATCCGTGCTGATGCGATGGTCAGGGGGGAGGGGAGTCCACCACTGCGCAAAACGTGCTAAATATGAATGGCGCGGCCGTGCACAGCGAGTGCCGCTTCCTTCATTGCCTCAGCGTGTGTTGGATGCGCATGACACGTCAGTGCGATATCTTCGGAGGATGCACCGAACTCCATGGCCATGGCGGCCTCGGCTATCATCGTGCCGGCCATCGACCCCAAAATATGCACACCAAGCACACGGTCGGTTTTGCCATCGGCGAGAATTTTCACAAAGCCTTCAGTGTCACGATTGGTTTTGGCGCGACTGTTGGCAGCGAAGGGAAACTTGCCGACTTTATAATCCACACCCGCCGCTTTCAGTTCTTCTTCCGTTTTACCCACACTGGCAACTTCCGGCATGGTGTAGACAACAGCAGGAATGACAGCGTGATTGATAACCCCGTTGAGCCCAGCGATATTTTCTGCACACGCCATGCCTTCGTCTTCGGCTTTGTGCGCTAGCATGGGCCCAGGCACCACATCTCCAATGGCCCAGATGCCTGGCACACTGGTCGAGAAATCCGCATTGATCGGGATGCGACCCTTGTCATCAAGTTTCAAGCCTGCGGCATCCAAACCAAGCGCATCGGTAAACGGTTTTCGACCAACGGACATCAGCACCATATCGCAGGCAATGGCCTCCGGTTTACCACCCGCTGCGGGTTCAACCGTAACCGTTGCACCGGCTTTGGTGGTTTTAACATTTGTAACTTTTGTTGATGTCTTGAAATTCATGCCTTGTTTGGCCAGCACACGCTGAAAATGTTTGCCAACGTCTGCGTCCATAGTCGATGCAATACGGTCAAGATATTCGATGATCGTGACTTTGGCCCCTAGACGCAGCCACACTGAACCGAGCTCAAGGCCGATATAGCCACCACCAATCACCACCAGATGGTCTGGCACTTTTGCCAGATTAAGCGCCTCGGTTGATGTGATGATAGTTTTGCCGTCTGTTTTTACAGTCGGCAGGCCAAGCACATCCGAACCTGTGGCAATGATAATATTTTTAGCCGTGACGGCGCGGGTTGTACCGTCATTCAGGTTCACATCCAGCGCATGTGTCGATTTGAAACGCGCCGCTCCCTTGATCCATTCAACCTTGTTTTTCTTGAACAGAAATTCGACACCTGAAGTAAGTTCACCAACGGCTTTGTCTTTTTCAGCCAGCATGGTTTTGATATCAATGCGGACATCTTTGAAGGTAATCCCAAATTTTTCCAGAGTGCCATGCTTTGCATCTTCATAAAAATGCGAGGCATTGAGCAAGGCCTTTGAAGGAATGCACCCAACGTTGAGGCACGTGCCGCCAAGCGTTGCCCGCTTTTCCACGCACGCAACCTTCAAGCCCAATTGTGCGGCGCGGATGGCCGCAACATAACCACCGGGCCCAGCCCCAATCACCACCACATCAAAGTCATAATCAGTCATACTTCAGCCTTTGATTTAGAGATCAAGCAACAAACAGGTTGGGTCAGCAATCGCCTCTTTCACGCGCGTTAGAAACATCACTGCCTCACGTCCATCGATAATCCGGTGATCGTAGCTGAGGGCCAGATACATCATGGGCCGTGCCACAATCTGGCCATTCAACACCACGGGACGGTCCTCAATGCGGTGAAGCCCTAGAATGGCTGCCTGCGGGGGGTTAATGATCGGCGTGGACATCAGCGAGCCAAACACCCCGCCGTTGGTGATAGTGAAGGTGCCGCCTTGCAATTCTTCAAGCTTCAGCTGCCCCTCTTTGGCGCGCTTGCCAAAATCGCCAATGGCTTTTTCGCAGGCTGCAAAACTAAGCCCATCAGCGTTTTTAAGAATGGGCACCACCAAGCCTTGCGGTGCGCTTACCGCAACACCGATGTCAGCATATTTGTGATAGACAATCTCATCGCCTTCAATGGCAGCGTTCACTGCTGGCACATCGCGCAGTGCCAGCGCGCACGCCTTGACAAAAAAGCTCATGAAGCCAAGCCGCACGTTGTATTTTTTCTCGAAGCTTTCGCGGTAGTGCGCCCGCGCGGCCATCACAGCTGTCATGTCCACATCGTTGAACGTCGTCAGCATGGCAGCGGTGTTCTGTGCCTCTTTCAACCGCCGTGCAATGGTCTGGCGCAAGCGGGACATTTTCACCCGCTCCTCAAGGCGCTGTATTGGCGCGGTTGCCCCTGCAACAGCGACAGCCGCATTGGTTTTGGCCGTGCCTTTCTCAATCGCCAACAGCACATCATCTTTGGTCAGGCGTCCGTCTTTGCCGCTGCCAGTAATAGATTTTGGATTAAGGTTATACTCTTCAACCATGCGGCGCACGGCAGGCGCCATGGGCATGTCCGTGTCCGTATTTGCAGCAGCAGCCTGGGATACGGCAGCCACGGATGTGGCTGTTTGCGGTTTTTCCCTATCTGATGCCGGTTTTGCAACCGACGGCGTAGGCACGGCTGCTTTCGTCGCAGGTGCCGCTTTAGCCTTGTCATCAATATGCGCCACAACGGCACCGATTTTCACTGTGGCACCAACCGCTGCAACGATATCTGTCAAAATGCCCGCAACTGGTGCTGTGAGTTCGACAGCGACCTTGTCGGTTTCAAGCGAGGCAATAGGCTCATCGAGAGCAACCATATCACCGGCTTTTTTCAGCCACTCTGCAACGGTTGCTTCGCTCACAGATTCACCCAGTGTCGGAATTTTTACATCAGTGGCCATAGTGTGTTCCAGTTGTTTCGTGTTAAATAGTCAAGGCTGTTTCAATGAGTTTGGCTTGTTCTGCAGCATGGCGTTTTGCCGATCCTGTCGCTGTCGAAGCCGCCGCTGGCCTGCCAGCATACACCGGGCGGTTTACAGCATGACCAGCGTTGGCAAGGCTTTCTTCAAGCCAGTGGGCGATAAAATGCCATGCGCCAGCGTTCTTTGGCTCTTCCTGACACCATATAACAGATTTCAGATTTTTAAAGCGTGTCAGTATTTCAGCCACCGCATCACTGGGGTACGGATAGAGCTGCTCGACGCGCAAAATATAGGTGTCATCTTGGTTTCTAGCGTCTCGTGCTTCAAGCAGATCATAATAAACTTTGCCGGAACAGAGTATGAGTCGCTTTATGATGCTGTCCGGTTGTAATTTTTTCAGCGCGGAGGCTGTGCCGATTTCGGCATCATCATAAAGCACCCGATGAAAATTAGTTCCGGGTGCCATGTCAGCAACAGCACTCACAGCTTTCTTGTGCCGCAGCAAGGATTTTGGCGTCATGATAACCAAAGGTTTGCGAAACGGCCGGTGCAACTGGCGGCGCAGCGCGTGAAAATAATTTGCCGGTGTCGTGCAGTTGACCACCTGCATATTGTCTTCTGCACAGAGTTGCAGGTAGCGCTCCAGCCGCGCTGAACTGTGTTCTGGGCCCTGGCCCTCAAACCCGTGTGGCAATAGCAAGACCAAACCAGATGAACGCAACCACTTGGCCTCGCCAGATGCAATGAACTGGTCGATCATGGTTTGCGCACCGTTGGCAAAGTCACCAAACTGCGCTTCCCACAATGTGAGCGTGTTGGGCTCGGTAATGGAATAGCCGTATTCCAGACCCAGAACGCCAAATTCAGACAGTGGCGATGAATAGACCTCAAAACTATCAGAAATAGTTTTCAACGGTGTGTGTTTGGTCTCGTTCACCTGATCAACAAAAACCGCATGACGCTGGCTAAAAGTGCCGCGCTCACAATCCTGCCCTGACAGTCGAACGCCAAAACCTTCTTTCAGCAGCGCACCAAAGGCCAGCGCTTCACCGGTCGCCCAGTCAATGTCCTTGCCAGAGCTGAACATATCCGCCTTGGCTGCAAGAATGCGTGCCAGTGTTTTATGAATGTTAAAATCGGCAGGTATATCGGTTAGTACCTTGCCGAGCGCTTTAAGATCATCCAGTGGTACGCCGGTGGCTGCGGAGCGTGCTGTAAAAATAGCTTCCTTAGGCTGTGAAAAACCTGTCCATTTGCCTTCAAACCAGTCGGCTTTATTGGGTTTGTAAGATTTTGCCGCTTCGAACGCTTCCTCAAGTTTTGCTACATAACTGTCGTTCATGTCGCGCACCTCATCGTTGGTCAACACGGCTTCATCGACCAGGCGCTGTGCGTATTTGGTCGATGCAAATGCATGTTCCTTGATGGCCTTGTACATGATGGGTTGTGTAAACGCGGGCTCATCCGACTCGTTATGGCCAAAGCGCCGGTAGCACCACATGTCGATCACCACATCGCGCTTGAATGTTTGCCGGTATTCCGTCGCAATTTTTGTGGCGAACACGACCGCTTCAGGATCATCACCATTCACATGAAACACTGGTGCTTGAACAATTTTAGCCATGTCTGACGGATAAGGTGAAGACCGGGCAAATTGCGGCGACGTGGTGAAGCCAACCTGATTGTTGACTATGAAGTGGATGGTGCCACCCGTATTGTAGCCACGCACACCAGAGAAGGCAAAACACTCGGCCACAATACCTTGCCCTGCGAAGGCGGCATCACCGTGCAGCAGCAGTGGTATTACCTGTGTGCGTTCCGTGTCGCCCAATTGTGTTTGCTTGGCGCGCACCTTGCCGATCACCACCGGGTTGACCGCTTCAAGATGCGATGGATTGGGTGTGAGCGACAAATGCACCGTGTTGCCATCAAACGTTCGGTCGGTGGACGTGCCCAGATGATATTTGACATCACCAGAGCCACCCACATCATCCGGCTGCGAAGAGCCTCCGGCAAATTCATGAAACAGTTGCTGAAACGGCTTTTGCATCACGTTGGTGAGCGTGTTCAAACGGCCACGGTGGGGCATACCGATGATGATTTCTTTCACGCCCATGGCACCACCGAGCTTGATAATCGATTCCAGCGCTGGAATCATCGCCTCGCCGCCATCAAGACCAAAGCGTTTGGTGCCAACATATTTACGCGACAGAAAAGTTTCGAAAGCTTCGCCTTCAATCAGTTTGTTGAGAATGGCGATCTTGCCTTCCGGGGTAAACTGTATGACGCTGTCCCGACTTTCAAAGCGCGATTGAACCCAGCGGCGTTCTTCAATATCGTTGATGTGCATGTATTCAATGCCGATTGTTGAGCAGTAGGTGCGGCGCAAAATGGCAAGTATCTCTGTCACCGTGCCGTAGTCTATACCAAGACTGCCATCGAGAAAAATCTTGCGGTCCATATCTTTGGGACCAAAACCGTGGGTTGACGGTTCAAGATCAGGATGAATGACGGGCGGATGGAGCCCAAGCGGATCAAGATTGGCTGACAAATGCCCGCGCACCCGGTGCAGGCGAATGAGCATGAGCGCACGAATTGAATCCAGGGCGGCGGCACGCACTGCAGCGGGATCTGTTTGCCCCAAAGTCTTTTTGTCGGGCTTGGCCAATGGCTGCATTTGCAGCGGGTCGAGCCCGGCCGTCAGATCGTCAGTCGGGCTTGTCGGCCAATCGCGCCGCCCCCACGTCGGGCCTTGTGCAGGCAACGCTTCTAAACCAGTAAAGAGTTGTGAAAAGCTAGGTTCAATGGCTGTCGGATCAAGGCGATACCGGCTGTAAAGGTCTTCAACAAAACTGGCACTGACTCCCCCGGCACTGATGCCATCTGGGCCGGATGGAAATACGTCTTCAAAGCTCATATGCGGTCTCTGTCTTTTGGCGGCGTGCCGTATTTTGAATGTTTGGCAAAACGTCTCCCTCGTTTCGCTGTGGTGATAATACGATGTGCCGTTATATGGTTAACGCGGTGTTAATTCTGTGCCTATGCTTTTAATAATTTTGCAAGCGTGGTGCCAAGCTCAGATGGACTATCAGCGACAACAATACCGGCGGCGCGCATCGCCTCTATTTTATCTTCGGCCTTGCCTTTACCGCCAGCAACGATAGCACCGGCGTGGCCCATGCGTCGCCCCGGTGGGGCAGTGCGTCCAGCAATAAAGCCAACCATCGGCTTTTTGATTTTGGATGATTTAATCAGGGCTGCGCCCTGCTCCTCCGCGTCGCCACCAATTTCACCAATCATGATGATGGACTGTGTCTCCGGATCGGCCAGAAACATCTCCAGCACATCGACAAAATTGGTACCATTGACCGGATCGCCGCCAATACCAACCGCTGTGGTCTGGCCAAGACCAACAGCTGTGGTTTGAAAGACAGCCTCATAAGTGAGCGTGCCCGAACGCGACACCACACCCACCGACCCTTTGGAAAAAATCGAGCCGGGCATAATGCCGATCTTGCATTGATTCGGGGTCAGCACACCCGGGCAGTTTGGCCCGATCAACCGCGTTTTGGAGCCTTGCAAGGCACGCTTAACCCGCACCATATCAAGCACCGGAATGCCTTCAGTGATGCATATAACCAGCGGGATTTCCGCATCAATGGCTTCAAGTATTGCATCGGCTGCGCCTGGCGGCGGCACATAAATCACCGATGCATCCGCGCCGGTTTTATGTTTGGCTTCAAGCACAGTATCGAAAACCGGCAAACCAAGGTGCGTTTGGCCGCCTTTGCCGGGCGCTGTGCCTCCAACCATTCTGGTCCCGTAAGCAATGGCTTGCTCAGAGTGAAAGGTGCCTTGCTTGCCAGTAAAACCCTGGCAAATCACTTGAGTGCGGGCATCGATGAGTATGGACATTAACAGCAGACTTTCATGTTGTGCTTGCGTATTTTGTTATCATTTAAAGCGCCAGCAACGGCTTGGCCACCTGTTTGTACACGGCAAATGGCGATTATTGTCTTGCGTCAAGCGCTAGCCACCGATAGTAAGCGTCATCACCGCAAGGTGAGCGCTCGTAGCTCAGCTGGATAGAGCATCAGACTACGAATCTGAGGGCCGGGCGTTCGAATCGCTCCGAGCGCACCATGTTTTTAACATGATAATGAACAAGACTGGTTCACGTGTATGTCTGTCAGTCATAATTTTAATCAATGAATCAATAGGTCGATGTAATCATTGTCTCTTTGGCATCGACGAAAATGTGCCTTTAAAAACATTTGTAGTTGCACTGCAAAATAACTTGACAAAATATTGAGTGACACTTAAACCACTCATATTCGGTGCGTGTCATCGAACCATATTTTTGAAAGGTAATCACCATGCGTCGTTATTTAGCCCCCCTTGCAATTGCGATGTTGCTCAGTGCACCCGCTTTTGCCTCCAGCCGAACCCTTGTTTGCAAAACCATGCCGGAGCAAATTGCCCAAGCTGCATCCGCCAAAACAGCCGCTGCTGAGACAAAGGAAGCGCTTTCGTTGCGCGACAGTGGTATCGCTCTGTGTGGTGCAGATAATGTTCACGATGCCAAAGAGAAATTTACAGCAGCGTTCAAACTGCTTGGCGTTAACCCTGATCAGGTTGCCAGCATCAAGTCGAACTAATACCGCTGTGCAAGTCGGCTGGCCTGCACTCTGGTGAGCCACCACAAGCTGGTGGACGCCACACGAAACAGTCGCCCGCTTGCCTTGAGCTCTACAGTGCGAAAGATCATGCGCACGGCACTATCGATATGGGCGCGTCGGTAGAGTGAAATGGCACGCGCCCAATAGTCTTTGCCATAATTACGATCGGCAAAAACAGCGGTCGGATGGCTATGCAAGACATTGGCAGCAAAATATGCGTAGCCAAGCTCGTCGTCTTCAGCCTCGTTAAACCGGGTAGCAGCAACTTTGAGTTTGGCCCACAACGATATCCTGTCATTGGCTTGATAGCGGCCAAAGTGTTTGGCAAACAATTTGTAGTGATGGAATTCATCAGCCGCAATCCGCCCGGCAATCTCTTTCAGCACGGGCTCGGCACTGGCATCGCGCATGGCTGAATAAAACGACGACGTGCCGGTTTCCACGACTTGGCGGGCAATCAGCTCGGCAGCCTGACTGCCACGGATGGAAAGATGGGTGGCCAAATCGAGTTTGTAGCCAGCACGAAAATCAGCCAGCGCCCGCGCGAATGAAAACGTCGGATCGGCAAGCTCTGCCCAGCGACCAAGGGCATCGCCATGCTGACGCTCTTCAACGCCCCATTGCTGAGCGGCCTCAATAAACGCATCGTCGCCTTCGAACACATTGCTGAGATACGTCACGTAATCGGCCGCATTGGCTTCCACCAGGGCTGCGGTTTTAACAACAGCCAGAAGAGCCGTATCAACGGCTTCAGCGTTAAACTTATGCCAACATATTGTATCGAGGGACCATGAGCTCATACAGTTTTGTTACAATATGATGACGACCAAAAAAAGGCTTAATCGGTAATACCCCAAGAACTCGTCCAGCTCTTAAACAACGTAGGCTGCGCAACAGATGGCCGTTTTTTTGCCCAAACAATGTACTGAATGGCGAAAAAATCATCAAGCAGCCCAAAACTCAACCGTAAAAACCAGACAAACAGTTTGCGGTCCGGTCCCTTGATCTGCACGATCGCATCGGCATGAAGACCAGCATCGTTCAACAACTGCAGGATTGATTGTTTAGTGAAAAACCGCAGATGTGTGCGGTCAAGAATACCATGCTTGCCGTAGGTAAATTTGCCATTGACGATAAGCGTTTTCAGCACGTTGCGGCGACGATCAGCTTACGCTCTCCGCCAAAATCGTCAATCCCTTGTCGGTTACCTCAGCAAAGCCGCCGTGGATGGGGATGTCTTCCGGCGTGGCGCCGTCGGTGGCATAGACTTGCAAGGTGCCTTCGCGAATGGTGGACATGAACGGCGCATGGCCTTCCAGCACGCCGAAGTCACCCTCAGTGCCGGGGACGACGACCATATAAACGTCGGCAGATTTGACGAGGCGCTCGGGTGAGACGAGTTCAAAGTGAAGGGGCATGAGGTTTCCTGATCAGTCTCAAACTAAAATCGTCACCCCGACGGATGTCAGGGCACATGGCTTGCAGCTTGGAAATATTCGTTTTGAAGAATGCCATGGATTCATGCATTCGCGGGAAAACGACATATTTAGTATAATAAAATTCATTGCAATTGCATTCTAATCAAAATCATAATGTCCAAGGCCTTTCGGATAGATAATTCGGTACGTCCAATCCGTTCTTTTTTCATTTGCATATTCAGCAACTCCGATAACTGCATTTTCAGGGAGCACGCCCTTTGAAATGAATTGGACGAAGCGCGTTGATGCTACATCAGGTCTATCCGAATACCAAACAAAGTTCGTTCCACCATGAGCCATATCATGCCCACCCCAACGATATAGCCCGTCCGATTGTTTTTCTAGTTTCCCTTCCAGCTTTGAAACCCAATATGACCATTTAAGAATTCTCCACAATTTTAATTTGGTTCCACTTTCATATGGTACGTATACAATGATCTGGGTTTCAACTCCTCGTGGAAAATAATCATTTGTTGAACTAACATCAGTTCCACATGCTGCACAAAACATAGATACAATAAGAGAACTGGTGAAAGTCTTGGGTGTCACATTACGCCGCCTCTGCCATTTTCTGTGCTTTGGCCACCGCTTCTTCAATCGTGCCGACCATGTAGAAGGCGGCTTCTGGCAAGTGATCATACTCGCCAGCGACGATGCCCTTGAAGCCTTTGATGCTGTCTTCCAGCGCCACAAATTTACCGGGAGCGCCGGTGAAAATTTCGGCCACGTGGAATGGCTGCGACAAGAAGCGCTGGATTTTGCGAGCGCGGGTGACGGTGAGCTTGTCTTCCTCGCTCAGTTCATCCATGCCGAGAATGGCGATTATATCCTGCAGCGACTTGTACTTTTGCAGCACCTCCTGCACCGAACGCGCCACCGCATAATGCTCCGCGCCGACCACTTGCGGATCGAGAATGCGCGAGGTCGAATCGAGCGGATCGACGGCTGGATAAATGCCAAGCTCGGCGATCGAACGGTTCAAAACCGTCGTTGCATCAAGGTGGGCAAACGAGGCCGCTGGTGCCGGATCGGTAAGGTCGTCAGCGGGCACATAAATCGCCTGCACCGAGGTGATCGAACCCTTGTTGGTGGACGTGATGCGCTCCTGCAACTGGCCCATGTCGGTGGCAAGCGTCGGCTGATAACCGACGGCGGACGGAATGCGCCCAAGCAGCGCTGACACTTCTGAACCGGCCTGAGTGAAGCGGAAAATGTTATCGACAAAGAACAGCACATCCTGGCCTTCCTCATCGCGGAAATATTCTGCCATAGTGAGGCCGGTCAAGGCCACGCGCGCACGGGCACCCGGCGGCTCGTTCATTTGGCCGAACACTAGCGCCACCTTGGAGCCCGGACCATCAGTTTTGATAATGCCGGCTTCAAGAAATTCGTGATAGAGATCGTTGCCCTCGCGGGTGCGCTCGCCCACACCAGCAAACACCGAGTAGCCGCCGTGGCCCTTGGCGATGTTGTTGATGAGCTCCTGAATGAGCACTGTCTTGCCCACACCGGCACCGCCAAACAAACCAATTTTACCGCCGCGTGCATAGGGCGCGAGCAGATCGATCACCTTGATGCCAGTGACAAGCACCGCGGCTTCCGTCGATTGATCGATATAGGCCGGTGCTGCTGCATGGATGGGGGCAAAGCGCGTGGCGTTTACCGGCCCACGCTCATCAATCGGTTCGCCGATCACGTTCAGAATGCGCCCCAAAACTTCCGGGCCAACCGGCACGGTGATTTGCGCGCCAGTGTCGGTCACGTCCTGCCCGCGCACGCAGCCGTCAGTCGAATCCATCGCAATGGTGCGAACGGTGTTCTCACCCAGATGCTGGGCGACTTCGAGCACCAGCCGGCGGCCCTCGACCTTGGTTTCGAGCGCCGATAAAATGGCAGGCAGCGAGTCTGTAAATTGCACGTCGACAACCGCGCCGATGATCTGGCTGATGCGTCCGATGTTATTGGTGGCCATGGTTTGGTTTTCCTTGTTAATTCTATAATGCATTTGTTATTGTAGCACCCATTCGCCATGTCGCTGTATAGCTTCATGCATTGCGTCAGGTGCGAGATCTATATTGCCTGGCCAGATGACTGTGCCATAGCGCACGTCAACTTCTTCAAAAAATGCCGAGTCAGCGAGGTGAGCAAACACCTCTTTCTCAAAAAAACTTGGCATGAACTTTACCCGACCGGCGGTGCCATCAACAAACCACACGTAAAGCTCGCGGTCACCAATAATTTCAAGCCCGACCACGCGCCACGGCGCTTTAAAGACTATCGGCGGACTTATACGAGAGGACGAATACGTTTCGGGGTGCGGCCGCTGCTGCTTGCCTCCCACGCCGCCAAAAGCTCGGTTTGATTCAATGTTGCCCATTCACGCACCATAGCCAAAATGCGTGGAGAAAGCGAGCCTCTCAGTAGCGTCCCGTCGAGGCCTATCTGTGCCTCTTCTCCTGCGTAGGTTGCATGAAAATGTGGCGGCGAATGATCGTACCAAAACATTTGGATGGCGATTCCAAAAAAAATACTGATGGTTGGCATTGAACACTCCTAGAGAGCCTCCGCGCCTGAAATAATCTCGATCAATTCCTTCGTGATCACCGCCTGCCGGGTGCGGTTATAGACCAAGGTCAGCTTCTTGATCATGTCGCCAGCGTTTCTTGTGGCATTTTCCATGGCGTTCATGCGGGCACCCTGTTCGGATGCAGCATTTTCGAGCAGCGCCTTGTAGATTTGCACACTCACGTTGCGTGGCAGCAAAGTTTCCAGAATCGCTTCTTCGCTCGTTTCATATTCCAGCGCAGCATCAGTACCCCCGCTGGCACTGTTGGCAACCAGCGGCACTTGCACTGGAACGAGTTGTTGCTCGGTCGGAATTTGCGAGAGCACGGACTGGAAGCGTGAATAGAACAGCCACGCCACATCAAACTCACCCGCATCATACATCGCTAGCACACGTTGGCCTATCGCATCGGCATCGGCAAAGCTGAGTTTTTTAACAGCCCCCATGTCGATGGTGTCGATGATGCGCTCGCGCTGAAAGCGTAACAACGCGTTGCGGCCTTTTTTACCGACGCAAAGAATTTTGACTGTCTTGCCCTGGGCAAGCAGCGCATCCACCCGCACCCGAGCAGCGCGCGCGATGTTGCCATTGAAACCGCCGCACAAGCCGCGTTCAGATGTTGCCACCACCACCAGATGGATTTTATCTTTGCCGTTGCCAACCAGCAGCGGCGATGCCCCGTCGCCACCAGCTTTGCTAGCGAGCGAAGCAATCACCGCGTCCATGCGCACAGCGTAGGGCCTGCCCGCTTCAGCGGCTTCTTGCGCGCGGCGCAGCTTGGAGGCGGCCACCATCTTCATCGCCTTGGTGATCTTCTGCGTGGATTTCACACTGACAATGCGCAGCTTGAGGGTTTTTAGCGTTGCCATGTGGGGTTACGCAAATGTTTTCACGAGTGCACCAAAAACCTCTTTCAACTTGTCATTTGAAGCCGCTGAAATATCCTTGTCATTGCGGATGGTGTCCAGCACATCCTTGTGCTTGCCACGCAGCTCACTCAGCGCCGATTGCTCAAACCGGCCAATGTCTTTCACTGGTATTGTATCAAGATAGCCGTTCACACCAGCAAAAATAACCGCTGCCTGTTCTTCAAAACCAAGTGGCGCATATTGCGCTTGCTTCAGCAGTTCTGTAAGCCGCGCACCGCGGTTCAAAAGCTTTTGCGTTGAGGCATCAAGGTCAGAACCGAACTGCGCGAACGCTGCCATTTCGCGGTACTGCGCGAGTTCAAGCTTGATCGAGCCTGCGACTTTTTTCATGGCTTTTGTTTGTGCCGCTGACCCCACCCGCGACACACTCAAACCAACGTTGATAGCCGGACGAATGCCTTGGTAAAACAATTCGGTTTCAAGAAAGATTTGCCCGTCAGTGATCGAGATGACGTTGGTTGGAATATAGGCGGACACGTCACCGGCTTGCGTCTCAATAATCGGTAGCGCTGTCAGCGAGCCATTGCCGGCATCATCACCCATTTTCGCTGCGCGTTCCAATAATCGGGAGTGCAAAAAGAATACATCACCCGGATAGGCCTCGCGGCCCGGCGGACGGCGTAGCAGAAGTGACATCTGGCGGTAGGACACCGCTTGCTTCGAGAGATCGTCGTAGACGATCACAGCGTGCATCCCGTTGTCGCGGAAATATTCGCCCATGGTGCAGCCGGTATAGGGGGCGAGAAATTGCAGCGGTGCAGGCTCGGAGGCTGTGGCGGCCACAACAATCGAATACGCCATCGCGCCTTTTTCTTCGAGCGTGCGGACAAACTGCGCTACAGTCGAGCGCTTCTGGCCAATGGCGACGTAGATGCAATAGAGCTTTTTGCTTTCATCTGTGCCAGCATTCACGCCCTTCTGGTTGATAAACGTATCCAGCGCCACGGCAGTTTTGCCGGTCTGGCGGTCGCCGATTATAAGCTCGCGTTGGCCACGGCCAATCGGCACCAGCGCATCGATCGCCTTGAGGCCGGTTTGCATCGGTTCGTGCACAGATTTGCGCGGGATGATACCCGGTGCCTTCACCTCAACGCGCTTGCGCTCAACATTCAGCAGCGGGCCCTTGCCGTCGATCGGGTTGCCGAGCCCGTCAACCACCCGGCCGAGCAGGCCCTTGCCAACGGGCACGTCAACAATCGTGCCGGTGCGCTTGACCACATCACCTTCTTTGATCGAGCGGTCTTCACCGAAAATAACCACGCCGACGTTATCTGTTTCGAGGTTAAGCGCCATGCCCTTAATGCCGCCGGGAAATTCGACCATTTCGCCAGCTTGCACGTTATCAAGCCCGTAAATGCGGGCAATACCGTCGCCGACCGACAGCACCTGGCCGACTTCCGAGACTTCCGCCTCGTTATCGAAGTTGGCGATCTGGTCCTTGATGACCTTTGAAATTTCTGCAGCACGGATATCCATGGTTTAACCTTTCATCACCAGCGACAGCTGGTCGAGTTTTGTCTTGAGCGAACTATCAATACGTTTGGAGCCAAGTTTCACCACCAGCCCGCCGAGGAGGCTTGCATCAACATGGGCGACCAGATTCACATCCTTGCCCATACGGCTTTTCAGCTTGGCCTTGAGTGCGGCAATTTGCCCGTCGTTCAAAGCATGGGCAGAGGTCACCTCAGCCGTAATTTCACCGCGATGGTGGGCCGTAAGCTGGGTAAAACCGCTTAAAATTGCTGGCAGTGCCGCCAGCCGCCGATTCTGACCGAGAACCGCCAGAAATTTGGTTGTCAGCGGATCAAGGTCAAGCGCCTTGGCAACAGCGGTCATGGCTTTGCTTGCGTTTGAACGGCTGATTAATGGATTTTTTGTAAGATTTTTGAGATCAATAGAGGTTTCAAGGGCGGTGCACAGCGTCTCGCAGCTGGCTTCCACAGACTCCGTGGTTTTGCTGTCCCGCGCCAGCTCAAACAAGGCAATCGCGTAGCGACCAGCAAGGCCCGGTATGGTTAAATGTGTGTCAGTCAAAGCGGCTGCCCTAGAGGTTTCAATATGCGAATAAAAACAGCGTCGGGACTCATCAATCCCGACGCGATAAAAGCCCATAGCACTGGCATTTGAATGGTGCAAGACAGCATAAATCATGAATTTGATGGATTGTATGAGCACGTGCACCCTGTGGTCCAAAGTAAAAGCTGGATACTAGCCGTTGCTGGCAGGGCGTGCTTTGGCTGATCGTGATGAATGCACACGCCGCCTTTCCGCGCCATATACGCTATTTGCCTACAAAGTAACGTACCGCCCTTGACAATGCATAGGCTTTACCCTATATCACCTCTTGTTCATGGCATCCGCTGTGAACACACGATCCAACCAGTGTTCGGTGGCTTTTCGCGAAAGCCATCCGGATGCGGTCCCTTCTTTTACCAGACCAGTCTCTGACAAGAATATTCTTGTGTTTGAGGCTGGGGGTTGGGCCGATCGAGGTCGCGGGACCCGTGCAGGAGAGTTTTTACTTTCCCGTGACCACGGACACACTCGGCCACGGGAAGCCCGGTACCGCCCTTGTCAAGGGGTTAGATGTATTGGCGGCGTGTGGCGATGATGGTTTTTGCGCTTTCGGCATGGTCCTGCGATGGCAGGGTTCAAGTAAGCCAGAGGTGCCAGTCCGGTGCTCCCGGGATCATCATAGCTTCCCCACACCACCAGCCCGAGGGACGACTATACACGAGGCTGCCCTCGACGTTGCGGGGAGCATCAACGCACGATGACGACCCTACCAAAAAACGCTCCATTGACCGTGCACAGTCACCGGCGCTGGTTGTTTTAA
>JANYGX010000024.1 GCA_025362295.1 Sphingomonadales bacterium | reverse complement strand
CGCTCAGTCTGCTCAGCTCGACAAGCAGCTTTGGTGGATCGAATGCCAGTTTAAAGTATTCAAGAAGTTATTAGGGAGAGAATGCGGTTCTGGTGCCCCTGGCCGGACTCGAACCAGCACGTCCTTTCGAACAATAGATTTTGAGTCTATCACGTCTACCAATTCCATCACAAGGGCACCTTGGTCGATGGCTGCGTCATAGCCGTCGTTGGGGGCTATGGTCAAGCTAAGCTTGCACGTTGGGCTGTGGTTGGCTAGCTGTAATGTTATGAAAACATACCGTCCGCCGCGCCACACCGATGCCAAGCCCGCCAAAACCGAGCCTAAGGCTATAAAATCAGCACGGGTTGCCCCAGATCGGACTGTCAAGCGCAATAAAGCTGAAACGGCTGCCACGACGCCGGCTGTCAAGATGGAACCCGGCCGCATCGCCAAGCTGATGGCACGGGCAGGCGTGGCGTCGCGCCGCGAGATCGAGCGCATGATCAGCGATGGCCGGGTGGCACTCAAAGGCCGCGTGCTGGACAGCCCTGCCCTTGTGTTGCCAAACCTTGACGGGATCACGGTCGATGGCAGGCCGCTGGCAGCCATCGAGCCCGTGCGGCTGTTTCGCTTTCACAAACCACAAGGCTGTGTCACCAGCAATTTCGACCCCGACGGACGGCGCACAATTTTCGATGTGCTCCCCAAAGGCCTGCCTCGGCTGGTGACGGTGGGGCGGCTGGATTTCAACACTGAGGGCCTGCTGCTGCTGACCACCGATGGTGGCTTGGCGCGGCACCTGGAACTCCCCGCCAGCGGCTACATCCGCCACTACCGTGTGCGGGTGTTTGGCACCGTCGATCCAAAAATTCTTGAAGGCCTGAAAAACGGTGTGACTGTCGAGGGGGTATATTACGGCCCGATTGTTGCCCGCGTTGAAGCGCAAGGGCCATCAAACGCTTGGCTGCAAATGGCGCTGACTGAAGGCAAGAACCGCGAGATCAGACGCATTTGCGCCTCGCTTGGTTTTCGAGTGTCGCGCTTGATGCGCGTGGCCTTTGGGCCGATTGGCCTGGAGACACTGGCTGAGGGCAATCTTGAAGAAATAGCGTCCAGCACGTTGATGAAGCTACTGCCGCCACCCTACGGCACTGGCACCGGCAAAGAGGCGCCCGTGCTCGCCAAGCCCGATAAAATTGGCAAGTGGGACAAGAAACATGCAGCCACAGCCGCTGCCAAACCAACAGCCGAACGCCGCACCGCAGCGGAACGCAAAGCCACCAGCTTCAAGCAATTGCAGCGCGATGCAAAAGCGGGCGAGCGCACGCCTGTTAAAAAAGTATTTCGCGCCAAGCGGCCAAAACCAAAGGCATGAGAATCATTGCGGGCATATGGCGCGGCAGGCCTTTGAAGGCCCCCGCCACAAACGACATCAGCGTCCGCCCGACATCGGACCGGGTGCGTGAAAGCTTGTTCAGCATTTTGCACAGTCGGTTGCATGGCGATTGGGCATTGCACGTGGTCGGGGATTTTTGCGCAGGCACCGGCGCCCTGGGGCTGGAAGCACTGTCGCGCGGTGCAGCATTTGCATATTTTATCGAGCGCGACCGGGCAGCAAAATTGTTGATTGAAGAGAATGTAAAATCGCTTGGAGCGATACAGCGTGCGTCTGTTGTGTTGGCCGATGCCACACGCCTAACACCGCACAGCAACGCCCCGTGCACGCTGGTGTTCCTCGATCCGCCTTATGGTGCCGGTGTGTGCGAAATAAGTACACTGATATTGAAACGGGCCGCAGAATTTGGCTGGCTTGCAGATCGCTGCCTCGCCTCAATCGAAGCGCCAGCGCAAGATGTGATTGTCGTTGATGGCTGGACACAGGTTGACCAGCGACAATATGGCAAGACAGCTTTGCATTTTTTGCAGCGGGATTAGCTCAGCTCTTCCTCTATACCCCCGCCTTCGCCCATGATTTTTTCTGTTTTAATACCTGTTATTTAAGATTATTGTTATGTCGGTCTTGAGCCCTAATGACGATGAGCTTGAGTTCATGCCATGCGCAAAGGCTGGGATGACTAAAATGGGTCAGTCTTCAAAGCTTCTGGCATTCATTCACGGATCTTGCTCACTCATTTTTCCAAGGCGCGTCACGCGTATTCGGGGCAAATGGATGCCGCCATTAGCCAGCACATTTAACGTGCGCGAGGCCGATGGCCATGGCCTGTTTTCGGTGACATAGACATCAGCATGATCGAGTACTAAGAATGATGTTCTCACGCTCAGTTTTAATACCAAGTATAAAAATAATAATTTTAGCGAGTTGGAAATTATATACCATAGGCATGTTGTGATTTTTTTAACGGTTGTCGGCGGTGGCGCTGCAACGGTTATATTAATAGCGGTCATTTAGACGGTAAATCCATTGCTTTTACGTTTGATGAATTAATCGAGTTCAGATAAAAGTTTCGTGCTGTACTGGAGCCACCCATGTAATGGTATAAAGCCATTTTTGCTGATAACAAAACATCAGGATAAGGCGGATACAGTGCCGGTACCTGCGGATGGTGTTCGGTGCCGCTTTCACCCACACCATGAGGCCCCAGTCCAGTGGTGCACTGGCCACTGTGCGGGTCGTGATACGGGTTGAATTTCTGGCCGGTTGCGGGTGTCATCACAACATCGTGCATCGTGCCTATCTTTTCTGGCACCTCACCCCGACACAGATAGCTGTTGAAGGCGAGATGGTGCAAGGCTGTGTGTGAATCGTTACGGGCTGACAGAGACATAATATGATCCTTTGGAAATGTTGATACAATGGCAACAGCCGCCGGCAATCACAGCTCAAGGGCCGCAATGACGACGTGTTGGTAGTGATCAGGGGTTTTTTGGAAGACTATCAAGTTATCCCATATAAGCGTTACGCTGTCAAGCATTATTTGCTTATATGGTTATAATCTTTCGGTCGCCTTGCCTAACAGCACGTAAAGCTTGCCTAAATCCGACGAGAGCAAGGTGATGCCCAGAGCTTGGCCCTGCTCGCCGTTGAGGCCAAGCTTGAGCAGTGATTCGAAACCGCGCAGGTAGCGAACGGTGGCTTCGCGGAATTCGCTGTCGGTTCTGAATCGCTCAGCCACTCTGGTTTCTGTGCCTCGGTCGCTCAGTTTGACCATGCGGCGGGCAAACAGGCTGCGGTCGCCGCCAAGATAAGCCTTCCAGTCATCATCCGGCACTTCAACGGCAAATACTTTAGATATATCAATAGCATAGGCCTGCAAACTTTCGATAATGCGGGCTGATAGCCTCGATAGATCTTCATTCGCTTCGACTTTCAGAGCAGCCGACACCGCCAGCGCATGGCCGTGGGCGTCAGCGGCTAGACCAGCCAGTCGGTCAGCCCTGGCCTCAAGTGCGGCAATCGCTCCTGCCCCCACGGCCTCAGCGCGTTCCATAGTTTTTCCAAGACTGATTTCAACGGCTTGCATGATTCCGTCTGAGGCATCTTTGGCAGCGACAACCGCATCGTTTGTAACGCCGCGCGCCCGCGCCATGGCATCGAGCAATTTCATCCCGATGCTGGTGCCAATCTGATCCGCCGAGCCTAGCAGCGCACGCCACTCCTCTTGAAGGCTGGTCAGGCGCTCCCGCATGTCCGCCTCTGTTTTGTGCAGGCCAACGGTGAGACTGGTGAGCGAGTCAGTGAGTTTGCTCCCGCTCTCCCGGTCCAGCGCCCGAATTTCAGCCGCCATAGCTTCGAGCTTGCCAAGCCCGTCCCGTTCCATCTTGCTCAGCGAAAGTTCAATCGCGGCAATTTGCTCGCTCACCCATACCCGGCTGGCTTCAAGCACATCAGCCGCCTTTTCACTGGTCTGGTCGAGCATGGCGCTGGTTTTCTGGCTTTGGTCAGCAAGGCCGACAAGCCTGGTGTTAAGGCCCTGCCCGAGTTTCTCGGTCTGATGTGTTGCCGCCTGCACCTTAGGCAGCAAACCGGCAACCTTTTCAGAGGCCTGGTTAACCACGGCGATCAGGTTTTGTGTGGCCTGCTCGACATGTTGGCTATGAAGCGCGGCTTCGGTGCTGACATGGCTGACCGTGCCGATCACCTCTGGCAGCCGGGTGCCGACATCGTTGGCAAGTCTGCCCACTTCGGCCACAACCGTGCGCAAGGTTTGCGCTGACGCATCCGCCAGCCCGCGCGCTGTATCAAGCCGCTCGGAAACCTCACCCAAGCGTGTCACATGCGCTTCAAGCGTTGGCATCATGGCTTCGACTCGGGTTTCAAGACTGCCGGCAACATCATCTAGCGATTGCACCTGGGCAGAAACTTTGCCATGCAGGGCAAGGGCATGCGCTTGGGCTGCTTCAAGCGGCAGGACCAGACTGGCAATCACCTGCTCAATACGAGCACGCTCGGCAACAAGTGGACCGGAGCGCAAAACCGCAAGAGCCGCGAGCCAGAACGCTGTAACCGGCGAGAAGGCACCAGCCGCAAGGCCTGCAATATTCAGGGCATCAAGTCCATGAAACTTGCCCAGCCGAAACTGCACAACAATCATGCCCGCAACCAGCGCCAGCCAGATGAAACTGGCAAGGGTAGCCCATACAATAGCCTTCGAGGGTTTTTGTTCAACCATGGTAAAGTCAGGCAACGCAACGATTGAAACCGGCTCGATTACGGGCACACCACTGATAGAGTGGAGGCTTGCCTCGGGCTGGCCAGGTTCGGCATCCGCTGCCTGAAATGTTTTCATCCAGCTCGGCGCTTCGATATCATTCTCGGCCAAACGATTGGAATTCTGGTTCACCTGAGACATAGATTGAAATTCCTCGTTCTTAGCGTCGCGACTATTGCGCGACCGTATTGTCACCACCCGTTAATCACAAATCAAGTCATGACATTAACGGTTTTCGATGTCTAGTCCAACAACAATGATACACAATGCACACCATACAAATGTTTCGGCACCGAACTGGCCTGGCTCAGCGCCGGTATTCGATTCAAGCCAGTTAAGCATTTCCGTCGGTGACGATCAGGCGTTTATGCAGGAGATGGTTATCAGCGGCATCCGGGCCCTTAGCGAGCAAATTTCGGATCTTGCGCGCCCGGGTGATCAATGGCCGCAAATGACACATCGTTTAAAGGGCCTGGCTGCCAGCATTGGCGCCAAGCGCATGGCCCAAATTGCCAAATGCGCCGAGACCATAGTTGGCTCGAATGAGCAAACCGAATGGCACGCACGGTTATCCGAGGAACTTTTGATACTGGTTGTGGCTGTCGGGAAAATATGCCCACTCAAATCGCCAGTTTGATTGCACAACACAGCATGGCAACCTAAAGTCGTTTTTGTGAATGAAGCCACTCATGGGCTTGGCATAAGGACGTGTGATGAAGCTAGATCTTGAAAGGTTGAGCATCCTGTTTGTGGACGATAGCCCGTTCATTCGCACGCTGGTGATCAGCAGCCTCAAGATGATCGGCGTTGGCCATGTCAGCCTTGCCAAGGATGGCGGCAGCGCAATCGACCTCATTAAAAAGGTTAAATCCGACCCCATGCGAGCGGGCATTCAATCGATCGACATGGTGATTTCAAATTGGGATATGTCACCCACCGATGGCTCCATGCTGCTGCGCTGGTTACGCCGCCATAAGGACAGCCCGGACAGGTTCATGCCGTTTTTGATGCTAACGGCTTACACGGAACAGCAGCGGGTCGAAGAGGCACGCAATCTTGGCGCTCATGAGGTTTTGGCCAAGCCTTTCACCATGAAATCGCTTGGCGAAAAAATTGCCCTGACAATCAATCGTAACCGGCAGTTTGTGCACACCAGGGATTATTTTGGCCCAGACCGTCGCCGTCAATCAGGTAGTCTATCCGCTGCTGAACGACGTGAACGCACGGATAAAAGCATAGATGTGGAAATTGTCCATGGATGACATCAAAGAAAACACCCTAGATAAAAAAACCGCAATCAAAGTGCGCTATTACAGGTTCAGGAATAAGCTCAGGGAGAAAACAGCTGGCTTGTCAGGAAGTGCCGGCGACATCGGGCTTGAAATTGATTTTGCTGCCTTGCAAAAAGCTGAAGCGCTGTTTGCAAAAGCCACTGAGGATTATCCGGATTGGGTGCTTGGCACCATTCAGCAACTTGTCAACTTACATGCACAATGCCTGAGCGAACCTAAAATACGTCATGAAAGTTTCGACAAAATCAGCCATATTGCGCACGATCTGAAAGGTCAGGGAGGAACATTTGGTTATCCGCTGATCACATCGTTTGCAACGTCGCTATACCGTTTTTCGTCCATGAAAACGGATGTGGAAGATCATCACGTTGAAATTATCAAATCGCACATCGATGCCATGCGCGCCGTTATCAGAGACCGTGTAAGCGGGGATGGCGGCACAATAGGTGTTGAACTTGCGCGCGGCCTTGATGAAATTATCAAGCGCTACAAAACACGCAACACAAACTAGATATCAACCGCAGGATTTGTTTCATGAAACACAGCCGATTACCAAAATACATGCTTTTGCTGTCGCTTGCTATTTTATTGCTTGGTGCTGTTGGCGTTATGATCAATGGCTGGTCAGCCTTACCGAATGTGCATATTTCTGGCGCTGGCCAATTTGCACTGGTCGGAGGGGTTGTCATTTCATTTCTTGTTGGTGGCGGTTTGATGGCTCTGGTGTTCTACAGCGCTCGCAAAGGCTACGACGATGCCATTCAAACACCATTTAAACCGGAAAAAGATGATGACAAAAAACCACGTTGCTGAGCTTGCGCAAAAACCAGATCCGGTGCTGCGCGTTGTACCGCAGCCGAGCGATATAAATTACAACGGCCATATTTTTGGCGGCTGGATTTTAGCTCAAATGGATATTGCGGCTGGCATAACGGCGGGTCGGCGAGCTCGTGGCCCGGTTGCGACAGTGGCCGTTGATGGCATGACGTTTATAAAACCCATTTTGCCAGGCGACATCATTTCAGTGTACACTGAAATAAAAAAGATTGGCCGCACATCCATTCAAATACTTGTTGATGTTGTTGCTGACCGAAGAGGCAAAGAAACAGTCGCTGTCACCAAAGGTATGTTCATTTTTGTAGCGCTTAATGAAAACCACCGGCCTAGACCGGTGGATAAAACATAAGTCGGGTTACTGTGTAGCTTTTGGTGCCGCAGCAGAAGCATCATCAGGCAAGCCGCCAAGGTCCTTTACCAGCTTGGTATAGGCATCGAGGAAAGCCAGAACAATCACCTGACCCACCTGAGTATTTTCATAACTTGATCCACCAGCCGCTCCAAAGACGCCACCGCCGAAACCACCCAGCGCACCGCCAAAGCCAATATCGCTTTTCTTGGCATAACCCTCTTCAATGCGCTCTTGTTCAGTGGTTCGCGCATTCACCAGCGATAGTGTAACGTTGGCGTCTTTTTTCTTGAACTGCACAGCGCCACCGATAGCGGCCCCGACACCACCGCCAAGCAGGCCACCAAGCAAACCACCAACATTGCTACCGCCCGCATTGTTATTTTTACCAACCAGATCAGGTACAATGAAATAATCGGCTGCCTTAACCTGACTCTTGCCAATGTTTGATTTCTTCTGCAATTCTCCGCTGTCAGCAAGCGCGCGCTCAATGTTGCGTGAGGCAAGGCCCTTACTGCGATCAACAAGCCCAAAGCAGCCAGACTTCATGACAAACACTTTTATGATAGCTTCTGGCGACCCAAGTTGCAGCTCACGCCACCAATTATTGTCCGGCTCAACAATAGCAATGGTGCCAAGCTTTTTGGTGCAATGGGGAATTTCCGCTGTTTTCTTATCCTGTGTTTTATGCGCATTTTCTGCGTGTGCAATTGGCGACAAGGCCCCTAAACCGGAAGTTACAATCATACTTGCCATAGCTAATGTGCTGGAAAAATTCGAAAATTTCATGATATCCCCTAAATTTATATTCAATTATTTTATTTATCTAATAAAATTTATTCCAAATCTCAAGCATTTTGTTCCATTAATGCGTGACGGCTTCTTCAGGTAAAAAATCCGGTACCGATAAATAACGCTCTCCAGTGTCATAGTTGAAACCCAGAATGCGACTTGGTTTCTCCATCTCTTCTATTTTTTGGGCAATTGCCGCCAGTGTTGCACCGCTTGAGATACCCACAAGCATCCCTTCTTCACACGCTGCACGGCGCGCCATTTCTTTGGCATCGTTGGCATCAACTTTTATCACGCCGTCAAGCAGTGCCGTATGCAAGTTACCGGGCACAAAGCCAGCACCGATCCCCTGTATGGGGTGTGGGCCAGGCGCTCCGCCTGAAATCACCGGAGAGAGCACGGGTTCTACGGCAAACACTTTCAATTCCGGAAATAAAGGTTTGAGCACCTGTGCAACACCTGTGATGTGACCACCAGTACCAACACCTGTAATAATAAAATCTAGTCCATCTGGAAAATCTGCTTGAATTTCAAGCGCTGTTGTTTTCACATGCACATCAACATTGGCTGGGTTTTCAAACTGTTGTGGCACCCATGCGCCCGGAATTGAATGCGCGAGATCTTGCGCGCGCTCAATTGCGCCCTTCATGCCGCGCTCACGCGGTGTAAGATCGAACGTGGCACCGTAAGCCAGCATCAACCGCCGACGTTCCACAGACATGGATTCAGGCATCACCAGCACTAGCTTATAACCAAGCACAGCCGCAACCATGGCAAGGCCAATGCCGGTATTGCCGGATGTGGGCTCAATAATAGTGCCGCCGGGCTTTAGCTCACCACTGGCCTCGGCAGCGCGTATCATCGCCAGCGCAACGCGATCTTTAATGGAACCACCAGGGTTTGAACGCTCAGATTTTATCCAGATTTCATGGCCTTTTGCGGCGGCATTGGTAAACAGCCGGTTTATGCGAATATGCGGTGTATTACCTATAGTTTCAAGAATACTCAAAGCTTTCATCACCACGCTCCTTGCTGTCTGATGGTATCACACAAATACAGGAATCCCGTATCCGCGTCCATGCCAGAAAATGTTAACCGCCCTCAAGTCAGGCTATGTCGTTGCTGCAGATCCACTTAGGCTATCCGCTTTGCGCAAATCGGCAAACCAAAGTGCCCACATTATTGTCACGAGAAGTGCGCCCACGCCTCCGGCAACCACAGATGGCACGGCACCAAGAAACCGTGCAGAAATACCTGACTGAAACTCGCCAAGCTCATTCGAAGCGCTGATAAACACTGTAGAAACCGATGCGACCCGGCCACGCATGGCATCTGGCGTGTGAATTTGCACCAGCGACTGACGGATGAAAACGCTAATCATATCAGCGGCCCCCAACACAGCCAGCGCCACTATTGACAGTGGAAAAGAGCGTGACACGCCAAATATTATAGTTGAAAGCCCATAAACCGCAACGCAGCCAAACATCCACAACCCGACTTTGTGGCGCAAAGGCTTGAAGGCCAAAATCACGGCGACAAGGGCTGCTCCCAGTGCTGGGGCTGCCCTTAATTGACCAAAACCGGCACTGCCGACATGCAAGATATCGCGCGCATAAGCGGGCAGCATGGCCGTTGCTCCACCAAGAATAACAGCAAACAGATCAAGCGAGATGGCTCCCAGAACAACAGGGCTTGAGCGGATATAGTGAAGACCTGCTTTTATGGATGCTATTGGTGTTTCCTTGGTAGGTGCCAACATGGCTACAGGGCGAATACACTGGGCTGTTATCAAGGCGCAGGCGAATAGGACGACCGCAATTGCGTAAACGATGCTCAGGCCAAATTCAATAAGCTGGCCACACATAGCCGGACCACACACAGCTGCAATTTGCCATGACACCGAGTTCCAGGCAATCGCAGAAGGCAGAGCGCTTCGCTCAACCAAATTGGGGGCCAGCGATGAGGCGGACGGCGCCATGAAAGCACGCCCAACGCCAATCAATGCTGCAATGGCAAACACCGGCCAAAGCTGCACGTATTCAGAAAGTGTATATCTCCATAGCATGCTGACTGTTATCACCAGAAAAAACAACGCCCCTCGCATGATCCAGCGCCGGTCTATCCGATCGCTGACGTAACCGGCAATCAGTGAAAACACTGCTATGGCAATGAATTCCACCAGACCAACAAGACCAAGTTTGAGCGAGGCTTGTTCAATCGATCCGGTTTTGCGGGCCAGGCTATAAACTTGCCAACCTATGCCAACAGCCACCATGATGGTTGCCAGCGAGTTCAATAATTTTGTGACAAAGAAAAAGCGGTAATCTCGAAATGCAAAGGCATTTTTGTGATCGGGCATTGGTGTGGGTTGCATGGCCTAGTGGTGCTGCAAAGCCAAGAGCCTGTCAAGGCTTTATGCCCTGCTTAGGTGCATGCAGAACTGGAGACTGCCCCCGTGTTATCATCGATAACGGTTGCCGTAAACGCATTGTCACGAATGGGATTACTGATTTCTGAATAGAGATCTGTATTGAAGCTGATAATGCCGGAATTGTTCTTGTAGTGATACCATGATTCAACAATAACACCAGTATAATCGGCACCAATGTTCTGACCGTTCGCCATGGTTGTCAGTGTTCCTGAATGCTTCGACGGATGCGTGTTGCCACCAGCACAGCGCTGCCATAATATTTTTGTACCACCGTGCCCATCTGATGTTACAGCGGTAACAACGATGTAACCGTTGGTGGCATAATCCGGCAAGCTGCCAATAATGGGAGCCGCCTTTGTCATCAATTCGGTCATTTGATATTCAGTCGTAAAGCCGCCGTAGACTGACATGATGGATGAAATGCTGCTGGCGACAGTGTTGTTGTGCAGATTTTGTTTTTTTGCTAAATTCAGCTCATACCCACCAAATCCGACCAGTATCAGAATTGGAGCCATCAAGGCAAACTCAATGACTATGCTGCCGCGTGCTTCATCACGCAGAGCCATGCAATATTTTCGCATGCGCGAAAAACACTGTGTTAAGTGGCTTGGCATTATGCGCACACCTGTTTCGGCGCAGCGCCTTCATGGCGACCGGCAAAGGCTATGTCGTAAACATACTTTCCCTGCCCAGTGCCAAAACCTAACGCGTGTATCAGTGTGCCTAAAATATAGGGTGTTTCATAATGCAATTTATAGAGCAATATGGCACCATCGGTGGCTGGTGGTAATGTAAGCTGACGTGTACCATCATTGTTCACATCGCTAAAACAATCGTAGTTTGTTGCGCTGATGTGCAACGAACAGTTAGCGTCGTTGCTGTCATTATAGCCTGTTGCATGTTTGCAGGGCTCAGCAGGTGTACCCCTGTCCCAGCCCGCCATAACAGTTGGATCCGGTACAACAACAACGTTGGCAGAACCACTCACCAGGTGCAAATTTTGCATATATTGATTGGCCATATATTCGATGGCCTTGGCACCGTAGGCTGGTGCCCCGGCGATCAGAATTGGGTTGCCACTGCTGTCTGTGAGCGCTTGTCCGGTAATCGCATAATCGCTGGCTTTTGATGCAACCCGGTTTAGTGCATATTCCACCATCTGTGTGTAGGTAATTTCAAATGTGCAAAAGATCAGAAAAAATATCAGTGGTGCCAAAATAGCCATTTCAACGGCCATTACCCCCTGTTGATCCTGCCTGATCTTAAGCTGTTTCATATATACACTACTTGGTAAATCGCAGTGACGTGATGGATGCACCAATACTTTTGAACACATCAATCAGTTGATCTTTGGTGGTAATTTCGACATAATATTTGCTGTTTGGATTGTCCGGGTTAAAGTTGGCTTCTTCATTGGCACTCGAACACGTGCTATAGATTGGCCGGACATGACTTATTTCGCCTGCTGTCAGACCCAGCATCAGATTATAAACGGTGACCGCTGATTTACCATCGGGCGATGTATAGTTGGCTGGAAATTTTGTAGCCTGACATGCCATCAGCAAGCGTTGCTCCATGGCCGAAATCGCTGTGCTGGCTTTGTGATCTGTATTCAGCCGCGATATGGCGTTAGGCCCGTAGCTGCTGGTGTAACCCGGGCTTTGGGTATCCCACCAATTATTGTCAATAAAGTAATTTTTGTTATATCTGCCCGGTGACTCATATGTATTTCCAGCGGTAATAGCACCATCTGTCATCAGCACAATATATTTGCGCACTTTGGTAGCGTTATAGGCTGCTGCCTTGTTGAAAGGTGCCTGTGGAGATATCATGCGGTTTGCCCATTGCATGGCAACGTTCGTATGGGTCCAGCCCCCCGGCGTCAGGCCGCTGGCATAGGTGTTGATTTGTGATTTGCTGTAGGTGGAGTCCAGCTCCAGTGCCTGCACCGAACACCCCATATTTGGGTCACCACCATTGCTGTAAGCCAATTCATAATTATTATTATACTCCAAGCTATCAGCATCGTTGCCAGAGTATAATCCATTATCAGTGTGCACAACCGATGTGCTGGTGCGTGTGACCAAACGAGGATTGGGATAGTTACCTGTAAACCAGTTATACAACAACCCTTTTGATGGATTGTTATCGTATGTTTGCATGATAAAACGATCCGCATAATAGGGTGTCCAAAATGTTTTGGCATCTGCATCTGTCGGCGTCGTATCCATCACATCAAATGCATCAGAAGGGATCGTGCGAGCAGCAGGGTGAGCGTAATCAACCCCGGTAATCGATGAGTTGGTTGCGCGCTCGGAGATGCACCCGGCCCAATTGTTACTCACAAAGCTTTCTAGCCCGGGAGGTGTTTTGATCATGCCCGCCATACCCGGCAATTTGCCCACATTGACGGATTGACTGAACGGTATGATCGAGATTTTTATACCTGGTGGCGCTGTATCTGATGCACCGTAAAGCTGATCCATCATTTTGCCGATAGCAAGTTTCAGGGCTTCTATTTTAGAGCCACCATACGGGTCGGTCGAAAGGGATTCTGCCATCGAGCCTGTTGTGTCCAGTGCCAGCACAACTTCGATATCAAGTGGGCGCGAGCGTGTTGCGCTGGCTTCCGCATTTAACGTTGATTCCTGATTACGCACCAGCTGAAACAAGCCACTGCTGAGTTTGACATTCGCTTTCACATCAACGGACAGCACACGGCTATCACCAACCACTTTAACGGATGGCACAACGGTCAGCGTTATATCAGAATTACCGTCAGTGGAATGAATGTCACTTTGCTTGAAATTTGTATAAAAATAGCGTTTGGCTTCATCAACAACTGCGGCTAATTCTTGAGGTGTGTCGGCACCTTTATAGGCATTGGCCGCCGCTAGTGCGGCACCATGCACGGCTGTGCTCAGATTGTTCTGCTTGGAGACAGACGTGCCCACATCAATCACAGCCAGAGTGGCAAAGGCACTGCTGGCTATCCCAAAAATCCAGATTGGCAAAGATGAACCTGCTTCATCGTTTTTTATCCGGCAAAATGCCTTCAGCATTGAAGAGGCCTTCAATAAACTGATGATTGGTGTTTTGCTCATGTCACGTCCCTCGGTAAAGTCTTCAAGGGTCAAAAATAAGTACTTAAGATTGTAACAGTTTAAACGAAAATACTTAACAAAGATTAATGGTCTTATAGATAAAATCTTATAACATGTTAAAAACAAACACTATTAAAGAATAAAAAACCATGGGTTGTATGCTGTATCGCATTTAGGTATAGGCCTACTCGTATCAACACTGCGGCCATGGCGGAATTGGTAGACGCGCAGCGTTGAGGTCGCTGTGGGAGAAATCCCGTGGAAGTTCGAGTCTTCTTGGCCGCACCAGACAGTCCAAGCAATTGAATAAAAACGATTTTCTCATAAATAGAAACGTGAGAAGGATGTGCGTTTGATCAGCCGTCTTGGCTTCGTTAACCCTTGCGAAAACCCTTTCAAAATACACTTTTGTCCATTTGTTATCCGCGCGGATACGAATGTGAGCCACCTCGATAATGAAATGACAAAATTTGCGGCCATTTTGTCATTAAATTTGAGTCTTCTCGAGAGCACCAAACAGTCCTGCAACACTCCCCCTCGAAGGTCACCGGCCGGGATGGTCGCCACAACTGGCGCAGTTCCGGGTGATTTCGTGTGTGCGCTAAATACAGGTGCAGTCAGAGACTAGAGCTGGTTGGGGCAACAGTGAG
>JANYGX010000005.1 GCA_025362295.1 Sphingomonadales bacterium | reverse complement strand
TTCGGCGCTGTCATTGCCCAGCTTGCGCAAGGTGCCGCCGCAATCGGGGCAGGTGCAACTGCCGCTGGCAGGCTTACCGACCACATCCTCGCGTGGCAGATGCTCGGGCAAGGATCGAACCGATGTGGGGCGCTTAGCCTTTGGCTGCGTTGGAGATACCTGTGTCGCTTCGAGGGTTGCGGCTTCAAGCTCTTCGAGTGCCAGCTCAAGTTGGGCGATCTCGCCAGACAGCTTCTCGGACGACGCCCCGAACTGCATCCGGCGCAGTCGTGCCAGCTGCACCCGCCCAGTAGGACTCTTGGGTCTCGATCAGCAGATCGCGGTGGAGCAGCTCTGCCTTGGCTTCGGCAAGCGCCACATCCCGCTCGGCCAAAAGCGCCTCCAGCGACGCGATCCGCGCGTCTTTATCACTGGCAAGATGGAGGCTGTCTGACACGCTCAGTCCATAGCGCAATGGGGCAGATAATGCACGAGAAAACAGGCACAGGCCTTGCCCGTCATACCATAACAGCTTGATCAGATGGCCGCGCTTGCCCCTGAAAGCAAACAGCGCGCCAGAATGCGGGCTGTGCTCCAGCACCTGCTGCACCAGCACCGCAAGGCCGTCAAAACCTTTGCGCATGTCAGTCACCCCGCAAGCCAGCCATACCTTGGTTGTGCCGGTGCCAGTCAACGCCGAGAATGGGGTTGGAGAGGGAGCTGCAGAAACGGGAACAGTCGAGACTGGAGCCGTCACCGGCTAACGACCAACAGCACCCGCGTCAGGGCATCGGCATCAACGCCGGAATCGACCGTCAGCGTAATCCCTGACGGCAATGATATCCCGATCCGGCTTGCCGGTTCGGCGATGACAAGTGATGGCGGCAATGGCTCAGCTTCCGCAAGCTCCACTGCGGCAAAGCAGGGCATTGGGCAGGGCATTGGGCAGGGCAACGGATCAACCAGAAGTGGCACCAACACCGGTGCGGCCACTCCGCGCAGTTCGCCAGACCTCGCCTGCTTGCGCCACGTATAAAGCTGCCCGCTCGATACCTCATGCCGCTCCATTGCCGCCTGAACATCACCGCCGGAACCAAAAGCATCCCGCAGCATCGCCATCTTCTGGTCAACCGTCCAGGTCCGCCGCCCAGAAACCCGCGCGATCACCGTCATCCGACCAGTCATACGACTACTCATATGCTGGTCGTATCTCTCGATATCCCTTCAATAATCTCTGCTGACACAAACCGCTCCAAACAATGAGCGGCAATCATCGCAGCAAATCAGGCTCGCGCAAGGCGGTGAACAGGACACGCTTACTCAGAATATCATTTCGACGCCGATTGTCCTTAAAGACCAAATCGACGAAACCAGCGCCGCCGTATTGGGTTCTATTCGGCGCGGCCGCGGGGGGCAACCGGCCCAACTTGCCAGTGGCGTACTCTTCCGTGCGAACGACGAAGCGAGTTTCAATATCGGCACCAAGCTGGCTATCGATGGAGGTCATCTTGCCAAATAGCGGCACCGTCGAGACGTTATCGGAAGCCGCATCTGCAGGGATTGTGGACCAGCGGGTGGCGCGCACGGAAATCTTCATCCGCGACGTCGTTATTACCTATGAGACTGATAGACGCCTCGGCACCCACGGTCCATCCGATGCCTAGGCGGCTGTACTGCGCCAGCACGCGAGGACGGCCAAGCTCATTGCTCCCCATCTGCCGCGTAGTCTCGGCGGATATGGGCTGACCCACGCTGAAACAGCGCGCTTGTTCCGGGCGGCGGGATATTCTTCGCTCGGCCCATTGGCGATGAACATCGCAGCGCCCGACGAAGGTAATATGCATCTGCTCGCCCATGTGGCGACGCCCGCGCAAACTCATGAAAATGACGCATGTTGAACCCGGCATACCGCTCCCGGTACAGCTGCGTGATCTCCTCAATCTCCGCATCCGCCGCCCGGTGACGCGACACACGGCCAACCCGCCGGTCCTTCAAACCCGCCAAGCCCTCCTCGTCATAGCGGATCCGAAGCCGTAAAAAATGCCGCGTGCTGCACCCCAATATCATCGCGGCGTCTTCAAAACCCAGCCATCTCGGCAACTGCGGAGTAAAATTGTGCCATTCTGCGGCGTAAAAGTGTACCAGCCATGTTGAACAAAAAGCCTCGGATTGAGGCGGGTTATATCGGCAGCGGGGAAGCGGCTGTAGCGTAGCGGAAGCCGATTTTCCGCTGCCTATGGCGTCGTTCTGATCAGGTCATATCGTGAGCCTCTGTGGGGAGGGCAATCTCGGTGCCCGATTGCAGTTTTTGGCGTTTACGGCTGGCGGCTAAGCGGTAGCTGTCGCCATTCATCTCCAAGATGTGGACATGGTGGGTTAGCCGATCCAGGAGCGCGCCGGTAAGCCGCTCTGAGCCAAACACCGAGGGCCATTCGTCAAATGGCAGGTTGGACGTAATCAGCGTGCTGCCCCGCTCATAGCGTTGGCTCAGGACTTCAAACAGCAACTCGCTGCCGACGGCGGTGAATGGAACATAGCCGAGTTCATCAATGATGAGCAGCTTCACCTGCGCAAGATGCTGCTGGAGCTTGCGCAACCGCCGTTCGTCACGCGTCGACGGTGCAAGGCTCCCCCGGAGCCTCGCCTGCGTCTCCGTCCATCAACTCATGCACCAATGCGGCGGCGGTGACGAAGGCTACACTCTGCCCCTTCTGGCAAGCGGCAAGACCCAGCGCTAAAGCGAGGTGCGTTTTGCCGGTGCCGCTCGGCCCCAGCGCCACGATATTACTGCGTTTGGTGATCCAGTCGCAGCGCGCCAGTTCGAGCACCAGTGGCTTGTTTAGTGACGGCTGTGCCGTAAAGTCGAACGTGTCGAAGCTTTTGGTCTGGGGGAACTTCGCCATGCGGATACGGCGCTCCATCATGCGCCGTTCTCGGTCGATCCGCTCTAGCTCGCACAGGCGGAGCAGGTATCGCGGATAATCAGCTCTATCCTGTGCGGACTCCAGTGCCACTTTGCCATACTCCCGCGCAAACGTGGGCAGTTTAAGCACCTTGAGATGATCGTTGAGCAATACGGCAGGCGTAACGCTGGTGGCGGTTTGCCCCACAGTGGGCGGTATTAGCGTCTCGCTCATACCGCCCACCCCACCTGCAATACCGTTGGCATAGGCGGTGCCTTGAGCAGTTGCATGTAGCTTTTGCTATCGGTCGTCGCCACTGTCGCACGCGGCAGATAGGGGTAGAGCGTCAGATCAAGCCGCGCCGGCTTGCGTTCCAACCGTGCCAACAGCAATAACTTGATCGCGTCAAAGCTGATAGCGCGCAATTTGAGCGCATCGCTGACCGCTGCCTCGACCATGTGCTGCTCAAAATGTTCGCACAGCCGCAGCACTTGGATGAACTCACGCCGGCCCTCTTTGGCCTGTCGGGCCTCCATCAACCGCCGCATCCGATGGACATCTTCACTGAGCAGCCATTTATCGAGGGGGGCGGCCTGATCCAGTGCACGCGGCTTGCGCTCAATCAGCGCCAGACGTTTTTGGGTTGTCCGCCGCGCGATGCGCGTCGGTTGGGCAAGCGGGTCGGCGATGAAGTCTTCACGCTCATAACTGCGCGCATGCACGCCAACCTTCGCGCCACCACAGATAATCTCAACCCGGTCAACATAGCCCTTGATCAGCACATCCTGATAGGCGTGCTGGGTGGGCACTGAGTAATCATTGGTGCGATACCTCACCAGCGACATCGACGACTCGCGCCCGGGTACTTTATGGCAGGGATCGTAGGGCACAGCAGGCAAAGGCATGAACACCGCCTGATCGGCCTTTAGCCGCGCACCAAAGCTCTGCGTCTCGCCACGCAGCACAGCTTGCTGACGCTTGGTGCATTTATCCAGGAACTGTGCGTTGAGCGCATCCACATCGTCCGCCACCGGTAATGGGACCATGAAGTTGCGGCACGCATAGCCAACCAGGCCCTCGACCTTACCCTTGTCGTTCCCTTTGGCGGGCCGGCCAAATTTATCCTCAAACAGATACCCGACCGTTTAGACATCAATCCGGGGGATTGATGGCAGGGAGGGCTTTGCAGCTCAGAAAACAGCTGCGCGCGCACACGGTGCCCATCGCCCAGTATCTGCGCCACAATCCGCTTGCTGTTGTCATACAGAATGCTCAGCGGCACACCGCCGAAAAAGGCAAACGCATCAACATGGCCATCACACCACGCCTCAGCCACTTCGCCCAGATAGGCCTTTACAAAGCAGGCATCTGACTGCGGAATGTCGATGCACAGATAGTAGATCTTGATCCGTCGGCCGCCCAGCAGAACCTCAGCCTCGCCAAAATCTGCCTGCGCATGCCCAGGGCGGTGGCTCAAGGGCACAAACACTTCCTGCATCCGCCGCCGCTTGCCGCGCACATACTCGTGCACAATGGTTAGCCCGCCGATATAACCATGCTCATCGCGGAGCCGCTCAAATATCCGCTTCGCCGTATGCCGTTGCTTGGCCCCCATCCCGCGATCGCCATCAAGCATCGCGTCAATATGGTCGGTAAACCCAACAAGCTTGACCGAAACACGCGCCGACTTGCGCCGATACCCAGGCGGCACCGGATATGCCAACATCTTCGCTATCGTATTGCGGTGAAGACCAAATATCCGTGCTGCTTCACGCCGCGTCATCCCATCTACCAGAATAGCCCGGCGGATCTTTGCATATACTTCCACTGAAAACATCCTTCCGGTCACCTTCCCCAAAAGAAAGGCAACCTATCAGGACTGGTACACTTTTAAGCCGCACTTCCAGCCTAAAACCAGCGCTCGACTGGTACACTTTTACCCCGTTGTTTATACACCATCCTGCCACCAAGAATTGACATAGCCGCTGAGAGTGCCGCCGCTACTGCTGCTGCATTAGCAGCATCGTCGTCTGATGGCATCATCCGCACACCGGCAATGGCACCGAACCCAGCATCATTGATCTCAGCTTGGGAGAATTGAGTGGACTTGGGGGTTTGGTTGAGCATTGGTTGATGTGTGAGCGGCGTGTGCTTGATACCCTGACCATGGGCGTGGCGGGGCTTGGGGTGGTGGGGCAGCAATTGTGCGGCCTTTTACAACACGGAGACACCCCCCATGAACACAGCAAAAGCAAAAGCAGCAACAACGGCACCTAGATCAGCGGTATCGAGATCAGTAGCACTGCCGTTGCGCAAGACGCGCAAGACTGATGTTGTACCAGATGTCGCCCCTGATGTTACACCGGATGCTACACCTGATGCTACACTGGCAATCGCCACACCATTCCCCTCCAAACCTGCGCAGCTCTTGCACATGCTGCGTGCCGCCGACGGCGCGTTGCTTTGCGCGCTGATGCAAGCGACTGGCTGGCAGGCGCACAGTATCCGCTCAGCCATGAGTGGCTTGCGCAAAGCCGGGCATGTCATACTGGCAAGCGGCAGCGCCGACGGCACCCTGTACCGATTGCGCGCAGCCGCAGAGAAGGCCGTTCCACAGCAGAGCGTGCGGTCATGACCATGCTAGCATGGAGCATGCTGGCATGAGCACACTGGAGCGCGATATCACCGGCCTTGCGGGGCTGTCGTTGGCGGAGTTGCGGACGCGCTGGCAAACTGTGTTTGGCGCTGCTGCACCAGCAGGCGTTGGTCATCATTTGCTGGCGTCGGGGTTGGCCTGGCAGATACAGGCCCACCGGCTGGGTGATGTGCCAGCGCGCCACCGCAAGGCGCTGGACGACGCTCATTGTGTTGCGGCGCTGGGCTATGTCGCGCTTCATCCGGTGCGCGCGCAGCGGGTGACGCGGGCACCGGACGGGCGTTGGTCAAACACCCGGGCGCTGATCGCAGGCAAGGATGATCAAGGCGTCAAAGTCGCACCCGCACTTGAGCGGGTGGGCAATTTCACGGCATTCTTGGGTGAAGCGTTCGATGAAGCATTGACCTATGCCGCGCTGCGCAAGGCTGAAAGCGTGGGGCGACCGATCGGTTCGCCGCACTGGCTCGCAGAAATGAAAGCAACAACAGGCAAGCAATTGGCACCGAAACGACGCGGAACAACACCCTGTTTGGGAATTTAGTAAGATATTACCGTAAGTCGGCGATTGGTATCATACGTCTCTCTTTCACGAATAGTCACAGCGTCTCTATGAACTTTTCATGACGTTTCACCTGCAATGCGATGTATTTATTTTGCGTTAGTTTTAAAAACTGCATTCTTGCTCAAACCACCACAACTTTTTAAGGAAAATCGAGATGACTATTTCTAAAATGATTACCATTGCTAAATGTACAAGCTTTGCTGCGGTATTGTTGAATGCTACCTCAGCTTTAGCATTTAGCGGAGGCTATTCAACAAGTGTTATAGCCCCACAAATAAACACAACTGTTTATCAGTATACATCAGCAAATTGGACCATATTACAAGGCTGGCCGACGGTAAAAACACCCAAGATAACAGTAATAAGTTGGTTTATTGGTTATACAAACACCGTTCAAGGTACAAAACAGGTGCAAGTGTGCAATTATGCTAGATGTACTTCCTGGGGAAATCTGACCGTAACGAGTAGTGCCTTTTTTCTTGGGGATGATGTAAAAAAACCATTTTATTTTAGAGCTCGAGTTATAGAACCGACGGGTACCATTTTTGATTTGCGTCCCCCTGTCTACCCAAACGGAAACAGTAACATTTCCGTAAATTGGGAATATTAATAATCGTGAACTAAAGGCTTCAACAATGTTGTGGGGACAGAACGGTTAGTTCCCACAACATTTTCTTCTCAGTTGTAACCAGGAATTTTTTGCTTATGGGTAATTTTTGCCGATGCCATTTTATCACTGCATTTGCTAAATATGATTATTTGCCATGACATGATCATGTTTTTGTTGGCCCGCTTCTTGCTAAAGTATTTTAGTGCCCAGTTCTTTATTTGGTAAAGGTGTAAAAAATGCAGATAGCGCAAACTTTATTATTGTCATCGCAAAAAATGGATGTGCTAGATAAAAATTTGAATGTTGAAAGACAAGCAGATAAATCGGTTTTACCAAACACTCAAGATTCATCAAATAAAGGCAACACGATCTCCGCAATAGCAGATCAGCTTGGTTTCAAAGGATTGTCTCAAATTGGCATTCATCTTGACGGCTTGCTTGACACAGCAACGCGCTCAAGTTTAATTCAACTACAAGCAAATGGCTCATCAACATGGAAGTCGCCATCTCGCCCGGAAACCGGCGTTGAGTGGCTTTCAAAGACTTTACTGGATGTGTCAAAGGGCATTACACACCCTTCACAAGATACGCCTGCTGAGCCCTCCCGTTTAACAGGCAGTGATCTGAAATTCATTAAAGATACCACTGGTGCTAATGTCGTTATTACACCAGATGGTGGAACCGTTTACCTGCAAAATGACGGTAATTACCTGAATAAATCAGATGAAGACATAAAAAATATTCAAAGCCTGGTTGCACAAATTGATACTGACAGATCATCAAATCGTTTAAGTGGTAATATTGACAAAGCGTATATTGAAAACTTATTTTCAAGAGCAAATGAATTGAAAAACCCTTTTAATATTGATTTTCAACAAGAAGTCTTATCGGTTTTTGATAAAACGACGGGAAGCCAAAACTGATTTTATACCTTGTTTTGAATACACGACCGCGACGGACTTTTGCCTGTCGCGGTTACTGTTTCGTTGTAGCGACATGCTTGACGGTCAAGCTTGCGTTTTGAGTTTTTGACGAATAGCCGATTCAATAAATCCCGTCATGCTTGTTTTTTGCTGCTTGAATTTCATGACCATATCAGGTGGCAGCAAAATTGTTACTTTCTTTCGGCGTGTATCAATTGGTTTAGCAGGACGACCACGTTTGCGCACCAAGGTGCTTGCTGCTGCCGTTCCAAAAACATCCTGTGCTGGTAACGCCCGTTTCCGGCCTGCATCTGTCAGAACAAGGCTATCATCAAAATCGGTTTTTTTGCCATGGTTTTTTTTGCCATATCTTTTCATTTCTTTTTCGTGAGCGCACCGAAAGCTGATCAAATGTCATCGTGGTACAAATATTTTAAATCATGATGTCAATGGTGTTTTTTATGAAATCTATGTTCCGGTTAGGTTCCGGTAACATGTTATTCAATCACTTTTTTTCTTCTTAGGCTTCGGCCCCAGTTTGGCTTTTGTGAGGGTTCGGTCGGCTTTATAATCCAGCATTGCGAGCCAGGCGGCGGAGCCGATGAGGCGGCCGATGGTTTCAGCTTTGTACAGCTGGCGATGGGGTATCCCGCTTCCGACCCGCAGGCCGTTTCGAGAGGCCAGGCTCTGGATCGATGCCGCTCAGGCCGGGGACGCGGACGCGGATGGCAACACGGCTGTGGCGGCGCGCATCGCACTACCCGCCATTCAGCACACACTGTTCAATGCCCAGGGCTGCCGGATGGTGATTGGTGCTGCCACTGCCAAGCCTGATGCCAAGCTGCTTGCGCTGGTCATGCGGGCACGGCAAGCGCGCGCGGCACTGATGCGGGATATCGCTGCACCGCCACTCCGTGAGCCCTACAGCCCAAGGCACCTCGCGCAGATGGCGCAGCTTGGCTATCTCGCGCCGTCGATCCTTGCAGCCATTGTTGACGCCAGGCAGCCACCAACGCTCACCGCACGCAGCCTCAGCCGTATCCGCGCACTGCCGCTTGACTGGCGCGCTCAGGAAAAGCTGCTCGGGATCTCAGTTCGTTAGTCAGCAAGGGGGCTATGCAGTAGGTTCTCACAGATAGCCGACACCATCCGCGCAGCCGCCAAACTGGCCGATTGAGACGCTATGGCAATATCTGCTGAAATATCCCACCAGAGACCTTTGCCAGCGACATCCGCAAACCCACACGCACAAAAACCGCGCAGAAATGCCGCGTTTAAGCCCCGTAAGCACTGTGTCTCCACAAACGCTCTATGGTCTTGAATGGTTGGCTCCCCGGGCCTGATTCGAACAGGCGACCATCCGATTAACAGTCGGATGCTCTACCGCTGAGCTACCAGGGAATAGAAATCTTATATCAAGCCTTTTTGCCACTGCCAAGTAAATATGGCGTAAACTTTACCAAGCACATCTACCGCCCTTTAAGCTGGGCGAGAGCCGTGCGCGCATCGTTCAGGCTGTCAAACACTTTGAATCGGTTGAGCAGGGGTTCGAGCACAGCAATAGCATCCTTATTGCGGCCATTGGCGCGAAGCGCATAGGCCAGATGATACTGCATGTTGGGATCAAGCTTCACCTTGTCCGTGGCTTTCTGGATGAGCAAGAGGCCGCGCGGTAGATCCTTACTGTGGCGCACCAATATCCAGCCCAGGGTGTCGGCCACCTGCGGCGCGTCCGGCGCTAGGCTGTAAGCCTGCTCTGCTGTCGCAAGACCGCGCGGGTCGCCAATCTGGTCAAGCGCCCAGGCAAGGTTATTGAGGACATTGGCATCCTTGGGGTTTTGTTTCAGCATCTGTTGATACTGGCTGACGGCTGCCTGATAGTTTTTTGTATTCATGTAAACATTGGCCGCCGCTAGCGCCATGTTGCTGTCATAGGGTTTGCCAGCCTGCCAGGTGCGGACAATGGCTGCTGCTTTATCCAGTTGCCCTAGTTTTTCATAACAGCTTGACAGTTTCAATGTGGTTGGCTTGTCAAGTTTAATCTTGGCTGCGGCCTCATAATATCTGGCAGCATTTTGCCATTGCTTAGCACCAAAATAAAGATCGGCGGTGTTGATATCGGCAATATTTTGGCCAGGAAAAATCCGGCGCAACTCACCGGCATAAGTGATCGCCTGATTGAAGTTGCCCTGTTCCGCTTCAAGATTAAGGAGATCAAGATAGACAATCCCTTTGGGTGCCAGGCTCGCTCCAGCCGGCAAAGTAATGGATAGTGCCCGCTGGTATGTCTTGCGCGCCACATCGGGTTTTTTAGCGGACCACTGCGACCGCGCCATCAATTGCCACGCTGGAACCGAATTTGGCAGCAGATTGACAAGCTGCGTGAACGTTGTGGTCGCTTCGGTAAAATTACCGAGCGAAGCCTGGGTTTTACCCAGCGTCTCAATAACCTCGGGAGTTTGCGGAAAGTCGCGCATCAAGGCTGTGGTTTCATTGAGCGCGCGCTGCTTGTCACCCACCCGCAGATAGGCATTGGCTAGCGCCAAGCGCGGTGGCAGGGCTTTGGCATTGACGGCGACTGCCCGTTGCAGCCATTGCAAATATTCATCTTGATGGCCTTGCAGCTGCGCGACATCAGCAAGCGCCAGCATGGAACGGACATTACCACGATCGGTCTCCAGAACTTTCTGGAGTTCCCGCCGGGCTTCCTCATAACGTTTCTGGACGGTGTAAAGCTGTGCAAGATTGCGTCGAGCTTCATGATAATCGGCTTTTTTGCTCAGCGAGGTCTGAAAGTTTTTTTCCGCAAGCGCATAGTTGCCGTTACCAAGATACGCTGCCCCCAGCATGTTGTAGGCAACCGGCAATTCTGGATAATATTGTGTCAGACGCTGGGCACTGGCCAGACCGGTTTTAAAATCGTGGGTGCGAAGCTGCAAAAGCGTCAGCATCAGGTTGGCCTGCAAAGATTTCGGGTCTGATTTCAGAATAACCTGCAGGTTTTGCGTTGCTTGTGCGGGTTGGCCAGAGGCCAATAACGCCATGGACAGTTGTGTGCGCAACTCAACCTGGGCTGGATCGGCTTTTACGGCATCAGAATAGTATTTTACAGCTGAGACATAGTCGTTCTTGCGTGCATAGGCAGATCCCATCAGGCCAAGCATATGGCTGTCGGCCTGACCATGATCAAACAGCGGCTTCAGCATCGCAATGGCATTGTCCGGATCGTTGCGGCGCAAGAGTGTTGCGCCCAGCAGACGGCGCGCCTGTGGGCTGCCGGGGGCGACCTCCATAACCTTTTTCAGAAAAGTGCTGGCCTGCTCCATATTGTTCATCTCGTAGGCGATCACACCTTGCAACATCATGGCAGGCGGATAATTATCGAGCACGCCTTTGGTGCGCTGCATCAGCGCCTGGCCTTCCGAAAATTTTTGCTGTCTGGTCAGTGCAACCGCTTGCAGATAAAGCCCAAGCGGGTGCTCCGGCGCTATGGTCATCAGGCGGGTAACATCCTGTTTGGCTTCAGCGTCACGCCTCATATCGGTGTAGGTTGACGCCCGTTCAATCAACGCATCGAGATTGTTGGGATCAATTGTCAGGGCCTGATTAAAATATGGCAGGGCCTTGCTGAAGCCTTCGCGGGAACGCACCAGATCACCTTTCACAAGAATGGCTTTGATTGACCGTGGGGCGACCTGCATAGCCTGATCCACCATGGCCTCGGCATTTTTGGCATCACCTGTGTCGGCATAGAATTGGCCGAGCGCCAGTTTGGCTTTGGCATCGGACGGTAAAAGCTTGACTGCCTGCAACAATTCGGTTTTGGCGCTCGCTGCCTGCTTGAGACCAAGATAGGCAAGGCCGCGCACGCGCGCAGCATCGCCAGCGATAGCGGCAGGCACCAAGCTAGCCTTGGCTTCCTCAAGCGCTTCCGCAAACTTGCGTTGATCTATAAGCGCTTCTGCCATCATGGCGCGCGTCGCATGACGATCAGCGCCTGTGCGTCTTGCCGCCTCAACCGCCGCCTGTGCGGCAATGCCTTGCTGAAAGGCAAGATACACCTGCGCCTGCAGCAGTCGCGCGTCCCTGTTGTTAGGGTTGGTGCGCAAGATCTGCTGCGCCTCGCCGCCAGCATCTCGAAAATTACCAAGATTAAACTGGGCCTGCGCGTGCGCAATGGATGGTGCCGGAGCTGACCACGCCACATGCACATTGAGCAGAGCGCTTGCCATCAAAGCGATGGCACCATGTTGCAACAGACGGGTTCGGGTGGTTGACAATGTCATGTGGTTCTATCCTCTTACGATAACTTTATATTATATTGCTTGATCAGATCATAGAATGTTGGTCGGCTGATACCAAGCAGTTTGGCAGCGTTGGAAATATTGCCGTCCGTGCGGGCAATGGATGTGTTGATCGCTCGCCGATCCGCCTCCTCACGCACGCTTTTGAGGTTGAGCATTTCTGGCTCGCCCAACTGATCAGCGAGATCAAGATCGATTGCGTTAATGCGCGGCCCTTCCGACATTATGACAGCCCGTTTCATGCGGTTTTCCATTTCCCGCACATTACCGGGCCACGCCCAGCGATTGATGGCGTCCAGCGCTTCCGGCGTGAAACCTTTCAAGTGGCGGCTGTGCGTTTTGTTGAACTTGCTGAGAAACGCATGAGCCAGCAATGTTGCATCACCAACACGTTCCGCAAGCGGCGGAATTTTCACAACGATCTCAGCCAGCCGGTAATAAAGATCTTCCCGGAACCGACCTTCGACAATCATTTGTTCCAAATTTTGGTGGGTCGCACAAACAATGCGCACATCAACCTCAATAGTGCGCCGACCACCAATCCGCTCAATCACTCTTTCCTGCAGAAAGCGCAGCAGTTTAACCTGAACCGGCAGCGGAATATCGCCCACCTCATCAAGAAACAATGTGCCTTTCTGCGCCAGTTCGATTTTACCCTCAGTGGTTTTGATAGCCCCCGTATAAGCGCCTTTCTCATAGCCAAACAGCTCAGCTTCCAGCAGGTTATCGGGAATGGCTGCACAGTTGATGGCAACGAAAGCCGACTTCGCTCGCCGGCTCACTTCATGCATACCTTTGGCGAGCAGCTCTTTGCCGGTGCCGGATGCACCAAGCAGCATCACCGACACATCAGCCGTCGCCACGCGCTCGACCATTTGGCAAACCTTCTGCATCGCTGGTGCGCCTGTGATAATGCCACCAAGACCAGCCGTGTTGCCGACCTCTGCCAGACGGCGATTCTCCTCTTCAAGTGTTGCAACGTGAAACGCGCGACCGACAATCAAGCCGAGGTGATCAATATCGATGGGCTTTTGATAGAAGTCGTAAGCACCAAGCGCTATGGCGCGCTGCGCGCTCTCGCGTGCGCCGTGACCGGAGGCGACGATCACTTTTGTCGTTGGCTTAAGCTTCAGAATTTCTTGCAACGTGGCAAAGCCTTCGCTGGTGCCATCCGGATCCGGTGGCAAACCAAGGTCAAGTGTGACGACCGCGGGTTCGTGAACGCGGAGCGCGTTGATCGCTTCGACCCGGCTCCCGACGATGATAACGTCATGCGCCTCATAGGCCCAGCGCAACTGCCGTTGCAGGCCAGGGTCGTCCTCGATGATGAGCAGTTTTGGCTTATCTGAATCGGTCATGCAGCGGCACTATTTTTTTGTAAGGGTGCGGTTTTATTATCAATGTTCATGTGGTCCCTTAAAGGTAAAATTATGGTGAATACAGATCCTGTGCCAAACTCGCTTTTCACCTCAAGTCTGCCGCCATGGGCACGCACAATTTCCCGCGCTTCGTAGGCACCAATACCGAAGCCATCTACTTTAGTCGAGCGAAACGGTGTGAACAAGGCTTCTCTAAGGAACGCGTCACTCATACCGCAGCCGTGATCCGTCAGCGTGATCCATGCCTCTTTGCTGTTTGGGCTACGACGCACATCGATTTCGATGGGCTTGCCAGACGAGGCATCAATTGCGTTTTGCAACAGATGCTGGAACACCTGTTCCAGCCGATTGGCGTCCGCTTCAAGGATCATATCGTTGCCATCACTGGCGAAACTTATCATACCGTGAGAGCGCCCTTTCTGGCTCACCACACTGGCAATTATAACCGCGAGATCAACCGCCTGCATATCGGCCCGCCCAGTGTTGTGCTGCTTGAGCCGCGCCAGAAGGTCATTCATTTTCGTTACACTGTCACGCAAGGTTAACAGCATGTCTTTCTGGAAATCCGGTTTGTCCGCATGGCGTTCGGCATTGCGCGAGACAAGCGACAGCTGACTGACAAGATTTTTGATATCATGCATAATGAAGGCAAAGCGCCGGTTGAAGGCATCAAACTGAACGGTTTCCAGCAGCGCTTTTTCTGATGCCTGTTCGGCAAGATAGCTGGCAGACTGGCGACCGATGGTTTTCAGCAGGTCGAAATCTTCCCAGTTCAGGCTGCGCTCGGCTCTTGGTTTTTCAACCACAGCAAAGCCTGCCAGACGACCACTGTGAAGCAAGGGCAGAGCAAGCCACGCGCGAGTGGCCTGTTCAGCCCAGTCCGGCGTTGTCAGGCTATCATAATCGCCGCGCTGTTCGCGCAGTTCATCAAAATCTACGACCCGCTGGCGATCACTCAGAAACGTCACCAGCTTGCCGTCGGCCGGCTCAGCCCCGCTTTTTGCAGTGCGAAAATTCCACCGCGTGTGCAGGGTATAATTTGTGAGCTGACCGTTTGGCGCATTGGGGACATCCGGCAGCCATAAGGCGCCGCCGGGGCTATCCACCAGATCGCAAATGGCCTGGATCACGCGGGTTTGTAGCGTAGCATCGCTCGACTGGTTATCAGCGATCGTGGCAATAAAACGCAACCATTCAGCCCGGTAATCATATTTATAGGCAAAGAAATGCTTGTTAATCTGCACACGTGTCCACGAACGCACTTTGCCCGACACTGCAAGCACCGCCAGCAGCACAAGTGTGGCAAACAAAAACACAATTTGAAGCAGCGCACTCCAACTGCCACCAACCAGTTTTAGCGCATAGAATCCGAAGGCCATAAGCATCAGGTAGCTGCCAATGGCAACAAGTGAAAAAGATGTGAACACGACCTGCCGTGACAGCTGCAACTCAAGTTTCCACGACCGGTTGCGCTGATAGGAGATCGCCAACAGTGGCACAATCATCAGGTTGACCACACCGCGTGCAGCCAGCAAGCTGTCGCTGCTTCGGCCCAGCAACACCAGCACATACATGTTAAAATCGTAGGCAAACATACCGGCAAGGGCGATGCAGAGCAGCCTGATGCTCCAGCGGTTGGCTGGCACTGAATTGATATAGAGATTATGTATAAGCAGCAGGCCACCCACAGCCACAAGCAGTCGGCTCAAGATGAACAAGGCATGAAACCCTGGCATCTGGGCAATCAAACCATCTCCCCAACCCAGCCACTGTGCTGTGTCCAGCAAAAATTGTGCAGTGAAGACAAAGCTTAAAATCACAGCTACAATCAGCGAGAAACTAAGCCCTGCCTTGTTTTGCCAGCTGCGCGCGAGAATAAGCACCAGAAACCCGATCCAGGCCGCTGTGCGAATGGTTTCCAGCGGCGAAACCAGTGCTCCAAGTCCAGCAAAAGATACACTTGCAAGTGCAACAATGCCAGCCCAGATGGCCGTGATCAATATCGCGGAAAGCAAGGTCCAACCCGCATTGGTGTTTGGCTTATGGCGCAAAAAAAACATCGCCAGTCCGAAGAAACCAAGGCTGCAAATGGCATGCCCCCAAACACCAACAACCGTCAATGATTGCGGCATGGGTATGTCCTTTCGCACGCCATGCTAGCGTACACCATCTTGCCACAACACGACGCGCACGGTTTGCAGCAAAATCAGCATATCAAGAAACAGGGAATAATTTTTTACATAGTACAGATCATATTCAAGTTTAGCGCGTGAATCTTCAAACGATGCACCGTACGGATAGTTGATTTGCGCCCAGCCGGTGATGCCGGGTTTGACAATATGGCGCTCGGCAAAATACGGGATCTGCTGGGTGAGCTGCGAGACAAAATAGGGGCGCTCAGGTCGCGGCCCGACAAAACTCATATCACCACGCAGAACGTTAAAAATTTGCGGTATTTCATCGATGCGTGCGGCGCGAATAAATCGACCAACGCTAGTCACTCGCGGGTCACCGTGCTGGGCAAACTGCGGCGTGCCATCTTTTTCAGCATCGGTGCGCATGGAACGAAACTTCAGCACATCAAAGGGTATTTCAGATTGACCAACGCGTTGTTGCTTGTAAAAGATCGGACCAACACTTGTAAGTTTGATCAGCAACCCCGTCACCAGCAAAACAGGACAGGTGAGAATGAGCAGGAGTGAGCTTGCCACAATATCGAACGCGCGTTTGATCACCACTTCAATCTGCCGGGCGCTGTTGAAGCCATCCGAAAATATCATCCAGCTTGGATTGAGACTGTCAATATCAACGCGACCGGTTTCCTTTTCCAAAAAGCTCGGCAAATCCGTGACCTGAACACCAGCCATCTTGACCTCTAGCAGAGAGGCTACAGGCAGCGATCCACGCCTTTCGTCCATGGCCAAAACAACCTCGTCAATAGACTGTTTGCTTGTCATTTCTGCCAGCGATCCGATGTCTTCGCGTGTCATCGCGTGGCTGATTCGGGTTTCGGAAGGCGACATCTGAACGAACTGCGCGACCTTAAAACCGGCGTTCCGGGTTTTGGCGAGTGCCAACAGTTTCTCTGCCGCCTGCCCAGCGCCCATGACGAGAACGCGACGACGAAACCGGTGCCAACCACCCAGTTGACGGAAAATGCCACGGAGCAGCAAAATACCAAAAAACACTATCAAACTGGCAATTAACAAAACGCTACGCCAGGTGGCAATAACGGGATAGAGGAAGAAAATCATCGCCATGAGCATTTCGGAAACGATGAGCGATACTAGCAAACGCGATGCCGATCGCTTCAGCGAACTGTAACAATCGGTATGATAAAAGCCGACCGCAAGCATAGTTAGATAGAGCACAATGGCAAATGTCAGCAGTTCAGGCAGCCGAACCTTGAAAGTCGAGGGGACAGAACCAATCTGCAAACTTCTCACAGTCCAAGCAAGGTCTGCCGCAACAATCAGCAATACAAATTCCAGTACGCCCAGGACCAGAAGCGACGTTGGCACGTAATGTTTAAAAACACGGATCATTAAGTTGTAAAATCTTTCAAGTAAAACAATGTTTTATATAATGGTTCATCTCATCTTTAACCATGCTGTTTTTGACCATAACCATCTATAAGCTTAATCTTAATGATATGATGATGCATTTTCCTTAACGCATACATTTTAAATTATTGACATTAACTATATGATAAATAAACAATATTCAAGTAAATTACGATTTGGGACTGGTTAGCGTGCCGCTGCACCCTGTGCCTGATGGTGTCTAATCACCTCATCGATGATAAAGCGCAGAAATTTCTCGGAAAATTCAGGGTCTAACTTCGCTTCCCTGGCCAAGTGGCGCAGACGGGCAATTTGTCGTGCCTCGCGCACCGGATCAGCGGCATCAAGCCCCGTATCCGCTTTGTATCGGCCAACCTTTTGGGTGATCTTGAACCGTTCGGCCAGCATATAAATGAGCGATGCATCGATATTGTCGATACTTTCCCGGTAGCGATGTAAAGTGTCGTCGGTCATAATCTAATGTCCCTGAGGCGTGTGGTCACCCCCCGCTGGTCAAAAGGCTGACGTAAGCTTATGTTATAAAAATAGTAAAGGGGTCAAGCATGGTCATACAAACTGGGACTATTGTGTCCCTCAAGTCGAAATCCGGCACCGCGTTAAACACGGCATCGGCATTGGCACTCGATAGATTGCAGGCTTTGGTGGCAGACGGCCTGAATGCCGTTAACCAGGTTATTATCGGGCGCATGCAGTCGCCGGTTGCCCTTATTCCAGAGCTTGCTGGACACCTCATTGCTTCAGGCGGCAAACGGTTACGACCGATGCTGACACTCGCGTGCGCAGACTTGTTGGGTTACACAGGCAATCGCCACCATTTGCTCGCGGCCTGTGTCGAGTTCATTCATACTGCCACATTGCTGCACGATGACGTGGTTGACGGCTCGGGATTGCGACGTGGACGCAAAACTGCCAACATTATTTGGGGCAATCAACCGACTGTGCTGGTGGGGGATTTTTTGTTTTCGCGCGCCTTTGAATTGATGGTTGAGGACGGATCACTCAAAGTTCTAAAAATTCTGTCTCGGGCCTCCGCCATAATTGCGCAAGGTGAAGTGCAGCAGCTGACCACAGCGCACGACCTCACCTGCACGGAAGACCGCTATTTGGAGGTGGTAACAGCCAAAACCGCTGTGCTGTTCTCGGCCGCCTGTCAGATTGCAGCGGTTGTGGCCGAGCGTCCTCAATTTATAGAGGAATGCCTGGAGAGTTACGGACGCAACCTTGGTATTGCCTTTCAGCTTGTTGACGATGCACTCGATTACGCCTCTGATGCCAGCATAATGGGAAAGGATGCCGGTGATGATTTTCGTGAGGGCAAATTAACGTTGCCAATTATTCTGGCTTACGCGCGGGGCAACGCTGATGAGCGTCAATTCTGGCAGCGGACCATCACAGCAATGAAACAAACACCGGGCGATGTTGAACGTGCCATGGTGCTCGTTGCGCGCTCCGGTGCAATAACGGACACCTTGGCGAGAGCACGACATTATACCAATCGGGCCAAGGATGCTTTGAGCAGCTTTTCAGAGTGCAGTGCAAAATCTGTATTGGTTGATATAGCCGATTTTGCCGTTTCAAGAGCCTTCTGACGCCGAATAAAAATTTGCCCTGCAACACGAAGTTGCAGGGCATCCGTCACGACGCGAACGGAGAGTGGAGCACACACGCGGACCATGCATGTGCTCGGGGGAACCTCGGTATACGATTAAGACGGCTGCTTTTTATGCTTCTTGTGTTTCTTGCCATCAGTCGTTGCAGAATCTTGTACCGTCGTTGCATCTGGTGAGGCTGTGCCAGCGGACGTTGAGAGTGTTGTATCAGCGTGATCCATAGGCATCGCTGCTGATCCTGTTCCAGAGGTTGCACCTGGTGCGGTCTGATCTGGCAGTGGGGTCGCTGGCGACGGCGAAGTCGGTGTTGACTTCATGCCTGCATCACCCGGGGTGGGTGCCCCAGTTTGGGCCAGTGAAGATCCAACACCAAGCGCTGAAACCAGCAGTGCAGACATAGCAACTTTTGTTAAACTGTTTTTAAACATAGCAAACTCCTTTAGTCTTTGATGTCGACCGTTTAAATGGTCGGTGAATGTCCACATGGTGATCAACGAAAAACACAAAGCGTTTAAAGTTGAACGGTTAAATGCCACTCGACCAAAATATATTTTATATTCTTGGTCGAGTCGCGCGCTAACAATATGTCAGCCATTCCTCTTATAAGAATCATATAATCATGGTCATGATGAACCAAAGATTAACCATATTATGCGTTATAAATTGGGTGTTGTTTGATGATACGCCGAAGCCATGGTGCGAATGGCTTGTAATTTATGATTAAATGGCGACCAGTCATCATGCTCGGCTATGGCATTCCAGATCAATTCAATCTCATCTATAAGCAAAGTACAGGGATGAGCTGTGGCAAAATATGGATGAATATGTGCGTGCCCAGCACCTTCAGCCGGTGTTGCCGTATTCAAGATCTTGAAAACTGCGTCAAACGACGGTGTTGTGTATGATGTTGTCTTGTGTCTGTGCGCAGAGAGCGGACCACCATAAAAATCATAGTAAAACTGATCGAGTGAACACTGGCTTGCTCTGAGTGCTGTTTCAATCACCTGTATGCGCTGCCTGTTTTCAACCAGATCTGTCGCGGGCTTGATACCAAGCCTTTTGTGAATGCTATCCGAAAGGGCCTGCTCCGCATGCAGCTGATATTTTTCCAGCGCAGGTATAACGACACTCTGTTCAACAAGCACCAGCAAGGCCTTGGCAAGTTGATAGACATTCCAGTGCAAAGCCTCGATCTGACGGCCAAAAGCATATAGCCCGCCATGGTCAAAATAGGCCGCTGTAAACCCGGCATCATAACTGGGCGCAAAACGATAGGGGCCGTAATCAAAACTTTCGCCGGTGATATTGATGTTATCCGTGTTCAGCACACCGTGAACAAAACCTGCTGCCATAAAACCAGCGGCTTGCCGGCTTGCGTTGGCCACTGCATAGTCCATCACAACAGCAACTTTTTCATCAAGATGAACTGGCGCTGTTATTTTGATATAATGCTTGATCACATAATCAATCAATCGCTGCATGGAAGCCGTATCTTTGATGGCCGCCAGACGCTGGAATGTACCGTAGCGTATATGGCTGTGGCTAAGCCGCACCAAAACAGCGCTGCGGGTGGGAGACGGCTCGTCGCCTCGTTCCAGCGCTTCACCGGTTTCAACCAGCGAGAATGTTTTTGATGTCTCGACACCAAGCGCTGTCAGCATTTCTGTTGCCAGCACTTCGCGCACGCCGCCTTTCAATGTGAGCCGACCATCGCCAAACCGTGAATAGGGGGTTTGGCCAGAGCCTTTGGTGCCAAGATCAAGCAGCCTGTCATGCTCATCACGCAATTGGGCAAACAAAAAACCGCGACCATCACCAATATCAGCATTGTAGTGGCGAAACTGGTGGCCGTGATAGCGCAGCGCCAGCGGCTGCGGAAGACTGCCAGGCAAAGGTTCAAAGCGGGCAAAATGATTAAGCCAAGCAGCGTCATTCAAGTCTTCAAGGCCAACGCTGGCGGCAGCGTGCTGGTTGCGATAGCGCAAGCGGTGTGCGGGAAATACGGCAGCCCTGACCGGATCATAAAAATCGGGTCCCAAAGTTTCTATTGTGCGCTCTGGTCGATATGAATTTTTCGCGCCACTCATGCAGGGCTGTCGTTTGTCAGCGGGGACTGTTTCAGAGGCTTTAACCTGATCAGGGTAATTTGATTGCGACGACGTTCCAGCACTTCGAATTCAAAATTAAAAAATATGAAGCGCTGACCTTTGACCGGAATAATTTCAGCCTCATGAATGACAAGGCCTGCAATTGTGGTGGCAGCATCGTCGGGCAACTGCCAGTCGAAACGACGATTGAGATCACGAATGGGCACCTTGCCTTCAACCGTGTAATCACCACCCGCGTTTACCGTAACACCTTGCGGAGCAGGCATATCATGCTCATCGGAAATATCACCGACGATTTCTTCCAGAATATCTTCTAGTGTCACCAGACCCTGCAACGAGCCATACTCATCAACCACCAACGCAAAATGACTGCGCCTTGCTATGAAGGCATTGAGTTGTTCACGCAGTGTTGTGGTCTCCGGCACAAACCAGGGCGTTGACATGATTTTTTCTACATTAAGCGTGTCTGGCTCGGCACCCCGTTTGGCTAGAGCGCGCATTAGGTCTTTGGAATGCAGTACCCCGATAATATTATCCGGGTCATCCCTGTAAACCGGCAATCTGGTGAAGGACGAACGCACAGCGGCGCGCACCAGCACCTCGGATGGCTCGCTGATATCCAGCATCTCAATGGTTTTCCTGTGCACCATCACTTCATCAAGTGTGACTTCATCGAGATCCAGTATCGAGCCGAGTTGAGCCTTGTGTTCACGGTCAAGGCTGCCTTCTTCCGCATGAAGATCGATAAGGCCACGCACCTCTTCATGATTTGAAAGATAGCTCACGCGGTCATCCACATTCACCCCAAGCACACGCAACAACATACGCACAATACGCTGCACCGTGCCAACAACCGGCCCCAGCAAACGAGCGACCAGACCGACAAATGGCACCAGCAGCAATGCCACCCTGTCCGGCTTGATAATGGCATAGGTTTTGGGCAGCACTTCAGCAAAAATCAGTAACATGACCGTGACAAAGCCAGTGGCATAGAGCACACCCTTGGCACCGAACAGCCCTCCCAGCACATAAGACGCCAGACCCGCTGCCAGCGTGTTGATCAGATTGTTGCCAAGCAGTGCTGAACCGATCAGCGTTTCCTTGTCTTCCAACAGTTTTTCCACATTGGCTGCGCGTGTGTTGCCATCGCGTGCCAAGCGGTGCAGCCGGGCTTTAGAAGCCGACGTTACAGCGGTTTCAGCGGCTGAGAATATGGCCGAAATGCTCATCAGCACAAACAACAGAATAAGGCCAGACCAGAGCAGTGTTGTCTCACTCATGATGCCAATGCCTTATCCAGAAAATGTGTCACATGGGCAAGATCGACTGTGTGCTCAAGATAGGTTTGGCCAATGCCATGCGCAAGCAGAAACGGTAATGCTCCACTGCGGATTTTCTTGTCCTGCATCATATACTGGACAAGCGCCTCACCACTCGTGGCAAGCCATGGGATGAGAGATGTGCGTAACCCGACACTCTTGAAATGGTGGCGCACCCGCACGGCATCGGCTGCCGGGCAAAGCCCGAGTTCGCACGAATAGTCAAACGCCAGCACAATACCAATGGCCACGGCCTCGCCGTGCAGCAGTGCGTCTGAAAAACCGGTGGCCGCTTCCAGCGCATGGCCAAATGTATGGCCAAGATTGAGCAGTTCGCGCACACCGCTGCTTTCTGTTTCATCCTTAGCAACAATAGCCGCCTTGGCCCGTACGGACATCTCTATAGCGTACGTGCGCTCGGTGGAATTGCTGGCCAGCACTGCCTGCCCATTGGCCTCTAGCCAGTCAAAAAAAGCAGCATCATTAATGAGGCCGTACTTGACGATTTCAGCGTAGCCTGCCAGCAACTGCCGACGCGGCAACGTATCAAGCACCGCCGTGTCGGCAAGTACAAAACATGGCTGATGAAAACTGCCTACCAAATTTTTGCCTTGCGGCAAATTGATGGCGGTTTTGCCACCCACTGACGAATCCACCTGGGCCAGCAAGGTGGTAGGTATCTGAATAAACCGACAGCCGCGCCTGAGGATGCTGGCAGCAAAGCCAGTGATATCACCCACAACACCGCCGCCCAGCGCAATGATCGCATCGGCACGGTCTATGCCACGATCAACAAGGTGACTGAGGATAGCGCTGAGTTCAGTAAAGTTTTTGGCAGCTTCTCCAGCTGGCAGAATGATGTGCGAGACATCGACACCTTGCTCTTTCAGTTGCCTGTCGAGATTGACCAGATACAGTCCGGCAACACTATTATCTGTGACAATGACTGTGCGGGATTTGAGATAGGGCCGCAGGCGAATGCCAGCCGTGGCCAGCAACCCAGCGCCGATCTCGACTGTGTAAGGTTTACCAGCAATATTCACTGGAATTTCCACAGGTGCGTTAGAGTTGCCATTGGTAACAGGCGGTTGAATGGTCATACGATCTTTCAATGCGCCCAGAATAGACTGTACGGTCACATCATGGGGGGAACGGTTGCTCGATATGTGAATATGCGCTTGCTGGTAAAACGGCTTGCGGGCTTCGGCAAGCCGCATCAACACCTCTCTGGGGTCGCCGGTCTGGAGCAGCGGTCTGGTGTTGCGCTTGGCTGTGCGGTCCACGAGAATATCGATATCCGCATCCAGCCATACAGCCAGCCCCTCCGCCAGAATTAACGCGCGGGTTGCGGCATCGACAAACGCCCCACCGCCGGTGGCAATCACCTGGCGAGCCCCGGCCATTAGCCGGTGCATGACGCGGCGCTCGCCGTCGCGGAAGCCATACTCACCAAAGCGCTCGAATATGTCGGCAATGCTGCACCCAGCGGCTTTTTCGATTTCTTCATCGGCATCGACAAAATCAAGCCCAAGCTGGTGCGCCAACCGCCTGCCAATGGTGGTTTTGCCAACGCCCATGAGCCCGACAAGCACGATCGATCGGTTTGATGGAGCAGTTTGGTCGTTGGGCAACGCGTTAGGGTGCCTTGTAAGCGCAGTCTCTTGCATAGCGGTTTGTCTCTGTCTTAAACAGCACTATACACGGCTGAATAAAAGCTACCAAGGCCCCTCCCATGTCGCTATTGATTTGGGGGGGTTAAAGAAAGGTTTGACTGTATGCGGATTATATTAATAGGCGTTTTGGCGCTTTTGCTGCTGATCGTGGTTATTGGCGGATTGTATCTGCTGATGGCAAACCCCAAACCAACAGTTAGTCATGTGGAAAAAACCATCCCCACAAGTGCCCTGCCGCGCTGATACTCAGCTGCAGAATGACACACAAACTTAAAAAACTATTATATTTTAATGTGTTGATGGCTACAATCGGGGTGAGCCTGGCGGCTTATGCTCAAGACTCGCAGGCTGACACACCGGAAACAAGTGCCGCACCAGCGCCAGAATCGATCCTGCCAGGCGCTGTGCGATCGCCGTCTGTTCCGGCAACGCCTGCCGCTCCAATCACTGATGCGGTCACAAACCCTTCCGTTACCATTGAACATTCAGGCGAAGCGGCGGTTTTACCGCTTGGCGCTGAACCAGCCGCTGCGCCAATAATGGCGGATGTTGGCTCCGGAGGACCACTACCCGTCGGTTTCGGCACTGGCACGGACAGTTGGGCTGGTTCCAGAGGCGCACTGGCGACAGAATTGATGCGCCATCTGGAAGCACCGCTGGCCTCGCGTTACGGTCATATCGCATTGCGGCGGCTGCTGATGACAAAAGCCAGCCTGCCAGCCGGGGCTGATCCGCTCAAATTTGTTGCTGCGCGTGCCCATCTTCTGCTTCGCATGGGCGAAGCTGAAGCGGCTAAAATGGTGATCGAAACTGTGCCGGTGTCGGTGTATGATCGTGGATTGTTTACTGTTGCGGCCCAGGTGCATTTGGCTGCGATTGATCTTGCGGCCACCTGCCCGTTGGCACAACGCGCCATTGTGTTTTCGCCAGATAGCCAGTGGCCACTCCTCAGTGCCATTTGCAGTGCACTGCAAGGCGATGACAGCGGGGCAGCACTTGGTCTCGATATTGCCCAGCAGGGCGGCAAGGTGAACAAATATGATTTGTCGATTGCCCAGCAAGCGGTGACGGCTGTGGCTGGCGGCGGTCGTGCTGGCCTTGCCCCATGGCCGGTGGGCGGCCTGTTCACCAGCTACCGGGTGGGAGCCACCTACGCCAGCGGCCAATCTTTTCCGGATCAGGCATTGATATCTGCACCTATTGCCGTGCAATCGTGGCTGGCGCGCTCGGCCTTTGTTGATGCCGAGACCCGCTATAAACTGGGTTGGACAGCCGCAGCTCTTGGCACAATGTCGGCTGAGGAATTTATATCGGGTTGGGCAGCGCGTGGTGCCGGGCTTGACCCGCGTGTTCTCGCCTACCGGCCTGAAGGCCTGCTGCAGAAAGCCGCCACTGCCACCACCACCGGCGCACGCTACAATGCTATGCGCCAACTCTGGGCCATGGGCAAAAACGAACGCAGCCGTATGGCGATGTGGCTGATCACCAGTGATGCAGCAGCGCGTTTTCCTCTGCTGCCAAGCCAGACGGCTATCGCTCCCGATTTGCTTCGCTCCATGCTGATGGGCGGTCGGCTGAAAGACGCCAGACGCTGGGCCCCAATAGTGCTGGCAAGCGAAGGTGATGCGCTCAACAAAGCCTGGCCACTACTGTATTTCACAGACTCGCAGGTGATTCGCCCGATACCCAAACTTATCGAGGCCTGGCTTGATGCGCAAAGCGGTACAGGTCAAAATAGTGATATCATCAATCGCCGCAAGCAAATGTTGATCGCAAGCCTGGAAGGTTTGGCACCCGCTCTCCTTACCGGTGCCAGCATCAGCCGCTCCAGTCGGCCAGATGATGTGTCGGCAGGCAGTTTGTTCATCAAACTTGCTGATGCAGCCCGTCGCCATGCCAAGGGTGAAGTGTTGCTTCTCGGTTCGCTTGCCATGGGCCACAACTGGTCCGATGTATCACCTGGTGTTTTAAAAGCCGTGCTGTCGGCCTATCATGCCGTAGGTCTAGACAGCGATGCACGGCTGATTGCGGCTGAAGCCATAATCATGGCCGGCGGATGATACAGGCGCATCGCTACAGTGATGCGGAGGCCATTGGGCTGTTTCTTGATATGCTGCAAAACGAGCGCGGCGCGGCACGCAACACCCTGAACGCTTACGGCCATGTGTTGCGGCTTTCCAGCGGAGAGCTCGTCGGCCGCCTGACGCAGGCGTCACCAAGCGACTTGCGTGACCTGCTCAAGCGCTGGGTCAGCCGCGACCAGATAGCACGCACCACGGCAGCCATGCGGCTTTCCGCCATGCGGCAATTTTTTGCCTACCTTGTCAGCGACAAAATTCGCGACACCGATCCCACACTCAGTTTGCTTTCACCACAACCGGCACAGCGACTACCAAAAACACTCAGTTACGATGCTGCCTTTACTATACTGGAAGCAGCGCATGCACGGGCCACTGCTGATCCGTCAGTGGCCAATATTCGCCTGATGGCTTTGGTTGAATTGCTCTATGGCTCAGGCCTTCGCGCCAGCGAATTGGTGGCGCTGCCGCGCCATGCTATCACTCCGGGGCGCGGCTATGCGACCATCACCGGCAAGGGCAACAAGGACAGATTGATTCCGGTGAATGATCGTGCCCTTGCCGCAATCGAAGCTTGGTCTCATCATGTTGCCAAAGATAACCGTTATTTGTTTCCAAGCCGAGGCGCGCTTGGCCACGTGACGCGGGTCCGGTTGTTTCAACTGATCAAAAATCTGGCGCTTGAGGCAGGGATTGACCCTGCCACGGTCTCGCCGCACGTCTTGCGCCATGCGTTTGCCACGCACTTGCTAGAAGGTGGAGCCGATTTGCGTGTTGTACAAAAATTGCTTGGTCATGCAGACATCACCACCACGCAGATTTATACACACGTGGCAACAGAACACCTGAACAAGGCGGTGTTTGAAAACCATCCGCTGGCAAAGAAGTAAACGATTTTTCATCTAACGATGCGACAGTGAAACATTCTGACTAAAATGCCATTTTGTCGGATTTTTACAATACAGGCTTATGATAATTGCATACTGCCAAATCAGTTTGTGGCTTTTTGTGTCTGGCATCCTGTTTAAGGGGCAGTCCTGAAGCCAGCGCTGTATCAAACCAACTGCCCCCTTTTTGATAAGGGACTAAACCGATGAAACTTGTTTACATTATTGCAACCGCTGCACTTGCTTTGGCAAGCACAGCCGCCAACGCTGGTATTGCCTTCTTTGGCGGCAGTCCCGGCAATTTTACTTACGCCGTTGCTACGTTTGCCCCCATCAATGGTTCGGCGACCTCTGTCTTGTTGAAGCCAACCAAACCCACACGCTACGCCATTACCTATTCTGCTGAATGCGGCGCTACAAATTCCAGTGGTGTTGCTGGTAATTTCAATGGTTGGAATACGGTGCTGGTCTACGTTGACGGGGCCGTTGTTTCACCCCTCAGCACCAGCGCCGCCTTTTGCTCCGTCAGTTCCAGCAACCCAAGCATTTATGAATGGGTGCGAGGCTCCGTGACAGTCGGTGTGGTCTTGTCGGCTGGCACACACACTGTTCAGGTGCAGGGCAGCCCGCAGTCCGGCACAACCACGGGCTGGTTGGGTGATAGCGCGCTGGTGATCCAGAACTAAAGCGCTTTAAAACATTGGTCATCTGCAAACATGCCGGTGGCCAATGTTTCACTATCGCCGTCCGCGCACGGCCACCGCTGTACCAGCAAAGGCCACCAGCGCGCCGATAACAGCCGTTAGCGTCCATTGATAATGTTCTGTTGCTGTTGACCAGGTGAGTGCCACAATCGGCGTGAGCACGCTGATGTAAGCAGCCTTTGACATGCCCATATGGCGCACCACGTTCATGTTAAAGCTAAACGCCACCACCGAACCAAACAGCACGAGAAAAGCCAGTGCTGCTAGATAGTGGGGATCGAACGAGAAGCTTGGTGAACCAACCTTGAAACTTGCATAGAGCGCCGAGGCGCTGGTGCCGTAAGCCATGCCCCAGATCACCACGGTCTGCGTTGGCAAGGCACGCAAATGGCTGCTCGAAATAAACACCGTAGCAAGACTAACGGCCAGCACGCCGGTAAAGGCTAGAAAAAATCCTCGTGCGCCGCTGTCGTGCCAATCAAGATGCCGGACCTCTTTGGCAAACATTAGCACCACACCCACAACAGCCATGGTGCCGCCCAGTATAAGTGTCGGTGTCAGGCGGGTATTAAACGCCAGTCGTGCCATCGCTGGGCTGGTGAATACCATCAATGCCGAGACAATCGCCACGAGACCGGATGGAATAATTTGTTCAGCTTTGTAAACACACATGAAGTTCACGCAGAATTGCAGAATACCAAAGATTATCAGCAAACCATGCTGTTTCAGACTCGCATCAAATTTTGTCTTATTATAAAGCGCAATGCCGGTCAGCACCATGCACGCCAGACCGAACCGGTACACCACCGACCATTCGTGTGGCACTTGCGTCAGTTGCAGCTTGATAGCGAGCCACGTGGTCCCCCAGATAAAAATTAGACTAAGGAATTGTCCCCGAATTGGAATGCCCATTGGTATTTATAAACTTTCTAGAAGCGCACACAGCTCATTAATATCGGCCTCTGGTTGATCCCAGGACACCACCAGCCTTATCTCTTCTGCAGCTTCGCCTTTCCACTCATAAAAACCAACCCCGGCATTTTGCAGATGTGCCATGTGTTTTGGCGATAGCTTCAGGAACAAGCTGTTGGCCTCTACTGGCGCTGTGAGATACGGCGCAGCCGATTTGGCAAGGCGGCTGGCAAATGCATTGGCACGGATAGCATTGCGCTGCCACACACCGGATTCCACATAAGCGATCAGCTGTGCCGCGATATAGCGGCTCTTGCACAGCAGATGACCAGCGCGTTTGCGGCGGTATTCAAAATCAGCCACATCATTGGGATTGAAGAACACCACAACCTCGGCACCAAAGCCACCGTTCTTGGTTGCCCCCAGCGACAGCACGTCAATGCCGGCTCGCCATGTCATATCCGCCGGTGAGGCGTTGAGCGACACAAGCGCATTGGCAAAGCGCGCACCGTCCATGTGGGTTTTGAGATTGTGCGCTCTGGCAACAGTTGTCAGCGCTTTTATGTCATCCAGCGTGTAAACAGTGCCGCGTTCGGTCGCCTGTGTGAGCGACAGCACATGCGGTTTCACCTGATGCACCGAGGGCACGAACATTTTTAATCGTGCCTCCAGAGTGGCCGGTGAAATTTTTGCATGTGTGCCGTCAAGCAACGTCAATTTTGCCCCGGAATAAAATTCCGGGGCACCGCATTCATCGCGCTCGATGTGTGCCTCGGTGTGGCACAGCACCGTGCCCCAGCCAGGGCAGAGAGTGGCCAGCGCCAGTGCATTGGCCGCTGTGCCCGTCGACGTGACAAAGGTTTTAACCGGCGTTTCAAACCAAGCGTTGAGCACTGTTTCTAATTGCTTGGTATAAGCATCGTTGCCATAGGCACTTGCAGGCCCTGTATTGCAGTCGGTAACTGCGGCTATCAGTTCCGGGCAAACCGTGGCGGTATTATCAGAGAAAAATTGCATTATTGTATTGCTCTCGAAAAATCATGTTGTCAGCACGACAGAGGTTTCAATCTGCCGTTCTGAAACTGTCCAGTAGGTTTTAAGCAGGTCAACCTTTTGATCTGGCGATACGAGCGTGAAGCCGTGGCGCTGATAAAATTGTATCGCCCAGCGCGCATCAGTCCACGTACCGACCAGCATTTTGTTGGCCGTTGTTTGCATGATATGTCTGATCAGCTGGCTGCCGATCCCATGCCCCTGTTTGTCCGTTGCCACATACGCATGACGAATGAGGGTCACATCCTTGACTGCCTGCACACCCATGATGCCAGCCAAAACGCCATCGATATCACAGCCCCAGAATGTTACGCCAGCCGCAATCTCTGAGCGCAGTTCCGCCAGCGACATATACGGATCATGCAGGCAATCAGCGGGCACTGCACCACGATACGCTTGCGCGCCATCGTTGATGATGGTGAACATGGTTTCAGTTTCGGTATCACGGCAAAGGCGAATATCAGTCATGTTTGGTATTCTTGGTTACAATTAAAATAACGTCATCTCAACTCTTATCCACATACGGATTTTTGCCGCCTCTGAAGTGCATACGAATGGGCACACCCATAAAGCCCAAATCCTCGCGGATGGAATTGACCAGATAACGTTCGTAACTCGCTGGCAGGGCCTCGGTGCGGTTACCAAAAATGGTGAAGGTGGGTGGCCGTGCACGCGCTTGCGTCACGTAGCGGAGCTTAATGCGTTTGCCGCCTGCGGCTGGCGGCGGGTTGCGTTCCAGCGCATCGCCAAACCATCGGTTGAGGGCTGAGGTGCTCACCCGCTTGCTCCATATTTCACGGAGTTCAAAACTGGCTTTGATGAGTGTATCAAGCCCCTTGCCGGTCTGGCCGGAAAGCGTGAGCAGCGAGACGCCTTTGACCTGCGATAAACCTTCCTCCAGGGCTTTCGCCACACCCCGGTAGGTGCCGCCCTGATCGTCCGCGATATCCCACTTGTTGAGTGCTATAATGAGCGCCCGGCCCTCTTCAAGCGCCATGGAGGCAATGCGCAAGTCCTGGCTTTCAAGCCCGACGGTGGAATCCAGCAGCAACACCACCACCTCGGCGAAATCGATGGAACGCTTGGTGTCTGCCACGGAGAGCATTTCTAGTTTTTCAACCACTTTGGCGCGCTTGCGCATTCCGGCTGTGTCCACCAGGCGCACTGGTCTGCCCTGCCATTCCCAGTCAATGGCAATCGAATCGCGGGTGATGCCGGCCTCCGGTCCGGTGATCAGCCGTTGCTCGCCGAGCAGCGTGTTGATGAGGGTGGATTTGCCAGCGTTTGGCCTGCCGATGATGGCAAGCTTCAGCGGGCCGTCCTCATCCTCTGTGTTTGCATCTTTGATTTCGGTGGCATCCCCGAGGATGGGGATAAGCGCCTGAAACAGATCGGCGAGCCCCTCACCGTGTTCAGCCGAAATGGCCACAGGCTCGCCCAGCCCCAGCGCATAGCTTTCATGAATCCCCGGCGAGGCGGCCTTGCCTTCCGCTTTGTTGGCAAGCAATATCACCGGCACAGGTTGCGTGCGCAGCCACTGGGCAAAGTGCCGGTCAAGCGGGGTAACGCCAGCGCGCGCATCAATCACCATCAGCGCTGCGGTTGCATCGGCCAGCGCAGCCTTGGTCTGGGTGAGCGTGCGCCCGGCCAGTGTGGTATCATCTGGTTCCTCAAGCCCGGCTGTATCGACAATGGTAAAATTGAGATCGAACAGCTGGGCCGGGGCCTCGCGCCGGTCGCGGGTGACACCAGGCGTGTCATCAACCAAAGCCAGCCGTTTGCCAATCAAACGGTTGAAAAGGGTCGATTTGCCGACATTAGGGCGACCAAGGATGATAATTTTGGGGAGGTTTATACTCATGGAGACAGTCTATGGCCCATAAATCAGATTTAAAGCCAGCACAGAGTTGATACAACGCAAAAGAGAGTGTCCTCCCCCCTTGCAGCAGGGCTATCGCATATGGGAGATGAGAGAGATGAGGAAGCTGTCGTCCCATCCGGCTTTTTTGATTTTTCGTCGGATGGAAGCCCTGTCGGGATTGGTTCTGAGCAGGTTAAGCGCGAGCTTTCGGAGGATGGCGAGGTTTTCTGGTCCGTTGTCCTTACGATTTCGTGCTGCGTCCTCGTTGAGGGCGACGTCGAGGACCCAATGGAGCTGGTTTTCGATGGTCCAGTGGGTTCGGGCAATCTCGATCATGCGGCTGGCGCTGACCTGTTCAGAAAGCAGGAAGAGGCGGGTGAGAGAGCTGGTGTGGCCATCTGGCATGGTGCGGCTTGTGTTGACGCTGGCGACGGCCTTGATGCCAGGAAAGTCGAGATGGGTGGCGGGCACGACTGTGGCGCAGCGGGTTTCGCTGCGGTCATGGGCATGAACAGCGTGGGTTTCGGCGCTGTCGGACGTTTGGGCGGCTGCAAGAGCGGCTTCGGCTGCGGCCTTGAGCTTGGGTTGGTTGCCCTTCAAAGCCAGGGCATAATGGGCGCCGGTTTTGAGGATGGCACTCGCCGTGTCAGGCCTGCAATGCAAGGCATCGGCGGTGACGGTGCATCCCTTGAGCGACAAAAGCTTGAGGGCCTCAAGAGCCCCTTTGATTTCGTTGCGACCAGGGGCGATGTGCTGGCCGATGGCCAGGCGCGCCTCGGCAGCCCAGACATTGACCAGATGCAAGGGCGCGGTCTTGGCACCGCGCTCATAAGCGCCGCGTACCGCCTTGCCATCAATGGCGATCACGCCTTCAAGCGCACCGGCGAAAGCTTTGGCAAAGCTGGCAAAAGCCTCAGCAAAGGAGAGGGGATCGAGATAGCGGAACAGTCGGCTGAAGGTGTCGTGGCTGGGCGTGCCGTAAGGCAGCTTGATCAATCGGCGCAGCAGCTTTTGCTTCGACTGGCCAAAATCGGCCATGTCAGCGCAGCTCTCTGCCCCGCACAGCAAAGCCGCCAGCGCAATGAACAAAACCGTCACAAAATCATAGCGCGCATTCGACGCGCGAGGATCGTCAACGCCGGCAAAAATTTCCGCGAACCGATTCATCGTCAATCTCCTTCCATCGGGAGACAGCTCAAGAATCAAATTCCAGATTCAAATCAAGAGATTAAAAACCAAATGCGATTCCCCTGCCTACCCGGAGCGTATTGCCAAAAACAGATCGGGTCGCGGCCAGTTTTTATTGGCGAATGGCCGGGCTGCTGCACTTGATGAAACCGAACCATTGGCGCGAGCGCCGTGGCTCGCGATTGCCGAACTCACGGGCACCGCTGGCCAGAGCCGCATCGTTAGTGCGGCAGCCCTTACCGAGCAGGACGTCCGTTTTCTCGCTGCAAAAAATATAACCACCGGCGAGCAGGTGCGGCTGGATGCGCGCGGCGGCGTACACGCTTTCATGGTGGAAACACTCGGCGCAATCACACTCTCCGAAACCCCGTTGCCAAAACCATCTGCCGAGGCGATCACGGTTGCCCAACTTAACATGGTGCGCGATCGGGGTATTGCCTGTTTACCGTGGACAGAAGAACTTCGTGGTGTGCAAGCCCGCGTGTTGTTTCTGCATGACAGGGATGCGCGCTGGCCAAACATAACCGATGCAACGCTTACGGCCACTCTGGAGCGCTGGCTGACGCCGTATCTGGCTGGCAAACCCCGCTTCGATGATTTCGACAGCAAAGAGTTTTGTTATAGCCTGATGGCTCTTTTGCCTGATGCACGAGAACTCGACACGCGTGCGCCCGCATATTTCAGCACCCCGGCAGGCACCAGCCACACGATCGATTACACAGCGCAAGGCGGCCCGAGTGTCGCCTGCCGCGTGCAGGCTCTGTACGGTCTCGACACGCACCCTTGCGTGGGCGATGTGCCGCTTGCTCTGGTGCTGCTATCTCCAGCACACCGTCCACTGCAAACCACAAAAGACTTGCCGGCGTTTTGGCGCGGCTCATGGTCCGCCATCAAATCTGAAATGCGTGGTCGCTACCCGCGACACCTGTGGCCGGACGATCCGGCACAAGCGATCCCGACAACGCGGACAAAGGCGCGATTATAATTATCGGTTCGCACCCGGCACCCACAGCACATCGCTTGCACCGTTATCATTCAGCACACGCCCCAGCACAAACAAGTGATCGGACAACCGATTGAGATAGTGTATGGCCTCTGGGTTTAGCGCCTCATGCGCTGCGGCTTCTGTCGCCAGCCGTTCTGCCCGCCGCACCACCGTGCGCGCCAGATGCAAATAGCTGGCTGCTGCTGATCCGCCCGGCAAGATGAACGAGTTCAATGGTGCCAAATGTTCATTCATCGTATCAATCTCGGTTTCCAGCCGCGCCACTTGTGATTCAATAATTCTTAATGCCCACGGCATTTTTTCATCCGGCGTGTCAAAAATCTCACCAGGGGTGGCAAGGTCGGCGCCAAGATCGAACAAATCATTCTGGATGCGCGATAGCATGGCATCAGCATCACCGGCAGTGTGCAGCCGCGCAAGGCCAATGATGCTGTTGGCCTCATCCACGGTACCAAAAGCGCTCACCCGCAGGCTGTGCTTGGTCACCCGTGAGCCATCAACGAGCCCTGTGGTGCCATCGTCGCCGGTGCGGGTGTAGATTTTGTTGAGTTTGACCATGGGATTCTCCAAATTGATGGCTTGGATTTAGCACATATTAGCCTTATGTCGATGTGTATGACCCAACACACACCCACTGATCTCTTCTACACCGCCACCGGCATGGACCGTACCCGCGTCGAGCGCATTGTTGCCGACTCTCTGCAAGGCCTTGATGATGGTGAACTTTACCTGCAATACAGCCTATCTGAAAGCTTCAGTTTTGATGACGGACGCCTTAAGGCTGCCACCTACGATACCACGCAAGGCTTTGGCCTGCGCGGGGTGCAGGGTGAAATGACCAGTTATGCGCACTCGAACGACATGAGCGAGGCCGCTATCAAACGCGCTGGCGAAACCGTGCGGTCGATCAAATCGGGCAGTGGAATCGCCCCGTTTGCCGCCCCGCCAGCCCGCACCAATCGCAAGCTTTACGCACCGGAAAGCCCGTTTGAGGGCTTGAGCTTCGAGGCCAAAACCAAACTGCTGGCCGATATTGATGCCTATGTGCGCGCACGTGACCCCAGGGTCATCCAGGTATCGGCAAGCCTGATCGGATCGTGGTCGGCTATCGAAATCCTCCGGCCGGACGGCTACCGCGCTGAGGACATCCGACCGCTGGTGCGGGTGAATGTGAGTGTTGTGGTCGAACAGAATGGCAGGCGCGAGACAGGCTTTCACGGCATGGGTGGGCGCACGGCTTATGATCAGTTTATCACCCCGGTGAGCTGGCAGGCTGCGGCCGACGAAGCGCTGCGCCAGGCGCTGGTTAATCTGGAGGCGGTGGCGGCACCGTCCGGCGAAATGGTGGTGGTGCTCGGCAATGGCTGGCCCGGCATTTTGCTGCACGAGGCCATCGGCCACGGATTGGAAGGGGATTTCAACCGCAAGGGCACCTCAGCGTTCTCTGGTCGGGTTGGCGAGCGCGTTGCTGCCAAGGGCATTACAGTGGTTGATGACGGCACGCTCGACCAGCGGCGCGGCTCGCTCACCATCGATGATGAAGGCACACCGACCGAAAACACTGTGCTGATCGAGGACGGCATCTTGAAAGGCTATATGCAGGACCGGCTGAATGCTCGCCTGATGGGTGTGCAGCCCACCGGCAACGGCCGGCGCGAGAGCTACGCCCATGCCCCCATGCCGCGCATGACCAACACCTACATGCTCAGCGGCGACCGCGACCCGCAGGAGATTTTGCGCGGCGTGAAAAAAGGCCTGTATGCCAAAACATTCGGTGGCGGGCAGGTGGATATTACCAGCGGCAAGTTCGTGTTTAGTTGCACGGAAGCCTATCTGATCGAAGACGGTAAACTCGGCGCACCCGTGAAAGAAGCAACGCTGATTGGTAACGGACCGGATGTGCTGACGAAAGTGAGCGCTGTGGGGAACGACATGGCGCTTGATCCAGGAATTGGCACCTGCGGCAAAGCGGGACAATCGGTGCCAGCGGGTGTGGGGCAACCGACGCTGCGGATTGATGGGTTAACAGTGGGTGGGACAGGGTGAGGGATGCACATGACGTCTCCCAATATTCAGTGCATTCACTAAATATGCCTTATGTAGATTGATGGTCGTGCGTGTTTGAATTTGACGCTGTGAAAAACGAGACGTCCGCCACGCCTACGGAGAGACCCGTTTTATTGCGACTAGCCCTGTCGCATCTTTGGGGGACAGAATATTCGTGGTTGTGTATACATGGCGACAGAATGTTCGACGTCTGATCAGTGCGAGGAAAGCCAATGACCGAGAAGTCAAAAAATATCGTCACCATAACCCCTAAAGCGCTTGCTGAAGCCCGCGCCATAGTTACACCCGAATTTTTGGCCTGATTTGACAGCCTGTCGGATGCGGACATAGCCGTGCAAATAGCCAGCAACCCAGATTCAGCCCCAGAGCTAAACGATGAATGGTTTGCAAATGCCGCAAAATCACTTGAACATCCATTTATACTTTCCAGTATAAAGCTCTTTTTTACCACAGCCTGCCTGTTGATTGTCGCTCAGCAGAAAATAGTGCGCTGCTGACATGGCGGTGAGGACTGCACAAGCTTTGGTGTCATCCCGGTGCAAATAGAGCTCAACTGTTTTTCCATTTATTTTCACAAAGCCGCCCATACGCACAAACATGTCACTCTCGTCTGCTTTGCTCGCTGCCAGGGAGAACAGCAGCAGGGCGGGTGACACGCGCATGATGGCAAGACTGCCTAAGCCATCTTTGTAAACATATTCGCCAATAAATTGATCGATCGGCTTCTTGTCGTCTGTATTGCGCCGGTTGATCAAGTGATAAAATCGGGAGCGCATATTGTGCTCAAGGCATTTGACATCCTCGCCACAGGCGTCGCGCGACTTGCGCCATTCAATTTGCGACTGGACAAAAGAAGACACGGCAGACTGAGGATCGGTCTTGCTGCCAGATTCTGCAAGGAACCATTCGACGCCATGCGCCATGTTGGTGACCCGCCGGTCCAGTTTACTAAGATCATCACTGTCACATACGGTTTTTTCAGCTGTGGTTACCGGTCGCTGGCAGTCAGTGCTACTTTCATTTGGTGCCGCCAGCGCAGGCGTAGTCCCAACGCTTAACAACAAGGCGAGGCACAACAAAAATTTCTTGATCATAGCATAGCTTCCCAAATCAATTCGTTTAGCTGGATCCGCTAATTCACAACACCGGGTTGGCACCGGGAGTGTGATAGATGCTGAAGCGCTTCATCTTACCGTCCGCATGTGTTAGCACAGGGCCTCGAACCCCAGTGTAGAGAAAACGCTCATTTGGGAGACGGCTAAAAAAAACCCACCATTCAGCCCTCGCTCCAGTCTGTTCTCTCTTGTCGTTTTTTATGAAACAATGGCTGCGGTGATCTCAATGGCGTCGCCGAGGAGCATTGTCGATGTCATAACCCTGGTGGTTGTTGCGTGAAGCACAAAAGCATCTCTTCGGCATAGCACCACAATGCCATGACGCCGTTATTCAAGGCCCGCATCAGTGAGCCGCAGCGATTGCATATTCATCTTGAACTTCAGCATGCTCGCTTGAACACGTTTGGCCAAGCTTGCTATTCCTGTTGTGTTGCCGGCTGCTCGATAGTTCTCATAGGTAAACCGCTGTAATACCGCTGGATAAGCAATCATTTCGACGACTGTCTGACGACCTTTGTTGTCCAACTTGTCCCAAAACATCGCATTGGCATTGGTATCACGGAGTTGTTTTGCGATGCCCTGATATTGCCTCGCGGTTGGCAGTGGTCGCTGATTTGCAATAGCCCACGCTTGACCATACCAAAGTGCCGTCAGGCCTTCAGCTGTCGATGTGTCTAATCCCTCATGTTTTGCCATGAACGCAAAGAATTCAACCATATCAACCTTGGCAGAAAAAGCTCTTAGATTAGGAAAACTCGATGTCGGGCTGCCTTTACTGGCGTTGGCAAGAAATTCCATCCGTAATTTTTCGGCGAGCGTCATGTCGCGGCGGTAGGGTAGGTGAATCCTAGAGGATAATGATGTTGAGTGCCTTGTGCGGGGTTGTGGCGTTTCATCAGTGGACGACGATGTGTCTGGCTTATCCCAATTGTGTGGCGAAATATCTGGATAAATATTCTGGTTAAACCCCTGATTAAAGTCGGCATACTGTGCCGAGGCGGGCAGCGGTAGAAGTGCCAGGGCACATACAAACAATGATAGAAAGTGTTTAAAAAAACGATTTAGCATATCATACCCGCTTTTCTGTTATCTAATATATTATAATGTCTAATAGAGTAATCGCCTGCTTCATTTTGCCTGTCAATCTCGCTTTACCGCACGATGCGACCATTTCAGCCTCAGTTATCCGTTTTTTGGCTCTGTTGCAAAGTTTGTGGTTATGTTGGATGCGGTGTTGGTGGGTAGCACGGAGTAAGTATGATGAGCGATTTCAAGGGCCGCCATTTTGGCGGTAAGGTCATTCTTTGGGCAGTACAATGGTACTGCCGCTACAGCATGAGCTACCGGGACCTGAAAACGATGCTTGCCGAGCGCGGCAGCAGCGTGAATCATTCAACAATCTACCAATGGGTTCAGCGCTATGCTTCTGCCCCTCTTTACGAGGAGACTATGATGGGAAAACATTGAATTGCACAGAATTGCTTGACAACTATGGCAGGCAACTCACTGCGCTTCGGGGCATCAAACCCTTTCCATTGGCATACATTCACCGTCTGGCAACACCACCGCAATTGAGTTACCTACACATACTTCGCCGCCCACTCTCACCACACTCATCACCCCAGCTTTCAGCACGATGCCACCATTCGCGTCTCGCCCGACAAAGGCTTTCAGCAAACCCTTCTGAAACGTATCGATCTGTTTGCACGGGTTGCGCAGCCCTGTGAGTTCAACAACCGCAGTCGCGCCGATATGCAAACAGGTGCCGCGCGGTAGAGACAGCAAATCCACGCCTTCCGTGGTGATGTTCTCGCCAATATCCCCGGGCTGCAGAACAAACCCAAGGGCTGCCACCTCATCAAACACTTCGCTGTGCAGCAGACTCACCTGTCGCAGGTTGGGCTGAGTCGGGTCGATTGCCACGCGGGAGCGGTGCTTGACACACACACCGGCATGGCTGTCGCCTTCAATGCCCATGCCAGCCAGCAAATGAATATGCGCGCGTGGTGTTTTGCTAAAGCTGCGGGTGGCTGAGCTTGCAACCGAGATAACCGTTGGTGGCTTGGTCAACACGTGTGCCTCTTTTCACTTTTACTCTGCGCGGCGGATATATTCCTGGTCATAAACAGACACCACAACCCGCGCGCCTTCATCAATAAACGGTGGGATCAGAATGCGCACGCCATTGTCCATCATTGCAGGTTTGTAGGATGATGTGGCAGTCTGGTTTTTAAGTGCAGGCTCGGTTTCCTTCACAGTCAAAATCACTTGATCCGGCATTTGCAGCGACACTGGGCGATCTTCATAAAGCTCAATCATAACGTCCATACCATCTTGCAGAAACGGCCGCTCGTCACCAAGCAAATCAGCGGACAGAGATATTTGTTCGTAATTCTCCTTGTCCATAAAGGTTAGCATGTCGCCTTCCGCGAATAGAAACTGATAATCTTTCTGGTCGAGCCGGACTTTTTCAACGGCTTCGGATGAGCGAAAACGATTTTGGGTTTTGCGACCATCAAACAGGTTTTTCATTTCCACCTGCATGTAGGCGCCGCCCTTACCCGGCTGGGTGTGCTGTATTTTTACAGCCCGCCAGAGCGAGCCTTCAAATTCGATAATATTGCCGGGCCGGATGTCAACGCCGCTTATTTTCATGAACTGTCTCTTGATACGCTAAAGGATGGATAATCCTTGGGCTTTATCAGTCTGGTGCATGGAGCGCAACATAAGCTTGTCGCCATGTCCGTTCATCAGGATATTAAAGACTTAATGGGTGCTGAGGCTGTTCTTCACATCAACAACAGCGGTAATCTGTTCATCTGTCAGAGCCTCGTCGAATTGCAAGCTGTAGCCAATCGGGCTGGTGCGCACGATTTTAACAGCCATTTTAAGGCTGCCAATGGCAAGCACGGCATCTTCGCCGTCCCGTTCAACCAGATAGCGCAGTGCCGGTCGAAACATACCGCCACCCATACTCACATCCTTAAGAATGCCAGGAATTTTTACCATGCGCAACGTTGATATAAGCTCGGCGTCACAATCAATATTGTAGCGCTGATGGCGGCGACTGAATTTAGGCTTGCGGATTTTTCCCCAGAGAGTGTGCAGGGCCGGCATAAATGTGGTTTGTGTCATATTTTTTCTACCCGTGTGATGCCAGCTTGCTGCTGGCCACTTCTAATGCTTCGTGTGCTGTGCTTAATGCATTTTCTGTCAAATGTTGAGAGTGCGCAATTCTGGATTCAAGCCGTTGCATTGCCAGCTCGGTAACAGTGCGGGATTGTTTGATGTCCTCACCAAGTTGCGTGACGTGGCTGCTTACATCGGTTTCACTCTGTTGCGCATCAAAACGATTGGTAAGACTTGCCATATACGTCATCAGTTTATGTTGCTGGCCTATAAACCTTTTGAACACTGTCTGGTCAGTCAGCGATATGGCGCGCGAACGCTCCAGCTGCGATTGCCATTGCTGTTGCATGCTGTGAGTTTGGCGCAACATTTTATCCATCATTTTAATGGATGCTGAGGTGTTTGTAGCTTTGGCTTCGCGGTGATTGTCTGAAACAAACACACTGCCGAGTCGCTCCAAAAGGCCGCGAGCGTGCGTTGCGGCTGGTTCACCTGTTTTGGCGGCAAACACTGTCGCATTGAGTTCAGTCGTCAAGGCATGTCTGTCGAGGGATGCACTCAACACGTCGGTCAAGGTTTGCAAACTTTGCACCTGCTGGCTTTGCTCCGACTTGCCATGTTCAAACAGGGTAAGCATTTCTTCCATCAGGAATGACATGTGCGCCCGATCAACATCGCTGCCCGCACCTTGCTCGATAGCGTGCTCCGCCAGGCGTTTCTGTTCATTCGCCAATTGAGTCAAAACAGTATAAACGGCATTTTTATCAGGCCGCGAGGTTTCTGCTGCATGGACATGATCAGCAAGACTGCGGACAGCAATAGCCATTTCACCCACGGCCCGTTGTGTGGCTTGACCAACAGAATGCGCTTGTGTGAGATTTGTCTCAACACGACTGATACGGCGCAGTATATCAATATCGTGTGATTTGCCTGTGGCTATTTCCTGCTCGTCGCCTTCAGCCTGTTCCAGATGCGCAAGATTGGTGAGCCAGGATTCAAATTCAACTTTTAGCACGCGCGCAGCTGCCGTGCTAAAGCGTTCATGCAAACCAAGCACCAGAGATGTTGACAGCCCAAACAAAGATGAGCTGAAACCTGTTGCCATACCATTGAGTGGTGCTTTGAGGCCAGTGATCAGATTGCCAAATGCCGCATCAGCGCTTTTGCCGCCTGAGAAATCCAGATTGTTGATAATGCCGCCAACGGAAGCAACAGTTTCCATAAGACCGACAAAGGTTCCAAACAAACCCATGAACACCATAAGGCCGGATAGGTACATCATCGTGCCACGGCGATCATTCATGCGCACTTCAACACCACCGATTAGCGAATGAACGGTCGCATGACTGATGATCAGTTTACCGTGCTTGCAGAGCTCTTCTGAAATAAGCCTATACGCATGACCTATCAAAAGCGGATCTTTAAAAACAATAGCCGGTTTTGAATATATTTCCTGCACGTCATAGGTCTTGCCAGAAAAATCAACCTTGAGTGCGTCTAGCGCCAGCACTTCATTTTTGAGACTCGACATCATGCGAAAAGCGATGCCGCAGCCCAAAAGAAAAACACCAATAATGGAATAATTCAGATAAGGGTTGGCTTTGATGCCGCCCATAACAAAATGATGCTGCCAGCCAACGAGCGCAAACATGAGAATCATGACAATAATCATGCGCAATTTTTGGTTGAATATCTGCTTTTCCATTGTATCGTTCAGCCTGAATGCAAGTGATTTTTATCTATAACCACATTTTGATTAATATTTTGATGACTACGGCTTGATAACAACTTTCACAGTGTTGCCTTGCTGTGTTTGATCATTGGTGCGAATTTGTGCCGTGATATGCTGTGGCGGTATGCCATTTTTGATGAGCAGATTGCGTGTCATCAAGGCACGGTAATAGGCAAGACGCTCAGCTTCTGAAACTGAAGTTGTGGTAGGTGCGTAGGACCATATTTCAAAATGTGCCGATGGCGTGAGATCGGTATTTGAGCCCAGAAAACTGCTTATTTGTTTCGTGTTTTCCTCAGTATAAGACACAGCCCGTGGCGCAAAATCTATATTCAGCAGCATGTGTGCTGTTTTGACTTCGGCTCCGGCTGTATCTTTTACAGCCTCTTCTGCCACCACTTTGATACGCTCGGTATCTTTGCTGTCACGGGTGCGAATGGTCAGTCGCTGCTCGCCATTGACCACCTTGTCCTGTCGCAGAATGCCGCCCATATCAGCTATGGATGTGCCATTTTCGGCATCCTTTGGCGAGGCAAGCGGGCTCGTGGCACGTTTCAAGCTAGCTATTTCGGCTTCCGCCGTTGCCAGCTTCTTTTTCAGGCTCTCAACATCCGCTGTGGCAACAACCTTTGAGGACGCCTTGCTGACCAACTCCATTTTAACCTGTTCAACAATCTTTTTGGACATGACAAAAACAGTGGCGCCAAGAATGATGAGCAGGAATGTAACAACCATGATGATGGTGGTGAGCGCATCGACAAACCCAGGCCAATGGTTGATTTCCCCGTCGCTGCTGGCGCCTGACACGATATATATCCACTTGCATTAAATCTGGAAAGATCTTGGTTTATGGTATGTTTAGCAAGAAACTATTGATATTTTGCTAAGGTGCTATGCGGCTTTTGCTGCTTGAATATTGGATCTTAACATATTCATAACCTCATCACGGGGTTTGTCGGCGACTATTTTTCCATTATCCAGCCAAATTACCCGGTCAACCAGTTGCAAAAGTGCCATACGGTGCGTGGATAAAATGAGTGTGCGCCCTGCTGCAAAGTTTTTAAGGCCATCAATGACGGATGCTTCCATATTAACATCCATGCTGGCTGTGGGTTCATCCAGCAGCAAAACCTTGGGGTCGGCAGCCAGCGCGCGTGCTAAAACCACGGATTGTTTTTGCCCGCCTGACAGGCGATTTCCACGAGGGCCAACCTTGCTGCCAAACCCCTCACGGGAAAGTTTAGCAAATTCAGTGACACCAGAAATATTAACAGCATTTTCAAATTTATCATGGGGCATATCGCTGTCACCGCATAAAATATTATCTTTAAGGCTCATATCAAAAAGGCGACCATCCTGTGGTGCGAAAGAAATAAGACGGCGCAGATCATGCACTGAAAATTGATCGATATGGTAGCCATCTATCATCACCCGCCCGGCTTCCGATGGCAACAAGTTAGCGAGCGTTTGCATCAGTGTGGTTTTTCCAGACCCGCTTTTGCCCACAAGGGCAATGCGTTCACCGTGTTTGATTTGCAGATTGATGTGTGAAAGGGCAAGAGGCTGATCGCTGCCATAACGCACCGAAACATCAACCAAGCTGATGTCAGCGGTCATGGTCTTCAGGCTGGTTGTAGTATCACTCACACCCGGCTCAGATGGCAGTGACAGCAAATGCGACAACCCGGCAAAAGACGACAAACTCTGATAGCATTTTGCAACAACAGTAACGGCGTTTGACAGTGGCACCATGGCCCGGCCCGCAAGCATGGTGCTTGCAATCAAGCCACCTGTGGTAAGGCGCCCTGCGCGCATTTCATAAAGGCCAATAATAACCACAAGAACAGTTACAAACTGCATCGTGAACGCTGATAAATACGCTGGCCACTCGCTCCAGTGCCGGGCCTTTTGCCCGGTTGCGGAAACATGGTCAGACAATAAATTCCACGACCGGAGAAATTTTCCTTGTGCCAAAGACAGTTTTATAGTTGTCAAACCCTCAACCACATCAACAATCAGATTGCTGCGTGCCTTTGCCAGCTCTGCGCTGCGTTTGCTGGCACCGTTCAGGCCAATATTAGCTATGGTGCCACTGGATATAATGATGATACCACCAATCACAACCGCCAGAACAGTCAATCCGCCAAGGGCGTAGATAAGACACATAAAAAAGATAAAGAAAGGCAAATCAATACCCAAAGTGATAATCGCCGATGGCACAAGCCCGGCAATCATTTCCACATCTCTGAGCGCTGATAGCACACCGCCTGGCACTTGTGGTGCTGATAATATGCGGGCATTCAACAAAGCTGTCATCACCCGGTGCTGGGTGATGACGCCTATGCGCATCGACAGTGCATCAATGAAATTCGATTTCACGGATTTGAGACAGAACTCAAATAAAAGTATGACGAGCACACCAATTGAAAGTGCCCACATACTTGAAATTGAGTTGTTTGGCACAACCCGATCGTAAATCGCGCGCATGTAGAGTGGGATGGAGAGTGTGCACAAATTTAACAAGAAGGCTGTTGTTGCTAATTGCCACAACAATTTTTTCTGATCCAGAAATTGGCGGATCAACCAGGCTCGCGGTTTGGTAACGATCTCATTTTTCTCTTGATCTATGTTACTGCCGTTCACTGGATCGGCATGGGCAATACTGAGCATCTTTCCGGAATATGCAGCATCGATCGTCTTCACGTGCAATTGCATTTTTCCAGATGCCGTGTCCACTATCCAATGGTCATGCTGTTGCGATTGGACAACAATAGCCGTGCCATCCTTTAATGCCAACAGGGCAGGGCAATCCACCGGCCTTATATCAGTGAGATGACGCTGCAATATGTCGCCCTGCAACCCCACACGCGCCAAGGCTATGGCTGAAAACTGTAGTGGCAGGTCATTGTTAGCTATAGGGAGCGCCGCCATCAAGCCGTCAGCATCGGCTGTTTTACCGGCTGCCGCTGCAATAACCAAAACAGCATCAACAAGTCTCATGCCTTGAAATATCTCTGCCGCAGGCGGCTCGACACGACGCCTTGTCGCCAGCCTATCAACCAGCTTTTGCATTGCTTTCATAGTGTTCACACATCCTGCTTTGGCGTCAGTGCCTTTAACGGAAGTATTAAAACCAGTTTAGGATAACAGTTCGTTAACAATGGCTGCGCTACATTCAAATAAATTTAAAGAAAGTTAAATATGGCAGCCACACCAATTGCTTCTTCGCCTTTTATCCGCAAAAGTTTAGGTATAGAACCACTGAGCCACCGGCTCTCGACCAAAGCGTCTTCACGTTTTTTGATTGTTACTACAGGATTTGTCGGGGTATTTTTTATCTGGGCGGCAACATTCAGTGTTGATAAAGTGACGCGCGGGAACGGGCGTGTGCTGCCATCCGTGCAAAACCAGATTGTGCAGCATCTGGAAGGTGGCATGATTGCAGCTGTTCTCGTTAAGGAAGGTGCCTATGTGCACAAGGGCGATATTCTTTTGAAAATCCGCAATCAATTCACCAATGCAGAAAGCACCAATGCACAAACAGACGTAACGGCACGACAGCTTGCCATGCTGAGGTTCGAAGCCGAAACAAGCGGCGAAAAAAACTTACAATTTCCATCTGCCTTAGCGCTTAAGGCACCAGATATTGCCTTCAGTGAAAGGGCGTTATTCACCTCCCGCAGAAACCAGGTCATGCAGGAACTGTCTGTAATAGATGACCAGATTGCGCGCTACAAATCCGAACTGAATGGTCTCGGCGAACGGTTGATCAATTTGCGGCAGGAAGAGCAACTGAGTGTCAAGCAACTGACCGGCCTCGAAAAAGGCCTGGCAGCTGAAGCAACATCAGAGCATGATGTGCTTGAAAAGCGCACGAACCTACAGCAGCTTCGCACCCGCATAGCTGATGTTGCCAATCAGATACCACAAACAAAATCGGAGCTTTCTGAAGCAGAAAGCCGTCACCGCGAAACATGGGCAAAATTTGTTTCTGAAGGCAAAGAAAAAATTGCCCAAATGCGTCTTGAAATGTCGAAGGCCAGTGAGTCGCTTGGCGCCTATCGAGACCGTGAGTCGCGTGAAGAGCTTCGCGCGCCAATGGACGGCATTATTAATAAGGTCTATGTTCAAACCGTTGGCGGTGTTGTGCGCGGTGGAGAACCGCTTGTGGAAATAGTGCCAATTGATCATTCAGTCATCATTGAGGCAAAAATAAACCCGTCGGATCGCGGTCAGATATGGCCAGGCTTGCCGGCAACGATCAAAATTAGTGCTTATGAATATGCCGTCTATGGTGGCCTCAAAGGTAAAGTGATTGATATTTCGCCAGATGCCTTGCAGGAGCCGGACGGCAAAACATTTTACCGCGTCAGGCTTGAAGCCAACACTGATTTTTTTGGCAAGGATAAACCTGTGGTGCCGGGCATGACAGCGGAGGTGGATATAAAATCTGGCAGTCAGACTATTCTGAATTATATCAGCAAACCTATATCAGCCTTGCGCGACGATGCTTTCAAGGAACGGTAGGATCAATTCAGCACCCCATTATTATTTTTTGTAACGGCGCTGATAAAGCCAAGCCAGTCCGGCAGGCATTTCGATTTTAAATCATAGTGTTTCTGAATTGTGGCACGGGCGTTTTGCCGTAAAAACTGGTAATGGTCTTGTCGTTCGAGTGCATCTATAACCGTTGCGCTCAGAGCCTTTATATCAAAAAAATCTACCAGCAGACCATTGTTACCGTGGCATATCACTTCCTCTACAGGTGCTGTGCGCGATCCGATAATCAAGCCACCAGCCGCCATGGATTCAAGCAGTGACCAAGAGAGCACCCATGGATAGGTCAGATACACATGCGCTGATGATATTTGCATCAGTTTTGTCAGTTGAGCGTGTGGCAGCAGACCGGCAAAATGCACACGATCAAGCGGCAAATTACCCTTGACCTCATCGAAAAATATTTGCTGCCAGCTTGTGCCCTTTGGCGCTGCTGCCCCGTAAGACACGCTATTGCCGCCAACCAAAATAACGTGTGCCTTAGGCCTTTGCTGCAAAATTTCAGGCAGGGCCCGCATGAATATATGATAACCACGATAGGGCTCGAAATTACGATTGACGAAGCTAATAATTTCATCTTTGGCAGTGAAGCAATGCTTTGATGACAAGCGAAATTCTGCACGGCTGTCTGGCTGGATATGGTCTGTATCTATCCCTTCATGCAACACCGTTATTTTGTTCAACAGCTCAACGGGAAAAATATCTCGCTGAAATTTGGTGGGTGTTATGGCATGGTCAGCATCAATCAACGCTGGCAGAATAGCTGCGTTTTTACTTCTGACCCGCATATGCTCGAAAACAGCATCCGCTTGGTTAAACTCAGGATCAAAGCCAACGTCAACACCAGATGTATGATAATAAAATTCGGCATGAACGATAATTTTGGCATCGGGCCACACATCGCGCACAAACAGCGTTTCACCCCAGCCAAAATGGCCGATGACAACATCGGGCGTAAAACCACTGCGCTTCAGTTCCAGCATTTTCAGGGCCACCGCCTCACCGCGTATGGCGCGCACAGTATAGGCCGCTGCCAACCGGTGCGGTTGAGCCAGCCCTTTGGTGTTGATCTGGTAACGGAGTGTTGGAATTATATCAGGTCGTTTGTTGGCGATATCGGCAATAGCAATTTGTTCGATACCGGTCTTGCCACGCAAGGCCATCGCCACATGCAGAAATTGGCCAGGGAAATTCTGGTGAAGGTACAAAATACGCATTAGTTTTGATAGCGTATGTTTGGACTAATGTGCAAACAGTTTCATCTGCATCTAGCCATTCAATACCAAAGATGCAGTCTGGGTTGTATGCGAGGCGTCCGTGTAAAATGTATAGGTCGTGGTACCAACACCTGTAACACTGGTATATTCCGACCCGCTGGCAATTGAAATCGTATCACCGGCATCCTTGCTGATGGTGAGAACAGAGCTGTTTCCGGCTCCAGCGATGGTTTGGATATCACTGCTGCCAAGGTTTAGCGTCTGGTTTACATTCGATCCGGTGAAATCCAGTTCCTGAACCTGATGGATATGCAAAAGAATATCATTTTGATTAACGGCTTGGCTGAAATTGACATGGTCTGTACCACCACCGCCAAATAAATCGATGAGTGATGCACCGTAGGTAAACGTATCATTATAGCCAGTGCCGATCACTTTTTCTATGCCAGTCAATGTGTCACCGGTTGCATCGCCGCCACTGCCAATGCCGGTTGAAAGATCAAGCACGATACCGCTGCCTGATGCAGCGTAGCTCACTGTATCGTAGCCGCTGCCGCCATCGATGTGATCGCCACCTGAACCAGCGTTGAACATGTCATCACCCGCGCCACCAATTAATGTGTCGTTGCCTATTCCACCATTCAAGGTATCATTATTGCTGGAGCCAATTACATTTTGTATGTTGACCAGTGTGTCGCCTTGTGCGTCGCCACCAGTGCCTGCGGTGCCATCAAGATAAACGTTCACAGCGCTGGCTGAGCTGCTATAGCTTGCGGTGTTGGTGCCGCTGCCACCGTCGAGATGGTCAGCCCCTGCACCACCAATCAATGTATCGTTGCCAAAGCCGCCGTAAAGAGTGTTGTCGCCGCTGTCACCTATAAGAGTGTCATCCTGATTAGAGCCATTGATGTTTTGTATATTGATGAATGTATCACCCGCAGCATCGCCAGTGTTGATGCCAGGATTTGCCAGACTGACAGTGAGGCCGCTGAGAGCCGTATGATAATCAGCCGTGTTGATGCCACTGCCGCCATCGAGCACATCGGCACCACCACCGCCAGTTAGAATATCGTTGCCAGCGCCGCCACTGAGCGTTTCATTGCCCGCACCGCCTGTTAACGTGTCGTCGTATGCTGAACCAATTACCCGTTCAATGCTGATCAGTGTATCACCAAGTGCATCGCCAGCAAAGCCAACGCCGTTCAAGAGATCAACATTCACAGCAGACGTAGAACCTGAATAATCAGCTGTATCAATGCCGTTGCCACCATTTAGAATATCACTGCCAGCGCCGCCAATGAGTGTATCATTGCCGTCACCGCCGATAAGTTGTTCGTTAGCGGCTGTGCCGACTAATGTATCACTATAAGCTGAACCAATAATTTTTTCGATATTTAAAAGCACGTCACCTTGGGCATCACCACCGCTTGAGATCGTTCCATCCAGATGTGCGTTAATGCCGGCCGAAGATGCTGAGAAATCAATTGTATCAAACCCATTGCCGCCGTTGATAACGTCTCCGCCAGCGCTGCCATAAAAAAGATCATTACCATCAAAACCATTGAAGTTATCGCTGCCAGCGCTGCCATAAAATGTATCATTTCCAGCTGATCCGATAAACCCTTCAATGCTTATAAAAGTGTCACCATTCGCATCACCACCAGTGACTATATTTGTATCGGCATGAACAGTGATAGCAACGGATGATGTGGCATAACTTGCATAATCAACTCCGGCACCACCGTTGAGTACATCGGCACCAGCACCTCCTTCAAGAGTATCGCTACCATTACCTCCCTCAAGAGTTTGGTTTCCTGCACCACCGTAGATAACATCATTATAATCAGAACCAATGATATGCTGAATATTGGTGACGACATCACCTTGAGCAGAGCCACCAGATCCAGCTTGAGCAGAGCCGCCGTACACAGTGACACCGGCACTAGAGCTGGAATAATCCAGCGTATTGATGCCTGAACCACCATCGATGTTGTCAGCACCAAGAGAACCCAGAAACAGATCGTTTCCGGCGCCGCCGAGCAGTGTATCAGCGACGGCACCACCGGTTAACGTATCATCACCACCAGTGCCTATTACAATTTCGATTGATGTGAGCGTATCGCCTTCCGCTGTGCTGCCGACTCCGCCGCAGGGGTTACCGTTTAACGTTACATAAACCGGTGTGGCCGATCCTGAATAATCAATCGTATCGATGCCGTTGCCACCGTTGATGGTGTCTGCGCCGAGGCCACTGAAAATAGTATCGTTGCCGCTGCCACCATTGATGATATTGGCCGCATCATTGCCAATCAATGTATCGGCGAAGCTGGTACCAGTGACATTCTGTATGTTACTATAAATATCACCCTGGGCATCATTGCCTGTACCGGTGCCAGCGGCCAAATTGATTGTGACAGCGCCATTGCCGGACAGTGAGAAATCAACTGTGTTATTGCCCGTGCCACCGTCAATGGTGTCCGCACCGGCATCACCGCGAATGGTGTCATTACCTAGACCGCCATTGATGTAATTATTGCCACTGTTACCCCATAAAACATCATCGTAGCTGGTGCCGTATAGCCGTTCTATATTGATCAGAACCTGGCCGGTAGCATCGCCAGTCGTACCGGCAACGCCGTCTAGACCAACGGCAACACCGCTATTCGAATAAAAATAATTTACAGTGTCTATGCCGCCACCGCCGTCAATAGTATCGGCACCACTCAATGTATAAAATGTTTCATCTGCATTGGTACCAATAGCATGGTCGGTAAATTGTGTGAGATAAACGGATTGCACATTCGCATAGGTGCTGCCTTGCGCTACACCACCAACACCTTGGGTCACGCCATCGAGATAGACGGTAACACCTGTTGTCGGCGTTGGCACATTTGTTATGCCGTATGTTCCAAGATTAAAGGAAGCGCCAGAGAAAAATACAGAGTTTGATCCTGCACCACCATCAATTTTCTCGCCTGCAGCCGTTGCCAATATATTATCATCACCATTTCCACCGTTTAAAGTATCAGCGCCAGCGCCACCGTTTAACCAGTCAGCCCCATTACCACCGTTTAAAACATCATTGCCATTGCCTCCAATCAATGTATCATTGCCATCGCCGCCATCCAGCGTTGAATTGACGTTACTGGCTCTTAATGTGTCATCGAACGATGTGCCAATCGCGTGCTCCACATTGTAAACGTTATCTCCGGCAGCATCGCCACCATAGGATATATTGCCGTCAAGATTAAGTTGAATGGCGGCACCACTGGCAGAATAATCCACTGTGTCGATGCCGGCACCCCCATCAATTACGTCAGCGCCTGCACCGCCTATCAGAACATCATCACCGTTGCCGCCAACGAGGTAATCATTGCCCGCGCCACCATTGAGTGTATCATTGCCGTCATTGCCAACAAGATAATTATTGGATGCATCGCCGGAAATGACATCATTAAACGATGAGCCGTAAATGCCATAAATGTTACTTAATACATCGCCTTGCGCATCACCGCCAGATCCTACTGAGCCATCCGTTGAAATGGTAACAGCAGCGGACGATGTTGAATAATCCACATAATTAAAACCGGCGCCGCCAATAATTGTATCAGCGCCTGCACCGCCATTGAACGTATCGTCGCCAGCACCGCCAACAAGGCTGTCATCACCCGCACCACCATAAAGATAATCATTGCCACTGCCACCGAGCAATGTGTCATTGCCGGCACCACCGTAGAGAACATCATCACCAGCACCACCGTCAAGAACGTTATTGCCCGCATTGCCATAAAGAGTATCGTTGAATTGTGAGCCTGTGATATTTTCAATATTAACCAGCGTGTCGCCTTGAGCCGTGCCGCCAACACCGGCTGTGCCATCAAGATAAACCGTTACACCGGTGATGAGTGAATCGGAGTAGAGAGCGGTGTCAACGCCTGTGCCACCGTCAAGACTGTCAGCGCCTGCACCACCTATTAATGTATCATTACCAGCTCCGCCGATAAGTGTATTATTGAAAACAGAGCCGTAAAGAAAATCATCAAAATTTGAACCAATGGCTACCTGAATATTGTACAGCACGTCACCTTCGGCATCGCCGCCGGATGAAGGCGCACCACCAAGATTTAAATTGATGGCTGCTGACGAGGTGGAATAATCAACCGTGTTTATGCCTGCTCCGCCATCAATCGTGTCTGCACCGGCCCCTCCGATGAGTGTATCGTTGCCGCCGAGGATAAGGTACTGCGGATCCGTTATATCGCCCAGATCGCCGTAAAGTCTGTCATTACCAGCGCCGCCAATGATAATGTCGCTACCCAATCCGCCAACCAAAACATCGTTACCCGCCGATCCTGTGATGGTGTCATCAAAAGCACTGCCCTCAAAACGGTTGATATTGATATAGACGTCGTTCAACGCATCGCCAGTTGAAAGGCTGGAGTCTGCAACATTGAGCACCAGCCCGGCAGCGCTGTCCGCATAGCTCGCCGTGTTGAAACCGGTACCGCCGTCGAGTGTGTCGGCACCGGCACCGCCGACAAGCGTATCATCACCAGCACCACCGTTAAGCAGATCGTTGCCAGCACCGCCATACAGGCTATCCTTGCCGTCACCGCCATCAATTGTGTCTGCAAATGCCGAACCGTATATTCTGTCGTCATAAGCCGTGCCGATAACATGCTCGATACTGTTCAGAACATCGCCCAGTCCGTCTCCAGCTGTGCCGGGTGTGCCGTCCATATAAACCGTGATAGCAGAGCCACTGGCTGAATAATCCGCTGTATCATATCCGGCACCGCCGTTGATAGTGTCAGCGCCAGCACTGCCGGTTATTGTGTCATTGCCGTTGCCACCATCAAACTGTTCGTTGAACACATCGCCTTTTAACACATCACCATAAGCCGATCCGATGACGTGTTCGATACTGATGTAGGTGTCGCCTTGCGCATCGCCGCCGCTGCCTGTGCCACCAAGTTGTACAGTAACAGCCGTGGCAGACGCTGAATAATCAACCGTATCGAAACCAGCGGCGCCATCTAGCGTATCTACACCGCTGCCACTTATAAACGTGTCATTGCCATACCAGCCATATAAATAACCATTGAAGCTGCCGCCTGAGATAACATCGTCGCCGGCTGACCCAATTATTTCCTGAATGTTGGTCAATCTGTCGCCTTGCGCATCGCCACCAGAACCAGCTGATCCATCAAGGCTTATAGTAACAGCAGCGGCGGATTGCTCATAGGTAATGATATTGCTGCCAGTGCCGCCATCAACGATGTCAGCGCCCGCACCTGCGTAGATTGTATCGTTGCCAGCGCCGCCGTAGATGCTGTCACCCGCAGAACCAGCATGAATAATATCATAGCCATCGTTGGCATATATGCTGGCCGCAGTCGCACCGCCATATATTATATCGTTGAAATTTGTCGCCTGTAATACCTCGATTGAGAACAACCGGTCTCCTGCGGCATCGCCGCCGGTACCATAGCTGCCGTCAAGATAAATCGTACTGCCAGATGTGGCGGATCGGTAATCTACAGTGTCTGTGCCTGTACCGCCATAATAGGTGTCAGCCCCGCCACTGCTGTAGAAGGTATCGTTGCCATCATTGCCATAGAATGTTTCATCAGCCGCAGTTCCGTAGAACGCATCGTTGAAACCTGTGCCGATCACAGTTTGGATATTGGTAATGATATCACCCTGCGCATCGCCACCGGATGACGTCGTGCCATCAAGATGAATGCTTACGGCTTGAGTGGAGGCTGAATAGTCCGCAGTGTTGAATTCACCATTGCCAGTGCCACCACCGTTGATGATGTCTGCACCGGCACCACCAATCAGTGTATCATTGCCAGCACCGCCCAGCAGCGTGTCGTTACCTGAACCGCCCGTCAGTACATCATTGCCATCGCGACCTTCAAGCTGACTGCCACTTGCACCACCAACCAGTGTGTCGCCAAAATTGGAGCCCACAACATCCTGAATGTTGACAAGCACATCGCCTTGCGCATCGCCTGCGGAGCCGGTGCCCGTGCTGAGATCAACCGCGACAGCCAAGGCTGACGTTTGATAATTTGCTGTGTTGTAACCTGACCCGCCATCAAGTGTGTCGGCACCGGCACCACCAACTAGAACATCATCGCCATTGCCGCCATAGAGCCGGTCATTGCCGACACCACCGCTTAACGTGTCGTTGCCGTCATAACCATAGAGTATGTCATCGCTGAATGACCCCGTTATGCTATCGGCGTAGTTTGAGCCATACACTTGCTCTATATTTATAAGTATATCACCTTCAGCATTGCCACCATGTCCGGTGCTGCCATCCAGTGCAATGTTGATTGCAGCAAGGCTGCCCGTGTAATCAACGATATCAAACCCGGTTCCGCCATTCAGGGTATCAGCGCCAAGGCTTGAGACCAAAGTATCATTGCCAGCACCGCCATCGAGGGATTCAGAGCCGGTGCCACCTATAAGACTGTCGTTAAACGCAGAGCCTGTGATCGCTTCAATGCTGATCAAGGTATCACCGGTCGCATCGCCCGCTGAGCCGGTACCGGTGAGCAGGCTTACAACGACAGCGGTGGCTGACGTGCTGTAGTTCACCGTGTCAATGCCTAGACCACCGTCAAGCACATCGGCACCGCCACCGCCTGTTAGGGTGTCATTGCCAGCACCGCCTAAAAGTGTTTCGTTGGCTGCCGTACCATTGAGGCCATCGGCAAAAGATGAGCCGATAACAACCTGAATATTGGCTAGTGTATCACCGGTGGCATCGCCGCCATAGCCAACGGAGCCGTCTGTGAACACGTTGACCCCGGCTGTGCTGGCACTGTAGTTCGCAGTGTTGATACCTGTGCCGCCATCCAGCACGTCTGACCCAACACCGCCGATAAGCGTGTCATTGCCGGCACCGCCCGTCAACGTATCGTTACCGGCATTGCCGGTCAGCACATCGGCACCAGCACCCCCCACCAGACTGTCGGATGCTGCAGAACCTGTCAGTGTATCGTCGCCTGCGCTGCCAATCACACTTTCAATGGATGTGTATAGGTTACCCTGCGCATCGCCACCCAAGCCGACGCCTAATGTCAGATCGACATTCACAGCCGCGATGCTGGCGCTGTAGTCAACCGTATCAAAACCACTGCCACCATTGAAAGTATCAGCACCGCCGTGCCCGGTAAACGTGTCATCGCCGTTGCCGCCGTCAAACTGCTCAGCAGCGGCTGTGCCGATAAAAATGTCGTTATAGGACGAGCCTATAAGATGTTGTATATTATAAAGTTGATCACCTTGGGCATCGCTGCCAACACCGATTCCGCTTGTCAGGTCGATGGTAACGGCGGCGGCTGAACTTGCGTAACTGGCCGTGTTGAAACCCGCACCACCATCAAGAATATCAGCGCCAACGCCGCCAACAAGTGTATCATCACCGGCACCGCCGAGCAGTGTATCATTGCCAGAAAAGCCTGTTAACACGTCGTTGCCAGCGCCGCCTTCAATCACATCTGCGCCCGGGCCGCCGCTGATGAAATCGTCAAAACTGGTGCCTATGACGTGTTCAATATTGAGCAGCACGTCACCTTGCGCATCACCGCCAACGCCGGTTGATCCATCCAGAGCTATGGTAATACCGGCAGCTGATGCACTGTAGTCAACGGTATCAAAGCCTGTGCCACCATCGAGCGTATCTGCACCTGCACCACCAATCAGCGTATCGTTGCCTGCTCCACCAAGCAAGCTGTCAGCACCGCCATTGCCGGTAACTAGATCGTTGCCAGCCCCACCGTCAAGGGTTTCCGCACCTACACCGCCAGTCAGTGTATCGTTATAACCGGAACCAATGAGTTGCTGGATGTTGAAAAGTGTATCGCCTTGCGCGTCGCCACCAAAACCTGTGCCTGCATTAAGATCAACGGTCACAGCTGCAGTCGACGCTGAATAATCAGCGAGGTTGGTACCGCTGCCGCCGTCCAGCACATCAGCGCCTGCACCGCCGATGAGTGTGTCGTTGCCAGCACCACCCAATAGGGTTTCATTGGCCGCTGTGCCAGTGAGTGTGTCTGCATAGACTGAGCCGATCAGCACCTGAATGTTGGCAAGTGTATCACCGGTAGCATCACCACCAAAACCAACAGATCCATCAAGGAACACGTTAACGCCAGCACTGGATGCACTATAGTCAGCTGTGTTGGTGCCGCTGCCGCCATCGAGCACGTCTGAGCCTATGCCACCAATCAGGGTGTCGTTGCCAGCCCCGCCAAGCAGTGTATCGTTACCGGCATTGCCTGTTAGAATATCATCGCCAGCCCCGCCGACCAGGCTGTCTGCTACGCTCGAACCTGTAAGCGTATCGTTGCCAATGCTGCCAATAACACTTTCAATGGATGTATATTGGTTGCCCTGTGCATCGCCACCACTGCCAACACCCAGCGTCAGATCAACATTCACAGCCGCTGCACTCGCGCTGTAATCAACGGTATCGAAACCACTGCCACCGTTAAAGCTATCGGCACCACCACCGCCGATGAATGTGTCATCACCGTTGCCACCATCAAATTGTTCACTGACCACAGTGCCAACCATCAAATCGTCATAGGATGAGCCTATGACATGCTCAATGCTGAACAGTTGATCACCCTGCGCATCACCGCCAGAGCTTGCTGTGCCATTTAAATTAATCATGACGGCAGCAGACGAACTTGCGTAACTGACTGTGTCAAAGCCTGCACCGCCATCAAGGCTATCGGCACCGACGCCACCAATAAGCGTATCATCACCCACACCACCAAGCAAAGTGTCGTTGCCTGCAAGGCCAATCAGCACATCATTGCCAGCACCGCCTTCGAGAGAATCTGAGCCTGGTCCGCCGGTAATGATGTCGGCAAAGCCGGAGCCGATCACACGCTCGATATTAAGCAGCACATCACCCTGCGCATCGCCGCCGCTGCTGGCTGAGCCATCGAGTGCAACATTAATACCAGCAGCGGATGCGTTGTAGTCTGCCGTATCAAACCCTGTGCCGCCATCGAGCGTATCGGCACCAGCACCACCAATCAGGGTGTCATTGCCAGCACCACCAACCAGGCTGTCGGCACCGCCACCGCCAGAGATCACATCATCGCCAGCTCCGCCGTCCAGTGTTTCAGCATTGATACCACCTGTAATCGTATCATTATAGCCAGAACCAATCAGTTGCTGAATATTGAACAGGGTGTCGCCTTGCGCATCACCGCCAAGGCCAGTGCCAGCAATCAAGTCAATGGTGACAGCGGACGACGAGGCGGTATAATCGGCAAGATTGGTACCACTGCCACCATCCAGAACATCGGCACCAGCGCCACCAATGAGTGTATCATTGCCAGCGCCACCAAGCAGGGTTTCATTGGCCGATGTGCCAATCAGTATATCTGAAAACGCCGACCCGATGACAACTTCTATGGAGGTTAGCACATCTCCGTTCGCATCGCCGCCGCTTGATGCGCTGCCATCAAGATGAACAGCCACAGCGCCAGACGATGATGAATAATCGGCTGTATCAATGCCTGCACCGCCATTCAACACATCAGCCCCGGTTGAACCGATCAGTGTATCGTTACCATCGCCGCCAAGCAGTGTGTCATCACCAGCACCACCAACAAGACTGTCGTTACCGGCACCGCCTTCGAGACTGTCGTTGCCATTGGAGCCCACAAGTGTATCGTCGAAGGCTGAGCCGACAACCCGTTCAATGCTATTATAGGTGTCGCCAGTGGCATCGCCTGCCGTGCCAACACCCAGGGCCAGCGAGAGAGCAACCGCAGAGGCTGATGCGCTGTAATTTGCTGTATCAAAACCAAGGCCGCCATCCAGAAAATCAGCACCGGCACCACCCACCAGTGTATCATCACCAGCACCGCCAACCAATGTATCATTGCCGGCACTGCCAACCAAACTATCGTTAAAGTTTGAACCAACGAGTCGTTCAACGTTAGTAATAACATCGCCTTGTGCATCGCCGCCCGTGCCAACAGTACCATCAAGATAGGCTGTGACCGCCGTGGTTGAACTGCTGTAATCAACGGTATCAGTGCCGGTGCCGCCATCGAGTATATCTGCACCTGCACCACCGATTAGCGTATCGTTGCCACTGCCACCAAGCAGCGTATCGTTGCCATCACCGCCAGAGAGGATATCATCGCCCGCACCACCGACAAGACTGTCGTTGGCCGTGCCACCGCTCAATGTGTCGTTGTAGGCAGAACCAATCAGGCTTTCGATACTGAAGAGTGTATCACCAGCTGCATAGCCACCAGCGCCGACAGAGCCATCAAGAGAGACAGCAACAGCGGCGTTTGAGTTGCTGTAATCTGCGGTGTCAAAACCGGCGCCGCCCACTAGGGTATCGGCTCCGAGACTGCCCATCAATGTATCGTTACCAGCGCCACCTTCAAGTGAGTCTGCACCTGTTGCCCCAAACAGTTGATCGTTAAAGCCTGAGCCGACCACATGCTCGACATTGGTGATGACATCCCCTTGCGCATCACCGCCAATGCCTGCGGTACCATCAAGATAAACTGTGACAGCAGCGGACGACGATGAATAATCCACCGTATCAAAACCTGCGCCACCATCAATGGTATCAGCGCCTGCGCCGCCGATCAGCAGGTCATCGCCAGATCCGCCATTTAAAATATCATTGCCAACACCGGCATTGATGGTGTCGTCACCGGCACCACCATCAAATTGCTCATTGGCCGACGAGCCCGTCAGCTTATCGGCATAGCTTGAACCAACAAGATGTTCGATACTGATGAGCGTATCACCCTGAGCATCACCACCGGTTCCTACAGTACCATCCAGCGCCACAACAATGCCTAATGCAGATGTTGAATAATCGGCTGTATCAATACCGGCACCACCATCCAGCACATCAGCACCAGCGCCGCCTTGAAGGGTATCATCACCAGCACCGCCCACAAGCGAATCGTTACCAGCATTACCAATCAGCAGATCGTTACCGGCACCGCCTTCAAGCGTATCAGAACCTGACGAACCCGTTAGCTGATCATCAAAAGCCGAGCCGATAATATGTTCGATGCTGATAAGAGTGTCGCCCTGGGCATCGCCACCAGCGCCGCTCGAACCATCAAGCGCTATCTGAATCGCTGCGGATGACGCTGAATAATCAGCCGTATCTACACCAGTGCCGCCATCAAGCACATCGGCACCGGCACCGCCGATGAGTGTATCACTCCCCGCACCACCAAGCAGCGTATCATCACCTTGCAGACCGGTGAGCAGATCGTTGCCATCACCACCCGTCAGCACATCATTGGCTGATGAACCGGTCAGTGTATCATCACCTCCAGATCCGATAACATTCTCGATGGATATGAGTGTATCACCCTGCGCATCGCCACCGCTCGCAGCACCTGTGCCCAAATTTACATTCACTGCAGCCGATGATGTTGAATAATCGACAGTGTCTATACCAACGCCGCCGTCCAGCACATCAGCCCCACCGCCACCTGTTAGTGTGTCGTTGCCCGCGCCACCCAGCAGCGTTTCGTTGGCATTCGTGCCCGATAAATGGTCGTTGAAATTGGAACCGATAATTTTTTCTATAGAAATAAGCACATCGCCACTGGCATCGCCACCAATACCCGTGGAGCCGTCTGTTGCAACGGTCACACCGGAAGAGGATGCGGAATAATCTGCAGTGTCAGTGCCTGAACCGCCATCAAGCGTATCGGCACCACTGCCACCAATTAGTATGTCATCGCCAGAACCACCCTGTAGCAAATCGTTGCCAGCACCAGCAGTGAGAGTGTCATTACCGCCACCGCCGATTAAAGTGTCCGCTGAGCTGCTGCCTGTTAGGCTGTCGGCAAAATTTGACCCTATTAACGCTTCAATACTTATGAGCGTGTCACCTTGTGCATCGCCACCACTGCCAACGGAACCATCGAGTGCAACAGTCACCGCAGCAGAGGATGCGCTGTAGTCTGCTGTATCAAAACCACTGCCGCCATTGAGGATGTCGGCTCCGGCACCGCCAATCAGGACATCATCACCAGATCCGCCAAGCAGCGTGTCATCGCCAGCGCCGCCATCTATAGTATCGTTGCCAGAACTACCATCAATGTAGTTGGCGTTTGAATCGCCATAGAGCGTATCATCGTTGAGCGAACCCAGCAGACGCTCGATACTGATAAGATGATCGCCCAGCGCATCGCCACCACCTGCTGTGCCGTCAAGATAGACGGTTACGGCTGACGTGGCTGTCGCATAGCTCGCGGTGTCAATACCGGCGCCGCCGTCCAGCGTATCAGCGCCGGCGCCACCGATCAGCAGATCATTGCCTGCCCCCCCTTGCAGGTTATTGTTATTATTATCACCAACCAAAATATCATTGAAGTCTGTACCAATCACTGTAGCAATGTTGCTGAGTGTATCACCCTGTGCATCGCCGCCCGTGCCGCTACCGGTTTGTAAATTGATATTAATCGCTGCTGTCGAGGCAGAATAATCGACCGTGTTCGATCCGGTGCCACCATCGAGTGTGTCGGCTCCAGCTGAACCATAGAGCGTATCATTGCCACCGCCGCCAAACAAGGCTTCGCTGGTGACGGAACCATATAAACTGTCATCAAACGCCGAGCCTGTTACTTTTTCGATACTGATCAGCGTGTCACCTTCGGCATCACCACCGTGATTGACACGACCATCAAGCCCGACCTGTACTGCAGAACCGGACAAGCTGTAATCAGCTGTGTCAAAACCCGCGCCGCCGTCAAGCGTATCGGCACCACCACGTCCGGCCAGCACATCATTGCCATCACCACCAAGCAGCACATCGTTGGACGCTGAGCCGCTAATTGTATCATCGTAGACCGAGCCAATAATCTTTTCAACATTGAGAAGGATATCACCTTCCGCCTCACCGCCGTGGCCGATACTGCCACCGACCGAAATGCTGATTGCTTGCGCTGAGCCTGAATAATCAGCCGTATCGAAACCAGCCCCACCATCGAGTGTATCCGCACCGATACCACCAATCAATGTGTCATCGCCTGCGCCGCCAACCAGTCTGTTATCAGCGGCATTGCCGGTCAGTACATCGTTGAAATTTGTGCCAATCAGGCTTTCGATGGAGATCAGCACATCACCTTCTGCGTCCCCGCCGTGACCAACCGAGCCATCAAGTGCAATCGTTACTGCGCTGGCTGATGCTGAATAATCCGCTGTATCATTCCCGTCACCGCCGTCAAGCGTATCAGCACCAGCGCCACCAATCAGCGTATCGTTGCCCCCATTGCCGAAGAGCATGTTGTCATGGCTATCGCCTGTAATCGTATCATTATATGCCGAGCCGATAATGTTTTGAATATTGACCAGTGTATCGCCGCGCGCATCGCCCAGGCTTCCAGTGCCTGCTGATAAATCAACAGCAATGCCGGATAGCGCTGTGGCATAGCTTGCGGTGTTAACCCCAGTGCCGCCATCCAGCACATCAGCACCGGCACCGCCGATCAATGTATCATCGCCGCTGCCACCATAGAGACTTTCGTTGGCACTGGTGCCGTTGAGGCTATCATTGAAAGCCGAACCGATGACCACCTGGATGTTTGATAATCTATCGCCTTCCGCCTCAAAGCCATGCGAGGCTGAGCCATCAAGATTTATGGAGACAGCACCAGTGGCCGCAGCATAATCAGCTGTGTTAATGCCTGCACCACCATCTAACGTGTCAGCACCGGCACTACCGATCAGTGTGTCATCGCCAAGGCCACCAAGCAGCACGTTGTCGCCGCTATTGCCTACCAGTTTGTCATTGAAAGCAGAGCCGGTGAGATTTTCAACATTACGGATAATATTGCCCTCAGCGTCGCCACCACTGCCGGCAGTGCCATCAAGATATGCGCTCACACCTGACAGCGACCTACTGTAATCAACAGTATCGATGCCGCTGCCACCATCGAGAGTATCAGCGCCTCCACCGCTGCGCAGGGTATCGTTGCCGCCACCGCCTTCCAGAAGTTCGGCTGCTGTTGTGCCATTGATGCTATCGTCAAAATATGATCCAACAATGTGCTCAACCGATGTCAGAATGTCGCCTTCAGCTTCCGCGCCGTGGCTGGTTGTGCCATTGAGATTGATTTCAACAGCGGAATGGGCCTGACTGTAATCGACTGTATCAAAACCTGCACCCCCGTCCAGCGTGTCTGCGCCGTAGCCGCCACTCAGCGTATCGTTGCCAGCGCCCCCACCAAGATAATCATTGCCTGCTGTACCAAATAACGCATCATTGAATGCCGAACCCTGCAAACCCTCGATACTGACAAATGTGTCGCCTGTGGCATCTCCACCGGTGGCGACGGATCCATCCAGCGCCACTGTTACACCGCTTGATGAACCGGCATAGGATGCAATATCGAACCCGTCACCACCAATCAGCTTGTCAGCGCCTGCGCCACCTTCAAGCGTATCATCGCCCTTGCCACCAGAAAGGGTGTCGTTGCCAGCGCCGCCGACCAGATGATCGTTAAAATCAGAACCAGAAATAACCTCGATATTGGTGATGACGTCACCTTCTGCATCACCACCGTGGCTGGTGCGGCCATCAAGAAAAACTTCAACCGCCACTTTTGATGCGCTGTAATCAACTGTATCAATGCCGCCAGCGCCATCGATGGTATCAGCGCCAGCACCGCCGGAAATTGTATCGTTGCCGCTGCTGCCGGTCAGGCTGTCGTTAAATGCTGAGCCAACAAGTGTGTTTGTGCCGGTGATGATGTCACCTTGTGCCTCGGCACCACTGCCAACACGACCATCAAGATAAACCGTGACGGCGCCAGTGGCGGCGGAATAATCCGCTGTGTTGTTGCCATCGCCGCCATTAAATGTTTCAGCACCAAGGCCAGCAATGAACGTGTCGTCACCCTTGCCACCGTCGTAAGTGGCGGCCGTGCTGCTGCCGACAAATGTATCGTTGAAATCAGAGCCGATGACATGCTCGATGCTGGTTAGTATATCGCCTTCAGCTGTGCCGCCTGAACTTGCTGTGCCATCGAGATGAATGGTAACAGCGCTATCGGATTTTGCATAGGTTACCGTATCAAAACCGGCACCCCCATCAATCGTATCTGCCCCCTTGCCACCATCAAAAATATTGTCATGGGCATCGCCGGTCAGTTTGTCATTTTGATCTGATCCCGTAAAGCCCTGTATGTTTGTGTAGGTATCCCCTTCTGCAAACCCGCCACTGCCTTTGCTGGTTGAAAGATCGGCAACGACAGCAATTTTTGAGAGTTCGTAGGAAACAATATTCGTGCCGGTACCACCATCAATGTGATCCGCTCCTGCACCGGATACAATTGTATCGTCGCCGTCACCAGCGTTGATGGTGCTGCCTGGCGGGTTGCCAAACAACACATAAATTGGATCACCGTTAACTGGATCGTGCGCGGTGATGTCCGCTTCGGAACCCACAAGCTTGATACCAAAATGCGATGACACCTCAACTGTGGAAACCACAGCACCGTTAGCACCGGCAAGGCCAATTTGCACGGGCAGAAAAAATTCTTTGCTGAAACCAAGCGCACTGGTTTTCGAATCAGCGGCTGGCACAGTATATTGAAGAATAATATCAAACGTAAATTTGGTTTCATCAGGGTTAATCGGATGGCCCGGCGTTGCAACTGGAATAACCTTGGTGATATTGGCTGCGGCGGCATCAATCAGCCAGCCTTTATCCGTATGCACCCCGTTGGCCACGCCAAAACCGGCTGGTAAATTTGGTACGAGAATATTTTTGGCATCAAGGCCACCTTGCGGTAAGGTAGCCGCCACATGCAAAAGCCGTGCGCTGTCTCCAGCCGGTGCCAGCTCTGGCCGTGCCGCATAAATCAGGTCGTTGGAACCTGTGCCGGTTATGGTTTGCTGCGCTGTTTGCGCGGCATAGTGTGCATCCGTGTCAGAGCCCGGCCCGCCAGTGGCACCCTTGATAACGTTATTATTGGCATCGCTTGAATTTTGCACACCAACAACATTGAACAATTTAAATTCGAGTTGCGGTGTGATTTTACCAGCACCTGGTATATTAGAACCGGGATCAGGTGTGTTGACCGGTGTTGCAACACCTTGCGCTGGTGGTGACGATCCAGCGCTTGAAGACGAATCGTTTGATAATTTCTCTTCAATACGCTTGCTGACATCATCTGCATTTTTATGATCTTCCGAAACTTGCGCTTGTTTTGCAACGCTCGCAGACACATCGGCGGCCTGGCTACCGGCGTCTTTGGTTTCACCTTGCGCATCTTTGGGCGATTGTGTTTCTCCGCCAACACTTGCCAGATGAATTTGCGATATATCAGCAATCTCTTTCACTTCACCGATTTTTGCCACAACATCGTTGATGCCAAGCGCTTTGTCGGTGAAAACCAGTGTTGGTGGTGAGGGTGAAAATGCAGCGATACCAAGCATGGGCACAATGATCTTGCTGCCATCCTCAAAGGTCAAAATCATATCGACATCGACGACCTCAACCTTGAAAGGTTGATAGGGCAAATTCAATATCACTTTGTTGTCGGCGTTTATTTCAATAATATGTGTAGCACCACCGGCGGCTTTAAGAGCTGCTGCGGCTATACCACCACCACTGGCGTGCGCTGCCAGGCTATGGCTATCAGCCATGTGGGCCGCGGCTGAAGCTGTTTTTTTATTGATGGCCATATCTCACACTCAAATATTTTGACTGTTCAATATAGGGCCGTACCATTTGAAGAAGGATTAACAGGAATAATCGTTTCACAGTTAGCGTTGTCTTTACCATTATCCGCTATGTTAAAACATTAAAGAGATATTAACTGAAAGTATTTTGTCATCATCATGGTTGCAACAGCTTCTCAACGGCATATAAAATTCATGCCTGGGCCTGACAGATGGAAAATTTTCCCTGTATGTTTTATGCTATCAGTAGGTGTGTTTTCTTTTTCTAAATTTGCAGCTGCCGAAAATGCTAGCGCGTTTAAAATACATTTGCCTGTTGTTTTGACTGGTAATAGCTTTTGTGATCAGCTAACCGCAGGCTTAAGTGAAGAGACCACGTGTCAGATCAATGAAGTCAATGCAAACATTGTAAAAAAAGTCAGTCAGCCCGTTGTTATTCGCCCTCATAAAATGGGCAGCAAAGCACTAACAACGCAGCTGTCGCAGTCTGTCAAAAAAATTCCAAAAGATGGGGACATCGAATTTTTGAGAACAGCCATTCTTGATTCGCTTACAGATAATCCAGAAGTGCAGATTGCCAAGGCAAGGGAGGATGACGCTCACTACGGGGTAAAGGAAGCGCGTGCCGGGTTTTTGCCTCACGTTGATGCCTCCGCTGGTTCAGGCGAAGAGTATGATTACAATCGAGGTGATGCCAATATTTTTACGGGCAAACGGCCCGCAGGTACAGACAGTGCTCTGTTGCATACCGAAGCCAGCTTAACACTGCGACAATATTTGTGGGATTTCGGTCTTACGGTTAATGATTATCGCCGTGCCAAGGCGCTTTTTGAAGCGGCCAGCTGGTCCACCAAGGAACGTGTTGAAGACATAAGTTTTCAGATTGCCAGTGCGTACATTTCCTTGTTGCAATTGCAACGATTGGTAGAGTTGACCAAAGAGAATGTTGCGGCTCACGAAAAAATTCTGCATACTGTACAAATACAAAAAGATTTGGGGCTTTCAACAGGTGCAGATGTCAGCCGGGTGCAGTCGGCTTTGTCCAACATCAAATCTCGGCTGCAGGACCGTGAGAGCGAACTGCAGCAAGGCAAGGAAACCTATCGCCGTTTGACCAACAGGCTGCCCGGGCAACTGGTTGAACCGCCTCAGCCGGATGCTGCTCTTCCTGTAGATGCAGAGTCAGCCGTGGGGTTGATTGAAAGCAAGGCACCGAAATTGATGCAGGCGGTGGCGCAAAGAAAATCACTGGAGCGTCAACTTGCCAGCAACAAGGGTAATTATTACCCCAAGCTCGCTCTCGAAATGCAGGGCGATTACAAAGATGATGTGGGTGGCAAGACAGGGCAACTGGCAGGCGGAAAAGCCTTGGTAACGCTTCGCTATAATCTGTTCAATGGCGGTGCCGATCAAGCGGTCAACAACCGCATTCGTTCCCGCATTCGCGAGCAGTCCTATGAATTGCGGCGGGTTGAACGAGAGGTTGAGCAACAGGTGCGCAGTGATTACAGCGCTTTGCAAACAGCACGTGATAAAGTCAACAATATACATAACGAGGTTGATGCCGCCGCCAAGGTTGTGGATCTTTATGCAGAGCAATTTAAAACCGGCAAGCGCACGGTATTTGATTTGCTGGAGAGCCAAAACGCGTTGTTCAATTCAAAATCAACGCAGGTGATCAACAAATATCAAGCTGTCACATCGGGCTACCGAGTTTTGCAGGGGCTTGGCATGTTGTTTGGTTATATCGCCGACACGGACACATCGCGGAAATTATAAAAAGCCTACGACACTGCGCACCTCAGCCAGAACGGGAGCTACGATTGCGCGCGCGGCATCGGCACCTTTCGCCAGCACGGCATCTATGTGCGGAATATCCGCCTGCAATTTAACAAGCTCAGAAGTTATCGGGGCCAGAGTTTCCACGAGCCGCTCTGCAAGCTTGGCTTTGAAAGCGCCAAAGCCTTGCCCGGCCCACTCGGCAAGTACAGCATCAACGGAAATTTTATTCAGACAAGCATATATAACCACCAGGTTTTCCGCTTCCGGTCGATTTTTGAGGTCTGCCGCGTTGTCTGGCAAGGCTTCAGCATCGGTTTTGGCTTTTCTGATCTTGGCCACAATAGAATCGGCATCGTCTGTGAGGTTAATGCGCGACATGTCGGAAGCATCTGACTTGCTCATTTTGGCACTGCCATCGCGCAAACTCATAATGCGCCCGGCAGTTTTGGGAATAATCGGTTCAGGCAATGGAAATATCTGGCGACCAAAATCAGTGTTGAACTTCTGGGCGATGTCGCGCATCAACTCAAGATGCTGTTTTTGGTCATCACCAACAGGCACGTGGGTTGCCTTGTATGCCAACACATCCGCGGCTTGCAACACCGGGTAGGTGAACAAGCCAACGCTTGCACCCTCTTTATCCTTGCCGGCTTTATCCTTGAACTGTGTCATGCGGTTGAGCCAGCCCATGCGCGCCGTGCAATTCAGTATCCAGGCAAGCTCGGTGTGCTCGCGCACGGCCGATTGATGAAAGAGTATGGCCTTGTCGGTGTCTATGCCGCAGGCAATCAGGGCGGCAGCCATATCCCGCGTTCCGGCCCTGAGTGCCACAGGGTCTTGCGCCACGGTGATGGCGTGCAGATCAACAATGCAAAAAATTGATGGCATGTCATGCTGCATGGCGACCCAGTTCGTAATGGCGCCGAGGTAATTACCAAGGTGCAGATTACCCGTGGGTTGAATGCCCGAAAAAATGCGTTTGATCATTGTGTGGCCTTTGATGTTTTCTTGCGACTGAGTTGCGTTTTAAGATCGCGCCATGTCAAGGCCTTCAAAGCAAAAGCAATACCAAAATAGCTGACGATGGCAACAGTGGCAAGAAAGCTAAGGGCAAGCGTGCGCGACAGAAGTGATCCGACAAGCCAAAGAGCGAGCCCCTTTGCCACAACGAGCAGCAGCACGGCCATGATAGCGCTGGCCAGTAACAGCTTTGCACCGGTTATTTTCACACGGGCATCAAACTGAAAATGCGCCTCGCGGTGCAATGTCCAATACAGCAAAATCACATTGACCCAAGCCGAAAGCGCTGTCGAATACGCTATGCCCATCAGCTGCAAATCTGTTGCAAACACGGTGAGAATATTGCCGACAAGGTTGACCAGCATGGAGATAATGGCAATGCGCACTGGGGTCTTGGTGTCACCGCGCGCATAAAACCCCGGTACCAGTACTTTGATCAGCACATAAGCGGGAAGCCCCAGTGCAATGGCGGCCAGCACCTGACCGGTGTGGTGGCTATCCCGTGCTGTAAAGGCACCATGTTGCAGAAGTGCTGTGATCAATGGCTCGGCAATGGCCAGCAGGGCGGCCGTTGCTGGCAGTGTCAAAATAAGCACCAGCTCGACGGCACGATTTTGCGTATGGCTGGCCATTGTTGTATCACCACTGGCAATAGCGCGCGAGAGGCCAGGCAACAACGCTGTGCCAACCCCGATGCCGACAAGCCCCAGCGGCAGCTGATTGAGCCTGTCCGCATAATAAAACCACGACACCGACCCCTCAACCAGATAGCGCGCCACAAGTGTTGTGGAAATAAACAGGTTGAACTGGGTGGCACCAGCGCCAATGGCTGCTGGCCAAATCACACGCAGCAATTGGCGCACCTTTGGCGTGATCGATGGCCACCGCAAATGCAAATGAATGCCAGCCTTGTGACAAGCCCACACCAGCCACAAAAACTGCATGATGCCCGAGACCGTTACAGCAATAGATTGCGCATGGGCGGTCGCTGTCTTGTCACCGGTATGAAACACGACAAGACCAATAATCAGGGTGACATTAAGCAACACAGGCGCGGCAGCAGCTGCCGAAAAACGATTGAGACTGTTAAGCACACCGCCCTGCAACGACACGAGCGAAATAAACAGCAGATAGGGAAACGTAATCTGGGTGAATGCGACAGCAAGCTGAAACTTGGCAGGGTCGCCGCCCGGAAAGCCTCCGGTCATTGCCCAGACAATCTGGTGGGCAAACAGCTGCATCAGTCCGGTGAACAGCAATAATACAGGCAACAAAACTGAAAGTGCGTCTTCAGCAAAACGGATACCTGATTGCTGATCACCTCCGGCCGCTACAAGCTCTTTTGAGAACATTGGCACAAAAGCAATCGAAAAGGCACCTTCCGCAAACAACGCGCGGAACAGGTTGGGCAACCGGAAGGCGATGTAAAAGCAATCGGCTGCAAGGCCGGCCCCGACAAATCGCGCCATCAGCATATCGCGGACGAAACCGAGTATGCGGCTTATCAGGGTCAGCCCGCCAATCGTTGCCGTGGCCCGCACCAGGTTGTTGGGCGTTCCGGTCATAGGCTTAATGACGGCAGCGCCACTTAATTCACCGATGCCGGAGCACCTTCGATGTTGCTGCCGCGTTGCTGCATATAGAGACCACCAAAATCCATCGGCTCCAGCATAAGTGGCGGGTAGCCGCCATCGCGCGTGGCATCAGCGATGACCCGGCGTGCAAACGGAAACAACAGGGATGGTGCAGAGACCACAAGAAAGGCTTCCAGTTGATCTTCCGGTAGGCCGCGAATGCCAAACAGGCCCGCATACAGCAAATCGACGACAAAAGCGGTTTCTTCATCCTGCTTGGCGCTGACTTCTATCTTGAGATCAACCTCATAGACATCATCAGCCAGTTTTCTGGCATTTACGTTGACGTTAACGTCAATTTTTGGCTGCACTTGCTGAAGCTTCTGCAAAGAACCTGGCGCATTGGGATTTTCGAATGATAAATCTTTAACATACTGGGCGAGCACACCCACTTGCGGGCCATCATCACCAGCGGGCGCTGTCTCAGTCGGCAGCGGGTTGTGGCCATTTGGCTGGTCGGTCATATACAATCCTTAATGTGATAATGATGGGTCTGGTTTAAAATAAATTGCTCGCTATCATGCCGTAGACTATTTGTGCAAGCATTCAGGCTATAAAGTTTGGTGGTGCGATAAAAAGGCCTAATCTTAGGGACTATACGTCTTAACTCTCATCATTTAAGACTTATATGACATTTACGTGTTATAGAATTTATACATATATTCTCTAGGATTATAATGAACGCTTCGTCTGATATGGTTGAAATCATCATTTTTGCAGGGCTGGCCGCATTTATTGGTTGGCGACTGGTGAGCGTGCTTGGCAAGCGTACTGGCCATGAACCCGTAAACCAGGGCGATCGGGACAGTTTTGGCATGCCCTTGTCGGTGGTCCAGCCCGGAGGCACGCGTGGAGACAAGCCTGCCGTGATGACCACGTGGGATGCGCAGGGTTTGGGTTTGCCGGATGACGTGCTGACACCTTTGCGCGCCATTGGCGAGGCGGATCCATTTTTTACCCCTATGGCTTTTCTGGATGGAGCCAAAACGGCCTACAAGCAAATTTTGCAGAAATTCTGGGCTAGTGACGAGTCTGGGCTAAAGGCTTTGGTGAGCGACGATATTTTTCTGATTTTTAAGAACCATATCAAAGGGCGTAATGGGATCATTGAAACCCGCCTCGTGTCAATCGATCAAAGCGACATAATTTCAGCGCACAAAGAAGGGGCTATGGCCGAAATTACAGTGCGCTTCGTTAGTAAAACCAGCCATGGAGCATCGGCCGATACGGCGACCGTTACCGATGAATGGACCTTTAACCGGCACTTGCAAAGCAATGATCCGAATTGGCTTTTGATTGCGACAGATGCCGCAGGCGACGGGGATGCCGTTATTGCTGGTTAAAAGTTATCCCCACTTGCTGCACCGCAGCTAACCTGCTATCTAAATTTTAGTAAGCGGTCCCACCCGGGGCCGTTTTTGCTTTTTTGTGAGATAACCATGTCTACCGATCTGCCACTTCGTAATGTTGCTATCATCGCCCACGTCGATCATGGCAAAACCACACTTGTCGATGCCCTGTTTCGCCAATCGGGCACTTTTCGCGACAACCAGCGGGTTGAAGAGCGGGCGATGGATTCCAACGATCTGGAAAAAGAACGGGGTATTACCATTCTCGCCAAGTGCTGCTCGGTGGTCTGGAAAGGCACCCGTATCAACATTGTCGATACGCCGGGACACGCTGACTTTGGCGGTGAGGTCGAGCGCATCCTGTCGATGGTGGACGGGGTGATCCTGCTGGTTGATGCCTCGGAAGGTGCAATGCCGCAAACCAAGTTTGTGACACAAAAAGCGCTGGCACTAGGGCTCAGGCCTATCGTGGTTGTCAACAAGATTGACCGGCAGGATGAGCGTGCCAAAGAGGTGCTTGACGAGGTATTCGATCTGTTCGTTATCCTCGATGCTAATGATGAGCAACTGGACTTTCCAGTGCTCTACGCCTCAGGTCGTGCGGGATATTGTGGGCCCACGGAAGCTGTGCGCGAGGGCACCTTGGAGCCACTGTTCGATCTTATTGTCTCGCATATCAAGCCGCCGCCTGTCGGCCCGGTCGATGCGCCGTTTGCCATGCTGGCAACACTGCTCGACCGCGATCCATTTTTGGGTCGCGTGCTCACCGGCCGCGTTATGCAGGGCAAGCTTAAGGTCAACGATCCGATCAAAGCGCTTGATGGCACTGGCAAAAAAGTTGAAGATGGTCGGGCATCGAAAATCCTTGCCTTTCGTGGCACCGAACGTGTGCCGGTGGATGAGGTGTCGGCTGGCGATATTATTTCCATTGCCGGCATCACCCATGCAACGGTTGGCCACACGCTTGGCGCGATGACACTGGAAACGCCGATTGCCGCTCAGCCGATTGATCCGCCAACGCTTGCCATGACCTTCACGGTGAACGATTCGCCACTGGCCGGACGCGACGGCGACAAGGTGACCAGCCGGATGATCCGCGACCGCCTGATGCGCGAGTCGGAAGGCAATGTGGCGATCAAGATCACCGAATCGAACGACAAGGACAGCTTCGAGGTCGCCGGGCGCGGCGAGTTGCAGCTTGGCGTGCTGATCGAGACCATGCGCCGCGAGGGCTTTGAATTGTCCATCTCGCGCCCCCGCGTGCTGATGAAAACCGACGAGGAGACCGGCAAAAAGCTGGAGCCAATCGAACAGGTGCAGATTGATGTTGATGAAGCCTATTCAGGCGTGGTGGTTGAAACGCTTGGTCGGCGTCGTGCCGAGCTGGTTGAGATGCGCCCCTCTGGCGGCGGCAAAATTCGTCTGGTGTTCAAAGCGCCAGCACGCGGTTTGATTGGTTACCATGGCGATTTCCTCAGCGACACGCGCGGCACCGGCATCATGAACCGGATTTTTGATGGCTATGCGCCGCACAAGGGCACCATTCAGGGCCGCCTCAACGGTGTGCTGATTTCGACTGATTCGGGCACGGTTGTCACCTACGCACTGGTCAACCTTGAAGACCGTGGCCACATGATGGTGACGGCGGGCGATGATGTCTATCAGGGCATGATCATCGGCGAGCACAACCGCGACAACGATCTGGAAGTGAACCCGCTCAAATCCAAACAGCTGACCAACTTTCGTGCATCGGGCAAGGACGAACAGGTGCGCCTGCCGCCCCCATTGCTCCTGACACTGGAACAAGCCATTGCCTATATTGCGGATGATGAGCTGGTCGAGGTGACGCCAAACCACATCCGGTTGCGGAAGCGATTGCTTGACCCGAACGAGCGCAAGCGCGCGTCGAGGTCTGGGGTTAGCGGGTAAAGGTACTTTTCATACCTGAACGCATTCAGATTAGACTGTGAGTTCGCCTCCCATTGCGGGAAAGGATATGCAGACAGAGCCATTCTTAATGGCTTAGTCGAAGTAGGAGAGGGGGGTCCATCGGGTGAAGGCACCCCTCTCTCAGCTTTGCTATCTCCCGCAAGGGGAGAAAGAACAATTATGTATCAACTTATTTTTTCACAACGGGGACCGTTGCCGTTGCAGGCGTAGCAGCCGCCGGCGTAGCGACTATTTTGATTGTGGATGCCGGTGCCGCTGGTGTGACTGCGGGGGCAGGGGTAGCCGGTGTAGTTGAGGTTGAGGCTGTGGCTACAACTGGTGTAATTGCAGGAGCAGCAGCATCAGTGCTTGTGGCTGCAACAGGTGGAGTCGTAACCGGCAAGGCCTTCAAGGCAATTTTAAGCGGGTTTCGCAAAAGGTCGTGCGTTGAGCCGTTGTTGCCATCGATTAAAACGCCAACAATGCCGCCAGCCACAACATTACCAACCATGTCAAAATAACCAAATAAGCATTATTTTCTTGACTTAACATACCGTACATGCTAGGTTCATGTCTTCAAATGTATATTTCCAATATCAGATTGTAGGATTGTTTATGAACCACCATAGTATCTCTAAAATATTGATAAGTTTAGCCTTATATTTTGGAACCCTGTTTGCAGCGCCTGTCTTTGCCCGTCCTGAACTGATTCTGCTGGAAGAGAGCAATGCTGCCTATGCTGAAAATGTTGTCAATAATATCAATTGGATACAAGGCCTGCCCGTTGACGGCATTGTTATCGGTATGGATATTCTCAGCTTCAATGACAAACCAATCAAAACGGCCACATGGGTCTATAACGATATCTACCCGCATATAGCCCCTTTGGTTGGTACGTTCCCGAAACTTAAAAGCAGCTATCTGCGGGTTAATGTGCAGGATATGGGCGACCCGTTTGATGACTGGAGCCATGTGTGGCGCAACTGGGCGGTGGTTGCCAAAGCCGCGCGTGCTGCAGGTCTCAAAGGCATTTTCTTTGATAATGAAACCTACATTAATAAGTGCGTGTTTGTCTTTGCCTGCCCGGTAAGCCTTGGCGCACCGACGCTGTTGCATGAGGAAAAAGGCCTGCTGGCCTATCAGAACCAGTTTCGCAGCCGTGGCGTTGAGTTGATGCACCGTTTGCAGGTCATCTGGCCTGATATACGCATCATCCATGCGCACGGCCCTTATTATTCCCAGCTTTCTTCTGTCGTGCCGCCAGTTATTTCGAAAAATGTGCCGGCAACCGAGACTGATCTGCGCGGTTATTTTTTTGGTGGGATGTTTAGGGCTGTACTGCCAGCGGCAGCTGTTATTGACGGCGGCGAACTCTATAATTTGCGTGGGGCGGCTGATTTTGATGCCGCAACGGCCTACCGGCGCACCGGCATAACACTTCAAAATACCAATCTGGTCTGTTCGGCGCTGCAACCCTCAACCTGCAAGAAACTTAAGGCAGCGTGGAGCCAGACACTGAAGCTTGGCTATGGGGTGTTTGATACACAGCAGGTATTCGTTCCACCTGTTGTGCCACATCCCTATCCCATGAACCCAGCGGTATTCGCTGAAACCATCTATCAAGCTCTGCGCACCTCAGATGGACCCGTGTGGCTGTATACGGACGGCTTTTCGCCCAACAGCCCAGATCGCAGCTACCTGTCACCGGGTCATGTCGATCAATCCTGGATCGATGCCATTGCGCAGGCTGTGGCAAGGGCGGGGCCTTGAGGGGTAAGAAGCTTTATGGCCGGACAGTGACAGAGTGTCGCAGCTTGTCAAGAAATTGACACATTTGGTATTTTTCGGTTGATATCTTTTAAAAACGCCACATTTGCTAATAGTTAACAAAATATAAATATTCTCTTAGGGAAAGGATTAGACATGGAACTTGTTACCATGGGTCAATACGAACTGGTCTACAATGCTCTCTCATTTTCGATCGCCGTGATGGCAGCTGCAACGTTATTCTTCTTTTTTGGCCGCTCGCAAGTTGCTCCGGCTTACAAAACCGCGCTCACGCTTACCGGTCTTGTCACACTGATTGCCTGCTATCACTACTTCCGCATCTTCAATTCATGGGAAGCCGCATACTCTGTGGTTGGTGGCGAAATAAAATCCACCGGCGTTAAGTTCAACGACGCTTACCGCTACGTTGATTGGCTGCTGACGGTGCCGTTGTTGCTTGTTGAGCTTATTCTGGTCATGCGCCTGTCTCAATCCGAAACCACTTCAAAGGGTTTAAAGCTTGGTTTACTAGCTGCGCTGATGGTTATTCTGGGTTATCCCGGCGAAGTCGCCACCAGCATGAACACACGTTGGATGTGGTGGGGTGCCGCAATGATCCCCTTCCTGATTATTCTTTATGATCTGTTTGTTGGCCTCAAGAACTCGATTGATTCACAACCGGCTTCGGTGCGCGGGCTTGTGAGCAGCGCACGTTGGCTCACAGTGCTGTCTTGGAGTTTCTATCCAATAGTGTTCATCTTCCCGATGATAGGTTTTGGCGGCGGCGATGCTCGTACCGTGATACAGATTGGCTATACAATCTCTGATATTGTTGCAAAAGCCATGTTTGGTGTTTTGATATACATCATAGCCGTTCGCAAATCAGAAGCTGAAGCGGGCAATTTGCGCACAGCGTGAACTAGCTATGGATGGGTTTAGCCACCCCGGTAGTTATCGGGGTGGTGGTTTTTGCGCAATTCCGGACTTGATCTGGAATGGCGGCAGAGCTTAGCCGGACACCTGTGAGCTTATGCACCGATAACACAAGCCTAGCCTTTGGGGTATTTGTATTCACCCCTTATTGACAATTTTTATTGGCATACAAAAGGATACATCAGATGGTCGTCGCCACTAAATTATGCAGGCTTGCGCCTGCATTGCTGCCACTGATATTTGCCACACAGGTGCACGCTGAAATTTTGAAACCCGCAGCTGGCGGCAATGTTGACGAGATCATCGTTACAGCCCGCAAGCGCCCTGAAAACCTGCAACGGGTGCCCATCTCCGCCACTGTGTTCAGCCGGAAAGATTTGCTTGGCCGCACGATTGCCAATGCCACAGATATCATACGCGCGACCAGCAACGCCAATATTGCCCCAACAACAGGCACACATTACGGGGCTTCCATTGCACTGCGCGGACAAATTCAAAGCGATAATCTTTTAACGCTCGATCCATCTGTTGGCGTTTATGTGAACGACGTTTATTTTGCCAGGGCCTACGCTGATTTGTTTGATCTTCTGGATGTTGCCAGCGTTGAAGTGTTGAAAGGACCGCAAGGCACACTCTATGGCCGCAACACCACCGGCGGGGCCATTAAAATTAGTACAGCCAACGCTGATCCAAACACGGCATTCTCTGGATATGTGCGTGCCGGTTACGGGAATTACAACGCCAAAACTGTTAATGGCGCCGTAAACATTCCCATTGCCCCAGGCAAGCTGGCGCTGCGTTACGCAGCCTCCTACCGCAAGCACGATGGCTATAGCACAAGCTACCTAGTGCCGACATTCACCAGCGGCCCACCGGGCACTGTTGGTTTAGCGCCAAGCCTGTTGCCCATGCGCACTATCGGCACGGATGATGAAAATTCAACCGCACACCGGTTATCGCTGCGCTTCACACCGTCTGAAGACGTAACGCTCGACGTGGTTGGTTCGCTGTTCAACGCCAAAGACAACGGTGCATTTACCGTTGGTGTGTATGGTGATATTCAGAATTATCCGAATATATTCTTGGGCGCACCACCCACAGCTTCCTCTGCCATCTATAGCAGCTCGCCGCAACATGCCGCTGATTTTCGCGCAGCGCTGACAGATTTTGTGCCGTCATCCAATGTTGATGTGAAATCCCTGAACAGCACACTGCAATGGAAGCTTTCGGATGCCGTGACGACAAAATTTATTTTCGGTTATGTGCAGGCGCGGAATGAAACCGCCACAAATGCCGATGGCACTGTCACACCAAGCCTTGCTTATTTGCAAATCCAGCCGTTCCTGCATCAATTTCAGCATCAGACGTCCGAGGAGTTTCAGCTGCTTGGCAAAGCCTTCGACAGCAAGCTGAATTATATTTTCGGGCTTTATCATTTTGATGAAGCAGGCACGGAGTTTTATACCGGCACAGCCTTTTATACGTTCAACACCAATAGCTCGACAAATTTTGCGTTCGATGCCAGCAACCAATCCAATTCAGCGTTTGCGCATTTTATTTACGCGCTCAGCGATCAATTCAATATCAGCGCTGGTGTGCGTTATACGAATGACAGCAAAGCCCTCGACACTCACACGCGCGATGCCTCAGCTGGCTACCCCGGCGTATGTGCGATCACTGACCCGGCAGCTACATCATCACTAACAAACGGTGGACCATGCAGCTTGCAGCGCAAGGATAATTTTAACTATGCAACGTGGGAGATTGGTGCGGATTACCGCATAACACCCGATGTTTTTGTGTACATCAAAGCCAACACCGCTGTGCGCAGTGGCGGCCAGCAGGGCCGTGCTTTCGGCAGCCAATCCAACCTGCCATTCAAACCCGAAAAAGTGACCAACTACGAGGTTGGTATCAAGAATGAGGCGTTTGACAAGCGTGTGCGCCTGAATCTCACCTATTTTCATGATGTGCTGAGCGACTCGCAGCAAACGCAAATCTTGCAGGTGGGCGGGCGCACCACAACTGTTGTTGTCAACAGGGGGTCGGCTAAAATTGACGGGGTTGAAGCCGAGGGTTTGCTGCGCATCAGCACAGCGCTGTCGCTGTCCGGAACGCTTGGCTATACGAATTTTCGCTATACGGACACGGCGGTTATTCAACCGCTGGTACCGCGATGGACCTACGGCCTTTCAGCGGCATACGAGCAACCCACGCGCCTTGGTACTGTCAATTTGCGCGTTGATTATAACTACGTGGGCCGCCGTTTCTATGACACCAGCGCCTCAACAGCCGAAAACACCATTGCCGGTTATGGCTTGCTGAACAGCCGATTGAGCCTTGCACTCAGCCATGGCATAACACTCGCTGCATTTGGCAAAAACATTACCCAAAAGAATTATTATACCAGCGTGCTGCAAACCGGCTACGGCACTGGATCGCAGTTTGTGCCGCCGTACTTTGGCCTGCGCGGCGGATCGATTGGCGCACCCCGCACATTTGGCATCGAAGCTGGCTACAATTTCTAATAATGGTATATAAGTCTGTATGACCGAAGCCATAACCACGTATTTTATCCCAGTGTTTGCTGCAGGTGTGCTGGCTGAATGGATGTATGCGCGAACATCCAAAAGGGTGCGTTACGAACGGCGTGATGCGCTGGCATCGCTTGCCATGGGTGTGGGCTCAGTGCTGATCAATGCCCTTACGGCCGCCATCATCTGGCGCATTGGCTACACCGTCTGGTTGCACCGTGCCTTTGATATCGGTTTTGTCTGGTGGGCATGGATTATATGCTTTGTCGGGGAAGATTTTTTCTATTACTGGTTTCACCGTTCCGCTCATCGGGTGCGTTGGTTCTGGGCCAGCCACAGCATTCACCATTCCAGCCAGCATTATAATTTGACCACAGCGCTGCGCCAGACCTGGACCGGAATGCTATCGTGCAGTTTTGTCTTTCACCTGCCGCTGTTCTGGCTTGGCTTGCCACCGGCAATGATCTTCACCTGTGCCGGCCTAAATCTGGTTTACCAGTTTTGGATTCATACGGAGGCGGTTGGCCAATGCCCGGCCTGGTTCGAGGCGATCATGAACACGCCGTCGCACCACCGTGTGCATCATGCCACCAACCCGGCCTATCTCGATTGCAACTATGCTGGTGTGTTTATTGTCTGGGACAAGCTGTTTGGCAGCTTCGTGCCAGAGCGCGCTGACGATCCGGTGGTGTATGGTCTGGTGCACAATATCAGCAGCTTTAATCCGCTGGTGGTCGCCAGCTATGAATGGTTTGGCATTGCCAGGGATGTATATCACAGCCGCTCACTTAAAGCCGTGATAGGCTATAGCTTCGGCCCGCCCGGGTGGAGCCACGATGGTAGCCGGTCCACCACTGCGATGATCAAGGCCAAAGCCGGGCACTCGACAAGCGCCTGAGATTTGCATAAACCTGTATTATTTATGGGTGGAGAACGATAATGAAATGGCAAGATGAACAATCCAGCAGCAATGTCGAGGATCTGCGCGGTCAAAGCGGTGGCGGCAGTGGCTTTGGTGGTGGCGGTATGGGCGGCGGCGGCGGATTGCTGGCCATTGCGTTCCAGCTGTTTGGCTGGAAAGGCCTTATGGTCGGCGGTGCCGTGCTGCTGATTGCCAAATTCGCTGGCGGTGTCGGCGGCATACAAAGCGGTGGCGCTGGGGCGCTGCACAACGCAGGCAACGGGCCGGCGGCAAGCTATCAGGAATCAACGCAGGAGCATCAGCAGGTCGAATTTGTCCGGCACATTCTGGGCAGCACGGAAACCGTGTGGGGGGCACAGATGCAGGCTATGGGCAAAACCTACCCGCCACCAACGCTGGTGCTTTACAGCAACACCACGCCAACCGGTTGCGGACAGGGCCAGGCCGCAGCAGGCCCGTTTTATTGTCCGGCAGACCAGAAGCTGTACCTTGATCTCGCCTTTTTTCAGGAACTCGGCACACGCTTTGGTGCCCCGGGTGAATTTGCCAAGGCCTATGTGATCGCGCACGAGGTTGGCCACCACATTCAGTATCTGACAGGGATTGATAAACAGGTCCGCACGGCGCAAGCCCGCGCTTCCAAAACGGATCAGAACGCCATTCAGGTGCGCATGGAGTTGCAGGCGGATTGTTTTGCTGGTGTCTGGGCCAACAAGGCAGATGCCGCCAAACATACATTAGAGGCGGGCGATATCGATCAGGCCTTGCAAGCCGCCGCCGGTGTTGGCGATGACCGCTTGCAGGCGCAAGCCACCGGCACCGTGCGTCCCGATGCCTTTACCCACGGCACCTCCGCCCAGCGCAAGCACTGGCTCACCACTGGGTTTCAAGCCGGTGACATAAAAGCCTGTGATACATTTGCAAATGGTGCTTTGTAAAAAGTAGATTTTGTAAAAGTTTTATCTTTCGGTTGCAGAATCCATATATGGTATTTTTTCAGGTGCGTTTTTTCATTTTTTTTGCCATGTGATGCCACTTATGTAAACAGATAAAGGCTGTTGGCTGCGTCAGTCTGAAATATATTCTCATCGAACACAAAATAGATTAATTTTGGTGTAATGCCGCGTTCTCAGCTTTGATTCTGACAGTCAACATCAGCGCATTTAAAACCGAAAATACTATGGCAAATTTATAAAGCCCGAACACCATAGGCAGCAAGGCGATTTCGATAACCACAAGACAGTAATTTGGATGTTTTATATAGCGGTACAAACCACGGCGCACCAGCGGCGCACCGGGGATAACGATAATTCGTGTTGTCCAGCGCGACCCCAAGCTTAACATAATATAAACGCGCACAAGTTGCAGCGCTGAATAGAGCAAAAGCAAGGGCGTGTTTGCTGGTAAGGCATAGGCGAAATACCACAAACCGAGCATCCAGCCTGTGTGCAGCGCTACCATGTAAGGGTAATGGTTTTGGCCCATCTCTATTGCCCCACGCAACATAAGATTGTGTGTGTTATAACGGGCAATAATAAGCTCTGACACTCTTTGAATGGTCACAAAAAGTAAAATAAAAACCGATGTCATGGCGCTTTTTTAAGTGCAACAGTGCTGGCCGTAAACCCGGGGCCCATAGCGGCCATCAAACAAAAATCCGGCAATGTATGTTCTATCACGCGCTCCAGCACGAACAGCACCGTCGGTGCAGACATATTGCCATAATTGGCTAGAATAAAGCGCTCGTGGTCCAGTGTATCGCGCGCCATGTCGAGCGAATCCTCAAGAGCCGTGATCACTTTTTTGCCGCCGGGATGACAAATGTAACGGTCGATGGCAGAAGCGTCTATGTTCATGCCGGCAAGCATTTCAGCAACGGCGTTTTTCATGTTGGCACGAGTAAAGGGTGGAATGGCCCGATCGAAAATCACGTTCAAGCCGCGCTCGTCAACATCCCAGCCCATAATGCCCAGTGTGTCCGGCCAGGTGTATTCACCGCTGCCTACAACAGTGGCGATGCCCTGAGGGCCGGCCTGCAATATGGCAGCAGCCGCACCATCGGAAAACAATGCCGAGGCGACGATGTTGGATTTGCTGACTGTATCACTGTGAAATGCCATGGAGCACAGTTCAACGGCAACAACCAGCACGACTGATCCGGGCTCCGTTGCTGCCAGACGGGCCCCCAATGATACACCTGTCACACCGCCTGCACATCCCAAACCAAATACTGGAATGCGCCTGACAGTTTTTCTGAAACCCATGAGTCCGCTTACCCGGGCTTCAAGGCTCGGTGTGGTGATGCCGGTCGATGAAACCGTGATAACTGTGTCAACATTAATTGCAGACAAATTCGCCTTGCGAAGAGCTTTTTCAGCGGCTTCAACAAACAACTTGGACGCCACTTCAAGATATACAGACGTGCGTTCGGCCCAGGAATGACTGTGCTGATACCACAGCAATGGACACGCGAGATATCGCGATACAATTTCCGAGCCGTCAAAGACACGCGCCAACCTCTCATAATCTTCGTACCGGGTATTAAAAAGATCGTGAGCAAGCGCTGAAGCTTCAGACTGCTGAATTTTGCAATCGGGTACGGCTGTCCCAATTGATATCAAGGCCGCATTCTTGGACATAGCATAAATCTCAATTATTTTCGGTAGTTAACGTTATTACGGAATGTTTGTTCCACAACAGAGAATTTGAATAACAGTCGTTTTCGCTCTGTTTTGAAGTATAGCCTTTATATAAATCACCCGTTAGGCTATTTCCACTATCTATTACATATCAATATATTTTTGGGGTTATATGGATGGATTGCGGCCAGGGGCAGGGAGCCATCGACGCAAATCAGTGCGCAAAACACCACTGACTGTTGGCATCGTGCTTGCGCATAATTTTACGTTATCGGCATTTTCGCTGTTTGTTGACCATCTTCGTCTGGCCGCTGACGAGGGGGACCGCAGCCGACCGGTGGATGTGCAGTGGTCGATCATGGCAGCACATGGGGCGCCTGTGCGAGCCAGTTGCGGCGTAAACATCAGCCCAACGCATGATTTTGCAGATCCCTCGCGCTTTGATTACGTGGTGATTGTTGGTGGCATACTGCACAGCGGCGAACAAATAGACAACGATACGCAGGCTTATCTTCTAAAGGCAGCAGCATCCACTACACTTGTCGGGCTGTGCACTGGCAGTTTCATTCTCTGCCGCCTGGGTTTGATGAATGGCCGGCAATGCTGTGTCAGCTGGTATCATCATCAGGATTTTATCGAGGAATTTCCCGACCAGTTATTGATCGCCGATCGTCTGTTTATTGCTGATGATGACCGGATAACCTGCGCTGGCGGTGCAGGCACGGCCGATCTTGCAACCTATCTGATCAGCAAACACCTCGGCAGTTCTGCCGCACAAAAAGCAAGCCAGGTGTTGTTGTTTGATCGGGTGCGCGGTGGCAATGAGACCCAGCCGCACCCCCCGCTGTCGGGCACGGTCAGCAATGAGCATGTTAGGCGCGCCTTGCTGATGATGGAGCAAAACCTCTCGCAGCCCATGCCTATCAGCGACCTGGCGGCGCAGATTGGCCTCTCGACACGGCAGTTCGAGCGCGTTTGCCAATCGACTACCGGAAAAACACCGGGACTGCTCTACCGCATGGTGCGCATGCGCTACGCGGATTGGCTGCTGAGCAATACGGATCGATCTGTCACAGACATTGCCATGGATTCAGGTTTTGTCGATTGCGCGCATTTTTCGCGGCAATTCAAGGAGGAGCATGGTATCGCGCCGTCACAGCACAGAAAACGTATGGCAACAGACACGCAATCGGTGAGTGAACTTGCCGGTTCCCGTGTGTTTAATTAAAGCATGATGCATTCAGGTTGCTCATCATGGAATTCTAACGTTGCTGTGTTTGCCAACGTTCCGCCACATAATAAGGCGCATCAGACACTGGTAGCGGCTCTTTTCCTAAAATCATGTCAGCGGCTTTTTCGCCAATCATGATGGTTGGTGCGTTGAGATTGCCTGTGGTGATGGACGGCATAACAGAAGAATCGACCACACGAAGATTATCAAGCCCGATCACCCGCAGCGTCGGATCGACCACGGCCATAGGGTCATCAAGCGCGCCCATTTTACAACTGCAAGATGGATGATAGGCTGTTTCCACTTTGTTGCGAATGAACTCGTCAATTTGCTCGTCTGTAACAACACCTGCACCGGGCAGAATTTCCCGCTCACGGTAGGCATCAAACGCACTTTGTGTGAAAATTTCCCGTGTCAGGCGCACGCACGCGCGCATCTCGGCCCAGTCATCGGCGTCACTCATATAGTTGAAGGTGATTTTTGGATGGTCCGTAGCTTTGTTTGAAGCTAGCCGCACGTGACCGCGACTTTTGCTGCGCATCGGGCCAACATGGGCCTGATAGCCGTGTTCTTTGGTGAGCGATGAGCCATCATAGGTGACGGCCATCGGCAGAAAATGATACTGGATGTCAGGGTATTGAATGCCTGCACGGCTGCGGATGAAACCGCAGCTTTCGAAATGATTGGTGGCCCCAAGACCATCCTTGTTGAGTATCCAGCGCATCCCGATAAGGGCTTTGGATATCGGATTCATCACTGAATAAAGCGACACAGGCTGTGTGCACGCCACCTGAAAATAAAACTCCAAATGATCCTGCAAGTTCTCACCAACTCCAGGCAAATTGTGGATGAGCGGAATGCCGTGCTGTGCCAGTTCTGCCGCTGGGCCAACGCCTGACAGCTTCAGCAGTTGGGGTGAATTGATCGGCCCGCCACATAGAATAACTTCGCGGTTGGCACAAACGTCATGTTCAATACCGCCCAAAACACATTTGATACCAGTGGCGCGGCGCGCTTCAAAAAAAACTTTTGTCACCAGTGTGTTGGTGAGAACCTTGAGATTTTTGCGTTTCAGTGCAGGCTTCAGATAAGCGTTTGCCGTGCTCCAGCGCTTACCATTATAGACGGTCATATCCATGCGGCCAAAGCCCTCTTGGCTGTAACCGTTGATATCGCTGGTGCTTGGATAGCCTGCCTGCGTGGCAGCATCAAGCCACGCCTGATGCAAGGGGTTTTTCAGGTTGCCATAGCGGGTGTGCAGAGGGCCATCGCTACCCCGATAGTCATCGCCACCCTCATTACGGGTTTCGGCGCGTTTGAAATAAGGTAGCACATGGCGGTAGCCCCAGCCTTCGGCACCCTCGCTTTCCCAACGGTTAAAATCCAGCGGGTTACCGCGCACGTAAACCAGACCGTTGATTGACGATGAACCACCTAACACGCGACCACGAGCCGTGGTGATGCGGCGATTGTTGAGCTGCGGTTCAGGTTCGCTTTTGTAATCCCAAATATATTTTGGGTTATTCATTGGAATGGAAAGCGCTGTTGGCATCTGAATAAAGATGGATTTATCCGAGCCTCCGTTTTCAACTAGGAGCACCGTGTGTTTGCCATCCGCCGATAACCGGTCCGCCAGCACACAGCCTGCCGAGCCTGCGCCGACTATGATGTAATCAACGGTTGCGGGTATTTCCATTTCAATACGGGGCTTCGATATCTGTCAGTGCCACATAAACTGATTTCAGCTGCGTATAATGTTCGATGGCCGCAATACCATTTTCACGACCTATACCGGAGAGTTTGTTGCCACCAAATGGTAATTCTACCGGCGTGATGTTGTAGTGGTTGATCCAGCAGGTGCCCGCTTCCAGTTGTGCCACCACGCGGTGTGCGCGTGTGATATCTTGCGTGAACACACCAGCGGCCAGGCCATAAAGCGTATCATTGGCACGGCGCACAACCTCTTGCTCGCTATCAAAAACCAGCACGCACATTACCGGGCCAAAAATTTCTTCCTGCACAACGCTCATGTCATCACGGCAATCGGCAAAAACTGTTGGTTCGACGAAAAAGCCTTTGTTCATTTTGCTATGAACGACACGATTGCCGCCAATAACCAGCCTTGCACCCTGCTTTTTTCCGGTTTCAATATACTTAAGGACTTTGTGCATATGCTGTTCGGATATCAATGCGCCCACCTGGGTTTCCGGATCAAGCGGATCGCCTATTCTCATTGTGCCGACCCGCAGGCGCAGCTTCTCGATAAACACATCATATATGCTCCGGTGAACAAACACCCGGGTCGCATTGGAACACACTTCACCAGCTGAATAAAAATTCGCCAGCATGGCACCAGAGACCGCGTTATCGAGTGCTGCATCTTCAAAAACAATCAGCGGTGATTTACCACCCAGTTCAAGCGTCACGTGTTTGAGAGTGGCAGCGGCATCTGTCATAACCTTGATGCCCGTGCCCACCTCACCGGTCAGCGATATCTTGCGAATATCTGGATGACGTGTGAGCAGCCTGCCGGTTTCTGCGGCTCCCTGCACAACACTGAACACGCCGTCTGGCAAGCCAGCCTCACGGTAAATCTCTTCGAGCCTTATGGCCGTTAGCGGAGTCAGTTCAGCCGGCTTGAAAATCATCGCATTACCGCAGGCAAGCGCTGGGGCTGATTTCCAGCAGGCGATTTGCAGCGGGTAATTCCAAGCGCCAATGCCGCACACAACACCAAGCGGTTCGCGCCGTGTGTAGCCAAAGGCACTGGGGCCAAGATCAATATGCTGGCCCGCTATAGTCGCTGCCAAGCCTGCATAATATTCAAGGCAATCGGCACCGGAGATCACGTCCACCACCGACGTTTCCTGAATCGGTTTGCCGGTATCTTGCGTTTCCAGCCTGGCCAGGACGTTATTGTTGGCACGAAGCAGATCAGCCGCACGGCGCAGAATGCGACCCCGCTCGACACCCGGCATTGCCGCCCAAAGTTTTTGTGCCGCCGCCGCGCGCGTGACTGCTGCATCAATTGCGCTTGCATCAGCGACAGCCAGTGTCGCCAGCAACTCGCTGGTTGCCGGATTGATCGACTCGAATGTCGCTGCCATTATTTCATGCACCAGCCGTGGCTGACAATTATCGACTGGCCAGTGAGTGCTGAGCTCGGGAACGCCGCGAGAAAAATGGCTGTTTGCGCGACATCGGCCACCGTGGTGAATTCGCCATCAACGGTTTCCTTCAGCATGACGTTTTTAATCACATCAGCTTCTGAAATGCCAAGCGCTTTAGCTTGCTCGGGAATTTGCTTGTCCACCAACGGCGTGCGCACGAAGCCGGGGCAAATCACGTTGGCGCGGATGTGATCCTTCGCGCCCTCTTTGGCGATCACCTTGGCAAGGCCGACAAGGCCGTGCTTGGCGGTGACATAGGCCGCTTTCAGCGGGGAGGCTTCATAGCTATGCACAGAGCCCATGAATAGGATTGTGCCACCTTTGCCTTGCTTGATCATCGCGCGCATACAGGCGCGAGCCGTGAGAAAAGCGCCGTCTGCATGAATAGCCATCAGCTTCTTCCAGTCCTCAAATGGAAAATCCACCAGTGGATGCACTATCTGAATACCGGCATTGCTGATCAGCACATCTACACCACCGTAGGCGGCAACCGCATCGGCAACGCCCTTATCGACTTGCGCCTCATCAGTCACATTCATCGCCACAGCCATTGCCGTGCCACCGGCATCAGAAATTTCCTTGGCGGCTGCCGTTGCAGCCTCCAGGTTAAGATCAGCAATAACAATTTTTGCGCCTTCTCTTGAATATTCGAATGCGATTTCTTTGCCTATGCCACTGGCAGCACCGGTGATGATGGCGACTTTATCTTTGAGTTGCATGCTATGTTTTCCTTATTTTACAATGTTAAGATAGTCATGCACCACATGACCAAGCGGGAGGGTGAGATCAGCAATGATATGTACAGTCGATAGTACTTCAAGCACCGGCAAATCAAACACCGGGGCAAGTGCGTGATCAAACAGGTTGAGCGCGCCGGGACCTGTCCATGCGCCTTTAACGGTCACATCTGTGAGGGCGTATTGAACAAGCTCACAAATTCGAGCTGTACCGTCAACATGCGGAATGATTTTCAATAAAAATGCGGGTGCTTCCAGAGATGTTTTGACAACGCTTTGGTCTAGCGCCCTGTGCTTGAAACCCATCGTGCCGGTCGCCACCCGCACATCGCTGTAATCGAGCGTGCCGACCAGTGTATCCTTGTGCACTTTCAGTTCTGGGTTGCCGAGTTTTTTTGGAAAACCCCACAGCTCGCGACCGGCGGCAATCGGTGGATGATCATCAAGATACATGCTGTGCACATAACCACCAGCAACACCATTAAAGGTCACCGGGATAACCTGACCAGATTCTGTATAATCACCAAAGCCGGTTGAATTCGGCATTTTGATAAACTCAAACTTCACCACCGGCTCCGCCATTTTAAGAGGTGCCGGAATAATTTTTTGAAGTATCACCGGATCGGTGCGGTAGGTGATGATGAGATATTCACGATCCACAAACCGGTATGGCCCCGGTGGGTAGGCCGGATTATACATTGGCATGGCAAAGGCATTCTGGCGGATTTCATCTTCAGTCATGATTGGGTGTCTTCCTGTTGTAATTCATGCAAGACCAAACCAGCATGCGGTGGTAATGGTTTCAACCATGCCTGATGCTTCAGCGCGCGCCGGGCGTCTTCCATCCCTGCATTCCACCGTGCTGTTATGGTCTCCGAGCTGAAATCAATGTCCTTGAAAAAATCATCACCGGGCAAGGATTTCATGATCAGCTGTACAACGCTGATTGTGTGATCGCAGCCCATTTCAATAATGCCCTGCAAATCTTTTCGCTTGCGCGCCTCTGCTGGCAGTTCATCGACCAGCACGCGAATGGCGCGCTGCAAATCCTGATGGCGTTTGCGCATCATCAATTGCTCTTTGGCGCGACTGGCATATTGCACGGTCTTGGCCCGCGCACTCACCTCGGCAATCGTGCGCGGCAGAGCTTCTGTCGGGTCCCACAAATCCACCATGAAACACAACGCATCCTGTTTTTCAGTTTCCGAGAGGAAAACTTCAAGCGGCGTGTTCGAAAATATACCGCCGTCCCAATAGGCACGGCCAGCAATCACCACCGGTGGAAACCCCGGCGGCAGCGCACCACTGGCCATGATATGCTCTGGCCCCATGGTGTAGTCACCACGATTGTCGAACACCATCATATGCGAGGTTTCCACATCGACAGCACATACGGAAAGGCGCGTGTGACCTTTGTTCAGATAATCAAAATCAACAAATTTTTCCAGCGACTGGCGCAGCGGCGACAGGTTGTAAAAACCAGCCTCCTCAATATGAACCGGGGCATGAATATCCAGTGCTGCCATGCCGCGCGGCTTAAAAAACCCTGGGATGCCTTGGGTGATGATGCGCACGGTTTCCGATGATTGCTGCCACATTTCCATCCACGGCATAAAACCCATAAATTCACTCAGGCTGTCGGGCGGATCGTTGGTGATCGCGGCCCAGAATCCGTGCAGTTGCTTGAGCCGTGTCTCTGGTGGATTGCCGGCGATAAGCGCACCATTAATGGCACCGATTGATGTGCCGATCACCCAGCCAATGTTAGGAAAATCAAGATGCAACTGCTCATAAACCCCGGCCTGATATGAGCCCAGAGCACCACCGCCTTGCAGGATAAGCGCTATATTTTGTTTCAGCATGTGCGGCGTTCCAGTTTTATAAAATATTAATAGCACGAGCAGCCAGAACGGCCACTATGATCAGGGAAATAAGCGATTGTATCATCATCAGCACTTTGGCCCAGCGTGAATGCGGCAGCACATCAGTCGGCGAAAACGCCGTGCTGTTGGTAAAGGCGATAAACAGGTAATCGATAAAAATAGGATGCCAGCTTTTGATGCCTAGCCGCTGCAATGTTTCGGTATCAAGGGTCATTTGCGGGAACAGAAAGGCACCCTGCCGGTGCGTCACATGCTGAAAACGCTGGTGCGCCCCGCCGCCATCGAGTCGCCAGTACCAGGCGGCAAACAACAGCACGGTGTTGATCCAGAGCAGCGCCCCTGAGCGCAGCAGCACAGGGGCTTCAATTTTTTTTTCGGCCAGCAGAATGAACATGCTGCTGAGCGAATAAACCAGAGTAAGTGTAGACACACTCAGCGTGGCGCCACCAAACCAGTGCATCAATTTATGGTTGCGTTGTTTTCGGGCAATGACGAGGAGCATAACAAGCGCTATCTGCACAGACATCTGCAACCACGCTGGCCCAGCGCGCAAGTTTGATGGCAGCACAAAATGTACGGCAGCCATCGTGAAAATGGCCATTAATATCGGCCACAAGCCTTCAGCAGAGGTAATGCCGCTGGTTTTGGTATATACATGGAACATAACATGCTTTTATAGATTAAATTCAGTTATACAATGAGGTTATGAGTATGAGGCACATTCTGCAATCTAACATGCCCGCACTTTTATCCCTCAACAATGCGCATGCTGTTGAATTATCAAAATTGACGCTCGAACGGCTTGGGCAATTGCTGGCAATATCGTTTTACAGCTGTACTGCACCTGATGCATCGGGATTCCTGATGTGTTTTGATCAGTATGCTGATTATGACAGTTTTAATTTTCTGTGGTTCAAGGCACGCTATCAGCGGTTTGTTTATATTGACAGGGTTGTGGTCTCGCCAGCGGCACGCGGCAAAGGTCTTGCCGGACGTTTTTATGCAGGGTTATCTGAAAAGGCGGCATCAAGCGGGCATACCATGATCACCTGTGAGGTTAACAGCGATCCGCCAAACCCGGCATCCGATGCTTTTCATAATCGCTTGGGGTTTGTTGAAGTTGGTCAGGCAAGATTGGCACATGCGGAGAAATCAGTCAGATTTTTGGCCAAAGATATTTGATATTGGCAAACGTTGCTTTAATACATATGTCACACACGTAATCTTTATAATTTTAGTAAATTACAGAAATCGTTTATGAATAACCCTGTTGCATCACACCCCCGTATCTGGCCAGTGCTGCTTTCCGGCGGGTCTGGAACCCGGCTCTGGCCGCTATCCCGCACACTCTATCCCAAGCAGTTGCTGCCTTTGGCGCAGGAAGAAACCATGCTGCAGGTCACCGCACTGCGGGCCGCTGATGCGGATCGGTATCATGAGCCCATTGTGGTGGCAGGGGAAGATCACCGGTTTCTGATTGAGCGGCAACTTGATGCTTGCAAGCTGCCACCAGCAGCCATCATTCTTGAGCCTGAAGGGCGCAATACAGCGGCAGCTATTGCCACGGCTGCTGAATGGCTGGTCAAAAAAGACCCGGAAGCCATTATGCTGGTGATGCCGTCCGATCACGTCATCACCAGACCGGCGGCTTTTCAGGCGGCCATAGATGCCGCCTTACCGGCGGTTATAGCAGGCAATCTGGCCACCTTTGGCATCACCCCGAGCAGCCCGCAAACCGGGTATGGTTATATCCAGATGGGTAGTGACATGCCAGCCACCAACGGCGTGAAAACCGTTCTGCGCTTTGTTGAAAAACCGGATATGGCAACGGCAACCGGTTATGTGGTTGATGGCAGCTATGTATGGAACAGCGGTATATTCCTGCTTGGTGCCAGGGCGTATCTTGCTGCCTTAACGCACCATGCATCAGCCGTGGCCAAGGCTGTAGGGCACGCTATGGAAAACGCCAGCACCGATGGAAACTTTATTCGACCTGCTGCGTTAGAGTTTAAAGGTTCGCCCAATATCTCAATTGATTATGCCGTTATGGAAAAAACAGACAAAGCTTGTGTTGTGCCCGTTGATATGGGTTGGTCAGACGTTGGATCGTGGGATTCGCTTTGGGATATCGGCACCAAGGACGCTGCGGGTAATCTCAGTGTTGGCGACATAAAAGCCATTGACTGCCAGAACAGCCTGATGCGTTCGGAAGACGGCGCGACAGTCGCCGCCATTGGCCTTAAGGATATGATTATAGTTGCCACGCGCGATGCCGTACTGGTGGCACCACGCGAGCGTGCGCAAGATGTCAAGCTGGCGGTCGATGCCCTGAAAGCGGATGGTCGGGAACTCCATAAATTTCACTCGGTCGTACACCGGCCATGGGGCACGTACCAGACAACTGATTTGGGAGAACGATTTCAGACCAAGCGCATTGTGGTCAATCCCGGTGCAAAGCTTTCTCTCCAGATGCACCATCACCGTTCCGAGCATTGGGTTGTCGTCCGTGGCACGGCTAAAGTTACGCTTGGTGAAGACGTTTTTCTGCTACAGGAAAACCAGTCCACCTACATTCCGGTCGGGACAGTCCACCGGTTGGAAAACCCTGGCCATATGCCGCTTGACCTGATTGAAGTTCAGTGTGGACCATATCTGGGCGAAGACGATATCGTGCGGTTTGAGGACAGCTATGGGCGTGTGCCGTAAAGGGCTAAAAAATATTTAGCGGCCATTGTCAGTCCAAAGATGACGACGAGCTGACGCAATCGCCCAGCGGATAATCTGCTGGCAATGCGACCGCCGGTGTGCCCGCCTCCCAGAAAGCCGACGGCCAAAGCGGTTGCGGACAACCATGCGATGTGTCCGGAAAACAGAAACACAATGGCTGACATCAAGCAAATGACCAGTGCCAGAAGTTGTTTCAGTGCGTTTAACAGTACAAGCCCGTCGCTGCGCGCCAGCGCCAGCACGCTGAGCAGCATGATGCTGAGGCCCGCGCCGAAATAACCACCATAAACCGCTGTCATAAAAATGCCGGCCAGCTGTCCAAAACCCGATGTGCCATCATGATGGGATTGATAATGAACAATGGCGCCGCGCAGTGCATTCTGGAAAATCAGCAACACACAGGCTGCCAAAATCATGAATGGTACCAAGGACTCAAATACCTTTTCTGGCGAGTATAGCAACAACACGGCCCCCGCCAAACCACCCAAAGCCCCGGTGATACAGATCGGTTTGTAACTGTCCGCAAGCCTCGCGAGGTCATGACGCTGCGCATAGCTACCACCCAGATATCCGGCACAGGATGCAACATTGTTGGTAATATTTGCAGTCAATGGTGGCAAACCAAGCAAAGTCAGCAGTGGAAACGAAATCAGGGTTCCGCCACCAGCGACAGCATTGACAAGCCCTGCCGCAAAACCAGCAGCTACAGTGGCGGCGACTTGTAAATAAGGCTGCATTCCTGACCTTTCTCTATGTAAAATAAGAGCTTGCGCAAAGCCGAGTCTATGATAAGTAATTGTTACAAATAAGATATGAATTCGGGGAGATACATTATGCTGCAACGTAGAACGGTTCTGGCTCAATTGGCAACTGGCACGGCTACCCTACTTGTTTTGGGGGCGTGCGCATCTCAGCAAGGCGGTTTGGGTGCGCTTGGTGGTAAAACAAACAACCCGCTTGATTTGATTGGCGCCATTAGGCAATTGCTTACTATTGTTGCCGCGCGTGCACTGGGCAATCTTGGAAAATCCGGCGGCTTCATGAACAATGCGCTGGCGCGCATTGGCATCCCATCGGCAACCGCTGCACCGTTAATGGCACTGCTCAATCAAATGGGCATTACAAAAAATATTGAGAAGCAGTTTAATACTGTGGCCGAGGTGGCAACAACACGGCTCACGCCAATGCTGAATTCGGCGATTTCATCGCTTAGCCCAGCGGATGCAAATGCTATTATCAAGGGCGGACCAACAGCCGCAACGCAATTCCTGAAGTCGACACTGAGCACGCAATTGCTTGCACAGTTCAAGCCACTGGTCACCAATGCACTCAATGAAAACGGTGGTCTTGGTCTTGTGGGCCAGGCCATGTCACTCGCTCAAGGATTTAGTGGTGGCGGCCAAGCGGGTGCGTCACCCTTTGCCACTGGCGATGTCAGTGGTTTCATCAGCTCCAAAGCCCTTGATGGTATTTTTTCTGCCATGGCAAATGAAGAGCAAGCTGTGCGCAACGATCCTGCAGGTGGTGGTTCAGCGCTCGTGGCGCAGGTCTTCCATGGTGGTTAGTTAAAGCACTTTACCGCGAGATATAATTTACTCTTCCATTGCGGGAGAGAAGTAAAAAAATATTCTAAACTGATATCGTATCAATCAAGCGTGTCGTTCCCATATAAGCCGCCGCCAGCAACCTCATGGGTGGGGCATTTAAGTCTAGCGTTGTCTCGGTGGGCAAACCCAAATTGTGCTCGTAGCGTAGGGTGATATACTCCACTTTTGAAAAGCCGCCAGCCAATATGGCGGCTCTCGCCTCATCCAGACCAAAAGCAATATCAGCGCCGGCACGCAAGGCATCCCTGAGGGCAAACATGGCAGTGGGCAGCGCCACAGCAGAGTGCCTTTCGGCAGTTGATAAATACGTGTTGCGCGACGATAGGGCCATGCCGTCCGCGTCACGCACAAGTGGTGCAGCAACGATCTGCGTGTCCATATTAAGATCATGCACCAACTGTCGTATCATTGTAAGTTGTTGAAAATCCTTCTCGCCAAAAACCGCCACGTCGGCTTTGCTTTGAAGAAGCAGTTTTGTAACAATCGTTGCAACGCCGTCAAAGTGGCCCGGGCGTGATTTGCCACACAAGTCGTTCATGCCTGCCACACTGACTGTGGTGCCAAAACCATCTGGGTACATGGTCTTCACATCCGGTGCATAAACCAGATCGCAGTGAGCGCTTGCAAGCAAGGCAATATCAGCATCTTCATCACGCGGATAACGCGCAATATCTTCTCCCGGCCCAAACTGGCGCGGATTGATAAAGATTGAGGCGACGGTGCGCTGTGCATGTTGTCGAGCGCATTCCACAAGCGACAGATGCCCACGATGCAAAGCCCCCATGGTTGGTACCAGACCTATCTTCAGGCCCCCGGCATGCCAGGCATCCACCTGATGTCTCAGGGCCGAAACTGTTCGAACAACGCTTAGGTTATGTGGCATAGGCTAGTTATCTCTCATCAGAACTGAAACAGGCGAAGGCATTGATCTCTTACCAGCGAACTGCCATGAACACCCTGCAAAAGTCCAATAGTGTATCAAGAGCGTTAAGGAGAAATACAGTCTATGATCAAACCACATGTAATAGTGCTCGGCAATGAAAAAGGCGGATCAGGCAAATCCACGACAGCCATGCATATTATTGTCAGCCTTTTGCAGGCTGGCCTGAGCGTGGCTGCGATAGATCTGGATGGTCGGCAAAAATCATTGGCGCGCTATATCGAGAATCGTCAGTCGTTCGCCGTCAAGCACGGGCTTAACCTGCTGGTACCGAGCATAGATGTGCTTCAGGATATTGATGAAGCCACAGATAAAGCCGCTTTTGCAGCTGTTTTTGATAAGGTGTCAGTCGCACAGGTGGTCGTGATCGATTGTCCGGGCCGGGATTCAGTGTTATCCCGTGAGGCGCATGGCCATGCAGATACCCTTATCACCCCTATGAATGACAGCTTTGTCGATTTGGATTTGTTGGCCACAATTGATCCCGAAACATTCAAAGTAATCAAGCCCAGCTTTTATGCTGAGTTAATCTGGAAATGCCGTCAGGAGCGGGCTCGCCGGGATAAAGGCAATGTGGACTGGGTGGTTTTGCGCACTAGGTTGTCTCATCTGGAAGCCAAGAATATGCGTCGCGTTGGTGCGGCACTGACTGAACTTGCCAAACGAATCGGTTTCCGGGTGTTGCCCGGACTGTCCGAACGGGTTGTCTACCGTGAAATGTTCCTAAAAGGCCTGACTTTGATTGATCTCAGAGACGTCGCTAAAACCGGTGAGAGTATGACCATGAGCCATGTGGCCGCCCGTCAGGAGCTGCGTGATCTGGTGACGGCTCTGAAAATTCCATGTATGGCGACCGAACACAGCGCTATGGCTCAAACTTCATGATGCCCTTTGCCATTATAGGGCTACTGGCCTGTCTTGGAGCTTTTGTAGCCGTTAATCTATGGCGGCGTGACCAATCAACCACGCCGGGCTTGTTGTCTTCGTTGATGACCCTGGCTGCGGCACTTGCCGTGGCAGGCGCTGTTTTTGCCTTGCGTGAACCATTTGGTCTTTTACTGGCACTCCCGTGCTGGACTGGGTCATTTACAGCGTGGCAGCGTTATAGCCGTCTTACACACATAGAAAAATCGAAAAATCAGATCAAATCAACCAGTGATATGGACGAGCAGGAAGCGCTTGCTGTGCTTGGCCTCGATAAAGGGGCAAATGCCGATAGTATAAAGGCGGCTCATAAACGCATTATCGGGCAAATGCACCCGGATCAGGGCGGGAGCGACTATCTGGCAGCCAAAGCCAATCAAGCCAGAGACGTGCTACTCGGCTGAATATTTTTTGTGCACTGCACAATTGTGCTTGACAGTGGCCATTTTGAGCCATATGTTGCAATGCAGCACGACAATTATATAGGAAAGAACCCATCACATGGCTAAAAAAGCTCAAGTTAAAGCTGCTCCCAAGGCCGCTTCCAAGCGTAACACAGTCAAAACTGTTGCCGCTAAATCTTCTATAAAGCCAGCATCCACGAGATCAACCAAGCCGGAGCCAAAAATGACCAACACAAAACCACAATTTTTCAACAAAGCCCACGCTGAAAAGCTGATCGCAGATGGCCACAAAGCCACAGCGGCAACTATTGATAAAACAGCCGAAGTGGCGCGCACAAACATCAGCAAAAGCCTGAAAGCTGTGGATGAGTTGAGCAAGCATGCCAAATCAAACACCGAGGCAGGCGTTGCAACAGCGCACGCAGCTGTTGCCGGTTTTGAAGCCATGACGTCAGCATTAGCACATTTTATGCAGAAGTCAGCCGAGGGCATGAAATCTACCGCAGCGGCTTTCAAATCAGCAAAAACGCCTGCAGAATTTATGGCTGTGCAAAAAGCACAGTACAAAGCCCATGCTGACCTGTTTGTGGCTGAAGCAAGCCAATTAACTGAAACAGCTACCAAAATTGCAACCCAGGTGATGGCGCCCCTGCAAAATCGCGCGGCTGTCGTAAAGGACAGCATGATGAAAGCGGCCCGCTAAAACAACACGCGTCACGGCCAATCAAGCGCTGCCCTCACCGGCAGCGCTTTTTCTTTGGTTCAAAGAAACTGGTTAAGCGACAAAAGGGGTCTTGGATTTTCAATCATTGTCACCTATTTTAAGTTTATGAACTTGTCAGACTTATTTTTAATCTTGCATCGTGCACCGCTACAATCGGGGCCTGGGCAAAATGATGATGATCGTGGCGGACGTGGCGGCACCGGTGTTCTCACCAAGGCTGAGCCAAAAACAAAAAAACCATCCATGTACAAAGTTCTCCTGCTCAATGACGATTACACGCCGATGGAATTTGTTGTTCACGTCTTGCAGCGGTTTTTTCGGATGACCACGGAAGAGGCAACACAGGTCATGTTGCATGTGCATCAGCGCGGTGTCGGCATTTGTGGGGTGTTCACTTACGAAGTTGCTGAAACCAAGGTCAATCAGGTGGTTGATTTTGCCCGCAAGCATCAGCACCCGTTGCAATGCACACATGAAAAAGAATGAACGCTACCCAGATCAGGAGTTATAGTTATGCCCGCTTTTTCTAACGCGCTGGAACAAACCCTTCACAGAGCGCTTGCGGATGCGACAAAACGCCAGCATGAATACGCGACGCTGGAGCATCTTTTATATGCTCTCACCGAAGACAAAGATGCGCTTGCTGTCATGAAGGCTTGTACTGTCGACGCGGACGCTCTTTCAAGATCAGTTGATAAATATCTAAACACAGAACTTCAGGCGCTTCATATCGAAGAGCAAGCGGAAGCGACACCAACGCAAGGGTTGCAGCGTGTCGTGCAACGCGCCATTTTGCACGTGCAGTCGTCTGGCCGTGATGAAGTGACAGGCGCCAATGTGTTGGTGGCATTGTTTTCAGAACGTGAATCTCATGCGGTTTACTTTTTGCAGCAACAGGACATGACCCGACTGGATGCGGTTTCGTTTATTTCCCACGGTATTGCCAAGGCCACCGGCCAATCTGAAAATCGTCGTGTGCGCGGTGCCAGCGAAGATGACAAGTCTGAGAACACAGAAAAACCAGCGCAAAAAGGCAAGAAGCAGGGACAAGAATCAGCACTCAAGTCATACTGTGTTGATCTCAATGCCAAGGCGCGCACTGGCAAGATTGATCCGCTGATTGGCCGTGAAGCCGAGGTTGATCGCACTATTCAGATTTTATGTCGTCGCTCAAAAAATAACCCGCTTTATGTGGGGGATCCGGGTGTCGGCAAAACGGCGATTGCCGAAGGACTGGCACGCAAAATCATTCATGGTGAAGTGCCGGAGGTTTTGCTGCCAGCTGTTATATATTCACTTGATATGGGTGCCCTGCTTGCTGGCACGCGCTATCGGGGCGATTTTGAGGAGCGGTTGAAAGCCGTTGTGACAGAGCTAGAAGCTTTGCCCGATGCTATTTTGTTTATCGACGAAATTCATACCGTTATTGGTGCCGGTGCCACATCCGGCGGCGCCATGGACGCATCCAATCTTCTTAAGCCTGCGCTGTCATCCGGCGCTATTCGTTGCATAGGGTCTACGACATACAAGGAATTCCGTTCACACTTTGAAAAAGATCGTGCCCTGCTTCGGCGCTTTCAGAAGATTGATGTCAACGAACCAACAATCGAAGACGCCATCAAGATTATGCATGGCCTGAAGCCCTATTACGAAGCGCATCATCATGTAAAATACAGTAACGATGCCATCAAGTCTGCTGTTGAACTTTCGGCACGCTATATCAACGATCGCAAGTTGCCCGATAAGGCGATCGATGTGATTGATGAGGTTGGTGCCTCACAAATGCTGTTGCCACCAGCCAAGCGCAAGAAAAACATTGGCGTCAAGGATGTTGAGTCCATTGTTGCCAAGATTGCACGCATACCGCCAAAATCAGTATCAACAGACGACAAAACGTTGTTATCTAGCCTGCCGGCTGATTTAAAGCGCGTGGTGTTTGGCCAGGACAAAGCTATTGATGCCATAAGTTCTGCGATCAAGCTTAGCCGCGCGGGCTTGCGTGAACCGGAAAAACCTATTGGCTGCTATTTGTTTTCTGGCCCGACAGGTGTTGGCAAAACTGAGGTCGCCAAACGTCTTGCTGAACTCATGGGCATTCCACTCACGCGTTTTGACATGAGCGAATATATGGAGCGGCACTCGGTCAGCCGCTTGATTGGTGCACCGCCGGGCTATGTCGGTTTTGACCAAGGCGGGCAGTTGACCGATGTTGTTGACCAGCAGCCGCACCAGGTTCTGTTGCTTGATGAAATTGAAAAAGCCCATCCCGATCTCTTCAATATTCTGTTGCAGGTGATGGACAATGGCAAGTTGACGGACCACCATGGCAAGACTGTCGATTTTCGTAACGTCGTGCTCATCATGACCACCAACGCCGGTGCCCAGGATATGGCACGGGAAGCCGTCGGCTTTGGCAGATCAGGCCGTGAAGGTGAAGATGAGGAAGCGATTAAGCGGATGTTTGCACCGGAATTTCGTAACCGACTTGATGCCGTGGTGCCGTTCGAATATTTGCCTACCGAAGTTGTCGCGCGCGTGGTTGATAAGTTTATCCTGCAACTCGAATTGCAATTGCAAGACCGTCATGTGCACATTTCACTCACGGATGAAGCAAAAACCTGGCTGACTGAAAAAGGCTATGACAAACAGATGGGCGCAAGGCCGATGGGCCGTTTGATCCAGCAAGAGATCAAGACACCGCTGGCCGATGAGCTGCTGTTTGGAAAGCTTACCAGAGGTGGAGAGGTAAGGGTGTACCTCAAAGATGACAAGATAGCGTTTGAGATTGTTGCAGCGGCGCCGGGGGCGAAAGATGACGCTGACAACGACGGCGATACGCCGAAACCACGCGCGAGAAAAACGAAGGTGAAGGTTTAAATCAAGAGCTTTAAAGACTAGCCCTTTGGCTATCATAAATCAGTTAAACGTTATTTTGTATTGTACCAGAAGCTCTTTTCATTGACTCATGATAATTACTTACATCGTCATTCCAGCAAAGGCTGGTATGATGATGTGGGTTAGCTTTTAGGGCTTATGGTATAGTGCCTTGAGTGTCTTCCAACATTAATCCGTAAACGCATTCCTAAATCCGGCCATTAATGGATCAAGCAGCGTGTCGATGATTGGCCGGTCGCCGGCGACGATAAGCGCTTGCACGGGCATTCCAGGCACAACCTTCGCCTTGCCTAACGTTTGCCATTGTGCTGGCGGAATGGAAATCTGGGCAAGATAGTAGCGTGGCGTTCCACTGCCGCGATCTTCCATGCTGCTGGGCGATACATAGGCAACAGTGCCAATCAATGGCTTGGTGGTGCGCTGGCTAAAGCCGCTCATATAAATTTTACTGGGCATGCCAACGCGCACTTTATCCACATCGCGGAGGCTGATGTGCACTTCGGCGAGCAGTGGCTTGTTCTCCGGCACTATGTCAAGCAGAGGTTCCCCAGGGGCCAGCACAGCACCAATGGTCTGCTGGTGAAGGTTCATGACAATACCATCAGCCGGCGCTGTTATGCGTGTGCGCGCCAAAGTATCGCGCGCCACATAATAGCGCGGCAACTGGTCGGCCAGGCGTACATCAATATCGGTAAGCTGGTTCAGCACATCGTCGCGTGATTTGATATCGATACCGCCATTTTGCATGTGAAGCTGCGCAAGGTTTTCATTGCCTGAGGCAGCCTTGGCGTGCAGTTCCGACACTTGTAGCAGCATAGCCTCACGCTGACGCTGCAAGCCAAGCAAATGTGGCTTGCGCTCAAGGCCTTTATCGAACAGCTCTTGAGCGACTAAAACTTCCTGATCGAGATTATCAAGCTGGCGCTGCATGCCTGCCAATTGATGTTCGGTATCCGCGCGGCTGGCACTCACATCTTGCGCCTTAGATGCCAATATATTCTTTTCACCACCACGCGCCAGACGTCGTGTAGCCAGCGCATCGCGCTGTTCACGTTTCAAAATTTCAAGTTTGCCGGACGGCAGTTCAAGTGTGGCCAGCCGCTGATCAAAACTGATGTTGTTTGTGCCTGCGCGTTCCGCGTCCAACCGCGATCTCAATGCAAGCAGCGTACCGAGTTCATCGCGCAACTGCTCGACTTGTGCATGCGGGGCTTTATCATCAAGTTGTAAAAGCAAAGCACCAGTGCGCACACGCTGACCATTCTGTACGAGCACGGCTTCAACAATGCCGCCTTCAAGATGTTGCACTGTTTTGATGTTACCTTTGACAGCCACTGTGCCCGTGGCATGCACACCCAGTGTAAGCGGTGCCCATAGCGACCATATCAACAGCGTGCCAAAAAACAGCACGGTTGCCCATATGCCCTTGCGCACCAGATCATCCATATAAGGGGCTTCTTGAGCCCGAATACGGCTGATGCTGGGGGAAATCTTTACCGGGCGTGCATTTGTGTTCTCAGGCAGAGCATCAGCAAAGCCCTGTGTTAAATCTTGCGCTTGTGTGCCAGAAGTGTTCATGAGGTGGCCTCCCGTTCAATGCGCTGGTTCCAGCGAATGGCATTGGCTGTGTCCGGCATGCTGGCCTCGCCCATCAAATGCGCAAGAATTACGGAACGTGGCCCCTGCAAGGCGATGCTGCCATTCGCCAACACTATAATCCAGTCTGCGCGTGATAACAGGCGAGGGTTATGGGTCATCACAATAACGGAGGCACCATCGCTTGCGACTGACGACAGGGCGTCAATCACATGGCTTTGCGATTCGGCATCGAGGTTACGTAGAGGTTCGTCCAGAACCACAAGTTTTGGCTTCGCATAAAGTGCCCGCGCCAGGGCGATTTGTTGAATCTGGCCACTTGAAAACTGTATGCTGCCCGGCAGGCTGATGGTTTCCTCATAGCCTTGCGGCAGGCGCTGGATCATGCTGTTGCAGCCAGCGAGCCGTGCCGCCAGAACTATGGCTTGAGCCGATGGCTCATCTTCAAAGCGAGCAATATTCTGGGCAATCGAACCTGGTTGCAAGCGCGGTGTTTGCGAGAGATAACCAAGATGATCATTGCCGCCCAAAGGGTTGAGCGTGAGTGAGCCCATCAAGCTACCGTTGAAAATCAGCGCGCCGGTGCTTGGCATGTGCAAACCAACCAGCGCTTGTGCAAGCAAGGATTTACCACAGCCGGTTGGTCCGACCACGGCGACCAGTTTGCCAGGCTCTAACCTAAAACTGATATTGTTCAGCAACGGCTCCTTGTGATGTGGCAAATTGAGAGATACATTTTCCACATCAAGACCAGTGCGGTTTGCCTCATCATCATTCGCGAGTTTGCCAGTCGGCACTGATTGATAGTTCAGCAATTTTTCAAGTCTGCTGTAAGCTCCTCGCACTGCTATGTACTGCTTCCAGCTGGATACAGACTGTTCGATCGGCGCGAGCGCACGCGCGGCAATAATAGAGGCTGCCAACATACCGCCGGTTGTTATGGAGCCGTGCGTGGCAAGAATAGCGCCAAGGCCAAGGGCCGCCAGCTGCAAAATCATCCGAAAGCCCTTGAACAAAGACACGATCGTCGTGCTGTGCGTGCTGGCATAATCGCGCCAGGCAATGACTTTGAGTTGCTGATCAAGCCAGCGTTGGCGCAAGGGGGTCATCAGGTTCATGGAGAGCACCACATCCGCTTCGCTGCGGGCACCATGCAATGTGGTGTTGGCAACAGAAGTTGCGACGCTTGCCTTGTTCTCAATCGATGAACTGGATTTTTCGTAATGCACAGCAATGGCAAACAAAACGATGGCTCCCGCAAGGGTGAGCAGAGCAATGCTCCAATGCAACATAGCGATGACGGCAATATAGAGCAGCACAAAAGGCGAATCAAAAAAACTTTGGATCAGCGGGCTGGCAATAAAGCTGCGAATAAGATTGATGTCACCAAAAGCACGCTCACGGATATCAGCAGGTGCATTGGTATTTAAAAAAACGGCTTCAAACAATTCCACGGAAAGGCGGGCTTCTAGCCAGCTGCCAAGCCGAATCATCATCTGCTGGCGAATAATTTCCAGAATAATATTGGCGGCGAGTGCCGCAATGGCAATAGCCGTTAATAAACCCAGGGTACTGAAATTCCCGCTTGGCAAAACTTTGTCAAACACCTGCATCATGTAAAGCGGCAATGTAAACTGCAGGATATTGATGGCTGCTGAAAAGCCACCAGCAATCCACATGACCTTCTTTGAGGCAATAGATAAAAATTCTAACAGTTCGCTTGGGTGCGGCTCATTCAGTTTCGATGTCATATTTGGTTGATCCACAACAGCTTCCTTGCAGTGCACCCGATTACAAGACCGAGTTGCTATTTTTTTATTTCATTCCCGCCTTGCATATCACACTTAAGGTTAATTCAGAATAAATGAAAAAACAATGGCGGCGAAATGATTTTAAGCGCTATCGCTTGAAACTAATTTCAAACATGACTTTTTTACTTGAATAATTTCGGTCCGCCAAAGCGGATGTTCGTTTCGCGTACGTTCCACCAAGGCTTAGGGTTGTAGACAGTCCAAATTGGTAGACAGCTTTTAAATTGGTTGCATAAAGTGTCGTTATTTCAGGCCTGAACGTAAAATTTTGCAGTAAGGGACCAAAAACCTGTCGTGATTGTACTCTGTTTGTAATCTTGTTGCTTGATACAAAAGACAACCTAGAAGATGATGTATAGGTCAGATCAAAATCGGCCCCTTTTTCCCGGATGCTATTTGATATACTTTCAGTAGAAGGCGTAACGCGTTTGAAAATAACGGGGTGGATTTCCAGAAAAGATGAAGGCTTCCAATCAATATCAACACTACCCGTAAAACCAAGGAAACTCGGCACATTAACGGGTGTATTGAGCTTGGTGATGCCGGCTTTAATATCAAAAACCAACCGGCCACCACGTTCGCGGTGAAACCCTAAAAAGCCTGTTATTATACTATTTTTATCAGCCTGACTGGATATTGGTGTGGCAAAACGATTGGGATACAGATTGTGGCTGTAGCCGCCCCCAAGGGTAAAATTCCCGAGCACAGGGTTGCTGTATGTTGTGCTGCCCTCGATGTCATAGCTATTAAGGTTTGCTCGACGGCTGTTTTTTGTATCATTGCCGATAGTTTCATAGCCTCCTGTCAAGCTGATGCTTAGTCGAGGGCCAAGATTACAACTGTTGCTGTTCAACCTGACGGCATAGTCAGACTTGATGTTTTTTAATACATCCAGGTTTTCCTCGAAAGCACTTTCGCCGCGCGTATAAACACCACCGATATCACCATGACATGCACTTCCTAGATTATAGCGAAGGCCGGTGTCGGCTCGTACTTGAGTCACGCTAAAGCCTGTATTGAGCAATAAAAATTTATGGCCTATTTTTGCATCAGCATAAGCGGATTGGTTACCTAGTAAATGCTCATATTCCAACGCCAAACTAGGCAAAATACTGAATTCATTCAAACTAAGACCTGGCTGTAGGGAGGCAACGTTTTGGCGCTTAAAGTAATTGTCGTCGTATGCCATATCCACGTCAGCTGTGGCGCTGAATTTATTAGCCAGCGCTGCAACGGAATAGGTCTCGCAACACATGAGGGCAGTTACAAATAATGTTTTGCGCAGCATAATTGAAATTATCTCTTGTTCGGAAAGATTATCGAAGCAGTCCTATATACACTACATCAAAATATTGACTTTAATTATCATTAAACGTGTTTTCAAATTTTCTCAATTGGTGTTTTTACCATTCAAGCAATCATGATAACTCATAATTATTTAATTTACCGCTATGTGCCAATTGATTTTTTGCTATTTTTCGACCATTAAAGTTTTAATTTAGTATGTAATATTACAATTCTCATTGTTTTTAAAGGATTTTAGAGATGCACAAGACGGGTAATGCAGCAAAATTGCACGGCAGACATTGGTCAATGACATTTGGCCTCTGCGCTATATTGACTATGAGCGTATCAACCTGCGGTGATAAAAGCGACAAAAAATCGCCTGCACCAGCAGGCCAGGTCATTGCCAAAGTGAATGGACAAGAAATTACGGTTCATGAACTGAATTATGAATTCAATCATCTGCCAAATATTCCTGAAAATGAAAAAGCGTCGGTACGCCAAACTTTAGCGCGTCAGCTTGTCGGGCAAAAATTATTAGAAGAAAAAGCCATAGACAATAAACTTGATCATCAACCTGACGTTTTACTTGAACTTGAACGTGCGAAAACAGGAACGCTTGCCAAAGCTTTCATGGGTTCGAAGTTAGCGCAAATACCAGACCCAGCACCGGCCGATGTCGAAAAATATATTGCCGCTCACCCCGAACAGTTTTCCCAGCGCCAGGTTATATTTCTCAGTCAAATACAGTTTCCTGCCGCCTCCTTAATCGGGGATGTGAAAACATTTATGGAAACCCAGAATGACAAGCATGAGCCCAACACGCTTAGTGTGATTGCCAATTATTTAAAAGCAAAGAACGTGGCTTTTAAAACGAATAAAACCAGCGGCCCAATTGGCTCTTTGCCAGCGACTGTGCAATCCTACGTTGCCAAAGCGCCCAGCCAGGATATTTTTGTATTGCAATCTGGCCCTTACAGTGTTGTTAACGTTGTTGAAGAGCGGCAGTCCGATCCTCTCGTTGGTGATGATGCTAAAACAGAGGCGCGGCGTGTTTTACATGTCCAAAATCAAGGTAAATTCATTGAGACACTGAGTAAAAAGCTTATTGCAGATAGTAAAATTGAATTCATGGGTGAGTTCAAAGATATGCCCATTGATCCATCAGTCGTTGCAAAAACCCCCGCGCTAGACAAAAAATAAATCTTACAAACGATAACGCGCCTTTTCTTTAAAATAGCGACGGACAAGACTGGGCATTATGGCGCTCTTTTCAAAAAGCGGTTTGGCGAAATTTGCTTTGGTTTCGGGCAGCTCGGTGGGTGTTGTCTTTTTGCTTTTGCGCAATGTGAGTATCGCAAAGCTTATTGGTCCTGACCTTTATGGTGTGGCCGTTTTTATTCAAGCCATATCGGCCGCTGCGGATTTGCTCAGTGATCTTGGCTGGGATAAATTTCTGATTCAATCGGACGTTAAGGATAGACAAGCCTCTCAGGGGGTCGTGCATTTCTTGAGGCTTGCAACAGGTGTTGTTGTCGGTCTTATTATTATTGTCGCATCGCCGTTTCTGGCGCACGCCATTAAAGTGCCGGCAGCCACGGGGGCCATAGCCGCAATTGCTGTGGTTGTACTGTTACGCTGCGCAACCCACACGGACTATAAATTTCGTCAACGCCAAATGAACTTTAAAGGCGAACTGGTGATTGAATTGTCCAGATTCACGGCTGATTTGATCGTTGCTCTTGTTGTCGGGCTGCTTTTGAAAAGCTACTGGGCCATGACATGGGCACTGATAGCAAATGCAGCAGCTGGATGTATTGCCAGTCATATTATGGCGGATCAACCCTATCGTCCAAAATGGCAACCAGTGCTTGGTCGCGAGGTCTACCATTTCGGTGCACCACTTCTGTTTAATAATTTTATTATTTATCTGGCTGGCCAAGGCGATCGGCCAATGGTTGGAATGGCATATTCGCCTCGGGTATTAGCCATATATGGGGCAAGCCTGCAATTGATTTCAGGACCACAGGCGGTGATTAACAGAATATTATTGACGTTATCATTGCCTATACTGAGTCGCAGCCGGACCGACCCTGAGCTTTATGCAACACGGCATCGCCAACTCGGCATGGCGACCATTTGTGCAGCTGCTGCCATCAGCTTTCCGGTGATTAGCCTCGGCAGTGATGCGGTGCGCTTGATATACGGCAAAGCCTATCACCCGGATCCAAGACTGATTGCGGCATTGGTTATTCCCCAAAGTATCAACATTATTCGCACCTGGACTATGAGCAGCTTGATGGCACATGCGAAAACAAAAGTTATTCCACTTGTGAACATGACAAGATTGGTGGGTTTGTGCGTGGGCAGCTTTTTGGCCTTTCGGCATTACAGTTTGGTAACCGTTGCCTATTGTTTAATGGCAGGTGAAACAATAGGCCTTTTCACACAGCTTGGCGTGCACAGGAAGATCATCATGAAAGAAGACAGCCGAATAATATTTATGCTTGCAGCGCTTGGTATTTTCTGGTTTTTGGCGACCGTTATTCAATCTTTTGAAGTCACATTGATGCTAAAAATCATAATGGCAATAATGCCTGTTTTTATCATATGCGGTGGTGCGTTAATTCTAGAAATATACTCAAACAAAGCAAGGCAAGTCAAAGCTTACAAGTAATGGTCATCAGTTTTCTTATGCTTAAGTATCACTCTCTTGGCCACAAATATTGATATATGAAAAAAGCAATTCCTATAGTGATTATAAGTGCGCCCAAACCATAGCCACTATTGCCAATATAATTTGCCAAACCGCATGCAGCCCCAGCACCCACATAAAGAACAATCTGTTGCTCTTTGTGGTTCTGATTGTAAAAATAAAGGGCAACAATCACGGCAAATAGCAAAACGGCTACACCATCATAAACTGTATTCATAATTCTGAGCCACCCATAACAAACTTAATTAAACCTGTTTTATTTTATAAATCTCAACAACTTCACTCTCCTAGTATATATAATATTTTGCAAATGCTATACTGATCAACCAAAGGTTGTAGTTTCTATATGTTTGATATACACTAAAAATAACCTAAATTGTTAATTTCTTGATATTAAATTTTTTGACGTTAATCTGTAATTATCAGTATCTAAACAATAGTCGTGTTTAAAATGCTATTTTATGAGTTTAGATGAGAGAGTGCTTAATGTGTATTTAATTTTTTGTTTGTTTATATTAAATAATATAAAATAATCATGCTTTGTGTTTGATTAATAAAAATAAGATTGAGATTTATTTCGAATGTTAGACGTAAATCGTTCATTGAAACCAGCAGAGGACACGACTGGAAGCAAAATAGTTGTTCCTGCTGCCGCCCCGGTTATGATTATAGACGGGCTGTTCAGAGCCGTTGACATACTCTCTATGTTAATTGGCGGGATACTCTGGATCATATTGCGTGGTAACAGCATCTCGGAGGCACAGCTATCGAACCATGTAACAGCTTTAATGCTTGGCACTTTACTGTTTGCGTTTATAGCAGGCAGGCTTGGTACATATGATCCGATGACACGTTTCGACTATATGGCGGCAAGCAAACAACTCATTTTTTCGCTTATCAGTTCTGCATTGGTGCTGGCATCAATTGGTGCGGCATTGAAAATTAATGAAAATTATTCAAGATTATGGTTTATAGGATGGTTTGGTACGGCCTTGGTGGTATCGCTTTTGCTGCGTGTTGCTGTTCATACGCAACTGACAAAAATGAGGCGATTGGGACGATTTGATACGAGAACGGTAATCGTTGGTGCTGGCGATCAAGGCCAGCAATTATCGCAATTTCTGCAATCAAATAAAAAACTGACGATTAATCTATTAGGTTTCATCGATGACAGGCGAGACCGGTTGGCTCCCAGAATTGATGGTATGCCAGTCATTGGCGGTCTGGATAGTCTCATGGCAATGATCAAGCGGAGTGAAGTAGATCAGGTTATGATTGCTTTGCCTTGGTATGCCCACAAACGCATAAATGATGTCGTGAGCGTGTTGGCGATGGCACCGGTTAAAATCAGGCTGGCGTCAGATCTGGTTGGCTTTGCCTATATAAACAAAACTGTATCCATGCTGGGTGGGCTGCCGGTATTCAATTTGTTTGATAGACCGATTTCTGGCCTCTCATATGTTATTAAACTACTTGAAGATACAATTCTTGGAATATTCATTGCGATTATTCTGTCACCAATAATGCTTATCATTGCGATTGTCGTGAAAATGGATACGCCGGGTCCGGTATTTTTTCGTCAGTTGCGCGAAGGCTTTAATCACAAGCCAATTCTGGTGTGGAAGTTTAGAAGCATGCGGACAGATTTGTGTGAAACCACCGATATTACGCAGGCTACAAAGCGAGATCCCAGAATAACGCGGTCCGGGGCGTTTCTGAGGCGTACAAGCCTGGATGAATTACCTCAAATTTTTAATGTGCTAAAGGGCGAAATGTCGATTGTAGGACCAAGACCTCATGCCCCTTCAACCAAGGCTGCTGGTAAAGAATTCCACACTATAATCCACAATTACGCCTCTCGTCACAGGGTAAAGCCAGGGATAACCGGCTGGGCCCAAGTTAACGGCTATCGTGGGGAAACCGACACTGAAGACAAGCTTATCAAACGCGTTGAGCATGATTTATATTATATAGACAATTGGTCGGTATGGTTTGATATTATGATTATGATCAAAACATTTATGTCTGTGATCAAGGCCGAGAATGCGTACTAAAAAACTACTAATAGTTTGAGTGTGGATGGGATAAGTATATTGAATTTTTTTAAGCAAATTGCAGGGTTTTTAAAGCCTGATGACCTTTCAAAAAAAGATAACCCCAACCATGTTGAAGGTCTTTTTATCGACGCTAACAAAGCGGCGCATTCACAAACAGAAGCTAGCAGCACAATCAATCAAATTCATGCAGCAGATACGGAAACTACTTTGCCAGCATTTGAAAATATTACTGGCAGTTTGCTGAATAAAACGTTTACCCACTCTGTCAATCCAGCCTTGCCAAGCTTTCAAAGCAGTGCCAATGGACGCATTGATGCAAACAGCAATGCGGACAACATACGAAGGCGTATGGCACTGCGCGATGCTTTCGTGCCTTCACAACCCGTGACATCAACATCTTATTTTGTTGGCAGAACACAGCAATTGAAACGCTTGATCAGTGCCATAGAAGAAGAGAGATCTCACGTGGTGCTGTATGGCAAGCGCGGGCTTGGTAAAACATCACTGATAAATATTTTTGCGCAAATTGCTCAGAATTCCGGTTACATTGTATTGCTGGATGCACCAGGGGCACATGCTTCATTTTCAAGCCTGTTCAGATCTTATTTATCACAAATACCAATGCGATTTAGCCGATCTATTACACTGAGTTCAACAACAGCTGAATCTGAAGGGAATTTTGACAGTTTGTTGCCGTCATCGGATTTTGGGCCGCGTGAGTTATCAGATGTTCTGTCATTGCTCACAAACACGCGCGTTATCATGTTTATTGATGAATATGACCGCGTAACCAGCGACCTTTTTCGTAATCAGTTAGCTGAACTCTTGAAAAACCTATCAGACCGTGGGGCTCGCGTGAGCATGGTGATTTTAGGTGTCGCGCACAACCTAGACCAATTGTTGGGATACCACCCTTCAATCCGCCGTAACGTAGTTGGTATTCCTGTCACACGCATGAATAACAAGGAAGTTAGTGAAATTTTAATGCTGGGAGCACGACCATCTCAGCTAACTTATACGGATGAGGCTGAAAAAGACATTATATTTAAAACTGCGGGCTCACCTTATTATGCCAGGTTGCTCGCCCTTTACAGCTGTCGAAACGCTATTGAGGCTAACGAAACGGTGGTACAATTGCAGCATATAAAGCAAGCCTGCCTGCAATTAAGCAGTGAATTCTCAGCAGAATTTCATGATTTATATGCTGAATTGATGATAAATGACAAAGATCAAGTTATTAAAGGCGTCATTAGCGCGGCAGCCTATACCTTTGCATCGAGTGACGAGCATTTCACTATAGAAATGTTACAAAACAATTATGTGCATCTCTTTGAAAGGCCTATTAAAACAGATGCGATGGAGAAGGTCGTACTATCACTTTCGATGGGCGATGGCGCATTTTTGAAAAAATTAATTCGTACATCTTCAATACAATATACTTTTCAAAATCCTGACTTTGCTTTTTATGTGATTTTGTGCGATTCGGTGTAAATACAATAAAAATCATAGTGTTATAAAGAATTAATAGTAATATTTATTATTCCGCTTGAATATTAGCGGTCAACACCTTTTTTGTGTCGTCACACGAATGTCATATTTTGTAGCGTTTTGTATGGATTTAAAATCACACGTGTTGAGCAACCTAAAGACATACGTCGTTATATATACTCAATAATTTTTTATTTGTATCATTATGGAACAAAATAATTTGGTTAACACATTGCAAATAAACATAATCTGCTTGATTTTGAAATTTATTTGGATTAATACTTTCTTAAGCACAATGTAAATGTGCAGCTCGGGGTTAGTTAAAATAATAATTGTCATCACGTTTAAACACAATAATTCGAAAGGGACTACCAAATGAAAATAACATTGATGGCAGCAGTTTTAGCTGCCACAGCACTCACACAAACCGCTCAGGCGCGTTTGTTTATAACGACGGACCCAAGTTCAGTGGTACATGCTGGCCAGATTTCACCTAAAAACGATTTCAAAAATGTATTTGCAAATTCTTCAGGTGATCTCCAATTCAACAATTGGGCAACAAATGTTGGCATTAAGGCGACAACCAAGGGTTTTCTCACTTTTTATGCATTAGGTTCAGAAGCAAAGTATAAAGATAATTTTATCCTCAACGGTTCCACTATTTACAGCCACACAAATCCGGCAAACCGTTACCGTGAAGGCTATGCTAGCTGGACAAACAGCAATTCACCTGCTGGTAAAGATCCTTTAAATTTGTCAACAATGCTTAATATAGGCACTGTGGCAGTGGCAGCTGGTACTGACCTTTCCACATTGATAAGCTTCTCTTCGCAGCACACACCTGGTTCTAACGGCAGCTTGAACACTTCAGGTTTTGGTGTGTTCTTCAATGGTGGTACAAACAGCATTCGCACTCAGCACGGCATTCTTGGGTTTGGTTATGACGATCAAGTGGGAACCAATCCAGACGGCAACCATGATGATCTATTCATAATTGCAAAATTTACATCAACAGTTCCTGAAGCTTCAACATGGTTGATGATGCTTCTTGGTTTTGGTGTGGCTGGCTACGGCCTGCGTTCACGCAATAGTCTTATGCAGACTGCATAGTATTATACAGATACTTCTCAAAAAGGGCTCATCGAAAGATGGGCCCTTTTTTGTTGCGTAATGTCATACCCAAGCGTTTAACATTCATACTAAGCGTCTTTAGTCGTGACTCGTCATTTTCGCCTCTTGAGCAGGGACCTCAGACTTTAATGCACACTTTTGTTACTGGTTCCCAGTCGCCAGAAACTGCCAATCAAGCGTTGGCGATGACGATGATGGGTGGTTTTCAATGGCTTTTGGTTTAATATCAAAAGCCTTAGCGCTGACTCAACCTTGTCACCCCGGTTTTCGCTGGAATGACTGACATATATTAGCCTTTGCGCTTCTTGTATTAGGGGTAGGGTTTTATCAAATTTAGTGTGCAAATTCCTGGTTTCGTTCAGCTTTGGTTCATGTATTTTGTGTTAACAGTTAATTTAAGTAAAAAAAACTTAATAAAACAATCAGTTAATACACAGCTTTATTAATCCTTTAAGTGTGTTAATTTATATTGCTCATCGATGTATTATTTTTCTTTCGATATTTTGCAAGTTGTAAACAGTTTTCGTGAGTTGACCCACGTCCTCATCTTCTTCCCAAAACAAATATTTCGTTTAAATGTTTATTAATGTTTTTGTGTCATAATCAAAGCACCGTTATGTGAACCGATAAAACCGGCACGTAATGATAATAAAAAAATTCTCAGGCTGGAGCTAAATAATGATACTTACAAACACACTCAACGGTTGGAAAGCAGCCATGGCTGATCAAATCAGTGCTTCGGGCAGCGCAAGCGCTGTGCCTTATTTTTCAAGTCAATCGGCATCTGCTGCCGCTGCATCACCTGCGATCATTCACGTAGGTTCGACCAATGATTTGGTAAATGCCCTTGGTCATGCAAAAGGAGGAGAGACCATAATCCTGGATACGGGAACTTATTCAGACCTGGTTTTGAAGGATTTGAATTTCACCTCAACTGTCACAATAAAATCCGCTGCAGCGCTTGGGGCGACATTTGCCAACATTGCTGTTCAACACAGCAGTAATATTATTTTTGATGGCATAGCCGTAAATCACACATCTAGTCCTGCGGCATCAGTGTTTGATTCAGCCGTCATCATCAGTAACTCAGATCATATAACAGTGACCAATGCAGAATTGCATGGCAGTATGGATGGTAATTACTTGAATGATGGGAAGCTGATTTTAGTGCGTGATTCGAATAATTTTACACTTAATAACTCCAACCTGCACGATGGCCACTTTGGGTTGCAGGTTTTAAATGGCAGCAACACCATCATTACAAAAAATAATTTTCATGATTTGAGAAGCGATGGGGCCGACTTTTCCAACGCCAGCAACACACTAGTTGAAAATAACAGCTTTTCAAATTTTCATCCCAATTGGGGCAGTGGCAAAGTTAATCAAGACCATCCTGACTGTTTGCAATTTTGGCTTTCCAACACAACATCTACTTTTACCGGAAATATTGTACGTGGAAATACATTTTTGCCGGGAAACTCTACAGGTCAAATTCAAGGTATTTTTGTTCAGGCTCTGGCGCATCATGCTCCCGGTGTTGCACATTATTCAGATTTCTTGATTGAAAATAACGTCATTTACAGCTCTGATGTGAATGGAATAGCACTTGGTAATGTTACCAACAGCACGGTGCGGAACAACACACTTGTTGGCGCTCCGGGCGGCCCGCATGACCCTGGAATAAGACTTACAAATACAAACAATATCATCGTTGAGAATAACATCACCACTAAGGCACTTTCCCACAGCGGTGCCACACACACAACAGACATCAATAATTTGACAGTGCAGTACGACAATCCCAGCCTACCCAATTATTATGCGAAAGTGTTTATAAATGGATTTGCAGGGAGTGATGCAACAAGAGAAAGCTTTGCGACACTGCCAACCTTTCAGGCTGGGGGTCATACAGCACGGTCATCAAGTAGCATAACAGTGCCTGGGGCCGTGTCTTATGATAATGCACCATCACATTTACAGGCTCTTATCGTCACGACAACCAACGATGGTACACACAACGGCCTCAAAGCCTCGTTCGACGCTTCATTCTCAGCTAATGCCCTTGGTAAAGTTACATCGCCAAATGCTGTATACCAATGGAATTTTGGTGATGGCACAACAGCAACAGGTAAGATTGTTGATCATATATTTTCCAAAACCGGTGCGTATGATGTCAGTTTGAGTGTATCTTCAAATGGAGAAGTTTCGACGACCAAACAAATTGTGTTGGTTGAAAGCCCAGTCGTTGCTGATATGAATTTCAATGCTGTGGGCAGCAACGCTCTCAATATAGGCTTGCCGGTGATACAGCTTTATCACAGCGCCCATGATACAGCGCGAACTGTTATTGAAACAGCCGCACAAGAAAATACAGCGCACATATCGGGCAGTGTAACCATTCACAACGGCGTTGCAGATTTTACTGGCGGCTATATAGACTTGGGTGATCATTCGCACTTTTATGGGATGAAAGAACTTACAGTCGCCTTGAATTTTAAGGCGAGTGCTACAATCGCCAGTGAATTTCTACTCGACAATCACAAAGTGTATTCTGTTTTTCTGCATAATAATGATCTTGTATTCAGCTTGACAACATCCACGGGTGCGCAGGCTGACATTACAGCGACTGGAATCAATGTTCGAGATGGTGCCTGGCATAATGTTGCCTTGACATATGATTCATCGACAGGATCGGCCATAGCTTACCTTGACGGTAAATCGGTTGGTCATGTGGATGGTTTAACTGGACAAATTGCAACTTCGGGCACTCAGGATGTGACCCTTGGCGGCAACAGTTTTGGCAATCATTTTATGGGACAGATTGATAATCTACACATTGTACAAGCGGTGGTGCCACCGGGACGTTCCATCGCGAATGCCATTACAGCGGATCCTATTGTTTCAGCCAGTGCAAAAACCGCTTCCAGCGCTTTTGTAACGGTTGCAGCGCTTCAGACTGCAGATGTCCACAACAGTTTGGCCGTCATTAATGGACAGCAAGGTGATCAGGCTGCAACGAGTGACCACATTATTCCTAAAATAGCCAATTTCCAGATGGACCATCACTTCGATCTCGGCTCATACTTTCATCATGATTTGGGGCTTTCACAGATGATGATTGTCTGAACAAAACGTTATGATGTGATGATTATCAGGTCGCCCAAGCTCTGGGCGGCCTGATTCATTGCATAATCTCACCCAACCCTATTTAAAAAGGTATTTTTGGTTAAATTTAGCTATGAATTCAACCTAATTTGTGCTATATAATGGAAGTACCATATGTCTGTTGAGAATTAGATTATAGTATTATAACTGTAATTTAATGTGATTAAATTATTCAAGATATATAAAATAAATAAGGACTATCATAAGCGTGATCAAAATTCTCCATGCTCTCTTTTCTATGTTGATTGGGTTGAGCGCCCTCATTTTTATACCTGCCACAGCAGCTGTTACTGAACAGCAGCCCTATGTTATTGGTGCCGGCGATACCGTTGATATCACCGTGTTCAGCAGGCCAGAGCTGGCAAGCAAATCACGTGTCAATGTAGACAACTCTGTGCTGATGCCGCTCATTGGCCGTGTGCAAATTGGAGGGCAAACCATTATCCAATCCGAGCGCCTTGTCGAACAAATGCTCAAAAAGGGTGACTTCGTTAAAGATCCCATCGTCAGGGTGGACATCGCCAATTTTGATAGTCAGAAAATTTCAGTGCTTGGCCGCGTTGGTTTGCCTGGCCTCATAGTGCTCGACAGGACAACCACATTGACCGAAATTCTGGCACGCGTTGGTGGCATTGCAGAAGACGGTGGTGATTACATTCAAATCACCAGAAGCAAAGCTGACGGCACTGCTGAGTTAAAACGCATAGAGGTCGCCAAGTTATTCAATCAGGACGGCGGAAGCACCAATATGGTCGTTCAAAATGGTGATGTTATCTATGTCCCTAAAGCTGCAAATTTTTATGTGCTTGGTGCTGTTGCACGCTCTGGAAATTTCCGACTGGTTACAAATTTAACTGTGCATCAGGCGCTGGCGATGAGCGGTGGTCTAACACCTGCTGGCACAGAAAACGGTGTTACGATAAGGCGGCAAGGACGTGATAAAAATATCAGTCTTGTGAAGGCTGACAAAGATACTCTGGTACAGGAAAATGATGTCATCATTTTCAAGGAACGTATTTTTTAAGTCGTCAATTTTTATAATAATTAAATTACCAGCACATTAGGATGCCCCTATGAGTTTAAAGTACATACTGTTGATTTTTAAGGCTCGCCTCTGGATAATGATGCTGGCTTTTTTAACTACCTTGTTGCTGGCCGGGCTGATTTGTTTTGTACTTCCAAAGAAATATGAACCCCTTACAACATTGCTGGTTAATTCCAGTGATCCTAATCCAGTGACCGGTGAAGCCTCTTCGACGGATCGCAATTATGTCAAAACCCAGGAAACAGTTATTGCAAGCGATCGCATTTCGCGCGAGGTGGTCAGAAGGCTGAGTTTGGACACAGATCAATATTGGCTTAGTCAGTTTTTACAACACGGCGGACAAGGCGATGTTCGAACCTGGATTGGCGATGCTTTGGAAACAGATCTGACCATAGCAGATACAATGGGAACTAATATCATATCACTCAGCTATAAATCTCCGGATGCAAAATTTGCGACAGTGGTGGTCAATACTTTTAGAGAAGTCTATATTGATACTGTTTTGGCCCTCAGGGTCGATCCATCGCAAAGAACAGCGAAATGGTTTGATCAGCAGGTCACTGAACTTAGGGCCCAGGTTGTGGCGGCTCAAAAACGCCTCACGACAGCTCAGAATGCCAAAGGCATCGTGCAGGTTAGTGGTCAGCAAGATGTTGAAACTGAAAAGCTCAATAGCATTGCCATTGAACTCTCAAATGCAAAAGCGGCGATGGCGACAGCAAAAATCAGCGATGCGCAAAACAGTGCGGGTACTGGCAATGCGGCCGAACAAGAGTTGCGCGCTGAAATTGGCAAGACAGATGCGAAAATAGCCGCGACAGGTGTTCAGCTTGGTAAAAACCACCCCGATTATTTAGCTTTGCTGTCAGACAAGCGATCTCTGGAAGCCAGACTTGGCCAAGAAAAAGCGCAAAATCTGTTTGCAAACAGCAGACGTGTTGGTGCATCCGCAGACCAAGTTCGCCAGCTTGAAGCAGCGTTTGAAGCACAAAAAGCAAAAGTCATGGTGACAAAAGGCAATCAGGATAACTTAAGTGTTCTGGTTAACGAAGTGACGCAAAAGCAAGCTCAGTTGCAATCTGTCATGCAACGTGCTGGCCAGCTGCATATGGAAGGGCAGCTTTCCAATACCTCCATTTCCACAATATCAGAGGCCACAGTGCCAACTGATGCAACTTATCCTAAAATCCCTTTGATTATGGCAGCCGCTACAGCTTTGGGCATAAGCTTGGCCTTTGGTTTGGGATTTCTGGCTGAAATGGTTGATCGACGTGTGCGATCTCCTGAAGACTTTGAGGCGAGCATCAATGCACCGGTATTGGCAGTTCTGCCCCGCAGTTCTGATAAATATTCCGTACGGGATAAGATATTCAACCTGTTTTCATTTCGTAAATTATCCAAGTCAGGAGCTTCTTGATGACTACAACTCAATGGCGCACTTTGCCGAGTAAGGCATTGGCTCATCCTACCTCCGACAAGCGGCTTGGAGATGTTCTTGCTGATATGGGTGTGCTGACGCATGAGCAGCTTGATGCGCTTTTCGCTCAGCAATCGGAAACAGGATTGCCGTTGGGGCAACTTGCTGTTCAGTCGGGTTTATTACAGCAACAAGAACTTGACACTGCACTTGCGCGTCATTTCAACTACGCCATTTTGCAAGGTCTGAGCGGTGTACAGTATTCATCCGAGCTTGTTATTGCTTCTGATCCAAGCTCTGCTGTGGCCGAATCTTTCCGAGCCTTACGAACACAATTGATGATTCGTGTCTTCGGGCAAGGCGCCAGAAGTTTGGCAATTCTTGGTCCTGAAGCTGGCGTTGGGTGTACCTTTGTCGCGGCAAATTTATCCCTGGCACTCGCACAGTCCGGCTTGTCCACAGTTCTCGTGGAAGCAAACATGCGCGATCCAAGATTGTCTACAATTTTCGGACTTAAAAAAGCAGGTAAAGGCTTATCCAGCATTTTAGCATTTAATACGCCTTTGGAAGCCGCCATTTACGACTCTCAAATTCCCGGGCTGACAATTATTCCAAGTGGACCGCTTCCACCAAACCCCCAGGAATTATTGAACGGCAGGGCTTTTTCTGATCTTGTCGCCGAATTGCAGCGTGAATATGATGCCATTATTTTTGATACACCGCCCAGTGAATCAAGCGCCGACGGTTTGGGAATTGCGGCTGTGATTGGTCGCGCACTGATTGTTGCTAACCGTAATACATCGTTTTCCAACAATGTGGGTCACCTCTCAAAGGTTTTAAATGAAAGCCAATGCACAGTGGTTGGGGCACTGCTCAACGAGAAGCCTTGATGCATTCTGAATCGAACATCAAACCACCAAGACGACTATCAATGGCCGAGTTGTTGCGTCAATTGGTTGGCACAGAGTTTGTTTATCGGGGTTGGCCAATTATTTGTGGTTTTTTGTTGTTGTATGGGCCAACATATCATGACCTTGCCAAAGGCGCTTGGAACACGTCACAAGAAAGTCACGGTCCATTCATAATTATAGCGTCGCTGTGGATACTCTCTAAGATGTGGAAAAATCTGACAACGCTGGACAGGCAGCCGGCTTTTGTTGCAGGGTATATATGTCTTTTTGTCGGTTTGTTTCTTTACGCCATTGGCCGATCACAATCGCTTTTAGCAGTCGAAGTTTTTTCCCAAATTCCTATTCTAATCGCTATTCTGCTTTTAACAATTGGCTGGGCAGGGTTAAAGCTGTGTTGGTTTCCGCTTGTTTTTCTTGTCTTTGTGGTGCCATTGCCAGGATGGATTATAGACCAGATCACCATACCATTGAAGCGGCGCGTCTCAGATATAGTGGCAAGTCACTTATCTGCCCTTGGTTATCCTGTAGCGCAAAATGGTGTTGTTTTATATATTGCACGATATGAATTGCTCGTGGCCGATGCATGTTCAGGTATCAATTCGCTTTACAGTTTGTCGGCTATAGGTTTATTTTACGTCTATATGGCCAAAACTATGCATACTATTAACAGAATAGTTCTGCTAGCTTTAACCCTTCCTGTTGCATATTTTGCCAATATTTTGAGAGTATTTGCCCTAGTGCTGATCACATATTATTTTGGCGATCTCGTAGCCCAAAGCTTTGTCCATGACTTTTCAGGCCTATTTCTGTTTGTTATGTCTTTGATGCTGTTGTTTTTTATTGATCTGAGTATTTTTTACAGTATCAGATTTTTCAACAAAAACAAAAAAAGTCATATTTTGTGATGCACAAATTTGCAATAGCATTCTTTATGACGTTAGCGGCCGTGGCTGCATATTTAATGGTTCCTCGAAGTAACCACTCAACCCCTGTAACCACATATGAACTTCAATCCATGATACCAAAGCAATTGGATAATTGGGTTGCCAGTGATAAAGTTAATATTGTTTTACCTGCGCCTGAAGGCGGCATTGCGAGCAAGATTTACAGCCAGACACTTGCACGAGGTTATCTAAATAAAGATGGCAAACTTATTATGTTGGTTATTGCTTACGGGAGCAATCAAACAGATTCCCTACAACTTCACCTTCCGCAGATTTGCTACACTGCCATTGGTTATCTGGTATCAAAGCCAAATCATGTAACACTTGAGACCGCTTCTTTGAAGTTTCCCGCTGTGCAATTGAGAACATCTCGAGATACGCGGTACGAGCCTGTTACGTACTGGACACGTGTTGGTGATGATATTCCAAATGGTACATGGGCAAGACAGAAGACCAAACTTTTTTATGGACTGAGTGGTAAGACGCCTGATGGCGTGCTTGTTCGGATTTCCTCTATTGGCGAAGACGCGACCGAAGAGTTTAAATTACAAAATAATTTTATTACTGCGTTACTAGCTCACAGCGGCTCAAAAACAAATAAATTTTTGCTTGGAAAATATGCCGAGAAATCTGCTTTGTAAGTAAAAATTCAGCAGATTAAATATGGCTGTCAATATAATCACGAATAACTTTTATCATTTCGCCTGAATCCATTCTCACAGAACGGCGTTGTGCTACTTTAATACGCTCTATTGAAGATGCCAGGCTATCGGCATCGTGGGCTACCTCGATGAGCCCACGTTCTGCAAATGCCCTGACAATTTCAACTTGATGATCATCATAATGCTCGTTGAACTTAGCTTCTCTTGCCATGGCAACGACAGCGGCGCCAGATTGCAGAGCAACGATCAAAGAGCCAGTGCCACCATGACAGACTGCTATGTCAGCAGCGCATAAATATTGCTGCATGGTCTCAAAATTACATGACTTGAAACATGTTATGGCTGAAGGTGCATAAGATGAATTTCCAATCTGAGCTGTGACCGGCGCTGTTAAGCGACCATCATTTTTAAGTGTTTCTACGGCTTTTATCATCCGATCAAACGGGTGCGTTGTGCCGACAGTTACAAAAACATTGGTTCTAGGCTTTTGTCCCGAAGGCAAGTCTATAGGGTGCAGCGGATTACACACAACAGCATGAGGCCACGTTTTCAGTAAACCAGGCCATTGAACGATTAATCGGTTGGCGAATTTATGACTCAAACGTCCAAACAACGATGGGCCGTCTACACGGGCAAATGATTCAATAAATATATAGCGAGACCCTAGCAAGCGACGCATTAATACATAAAAGAAAGCCGAGCCAGCGCCTGTGCTTATTACAAGATCAGGTTTTGTTTTAAAGGCCAGGGCGAAAGACTTGAATGCATTTGCAAACCCGGAAGTCAAAAATTCTGCATAAGACCCCGTTTTTTTTTGCCCAAACGCAAAATGGGGCAGATTTTCAACGTGATATTGGTCTTTGAGGCTGTCTGAAAGGCCACTCGTTTCTGTCACAAAGAAGACATCAAAATCTTTAAGGCCGGGGGCAATGTCCTTGAGCTGTCGCAAATGCCCCCCCCCTGAACCAACGAGTGCGATCTGGTATTTTTGAGTTATCTGAACAGCATCTTTATTGGTCATATCAAGCTTTCGTGATATAAATTGTAATATGTATTAAAGCGATAATAAGATAGACATGTTATATTAAAATTACTGTATTAAAACAATAATGATACGCACGTTTCAAGATTGATGATCAATTCGGACGCAAAATTTAAAACTATGGCAAATTTACTTTTACAATATCATCAAAACCAGAAAGGTTGGCGGCGTTTTCGCTTTATTTCTTTCTGGGCATTGCTTGCAATTATCCTTGGTGTGTTGGTTGGGGCATTAACGGCGTTTCTTATGCCAAACCTTATTATGGTGCCTGTCGCTGTTATTGCTATCATTTATATTTTCTGCCTGTGGGCCATGCCGGATTTTTATAATCCACCCCTGAGCAGTCTTGGAAACTTCTTTTTTTTATATATTTATTTTACCATTCTATGGCCAGAATATATCGCCTTCCAACTTCCAGGTTTATGGCTTTCACCGCCTCACTTGGCGCAGTATATTTTCGTGGTGCTGGCACTCTACTGTTCGTTTAGTTCTGATCAATTCAGAAATTGCATTCGCGACGTTTTTCGTTCTCATAAAGTAATCAAAAACTTTACTCTTACATATTTCATACTTCTTGTTATCAGCATTCCGATTTCCCTACAGCCAACCGCCTCTTTTTCACTTTTAATCAAATACATCATGTCCTGGATGTTACCTATGATTTTTAGCATGTACTATTTCAGGAATACCATGAAGATTGAAAAAATATTTTTATATCTGATTTATGCAGCGATTATAACATCGTTAATAGGTATATTGGAATTTCGAAAACAACATATATTATGGATGAATTGGCTGCCTGCGAAGATGTTTGCAGATCCAGTATTGATGTATAAAATTTTTTCAGTCAAAATGAGAGATGGTATATATCGAGCGCAAAGCACATTTTCTGTTAGCCTTACGTTTGCTGAATATTTAGGCTTAATCATGCCTGTCATACTTTATTTTATTATTGATGGCGCCAATAAATTTATGCGCACGATTTCAGTTTGTGCTTATTTCATTGTAAGTGTCGGTATATATGTTACCGGATCTCGATTGGGCATCATCGCGTTCATCGGCACTCATGGATTATATTTACTTTTGTGGTCTCTCAGGCGCGTCAGACAGAAGCGCGATTATCTGGTCAATTCTGCAGTTCTCACAATTTACCCACTGGTGACGTTGATATTTTTTATTGCGCTTGCTGCAAGCCCGCGTTTGCAGTCATCCATTCTTGGCGGACATGGCCAATCCCAATTCAGCAATGAAGGTCGTGCAGCTCAGTGGAGAATGAGCCGGGACAAGATATTACATCGGCCAATTGGAGGCTACGGTTTAGGTCAATCTGGAAATGCTCTCGGTTTCCGCAACCCAGATGGCACACTGACCGTTGACAGTTATTTTCTCACTCTACTGATGGACTTGGGAATACCTGGATTGATTGCTTACGTTGGTATTTTTATGTTAACGATTTTCGAGGCTATCAAGGTTTATGTCTACGATAAAAGCCAGCAAGCAAGACTGGCTGCACCACTGGCAGTTTGTCTTGCTGTTTTCCTGGTCATCAAATCTGTACTGTCGCAAACTGATAATCACCCAGTAGTGTTTATGATGCTGGGCATGACACTCGCGCTTGTGACAGTTCTGAAAAAAGATAATGTTTTAACAAGCTAAGTCGGCTGAATTCTTAAAACTTTCTACGTGGTCATCAGGCACACAAATCTATTCACATGAGCATCAATTCAAAAGCCATTAAAAGCAATAATCAGGCGGGTTGGCAATTGCACATGGCCAAACATGCCGCTGTCTATATTGTGCTGGGTGTTCTTTTACTGCCAGGCATGGACAGTATTGCCAAAGGCCTTCAGGGCCAGGCATCCGTTGCCACCATTACATTTGCGCGCAATCTGGTACAAACTGGCTTTTTGCTGCCTTTGGTTATTTACCATCATCGCCGCAGTGTCTTGAAAGTGACGGATTGGCGCATTCAGTGCATACGAAGTTTATGTATCATGTTTTGCGGCATCACTTTTTTTGCTTCAGTACAACTTATGCCGATTGCTGATGCACTGGCTATTTCATTTGTAAGTCCAATGATTGTGGCAGCTTTATCGCCAGTGATACTCAAGGAACATCTGACACGGTTCCAATGGGTCGCGGTTGCCTTGGGATTTCTCGGAGCCATAATCATCATCCGGCCCGGCATACAAACAATTTCGCCGGTTGCCACCTTACCATTATCAGCGGCATTTTTTTACGCAGGCTATGTTATAGCAACACGCAAGGTTGCAACCAGCGACACACCAATTCTGCTTCTACAATTTTGGTCGGGCCTTTTAACATCCATTATGATGGTGCCGCTCATGCTACTGGGTGCAGCAGTACCGATTGCAGCCTTAACATTTAACATGCCTTCAAAAGCAGTGTTAATAGCATTGCTGGCAATGGGTGCGTTTGGAACCTGTGGTCATTTTATGATGACTATAGGGGCACGTCATGTGCCTGCCACCTTGGTTGCTGGGCTGGGTTATGCAGAAATTATTAGTGCTGCAACATTGGGTTGGTATTTTTTTCATAATTTTCCTGATGTCCAAACTTGGATTGGCGTCGCCGTCATCGTTACCAGCGGCCTCTGGTTATCAAGGTTATCTTCGGTAAAACCTGAAACGCCTATATTTTAGGCTTGACCTTCATTGAATATTTATGCATTAAAATGCATAAATATTCAATAAAAGGTATCGAGATAATGCCAAGTCTATCGACAACACAATCGCGCCGTCAGGCAATTGCATCATTATTGCGCGATAACCTAGTTGCTCAACAAGCGCATTTGGTTGATTTATTACGCAAAAATGGCTTTGAGGTCACTCAGTCGAGTGTCAGTCGCGATCTTCGAGACATTGGCGTTGCCAAGGTTGGTGACAGATATGTCATGCCGCGATCAGGAAGCGAATCGCCTTCTGATATGTTTGCGGCTCTGGCACCATTTGTTCAAGGTATGCATGTTGCCGGTCCTAACCTTACAATTATCAAGACCAGAGTGGGTTCGGCACAAAGCGTTGCGCAGGCCATCGACAGCGCGAACTGGCCAGAAGAAGTGGGTACCGTTGCCGGTGATGACACTATTTTCATAGCAACAAAAGATCAGAAAAGTCAGCACATTTTGATCACGCACCTGCAAGAAGTTTTTGGCCTTTTGTATTCAGAGCATATCGAAGAGCCATTATAAAATGAAAACCATAACAGTTGATAAAATCGGTTCGATCGCTCAAGCCTGTAATCTTGGTCATAATCTCCATATTGATATGCACGACATACCTGCGACAGAGGGTGCGGTGTTGGCTGTTGAGATACTCAACAACAAATCTGCCTATAATACACTGGAGCTTATTGGTGGCCGGATGTCAAAGGTTGCCAAGGGCGACATCATTATTGGTGCGCTTGGTCACCGGCAGGCGTTATTTGGTTACTCGGGGCATCTGCCAGACCATGTCAAACATGGCGATATCATTCAAATGCTCAATATTGGCGGTGTGTTGGGAATATGCGATTCCATTAACCCCGACAAGGGCCAGCCGTTTGATTGTCGCGTGCTTGGCGTGGTGCTGCAATTTCCCTATCTGGGGGAACGCATTGGTGTGCCTGCACATATTGGTTACCGTGCACTTGATTATAACGCAGCGCTCGATGTGGCGGGTGTGCCGGTGGTGGCGCTAGCGGGCAGTTGCATGGAAGCCGGTAAAACAGCTGCCGCCTGTGCGATCATTTCACAGATGCGTCGGCGCGGTCTCACCGTTCATGCCTTTAAGTCAACAGGTGTGTCGCTTCGGCGTGATGTGCTGGCGATGGAAGATGCGGGTGCCAAAAAAAGTATGATCTTTACAGATTTCGGTGTTGTAACAACCACGGCAAAAAATGGCCCGGCAATTACCCGTGCACTGCTCACCGAGATGGCAATCGGTAAGCCAGATGCGATCGTGTTTGAGCTTGGTGATGGACTTCTTGGCGCATACGGCGTTGAAGCTATATTGGCCTCAGATGATATTCGTGTAATTATTCCAGCTGTGGTGTTGTGTGCCAACGATCCTGTGGCGGCCTGGGGTGGCGTCAAGCTTTTGCGTGAGCGCTTTCATATTGAACCGGCAGCTGTGACAGGTCCAGCCACCGATAATGCCGTTGGTATCAATATCATTCACAATCAAATGCAGGTGCCAGCGTTCAACGCGATTGCGAACGGCGCTGCTCTGGGTAATCATCTGATCGAGTCTCTGGGACTCAAAGCCAAACCCCCTGAAGGCGTATAGCCTGTGCGTAAACGTCAAGACACAACTCAACAGGTGCCAACCTTTATACTTGGTGGGACAGGTTATGTAGCTGGTGAGCTGCTGCGTCTGGTGAGCGCTCACCCATATCTAAATCTAAGCGCTATATTATCAGACAGTCAGCCGGGAGAAATTGTCAGCAGCGTGTTTACACATTTGTTTCCCAGTCTCAAAGATATGACGTTTTCGAATCTCGAGAGCTTCAAATTTAAAATCAACGCTATACCACAAGCCCTTGTTCTGTCAGCGGCGCCGCACGGTGTATCTGCAGCACTTATTGATGATATACTGGCAACAGCTGAATCAGTGGACACGCAAATACATATAGTCGATATCTCGGCAGATTTTCGCTATGGCTCAGCGGCTGCCTATGAGGCGGTTTACAAGCACCCGCACGGTGCACCTGACCGAATTCGAGAATTCACCTGCGCTGTGCCGGAGCATTATATGGCAGCCCCGGCAACAGCGCACATGGCGCATCCGGGGTGCTTTGCCACAGCCATACTTTTGGCGACAGTGCCGTTCATGCAGCAAAATAGTATTGAGCCGCAGTGGTTTGTTGCGGGCATCACCGGGAGTACAGGGTCAGGGCGGGCACCAACGTCTGGCACACACCACCCGCAACGGCATAGCGATTTCTATGCCTATAACGCACTTGTGCACCGCCACGCACCGGAAGTCACAGCGCTCGCGAGTGCTGCAAGTGGTGTAACAGCCGACTATCGCTTTGTGCCGCACTCGGGTCCGTTTGCACGCGGCATACACGTAACCGCGCAGGCAAGGCTGCAGCACTCACTCAGCACACAAGATGCTTTTGATGTGTTGACGGAGGCTTACAGCGGATGCCCATTTGTTCATGTTGGCGCTTCTATGCCACATATTAAAGATGTCGTTGCCAGTAACTATGCTCACCTCAGTGTTATATCGGATGGCGAGACGATTTCCGTCATGTGCGCCATCGATAATCTCGTCAAGGGTGCTGCCGGCGGTGCCTTGCAATGGGCCAATCGATTGCTTGGGTTTGAAGAGACTGCGGGATTATCCGCACCAGCCCCAGGCTGGACTTAAAATAGTGTTCAGGAGTTATCATGATTAAAAATCGTACAGATCCATCTGTTGCCGTGAGTGCCTTGCGCCGCGCAGCCCCTTACATAAGGATGTATTGCGGCAAGGTATTTCTCATTAAAATGAGTGGTGGGCTGTTTGCCGATGCAGCACTGATGCGCGGTGTGTTTGAGCAAATTTTCATTCTGCTTCAGGTTGGTATTCGTGTCGTCGTTGTTCACGGTGGTGGCAAACAATTGACCGACACACAAAGCGCACTTGGTATCAAAGCCCAAATGGTGGCTGGCCGCCGTGTTACCGATGCCAAATCGATCACTGTAACCAGTATGGTTTTGAACGGACTTATCAACACTCAAATTCTGGCGCTGTGCCGGGAACTGGGAATTAATGCCGTTGGTGTCAGTGGCGTTGATGCTGGTCTCATTCGTGCAAGCCGGCGGCCTTCGGTTGAAGTTGAAGGCAAAACTGTAGATTACGGATTTGTTGGCGACATCAATCAAGTGGATCCAACGGTGTTGTTGCGCTTGCTTGAAGATGGTGTGATGCCGGTCATCAGTCCGCTTTCGGCCGACGCACATGGCACACTGTTGAACATCAATGCTGATACCGTTGCATCGGCGATTGCAGCGGCACTAAAAGCGGAAAAAATGATCATCTGCGCAGAACCGGCAGGCATTATGGAATCCATCGATGATCCGCAATCGCTAGTATCCTATACCGATCTGGATGGCCTTGCCAGATTGCGCATGCGCGGGTGCCTTAAAGATGGTGTATTGCCCAAAGCCAAGGCTATTGAAGATGCCTTGCGTGGTGGGGTTGGTCGCGTGCACATTACGTCCTATAAATCCCCGGACACAATTCTCGCCGAGGTATTCACCAACGAAGGCACGGGCACAATGATCGTTGCGGACATCAAGGCACTGAGTAAGGCGGAACAGGCCACTTGAGGCGCGTTCATCAGCCGCGATATACGTTATCAACGCCTGGAAACGTGCGGGCTTTAACCGCCTCGGCATAGCGCGCTGCCGTCACACTGATTTCGTCTGCAAGATTATGAAACTTTTGCACAAAGCGCGGCACCCGCTCGAACAGGCCAAGCATGTCCTCTGTTACCAGCACCTGACCGTCGCACTCTGCAGATGCGCCAATGCCGATGGTGGGGCAGGGGACAGCCCTTGTGATTTCTACAGCCAAAGCTTCCAGCACACCCTCAACCACCATGGCAAAAGCCCCAGCCGTTGCCACAGCTTTGGCATCACCAATCAGCTTGGCCTGTTCAAGCTTTGATTTGCCGCGTGCTCCGTAGCCACCCAGAATATTGATTGCTTGTGGCGTCAGGCCAATATGGCCCATCACGGGAATGCCGCGCTGAACCAGAAACGCTATGGTCTCGGCCATAGCCTCGCCACCTTCGAGTTTAACAGCGGCGGCGCCGGTTTCCGCCAGCACCCGGGCGGCGTTACGGAAAGCGACAGACGGGCTTTCTTCGTAGCTGCCAAACGGCATATCAACGATCACCAGGGCATGCATCGAGCCGCGCACCACAGCAGCGCCGTGGGCAATCATCATGTCGAGCGTGACAGGGAGCGTTGACGGCAAACCGTAGATTACCTGTGCCAGCGAGTCGCCGATAAGCAGCATGTCGCAATGCGGATCAAGCAGCTGGGCAGTGCGGGCCGTGTAGGCGGTTAGCATCACCAGCGGCTCGCCGCCTTTACGGCTCATGACACTCGGCACACTCACCCGCTTCATGGCAGCAGGCAGTGGGGTGGCGCGACTGGTGGCGGTATCAACGGTATATGTGGACATTGCGTGGCTCCCTTGATTTACACACTATAATCACTTACTTGTCTGATGGGAACTGCCTGGTGCGCGCACAGTGAATATCCCTGAGGCGATTCAATATCCTAGGGGGCTGTCCCTGTGCTGACCCTGGTCAGCAACATATGGCTCCCACCTGACGTAAATGGCGTCAGAGGATCTTCCAGCAAACGGCCAAGGTGGTCCCACCCGAATTTTCGAAAGGTTTTGTTAATGGCCGACAAAGTCAGCCTGAGGGTTGCCATGCGGGTGCGCCGAAAAAGCTACGTGGCCAGCCGCGGTGACGCTATAATAGCGGATTGGACAAGCATGGCAGACCATGCTGCCGAGCGTTTAAGGCCATATCGATGTATTGCCAGCTACGCGGCTGCGGGTTCCGAAATCAGCACGTGCCGCCTGGAGCATATTTTGCATGCGGCTGGTTACACGCTAACACTGCCGTGTGTCAGTGACCTGATAGATTCCCCGCTCATGTTTGCGCGCTACTTACCCGGCGATATACTGCGAACAGAGACATTAAAAGGTATCCCAGAGCCACTTGAGACAGCCGAACGGCTTGTGCCGGATGCAGTGCTGGTGCCGCTGCTGGCGGTGGATGGTCGTGGCCTGCGGCTGGGTCAGGGCGCTGGTCATTACGACAGGACCCTGCGATTCCTGCGCCGCTATGGACCGGTGAAAGCCATTGGTGTTGCCTACGATTGCCAGATCATCGATCATGTGCTGGACGACCCATGGGATGAAACGCTGGATGCAGTCGTTTCGCCAAGTGGATGGATGGCATGCAGCTAACGCTCACGGATGGACAATTAGAAATTTTCCTTGCGGGTCTCGCGATCAAGTGTTGTGGGCAGCGTGATATAGCCTACCTCAAATAAAATGATTCAATTTTGAGCAAGTTTGAGATTGAGCATACAAGCTTTCTTCGGATTGACCTGAGGTGGGCCCACTTTTTCTCGATTGGGTTGAGCTCGGGCGAATAGGCGGGTAGAAAGTCGAGTGTGTAACCTGCGGCGGCAATGTCGGTTTGAATGTCGAGGCGCTTGTGGAAGGTTGTGTTGTCCATCACGACAACACTTGCAGCAGGCCGTTTTGGCAATATATCCTGAGTGGTCAATTGATAAAAATCTCCACGTTGATGTTGGTTGTGAATGTTCCGGCGGTTAACAGCGCCGTGCCGATCAACGCGTTCTTGGAAATCGCGCTGTGCGGCGGCGTCCGCTTTGGGGTGTTTTAGTGTTTTTTTATAGGTGATATTCATCCGCCTGAGCGCATGATCCATTCCCTTCTTGTTAGGCCCTTTTCGCGGGCACCAAGACGTTTTGCTCGCTCCGCCTGATACGTGTTGGGATGTTGGCGCATGTCGCGCGCCAGCGCAATCCGGTCAATCTTTGTAGCAGGTTTATACCGTGTGCGCTGCGGCTCAAGCCGGGTCAACTAACGGACCACCGTGGCAATACCCAGACCAAACCGGTCCGCCACATCGGCAATCTTAAGCCACTCCTTCTCGCGAACGGCAAAGACTTTACGGCGGAAATCTATTGAAGAGGTCATTCAATTCGTATAATTATTTTTATTTGAGCTTGGCTATCATGTGCTTGCCGAACGGGAGAATTGATAAATAGCCTCTTTCCGCTATTCTATATACCGTTACTTTCGGCGAAAGTGGTACTGAATCCCTTACCATCGCCCACCATACGAAGATAAGCGTCCAACTGTTCCCGCATGGCGAAAGCTTCTTCTGTAGCAATGCGACGGTAGCCGCGATCACCGCCGGTTTTGAGTGGGTGGGTCATTGGGAAATCCAATCCAACGTGGGGTGCGAGCCTTGAACCGGGCATAATTTCCACCAAAGGCGTTTTCCAAGTGGCGTTCCTCAATACGAACTTGCGCGGAGGTCGAAGCAATCAGTAGAATCATGCCCACCCAAACCCACCAAATGCTTGCTGCCAGAGCAATCCCGAATGCCATAACAAACATGCCGACGAAAATGGGGTTTCGACTGTAACGGTAGAGCCCACTCTCAACGAACAGGGCGGTGTCACCTTCCCTCACGCCCACTCTCCAAGCGTTCCCAAGATGAATCTGAGCGAATATAGCAATAATGCATCCGGACAAAGATAGTGCTGCGCCGAATAAGAGCCGCCAATCCTGCGGGCCGAGGCCTAGAGCGATTTCGACAGTGCCAAACCCAAGCGGAAGGAATGCTAGAGCAAAGCATGCACCAGCGGTACGCTGCATCCCCGTCGCACTGGTAAAAGCCCAAGCACTTTTACCTGACTGCCGCTTGACACCCCAGCCACGCAACAGCGTTGCGACAAGGAGGACCGCCAGAGCAACAAGCGGAATAAAGATCATCAACTTTCATCCTTTTTTGTCTAATGGCTTGCTCGGCTCATGAAGGATCCAAATTGGGCCAAACACATATTTTATAGATCCACTGGCCCAGATTCTCAACCTTCATGCACCACTTTTGTTACTAGGCAGGCGTGCAGACCCTCGGGGCCATCTTCACTTGCGTATAGTGGCAGTGCAAGTGGGCCTTGCACGTAAGAGGATATCACATGCAATGTTCAGAAGGCGTGTCATCAAGCGCTAAACCCTCACAACCAGCCGTGCGCTTTGTACCACCGGCACGTTTGCATCAGGCCACTGGTTAAATCGATACCGGGTTGCCAACCTGTGCGCTGCGTGAGCTGTGTATCGGTTGTTGACCAGTCATCGTGATACAGCTCAGCCACTTTTTGTCGTGTGAGCATTGGCGTTTTGCCGGTCAGGCTTGAGACGATCTCCGATATGCCTCCGGCACACCAGGCAAGACTGCGGGGCAATGCAAAGATACGTGGATTACCCGCTACCGATGTCGCTATGGCTTCTGCAAGCGCGCGTTGTGTCAGCACGGTGCCATCACATAATTCAATGGTTTGCCCAATCGTTGCATTATTGCAAGCTGCAACAATCGCTGATGCTGTATCATCGACATGAATAAGCGAGAGTTTTGCCTGCGGGTTAGAGATGGGCAACAGCAACCCTTGGGCGGCTTTGAAGAAGGACAGGGTTTCACTGTCGCCCGGTCCGTAAACTGCCGTCAGGCGCAGGTTTGTAAAGTCGATGCCGCTCGCTTCAACCAAATGTTCCGCTTGAGCTTTGCTGCTGGCATAATATGATAGTGTTGGTTCTCGGGCTGTAATCGACGACACATAAATAATGCTCCTGACGCCCGCCTGTTTTGCAGCGGCAATCAAATTCTCCGTGCCCTTAACATTGCCAGCGATAAAATCCGCTTCACGTTTTGCCTTGATAACACCGGCACTGTGAATGAGTGTATCAGCGCCGGTACAGAGTTCGATAAGCGATGGCGTGTCTGAAAGTGTACCAGCGATCCATAAAGCCTCTTTTAGGATAGGCGGGATACTTGCCTGCCGCTTTAAAGCCCGAACTGAATATCCGCTCGCTATAAGCCGCGAGAGTACATGCGAACCTACAAATCCGGTTGCACCGGTGATGGCAACAGTTTTCAAGCCACCCGGCCTTAAGCTGCCTTGTCAACAGGCACCAGATCACCTGATAAATACAGGGTGCGGGCCTTCGAGCGGGAGAGTTTGCCTGATGACGTGCGTGGCAACGAGCGTGGCGGCACCAACTCAACCAGACAGTTCATGCCCGTGATATTTTTCACGCGCGCCGTTACATCCGCTTTGAAAGCGGCGCGCTCGACAGCATCGGCCATACGGCACTGTACCAGCACCGCGGGCATTTCCTCACCGCTCATATCCGTAATGCCAAAGGCAGCAATGTCACCGTTTCGGAGTCCCGGAATTTGTTCAACCGCCCATTCGATATCCTGCGGCCAATGATTTTTGCCGTTGATGATAATCATGTCTTTCATCCGGCCAACAATATAAATGTAGCCATTCGCCAAGTATGCCATGTCACCGGTATCCAGCCAACCATCGGCAGACAAGCACGCAGCGGTCGCCTCAGCATCGCGGTAGTAGCCTTGCATCACCGACGGGCCTTTGACAAATAATGTGCCGATTGAGCGTCCGCTGAGCACTTCACCATCGCGGCTGCGAATTTGAATGTCATAACCCGGCAGTGGCTTGCCGCAATTAACAAACTGGCGTGTGCCGCCAATGTCGTCCGATTTTAGTTTTAACCCTATGTCGCGTAAAACCGCCTTATCAACCTCGTCAGTCACAATGCCTTCACCCAGCGGCATGAAGCTGACACCCAAGGTGCATTCTGCCAAACCATAGCTTGGCACAAAGGCTTCTGCCCTGAAACCACAGGGTGCAAATGTATCAATGAATTTTTGCATCACGTCCGGCCGGATCATATCGCCGCCGTTGCCAGCCAAACGCCAGCGCGAGAGATCAAACTTTGCCAGTGCCTCGGGCCCGACACGGCGTGTGGTGATGTCGTAGCCAAATGACGGGCTGAAGCACGCAGAGGTATCCGGATTATCCGAGATCATTTTTAACCAGGTGAGGGGGCGCCTGGCAAAATCCTCGGTGGCCAGAAAATCCATCGAAACTTGCGAACAGAGCGCGGTTAAAAAACCGCCAACCAGTCCCATGTCGTGATAAAACGGTAACCAAGACACACTGCGGTCGCTGTCCTGCACCTGAACGCCGTATTTGCCTTGAATGTGGCAATTGTTCATCAGCGACGCATGGGTGATGATAACGCCGTGCGGAAAGCGCGTCGAGCCGGATGAATATTGTATATAGGCAATATCACCGGTCAGCGCATGTGGTAGCGGTTGTTTGGACACTGGCAGCGCGTCAAAATCACGCCAGCCGCCAACCCATCGCACGGGCAAACTGTCTGTGGCAGATTTCAGAATAGTCAGCAAATCGTCGGGCCCGACAACAACTGCCGCATCGCAACTTTCAATCTGGCTGCGCATTTGCTGCACATAATTGGTTTTGCCGCCAAACGATGTTGGCAGTGGTAGCGGCACTGGCCACAGGCCAGCTTCCATCGCACCCAAAAAATAACAGATGAAATCCGGCGATGTTTCGGCAATTAAGGCCATACGGTCACCGGGCCTGAAGCCGAGGCCAAGCAGTTGCTTGCCGATGGTCTGCGCCTTGCGATGTATATCACTGAAGCTGATGATTGACTTCAGCGATCCGCGTGCATCATAAAAATTAGCCCCGCGCTGCCCCTGTGCGGCATAAGCAAGCGCTTCGGGCAAAGTGTTGAAATCGCTGAATCGGCGGGGAAGCGTATCGCGCGTGGGTGTAGGCAAAAGCGCCCCTGCCGTTTTGCTGGTCGTCATACGAGCCGTATACCTTTAACTTTGAACTATACACAGCACGGGGACTGTGGCAGCTTCATGACGATTGTTAAACAGACAGGCGAAATAAGCTCTAAAGGCATGATTATGGCCTATGGCCGCCCTTCAAAATTCACCAAAAAGGTGCTTAAGCCCCTTAATTCAGAGCTTTTGAGGGCTATTGCTCTTTATTATGTTGGTCGCTTTGCCGTCACCGAAAAAAAGCTGGTCGAATATCTTAATCGTAAAATTCGCGAACGTGGTTGGGAAAACGGGGCCGCGGTGCCTTCCGAGCTGGTGCGTAATCTAGCCAGCGATATGGTTCGAATCGGTGTCGTCAACGATACCAGCGTCGCCACCATGGTGGTCGGGCAAGCCCATCGCAAAGGTTTCGGGGAACGCCGCGCGCGGCAAATGCTGTATATCAAAGGCGTGGGTAATACAGACTCCAATCAAGCCCTCGGTGAGGAGCAGGATACACCAATGGCGCTGGCTTTAAGGTTTGCTGAAAAACGTGGCCTTGGCCCTTTTCGCCGTGAAGGCAAACAGCTTGATTCAAAAACCATGCCCAAAATAATCAATCGTGAAGTGAGTGCGCTGGTGCGCGCCGGCCATGCCATAAGCCTTGCATCGCGTATTGTTAAGGCAACAAGCGTAGAAGAACTGCTTGAAGAATAATTCATGTGATTTAATATTTGCCAGCTGTGAATTTTTCGTGACAATTTTCTAATCACGGCCAATGCCCTATAAAATGATTGTCAAATTACAATTCACAAACAGTATCAACCTGACTTTCGTTGGAATTATATTTAAAAGTTTGGTATTGAGACACTGCAAATTTATTATGAAATTATTGCCTGAAAAATGCTTCCGCCGCAGACCGGAATTTTGACGCCCCGTCGAGTTTGGCCTGGGTGCGTGCAATTTCAGCGTTAAGACCAGCGATCCGCTCCGCCAGTTCATCACGGGACAGCCGGTCAAGGTCTTCTTTTTGCAGGGCAACAAGCGCATCATTCTGCCTGCGCGGCAGGGCATCTTCAAGGTCCATCGTCATCTCCAGCTCATTGCTTGACCAAAACTGTTGATAGACTATGACATAAGTCACGGATTATCTACAAAAATTGAGGGACTATAGAATGTTTGCGGATTTGCCAAAGACCATGACAGCGATTGCGATTTCAGCGCCCGGGGAACCTGATGTGCTGAAACCTGAAACCCGCCCCATGCCAACCGTAGGCGGGTCAGACGTGCTGATCCAGATACACGCCGCCGGAGTCAACCGGCCCGATGTGTTGCAACGGCGTGGGCTTTATGCGCCGCCCCCGGGTGTCACGGATATTCCTGGTCTTGAAGTCGCCGGTACCATCGTTGCAGTCGGCCAAAATGTAACCCGCTTCCAGGTTGGCGCGCGCGTGTGCGCACTTGTGGCCGGTGGTGGCTACGCAGAGTATTGCACGGCCCCAGAGGGCCAGTGTCTGCCCATACCGAAAGGCGCGTCTTTTGTGGAAGCCGCGGCCATCCCGGAAACCTTCTTCACGGTTTGGTTCAACTTGTTTGAACGTGGCTATGCCGCCAACGGCGATTCTGTGCTCATTCATGGCGGCTCAAGTGGCATCGGCACGACCGCGATAATGCTCGCCAAAGAATTCGGGCTTACCGTATATGCAACTGCTGGTTCTGATGAAAAGTGCGCGGCTTGCGAAAAGCTTGGGGCCACAAGGGCCATCAATTACAGGTCAGCTGATTTCGTAACCGAGATCAAAAATTTCACCGAGGGGCGCGGCGTTGATATTGTGCTTGATATGGTTGCTGGCAACTATGTGGCGCGTAATCTTGATTGCTTGGCTATAATGGGGCGTCATATTACGATTGCCGTGCAGGGCGGGATTATGGCTGAAATCAATATGGCAAAGATCATGCAGCGCCGCCTGACACTCACCGGTTCGACGCTCAGGCCGCAATCCGTCGAATTCAAATCGATGATTGCGGCCAGTCTTGAAGAATTGGTGTGGCCTGTGCTCGATACTGGTCGCTGTCTGCCGATGATAGACAGCACGTATCCGCTCAAAGATGCGGCGACCGCACATGTGCGAATGGAAAGCAGCGCGCACATAGGCAAAATCGTGTTGGAAATTTCAAGTATGACGAATTAATCACCGCAATTAAATTATTTAAGCGCGGTAAAATTCATCATAATTGAATTACGCCACTTCAAGTAGCCGCTGCTCACTGGCCTTAGCTACAATCGACTTTTGCACTTTCTCAAATGCGCGCACTTCAATCTGGCGGATGCGTTCGCGACTCACACTATAGCGCTGTGATAAGTCCTCGAGTGTTTCCGGTTCGTCCTGCAAGCGCCGCGCTGAAAATATAGCACGCTCACGTTCGTTCAGTCCGCTAAGCGCACCATTCAGCAGGGCATGCCGCTGGCTGCGTTCCTGCGCCTCGGCAACAATTTCATCTTGTGCCGGGCCGTCATCCGCAATGCTGTCCTGCCATTGGCCTTCGCCATCATCATACAGTGCAACATTCAAAGATGTGTCGCCACCACCGGCCATGCGACGGTCCATTGACAAAACTTCGGCTTCACTCACCTTTAAGGTTGTAGCAATTTTTGCAACATTATCTGGGGAAATTTCACCTTCACCAATCGATTCAAGCTTGCCCTTCATGCGGCGCAAATTGAAAAACAGTTTTTTCTGGGCAGCTGTCGTGCCGATTTTTACCAGCGACCATGAGCGCAGGATATATTCCTGCATTGAGGCCTTTATCCACCACATGGCATAGGTTGCGAGGCGAAAACCGCGTTCAGGGTCAAACTTCTTCACACCTTGCATCAGGCCGATATTGCCCTCGGCAATAAGCTCAGACATCGGCAGGCCGTAGCCGCGATATTTGGTGGCAAGCTTGGCAACCAGACGCAGGTGGCTGGTAACAAGCTGGTGGGCAGCTTTTGTATCCTGTTGCTGCGTCCAGCGCGTGGCAAGGCTATATTCCTCTTGCTGGGTCAGTACGGGGAACTTGCGAATTTGTTGCAGGTACGCGCTAAGCGACGCCTCGCCGGCTAATCCGCCGCCAGAGGGAAACGCCAAAGCATGAGACTTAGAAGTCATAACCAATCTCCAATTTCAGTGTAGTGATTGTTAGCATTGTTCTTCATATCGGCACAAGTCAGTGTATTATGAACTCACTGTTTCTATATTTTAGCATTATATCTGATTTCGTAACGATTGTATTAACAACTCGATATCCAGTGGTAAGGTTGCGCTGAAATGCATTTTAACGCCGGTAATGGGGTGTACAAAGCCAAGAATGCCAGCGTGCAATGCCTGCCGCTTAAATATGAGAGTGTCGAGCAGGGGTTTCAAGGGGGTGCCACTGCGGCGTGTAGCATATACCGGATCACCCAGCAGCGGGTGACCGATCGAGGCCATATGAACGCGTACCTGATGGGTGCGGCCGGTTTCAAGGGATACCTCAATGAGGGCTGCTGTATTTTTAAAGGTTTCAATCACCTTGTAATGTGTAATGGCGTGCTTCCCATGACCATCTGAGACGATGGCAATTTTTTTACGGTCATGAGATGAGCGCGCCAGATTGGCGGCTATTCTGCCAATCGTCGGGTTGGGCACGCCAGTGGTAATGGCGGTATAAACACGAATGACGGTATGAGCGGCGAACTGGCGGGACAAACCTACGTGTGTTGGGTCGGTTTTGGCCACCACCAGCAAGCCGGATGTGTCTTTGTCAATGCGGTGCACAATGCCAGGGCGCGCTACCCCACCAATGCCGGAAAGGCGTCCCGCACAGTGGTGGAGCAGTGCATTGACCATGGTGCCATCATAATTGCCAGCCGCTGGGTGCACCACCAAGCCTGCTGGCTTATTGACGATCAGCAGATGCTCATCTTCGAATATAACATTAAGCGCTATATCCTGTGCTTCGGCTTCGGCTGTCACAGGCGGCGGAACGGTTATACTGTACACGTCGCCAATTTTAACCTTACGGGCGGGATCGCGCGTTAATATACCGTCTTTCATGACCTCTCCCGTTGAGATCAGGGCTTTGATACGTTCCCGACTCAGGATGGGAATAGCCAGTGCCAAAGCCCGGTCCAGTCGCAGGCCGGTTGTGTCAATAGTTACGCTGTGGATTGTGGCAGTGGTCATTGTTAGACTGATGGCATGAAGGTCATAATCTCTCAAGTGCTGCTTGATACTCTGCAGCAGGCAGCCGCTACGGCAACGCCTTTAGAGTGCTGTGGTTTTATAGTTGGGGATTTTTTAGCAATGTCTCCTCCTTTTAAGGTGAAAGGCGAGCTTGAGAAGAAATTAACTTTCTTAAATGATGCTTTCATTGAAGACTTAATTCCAACCCCCAACGTTTCCCCGACTCCCCAAACTCATTTTGAAATTGGCCCTGCCGCGCTTGTTGCAGCCCATCGCGCCAATAGAAACCGCCTTATCGGCTATTATCATTCTCATCCGAGCCGTGATGCTGAACCGTCGTTAACTGATATTGCTCACGCTCACGCGACAAATACACTTTGGATCATAATCGCAGGCAAAATAACCAGAGTGTTTATAACCATGGCACCACACCGCTTTGCAGAATGCGAAATCATCGTTACATAACATTCATGGCTACAGGCATTGTAAAATGGTTTAACCGTAAAAAAGGCTTTGGTTTTATCAAACCAGACTTTGGTGCGCGTGATGTTTTTGTCCACGTGTCTTCAATTCATGAAGCTGGCATGGATGTTTTGAATGATGGGGACCGTCTTGAATTTGAACTCACACAGCTCTCTGATGGAAGACTTGCGGCTTTAGGGTTGCGAATGCTGGAAGCTAATAGTCACTGACCCGACATCAAAACCCCATCTCGTAACGTATGCTCGGTTGATAACAACACCGTTGGGCTGCAAAAGCATCCAGTCGTTAAAGTGAACTTTCCAATATTTGTTTTCACCAACCTTCAGTTTGATATCGTAGTTGAGGTTAAAAGCATTTCCCGATCGAGTGCCTTGTGCAACACCAATAACCTCCGGTGTGCGACCTTCATATGTGTTTGGTCCAGTCCGCTTCAGTGTCCATAGCCTGTGCTGTTTTTCACCGTCGTTCCAAATAAAATTTTCATCAAGCATGAAGGCGTCGTCAACTAATTTTCCGTCAACCGTCGCAACAAACTGACGTCTTATTGTACCGAATCGATCCTCAAATATCCCATTTGCCACCGTGCGACCGGCAAAATATTTTTCCACATCAAGTTCAGGCTTACCGGAGCTAAAATCGTTAATAGTCATCGTGGCGCACGATGTTGTGGCAACGGTACACAAAGCCAGGGCAAAAATGGTGTTAAAGCGCATAATCAATCCTTTAATTAATCATTACGCCTTTTTTGTCTGACCAGATCAGTTATAAATGCTTAAAACGGCAATACGGTGCGTTCTCTGGTATAATGCAGATAGCCAATGTTGATACCAAGTCGCCAACCAGCACCAAGATGAATGGGTGCCAGAATAATGCTTCCATTTTGATGATAATTCACTGAAAAGCCACCAATGAAATAGACCTTGCCTTCCACCGCTGGGAAGCGTTTGAATATGTCATTGGTATCATTGAGGCGGTAAACAAGCGTGAAGCTGCGCGATGCATCGCCACCAATATCAAAACCAACCGATGGCCCAGTCCAATAGACTTTTTTCTCACCTTCAATTTTATGGTATAAAATACCGTCGCCGTAGCGAATGCCACCGACAAATGCAGCACTTGCCTCACGGCCAACAATATACCCGTTGGGCCTGCCCAGATCGCCAAATATGCGCTCAATGACCTTGCCAACACCTTGTGTGCCCTTGCCGAATGTCCGCTCGGCAGCACCAATTACAGTTTTTTGATCGAATGTAGAGACCTCAAGAATATTCTGGGAGGGT
>JANYGX010000033.1 GCA_025362295.1 Sphingomonadales bacterium | reverse complement strand
CGAGCGGCAACGCCGTGCGCGATGCAACAGGTGCAGCCATTGCGCGCCCAACCTTCAGCGACGTTCTGAAACAGAGCACAGCAAATGGCGCACACTGGAGCGTTGAACAATCCTGGTCGCCATCAACGCGCGGCAGCGCTGTGCAGTTCCGCACGAATGCGCCCTATTTGGTGCAAGTGGTGAACGGCCGGGCGGCGGTGCTGGATTTTGGCATCCAGAATGCCGATGGCAGCTGGCGCCTGGCCAGTGGCACAGCCGTATTGGATGTCCACGGCGTGGTGATTGCAGCGCCAACTGTCACCGACATTCTGGCACAGGCACATGGCGCGGGCACCGAGTGGCGCACGGAGCAGCTTGGCTACAACCCGTTTGCCAATATCCCCGTGCAGCAGATCGGCGTTGATCTCGTTGATAACAAGGTGGTGGATTTTACCGTGCAGGTCACCGATCAGGACGGCAGCTTCTATGTCTGGGCGCGCAATCTGGATCGCGCACTGGCGCTGCAGGCCAAACTCGGCAATGCGCGGGGCTTCAATTTGCGCAACTATGCCGTCGACTTCAACACCATCCGCCAGCAGGTCGACGCCACCTTCAACAGCAAATATCGCACCGAACTGTTCACGCCCGCAGAATTCCATTTTGCCTTGGCGCTCTCCAGTATTGAATTTGAGCCACAGATTCTGTCTGCAAGCATTGATAAAAATACCGGCGTGATCACATATTCAACCAATCGTCTTGGTGACAACGGCATTTCGGCAGCTGGTTATAACAGCGCTATCGCCAAAGTGATCAGTTTGCTTGATACAGTTGTTCGGGAATATGATATTGTCAGCCGATCGATCGCAGTGCGCGTGGCGCTGCAAGGCGGCCTTAGTACCTTTGCCCAGGGCTTAAAATATGATGCCGTGCTGGATAAATATGTGTCGACCTCGAACCGCCAGCTGGCGCCAATGTTTGAGGCGATTTTTCGTAGTGCCCCTGCCAGCAATACTGGCGATGCCATTCTCAACTATCTGACCAAATGGAACGAAATTCTCTGGGAGATTTATCCGGATTATCAGGTGGCGACCGGTAGCACCGTCACCGACGACACGCTCACCATCGACCAGCCATTCCTGATCCAGCAAATCATCCAGGCCTATGAAAATGTCGGCGTGGCATTTGACATTCGCGGCATTTTGCACGCGCTGTCTGTCGATGAGACCCGGCTCATCACCAGCGAGGGCAGTGCTGCCCTGATCAATGGCACCGATGGCTCCGATTATTTTTATGTGGGAACAAGCGATCACAGCTACAGTGGTGGCGACGGCCCGGACTATTATTTCATCGGCAAGGCTGTCGGCAACGAAGCCATCAGCGATTATGGCCGCACCGACGATAACAAGCTGGTGTTCACCTCACTTAACCCAGATGATGTCGTGGCCACTCGCGAAGGCGAAGATTTACTGCTCACGGTCAAGACCACTGGTAAAGTCATTCGCATCAAAGACCAGTTCCTTGGCGAACTGAATGAACAAAATACAGATGGATCGTCACAGGTCTCCGGTGTCCAGTCGATTGTTTTTGCCGACGGCACCATCTGGAGCCGGATTGTCATGGCCTATGAAGTAGCCCATCCGGTCGACGGTAATATCTCTCTCATCGGGTCGGGCTCAGCCGATGTGCTTTGGGCCGGCAAAGGGCATCAATATTTAAGCGGTGGTGCTGGTGGCGATACCTATATCGTCGAGCGCGGTGATGGCGAGGTGATCATCGACGATCTCGGCACATTCAGCTTTGGCGCTGCCAAGGCAGGCCTCGACTTTCTTACGTTCAAGGGGAATATCAGCGCCAAGGATTTGCGCCTGACCCGTGTCGGTGCCAGCGATGATCTGCTCATCACTTTGCTCGATGCAAACGGTAACCCGACCACCGACACGATCTTGATCAAGGGCCAGTTTCACAATGAAGTTTTGAACGTCGGCGCATTCGGTAGCGATGTGGGCGCATCGTCCGGCGATGACAGTCTCAATTACGTCTCACCAAACCAGATCGAACGTTTCATTTTCGATGACGGCACATCGCTTGATTATAAGGAAATCGTCGCCCAGGTCATCGCCAACGCAAAAACCGCTGGCAACGATCTGATTTACGGCTCTGCCACCAACGATACATTGGACGGCGGTGCAGGTAATGACTATCTCAGCGGCTTATCCGGCTCTGATACCTATGTCTTTGGCCGCGGCTACGGCCAAGACGTGGTCGAAGACAATGACACGAGCCCAAAATTATTCGGCGATCCCTATACCGACAAACTCCAGTTCAGGGACGGCCTGCTGTGGAGCGATTTTGAATTCATCCGGACTGGTCTAAGTGATAACCTGACTCTGCGTATCAAAGGCACCAGCGATCAGATCACGCTGATCAATTTTACCCTGACCGATTCGTTGGGATTTGTCATATACAACCGGATTGAGCAGACCAGTTTTGCCGATGGCACGACTTGGGACGACATCAAGCTTTTGCAACATTTCATCGATGCTTATGCTACATCAGGCAATGATGCACTTTATGGCTATGATCTTACCAGTGATGGCTATGCTGCCGGTATAGGCTTCACCTTTGACGCTGGCGCTGGCGACGATACGCTGAACGGTGCCTACGGCAACGATACCTATATTTTTGCACGCGGTTATGGCCATGATAGCATTTTGGATGCCGGTGGCGGGAACGATCAGCTCATCCTCAAAGGCCTGGCAAGCACCGACGTAACTTTTTCGCGTACCGCGCTCGATCTCATCATCACCATCAACGACACTGGCGAGACCGTCACCCTCAAAAACCAGTATGTTCGTGAAGGCGAGCAGCGCAATGCCATTGAGAATTTTGTCTTCACTGATAGGATACTCTCTTACACCCAATATAATCCCGACCGCATGCCAGTGGTCACGACGGTGCGTGGCCAGACCCTGTCCGGGTCGGATTTTGCCGAAACTCTCGACGGCCGCGCTGGTGATGCAACACTGATTGGTGGTGATGGCGGCGATACCTATCTGTTTGATGTTGGCTATGGCCACGAAACAGTGATCGACACGATCAAAAAAGCCAGCTGGAATGACCGGCCGGGCGTGCACATTCCAGTCAATGACTCTATCCAGTTTGGCGGCGCGGTCACGCAGGACAATCTCGTGTTCACCAAAGATGGTCTCGATCTGGTGATCACCATTACGGGGCGCAGCGACAGTTTGCGCATTCAAAACCAGTTCCGCAGCCTTGATGATCGTATCGAATTTTTCAAATTCTATGATAACAGCGATGGCACACCCAACTTTTTGAATGCCGATGATGTGGCAGCCATATTGCAAGTGGCTGCTGGCAACGTTGGTGACAATGTGATCACCGGTGTCATTGATCGCCCCAATGTGCTGGATGGTGGACCAGGCGATGATAGTTTGATCGGTGGCAATGCTGAAGACACTTACGTGTTTTCTGCAGGTTACGGCCTTGATAGGATTATCGAGCAAATTGATGCGGTTGGCATCAACGACAAAGTGGTCTTTGGTCAATCGGTCACCCGCGATGCGCTCAAGTTCAGTCGCAACGGTACGGATCTACTTATCGACATTGGCAACGGCAAAGATGTCCTGACCATAGCTGATGGCCTTGGTAGTCACAGTGTTGAACAGTTTTTATTTGCTGATGGATCAAGTTTGTCGATCGACGACATCAAGAGCAAGCTCCTGACTGGCACCAACGGCGATGATCAGTTGATCGGCTTTGATAATCGTAATGATATACTTGATGGCGGCAAAGGCTCGGATGATCTGCAGGGTGGTTTGGGCGACGATATCTATCGCTATGGTTTTGGTGACGGCAATGACTCGATTTACGATGCTGGCGGCAATGACCGGATCGAGTTCAAAAAAGGTGTGACCAAAGACCAGGTCAAATTCATGCAAGTGGGGGATGACCTGCTGATCACACTGATAAAGACAGGCGAGACGCTTGTCATCAAAGGGGGGCTGTTCAACTATAACAATTATTATCAATTTGCGATTGACCAATTTGTCTTCGATGGCGGTGAAACACTCAGCCTTTCAGATGTTAAAACTCTGGTTGACCAGCAGGTCAATCACGCTGGGCAAGAGACATTTAACTACTGGGGTGCTGCGCCAGGCACTGTCGTTGAAGCAACGCCAGGTAACGATCTTTTATATATTTCAAAAGATATGCATGTTAATTTTAGATCGGGTGATGGCATTGATCGGATCATACCCATATATGCCGGGAGCCCGGACCAGACCTATTTTGTAGATTTTAAAGACTTCAGCTCAGGCAGTGCGCAAGTGCGCTACGCAGATGCCAATCATAATGATATCATGATCAGCTTTGTCGGTGGTGACGCCGTGGTGCTGACTTCAGCATTCAATCCAACAATGATAAGTCCAGTCATTCATTTCGCCGATGGAGTCGTCTGGCATGTCAGTGATCTTGCTGCTGTTCTGATCCAGGCAGAGGTGGGTGGCGGCGCATCGTTGATCCTTGGCACCTCACTCGATGATGTCATCAATGCAGGTGCAGGTGATCACGAGGTGCGCGGCGGTGGCGGCAACGATACATTCGTGATTCACAAAGGCGATGGCACGCAGACTCTGTCTGACAGCAGCGCCAGTGCCAATATCCTCAAAATATCTGGCTATCTGTCCACCGATGTGATTGTTGCGCACCCTGTTCAAGGCCAGAATGTGCTCATTCTGACTTTTATAAATTCTGCTGATCAAATTACGTTGCGCTACGATGATGGATTGAATGGGATTACAGGGCTGCGCTTCGACGACGGGACGATCATCAGCCGCGATCAGCTCTTCGTGCGGGCCACTGGTCAGGGCACCAACCATGACGATGTGCAGACAAGCACTACTATTGACGAGGTATTTAACGGTGGCAAGGGCAACGACACGATTATCGGCGGTGGGGGAAACGACACCTACATCTTCAATCGTGGCGATGGCCAGGATGTCATCAAGAGTGTTGGGGCGGGTGAAGGCAAAGGCACAGTGGTTTTTGGCGCTGGTATTGCCAAGTCTGATATCATCGCCACCCGTGATGCTGACGGCAATATTATATTGAGCCTAGCCGGCACGACAGACCGCATCACGCTTGTCACGCCAACCACAGGCCCGGACGGCGTCATTGCCGGCGTGCGTTTTGCCGATGGCACCACCTGGTCATACACCGATATAGCCTTGGGCATAGCTGCGTCCGCTGATGACAGCAAGATTATCATCCCATCTGGCGATGGTACATCGATCACCGGTGCCCTGATCAATGGCGCTAGCGGCAATGATTATCTGCAGGGTGGTCGGGGCAATGATATTCTAATTGGCGGCAAGGGCAATGATACGCTGGCCGGTGGTGCAGGCGCAGACACGTATGTGTTCAATCCGGGTGACGGCCAGGACACGATTATCGAGAGTGGTAGCAGCGACGCTGGCGTTGTCGATCGGATCGTTTTTGGTGCTGGCATTTCACCAACTGATCTGCGCCTCTCGATTGTGATTACGGATGGTTTTCGGGATCTACTGATCCGGATTGGCGCAGGCAATGACCGGATCACGGTCAAACGGATATTTGACGGCTTGTCATACAGTGCGATCAGGCAAATTGCCTTTGCCAACGGCATCACCTGGACGGTCGATGATATTTATACAAGGTTGGTGACGGGTACGGCTGGCAATGATGTTCTTGTTGCCCCCACTATTGACTATCCACTCACCATCACTGGCGGTCAAGGCAATGACTTGCTGATTGGCTCAGCTAACTATGGCACCAATAATGTCTTTGCCTTTAACAAAGGCGATGGTCAGGATGTCATTTACGGTGTGCGTAACGGCCACTGGTCGGTCAGTCTTGGTGTTGGAATCAACATTGCCGATCTTTTTGTCACCGAACAACAAGGTGATGCCTTGCTGCGCTTCCGCGGCAGTAGCGATCGTTTGCTGCTCAAAGATTTTTTTGCCTCCGCCGGACAAGGCTTTGATAGCATCAGTTTTGCAGATGGTACAACGCAGAGCTTTACAGACCTTGCTGCGCGGAGACTTGGTGAAGATCAGGTACAAGCTATGCTGTATCCTAACCAGGCTTTGCCAAACCTCGCACCCGTTGGTCTGGTGCTGCAACCCGGTGAAGGTGAAAACCTGCCCGGGCCAATCATTGCCCTCAACGGTTCAGCAAACGCCGTGGCAAACGGAACCGTTGAATATCAGTTGACGCCTGACCAGGGCAGCCAAGCGGGCACAATTTGGGGCAGGGTGGATCTTGCCAAAGACGTGACGTGGCACACCGAGCTATTTTTTGGTGCAAAGATAGGCGCGGACGGTGTGGCATTCTTCCTGCAAAACAGCTCCAGCTCAGCGCTTGTCAGTGCTGGCGGCGGCGGTCTTGGTCTGCCCAACAGCCTGGCGCTTGCCTTTGATACATATCCTTATAATGGCAGCGATCCCGGCACCGATTTTGCCCAGTTCAATGTGAATGGTAATCAAGACGACACAACATTTGATCCATATCACTTACTTGGCAATATTACCGACAATGCCTGGCACAATGTGGTCATTCATTGGAATGCGGCAACTCATACGCTGAGTTTTTCTTTTGATGGTAAGGATATTGCCAGCAAATCCTATGATGTCGTAAACCAATTGTTTGGCGGTGCAACGTCAGGCTATTTTGGCTTTAGCGGCACCACCGGTGGCGCGACCAATGACCAGCGTGTCCGGCTGTTGCAATCGACCCAAAGCCTGGGTGTGGATTATTTCACCGTCGCCCATAATGCCTTCTCGGGCACGTTAGTTGGCAGCTTGCAGGGCATAGATCCCAATGTCGGCGATACGTTCACCTACGCGATTGTCGATGCCAGTGGGCATGCATTGGTCGATCCGGTTTTTGAGATCACCAATGGCCATGAAGTGCATGTCAAGGCAAGCGCAGTCTATGACGCTGCCAGCATCCTCAGCCATGCTCTCAACATATTGGTGACTGATAAAGCGGGTGCAACCTATCAGCAGGCAATCCTGATCAACTATGATGTGCCAACACCCACAACGACCGCAACGGCTGTGGCGTTGCCAACCATTTTAGGTTCAACTGAGAGTGATTTTATTCAGGGCGGCGATGGCGGTGTCTTCATCAACGGCGGCCTCGGCAATGATGTCATCTATGGGGGTGCAGGCAATAATAGCCTGATTGGTGGCGTGGGTAATGATATCATATATGGCAACAGGGTTCTCAACGGCGTTTACAGCGCTGATAGTTTCAATGGCGGGCTGGGCGATGACAGTCTTTACGGCAGCGCAGGCAATGACAGCTATATATTCAACCGCGGCGACGGAAATGACATTATCAACGATGTCGGTGGGCTCAATAGCATCAATTTTGGTGTGGGGATTGCAGCCAGCGATATCAGCGTTACTCAAAGCAACGGCAATGACATCCTGCTAACACTTAACAATGGCGACGGTTCCATATTGCTCAAAAATGTCATCACTGATCTTAAGCGCTATTTTATTGCGCAATTTGCTGATGGTTCGAGTTTGTCATGGAATGATATTGCGGCACACTCGGAAATTGGCGGCACAAAAGATGACATCATTACTGCTGTGGCCCCACATTTGAATATCATCACTGGGCCCAATCTCATCACAAACGGTAGTTTTGAGCAATATGATGCAACTGTTGCGACACTCGTGGGATGGGGCGTCAGTGCGGCTTCAGCCATTCCAGGCTGGATCGATTCAAATGGTACGCCGATCCCGTTGATAAACAGTGGTTGGGCTAACGTGAATGCCAGTGATGGAGCTCATTGGCTTGACCTTGATGAGAGTGGTCGCAAACTTGACGTTTCGCAAACAGTCTCGGGGCTTGTTGCAGGGCAGCCGTTGCTGCTGCTTTTCGATTACGCCGCGCAATATGGTGCGCTTGGAAGAGTTTTCAATGTCTTTTGGAATGGCCAACTGATCGGGGCTTTTGACCCGGCCACATCGACCATGCAAACCGCCAGCCTGCTGGTAACAGCCCAGACCGGTGACAATGTACTGCGCTTTCAGGGAGCAGGGCTATTGACTGGAGAGGGCGCCGCCCTTGACAACGTGAGGCTATTCCAGACCACAGGTTTATCGACTGCTCAGGGGCTCATCACACTTTCAGGTGGCGACGGCAATGATACACTGGTGGGATCATCTGCGGATCAGACATTTGTCGGTGGCAAGGGGGATGACCTTCTGCAAGGCGGTGCTGGGAACGACACTTATGTCTATAACCTCGGCGATGGTCAGGATATCATTCAAGACACTAATGGCAACAACAAGCTGGTCTTTGGCAACGGGATCACTGCCAGCCAGGTTCAGTTGGTCAGTGGCTCACCCAATATCGTGCTCGAAATCACTGGTACGGGCGATCGTGTTGATCTCGGTTCTGCAGCGTCATCGACGCTCTCAGTCAGTGAAGTTGATTTCAAGGATGGGACTGTCTGGACCGCTGCCGACCTCATCGCCAGACAACGTCAGGCAGTGTCCAATGGGTCAATCATTCGCGGTGATAATGCTGGCGATACATTGCAAGGCGGTGCAGGCGCAGACCTCATCCTTGGCGGCACAGGCAACGACACGCTGATTACTGGCGCAGGCGGTGATACGTTGCAGGGCGGCCTTGGTGATGATCGTTACGTTTTTGCCAGAAGTGCCGGCGCTGTGATAATCAATGATGTATTGCCTGACAAAAGTGTGTCGGACAGCACGAATATTGAACATTATCGTTATGGCCAGTCGGCCAATGATGTGCTGTTATTTGACATCGGCATCACAGAAAACGATTTGACAGTCGAGGAGAGCGGTGACGGCAAAAATCTCATATTCAAGATCAAAGGCACCAACGACCGATTGACCATCGTCGATGCATGGGATGCTGGCCAGATTGAGCATATCCGCTTTGCCGATGGCCATGAGTGGAGCGCTCAGGATATCATCGACCGATTGGTATCAACCGGCAACGATACTATTTTTGGCAGCCTCGGCAATGACACACTCAGCGGCGGCAAGGGCAACGATTATTTGAGTGGTGGCAATGGCGATGACACCTATCTCTTCAATCTCGGTGATGGTCAGGACATCATCAATGATCAACCCTATTTGGGCCAGACTCTCAACAATGTTAACGTAGATTCATCCCATGATGTCGTCAAAATTTCTGGTTACACAAAGAATGACGTCGTTTTTTCCCGAGCAGCAGCGGACAGCAACGATGTCATCATTAGTTTCAAGAGCAGCACAGATCAAATCCGCTTGGTCAATGAATTTGGCAGTTATTACGGCTTTGGCCAAGGCGTTGAATCGATCCAGCTGACTGCCGATGGCACCAACTTTTCCATCAATGATATCAGAAATGCCGTGATCGCCACACAATCAACCGACGGCAATGACACCATTTTCGGGACAAACAGTGACAATATTTATGGTGCAGGCATTGGCAGTGAAACCATTTCTGGCGGCAAGGGCAATGATCTCATCATTGGCGGTTCTGCCAACGATCTTTATGCCTATCATGCCGGCGATGGGGATGACATCATTGACTTCTCACGTGGTGGCTATGATCAACTGCAACTGCTGGATTATAACGTCGCTGATATTGCATCGGCGTTGCGTGCGAATTCAGACAGCCTGGACCTGGTCATAACATTCAAGACGTCGGGTGACCGCATCACTATCCGTGACGCCTTGGGCGGTATAAATGTTGCCTATCGCTTTTTCACCATAAAATTTGCAGATGGTACGGTTTGGGATGGGCAAGCACAGCGTCAGGCGACAATCGATTATGCCGATACGGCGGGCAATGACAGAGTGGTTGGCTTCGATGGTAATGACACTTTTGTAGCCAAAGCCGGTGATGATTACATGGCGGGCAGCTATGGTGATGATAGCTATATTTTTGCCCGCGGCCACGGCCATGATACGGTTGATGAACTAAGCATCTATAGCAATAACGACACGATAAGGTTCACAAATATCGCTTCTACCGATGTCTCAGCGGCTTTCCTGTTCAAAGGCAGCACAACGGTTGTTCTTACCTATGCTGGTGATGCGGCGGACAGTTTGATCATATTGAATGCCCTTGCGACAAATGATGCTGGCGTCGAGCATTATATATTCTCCGACGGCGTTACCTGGGACAAGGCGAAGCTCAGGACTGTCGTCGGCAACCAGTCGCCGGTTGCCGTTGATGATGGCTATTATTCAGCCGTGTCTGGCGTGGCCCAGACCATCTCAGCGCGCGACTTACTTGCCAATGATTATGATCCCAATGGCGATCCAATCCAGATCGTCAGTGTCGACGGTGGTGCCAATGGCACCGCCAATATTGATGCAACGGGCAATATCAGCTTCACGGCAACTGTTGGCTTTAGCGGATCAACCAGTTTTACTTATCATATCAGCGACGGCCAAGGTGGCTTTGCGACAGGCACTATCAACTTGCGCGTCCGTCCGCCAGCCAAAGCGATTGATGACACCGGCTTTACGGTAGCCGAAGATGGTAGTTTGACCATTCAATCGATCCGGTTGCTGGCAAACGATCAGGACGGCGACCGGCTCATCATCGGCCAAGTGCTCGGTGCATTGCATGGCACGGTGACGCTTGCCAGCGACGGCACGATCCGCTTCACGCCGGATCAATATTATCGCGGGGTCGCGCAGTTTTCTTATGTGGCCAATTCGCCGGAAGGTGGTCGCACCCAAGCCAATGTTTTTATCACGGTCACACCGGTCAATCATGCACCGAGTGCCAATGATGACGGGCCATTTACGACGTCGGCAAATGGGCCTTTGGTCATCAACAAATCTGCCTTGCTTGCCAATGACACAGACGTCGACAGCGATCTGTTGACACTGGTGAGCGTTGCATCGTCAGCTGATATTATTGCCGTACTGAATGCATCCGGCACCATTACCATAACGCCGCGTTCTGGATTTTCGGGCTCCAGCTATTTCAACTACACGGTGGCTGATCCCTCCGGTGCAACATCAACGGCACGGGTGGTGATTAACGTACCATCTCTGAATGTGCCACCTGTGGCGGTGAACGACCGGATCATATCTTATCTGGGTAAATCCATCCTGGAAAACAGCCCGGTCATTGTCGATGGCCGAGATCTGCTTGCCAATGACCGTGATGCTGACAGTAATAAATTGACCATAATTGCGGTCTTGAACAGCGTTGGTGGTGATGCCCGTCTGCTCGACAATGGTACAGTGTTGTTTACACCGTCACCCAATTTTTACGGCGACGCGCATTTTGATTATACAATCTCGGATGGCAACGGCGGCACAGCAACTGCAACAGCCACCGTCGTATATCAGTTTGTCAACCAGGCCCCCATTACGCAGGACGATAATTATAACAGCAATGATCCAAGTCTTGCCCGCATCCTGCGTGGCCATCAGGGTCAACCACTGGAGATTTCCATTGCGGAATTGCTGAAGAACGATTCCGATCCTGAGCATCTGACGCTTAAATTCGAAAGCGCTGGCAATGCCGATCATGGCACCATCACGGTCACGGATCATGGCACCATTATTTACACACCCGATACGGGCTATTATTCCTTCGCCACGTTCAGCTATGTGGTGTCTGATCCACAAGGTGAAATTGGTGCAGCCAGGGTTCATCTCTATTTCGATCCGGTTGGGGCCAACGCGCCGCCAGTTGCCAATAATGATTATCTGTCGGTCTATGAAAATGTGCCGATCACGATCTCGCTGTCGACGCTGTTTGCCAATGATGCGACAGCTGATGGCAGTGTTGTCCGCTTTGTCAGCTGGCAGTTGAATCCGTTTGACCCATTACGCGGTCAGATTACTGTGCAAGATAACGGCGACTTGGTGTTTACGCCAAAGGCAAACTGGAACGGCAAGACATCCTTTCTCTATACCATTCAGGATGCAAACGGAAACACAGCAACAGCGTCTGTCAGCCTCAACATTATTCCCGTACTGCATGACCCGACAGTGGCCGATGATGTTGGCTTCATCACGCCGCTTGATGTGCCCCTTGTGGTGCGCGTCAAGGACATATTGAAGAATGATTATTCTGTCGACTATTTCGACCTTGAAGGCAATCCGATTGCACCCAATCCCAACCTGCATTTTGTGAGCGTCGATGCCGTTGATCATGGCAGGGCAAGCGTTATCACCGCCAACGGCGAACAATATATCGTGGTTGAGAGTGACCCTGGCTATACAGGCACAGTGCGCATCACTTACCGCATTGCCGACCAAAATGGCCTGCAAGGCACCGGCTATGTCTATGGCACCGTGCTCCCCACCTACGCCGGCGAACTGGACGGCACTGCCCAAAATGACCTGCTGATCGGCAACAACACCAACGAAATCTTTAGGACCGGCAATGGCAATGATACTGTGTTTGCCAAAGACGGCAACAATACCGTCTATCTCGGTGATGGCGGCGATGTTGTCACCACTGGCAGTGGCAATGACACGGTCTATGGCGGTGCTGGCAACAGCACTATCAGCACCGGTGCCGGCGATGATATCATTTATGAGGGTTTGGGTTCCGATAGCATTGATGGCGGCAGTGGTTTCAATACGGTCGATTATTCAAGCGCCCACACGGGCGTCAATGTCGACCTTACATCCCGCATTGGTCGCATTGGCGAAGCGCAAGGCGACATCTACCGCAATATCCAGGCCGTCAATGGGTCAAACTATAGCGATACTCTACAGGGCGATGATCAGGCCAACACACTGTCTGGCGGCGACGGCAATGATCTCCTGAATGGCCGTGGCGGCAACGACAGCCTGCTTGGCGGTACCGGTAATGACACGTTGATTGGCGGCACAGGCGCAGACACGCTTGATGGTGGGGCCGGTTCAGACACGGCTGACTATTCAGCGTCGACAGCCGGGGTGGTTGTCAATTTAACCAACGGCACGGCATCAGGCGGCGACGCCCAGGGTGACGTGCTGATCTCGATTGAGAGTCTGATCGGGTCTGATTTCGGTGATGCCCTGACTGGTGATGCTGGCAACAATGTGCTGATCGGCAATCGTGGTGATGATACGCTTGCTGGCGGCGCTGGCAACGATATACTCATTGGCGGTCGCGGGGCTGACCTGCTCGATGGCGGCGCTGGCATTAATACAGCCGATTACAGCAATTCATCGGCAGCCGTATCAATCAATTTTGCTTTGGGCACAGCAACCGGTGGCGATGCAACCGGTGACACGCTCATCAATGTCGAAAACCTGATCGGGTCGATTTTCAATGATGTGCTCGTTGGTGATGCCAATGACAATATTTTTGTTGGCGGTTTCGGGGCTGATACAATTGATGGCGGCGGCGGGTTTAACACGGTCGACTATTCGGCCTCCTCTGCTGCTGTCACCGTCAATCTGACCACAGGCCAAGGCGCTGGAGGTGATGCAGAAGGCGACAGTTTAAGTAATATTCAGAAACTCATTGGTTCCAACTACGATGATCAATTGATTGGTACGACTGGCAACAATGTCTTCGATGGCGGTGCCGGCAATGATACGCTAACGGGCGGTTCAGGTTCGGACAGCTATATATTCGGGTTTGGCAGCGGCAGCGATACGATAATAGAAAATGGCAGCGTCAGCGATGATGATAAAATAATGCTTGGTGCTGGCATTGGCGTCGCTGATGTATCGGTCGTGCGCCAGGGCAATGATCTCAAACTTGTCTTTGAAAACCAGGGTACTTTCCTTACCGATACCATTCTCGTCAAAAATCATTTTTTGAGCAGCGCGACTGGTATTGAACATCTCCTCTTTGCCGACGGCACCAGCTGGGACCGGGCTGAACTGGAACGCCGTTCCCGCGAAGGTATCCTCAATGCTCAGGATGATATCTTTTATGATGGTGTCCAGGAGCAAACCAGTATCATTGATCCGGCCACGTTGTTTGGCAACGATGTGTCTGGACTTGCAATTGGTCTAACACTCGTGTCGGTGCAGAATGCTGTCAACGGCACTGTAGCTATCACGGCGGACGGCAAGATCGCCTTTACCGGCAACCCGCTCTATCATGGTGATGCTTATTTCAATTACACTGTGGCGGACAGCTTCGGGCGGCAGTCGACAGCGCGCGTCAAATTATTGCTGTCTTCAACCAATCACAACCCGACGGCCATCAATCATCCCGGTATTGATGGACAGGAAAATACATCCCTGCAAATTCCGCTCAGCTATTTGCTGCAAGGGGCGAGAGACCCTGAAAATGACCCGCTGAGCGTTATAGATTTTCAGCCACTTCTGGACAATCAGGGCAATGCTATTGCACCTCTTGGAGAGGTAGGAACCCATTTTGTTGGCACCAATGTCAATGGCCATATTGATGGCGATTATCTGGTTCTGGAGTTCAAGCCGGACTATTATGGTTTTGCTGGGTTCCGCTACGAAATCTCCGACGGCAATGGTGGCACAGCCTGGGCCAATGTCCAGTTCAACATCGGGCACATCAATCAGGCACCGCGCAGTGGCAAGGATAATACCAACCAGTTGACCATTAGGCTGGGCAAGACCAATCTGATTAAGGTATCCGATTTGCTCGCTATGGACAGCGATGTTGAAGGCGATGCGTTCAGCCTAGTTGGCATTCACGATGCGCTGCGCGGCGCGGTAACTTATGATGCAGCCGCTGGTAATATTTATTTCACGCCGACCCAACTTGGTAGTGACGCACGGTTTCAATATGATCTCGTTGACGCTCTGGGTGCAAGATCAACCATCACAGTCAAGCTCATTGTGATTCCGCTCAACGACCCGCCGGTTGCCATCGATGATAGTGGCTTTACCACGCTGGAAGATCAGTCCATCCTTATTGATCCGGCAACATTACTTGCCAATGACTTTGACCCCAACGGTGACACGATCACGCTTGCTGGCGTTGAGCGCTTTGCCAATGAAGGCAAAGTCAGCATACGGGCTGACGGCAAGATAGTGTTCACGCCGCGCGCCAATTACAACGGCGTTGCCGGGTTCCATTATACCATCAGCGACGGCCATGGCGGCACTGCGCAAGCCAATGTGACCATCAATGTCACGCCAATCAATCATGGTGCCACCCTCAGGGATGACATTGCCCACGACATCGAGGACAAGCCCATCACCATCCTGGCTGCCGAAGCCTTTGGTAACGACAGCGATCCAGAGGGCGACGTGCTATTCTTTCACTCAGCCACAGTGCTTGGGGCGCTCGATACCAAATATCTTTCCAAAGATGTGCAATTCTCTGCACTCACAGTGCGTGGTAAGGCACTACCGAGCTGGCTCAGTTTTGATGCCAGCACACTCACCTTTAGTGGTACTGTGCCGCAAGGCCTGACGACGCCCATTGATGTCGAAGTCAAGACATTCGACCCGTCCAACGGCAATAGCCTTGTCCATTATTTCACTTTTGATCTGGCTAATCCAGCAGCCGCAACGCAACTTCTGACGGGATTTGTAGTGCATGACATCGTCCTGTATGGTTATACCATTCGCACTGATTTTGCTGGCAGTTTCGACTATGGCTTTGGTGGCGTTGATCACGGCGTGACGGTTAGCCTGTCGCTGGCGACCGGTGCAACACTGCCTGCGTGGCTTCAATATAATGCCACGACGCAAACTCTACTGGGCACAGCGCCTGTGGGCACACAACCATTCACACTGCTTGCAACGTATTCGCTCATCGACAAGACATCCGGTGCTGTTCAAACGTACCGCCGCACGATTGCCGTCGATCCAGCGGGTCTGGCAGCTGGGATTCAGCTCAACAGCCATACGTTGGCGCTAGCACAAGGGGCTGGCAGTTTCAGTGCTCATCTGGCGGGCAATCAGCCCTTGCCATCCTGGCTTGATTTCAACGCTGATACGCACAGTTTGAGCCTGAGTGGCTATGCGCCAGCCATCAACGCAGCAAAGGCCCGTGTCGATGTGGTGTTTGCGCAAAACCCGGTTGCTTCAATAGATGGGTCTATTGCAACCTCGCACGGCGGCTTTACACTTGAATTCCTGATTGACCCAGCCGCACCGCTTGACCCAGCCATCAATGGGTTGCTGGCTAGCACCAGCTTCTTCAGCACCCAAGGCAAGTTCGGCATTGATCTTGCGCAAGCTGTGAGCATCAACGCCATACTTGAGAATGGCAATGCGCTTCCTGCTTGGTTTCACTTCGATGCAAGCAGCCTAACCTTCAGCGGTGCACCGCCTGCAGAGTTCGTCGGTAGCATCGCCGTGCGCCTTGACGTGACCGGCAATGGTACCAGCCTGCCAAGCTTTGCAATTCTGACTGACGTGGTCGTTGATAAGAGTTACAAACTCGCTGGAACCAGTGCTGCCATCAGTGCTCTGACCGGTGATAAAATCACCTTGACCGGGCTTGATCATGTCAACGGCTCCATCGCCGTCAGCTATGATACGACTGACCAGAAAGGTGCAATCTCAACCAATGTGGCAACAGATATTATTGATATCGCCCCACAGCTGGTCCCCATCCGTGCCGTCAATGACAGTCTCAGCCTGACCCAAGGGCATAGCATAACGTTCACATTGGACGATCTGCTGGCCAACGACCGCGATGACAATGGTGACTATTTCCGCGCCATTGCGATCAGCCAACCGACACATGGCACTTTGGTGATGACAGGTGCCCGCTATGACCTGGCACCACCATCGTCGCTCGTCGCCACTGCCACGTCACGCTTCACAGTGACTTTGGCAGATGGCTCAGCATTGCCGGCCTGGCTCTCAATTGATTCATTGACTGGGCACATCACCGCAAGCCCTGGACTTGATATCTATGGCATCTATGCGGTTGCCTACACTCTCACCAATGGGTCCACCACCACAACGGCAACCACCAGCTATAAACTCGATGGCAACCAGGGTGTAAGCTTCACCTACACCCCTGACCCAGCTTATAGTGGCAATGATACACTTTCATACACCCTGACCGACGATAAACAGGCACCAGTCACTGCCACTGTTCAGCTGCGCGTTAGACCCGCCATTGTGGTGACCGACGATCTGCTTGCAACGCAGAGTGACACGCCATTAGATATTACAGCCGCAAGTCTGCTTGCCAATGACATCAGTGCAGACGGGCTCCCGCTCCGCATCACATCAGTGTCGGCAGCTTCCGCTGGCACCTTGAGCTTTGATGGCACGACGCTCCACTATCTGTCGCCACATTATTATAACGGCAACGTCACCTTCCAGTATAGTGTGGCTGACACTGCGGGTCACAGCCAAGCTGGCACTGTAACAGTGCAAGTGACATCAAGCGATCACGCTCCAACGGCGCCGCAAATTCACTATGACGGGTTTGAGGATTCAGCCTTGACCGTCACGCTGGCAGACATTCTCTCACACGTCAGCGATCAGGACGGCGAGACGGTCCAGCTACTCTCTGTAATCCCAAGCGCAGGTACACCCGCACGGGTTCTCACATTACCAGATGGTCGTCTGCAATTCACACCGGACGCCTATAAATTTGGCGTTTTCACCTTCTCTTATGTGGTGAGCGACGGTTACAAATCATCCATAGGCGTCATTGATATCAACTTTGCCCATGTCAATCACGCACCGCTGGCCAATCCGGATGGTCCGTTTGACGGCCTGCAAAACACATCAACCAGAATAAGCATTGCTTCGCTGCTTGCCAATGACGTGGATGTTGATGGTGACAGCTTCACGCTCAGCGCTGTCCAACGCCCAGTCAACGGCTCTATTGTGATCAGCGGCAGCGATGTGATTTTCACACCGCGCCGTGGCTATGTCGGCCCTGCAACGTTTGAGTATCTGGCAACGGATATCCACGGCGCGACCAGCACCGGTGTTGTGACGCTGCAAATCCAGCCCAACTATCACCCGCCAATTGCCGTCTCCGATAGTGGCTTCAGCGTTATTCAGGATACAACGTTGGATATCGATCCGGCACTGCTGATGGCAAATGATATCGATCCCGATGGGGCAGGCCTGACCTTCGTTGGCTTCACCGACGGACCAGCCACCAAGCTGGCAAACGGGCTCTACCGTATCACACCGCCGTTCAATTTTTCGGGGCCCTTGGTGCTTACCTATGCGATCACCAACGATTCAGGCATCCAGGCCACCTCGACGGTGACCATTAATGTCATTCACGTTGAACATGCGCCAACCGCACTAAACGATCATTTCAATACGATTGAAGATCAGCCACTCACTATTCTGGCGCACGATCTGCTTGCCAATGATTATGACCTTGACAGCAATGCGATCAGTGTCAGTCGTATTCTGGCCACACATAATGTTGCCGTGAACTTCAACAGTGCAACAGGCCAAATTACTGTCACGCCAGCCCTGCATGTTTACGGCCCCGCTTGGTTCGACTATGAAATCATCGATTCTACCGGTCGGACAGGCACAGCGCGGGTCAATCTTGATATTGCCTTTGTTAATTATGCGCCGGTTATCGGCACCATTCCGACGCTCACCAGCCAGCAGGAGCAGCCAGTCAATATCACCCTGCCAGCTGGTCTGATCAGCGATATCGAAAATGATCCGCTGCTCATCAGCCTGCAATTGCCGGGTGGCACAGTTGTACCTAACTGGCTGCGGTTTGATCCGCGGACACTGACACTTTCAGGCACGCCGCCCTTAGGTTTTGCAGGCGATCTGACGCTTGAACTCCGCGTTGATGACGGCAATGCGGTCGTTACCAAAGACTTTACCCTATCAATCATCAATAGCAATCGTGCGCCGGTGATCGCCGGTGGCACAGTGGCAACCGCAGCGATTACCGAACTGCCAAGTGTGACGGGTTCGACGACCATTGACCGAGCCAGTGGCGTCATCAAATTCAACGATGCCGACACCGGCGATACACATACAGTGTCTTTGTTATCGGTTGCATCCACAGGCGTGACCTCGGGCTTGCCTGCGACAGCATCGTTGCTTGGCTTGATAACACTTGGCGCACTCAGCGAGCCTGCTGGTATAACGTCAGGTTCGATTGGCTGGTCGTTCGCGCTTGTCGACAGCAGCTTCGATTATCTGGCGGCGGGCGAGAGCGTAACACTCACATATCTGGTGCAGATCAGCGACAACCGTCGTGGCGTCGTCACACAGCCGATCACAGTGACCGTCACAGGCAGTAATGATGCGCCGAAGCTCACCGTGCCAGGCAACCAGACCGCACGCACCAGTACAGCAACCCGCCTGGCGGGTATCAGTGTCAGTGATGCAGATGCCAATGCCACCGAAACCGTTACGCTCACTGCAACTGTGGGCAAGTTGGCAGCGACAGCGACCGGCGGCGCTGTTATCACCGGGAGTGCAACCCGTAACTTGCAGATCACGGGCACAGTCGCGCAAATCAATGCAACCCTGGCAACCCTCAACTATACCAACGCAACTGCCGGCACTGACAAGATTGCCATCACGGCAAGTGATGGCTTGATCGCGTCAACCGGCTCAATCAGTGTCACGGTCAGTGCGACAGCCAACCATGTTCCCATCATTGTCACCGGCACCACCACAACGGCTGCGATCACCGAACTTGCTGGAGCAACGGGTTCCACCTTGAACGACACCGCCACTGGAACCCTCCAATTTGGCGAAGTGGATTTGACTGACACCCACACGCTGGCGATCACCAGTGTTGCAACCACTGGTGTGGTGAGCGGCCTGCCGGTCAACGCCACATTGCTCACCTTCCTCAGCAAGGGCCAGCTTACCGAGGCCGCTGGCACCACGCTAGGCAGCGTTGGCTGGACTTTCTCGGCGCCGGACAAGACTTTCGATTACCTGGCAGCAGGTCAATCCACCACGCTCAATTATGTCCTCACCCTCAGCGACAATCATGCTGGCAGTGTCACGCAAATCGTTGCCGTCACCATCACCGGCACCAACGATGCACCGGTGGTGGCAGCGGCAACCACAGCCAATGGCGCCATCACCGAGCGTGCCAACCTGACAGCATCAGCGACGGCAGATACAGCAGCGGGTTCCATCCGTTATACAGACCCGGATGCGGGCGACCTGCACAGCACGGCGCTCGTGGGCGTCGCCACCAGCGGCATCACAACAGGCCTGACAGCAACCAATACGCAGCTACTCTCTTGGCTGACCCTTGGTGCGCTCACCAACCCTGCTGGTGCCACCACAGGCGCACAGCCGTGGACGTTCAGTGCGGCCGACAGCAGTTTTGATTATCTGGCAGCCGGTGAACAGCTGGTGCTGGCTTATACCGTCCGTATCAGCGACGCTGCCGGGGCCAGCTTCGACCAAGTCGTCACGGTAACGGTGACAGGTACCAATGACAAACCGATCGCGCAAAACCTTGCTGGCTTTACAACCGACAATTGGACAGCGCTCTCTCTCAATAGCAGCACATTGCTGGCTGCAAATGCGACTGATCCGGACCGCTCAGACACGCTGACAATCAGCAGTGTACAAGCTGCCGTTGGCGGTACAGTAACGCTGTCGGGTACAACTGTCGTGTATACACCGACTGGTGCCGTCGGTAACGGATCATTCACCTATACAGTTTCTGATGGCCATGGGGGCACGGCAACAGCAACGGCCAGCCTGACCACAACACTGCATCAAATCGTTGGTACCAGCGGCAATGACACACTGGCAGGCGTATCCAAGAAAGCCCAGATTGATGGCGGCAGCGGCAACGATATTATCACCGCAGGCACTGCCGGCGATATATTGATTGGTGGTGCTGGCAATGACACGCTCACCGGTGGCGCTGGCATAGATATATTTGCCTATCATGCGGGGTTTGGCAAGGATGTGATCAATGGCTTTACTGCCACGGGTGCCCGCCATGATATTCTGCAAGTCGATAAATCCCTATTTGCGGATTGGGCACATCTGCTGGGTGCCACAAAACAACAAGGCAGTGATCTCATCATCACCCTTGACGCCAGCAATAACGTCACGCTCAAAAATGTGCTGCTAAGCAATTTCACGCAGGCCGATGCGACTTTCGTTTGAAAATACATAATATGTCTACAGCCGTTTAGGGGGCACATCAGCCTGAGCGCAGATTACTTTTGGCATCAGGTCAAGCGGTTGATCGCTGGCGAACACCGCCCACTCAATGATCCGATATCGGGGTTTAAGCTCGTTGCATGACGGATGTTCCATTTATGTCCGTCAAATCGTAGTCTGGCTCACAATGCTCGAGGTGGGGCCTATATCCTGAAGTGCGTTGACAGACATCATCAATAGTGCCATCATAGTCATCTAATTGGTCATGAGAAGGTAACAGTGGCAATGGACGCAATCAATCTGGCAGATGCCAAAGCGCATTTAAGCGAACTGGTCGATGATGCGGAGGCGGGTCGCACCATCATCATCACCCGGCGTGGCAAGCCTGCGGCGCGCCTGATGCCGTTTACTGATGTCAAACAACCTGTTGATGTTTCTCGACTTGCGGCTTTGATAGCAGCATTGCCAGCACCATCTGCGGATGGCCAATCGGTTGTATCCGACATGCGGGCTGGCGCGCGCTATTGAACTGCTATCTTGATACATCTTTTGTGGTGGCAGCGCTGGCACCGGAAGCCTGCACGGTCTCTGCGCAAGCCTGGCTGGCACGACAGTTGCCAGGATCACTGCACATCAGCGACTGGACTTTGACAGAATTTTCAAGCGCCATGTCGATCAAAATCCGCTCAGGTCAACTATCGCTTGATCAGCGTGCCGAAATTGTTGCTGTCTGGCAAAACCTGATCCTCGACAGCTTGCACGTTAGCAAACTGCGTCCGGAGCATTTTGAACTGGCTGCACAATTTGCTGCAAATCATGAACTTGGCGTTCGCGCAGGAGATGCTCTGCATCTGGCTGTGGCGCACCGCGCTGGTTATCACATCGTCACTTTGGATGTCCAGATGGCGCGCGCTGCTCGGCTCCTTGGCATTGCTCAAGTTCAATTTCCAGAGGTCACAGCAACCCCTGTTCCGTGAAACACGTTAACGGAGAACAAATATGAACACTCATTGTAAGGGCTATGCTGGCCAATTGATGCCAAGTTGCCTCATTTCACGGTAATCAGCCATATTGCGCCGCTTTACGCTGTTTGAAGGCTTCAGTGCCTTTCTTTAAAATCAGCCAAAAGCTGAGGCCCTTGTGCCTCATGCTTCTTGGCCGTCGCCACCGACCGGGGGTGAATGCGCAAACTTAGGGCTGAGGGCCGGGGAGGGGGATCACCCGGGCTGCACTGAGCAAGCAAAGCGCAGCGAGGGAAGCTTGGGGATACCCCGGCCCTCACCAAGCGAGGCGCAGCCGAGACGGTCCAGCCCTTGCGCAGAGGGCGACCGCTCGCCCTCAATCTTCAACAAATAACCGGCGCGATAGCGCTCCATGCTATCAAAAGCAAAAAATCAGCGCAGCAGCAATGCAC
>JANYGX010000032.1 GCA_025362295.1 Sphingomonadales bacterium | reverse complement strand
CATGCAGCCAACAACATGCTCCAATCTAGCACCTCAAAAAGCAGCATGAAAGTCAAACGTAAACGCGCTGCTTGGAGCAATGACTTCCTAACTCAACTCCTTGCCCAACAACCTCAATGAACTTTCATGCGATTGCCCTGCCGGTTTTCCTTGACATTAGCAGCAGCTGCTTTAAGCGAATATTTCGCATTCCAAACGGACCCGCAGCCTCAGTGAAGCGGTGTCCGCATTCGTTTTAATAAATGAATGGCGTGTTCTGGGGAAATATTTCGGCATAAGCCGAAGTGTAACAATGGTTTAGGAGCTAAAATCATGTCCAAGCGGCATAGTGTAAAACATAAACTCGATCGCCGGATGGGCGAGAATATATGGGGTCGGCCAAAGTCTCCGGTCAATGCACGGTCTTACGGGCCAGGTGAGCACGGTCAACGGCGCAAGAGCAAGATTTCCGACTTCGGCACGCAATTGCGCGCCAAGCAGAAACTCAAAGGCTACTACGGCAATATAACTGAAAAGCAATTCCGCAATATTTATGCAGAAGCTGTTCGGACCAAAGGCGATACGTCGGAAAATCTGGTAGGTTTGCTTGAGCGTCGCTTAGATGCTGTGGTTTACCGTTCAAAGTTTGTGCCAACGGTTTTTGCAGCGCGCCAGCTGGTCAGCCATGGTCACGTCCTGGTGAATGGCGCACGCTGTAATATCGCATCTGCGCGCGTAAAGCCAAGCGATGTTATTGAGCTCACACAAAAGGGCAAAGAGATGGTTCTGGTGCTTGAGGCCCAAGCATCAACCGAACGCGAAGTGCCGGAATACATCACAGTCGATGGTTTGGGTAAAGTGCATTACACGCGGGTGCCGACACTTGATGAAGTGCCTTACCCTGTGCGTATGGAACCTAATCTTGTGATTGAGTTTTATTCTCGCTAATTTGTCGCTAACTTCTTTTTGAATTCCCGAGGCGGCACATGTATACATTTGCCGCCTTGGTTTTACAGCAAGTGAATTCCAGCTCCACTGGCCTCTTCAACAATCATACCATCGCGCAGCACAACAACACGGTCCATGGCAGCCGCAAGTTCTTTGTTATGAGTGGCAATGAGCGCTGCCGAGTTCTTCAACCGTGCCAGCCGCATAAATTCAGCCAGTACCTTTTTGCCGGTGGCCTCATCCAAGTTGCCTGTTGGTTCATCAGCCAGAATAAGCACCGGTTGATTGGCTAGTGCGCGCGCTACTGCGACGCGCTGCTGTTCGCCACCAGACAGTTTGGCTGGTTTATGATCGAGCCTTTCCTCAAGTCCGAGGTCCGTTAAAATTGATTTGGCGTGTTGACGCGCTGTGTTTTTAGCAATGCCAGCAATCATTTGCGGCATCATGACGTTTTCTATTGCTGTGAAATCACTCAGAAGGTGATGAAACTGATAGACAAAACCTAGTTTCTGGCGGCGGAACTGTGCTCGCGCTGTGGTGGACATGTCTGAACAACGCGCTCCATCAATGATAATTTCACCGCCAAATCCGGCTTCCAGCAATCCGGCGGCCTGCAGCAAGGTTGATTTTCCAGCACCGGATGCACCAATTACACCAACTATTTCACCACGGCCAATGGCAAGCGATACACCGCGCAGCACATTGATTGTAACGCCGCCTTGCGAAAAGCTGCGAGTGACACGATTGAATTCAAGTATAGCCTCAGTCATATCGCAACACCGTCACCGGATCTGTGCTTGCCGCTTTCCAGGATGGATAGATCGTTGCAAGAATTGTCAGCAGAAACGATAAAATGAATATGCCGCTGAGTTGGTGCCAGTTGTAGCGGGCAGGGAGCTCGGAGAGAAAATACACGCTGGGGTCAAAAACGTTATAGCCAGTGGCGCGGCTGATGGCATTGGCAATATTATTGCGGAAAGCCAATATAAGAAAACCAAAAGCAAAACCCAGCGTGATGCCAATCAGACCAATGGTTGTGCCAGACAGCATGAACAGCCGCAGCATGGCCTTGCGTTCAGCCCCCATTGTGCGCAAAATCGCGATATCCTTGATTTTGGACTGCACCAGCATGATGAGGCTCGACACGATGTTGAAGGCCGCGACCAGCATGATGATGGAGACAATGAAAAACATCATCAACTGCTCCACCTGCAAGGCATCGAAGAGTGATTTATTTACAATCTTCCAGGTGTATATCTGTCCGTACGGTGGAATTTTCGATTTAAGCGGGGCAATGGTTTCTTCAATTGTGTCAGCATTTGCTGAGATAATGTTTATGCCACCCACAGCGGTGCCAAGATCAAAAAAATTTTGTGCCGAAGCCAGTGGCATAAACACAAACGCCTTGTCGTAATCGGACACACCGACCTGCACGATGGCGATGACCTTGAAGGCAGCAATGCGTGGTGTAGTGCCGAACGGTGTCACCTGACCTTCCGGAGCAATCAGCGTCATTGAATCGCCGACTTTTAGAGCGAGCTGATCGGCAAGGCCCGACCCCACCGCAACTACAGATTCATTGTTAGTAAAATCTTTCAGGCTGCCAGCGGTTACGCTGCTCTTCATAAGTGGGTTCGTTTCGATATCCTCGGCAGGCAGGCCGCGCACAATGATGCCTGACGACCGCGATGCGTGTGAGCCCATCAATTGCCGTTCGATCATCGGCATGGCTTTCGTAACGCCAGGCGTTGCCTTTACCTGTTCAAGCAATGGTTTCCAGTTGTTGATCTTACCGTCGTAGCCAATGATCAGTGCATGACCGTTGACGCCAATAATTTTATCGAGCAGCTCTGCGCGAAAACCATTCATCACGGTCATCACAGCAACCAGGGCACCGACGCCCAGCATGATGCCAACAATAGAAAAACCAACAACAACAAACATAAAACCTTCGCCGCGTCGTGGCTTTAAGTAGCGCCACGCCACCATACGTTCATAGGCTGAGAGCATTGAATGTAACCTTCCTCTCTCCCCTTGCGGGAGAGATAGCGCAGCTTAACGCTTCTCCAGCGCTTAGCTGTGCTGAGAGAGGGGGGAGGAAAGTAAAAGAGGCAATGGCTTCCACTCTTAGATGCCCATCAGCTTGTTTAGCGCTGCTGCAACAGTCATCTCTTCCTTCACGCTGTCACTGCGTGCCTTCATTTCTACTACACCCTTCTCAACACCTTTTGGCCCAACAGTAATTTGCCACGGCAGGCCAATCAGATCCATCGTGGCGAACTTGGCGCCACCACGTTCATCGCGGTCATCATAAAGCACCTCAATGCCTGCGTTGTTGAGCTTTTCATAGAGATCATCAGCGGCAGCTGCGCATTTTGCATCGTCAGCGCGTAGGTTTATCAGGCCGACGCGAAAGGGTGCAACAGCTTCCGGCCAAATAATGCCGGCATCATCATGCGAGGCCTCAATAATGGCGCCGACCAGGCGTGACACACCAATGCCGTAGCTGCCCATTTCAGGATAAACCTGCGATCCATCAGGGCCAGACACTGTGCAACCCATTGCCTTGGTGTATTTGGTGCCAAAATAAAATATATGGCCAACCTCTATACCACGTTTTTGGCGCAGTTGATCTTTTGGCACAGTGCAGGTGGCCGCGTCGTGCTGCTCGCTTTCCATAGCGTAGAGTGACAACAGCTTGGTAACAGCCGGACTGTCGGTTGTCGCCTCCAGCAGATCTTCTCGGCTGATAGATTCAAGCGCAGCATCGTAAAACAGTTCGCTTTCGCCGGTCTCGGCCAGAATCTGAAATTCGTGGCTTAGATCGCCGCCGATAGGCCCTGTTGGCGCGCGCACTGGCACGGCAACCAGACCGAGTCTGGCAAACGTGCGCAAATAGGCAACAAACATGGCGTTGTAAGACGCGTGCGCGCCTTCAGCATTCAAATCAAAGCTATAGGCATCTTTCATCAGAAACTCACGGCCACGCATGACGCCAAAACGTGGGCGCACCTCGTCGCGGAATTTCCATTGAATGTGATAGAGGTTGCGCGGCAGGTCGCGGTAGCTTTTCACACAGTCGCGGAAGATGGTGGTGATCATCTCCTCGTTGGTTGGGCCAAACAGCATGTCGCGGTCGTGGCGGTCTTTAATGCGCAGCATTTCAGGTCCGTAGGCATCGTAGCGGCCAGATTCACGCCATAGCTCAGCCGATTGGATGGTTGGCATCAGCACCTCGATGGCTCCCGCCCGGTTTTGCTCCTCGCGCACGATTTGTTCAATTTTGCGCAGCACACGGAGGCCCAACGGCAACCAGGCATAAATGCCTGCACCCTGCTGGCGCACCAGGCAGGCGCGCAGCATCAACCGGTGCGAGACTATTTGCGCCTCAGCTGGGGTTTCCTTCAGTACAGGCATGAAATAACTAGATAGGCGCATGAATATTCCTTCCAAGCGCTTGTTATTAGGCAGCTAGCTCTAGCGCTGCAATGGCTTATGCAATTTTCTTGCTGGTTTTGGCCAACGCGCAGGGCGCACCGCCTCAGGATGATGTGGTTCAGGCAAACAACGGCGCACAATTTGGTTTGCCACGCCAGTAAGGGCTATAACCAGCCCGTCCGGTGTTTCCGTAGCCGTGCCTATTTGGGTTTTACCACGCAGCGGTTTATTGCCTGCCTGACGGTCACGCAGGGGGTCGATAGTGATGGGTATAATTAAATGGTCGATTCGCGGCGCAACAATAGGATTGATTGTAGGAGAGGCTATACCTGAACCTGGATTGTAAGCGACACCACCTATCGGCTGATGACTAACATCAAGGCAGGATATCGCTGCATAAAGTATAAGTTGTTGCAACATCGCCACAGTTATCCAAAACCTGCATACAAGACCCCCTTAAACAAGCATTAGCTGATGACAGTGAATAATCTGTCAATTATAAAATAATTATTCCTTATGGGGAGTATTGCTTTTGTGTTATTGGCTGCAAACAACGACAGCTAGCGCACACACAGATTCGGAATATGCTACAGCTTATTGCATATAGTATAAACATCATAGTCACGACGCCGCCAAGGGCTCACGCAAGTGGGCCCTTTGTGTTTTTATCTGCGTGCAACATCTTTGATCAAACAACTGATCGTGCTACTCAATTTTTATTTCAACACAGTGAGGACATTATGCCCATAACTTTTGATAAATCTCGCTTACCCAGTCGCCATGTCTCTGTTGGGCCTGAGCGGGCGCCGCACCGCTCTTATTATTATGCCATGGGGTTGACCGAGGCTGATATTACCAAGCCGTTTGTGGGTATTGCCTCGGCGGGGAATGATTCGGCACCTTGCAACACAACGCTTGATCATCAGGCGAATGTGGCACGCGAGGGGGTGCTGGCGGCGGGCGGGATGCCAAGGCGGTTTAACACCATCACAGTGACAGACGGTATTGCCATGGGCCATCAGGGGATGAAATCGTCGCTGGTGTCGCGTGAGGTGATTGCGGATTCTGTCGAGCTCTCTGTGCGCGGCCATTGCTATGATGCGCTGATCGGGTTTGCCGGTTGCGACAAAAGCTTACCCGGCATGATGATGGCCATGCTGCGCCTCAACGTGCCTTCGGTGTTTGTCTATGGCGGCTCAATTCTGCCGGGCCAGTACAAGGGTAAAGACGTGACGGTTGTTGATGTGTTCGAAGCGGTTGGCCAGCACGCGGCGGGAACCTGTCCGCTCAGCGAACTGATCGCGCTCGAAAAAGTTGCCTGCCCCGGCCACGGCGCTTGTGGCGGTCAGTTCACCGCTAACACCATGGCTTGTGTGGGTGAGGCGATTGGCTTGTCGCTTCCCGGCTCCAATGGCGCACCAGCACCCTACCAGCAAACCCGTGAAGATATTGCGCGCGCCGCTGGCGAGGCGGTGATGTCCATGCTTACCAATAATATACGCCCACGTGACATCTGCACCCGCAAGGCGTTTGAAAATGCAGCAACTGTCGTTGCCGCCACCGGTGGTTCTACCAATGCAGCACTCCATTTGCCAGCCATGGCCAGCGAGTGTGGCATTGCCTTTGATTTGTTTGATGTCGCCGAGATTTTCAAACGCACGCCTTACATCACGGATTTGAAACCAGGCGGCAACTATGTTGCCAAAGATTTATATGAGGCAGGTGGAATCCAGATGGTGATGAAAGCGTTGTTTGAAGGTGGATTTATTCATGGCGAGTGCATGACGGTCTCAGGTAAAACCGTTGCCGAGAATCTAGAGATGATCGAGTGGAACCCGGATCAAAAAGTTATTTATCCTTTGAGCAATCCATTGTCATCCACTGGCGGCGTGGTGGGGCTTCGCGGCACACTGGCACCAAACGGTGCAATTGTGAAAGTAGCCGGCATGAAAACTTTACAATTTACCGGCACTGCAAGGGTGTTTGATTGTGAAGAGGATTGTTTCAAGGCCGTTGAAGCGCGCGATTATAAAACAGGTGACGTACTCGTCATCCGTTACGAAGGTCCCAAAGGTGGGCCAGGAATGCGCGAGATGCTCTCGACCACTGCAGCTATATATGGTCAGGGTATGGGCGACAGTGTGGCGCTTATTACCGATGGCCGTTTTTCCGGTGCCACGCGAGGCTTTTGCGTTGGCCATGTCGGGCCCGAAGCGGCTGATGGTGGGCCAATAGCACTCGTGGAAAACGGTGATGTCATTTCAATTGATGCGGCTACAGGTACAATTGATTTGAGCATATCTGAAGCTGAATTTGCCAAGCGGCAGGCTGCATGGGTGCCG
>JANYGX010000026.1 GCA_025362295.1 Sphingomonadales bacterium | reverse complement strand
GTAAATGTTCTGTGTGAGGCTGGCGAGCGTTGAGTCTGGATTGTAGCTGTATGTGGTGTTCGAGCCGTTCGCCCGCGTGATGGTGGAGCGGCGCGACAGATCATCATAGGCGTAGGAGAGGAGTGCTGGCCCGCCAGCCCCTTCATTGATGCGTGTCACCCGGCCCAGCGGATCGGTGACATACTCCGCCACAAAACCATCGGTATAGGTGAGCTGCAGCTGCTTGCCAGCGTTAGGGTAAGCATAGCCCAGCACTTGCGGCCCTTGCTTGGAGCCAGTGATGCGGCCAATGGCATCGTAGGTTTGGTAGACATCGGTGCCCGAACAGGTGGCACCAGAGAGGCTGCCGACGCACTGGTGGGTGGTGTTGCCCAGCAGGTCGTAGGCGTAAGAAACCGTGCTGGACGCTTCTGGCTGCTTGTACAGTGTGCGGCCCAGCGCATCATAGCCAAACGAGATGGTATCCCCCGAGCGGCGCTTTTGGCTAAGCACATTGCCATTGGCATCAAATGTGTTGGTCTCGGTGGTGTTATCCGCATAGGTGGTGGTTTTAAGGCGGTCCAACCCATCGTAGCTGTAGCGGGTGGTGTTGCCCTTGCCATCGGCGATGCTCGCGCGGGTGCCGTTCTTGTTATAGGTGTAGCTGGCATAGGTGCGCAATGTGGTGCCGCCGGGTGCCGAGACAGCGCTGCTGCTGGTGACACGGCCAGCGGCATCATAAGCGGTGTGGCTGGTGCGGCTGCCGCCATTGCCAGCCGAGAGGGTGCGGGTGACATCTGTCGCGCGCCCGGCATCATCGTAGGTGTTGGCGCTCACATTGCCTTTGGGGTCGGTCACCGTCGCCACCTGACCTGTTGGGGTGTAAGTGGTTGTGGTGGTGAGCGTGGTGGCACCAAGGATTTGGCTGGTCTGGTAGGGCCTGCCATCGGCGGTGAAGGTGAACTTGGTCACTGGTGCCACTGGCTGGCCAAGGTTGTTGGTGACGCTCGCACCAGTCACCTGGATCAGGCGACGCTCGCTGTCATATTGCGCAGTCGTGAGATCGCCATCACCGCGCGGACCCTGCACCGTGATCTGGTTGCCGCTGCTGTCGTAGCCAATGGTAGTGCTGAGGCTGAGCTTGCCTGCATCAGCTGTGGTGCTGTTGAGCTCAGCATTGGCGTTGTAGCCAAAGCTGATCAGGGTTTCATCAGGCGTGCCAGCGCAGCCAGGTGCTGTGGCGCTGCGGCACTGGCCGGTTCGGGTGAGCGTCCAAATACTGTTTGTCTGCTGGGTGTAGCCATAGCGCACTTGTGGCCGAACGCCGGACTTATCCGGCGGGCTGGTGATGCTCAGCACCCCGCCATGGGTGGCGTCATAGGTGTAATCGGTCTCGTTGCCCAGGGCATCAAACGTGGCTGTCGGCTTGTTGCAGGTGATGCTGCTGGCGCAGGTGGCGGGGTAGGATGCCTTGGTGGTGAGGGTGGGATCGCCAGAGCCGGTCTTGGCAACGTGATCCACCTGCGTGGCGTTGCCGCGCGCATCATAGGTGTATTTGACCACATCGCCTTCCGGGTTGGTCTGGGTGATCAGATGCCCCATGGCATCATAGGCATAGGTGATCATATTACCATTGGCATCAGTCGTTGTCGTCGTCTGGTTGGTCTGGGTGACGGGATTGGCCGCTGTGTTGGTGGTGATGGTTCGGGTGGTCTTGTTGCCCAGCGGATCGGTGACGGAGGCCGTGGTGCCGACGATGTAGGTGGTCGTCTTGCCATTGCCGTTGGTCTGGCTGATGACCTGACCACTGGCATTATAGGTGTTGGTGAGGAAGGCTGTGCTGGGCTGGCTGGGCAAGCCAATGGTGGTCATCCTGCCCGCGCTGTCATAGCCATAGCGATAGATTTGGCCCTGCGTATCGGTTACCTTGGAAAGATAACCGCTGGCGTAGGTGTAGTTGATTGTTACAGGCGCTGTAATACCGTTTTGGATGATTGCTTGATTAATAGTGGTTCCACCAGAGCTGCCAGAGCTGCCTAATGGAATACCGGTGTAAGTAAATTGAATACCGTATCCAGCATTGCTTGAAACGCTCAGCAGTTGCGGGCCGTAAGTACCAGTAATAGTAATACCAGGCGTTGGAATATAAATACCTGGTATAAGATTAAAATAAAACGATAGTATTTCACCACTTGGGCGAACCAACGTTGTTGGCAAGGCACATATGCTACTGCCTAAGCTGTTGATCCTTGCAGCATAACATTGAGTATATATTGGTATGTTGTTTTTAGGTTGTGGATAAAAAACGAAATTGATAATCGTTCCATCTGCTTTTGTATATGTAACCAGATTTTGAATAAGCACACCAGAAACGATCTTGAAGGCAAGTGTATTCGCTGAATTGCTAAGCGGCTTGAAGCTATTGTTCGCCTGTAATTCAAATACGTCGGATTGAAACCCGGTGATTACAATATAATCTGTTGTTGTTCCCGACGTTGTCTTTATCAATTGTATCTGGAGATCGTGCGTTGTGCCACCGCCAAATGGACCGGAGTAGGCAGAAAAGTTGGAATTATACTGCCGCGTCAGGCTAAGCGGATGCGCTGTGCCCATAGATATATCCGTGCGGCTGTTGCTGTAACTGCCATCGCTCAAATCCACACCGTTATTGAGTACCGCAGCTGATTTAGGCAGCGGGGCGTTCTGGGCAAAGGCCAACGGTGCCAGCAGCATGATCAGGCTGGTGAGTATATATGTGAATGTGTTTTTATATGTCATATTCCGCTCCCTAACCGTTTGTTGGCGTTGCGATAGGGCAACCCGGTGGTGGCGGCGGAAATACCCTGCCGGTGACGGTGATGCTGGCATTGCCCGTTACGCTGACGGATTGAGATTGAACTGTATAAATTCCTGTAATATTAACTATTGTCCCTCCAACGCAGGTTGTCTTACTGCTGATCAGCGGCGGTGCATAAGTCACCGACTGCTTGTCAGCGCTGATCGTCGCTGTCCCACCGCCATAACCTGCGGTTTGTGATGTCGGTGTAAAGGTTACGATAGTACCGGCAGTGCCTGCAGGTAAGATCGTTGCCAGTTGTGCCAGTGTTAAGGTGAGCTGCGAGACAGTCGAAGACAAATTCAACGCTACGAATGGATTGCGCACAGTGATCGTCGGCGGCGGAGGCGGAGGCGGAGGCGGTGGAGGTGGCGGCGGAGGCGGCGTCCCCACAGTCACTGTCTGTGCTATGCGGTTATCAGCGGCATCATAGCTGTAGGTGACGGCGGCATTGCCATCGATCACCTGCACCAGGCGGCCAAATTGATCATAGGTGTAGCTGGTGGCGGTCTGCGCCACTGCATGCGGCACCAATGACGACATGGCAAAACCAGCGGCGACCAGCGGCGGCACCCAGGTCAGCAGCCGGGCATGGCCGCGAAACGGCGCAGGCGGCGGTGGCGGGGTTGGCTGATTCTCACACGCGCGGGAGCCCGCGCTTGAAGTTTTAGATGATGTGCCAATCAATTTTATAATCGTATACATCAGACAATCCTCGCTATAAACTTTATGGTAGCAATGAATCAGTGTTTACAACCAAAGTCAAGCCGTGATGGCCGTGTTACCCACAGAAAAGTACAATAGTCACAATGATTAACGCAGCGACCCCAACCACAGCCGTGCAGCATCAGCTGGCCTCGGTGCTGCTGGCTGTTGCTGTCACGGTACTGGCCGCGTTTAGCTTGTACCTCGGGTTGCAGGTGGTGTTTGTGCCCTCTGCCAACACCCGCGCCATCACACTGGTTGCCCCGACACTGCCGCTGGTCACACAAATTGTACCACCGCTGCATATGGCTGCCGTTGAACCCAACACCATCCTGCCGCCAGAGGTTGATATAGCCGCCGAGAGTGCTGCCGATACTGCTGCATTAGCCGCACCGTCGTCTGATGGCATCATCCGCACACCGGTGATCCCGCGAACGCAGATCTTTGCGGCCTGGCAGGCGCAGCTGGCGGCGCACCCAGTGGCTGCCAGTCTTGGTGCCTGTGCCCCTGATGGCGGCACCGTCGTGCTGGCGATTTTTGTGCTTGCAGAAGATCACATCAACGATGTGGCGCTCACCAAAAGCAGCGGCTGCGCGGTGCTTGATCATTATGCCATGACGCTGGTGCAAAACGAGGCCGCACTGTTCATCCCCGCCACCGAAGGCGGCCACCCTGTCGGTGCCTGGTACACCCTGCCACCGCTGCATTTTACCGCAGCAGCTACTGAGGAATCACGGCAAGAGTAGCCTTTCATAGTGATTGCAGCGCGTCACTTGACGCAAGAATTGTGTTTCTGTTTTGAGCAATATGAATGTTTTAGGGGGAAGAGGTTTCTTCCCTGAGCGGAGCCAAGCGGTCTCCGCTACCCATCTCTAGCGGGGGTGCCCGCAACGCCCCGGTCGAGTTGAAAGCGCGAGCAGTCGGCACACTGCCGAGTTGAAGAGACCGGCAGAGGTCCGAAGCATTTGATACGCGCTTGGGCAAGCCCGCACGCTCGCCCGTGCGGGGTGCTATCAGAGGGTGCAAGCCACCCCTGCCCCGCCACGCGACCACGCGGCACGCTGGCGGCTTGGCGCGATGGCCTGTTGTTGGGTTTAGCGCTGCTGGGCTGGTTTTTTACTTTTGATTGTATGGAGCGCTGTCGCGCCGGTTATTTGTTGAAGATTGAGGGCGAGCGGTCGCCCTCTGCGCAAGGGCTGGACCGTCTCGGCTGCGCCTCGCTTGGTGAGGGCCAGGGTATCCCCAAGCTTCCCTCGCTGCGCTTTGCTTGCTCAGTGCAGCC
>JANYGX010000001.1 GCA_025362295.1 Sphingomonadales bacterium | reverse complement strand
CGGATGACATTTGTATCAAACCAAATATTCAGCACCGTTAACTGTCAAAAGGTGGCATCAAAATCACATAGTCTTTTCGGACTGTTTCGGTCACTGTCCATGTGCCGCTAAAGCCGGGCTCGATGATAAAGCTGTCGCCTTTGCTGATGTGAACGCTGTTGCCCTCCTGATCTGTGATGATGGATTTTCCTTCCAGGATATAGCAATATTCCCATTCATCATAATGCACGTGCCAGCTGCCGGGGGTGGCCTCCCAGGTGCCGGTATAGAGTTTATTGTTGAGATACGCACCGTGATTCCAGGTTCGGGTTTCGGGTGTGCCGGTTATTATCTTATCAGGTGCACCAGGCTCGGGAGTGGTCGTCTGGTCACGAAATAATTTAAGGTGCTTCATGTGAAAGTATCCGGTGATGGAGTCGCAAAAAAGACTTTTGGCTGAACGCGATCAACACAGCATAAACAATCGACAGTGATGACAACAAAGCAAACGGCTCGGTGAACAACAGGCCCACCAGAACACACACGCCAATAAGGCCGGGTAGTCTGTAACTTTGCCTGAGGCGGATGGATTTCCACGAGTAAGTGGCTATATTTGAAACCATGAGGAATGCCACACCAACAAGCACGGGTGCTGTCACAATCGGAAATTGAAACACATTGATATTGGTCCAAAGATACAGCATCAAGGGTGTCAAAGTCAGGCCAGCAGCAGCAGGTGCAGGGATGCCGGTGTTAAATCCATAGCGCTTGTGCGGATGGTCCTCCATCTCGATCTGGGCATTGAAGCGCGCCAGTCTCAGCGCACAGCACACAGCATGCAGCAGCGCTATCGCCCAGCCAAGGCTGCGCCATTCTGCCAGTGACCATTTATAAATTATAATGGCTGGGGCCACACCAAAGGCAATAACATCGGAGAGTGAATCAAGTTCGGCACCAAAGCGACTGGTGCCCTTGAGATAGCGCGCAACGCGACCATCGAGTGCATCAAGAACACCAGCAAACACGATGGCAAGCACAGAAGGCTCCCACTTTCCGTCCAGCGCCATCCGCATGCCCGTGAGGCCAGAGCATAGCGCCATGGCTGTAATGGCGTTGGGCACAAGTTGCCTGAGCGGCATCGTCGGCATAAGGCCAAGACCAAGTGCCGTGCGGATTTTTTTATGTGGCGGTTTGCCGTCAATCGGCATTTAGCGAACCACGGCCGTGTGCGGCGTGATATAACCCAGTCGTCCCAAAACAGTTTCACCAGCCACACAGCGCTGGCCAAGGGCGACCGCAGGTGCTGTGCCTTGGGGCAAATACACATCAACGCGGCTGCCAAAGCGTATAAGCCCGACTCGCTCACCTGCAACCATGCGGTCACCTTCCTTGACAAACCTGACAATGCGCCGCGCGATCAGTCCGGCAATCTGCACAAAACCGATGTCTATGCCGCTGTCCGTGCGCAGTGTGTACAGTTGGCGCTCATTATCATCACTGGCTTTATCAAGATCAGCGTTGACGAATTTGCCCGGCACATAAGACAGCTTCCGAATGGTGCCAGCCATTGGCGCACGGTTTACATGGCAATCGAATACACTCATGAAAATACTGACACGCGTGCAGGTGGCTGTGCCAAGATCAAGATCAACCGGCGGCACAACCTCACTGATAAGGCACACAGCACCGTCTGCAGGGCTAATGATAAGATCGGCTGCTTGCGGGACTGAGCGCAAAGGATCGCGGAAAAACGTATAAATCCATATAGTAAGGCCAAGAAACAGCCAACTCCACGGTTGACCAAACCAGACAAAGGCAATCAGCGTAATGCCACCAGCTATCGCCAGAAATTTCTGGCCCTCAGGGTGCATCGGGGGCAAATGATTAAGCGGGTTTGCGCCTGACATATAAATCCTTCTCAAAAAAGCATGTTTAAGAATAGCACAGTCAGAGACAAATCAGCAAATCATCAAGGGTGTAGCCCAACGCTTATGAACCGAGGCCGTTTTGGGCAAAGACCCGCCCATACTCTGGTATCAGATGAATCTGCGAACCTGCGCTCACCTGAACGGTGGTGCGGCATTCTATCTCCACCTGCTGCTGGCCATTGGAGAGAATGGCATCGATGCGGTAGCGCGCACCAGATCGGCGAATGCCTGTGACGGTAGCCGGCATAGCCAGTGCCCCTGGTTCGCTAATAAGCAGATGATGCGGCCGGACATACAATATGGCAGGGCCGTCGGCGAGGTTACCGGCAGATACCGATAATTTCTGCCCGCGCAAAAAAACTGCGCCCCTTAGAATATCTACCGCCAGTTTATTGCTTTCGCCGATAAAATCCTGAACAAATGGCGTGGCCGCTGAATCAAATACATCATCCGCCGTGCCAACTTGTTCAACCATGCCCTTGTTCATCACCACAATACGGTCGGCAAGTTCGAGCGCCTCTTCCTGATCGTGTGTTACAAAAAGTGTGGTAAGGCCGGTTTCATCGTGTATTTGCCGCAGCCAGGCACGCAGATCTTTCCGCACCTTGGCATCCAGGGCACCGAATGGTTCATCCAGCAGCAGCACGCGCGGTTCGATGGCCAGCGCCCTGGCAAGAGCCACACGCTGGCGCTGGCCGCCGGACAGTTGCGATGGATAGCGCGCCTCCATATCGTCCAGCTGTACCAGACGCAACAGATCGCGCACACGATCTTTGATAACGCTCTTTGCCAATCTTGCTCGGCGCGGTCTGACATCCTGCCCGAAAGCAATGTTGTTGCCCACCGTCATATGGCGAAACAAGGCGTAGTGCTGAAACACAAAACCCACCTGACGTTTCTGCACCGGCCAGCTGCTGGCATCTTCATCACCAAACAAAACTGTGCCGGCATCGGGTGTTTCAAGCCCGGCCACTATGCGCAACAGGGTTGTTTTGCCGCTGCCGGACGGGCCAAGCAAGGCCACCAGTTCGCCAGATTTAACATCTATCGATACGCTATCAAGCGCTTTCATGTTAGAAAAATTTTTAGCGATATTTTGTACGGTAATGCGCATGGGCGTCCTCAATGTTTATGCTTAGCAGCAAGTTCGTCGGCATGGCGCCATTCCAGAAACGATTTTACCGCAAGCGTTACCAAGGCCAGCAGGGCAAGCAGCGAGGCCACGGAAAACGCCGCAACGAAATTATATTCGTTATATAAAATTTCCACATGCAAAGGCATGGTGTTGGTGAGGCCGCGAATATGGCCGGAGACGACAGACACGGCGCCAAATTCCCCCATGGCACGTGCGTTGCACAGCAACACGCCGTAAAGCAGGCTCCAGCGAATGTTGGGCAAGGTGACCCGCCGGAACGTTTGCCATCCAGAGGCCCCCAGTGAGAGAGCCGCCTGCTCTTCATCCGACCCCTGTTCCTGCATGAGCGGGATGAGCTCGCGGGCAACAAACGGAAATGTTACGAATGTTGTTGCCATCACAATGCCAGCTGTTGCAAAAATGATGTGCACGTTATGCGCTTGCAGCCACGGTCCAAACCAGCCGTGCGCGCCGTAGAGCAGCACATAGATCAGCCCTGATATCACTGGTGAAACTGAGAATGGTAAATCAATCAGGGTTGACAGAAAACTTTTGCCCCAGAATTCAAATTTCGATACGCACCAGGCGGCAGCAACACCAAAAACCAGGTTGAAAGGGACGGCGATAAAAGCCACCAGCAAGGTCAGTTTAATGGCCGATATGGCGTCCGGATCTGTGATGCTATCAATATAGGCAGACACGCCGTTCCGCAACGCTTCCGAAAATACCGATACCAAAGGCAAAACCACTGACACACATAAAAAGGCAAGGGCAATGGCGACGAGCAGCCAGCGCACCAGACGCGGTTCACTCACAGACGCATGGCGCCCTTTGAGGGTGGGCCTGTCACTCATGATCGATGACGTGCCCAGCTTTGCAGCATATTCACCACAAGCAGCAAGAAGAACGACATTGCCAGCATGACCGTGGCAATGGCTGTCGCGCCTGCATAATTATATTGTTCAAGCTGTACAATAATCAACAGCGGTGCAATTTCTGATTTAAAAGGCATGTTGCCAGCAATAAAAATAACCGAGCCATATTCACCCACAGCACGCGCAAAGGCCAGTGTAACACCTGTCGTTAAAGCTGGAAAAATAGCGGGCAACACCACGCGCCGTATGGTGGCAAACCGGTTTGCTCCAAGCGATGCGGCGGCCTCTTCGACATCCAGACCCAGATCTTTGAGAACCGGTTCAACCGTGCGCACCACAAATGGCAGGCCAACGAAAATCAGAGCGATCGAAATGCCAATCGGTGTGTAGGCAACTTTTATGCCGTGGGGCTCAAGGTAACGACCAATCCAGCCGTTGGCGGCATAAATGGAAGTTAGTGCAATGCCTGCTACAGCCGTGGGCAAGGCGAAAGGCAAATCAATAAGCGCATCAACAAATTTTTTGCCCCAGAATTCATAGCGCACCAGCACCCAAGCAACGATAAGGCCAAACGCAGCGTTTGTCATAGCTGCCACAAAAGCGGTGCCAAAAGTTAATTTATAAGCAGCGATAGCCCGCTTTGAAAGGCCAACAGCGACAAATTCATGCCACCCCATTGCCGCTGTTTTGCTGAAAACTGCCGCCAGGGGCAACAGCACAATGATGCTGAGATAAACCAGTGTATAGCCAAGGCTGATCCCAAAGCCCGGAAGAGGCGATGGGCTTTTCATGTAAATACGCGGTCGGCCTATCGTCATAACTTCCCATAGCGGCTAGACGCGCGCTTCGTCCAGTACCGAGTATGGATTATGGTTTTAATGGGCTCCGCGTTCATAAATCTGGTCAAATTGACCGCCATCGCTGAAATGCACCGCTTGTGCACGTTTCCAGCCGCCAAAATCTTTATCAATCGTCAGCAATTTAAGCTTTGGAAACATATTTTGGTGTTTCAGGGCAACATCTTGAAGTTGCGGGCGGAAATAGTTCTTAACAATCAGCTCCTGAGCTTGCGGGCTGTACAGTTGCTCCAGATAAGCCACAGCCGCTGCCCGCGTTTTGTGTTTATCGACATTTTTATCAACAATAGAAACTGCAGGCTCTGCCAATACGGATACAGTAGGCGTAACAATATCAAATTTGTTTTTTCCAAGCTGGTTGACAGCGAGATACGCCTCGTTCTCCCAAGCCACCAGCACATCGCCAATACCACGCTGCACGAAAGTGGTGGTTGAACCGCGTGCGCCAGAATCAAGCACGGGGACATTCTTGTAGAGTTTCGAAACAAATTCACGGGCTGTTTTTTCACTGCCACCCGGCTGTTGAATAGCGTAGCCCCAAGCGGCCAGATAATTCCAGCGTGCACCACCCGAAGTTTTGGGATTGGGCGTGATCACCTGAACGCCGACTTTTACAAGATCGTTCCAGTCATGAATGGCTTTCGGATTTCCCTTGCGCACCAGAAAGACAATTGTTGAATAATAAGGTGAGGCATTAAATTTAAGGCGTGTCTGCCAGTTTGCCGGCAAGAGTTTGGAGCGCTGGGCAATTTCATCAATATCATAAGCCAGGGCCAGGGTCACAACATCGGCCTCAAGCCCGTCAATCACACTGCGTGCCTGTTTACCAGAGCCACCGTGGGATTGGCGGATTGAAATATCTTGCCCGGTTTTAGCTTTCCAATAGGCTGTGAATTGCGTGTTGTAGGCTTGATAAAACTCACGTGTCGGATCGTAAGACACATTCAGCAAGGTCGGTGTCGCATGAGCTGCATATGTGCCAATAGCAATACCCGTGAAAATCAGGGCCTTGATAATTTCAATAAATTTGCGGTGCACAGCTATTTCCCACTGGTTGAACACATTTCATACCCTTCAATCAAAATACAAGCAAAGTCATAAAAACTCTGTCGAGATCAAATTAAACTTTTGTGAAAATAGAGAGCATATGACAGTTTAATGCAATTTTTCCGGCTTCGGCAGGTAACGACCGTCAGTTAATTTGCTGAACATAACCGAAACTTCCGGGTGGTTGACCGGATCGCCACTGTCATCAATTTCCAGATTTTGCTGACTCACATAGGCAACATACGAAGATTGCTCGTTTTCCGCCAATAAATGATAAAATGGTTGATCTCTTGAAGGCCGAACATCTTCGGGAATTGATTCCCACCACGCCTCAGAATTGGCAAATTCAGGGTCAACATCAAAAATCACTCCCCGAAACGCGAACATTTTGTGACGCACAACCTGACCCAACTGAAATTTAACGGATTTTTCAAACATGCGTTAGACCCTTACAGATTTATTACAGCATCATAAGCTTATGATAAGCGTTTGTGAAGTGCAGGCAAAATGAGTGGCGCACAAAGCCTTGGCAGTGCTTTGACGCTGTTCTATAGTCGCAAATGGAGAGGTGGCAGAGTGGTCGAATGCACCGCACTCGAAATGCGGCATGGGCGCAAGCTCATCGGGGGTTCGAATCCCCCCCTCTCCGCCAATTTACTGACACAAGATTGTGTTTAAATTGGTAAAGTGTGTTGCCGTCTAAATTAAATGTCGCTTCTTTAATTATTTTCACCCATCTTGCCATATTTGGCTTCAAATTCATCATGTTTGCCGGCTGCAAGTAGTTTGGCTTGATCAATCCAGTGGTCACGATCAATGCGGCCTTTGAAATTATCCATTTTTGCATCAACCATGGCGACTTCATCAACATGCCAGTTGGCAATTTGGCGAAAATGAAAAATACCGATGCTTGTCAATAGATGGTTGAGTTTTTCGCCAACGCCTTTGATCAAACGAAGGTCGTCCGGTACGCCACTTGGCTTGTCCAGGAACGTTGGTAGTTTTTCTGTGGACAAGGCCGTCGCTGTTGCAGCCGCAGCGGATGCAGCAGCGCGGTAGCGAGAAAGTTCAGTGTCGCATGTCGCCGTGGCTTGTCTCGATATATCCAGCTCACGTTTCAAGCGTTCAATCTCGGCTGACAGAGTGGTGTTTGCCGTCATCAAAGGGGATATTTTCGCGTTTGACTCGGCCAGCTCTTTTTCAAGTCTTGCCCGAGCTATTGAGGCATCCTGTGCCGTTTTTTGCACGTTCGCCAGTTCGGCTTGAAGGTTATTATATTTTGTCCGCCACAGGCTATCCCAAATCCATTTGCCAATCAGCACACCAAGGGCAAAACTAAGAGCAACCCAAAGCCAAATTTCACCCAATAAAGCAAGCATAGTATAACCCTTTTTTTACAAGCACTAAAGTCAGTGAACCGCACCCAAAGTGAATTGAATGCGGCGATTTTTTTGATACGCAACCTCATTATCCGCAGTGTCAAGAGGCCGTGTTGACCCATAACCCTTCACACTTAACCTGTCAGCTGCAACATTTTTCGATTTAAGATAAGCGACAACACTGGCTGCACGAGAAAGGCTTAAGACCTGATTTGCAGAGGCAATACCGCGCTTGTCCGTGTGGCCAGCGACTTCAATACGCGTGCCAGGGCAATGAACAGCAGTGGCTGCAATTGTATCCAGAACCTTGTTTGGTTGTTCGCGTAAACTGGCTTTACCGGTATCAAACTCTATGACAGAAGTTGCCATGACAGCATCAAACTGCTTCTGGCAATTTTCGACGACTGCCTGTGTTGCAGGACTATTATCAAAAACTATATCTGGCATGGCCATGAAACCCGATGGAAGTGCATTCGATATGGCAGACAATGCAATATCTTTGCTGGCAGCGTTCGCGGCGTGCCCAACAACTTTAAGATTGGTATCGTTAAGCTCGGTGTATTCATTGCCCAGCAAGGCAATAACGGCAATGCCATGTTTGGCAGTGGATGCCCAATCGCCATCAGGCGCTCCTGATGCCAATAGCATCTTGTCAATAACTGTTATGCCACTGTCCTTAAATTTATCTGTAGCATAAGAAATAAGATCAGCCCGTATAGTCTCCGTTGGCACCATCCCCGAGAGTATAACCTGCTTGTCCTTGATGTCGGCACGCCACATGTAAGGTAGTTTTGGCTGGCTGTTTCGGTCAGTCACCAGAACCACATCGTGTACACCACCATCAAAATTGTATGTGCTGAGCGAAGATAAAATCTCTGTCCTGGCCATTGCGCGGGCTTCATCACTGGGTGCCGGACCACTTAAATAGCCAACGCGGTAGCGCATGCCTCTATCGTCATTGGCAAGAAACCGTATTTTTGCCCAGTTATGGTTTTTCGAAGCCAGCACACCCGCTGATCTTTTTTGCAATAAATCTGCCATTTTATCCCGCACTGCAAAGTGTGCAAAAGCGGCAATAACCGTTGCCAGAAACAAGCCAATAATAAATTTTGAAACTTTAGACATAAAGCAACATAACCTCTTGCAACTGGTCACCAAAAAACTTGCTAATCAAAAACATATATTGATAAGAAATCAGCATGTACTTTGTCACTAACTACGACAAAATCAAAAGACAATGCAAGTCATTACGTTTAAGTCACCAGTTTGCCCTGCGCACAAAGCAAAAAGCCTAAAAATATCTGGATTTTAAATCGTTTAAACGATTATTTCGCGTTTATGAAACTATCGCTCATTTCGCATGCGGCCGGACCCAGTAGAACAATAAACAGCGTAGGCAATATAAACAAGATCAGTGGTACTGTCATAATTGCAGGTAACCGTGCCGCCTTTTCTTCAGCGCGCATCATCCGCTCATTGCGAAACTCCGCCGATAGTACACGCAGCGACGACGCCAGCGGGGTGCCATATTTTTCCGTTTGCACAAGAGTCGTGGTCACCGCGCGCACAGCCTGCAAATCCACACGTTTGGCAAGGTTGTCATAGGCAGAGCGCCTGTCTTGTAAAAAGCCAAGCTCAATCGCCGTTAAAGCCATTTCATCACCCATTTCCGGAAACGATGCGCCCAGTTCCTTTGCCACGCGATTGAATGCCGCTTCAATAGTCAATCCGGCTTCGGCACAGATCACCAGCAAATCGATAGCGTCAGGCAAAGATTTTCGCAGCGCATCGACACGCTTGGTGGTCATGTTTTTGAGCACAATATCCGGCAGCATATAGGCCAATACAACAGCGCCAATGGCGGCAATTAATTTCTGAAATAAACCACTTCCCACCAAAACCATGTCACCGTAAATCAACAGCAGGGCCAGTGCACCAAAAATAAACGGGCCAACCAGCCGGGCTGACTGATACGCCACAACGGCATCTTTGGTGCGAAAGCCAGCGCGCGCCAGTTTTTCCTGAATCTGTTTGCTGGAATCGTTTTGAAGCACTTTCAACTTTGAAAGCAAGTTGCGCATGAAATCAAAAGCATCCGTCTGCTTGATTTGTGATGTCCGGCGCCTGGACGTCACCAGTCCACTTTTTAAAAGTTCACGTTGTGCCTGAAGCGCACGAATACGCCCTTGCATGGGATCTCTGACCGTGGTTGCTGCCCAGACTGCAACCATTGACGCAACAGCGGCAATGCCGGCCAGCATAGTTGCAGCATCGGCGACAGACAGTCCGTAAGGCAATATAATTTGTGAGTGAGCATCCATTGTACGTTTCCGATTTATATTTCAAAAGCGACCATGCGCGACATGACAAAAATTCCAAGAGAAATCCACAATAGGCCACCGGCTGCTATAGCCTGCATGCGATGATCTGAGAAAAAGGGCTCCATAAATGGCCTTTTGATTAAAACCAGTGTGACGAACATGACAAAGGGCATTGAACCGACAATCCAAGCGCTGGCTTTTGCCTCCGACGACATAGCCCTGATTTTTAATTTCATTTGCATGCGCTTGCGCAAAATATCTGAAAGGTTTGAAAGCGTTTCAGCAAGGTTGCCACCGGTTTCTCTCTGAATACTGAGGGTAATGATGAAAAACTTGAATTCAGGCACCGCTATGCGTTCAACCGCCTCATTGAGTGCTTGCTCCATAGTACGACCAATGCGTATTTTATCTGTGACCATCTTGAATTCGGTGCTCACAGGATCGGGAATCTCTTTCGAAACAATACCAAGTGATTCCGTTATGGGAAGACCAGAACGCAACCCTCTGACCATCAGATCGATTGCATCAGGAAACAGCATAATAAAGTTTTTCAGGCGCTTTTTAATTAACCGGCTAACCACAAAATGCGGTATGGCTATTGCCAGAAACAGTCCAACAATCAGCGCCAGAAAAAATTGCAACTTGACAATTAAAGCCAGCAGCAATGTTACAAACACGAGGATGCCGCCTGAGGCAATGCCATAATTTCCGATCGTCCAGGTTTTTCCGGTTCTTGACAGTCGCCTGCGAAGTTCTGCGGGGCGAGGCAAAATCTGACCAATAAAACTATCCATTTTATTATCCTGCCGTGACAGAATTTTTCGCATTTGAACGTCAGTGCGCGTTTCAGTCGATAAACTGTAACGCTCACGCAATTTATCGAGTCTTTTGCGATGTTGTTTGGGTGTAGCACCCGCTGGCTGAAAGGCCAGATAGCCAATAACCGCCAGCGCGACAACCGTGCCAAACACAATACACATAAGTAACATCTGATTGTTCATAATCTATCCCTGTCCTTACATGCATTCCATCAGCGCACGACCAAGCCCGTAGTATTCTGCCCGGTCATAAAAGTGTGGACGGAGTCCGGTTGAGACAAACTCACCGCGGAGCCTGCCCTTGTCGTCTTCACCACTATATTGATAAGTATAAAGATCTTGCGTGACAACAACATCGCCTTCCATGCCGACAACTTCGGTTAAATAGGTAATGCGCCGCATACCATCGCGCATGCGGCTGATCTGAATAATCAGATGCACAGCGTCTGCAATTTGTGTGCGAATGGCCTTGGGAGGCAGATTGAGGCCGGCCATATTGACCATGTTTTCCAGCCGTGTCAGCGCTTCACGCGGGCGGTTGGCGTGCAGAGTGCCGAGTGATCCGTCGTGGCCTGTATTCATTGCCTGTAAAAGATCTACAGCTTCAGGACCACGAACCTCTCCTAGAATAATACGGTCCGGTCGCATACGCAGAGAGTTTTTTACAAGGTCACGCATGGTGATTTCGCCGTTACCTTCAAGGTTTGCCGGACGCGTTTCAAGCCTCACCACATGGGGCTGCTGCAATTGCAGTTCTGCGGCATCTTCTATCGTTACAATACGTTCACCGGCGTCAATATTGCGAGACACAGCGTTTAACAATGTGGTCTTGCCAGAGCCGGTGCCGCCTGAAATAACAGTGTTCAATCGGCATCTGCCAGCGATTTTTAGTATCTGTGCCATCTTGGGATGAATATTGCCCTGGTCGGCCATCATATCGAGGGTGATTTTTTTCTTGGAGAATTTCCGTATCGAAATACTGGTGCCATCAATTGCCAATGGCAATGTAATCACGTTGACACGTGAACCGTCAAGCAAGCGTGCATCGCAAATAGGGCTGGTCTCGTCAATGCGCCGGCCAACGGCAGACACAATGCGTTGCGCAATATTGAACAAATGGGCTTCGTCACGAAAGCGCGTTTCCATCAGCTGCAGCTTGCCTTTGCATTCGGCGTAGACGGTATAGGGCCCGTTGATCATAATATCGGTTATAGTTTCGTCGTTGAGCAAAGGCTCAAGTGGCCCAAGGCCCAGCATATCGTTAAGCAGGAGTGTAACCAGATCACGCTGTTCAATGCTGTTAAGGTTGAATTTATGCTGGCGCAGCAAATCGCCGACAATATCGGATATTTGAACAGATAGTTCACCGCGACTGAGCGAAGCCATGGCCGAGGCGTCAATATGTTCCATCAAACGCGGATATATTTTCTCTTTGGCCTCAACCACCCGCTCGATGCTTGCGGATGTGACACGTTTACTGGCTTCCTTTTCCTGAAAAGGATCAACCTCTATGCCACCAATTTTTTCAATATACTCGTTCAGCAGCACAGTTACGGCATCCCGAAAACTAGCTTCAGGGGCAACCAGATTTTTTTCCTCTGCAAGCTGCTGACTGCAGGTTAAAATCATCTGCGCAAGTTCATTGCGTGATTTTAATTTACCACGCTCGGCGGGAATAAGATCGATCAACCGGTCGGAGACAAGTTCATATATCTGATCAACGACAGATTCACCTGATCCCTGCTGGCTGCTTTTTGATGGTACAGTGCCGTCGGAAGCCGCAGTATCAGCTGATACCCTTCTGTCGCCATTACCTGAGTTCTGGCCGGGTGCGGGTGCACCACCAGAAGCACTTCTACGGCCAAACCCTTGCGCCTTCATGCCCGTTCAGCCTCAGCTTTTTTTTCTGTTAAGCAAGGCTTTGAAAGGCGCCAACTTGTCTTTCACTGAGCTTTGTTTTTCAGCCTCACCGACCACCGAGATTGCAGAAATTTGCTTGGCCAGTTCTTTGATGACCATGCTGGCCTTTGACGCTTTTGCAGACTCTGTAAAGGGTCGGCCCATTTTGGCAGATGTGATCGCCGCTTTGGTATCTAACGGAATAATTGCGTGAAGTTGTCGTTCAATAGATGCCTCATAATCCTTCCGCGAGACCTCAGGATCTCCGCTGGCAGCAACCTTATTTGCCACAACCAGAATATTTGCATTGGGTGCGGCATTTTTAAGCATGGCTAACATGCGAATGGTGTCGCGGGTGCCAGAAAGCGACATTTCAGTGATCAGGTAAATCACTGATGCTTCCGATAACAGCTCAGGGTGCTGAACCGCCATATGGCGCGGCATATCCACAATCACACACTCAAAACCGGAACGCACTTCGTGCTGCAGTTGATGGTACGCATTTGGATCGGATATCATAGGTGCATTGATGGGCGCTTCAGCTGATAAAATCGAAAGCTTGTCATTGTCTTTGACCATAGCACGTTCGATGAATAAACTGTCTATGCGGTTGGGGTTTTCCAGTGCATCGGTAAGACCACGACCCGGCTCAAGGTCGAAGCACAAAGCTCCAGTGCCGAAATGTATATCAAGATCTAGCAGAGCTGTTTGCAAACCATGATGATTGGCCACGACAGAGGCCAGAGATGTTGCAATCATGCTGGCACCAACACCACCACGCACACCAATGACAGGCACCAGATGGCGAACCGCGATCTCTTCAGTGACAGCGGACTTAGGGGCATGAAGTGTGGTTTGTGCAGAGAGCAATGACTGCCGCAGGGCATCACTGTTGGCCGGCTTCAACAAATAATCGTGAATGCCTGACGTCATAAGATCCCGGTAAAAGCCGACATCATTTATGTTGCCGAGCGTCAACACAACAGTGCCGGGTTCGCACACTTCAGCAAGGGAATTGATGTCCTGAATAGGGTCTTCGGATTCTGAGAGATCAATCAGCAATATTTGTGGCGATGCCGACACGGCCAGTGTCTGAATGGCGTTGCGCATACCGCCCTTGAATATTTTCTCATGCGGCCAATTGAGTTCGTTGGCAACAGGCTTCAGCGCTTCCAGTGTGTCTTCATCGCACAGGAAAGCAGCGAACTGGTCGCGTGGTGCTCCATTGGCAGTACGCTGACTCATCGTCCATGGGGCATTCATATCAATTCTCCAAAAATCAGATTACGGGCAGACACAAAATCAGAAAACTTAACCACCGGCACCGCCTGTTTTGCCACCACCACTGGTGAGCGTTGCTGTGCTCGGTTTGGTCGATGGATCGGGGCCTGTTCCCGTCCAAATGCGACTGCCCACAACGCCCGACTGGCTCAAAGCATTCCAGGACTCAACGGGTTTAGCCACGAGCGCTGCGTTAGGGCTGCCAAGCGGTGTGCCAGATACCAGATCAGCCGGGTTGGCAACCATGGCTGCAAGATTTGATCGGCTTGCACAACCAAAGTTTGCTGATGTCTGATTTTGCCAGTTTGGGCTGGCCGCACGATCAAAATGCCCACATTCCGGCATCACAATAGATGAGTGAGTGACAACGACACGCACCTCACCCGGTTTCAGGCCATTGGCAAGACTTACATTGCTCGCTGACAAGCCAACACGGCTGAGCACAGCATCGATGGCGGTGCGGCTTTTGTTGACATTACCAGCGTCGCCTGTTTCCAGAGAAATGCGATCAGCGTAGGTGACACCTGTCATATTCAAAAAAGCACTGAGAGCTGAGTCTTCCTGTGAAGACAAAACCCCGTTGTGCATCTCGACCACATGACTCGTGTCTTCGAACTTCACACTCGCTTTATAAATTGTGTCGAGGCTTGCATTCATAGGCGGTGCTTTGTCGGCCATGCACCCGGCAAGGCAAATGAGGGCGGTTAAACTCAAACTTTTTTTGTGTAATTTTATGGTCATGAAACGTGTCCTACTCATTTACCGAATGAAAAACCGGGATGAACCGCTGAAGTGCTATCGGCATTGGCAGCGGTGTTTACAGCAGCAACAGTGCCGTTTGGTCCACCGGAACCTTTGGGGTGGAAGCCTTGCCGAAAAGTTTGACCAAGCAAATAGCGCTGAAAATCATTGGGTGCCTGCAATCCGTCTGTCGGCAAGTGAACCTGATCTGGCTTCACAGGCTTAACCAGATACGGTGTCACTACAATCACCAGTTCTGTTTCCTGGCGTTCAAACCGGTCCGACTTAAACAAGGCACCAAGTATTGGTAGATTGCCAACACCCGGTAGTTTTGAAATATCGGACCGCGTGGTATTTTGCAGCAAACCCGCAATGACAAAACTTTCGCCAGAACCCATTTCAACGACTGTTTCGGCACGTCGTGTCTGGAGGCCAGGGATGGAAATGGTTGCGGTTTTGATTGAGCCAACATCTGTGATCTGGCTGACTTCCGGCTTAACCCGCATACTGATGCGGTTGCCGGCTTGCACCACCGGGGTGAACTCAAGACCAACACCATATTGCTTGAAGGCAATAGAGAGTTGCCCATTTGTTTCTGAAATTGGGATGGGAAATTCACCACCTGCAAGGAAGCTGGCTTTCTCGCCAGAGAGTGCCACCAGCGTTGGCTCAGCCAGAACACTGACCATGCCTTCTTTTTCAAGGGCATCAACGGCTGAATCTATGGCAAGGCCCAGCAGATTGCCTTTAAGAAGGGCTGAATAAGCACCGGTATCAGCAAGGTTGAATATGCCTGCCGTTTTTACCCGCGAAACGGTTTGCAGTGTGCCAGCAGCTGGTCCAGTGAGATTGTAAAGCTGTGCCCCAGTGACCGGATTGAAAACCGGCACTTGCTCCAGTGTCGGTTGCGTCAGAAAATTTCTGGTGCCGAACAAGCCAAATTGAAAACCGTTTGTGGTGTCGTTGGTTTGCCAGTTGGTGCTGATTTGTTTGACAAGGCCACGGTCAACTTCTGCAAAGCGCACCTGCAAGTAGACCTGAACCGGTGTCTGGGTTTGCAGGCGGTTGACAACAATCTGTTTTTCACCAACCAGTTGCTGCGTCAGTCGTCCGGCCTCTTCAAGTTCTTTCGGCGATCCAACGAAGCCCGATATAAAAACCATACCATTCATGGTTTTAACATCGATTGTAGACCCCGGCATGGCAACTCTGAGCATTTGCTGCAACTGGGTGATGTTGGTGCCAACACGGACAGTTGCCGAATAAATCACATGGTCCTGAGCATCGACTGCATAGAGTGTGGTTTCACCATCCGCAGCACCGTAGACATAAACCAACCGGTTTGATGCTGCATTGACATTGGCAATTTTGGAATCAGCCACAAAAACATTTTTGGCAGCACGCGGCAAGCGAATGGCCATGCCTTTGCCAGTGCTGAGCGCAATCATGCTCGGCGCATCCGTGGCAAGATCGCTGGCGTCAGCCGTGCTAGCGGCTGCAACACCTGAAGCAAGAGCTGTAACAGCAAGTGCAGCGCAACTGAGCAAGGCGGTTTTAAAAAGTTTTTTCATGAGCGTTTTGCTTCCCAAAATTTCATGTGCAAATAAGTTTGATATTTTTGACGTGGTCATTAGTTCGTTGCCCCGGGTTTGGATAGCGTTGCAACTGTGCTTGCTGCAGGAGCTAAAGGGCTTGCCGCCGGTGCTGCGGGTTTGAAAAACACCTCTTCTCGTGCTGCGCCGCGTGATACGACCATATCCGGTTTTGGTGGTGCCACAGCAGCACTGCTGGCAGAGTTACTCGTCTGCTTAGCTAGATTAACAAGTTTGCTCACCTGACGATCCAGTGTAAGTGTAAGGTGTTTGTCAGACGGCATCAAAATATCAGCTGGTGGTATTGGCAATTTTGCATTACTTGCTATTTTGCCGTCTTTGGCTGTGCTCGTTTTAACATCTTTGGTATCTGTTTTGACAGCGATTACTTTGCCAGCAGCATCCAATTTTGGCACAGTGGCGCCTGCGGCATCCGGTGTGTTTCCAGCCAGCGCATGTAAGGACAAGCTGACCGATCCGAGACGTTGCATGACAGCAATTTTTTCAACGAATGTTGGTGGCACTTCGAGTGTGACTGTCTTAACAGCCGTTGCTGTTTTGGCAGCGTTATCAGTGCTGAAGTCTGTTGCCAATACGCGCACATTTGTCAGAATGGTTTCAGCGCCCTTGAGTGGCAACGCATTGCCTTGCGGCACCTCATACGTTAAAATTAAATCAACCCTGTCGCCAGGAAAAACGAAACCGCCCACGCTTGATGTGTCCGTCACAGCCACAGTGACCGCGCGCATATCCTTGGTGAGAACCGCTGCCAGAAAACCGCGATCACCGGGACTGACGAGCTGATTCTTGATTAGGGGTGCACCCTGCGCAACCGGCGCCTTGATGACCTTGCCAACGATGCTTTGCTCAGGATCAGTTTCTTTGCGCATGAACCCTTCACCAACGCCGTCCTGTGGCCAGGATTGCCATTTGACATCTTCGACCGCCAAAATGTGACCAACGCCAAGCGGTTTTGCGGCAATCATCACTTTGATGTCGGTCTTTTTAGGCAGTATCGCCGCGGCAACGGCTTTGGGAGCCTGCGAACCGGAAATGAGGCTGCGCGCGCCTAAGGCGGCACCGCCGGCAATTAATATTGCGACCAAACCCAGTATAAGGCTACGAATATTCATGTTGATCGTCTCCACTCTTCATGTGTCACAAGCGATTCAAACCGCTCAATTCAAGTTTTGTTATTTCACAAATGCGTTAAGGAATGGTTGGCCTGCGAAAAATAAACCGCCTGCTGCGATGGCGACTCCATAAGGCAGTTTTATTTTTCTGATGGGTGTTTTGATGTCTGGCGTGCGATGAACCATGCGCTGCATAATCATTATTACAGCGAGACACACGCCGGCTAATACAATGACGAGTATAGTTCTTTCGACTGTGTCCACTGGAATCCACAACAACAGGGCTGTCAGCATTTTTACGTCACCGCCACCAAAGGCGTTCAGATAAAACAGCACATTGCAAATCAGGAAAGTTATGCCTGCAATAATTATCTGCTGTTTGGCAATGTTAACAAAGTGTAAATCAAATCCGTGACTGATGGTTAACCAGTAAGGGATTGCCAGGCAGGCGATGATCATATTGAGCCTGTTGGTGATGGTAAAATGGCGCATATCGCCGCGCGCGGCGATGATCATCAACACACACAGCGTTGCCAGGAGAACAAGGTGTAGAACCTCAAACACGGCAAGTTTGTGGTGTTATAATTCTGGACAGAATGCACATAAGCAAATTATTAAGGCATAAGCCTAAAGAATTGGTAACGACAGCATGGCCACCGGCAAAGAATCATATTTTATAACCAGCGATGGGTGGAAAATTCGTACGGCCCTGTGGATTCCGCACCAGGCACATATGGCTGTTGTTCTGGTTGGCGGTCGCGGTGATTTCATCGAAAAATATGCTGAATTGATACAGGATCTGTTCAATCAGGGTTTTGCGGTTGCAACGTTTGACTGGCGCGGCCAAGGCTTATCAGGCCGCACAACGGCGGCACCATACAGGTCGTACACCCCTGATTTCGAAATTCTGCGAAACGATTTTAATGAACTGATGCAAAACCATTTCAAGCCGCAGCTGGCAGCCTGTACCAACGCCGGAATCGGCGTGCTCGCGCATTCCATGGGCGGGCTGGTGACGCTCATGCTGCTCAACAACCAGCCACAGCTCTTCGAGCGCGTGGTGCTGATGGCCCCGATGTGCGGGATCAAAACCGGTGTTTTGCCCACAGCCCTGGTGCGACAGCTGGCGAGGTTTGCCGTGCGTCTAGGGCATGGAGAGCGTTTTATCCCGGAGCAAGGCCCTTATGGCGCCGCTTTTCGTGCCGAACGGCGGCAGCAGCGGTTGACCAGTGATACGGAACGCTTTGCCAGAGAAGCGGCTGCCATTGATAAAAACCCAGGCCTTGCGATTGGCGGCATTACCTATGGCTGGCTAAACGCGGCCTTCAAGGCATTTGATGGTCTGAGATCAGCGGGATTTGGGGGAAATATTGCCTGCCCTGTCCATATATTTGTGGCTGATCATGAACAGCTGGTCGATAACGACGCCACATATAATGTGGCCAAAAGATTGCCAAATGCCGACATCCGCCTGGTTGCGGGCGCAGCGCACGAAATATATCGGGAACAGGACGCTGTGCGCACGCCAGCGCTTAAGTCAGTTTTTGGCTTCCTTGGGGCACAACACGCTTAAACCGTGACAGTTGCGTTCTGATTTGCTATCCACACAGCATGGAACTGGCATCACGCACACAACTCAGATGGGCTCTTCTCAGGGCCATGGCGATTATTGTGCCGGTGGTGCTGCTGTTTGCCTCGCTGACCACGCATTACAACGCTGATGGTCAGGATGCCTGGTTTGCCGGCTTGATGAAACCATCCATAACACCCAATTCGGCCACCCGGATGAGTCTAATCTGGGCGCTGGCGTTTCTGGCTCTTGGCTTTGCCGGTGCGATTGTCTGGCAAGCTAAGGGCAATGCATACCGCCTGCCAACGCTCATTGCGGTGGCGATTACCATCATATCGGGTTTGGTGTGGGCACCGGTATTTCTGGGTGAACGCTTGCTTCTGCCTGGTTTTATGATCGGTATAGTGTCTGTTGTTGCCTGCATTATCGCCTTGATGTTGTCTGTAAGGGTGCGTAAATCAACCACAGGTTTATTATTGTTCAGTCTGGTCTGGGTTTTGGTATCGGCCTATATATCAGGTCAGATATGGCGATTGAACGGCCACCAGACAACAACGACTGGAGTTGAGCTAAAAGATAATATGGCCGGGCAAAACGTACAGCTGGGGCAATAAAGATAAAGGATTTTACTATGCAACCGGATAACCGTTTTTTTGATGACCTTTCAAAACTTGCCAATGGTGCTGTCGGCACATTGTCCGGCATGGGCCGGGAATTGGAAGCGATGGTGCGCCAGCGCGTTGAAAAATATATCGGTGGCCTTGATATGGTCAACCGCGATGAGTTTGATGCTGTGAAGGCCATGGCTGAAAAAGCTCGTGCTGAAAATGTGGCTCTTGAAGCAAGGCTGGCAACACTCGAAGCCAAGATCAATGGCCAATAACAAAAAGGCAAAAGCCCCTGATCCGCTGCACGACAAAAGGCTATTGTTTATAGCCGGGCTGGCGGTCTTTCTGGTTATTGCCGTCTACGTTTTTACCCAAAACTGATTTTGTAAAAAGATATTTATATTGTCCAGGTTTTTCTGCTTTACAGCATTGATTGTCGTTTTGGGCTGTACGGCTTGCTCTCACGCGCCCCGTCTTCAGGAGCCTCCGATGGTGATGGCAGCGCCGCCGGTTGCCGTACTGGAATCGATTGATCTTACTGCTCTGCTGCCGCCACCACCGGCCCTCAATTCAGAGAGCGACGTGGCCGAACGTCAATATGTGCTTGATGTGCAGCACAGTCGCACGCAAGCTATGTGCGACCGGGCTGAGGCTGATGTCGCCTTCAACCTTAAGCAATTTTTTCGGGGCACAGGCCTGACCTACGAACCGACACTTGCACCCAAAATGGAGGCGCTGGTCGCAACCATCAGCGAGGTTCAAATGAGCCTGACAAACAAAGCTAAAGCGTTTTACAAACGTCCGCGACCTTATGAGACAAATCCGGCGATTGTGCCGTGCATCACTCTGGGGCCAAACACAACATATCCAGCGGGTCATCCAATGTGGGGTTACACGATTGCCGTGATTTTGTCTCGCCTGTTGCCAGAAAAACGTGATGTTTTGTTTGCACGCGCGGATGACTATGCCAACCAACGCATTATTGGCGGTATACATTATCAAAGCGATATTGAGGCCGGAAAAAAGGCTGGCATCATCCTGGCTGATCATATGATGGCAAGTGCGGATTATCTGTCCATGATAGATGGGTGCAAGGGTGAGCTGCAACGCGCGTTGGGGTTGTAGGATCGCTAAACCCAAGATCAGATAATACCAACCGCCCAATGACGTGACTTGGTTTGGGAAGTGATTGATATACACCTCCCTTCATCATGCTGACGTAGGTTGGCATTCATGGGTTGTGCAAAACACCAATATTTATCAATTGCATATATCATGGATGCCGACATGCTTCGGCATGACGGGTGATAGCAATCATCTTCCCACGAATGGTGCTGTGCGCAGATGCCTGCCGACGGCATTCCATGTGAGTCAACCCATAGGGCGATTGGTATTAGTGATGCATTGATACACCTAACCTGCCTGCCAAATCCTGCACAAACTGCCACGCCACCCGGCCAGAACGAGCACCGCGTGTGACAGACCATTCGATCGCGTTTGGCTTCACCTCCAGCCACTGAACCGGTAAATGATACGCTTGAATATAGGCTTCGATCATTTGAAAATAATCATCTTGTGTGCAGGGGTGAAAGCCAATCCACAAACCAAAACGGTCTGACAAGGCCAGCTTGTCATCGATGACGTCACGACCGTGAATCGCGGTTGCCTGCTCGTTTTCCATCAGATCACGCGGCAACAGGTGGCGACGATTTGATGTGGCATAAAACAGAATATTGGCAGACCGGCCTTCCAGCCCGCCTTCCAGCACAGCCTTCAGCGCCTTGTAACTGCTGTCAGCGGCATCAAAGGCGAGATCGTCACAAAACAGAATAATCTGGTGGCGGACGGTTTTAAGCGCGCGCATCAACAGCGGCAACGTGTCGATATCTTCACGGTGGATTTCTATCAGCAACACGTTTTTATGCTGGCCAGTGAGATTGCCGTGTATAGCTTTGATCAGCGATGATTTTCCCATCCCGCGCGCACCCCACAACAAAGCGTTATTGGCTGGCAGGCCACGCGCGAATCGTTCAGTGTTGTCAAACAGGGTTTGTTTTTGCTGATCAATGCCAATGAGAAGGCCAAGATCAACGCGGTTGACAGGATCAACAGCGCGCAAACGTTCAGCTGCCTTATCCCACACGTAAGCGGTCGAATCACTGAGCGTGATCTTTCCAGTTTTTGGTGGCGCAAGCCGGTCAAGCGCGTCCGCGATGCGGGTGAGGAGCGGTGTGAGAGTGGTCATAATGATCCTCTCCCCTTGAGGGAGAGGGAGGGACCTGCACGGCACTTGCTTGGCAATGGGGGAGAGAGCCGTCGTATTATCTTATTTGCTGAATATTTCCCCATCACTGTCGACAGAAAAACTGGCTTGGTGCCCTGAATGTGCAGTCATTGCGCTGACCCTGCCGGTTGATGCGGTAGGACATGCCGGACGCTGATCGCGCCAGTTGCCCCTGCATGTCGCCGATGGTGTTGATCACCTGATTGTTCACGGCCTCAATGATATCACCTTGCTGCAAGAGGCCAAAACGCGCAGCCGCACTGTCGCCGACCAAGCCGGTGACGACGACGCCGCGATCAGGAAAAGCACCGCCAAGTTCTTGGGCAAATGCGGGTGAAAGATTGGCCACCTGAACGCCGGCAAACAGATGGTTGCCACGCAGCACAGTGATCGAGCGGGCCGGTGTTTCTGGCGGGGCCTGCAATATAACGGTTATATTTTTGGCAGCCCCAGAACGGATGAGCGTGAGCACAGCCGTGTCGCCGGGTTTTTTGGTGGCCACACGAAAGCGTAGCGATTCTGAATCCGCCACTTCCTTGCCGTCAACGGCAAACACCACATCACCAGCTTTGATGCCGGCACGGCCACCCGGTGAATTGCCACTGACATTGTTGATGAGAATGCCGGCTGGTCGTTCCATGCGCAAGGTTTTAGCAAGTTCGGCTGTCACTTGTTGACCTTCCAATCCAAGCCATGGTCGCACAATTTTTCCAACCGCTGCGGAGTTGATCATGGCGCGCACCATGCTCACTGGAATGGCAAAACCTATGCCATTTGAGCCGCCAGAGCGTGAATAAATTGCAGTGTTGATGCCAATCAGTTCACCCCCTGCCCCAACCAAAGCCCCGCCTGAATTGCCGGGGTTAACCGCAGCATCAGTCTGGATGAAAAACTGGTAATCCGATATGCCGACAGCCGTGCGCGCAAGCGCTGAAATAATACCATGCGTGGTGGTCTGGCCAACCCCGAAAGGGTTGCCAATGGCAAAGACAAGATCACCAACTTTAAGGCTGTCTGAATCACCGAGCCGGATGGCGGGTAACGGACGCGCACCGGGATTGATGCTGAGCACCGCCAGATCGACACGCGGATCAGCCAGCACAACCTTGGCAGTGAACTCGCGTTTGTCCGGCGTCACCACCTGCACCTCATCGGCCCCCTCAACCACATGGTTGTTGGTGATGATCATGCCGCTGCCGCGCACAACAACGCCGGAACCAAGCGATTGCTCAACCCTGTCGCGGCCCAGAGCGCCACCACCACCGCCGCCGTCGTTAAAAAAGAATTTAAAAAACGGATCGTCCATCATCGGTGCCCGTTTGACCGTTTTTTTGGTGTAAATATTGACAACAGACGGTGCCGCTTTTTCCACAATGCTGGCGTAAGACAGGCTGACTTGTCCGGCATTGGGGACCACACGACTGATTTTTACAGCTGATGGCGCGGCTTCAGCGGCGGCTTCGGTGATTATTGCCATGGTGGCTGGAGCATTACGGCTATTTGCCGACACGTGAGAGCCCAGCCGGGAAACACCCATAACGCCCAATATTATGCCGATGATGATCAATAGCCAAGATTTATTCATAGTGCGTCGTGCCTCGTTTTAATTTGAAATTGCTTACTGGATTGTTGTCACCCTAGCGAAGGCTGGGAACCATCTTTTTGCGTGAAAAAGGTGGATTCCAGCCTTCGCTGGAATGACGCAATGCTCTGTGTTTAACCGAATCACTGCGATATATATTTAAGATGTAAGAAAGTTCATATAACCTTTATGGATATTAAAAGTCAAGAAAAAAATGTAATATTTATTTTATTACCGGATTAAAGCTGATGCCATCAAATGTACAACCGGCCTCGGCAAGGCGGCAATAGTGGCTTTCAGTTTCTGTTTTGTGTTCATGACGAATTCATACACCTCCATTTCTGAAATGAGAAATTCAAAATCCTCAGTTTGCTGACCACGCATCCGAATGTCAAAGCCACCGATCACCTTGAAGTGATGGCGTCGGATCGCCGATCCGGATGGAAACAACGGCTGAAATAGAAGCAAATGTTTCAGATGACATCGACATTCCAGCCTACTCCAGTAACCCTTGTACAAATTCTGATAATGCGGTTTGCCGCTTTCGTTTCAAGCGCTCGCCTGCCAGAATATGCTTCAGTTGCGCCAGGCAAGCTTCAAGAGCCTGATTGATCAGCACATACTCATATTCGGCATAATGGCTGATTTCACTGGCGGCTTTGGCCATGCGGCGCGCGATAACATCCGGGCTATCTTTGGCGCGACTGGTCAGGCGCTCCTGCAACACCGTCATCGACGGCGGCAATATGAACACCGCGACCACATCCTGCTCAACCCGGTCGCGCAGTTGCTGGGTGCCCTGCCAATCGATATCGAACAACACATCCTGACCGTGGCCGAGGTTGATCTCGACACCGGCACGCGGCGTGCCATAGCGATGGTCGAACACTTGGGCATGCTCAAGAAAAGCATGATCGGACACCATAGCATCAAATCTGGCGTCACTGACGAAATGATAATCCTTGCCATCAACTTCGCCAGGTCGTGGCGGCCGTGTGGTGGCGGATACGGACATGCTAAGGCCAGGATCGTCGATGAGCAAACGCTGGGACAGGCTGGTTTTCCCGGCACCGGACGGCGACGATATAATCATCAGCAAGCCTCGACGGCTGGGGTCTTTATCCAACATATTAATATATTTATGTTTTTTTGCGAAATCGGTCTAACGATACCACGTTGGCGCCGGGTTCTTTGGGTTCAACTGGCGGGGTATCCTGCTCAGGTTCAGCGTGGCTTTCCAGTGGTTCTAAGTCCTGCTCACTGTTTTGAACCTGAAATTGCAAGGCAAAATCCACCGAAGGGTCAACGAAGCTGGTGACAGCGGCATAAGGCACCACCAGTTTTTCCGAGCGCTGGTTGAAAGAGAGCCCGACCTCAAAATGCAGCGGCTCAACCTTCAAATCCCAATAGCGGTGCTGGATAACAATGGTGATTTCTTCGGGGTATTTCGCCGCCAGCCACTTTGGCATCACCACGCCTTCATGCTTAGTTTTATAGCCAATATAAAAATGATGGTCACCCAGCAGCCCCTCTGTCTTCACTTGTGTCAGCACACGGCCAATCACCGCACGCAGGGCCTCCTGCACGATCTCATCATAGGGAATCAGGCTCTCGGTTGTCATCAGCTTACTTCAGATTAATGAAATTCTAAGATCAACCGAAGTCACGCCAAGGTCAAGAGAAGAGTTGCAGTCTATGTTGGAGGGCTTCTGTTACCCGGTGCCCTCCGGACCGCGGATTTTGCTTCTGTTGCCGGGTGCATTCCGAACCCCGCTAGAACCGGATAACTTTAGCCCCTAAGGGCGTTCGTTACGCGGCGATAGCAAATGCCTCGTTATCGTTGGCATCTAAGATTATGTGCAGTTTTACGGCGTACAGCGGGGCCGGGCAAAATTAACGTCTTTAGCCACCCGTCGATCCTGGTTCGCCCCCACAGCAGCTGTTTTGTGTCTGAAAACAGCTGGTGGTGGAGGCGCCGGGTACTGCCCCCGGGTCCGTGATGGGTATTCCACGCCAACATTTATCACCATAGCCAGGTTGCCCTGACATATCCGATATAGGCGCATAGAGTTAAGAAATAAAGAGGGAAGAACAGTTTGCTTGTATGCATCAACCTTATCTATTAATATTAAATTTTATATAGAATGAGGAACATATGGCTGGCGTAAACAAAGTTATATTGGTGGGCAGACTGGGCAAAGACCCTGAAATTCGGACCACCAACGACGGCGGCAAGATTGTCAGTTTTTCTGTAGCCACATCCGAATCGTGGAAAGACAAAATGTCCGGTGAACGCCGCGAGCGCACGGAGTGGCATAATATCGTGATTTTCAATGAAGCGCTTGGCAAGATTTCGGAGCAGTATCTGCGCAAAGGCTCGCAGGTCTATCTGGAAGGCCAGCTCTCAACCCGCAAATGGACCGACAAGGAAGGCCAGACAAAATACACCACCGAAGTGGTGCTGCAAAAGTTCCGTGGTGAGCTTACCATGCTGGACGGCAAGAGTGATGGCGGCGGCATGTCTGGCGATCGGGATGGCGAAAGCAGCAGTGGCTATAAATCTGGCGGCGGCGGTAAGCCAACCTCAAGCTATGCTGGCAATGCTGGCAGCAGCAGTCGCGGTGACAGTGGCGGCTTTGGCGGCGGCAACGACATGGATGACGAAATTCCGTTTTAACAATCAGTGGGGGAAAGTAAGTGGCCACAAGAAATCATAGCCGCCGCGATGCGCTGAAAACCCTGGCCGTCGGTGCTTCGACAATCGGATTTCTTGGCCAGGATAAAACAGCGGTTGCGCAAGTGGCTGCTGACCCGGCGGCATCATCGCCGGTAACCATGGCAACAGCACCCACGGCAAAATCTCAGGGGGTAACGCTTGCCGATGTGGCCAGTGCCGAGAAGCTGAACGGCCTGCCGCTCGATGCCAAAAAACGCGCGCAGGTTTTGAATGTATTGGGCGACCAGCTGGATGCAATCAAGCAGTTAAAAGCGTTCAAACCGGTGAATAGTTTATCACCGGCGGAACTGTTCAAGCCTTATGATAAATCAGCTGCATCCATTCCTAGCGTGCCAAGCAGCACGCGCGGTGTATGGCCGGATAGTGCAGCGCCTGCTTTGCCAAAATCCGATGATGCCATCGCCTATGCACCGGCTTGGCTGCACGCTGCCTGGATGACTAAAGGCGTTCTCACATCAAGGCGCTTAACGGATATTTATCTGGCGCGAATTGCCAAGCTCAATCCAAAACTTCTGGCATTCATCACCGTCACAGCTGACATTGCGCGCGCGCAGGCTGATCAAGCGGATGCCGAACGCAAGGCTGGGAAAATTCGCTCACCGCTGCATGGCTTACCTTACGGTGTAAAAGATTTATTCGATACGGCAGGCATCCCAACCACATGGGGGGCTGAAACCACACGCAACCGTATACCGACAACTGATGCAACTGTCGTGACACGTTTGCGCGAGGCAGGCTGCGTACTGCTTGGGAAAACCGCGTGCGGGGCGCTTGCCAACGGCGACATATGGTTCGGTGGGTTCACCCGCAACCCGTGGAATATAGAGGAAGGCTCCAGCGGCTCATCGGCTGGCACAGGGTCCGGCGTTGGCGGTGGCCTGATGTCGTTTGGCATAGGTACGGAAACCATGGGTTCCATCGTCTCGCCCAGCAGCCGCAATGGCTGCGCTGGCCTGCGGCCATCATTCGGGCTGGTGCCGCGCACAGGTGCCATGGCACTGTGCTGGTCACTCGACAAGACCGGCGTTATGGCACGCTCGGTGGCAGATCTTGGGGCTGTAATGGCTGTTATTGCCGGTGCTGATGGTCATGATTTGGCTGCCGGCAACACGGCCCGTATTGAGTATAATCACAAGTCAACCATTGCAGGTGCAACACTCGGCTATGATCCAAAGTGGTTTGAAGGCGACAGCGTCTCACCTGTTGAAAGGGCTGCGCTAGAGGCTGCGAGCCGAGCAGGCTTCAATCTTGTAAAACTTTCATTGCCCGATCTTCCTATCGATCCCATGAATGCTATTGTCACTGTTGAAGCTGCGGCTGCCTTTGAAGAGCTCACCACATCCGGCGCGGTTGATCAACTCTCGGCGCAGGACGATCAGGCATGGCCGAACATATTTCGGGCAGCGCGTTTCTTCCCCGCTGTCTCCTACGTGCAAGCCCAGCGCTTGCGCCGCCAATGGATGACGGCATTCGCCGAAGTTATGAGCAAATGCGATGCGCTTATTCATCCCAATTACGCTGCTGGCCTGCTCACCATCGGCAATGTTACCGGCCATCCAACGCTTGCCATCAAAGCGGGGTTTCTCTCTCAGCAAACCCGCGCGCAGGATGTCGATTATGTGCCAACTGCTAAGCAGATAAAGGGTTTGCCGCTGCATAAGGTGCCCGTATCGATCAGTTTGACGGGCAGATTATATAACGAAGAGAGATTGCTCAACATTGGTATAGCACTTGAAACGGCAATGGGTGTGGCGGCTGATCATCCTGCGGTTTAGGATTTTTCACCAATATATATTATGAACTGACCCATCCTCGTTATCCTGCATAAGATAGAGAAATGTTTAGGTGCGAGTTTACATCTCCACCGTCATTCCGGATAAATAATCTCCATTACCTCGATCTCCTGCAGGCCGCTGGGTGTGACCAGTGTTACCACATCACCAACCCGGGCCTTCACCAAGGCTTTGGCAACCGGTGATATCCAACTGATGTTGCCAAGGCTGGCATCCACTTCATCCTGACCGACAATGCAAACTGTTCTGTGATTGTCATCTTCAGCGGCATAAGTGACAGTGCAGCCAAAGAACACCTGATCTTTATGGGGTTGATCGCGTGCATCGACAACCACTGCGGCTTTCATGCGCACGTTCAAAAAGCGCATGCGCCTGTCGATTTCGCGCATCCGCTTCTTGCCGTAAAGATAATCACCATTTTCAGACCGATCACCGTTGCCAGCCGCCCACGAAACAGTTTCGACCACATGCGGCCGTTCAACAAAGAACAGTGCATCATATTCAGTTTTGAGTTTTGCAAAGCCGACAGGTGTTATATAATTTTTACCAGACGGCAACACATGGTCAAGATCATCATCATCCGCGTCATCAATTTCTTTGGTGAATGCCTTGCTCATTTATCAACGCGGTTTGTATTTGGCGTGCGCCCAAGGTAACCAGACAGCAGCCCGTAGCCATTGACTTTGCTGCGACCGGGTTCAATCAGGGAATAGACCACAGCATTCTCCAAAACCCGCATAACATAATCGCGGGTTTCAGTGAACGGAATTTGCTCGATCCAGTCGATCACATCGACATTAGGACTGCGCGGGTCGCCGTTGCGGTTCAGCCATTTGGAGACATTGCCCGGGCCGGCATTATAGGACGCTACGGCTAGCACAGCATTGCCACCGTAGCTGTCGAGCCGGTCCTGAATATAAGTTGCGCCAAGTGTCATGTTGTACACTGGATCGCTGGTGAGTTTGTCGAGTGCATAAGGCAGCCCAAGCTTTGCACTGACGCCCCGTGCTGTGCCGGGCATCAACTGCATTAGGCCTCGTGCCCCGGCACGACTGCGAGCACTGGCATTGAAAACGGATTCCTGTCTGGTGATGGCATGGGCCATACTCCATATGTTGCTGAGCCCCTCTGGCAATGTCAGGCGCGGGTAGGCAGCGTACGCTAGGCTCATCCCTTTGTTGCGGGCAAGCTTGCCAATGCGCACCCCGAGGTCTGGCCGTTTGATCTCGACAGCCAGATCAGCCGCCACTCGTTTTTCCTCTGGTGTATCAGCGCGCGCCGCAATGGTGTTGATGAACTGTGTTTGCAGCTCCGGCTCACCCAACTGACCCAGCAAGCGTGCAGCTTGCACGATATTCCGCGCTTGATAGGCCTGCATGGCCTCGGCTGATACCACGGGCGGCGTCAGATCAGGCGGCAGAATTGGTCGTCCGAGTTTTTCCACAGCCAATTGACCATAGAAAAAATCAGGGAACTGTGCCGCACGTCCATACCACTGCTGGGCGAGTGCGCCGTTGTTGAGTGCTTCGGCTGAACGGCCGGCCCAATAGGCAGCGCGCGATAATGTAATCGGGCTTTGCGCCACCGCCTGCATGGCCTGAAAATGTTTTATGGCGTCAGCGGGCTTTCGCAAATAGCGCAGCGCAATCCAGCCAGCGCGCCATTCGGTTTCCACATAGGCCACGCGGTCTGTTTCGTTATCGTCGCTGATTGTGGCAATATTGCCAGCCAGATGATGATCGGCCAACAGATGATAACCATCCTCATAGGCACCACGATCCACCGCGCTTCGGGCCAGTGTTTGGCGTAGCTTCACCCACGCTGAGGCTTTGATACCCTCTTGACTATCGACAGCACTGGCCAGCAAAAAAGCCGTCGCGGCCGTGTCATCACTGCGCGTACGCAAAAGCCAACGTGCTCGATCGTAAATCAGGCCGGATGTGTTCTGTAAACTTTTTGGTACAGCGGCAATCTTTGCATCAACATCATTGCTGCGCAGTTTAAGTGCAAGCCGCGCTTCCGCCAACAGCCGATAATCGGGATCGAGATATGGCAGCACCCGCCGTGCAGCGGTTGCCTGATCCTGCCACAGCAGCTGATCAGCCCGGCGGATATGATCGGCGTGTGTCAGACTCGTTGCATAAGTGCTGATAACCAGCGTTTCATCCGGCAAAGATAAGCCGCCGCTGGCCCATGCTTCTCGTATCAGCGACGCACCGGCTTGCGGTTGGCCAGTTTGCGTCAAGGCTTCAGCAAGGCGCACTCTGCCCGTTGCCGTAATCACTGGAAAAGCACCAAAAAATTTGATGATATCCTGCGGTCGATCAACTGAACTTATGATAGCTTGCTCAGCTTTGATGCGCAAAGATTTTTCTTGCGGCCAGCCTGGATTGTTGATCAAAAAACGTGATAGTTCAGCAAAATTTGGGTTGTAATCCTCATTTTTCAGCCGGTTCCAGAGCAGCAATGATTCAGCCAGTGAATCTGGGTGCGGCGCATTGGCGGCTACCGCAGTCGTGGTCGAAAAGACGCTGTGGCTCTGATCATCAAGTCGCGCACGATACCAGTTCAGCTGTTCACTGCTCAACTGTCCGGCATCTGCACAGGTTGCACAAACATGCAGGGAATAGACCGCAACGGCTAAAAATTTTATCACATTCACTTGGCGCAACCTTTAAGCTCTAGTATAAGAACAGGCTTAATCGCTCGGCATTCACTAGGTCAACCTTATCATGGTTAAACATTTATTTCGCGGCTCGATGCCAGCACTGATCACCCCGTTTCTGGATGATGCGTTGGATGAAGAGGCATTCAAAGCGCTGATTGAGCGTCAGATCAATGCCGGCAGCCACGGTCTGGTGCCGGCAGGCACCACCGGGGAGTCGGCGACACTCAGCCATGAAGAGCATGAACGTGTGGTTGAGCTGTGCATAGAGGTGGCCAACAAACGCGTGCCGGTGGTAGCGGGTTGCGGCTCAAACTCAACGGCGGAAGCCTTGCGTTTGATGGCGCACGCCGAGCGGGTAGGCGCTGATGCTGCTTTGGTAGTCACACCATATTATAATAAACCTAGCCAGCAGGGGCTTTACGAGCATTATAAGGCATTGTCGGAATCGTCGAGCTTGCCAATTTTTATTTATAATATTCCGGCTCGTTCTGTTGTCGATATGAGTGTGGAAACCATGGCGCGGCTGGCAGAATTTAAAAACGTCATTGGCGTGAAAGATGCGACTGGCAATCTGGCGCGGGTATCCTCGCAGCGCGCCACTTGTGGAAAGGATTTTATCCAACTTTCGGGCAATGATGAAACAGCGCTTGCTTTCATGGCGATGGGCGGGCATGGCTGCGTTTCTGTCACAGCAAATGTTGCGCCGGATTTGTGTGCGCAATTTCAAACCTTCTGCATGGATAAAGATTATGACCATGCCTTGCTCATGCATGATCGATTGTTTTTATTGCACACGGCTTTGTTTCTGGATGCAAGCCCTGGACCGACAAAATATGCCCTGCATACATTAGGCGTGCTTGATCATGATGCTGTACGCTTGCCAATCACTGTGCCTTCTGAAGCATGCAGGATGTCCGTGGACGCAGCGCTGCGCAGGGCGAGGCTGTTGTGATGGAACCATCTTACCCCGCCCTTCGCCTTCGTCGCTCTCGCGTTGCGGCGTGGTCACGTGCCATGGTTGCGGAACACACACTGACAGCGGCTGATCTCATTTGGCCGCTGTTTATTATTGATGGCAAACGGCAGCGTGAGCCAATCCTTTCCATGCCGGGGGTTGAGCGTCTGTCGATAGACTTTATTGTCGAGGCCGCTCGCGAGGCTGTTGATCTCGGCATTCCATGCCTTGCGTTGTTTCCCAAAACACCGCACGAGTTTCGTACCGACGATGGGGCAGAAGCGCTCAACGCGGACAATCTGATGTGCCGTGCAACCGGTGCCATCAAGGATGCCGGGCTAGATGTGGGCATACTCACGGATGTTGCGCTCGATCCGTACACGAGCCACGGCCACGATGGACTGATTTCAGCTGATGGCCGCATTCTGAACGATGAAAGTGTGGCAGTGCTCGCCGAGCAGGCATTGGTGCTGGCGCGTGCCGGTGCTGACATTATTGCCCCGTCTGATATGATGGATGGGCGTGTCGGGGCTATTCGTCATACGCTGGAACAAGAGGGTTTTCACGATGTGCAGATTATGGCCTATGCTGCCAAATATGCCTCGGCTTTTTATGGGCCTTTTCGCGATGCGGTTGGTTCTGGTGGCTATCTGAAAGGCGACAAGCGCACCTATCAAATGGACTCGGCCAATTCTGACGAAGCGCTGCGTGAAGTGGCACTTGATCTGGCTGAGGGGGCTGACTCAGTCATGGTGAAACCCGGAATGCCATATCTTGATATTATACGACGGGTAAAAGACACATTCAAGGTACCCACCTACGCCTATCAGGTGAGTGGTGAGTATGCGATGATCATGGCGGCTGTCGGCCAAGGTATGATTGATAAAAACGCCGCAATGCTGGAAAGTTTGATGGGATTCAAACGCGCTGGCTGCAACGGAGTGCTGACCTATTTCGCGCGCGATGCAGCAAAGTTGATGCGCTCATGATGGTGGTGAGAAGGAAAATATGATGTCAAAACATTTCACACTCTATATCATCATCGGAATGGTGCTGGGCATTCTGATAGGCGCTATATGCCATGCCGAAATCACCAACGCCAATGCACTCAAATCTCTGGTCGGCTATTTCTCAGTAATCACAGATATTTTCCTTCGCCTGATTAAGATGATTATTGCACCGCTGGTGTTTTCCACGCTTGTGGTCGGCATAGCCAATATGGGCGAGCACGGTGCCGTTGGTCGCATTGGTCTCAAAACCATGGCATGGTTTCTCGGCGCTTCGATCACATCGCTGTTGTTTGGCATGATGATGGTGAGCCTGTTCAAGCCCGGCGTCGGGCTTGGCATTCCGTTACCTGCAGCTGATGCAGCCAGCACTGTCAATGCCACATCAATCAATCTCAAAGATTTTATCACCCATCTTGTGCCGAAATCAATTGTAGAGGCGATGGCCAATAACGAAATTTTGCAAATCGTTGTGTTCTCGGTGTTTGTTGGTGTGGCCTTGGCAAAGCTTGGCAAGCAGGGCAGTATGCTCACAGATTTTGCCGAACAGATCACGCGGGTCATGCTGCTGGTGACCGGCATGGTCATGAAGGTCGCACCACTTGCCGTCTTTGCCGCTGTGGCGGCCACGGTAACCAGTAAAGGCCTTGGCATCCTCGTTACCTATCTTACCTTTATGGCAGAGTTTTATTTCTCTCTGGCGTTGCTGTGGCTTATATTGTTGTTTGCAGGCTATCTGGTGCTTGGCAAACCCATTCTCCGTCTGATCAAAGCCATTCGAGAGCCGGTGTTGATTGCGTTTTCAACAGCAAGTTCTGAAGCCGCCTACCCAAGCACACTGGCAGCGGTTGAAAAATTTGGTGTGCCAAAGCCCATTGCCAGCTTCGTGTTGCCACTGGGCTATTCCTTTAATCTTGACGGCTCGATGATGTATTGCACCTTTGCCACCCTGTTTATTGCCCAAGCCTATGGCATTGTGCTGACCGCAGGCCAGCTTGCGACCATGCTTGGGCTATTGCTGATCACCAGCAAGGGTATTGCATCTGTGCCGCGCGCCTCTTTGGTGGTGATTGCAGCCACCTTGCCGGTGTTCAAAATTCCTGATGCGGGACTACTGCTGATTTTGGCGGTTGACCAATTTCTCGATATGGGGCGAAGCGGCACAAATGTGGTCGGGAATTCGATTGCGACTGCTGTGATCGCGAAGTTTGAAGGGGTGCTTGGAAAAACGCAAGTGGTGGGGTAGAGGCTATTCGTTTATCTCTCCCTTTGCGAGAGAGGGTAAAACACTTTGATAAGAAAGCATACTGATGAGCGACACAAACACCACCCCCTACACCCTCACCGGCACAACCGGCCCGTGGGAAATCGTTGTTGGCCTTGAAGTCCATGCACAAGTCACATCAAAGGCTAAGTTGTTCTCATCGTCAGACACCAGCTTTGGTGCTGAGCCAAACACGCAGGTTAGCTTTGTTGATGCCGCCATGCCGGGGATGCTGCCCGTGATCAACAGCGAATGTGTGCATCAGGCCGTACGCACCGGCATGGCGCTTGGCGCCAAAATCAATAACTGGTCGCGGTTTGACCGCAAGAATTATTTTTACGCAGATTTACCGCAAGGCTATCAGATCAGCCAGTTTCAGTATCCGATTGTTGGTGAGGGTGAAATCACCGTTGATTTGGAAAGCGGTGGCACAAAAACCATTGGCATCGAACGCTTGCACCTGGAACAGGACGCGGGAAAATCGTTGCATGACCAGCACCCAACACGCACTTATGTAGATTTGAACCGCTCTGGCGTTGCCCTCATGGAAATCGTCTCGAAGCCAGACATGCGCTCACCGGAAGAAGCGGGCGCCTATGTGCGGAAACTCCGCACCATCCTCCAATATGTGGGCAGTTGTGACGGCAATATGGAAGAGGGTTCAATGCGCGCGGATGTGAATGTGTCCGTGCGCAAGGCCGGTGCCGAATTTGGCACGCGTTGTGAAATCAAGAATGTAAACTCGGTGCGCTTTGTGATGGCTGCGATTGAAGTTGAAGCCCGCCGTCAGATCGAGGTGATTGAAGACGGCGGCACAATCCACCAGGAAACCCGCACCTATGACAATGTGAAAAACGAGACGCGCTCGCTGCGCTCGAAGGAAGATGCACACGACTACCGCTATTTTCCCGATCCTGATTTGTTGCCACTGGAGCTGGATGAAGCCTTTCTTGCGGACGCTCAAGCGTCACTCCCAGAACTGCCTGATGCAAAAAAACATCGACTGATTCATGATCTTGGCGTGTCTGATTATAATGCATCGGTATTGATCACTGAAAAGGCCAATGCGGATTATTTTGAAGAGCTGTTGAGCGTGTGTGTGAAAACTCAAAACAAACCGGCGGCAGAACTCGCGCGCAGTGCCTCTAACTGGGTGCTGTCGGATTTATTTGGTGCGCTCAACGCACAGGGTAAAGCCATCACGGAAAGTCCCATATCGCCGCTAGCCGGTGCAGAATTGTTATCGCTGGTTGCTGACGGCACACTCTCGGGCCGCCTTGGTAAGGAGGTGTTTGCCTTGATGCTCGAAACCGGCAAATCAGCAAGCGCACTGGTGGAAGAGCGCGGCTTAAAACAGGTGAGCGACACAGGGGCGATTGAAGCCGTTATTGCCAAGGTAATTGCTGACAACCCGGAGCAACTGGCAGGATACAAGGCTGGCAAGGATAAACTGTTCAGCTTCTTTGTCGGACAAGTGATGAAGGCCATGGCTGGCAAGGGCAATCCAGCAGTGGTCAATGATATTCTGAAGCGGATGTTGGGGTGAGAATGGCTGATCAATCGGGGGAGGAATTAGGTGCAACCATTCACCTGTTTCTTCAAATAAGAAGAGGTATAAGCCTGATGCTCATGGCAGCTTTGTGCAGTTGTGCCAGCGCAGGTGGCGATTGGCCCAGCCTGCGCACCCGTGCCGAGCGGCATGTCGATGCCCCTATTCCAGCGCCTGTCGCAACGTTGACACAGCCTGTTGCGGTAACACCAGTTGAAGCCATACCGGACGCCGCTACCGAGGCCAGAGTGCAGCCCTTGGCCAGCCGTATTGAGCAGGAACGGCGTTCGGTGAATTTCATTAATGAGCGCTGGCACAAACAGCAAACCGTGCTTGCCGCAGCGCTTGCCGCTGTCAAAAAAAAGGGGCCAACTGATATCAATTGGTCAAAAGCTCAAACGGAGCTCACGCGTCTTAATCAGATTGCAGGCGAATTTGACGATGCGCTCAACGTTGTAAACACTGTAACCGGACAGTTGGCGGTGGTGTCAGCCGAAGGTGCAACTGTGACCAAACCACTTGCAGCAGCAGGCAAGCTCATTAAAATTATCGAGACCGCACAAAAAGAGGCAATTGCTGCAAATACGGGAGCGCGCCGCAGACTTTGATATCAAGCCGTCATCATGGCGTCACCACAACGACGGCTTGATGAATATCAGAAGTTCAGGTGCAAGACCGTGCGACAGATGAAAATCAACAGCATAGCTCCCAGCACTGATGTCACAATGCCCGCAGGATGAACTACAGAACCGTCAGCTGGCTTGTTAATTAAGCCCATGATTGTGCCACCAAGAAATGAACCGGCAATACCAAGAACGCCGCTCATCAGTAAAGACATATGAACGGCGCCCGGATACACATAACGTGCAATCACGCCGACAATAATGCCAACTATTAACATACCGATATAATGAAACATGATACTCTCCTTTTATGAATTTCTAGGTATTGAACAACTCGCATGGTCAGTGAGTACTGGCTGCTTTAAACCAGATTGTCGCAGGTTGAACGAAATTACTGCCTTTGACAAGACCTAAGGTCAACTATCAGACACTAACGCAGATAAAACAAATAAACCTTGTTCAGCCAACACGTTAGCCATAAACCGCCGCTGTGATGGCTGGCCGCCAATTAGATAGATGGCCTTAGCGATTTGGTACTGCCGTAACCCGCAAAGCGCTTCAAAATCCGCAATTGTACAGAGGTGAATGTTCGCGGTTTCATACCATTCCACCGGCATGGCGGCCGTCACCGGCATCCGGCCATGAATGGCAACGGAAAGCCTGGCGCGCCAGTGGCCAAAATTTGGGAATGAGACGATCACGCGCTTGCCAATGCGCAGCATTTCACGCAGCACAGCATCTGGCCTTTGTGTTGCCTGCAGGGTTTGGCTAAGCACCACCACATCAAAGCTGGCTGTCGGGTAATCCGCCAAATCCGTATCCGCATTGCCTTGAATAACAGAGAGGCCGCGCGCCACGGCGGCACTAACGCCCTCGCGGCTGATTTCAATGCCGCGCGCATCGACGTTCTTGTGCGACGCGAGATGTTCAAGCAAAGCACCATCGCCGCAACCGATATCAAGCACCCGGCTGCCTGAAGTGATGGCATTCGCGATAATGGCAAGATCTGGCCGCAGCTGTTTCATACTCCGGCCTCCCTCAGCACAGATGTCATGAAGCCGCGCATCACGTCATCAAACGCCGGCACATCGAGCAGAAACGAATCGTGGCCAAATGGGCTGTCGATTTCAACAAAGCTGACTGGGGCACCTGCCGCTGTCAGAGCATGCACAATATGACGGGATTCAAGTGTCGGGTAGAGCCAGTCGCTGGTAAAGGACACAACGCAGAAACGCGCCCGCACCGACCTCAGAACTTCCGCTAGTTTCATCCCGCGCGAGCCAGTGATATCAAAATAATCCATAGCGCGGGTAATGTATAAATAAGAATTGGCATCAAAGCGTTCGACAAAGCTTAGGCCCTGATGGCGCAAATAACTTTCCACCTGAAAGTCCGCATCAAAGCCAAATGAAACCGCATCACGGTTTTGCAAACGGCGACCGAATTTCTCGGTGAGGCCTGCCTCTGACAAATATGTGATGTGGGCGGCCATACGCGCGACGGCAAGCCCTGCCAAGGGTGCTGATCCGGTTTCATAATAAGCACCACCGCGCCAGTTCGGGTCTGCCATAATCGCTTGCCTGCCAACTTCATGAAACGCGATATTTTGAGCCGAGTGGCGCGCTGCCGAGGCAATGACGGCGGCATTTTTGATGCGCTCAGGATATGTTGCTGCCCACTCCAGCACCTGCATCCCGCCCATTGAGCCGCCGATGACAGCCAGCACGCTATTAACCCCAAGATAATCAAGCAGCATTGCCTGTGCTTTTACCATATCGCGGATAGTGATTACAGGCAGTCGCAGCGCCCAGGCCCTGCCGTCGGGTGCGAGGCTTGTGGGGCCGGTTGTTCCCATGCAACTCCCCAGCACATTCGCGCAAATAACACAAAGTTTGCTCGTGTCGATGATTTTGCCTGGTCCCACCATCCGGTCCCACCAGCCCGCTTTGCCGGTGATCGGATGTTTGCTTGCCACATAATGATCGCCGGTGAGCGCATGGCAAATCAAAACAGCATTGGAGGCGTCACTGTTAAGCGTTCCATAGGTTTCATAGGCAATGGTCAACGGCGACAGGCGCACACCACAATCGAGCTCCAGTGGTTGGTCCGGGCCAAACGCAACAGTGCGATTGAGGCCGTAGCGGTCATCATGGGGGTTTATCATCATAGATGAAGGCGCTAGAGGGAGAGGCTTACGCCGTCAATCAGGAAACCAAGGATTTTCATGTCTATTCCAAAGCCCAAACCCTGGATCGCTGGCATTGAAGCCTATGTGCCTGGCAAAGCCAGCACCCGTTCGGGCCGCCAGCCAATTAAGCTATCGGCCAACGAATCACCACTCGGGCCAAGCCCGAAGGCAATTGCGGCCATGGCTGATATTCAGGGCCAGGCGCATCGCTACCCTGATCCGGCATCCACCAAACTCCGGCACAAAATCGCTGAGCGGCACGGCCTTGATCCCGAGCGTGTAGTCTGCGGCACCGGATCGGACGAGCTGCTGCATTTGCTGGCGGGGGGCTATGCAACTGTTGGTGATGAAATTTTGTACGTGCGCCACGGCTTTTCCGTATACCCGATTGCATCACATCGTGTGGGGGCGACACCCATAGCCGCACCAGATCGCAATTACCGCTGCGATGTGGATGCCGTGCTTCAGAGCGTGACACCGCGCACACGCGTGGTGTTCCTGGCCAATCCCAACAATCCGACCGGCACATATATCGATGAGGGTGACGTGCGGCGTCTCCACGCTGGGTTGCGGACGGACATCGTGCTGGTGCTGGATGCAGCCTATGCGGAATATATCGATACCCCTGATTATATGTGTGGCCTGAAGCTTGCAAAAACTGAATCGAATGTTGTCACCACGCGCACTTTCTCAAAAATTTATGGCCTTGCCGCTGAGCGCGTGGGGTGGGCTTACGGCCCTCTCCCGATCATCGATATCCTAAACCGCACCCGCGCGCCGTTCAATGTGTGCTCAACCGGGCAGGTTGGTGCGCTGGCCGCACTGGATGATCAGGATTGGATTGCCCGCGCCAAAGCTCATAACGACATCTGGCTGAAGTGGTTGACGGCTGAAATTAACGGGCTTGGCAATTATGGGCTGGCGGTCGTGCCGTCTGTTTGCAACTTTATTCTGGTGCGCTTTCCGCAGTTGGGTGATTGCACGGCAGAAGCTGCAAACACCTGGCTCTTGGAGCATGATTACATTGTGCGTTGGTTGCCTGGTCAAGGGCTTGGTGATTGTTTGCGGATCACCGTAGGCACTGAGGACCAGTGCACGGGCTTGGTCGCCAGCCTTCGGATGTTTTTAGCGCAGGCAAAACAATAAGCATGATTATTTAGCATGGCCTTCCAGAACATCTGCATCATTGGCGCCGGGCTGATTGGATCATCAATTGCGCGTGCTGCAAAATGCTATTTACTGCAAAGCAAAATTTCTATTTATGATAGCAACGAAACAGTGCGCAGTCGGTTGCGCACGCTTGCGCTCGCTGATGCTGTGCCTGATGATATGTCAGCAGCCGTAGGGGATGCCGATTTTGTCATACTCTGCTCGCCCGTTGGCACGTATGCCGATATTGCTAAAGCCATAGCGCCAACTCTGAAAGCAGGGGCAATTGTTTCAGACGTCGGCTCGGTGAAAGCCAGTGCCATAGCCGCCATTGCACCGCATTTGCCAAAAAATGTGCATCTCGTTCCAGCGCATCCTGTGGCTGGCACAGAAAATTCAGGGCCTGATGCAGGGTTTGCATCGCTGTTTCAAAAGCGCTGGTGCATCATCACGCCGCTGGCGGATACCGATGCGCAAGCCGTCGAAAAGGTGTCGCATTTTTGGCAGAGCCTGGGTTCAATGGTTGAGATCATGGACGCCGAACATCACGATCTGGTGCTTGCGGTCACCTCCCATGTGCCACACCTGATTGCCTATACAATTGTTGGCACTGCGAGCGACCTCGAGGATGTGACCAACTCCGAAGTGATCAAATTTTCTGCTGGTGGCTTTCGTGATTTCACCCGTATTGCAGCCAGCGACCCAACCATGTGGCGCGATGTGTTCCTCAATAATAAGATGGCGGTGCTGGAAGTGTTACAACGATTAACCGAAGACATTTCAATGCTCCAGCGTGCCATCCGCTGGGATGAAGGTGACAAGCTCCACGCCCTCTTCACCCGCACCCGCGCCATCAGACGCCAGATTATCGATGCCGGACAAGATACTGATGCGGATGATTTCGGGCGGCCACATGGTGAGGGGTAAGGCCTCACCACGTTAAGCAATCTGGAATAAAATGCCCGAAACTTTGATCAAAAAAATCTTGGCCCTAATCAGCCACAATATCCAGTTGAAGCATCTGCTCCCTTGACCGCCAACCCCCATCCGCCCTAAACACTGGCATGGCCAAAGACACCACCCCCCAAAGTTTCGAGCAAGCCCTCGCGCGCCTCGAAACTATCGTTCACCAGCTGGAAACCGGTTCGGCGAGCCTTGAGGATTCAATTGGGCTTTATACCGAAGGCCAGACCCTTAAAGCCTATTGCGAAGCTAAACTGGCCGATGCGCAAGCGCGAATCGAAAAAATCCAGGTTGGAGCGGATGGTTTGGCCGTGGGCACAGTTGCGCTCGATCCCAAGTCTGCCTAAAACTGCCTTATGCATGCACATGTTGATATTCAGCCCGCGTTGAAGGCGACTGCCGAGCTTATTGATGAGCGGTTCGACAGGTTGCTGGAGTCGCCTGATGATGCGCGCAGAATTCTTTACGATGCCACACGCTATGCGGTGACCGGCGGCGGCAAACGGCTGCGGCCCTTGCTCGTGATGTCAGCGTGCGATCTTTTTAATGTTGATCGGGAGCGCTCTGTGCGGGTGGCACTGGCGGTTGAGGCGGTGCACTGTTATTCGCTGGTGCACGATGATTTGCCGTGCATGGATGATGACGACCTCAGGCGCGGTCGACCTACCACACACAAGGCTTATAACGAAGCAACGGCCGTGCTGGCTGGTGATGCGTTGCTCACACTGGCATTCGAAATCCTAGCCGATGATGCTACCCACGAAGATCCGCGTGTTCGCGTTGACCTGGTGACAGCACTTGCACAATGTTCCGGCTTGCAAGGCATGGTCGGTGGGCAAGCGATGGATATTGCAGCGGAAACCAGCACATTTGACTTGCAGGCCACAACTCGGCTGCAACAACTGAAAACCGGCGCGTTGATCAGTTTTTGCCTGGAGGCTGGCGGCATTATGGGCAAAGCCAGCCCTGATGTCCGGCTGCACCTGAAAGGCTATGCCCATGATCTTGGCTTGGCATTTCAGATCGCTGATGATCTGCTTGATGCCGAGGGCGATTCGGCCACCGCTGGTAAAAAACTTCAAAAAGATGCCGCCGCCGGCAAATCCACTTTTGTCTCGCTTCTCGGCAATGACAGGGCCCGCCAGCAGGCTGGGATGCTGGTTGATCAAGCCATTGCTCATCTGGCCAGTTTCGGCGAGAGTGCCAATGTGTTGCGTGCTATTGCCCGTTTTACCATTGCACGCGACCATTAAGGGGGAAACTCATGCGTATCGGCGTTTATCCTGGCACATTTGATCCCATCACGCACGGCCATATGGATATCATCCGGCGCGGTGCGAAATTGGTTGACAAGCTCGTGATCGGGGTTGCGACCAACCCATCGAAAAACCCGATGTTCAACCTTGAGGAGCGGGTGTCGCAAGTGCTGCGTGAAACCGCTGATGTGCGCGGCACGATAATCGAGGTGGTGGCATTTGACAGCCTGCTGATGGATTTTGCTGAATCCCAGAAGGCCAGCATTATCATTCGCGGACTTAGGGCGGTGTCTGACTTCGAATATGAGTTTCAGATGGCTGGCATGAACCAGCAGATCAACGCAACCATTGAAACGGTATTTTTAATGGCCGATGTGGCTTTGCAGGCCATTGCATCCAAACTGGTGAAGGAAATCGCCATTTATGGTGGGCCTATTACAGCCTTCGTAACGTCACAAATTGCCCATGATGTTCAACTAAAGGTTAATTTGAACAAGAGATAAAATTTTCATGGCTTTGGTCACAAAGCCTGTCATGAACGGAGTCAATTATGTTACGCAGATCAGTGCTGATGGCTTTTATGGTGATTGCTGCCAGCTTATTTCAAATGGAGACTATAGCCATGGCTCAAGATAAAGCTGTTACCCAAGATGAAACCGCTTCACCTGCTGTTTCTGATCCTGAAAATACCCTGGTTCTCACGCTGTCAAACGGCGGCACGGTGAAAATCGGCATGCGACCGGATAAAGCCCCCAAACATGTCGAGCGCATTATGGCGCTGGTGAGACAGGGCTTTTATGATGGCACTGTTTTTCACCGGGTGATTGACGGCTTTATGGCGCAAGGGGGTGACCCAACGGGCACAGGCACCAGTGGATCGAAGTTGCCGAACCTCAAGGCCGAATTCAATGATCTGCCGCATGTACGCGGCACGTTGTCCATGGCGCGAACGGGTGATCCTGATTCAGCCAATAGCCAGTTCTTTATTGTGTTTGCCCCTTCTCAGTGGCTTGACGGCCAATACACAGTTTGGGGCCGTGTGATTGACGGCATGGATGTTGTTGACACAATTGAGCGCGGCGAACCACCAGCCAAACCAACAAAAATTATCAAGGCCAGCATTTTGGCTGATACAAAGTGATGCCTTTGATGTCGCGCTCTTGCCAATGGCTTGCTGCCCTGATCGCGTTTCTGCTGCCAGCAATGCTGTGCGCAAAGCCCATGCGCCATGCGCCCGTTGTTGACAGTGTCAAAACACTCGCACCGCTGCCATCGCATTTGCCCGACACTGTTGCAAAAGCTATCGCCGAAAAACGCTGGACCGAAGCGCACACTGGTCTTGAGCAGCTTATCGCGGGTGGTGATGCAGAGGCCAAAGGCTTACTCGGCATGATGATCTTGCGCGGTGTTGACGGTCATAAACCCGATGTGGAACAGGGCCGAAAATTGCTGGAAACGGCAGCCTTGCAAAATGATATTGGAGCGCAGCGCAATCTTGCACAGCTTTATTTTCTTGGCGGGTTTACCAACGGCATTCCGCAATATTCTGAAGCGTATAAATATGTCGATCCGCTGGCAACAAAACGCGACCCTGTTGGTATGTACTATGCCAGTAAATATTTTCTGGAAGGGCTACTGGGTGTTAGAAACCTAGATGTTGGTTTGCAACTGCTGAAAGATTCGGCTCAGGCAGGCTATCGCAACGCTCAGTACGATCTCGCATTGCTCTATCGCCGCGGTCTGCCAAAATCAGATCCTGATCCAAAGCTGGCGTTGTACTGGTTTGAGCACGCCGCCAAACAAAATCATGCAAATGCATCGTATGAAGCCGGTATGTCTTATTTGCTGGGCCTCGGAACGGCAATCAACACAGATAAAGCCGTAGCGTTGCTGAACAGTGCAGGAAGTTTGGGGAATCCTGAAGCTCCAGTGACGCTGGCAAAGCTCTATCAGACAGGTAAAGGGGTTCCGCTCAATTTTAATAAAGCCAGAGAATTGTATTTATACGCTGGGCAAAAGCGCATCGGCTCTGCCTTTGCTGAACTTTCCGATATGGCGATGGATGCAAAGGCTGGCGCTCCTGATCCAGTACAAGCCTATGCCTATGCCTTGACCGGGGCTTTACTCGGATCTTCGAAAGCCGACGATCAGGTGAAGAAATTGCGTATAGGACTAGGTGCGTTACAAATTGCAGATGCAGAGCAGCGGTATGATGCGTGGAAAAAAAGCAACAGCATCACTGAAGTAAAGCCCCGCATATCGATCATTGCCGATACACAATAATCATAAGGTAAAATCCATGCCGTATATCGAAACACATGTTGCAGCGTTTCTTGAACAGGTTGCGGCCATGGCCGCAGCGGTGCCAAAAATGCGTGACGTGCCGCCGGATATGGCAAGGCAAATGTTTGTCGGCATGGCGCAAATGATGGACAGGCCAGCGCAATCAATTGCCCGGCAGGAGGATTTGACTATCGCAGGCATTGCCTGCTGCCTCTATCAACCACAACCAAATGATGTATCAGCAAAACCAGTGCTGATTTATTTTCATGGTGGAGGGTTTGTGATTGGCGATCTTGCGACCCATAACAGTCTAGTATCGGAAATTGCTCACCTCCTGCAGATGACTGTGGTGGCCGTTGATTATCGTCTGGCGCCTGAGCATCAATTTCCTGCGGCCTATGATGATTGTCTGGCTGTGGCAAAAGCCATTGCCGATCAGCCGTCGGCCATACACCACCCTGTTAGCGGTTTAACACTGGCGGGTGACAGTGCTGGCGGTAACCTTGCGGCCGCCATTTCCTTGGTGATGAAGGATAAAGTGAAGGCACAATTGCTGCTTTATCCCGCAGTTGATTTTGCGGCTTCCTATCCCTCCGGGGCCGAATTTGCCACTGGCTTTGTGCTTGAAGACGCTGACATGAAGTGGTTTGAACATTGCTACGTTCCGGCTGATGTTGCCCGCAATGATAGTAGACTCTCGCCAATTTTTGGAGACCTGCAAGGGGCTCCGCCTGCTGTCATTATAACATGCGGTCTTGATCCGTTACGAGATCAAGGCAAAGCCTATGCCGCTAAGTTGAAAGCCGCCGGTGTTGCCGTTCATTATGATGAGGTCAAAGGCCATCCGCATGGATGTTTTCAGTTTCGCGCCGTTATGCCGCTGGCACAGGACGCGCTTGCTGAAGCCTTGCGGCAGCTTAATAAATTATTGGCATGACCTCATCTATTTTGGAAAATTTACCTTACCGCCCTTGCGTTGGTATCCTATTGCTCAATCATGAAAACAAAATATTTGTTGGCAAACGTATTGATACAGTGATCGAAGCCTGGCAAATGCCGCAAGGCGGTATTGATGCTGGTGAGGACCCAAAGGTGACGGCGTTGCGCGAACTCAAGGAAGAGGTTGGCACCGACAACGCTGAAATTATTGCCGAGAGCAAAAACTGGCTCAGCTATGATTTGCCGGAACATCTGATTGGTGTTGCCTGGAAAGGTCGATATCGCGGCCAGCGGATGAAATGGTTTGCCATGCGGTTCCTCGGGGACGATGCGGACATCAATCTCACACATCATCATCCAGAATTTAGTGAATGGCGCTGGCAAACACCAGCCGAAATCATGCGCCTTATCGTGCCATTCAAGCGTGACTTGTATGAAAAAATATTGACTGAGTTTGCTTACTTGGGAGTGAAATAGATGCGTTGTTTTATATTGTCTGTGTTGGCCATTGTTTTGCTCTCTGCACCGGTTGCGCATGCACTTGATGCAGGGCTACTCCCACAAAGTTTCATTGCAAACTCAATTCTTACCTTACCAAAAGTGCGCGGCATTGCCGAAGTTTACAATCAAAAAATTGCCTACATGTTGCCCAGGGGATTTATTCCCGGAAAGGATTTTGATGATGGTCAGGCTTACAGTGTCGAGCTGTTGCCCAGTGACTATCAAGCGACTGACTGGAAAGCACGTTTGGTCATAACAGGTTATCGCGATGCAGCCGACATTGAAAATGTCACAGCCAACACTTTTGCCAAAAATATATTGAAGCCTGGAGAAAACTGCAAAGCGTTTTGGCTAGCACGTGATCTGGGTGCGCGCTCCGTTGATGGCTATGATGCCCATGCTGTTATGACCGGCTGCGGATCCATGCGCATGGGAGAATACGCCGGTGCCATAGCCGGGGCCGGTGAGGTGCATGTTGTGCTAATTGTGCAGGGGCTGCATGATATGTTTACCGTTGATGTTATTTTGAGAGGCAAAGGCTTTGCCGCCGGCGCATTGCCGCTACCAGTTGAAACGGCGCAGCGGTTGGTCAATTATTTTTATCCGGTCGCACTGTGCGCAGCTTCTGTGACGACAACCCAGTGCGCCGCCCAACAAAAGCAAGCGGCGCAAGGGCTCAAATAAGCACTTGGCTGCAAACAGCGGGGGGGTGCAAACAGCGGAGATAAATTATTGAATATATTAAACTTTAAAATAGCACTTGCAACGAGAACAAAAAGAGTACATAAGTATGACAAGGTGATTCGACGGCATATTTAACCAACGATGGCTTGTAACACCGAACACATTGTGATTAAAAGGAATTTTTAAATGGCGGCAAATCTGAAAGTGGTAGAACCGATGACTGGCAATAACGAGCGTCAAAAAGCGCTGGATGCAGCCCTAGCCCAGATTGACCGGGCTTTCGGTAAGGGTTCGGTGATGAAGCTGGGTGCTAAAACCGGCATTGAAATTGAATCGATTTCGACGGGCTCCCTTGGTTTGGATATAGCGCTTGGTATTGGCGGGTTGCCATGTGGTCGAATTGTCGAGATTTATGGGCCTGAATCTTCTGGCAAGACAACCCTGGCTTTGCATTGCATTGCAGAGGCGCAGAAAGCCGGTGGTATTGCCGCATTTATTGACGCTGAGCATGCGCTAGATCCAATCTACGCCCGCAAACTTAAAGTGAATATTGATGAATTGCTGATTTCGCAGCCGGATACAGGTGAACAAGCCCTCGAAATTTGTGACACACTGGTGCGCTCGGGGGCGATTGATATCTTGGTTGTCGATTCTGTTGCCGCCCTGACACCGCGCGCCGAGCTTGAAGGTGAAATGGGCGATACCCATGTCGGACTGCAAGCGCGCTTGATGAGTCAGGCGCTGCGCAAGCTCACCGGCTCAATTTCAAAATCCAAATGCATCGTCGTTTTTATTAATCAGGTGCGCATGAAAATTGGCGTTATGTATGGCAATCCGGAAACCACAACCGGTGGCAATGCGCTAAAATTTTATGCATCGCAACGGATTGATATTCGTCGCAGCGCCCAGATCAAGCAAGGTGAGGAAATTGTTGGCAACACCACAAAAGTAAAAGTGGTGAAGAACAAGCTGGCGCCACCGTTCAAACAGGTGGAATTTGACATTATGTACGGCGAGGGTATCTCCAAAACCGGCGAAATTCTCGATCTTGGTGTTAAGGCAGGTATCGTTGAGAAGTCAGGCTCTTGGTATAGCTACGATAGCCAGCGCATAGGCCAGGGTCGCGAAAACGCCAAGAAGTTTTTGAATGAAAATCCGGAAACGGCTGATATCATCGAACAGGCAATTCGCAAAAATATCAGCGCCGTCTCTGATGCCTTAATGGTTGACCCCGGCGATGACAGTGATAGCGATATGTGATTGGAAAGCTCGTCATCCTCGCGCAAAAGGCGAGGATGACGAGTCATAGATTTAAATCTATTGGTAGAATTTCCACACACCACCAGCCTGAGGGACACCGTAAAGACGAGACCACCCTCAAGGTTGAGTGGGGCTATCTCACAAAACATCAAACCACATTGTTTAAAGCATTATCGCGGTAACGGACCAGGAAGAGCTGGTGTCGATCTAACATTGGTTGTGCTGTTTTCACCATTGTAACCGCTAAGTATTTTTGATTCGGTTACAATGGTATGGGTAACGGGTGTATCCACACCACCGGTGCCTGTTCTGCCTCGCACGTTTTTTGCGCCTGTTTCTCTAGCGGGTACGGCATAGGGCAAGCCTGAACTATTGTCCACATACACACAACTGCCGCTGGATTCGAGCTGGGTTTTGCCAACCCGCTGCACGCGGTTCACCTGTTGGCGATTCAAAACATAAGGCGTTATCGTCATGGTTTCCGTATTATATTGACCTTGCCGACTCGGGTCTGCACTGCGCACTTGAATGGTAGCTTTGCCTGACAACATTCTATCAAGGCTCACCGGATTTACATTTAATACTTTTGTGACCGATGCTGCCCCACGAAAAACGATATTTTGTTGTGTTGTAACAGGAGTAGAAATATTTTTTTGCGGCGCTGTCCAAGTGCTGCCTGATCGGCCATCACCCGGCATTTTATCGCGGTCAATGGTAAACACTTTGCCAGCTTCGGGACCAACAGTGCCATTTGTCAATTCTCGTGTTCTATTCATTTGAGTGGTTTGCGTTCCACTTACTTTTGCAATTGCAATAGCATTGGGATCAACAACCAGTTTGCCATCAACTGTTTTCATCGGAATGACAGTGGCATTTTTTTGTGCTGTCACAATGCCATTTTGTCTGGATGCCGTTGCGGCGGATTGCAGAACGCAACGGGTGCCTTCAGGGCCAGTTTCTCTGCGCTCGATTTTAGGCAATTTTTTTGAAATGGTTCTGGTCAGATTTTTAGCATCAAGGTCGGTTTTACCAATCCCGAAAAGCCCTTCACCAACAGTTTTTTGCCATTCCGGCCCAGGCTGGTTACCAACTTTTTTCAGTGCGACATTGACAACTTTGAGATATTCAGTTTCAAATTTCTCTGACAGTTCCTTAATATCGTTGGGTAGCCTGTTATGATGATCATCCGTGTTGTTAAATTCATTAACTGCGGTCATTAATTTGTAAAAATCACCCTGAGTAAAATTCCCGATTATTTTTGTGCTGTTTGGCTGGTTGGATTTGATCAAGCCTGAGCCAAGATTACGAGCAAACTCAATTGTGTCCATGCCAGGTGCAAAGCTAACAACATATTTTTTGCCGGCTTCATCACGGGCAAATATAAATTGTCCATTTGTTTCAAGAGAAACGCTTCTGGCTTTGCCACCCGTCGCTTGCTGCAACACTCTGAATTGCTGAGGTGTGAGCGTGCTGGCACCAGACGTGGTCGGCCTGAACGGTGTTATGGTTTTAATTGGTGTTAATCGTGGATTTGGCCTTGGCAGTATAGGGCGCGATCCATTGGCTGCTCCGCCAATTTTACCGCCTTCACCAAATGCAAGGCGAGTGTCTTGGGATGATGCGTTTGCGGTTGAGGCTGGAACATCTGCGTCCGTCGCAATTTGGTAATTATAACCTGAGCTTGCCGTAATTGAAGATATTGCATTCATGACAACATCCTCAACTATGGCCGACCAAATTTACTGGATTGGCCTTCGGCAACAGGCACTGCGCCAGCACGGTTTGGCGCCACCCCTTGAGTAGACCGAAGTACGTTTGATACCCCGTTACGAAGTGTGTCCATGTGCGTTGTAGGGTTGGTGGCTGCGCTGCTCCCAACGCCTTTGAGAACAGGTACAGCTTTAACTTTATAAGGAACACCCGTTTTTTCGTCTAGGTAAATGCAGCCACCCGTGTTCTCAGTTTGAGAGATGCGATTTGTTATAGCTGTTGTGCCACCTTCAACTTTTTCTGGTGTGATTTTAACACTTTCAACTGAAGAGGATCCACCATCTTCGTTAACCCAAAAACGCACTTCACCTTTTATAAGTTCATCTTTACTTTTTGGTTTTTCAGATGTGACTGAACGGATCGTCGAGGGTTGACCAAATTTTAACATTTTTGTAGTTTTGACAGGGTCTACAATTTGTTGTGGTGTAAATATTAATGATTCATTTTGTGTTAATTTCGTCGCGGTAGATAGAATTGAAAACGTGCGTTTTACAGTTTCATCAACCGACCGTCTTTCTTGATTAACAAATGTAATGGCTTTAGGATCATTTACTTCGATAGTTGTTATGCCACCTTTGCCGTCTGGCACAACTTGCGAAACGACTGCTCGAACCGTTGCAGAGTTGGTTTGCGTTATGTCTGTGAGGCCAGGATTGGTTACAGCACTTGCGCTTGATCGCAACTGGCAACTTCGAGAAACTGGCGGGCTCGATCGTTCCTCTATTTTGTTGAGCTGCTGTGTTGCAGCTTTTTCAACTGTTTCTTTTGTTACAGGGTTCTGAAATACACCATATTTCTTGCCGACGAACTTTTGCCATTCCGGCCCAGGCTGACTTTGTTCAAATTTGAGTGCATCATTCTTTAGCTTGATAGCTGCATCCTCGAATTTTTCTATTTTCTTCTTGGCCGGATCAAAACTGCGCTGACGAACCTCGTCGGTCGAATTATTGAATTCGTTAACGCTTGTTAACATAGAGCGAAGATCGCCATGCGTGTAATTGCCAAACCATTTCTGGCTGTTCGGTGCACTTGAATCCGCCGTTTTGTTGTATAACTGCCTTGCAAACTCGATTGTATTAACACCCGACGCAAAACCTACAGCCTTTATATCTCCCGTTTTTGGATTTGTGGCTGTTATAAAAACACCATTAGACTCGAACTTGCTGTAATCCTTGAAATTTTGCCCAACTGTCATGACTTGGCGAAGCCTGTTGAATTGCGTTGAGGTGAGTGTGCTTGCACTCACTCTGGTTAACGCACCGCCCGTTGGCAGTATAACAGGTGCCAAAGAACGTGTGCCGCCGCCGCCAACTTTTGCGCCGCCGCCAGGTCCGCCACTGCCGTCCGCAATCCGAGTGTTTTGATCCCCAGAGTTTGTCGTTGTGTCTGTATTATTGCCTTCCGTGGTCGCCGGATAGGCAGAATAAGAAATACCAGTGCTTGGTGTGACGGCGTTCATATATAAATCCATTGTAAATTATTCAATTACAATAAACCTGCTCGCTACGAGCCGTAACCCCAGATTAATACCTATGAATCCCTATGCGACCATATCTGCCATGGCGTAGCGCCCAGGCTTTTGCGTTGCGAGCCACAGCGCGGCATGGAGGGCGCCGTGGGCAAAAACGGCGCGGGATTCGGCGCGGTGGGTGAGTTCTATGCGCTCCTGCTCGCCGGCAAAAACCACCGTGTGATCACCGGCCACCGAGCCGCCGCGCAGGGTTGCAAAACCGATATCACCGGCTTTTCTGGCACCGGTGATCCCGTCGCGTTGCCGCACCGCCCGCTCAGCCAGCGACACCCCCCTGCCCTCGGCTGCCGCCCGGCCCAGCAGCAATGCTGTGCCAGAGGGGGCATCGACCTTGTGGCGGTGGTGCATGTCAAGAATTTCGATATCCCAGTCATCCGCAAGCCGCGCCGCCGTCTGTTGCACCAGTGCGGCCAGAATATTAACGCCCAGCGACATGTTGGCGGAATGCAGCACGGCAATGGCCTCAGCCGCCTCATCAATGTACGCCATATGATGAGGCTCTAGCCCGGTGGTGCCTATGACAACCGCAGTGCGGTGCGCTACAGCGGCATCAAGATGGCGCTTGAGGGCAACAGGCGTGGTGAAATCGATCATTACATCCGTAGCGGCGCATAGCGCATCGATATCATCGTCTAGTATTATGCCGGTCTTGCCAAGCCTGTCACCCAACGCTGGATGTCCGCTATGTTCTGTGGCGGCGACAAGTTCCACGTTTTTAAGAACGGTGATGGCCTCGATGAGCGCCTGGCCCATACGGCCTGTTGCGCCGGTAATGCCCAATCTGATAGTCATATATTTCTCCTTGCACAACATGGGTAAAAGAGCCGGATGACAAAGTACAGATCGATCGTGATATTAACGGGTGCGGGTGTGTCGGCGGAATCCGGCGTTGCAACCTTTCGCGATTCCGGTGGCTTGTGGGAGCAGCATAAAATCGAGGATGTCGCCACACCTGAAGCCTACAAGCGCAACCCGCAGCTGGTGCAGGATTTTTATAATATGCGCCGCCGCTTTCTTGATACGGTTGAACCCAACGCGGCGCATGATGCGTTGGCAAAACTTGAAAAGGGTTATGCTGGCCGTGTTGTCGTCATCACCCAGAATGTCGATGATCTGCATGAACGCGCGGGCACGCACAACCTCATCCACATGCACGGCCAGCACCGGCAGGTGTTTTGCACAGCTTGCGATAAAACCACTGGTTGGCAGGGGGATTTGAGTGTTGATCACATTTGCGCCTTTTGCCGTGCCATCGGCACCACGCGACCGGATATCGTTTGGTTTGGCGAAATGCCTTATTACATGGAGATGATTGATGATGCGCTTGCCGGGTGCGATTTGTTCCTGTCGATTGGCACATCCGGCACAGTCTATCCGGCAGCGGGTTTTGTCAGTGCCGTGCGCCGCCTTGGCAAAGCGCACACCATTGAATTCAACCTCGATGCGTCCGACTGCAGCGCGCAGTTTCACGAACATCGCCACGGCCCTGCCACTCAAACCGTGCCAGATTGTGTTCATCAACTTTTAGGAGAGCACCCATGAGCATAGCCCGATTAAACAATCAGGAACGCAGCGTACTGCTTGCGACTTTAAAGGATTGGCACTTGGTTGAGGGTCGTGATGCCATCGTCAAGACCTTTCGCTTTGCTGATTTTGTTGCCGCCTTTGGCTTTATGAGCCGCGTGGCGTTGCTCGCTGAAAAGCATGACCATCACCCTGAATGGTTCAATGTCTATAATCGCGTTGAGATAACGTTGACCACCCACGATGCTGATGGGCTGTCTCAACGGGATATCAAACTGGCAACGGCAATCGATGCGGCTTTCTAGCGCGGTGCCATGCGGATAGCCCCGTCAAGCCGAATGGTTTCACCGTTCAGCATAGGGTTTTCAACAATCGATCTTGCCAGCATGGCATATTCGGATGGCTGGCCAAGGCGGCTGGGGAACGGCACTTGTTTGCCCAGAGACTCGCGCGCTGCCTCTGGCAAACCCATCAGCAGTGGGGTCAGAAACAGGCCGGGCGCAATAGTGCACACCCGTATCGCCTTGTCGGCGAGATCGCGCGCGATTGGCAGGGTCATGCCGACAATGCCACCTTTTGATGCCGCATAAGCCGCCTGACCGATCTGGCCATCAAAGGCAGCAATGGATGCCGTATTGATAATAACGCCGCGCTCTTCAGCAACAAGACCAGCCTCTGCTGCACGCACGGCAAACTTCGATATACAGTTGAAACTGCCAATGAGATTGACCCCGATGACCTTGCAAAACTGATCGAGCGGATGGCTGGCACCGCGCGACACTGTTTTCATGGCAAGCCCAATACCGGCACAGTTGACCAGAATGCGAGCAATGCCGTGGGCAGCTTCAGCGTTGGCAATCGCCTGCGTCACCGCTTCATCATGCGCCACATCCACCTTCTCAAAGCGCCCGCCGATGGCGCTTGCATGGCTGGCGCCAAGCGCCTCGTTCATGTCAAAAATGGTCACCTTTGCACCAAGACTGGCGAACAGCGCGGCGGTCGCGCCACCAAGGCCCGAAGCTCCACCTGTGACAATGGCAGCGGTATTGTGGAATTCCATTTTTATCTCCTTATTTGCAATGTTTCGCGCTAAGTGAAGCGTACTATAGTGAAGTACATATAAATTGATCATATGAACTTCACTATAGCTCTATGTTATCGTTCGCCTTGTCCCGATAAAATGAAGCTCATTTTATCGGGGGCTCGCTATACAATAATTAATAATCTAAAAATCCTACCCTGCAAGGGCTGGGGACTTTTGTGCTCTTGTTTGCAAAATGGTGGAGGAGAGGACTTTGATAATGTTTGCCTGGAAAGAGATGTATGAAAGATAGTCTGACCATTGCTCTTGCCCAGATCAACCAATCGGTCGGTGATTTGCCGGCAAACTGTGCCGCCATGCTCGCTGCGCGTGTTGTGCACCCAACGGCTGATCTCATCCTGTTTCCAGAACTGTCGTTGATCGGTTATCCACCGGAAGATTTGGTGCTGAAACCTGCGCTCCAAAAAGCGGCCGATGCGGCACTGCTGGCGCTGGCCACAGCCACTGCCGATGGCGGCCCGGCCATGCTTGTCGGCACCATCGTTACAGAAAATGGGCAGCATTTTAATGCTATGGCTTTGCTTGATGGCGGCGAAATTAAAGCCATTACCCGCAAGCATGATCTCCCCAACTACGGTGTGTTCGATGAAAAGCGCGTGTTTACAGCTGGGCCGATGCCTGGGCCGATCAATTTCCGGGGGGTGCGGTTGGGTGTGCCGATCTGCGAGGATATATGGTTTGCAGATGTGTGCGAGTGCCTGAAGGAGACCGGTGCAGAGATTTTACTGGTGCCCAACGGCTCGCCGTTTGAAGTGGGCAAGGATGACAGGCGACTGCAACTGGTGATTGCGCGGGTGCAGGAAACCAATTTGCCGCTGGTCTATCTCAATCGCATTGGTGGGCAGGATGAGCTGGTGTTCGACGGCGCATCGTTCATCATGAACCACGATTGCACGGTCGCCATGCAACTGGCCGATTGGGAGGAGAGGATTGTGCTTACCCACTGGACGCGCGGCGACAGTGGCTGGATGTGTGCCCCCGGCCAGCATGAACCGCTCGATACGGATATCGAAGGCATTTACCACGCCATGATGATGGGCCTCCGCGATTATGTAAACCGCAACAATTTTCCGGGTGTGGTGCTGGGCCTGTCCGGTGGTATCGACAGTGCCTTATCGGCTGCCGTTGCTGTCGATGCGCTTGGACCTGAGCGGGTGTGGTGTGTGATGATGCCGTCGAAATACACATCGAAGGAAAGCCTGGATGATGCCGCGAGTTGTGCAAAATTGCTGGGTGTTAAACTCGATACCATCAGCATTGCGCCGGCTGTGAACGCTTATGAGCAGATGTTTCTGAGTATATTTGCTGAACGTTCGCCTGACATCACCGAGGAAAACATCCAGTCGCGTGCGCGCGGCACAACCCTGATGGCGCTCTCCAACAAGTTTGGCCATATGGTGCTGACCACTGGCAACAAGTCAGAAATGTCCACCGGCTATGCAACGCTTTACGGCGATATGTGCGGTGGATTTTCTGTGCTGAAAGATGTTTACAAAACGACAGTATTTGAACTCTGCACATGGCGCAATGCAAATCAGCCAGTGACCGGCAAAGGCCCAGAGGGTGCTGTTATGCCGATCCGCGTTATCGTCAAGCCACCATCAGCAGAATTGCGTGATAACCAGAAAGATGAAGACAGTCTGCCAGCGTATGCAGAGCTCGATGCCATACTGCAAGGGTTGGTGGAGAATGAACTTTCAGTCGCCGAAGTGGTCGCTAAGGGATATGATCAGGCCACGGTCGCGCGCATGGAACGCTTGCTGTATGTTGCCGAATACAAACGCCGCCAGGCACCGCCAGGTGTGAAAATAGGCGCACGGAATTTCGGGCGCGACAGGCGCTATCCAATTACGAATGGCTTCAGGACAGGTTAGCGCTCATCCCCTAAGTCGCGCCAGTAGATCTTTCGTTGAACCATCAACATTTTTTTCATCACCCCCGGCCAACAAATCCCGTGCCATGATTTTGCCAAACTCAACGCCAGGCTGGTCAAAGGCGTTGATGTCCCAGAGCAGGCTTTGTGCATAGGTCCGGTGTTCATAAAAAGCCATGAGTGCACCCAAGGCTTCGGGTGTGAGCGCATCAAGCATCATGAAGATGGACGGCCGGTTGCCAGGATAGTGGGCAGCCCCCTCGCTTTCATACGTGCCTTCTGTGCCTGTCATCAACGCGGCTGCCTGGGCAATGGCGTTGCCTACCAGCACACGAGCGCCTTCGTCCGTCGTCGTGCGGTCCAAGCAGGCGATAAAATCAATCGGCGACCATTCCGTGCCTTGGTGCAGCAATTGAAACACGCTGTGCTGGCTGTCCGTGCCAAGCCCACCCCAGACAATCGGGGCCGTTTTCGTTTTTGCTTTCTGGCCGCCACGTGTCACACTTTTGCCGTTGCTCTCCAGCTCCACCTGCTGAAGATAACTTGGCAGATATTGCAACCGGTGATCGTAGGCAAACACACTGCGTGTGCGCACATTGCTGAGTTCCGCATATCCATAACCAGCGAGTGCCGCCAGCCAGACAACATTTTTATCAAACGGGGTATTGCGAAAATGCTGATCCATCGTGGCAGCACCAGCACGGAGCGCTGCAAAGCTGTTCCAACCACAAGTTAGCGGGATCGGCAGACCAACCGCGGACCAGGTGGAAAACCGACCCCCGAGTGCATCAGGGATGGGCAGGATATTCTCTGCGGCAATCCCTTGTTTGGCCGCCGCGTCAGGTTTGCAGGTCACCGCCACAAGGTGGTTTGCAATGTCTTTTGCGCCCGCCGCCTCAAGCCAGGCTTTGGCGCGGCTGGCATTGATTTGCGTTTCCAGTGTTGTCCAACTTTTCGATGTAACAATCACCAGCGTTGTCGCCGGGTCAAGCCCGACAATCGCATGATCGAACGCACTCGGGTCGATGCTGCCCAGATAGCGCAACGTGAGCTTGCCAACATTTTGGGCCCGCAGCGCATCCGTCACCAGCTGTGGCCCAAGAATCGACCCACCAATACCGATATGGAGAATGGCATCAAAATGATCTGCGCTGAGGATTCGCGCAACAAAAGCCTGAAGTTTGGCATCCATGTCCATTAGCGCTGCTGCCAGTGGCAGGCCGCGACCATCTTGCTCTGGCAGTTGATGCCTGCTGCGCATAGCCGGGTGCAGCGCAGGCAGTGTCTCTGAGGCATTAACAATGGCACCATTAAAAAGCGCTGCAATATCTTTGGAAACATCAAGTTCTTTTGCCCAGCGGCTTCCGGCGGCAATCACGGCGTCTGTCAAGTGGGTTTTTGAGAAGTCAAAACGGATGGAGCCGACACTGTGAGAGAGTTTTGCAGCGCGCGCTGTATCATGGTTGAAATGCTCTTTCAGCGGTACCAGGCTCGCGGCCTGCCAATGTGCCTCAAAATCATGCTGAGCATCATGCATTGTGGATATTCCTTTTACTCTTTGGTGTGGCGGCCGCCAATCGGTTTGACAGACAGGCCGGCGACGTAATTCAATAGTACGTCCAGATGGCCAACGCCACTGTCAACAGCAAACATGGCCTGTTGTACTTTTGGCTTTGCCCAACTCAGTTTGGGATTTCCAGGAAAACCAAAACCATCATTCATGATGTCAAGTTTGCCATTGTTATTGCGGTCATGCAGCACCGCCATGGAATAGCGTCCGGGCTCTGGCAGTGCCATGCAGATGTAAGCTTGCCCGCCAGCCGGCGTTGGGACATCAATCCGCCGGAACACCCGGTGCTGGGCTTCCAGCGCTGCACCGGATTTCAGAAAATCTTCAGCGTGGTCAGAATAGAGTTCCAGTCGCACGCGGCCACGCGTGTCTTTCAGGCCCCGCACGTGCACCAGCACGGCGACGGACATGGAATCAGGCGCGCAGGTTGCTGCGTCTGGTCCCAGTATAGCGGCCATTTTTTGTTCAGTAGGCGTTGCGGGCTTCGCCACAGCTGAGGGTTTTGCAACAGCGCCGGTCAGCGGCACAACACATGCAAGACACACAAGGCTCGATAAAAATAATACTCTCATGGCATTCACCTGTTCACATTGCGGACGTTTTCGCGCAATCTTGTGTCATAATGATTAAATAGAGCATTAAAATGGTCAGATGGTGTCCAGACGCGGGCAATCCCGGCTGATCTTGCAGCATGGTGCAAAGCCTCAGCGGGTCTCGCCAGCAACCGCTGTATGGCCCTAGCACAGGCATGCTTGTCGCCGGTTTTATAGATTTCGCTATAGTGCGGATCCGCAAAATCAGCCGCCCCGCCCCGGTCCGGCACCACCACAGGCAAGCCAGAACATAACGCTTCCGCAATCACCAAACCATAGGTTTCAGCCGCACCCCCGTGCACCAGAGCATCACAGCTCGCCAGCATCGTGGCCACTTCTGCCTGATCGTTGATTCGGCCGGCTATACAAACACCAGGAATACGCGCTGCATGCCGACGCACAAACCGTCGGGTCGGCCCGTCACCAACGACAACCAATCCCATCGGGGTGGCCTTGGCAGCCTCGGCAAACGCACCAAGCACCGTGCCAAGGCGCTTTTCCGGGTGATGGCGGCTCACCGAGATCAGAAGCCTGGCACTGACATCGGCTATGCCACACATTTTCAGCATGGCCTGACGTTTGGTGTCACTTTGCAAAGCAGGCGAGAAAAGCAACTTCTCGATACCAAAAGGGACAGCATGCGGCTTGCCGACACCAAAACTTTGCAAGCGTTTTTCAAGCCAGTGGCTGGCCACAATGGTTGTATCAAACTGCGCTGCCAGCGTTCGCAGATACGTCCAGAACCAGCCGAACAATGTATCCACGGCTTTTTCACCCAATATGCCGCCCAGCAGGGTTTGCGGGTATACCGCCACAGGATCCTGATGAAAAATAAATGATTTAAGAACTCTGCGGTGACTGACTTGCGTCGGCCAGCTAGCAACCGCTCTTGCTCCCATCCAGGGTGAGGAGGCCTCCACCACATCTGGTTGTTCGCTATTGAGGTGTTGGTGAATTGCAGCGGCGTCACTGAACCGGTGATACCGTTTGTCAAATCGCTCGTAAGGGGATTTTATCCAGATTATTTTGCCACCGTCGCGCACCTCGTGCCGGTCGTCTGGGCCAGGGGCTATAATCACCAGATCATGACCCGTGGCATTGGCGGCTTTTAGTTTCTGATGAATATAGGTGCGTACACCGCCACCTTGCTCGCTGTAAAACTCGGCGACATCAACCAGCTTCAATGGGCGCCTCGGATATTGCCCGCAATCGCGGTCTGGGAACACTGTGTATCACAGATGATGATTGACGAACCGGGCTGCTTTGTTGCTCCAGAACCTCAAGATAACGGGTATAGAGATCAGCCATCACAGCGTCCCATTCAAACCCGAGGCTGCGTTTGCGTCCGGCCTGACCAATCTGCTGTCGCAAAACGGTGCTGGTGATGAGTGGTGCCAGACAATCGGCATAGCTATCGGGATCGAGCGCATCAGCAAGATAACCAGTCTGGCCATGCATCACCAGTGAGTTGCTGCCGGTTGCGTTGGCACACACGGCGGGCAGGCCTGATGCCATCGCCTCCAGTGTCACATTGCCAAACGATTCCGTCATACTTGGATTTAGAAATATATCGCTGCTGGCATAGGCCGTTGCCAGCTCGGCATCGTTCAAGTGACCCAAAAATATGGCTTCTGGTAAACGATCGCCAAACCATGCCCGTTCAGGCCCGTCACCCATCACCACAACTTTATGATGCAGACCCCGTTGCTTAAGGACTCTGATGATACTGACAAATGTATCCAGGCCTTTTTCGCGCACCAGACGACCGGCAAACGCTATCACCACATCATGGCCTGAAACGCCGTGGGATTGCCGCCACGCTTGGTTGCGATGCTGCGGGTTGAAACGCTGGCAATCAACACCGCGTGTCCACAAATGCACATCCTTCGCCAGACCGTCCGCCTCCAGTAAGTCGGCCATGCATCGGGACGGTGCGTAGACATGTGCACACCGCTTGTAAAACCGTTTGAGAATGCCGCTGAAAATGGCATCAACCCACTTTAGGTTATAGTATTGCATGTAGGTATCGAAACGCGTGTGCACAGAGGCGACGGCAGGTATGTGCGACTTTTCTGCCAGTTTGAGGGCAGCGTGACCAAGCATGTCCGGCGCAGAGAGATGAAACAGGTTGGGCTTGAAAGCCTCGATATCCGCAACAATAGCTTTGGGCAGACCGGTTGCTAGGCGGTAATCAGGCCGTGTCGGAATGCCGATAGAAGGTACAGATACCAGTGTGCCCTGCGGTTTGAAGGCCGGCGTTGCCGTGGTTGGTGAATACACCCTGACAGCCACACCTTGCCGTTCCAGATAGGCAACAAGCCGGTTAAGCGCCCGGTTGGCACCGTCTGTAACGTAGTTATAATTACCCGAAAACAAAGCCAGCCTCAACGGTGACAATGGTTCATTGCGCTGCGCTGGTAAAAAATGTGATGCTGCCATAGTGCGACCTCGCCAATTCATTGATTGCTTTTAACGGTGCAATCATGGCGATTTTAGGCCGCTACCCCCTGCTTATCCCCTTTAAGGCTTGATTTGACCAGTATATTGAGAATCAGGATTAACGCGCAGATATGGTAACTGAGATCAAACACGATCAATTCAAGAAAGGCACCGCCGACAATAAAACCCAGTATTCCAGCTTGAAAGGCCGTATTCATGTCAGCCGCCCATTTGAGATCAGGCTGATTTTTACACAATCGGGCGGTTTGACTGGACGTTAAGAACGAGGTGCTGAACACCATCAGCAATAAAAATAGCCCGACATAACCGTGTTCCCCCAGAGCTTCGAAATACATCGAGTGGGATGCCCGCAGCGGGATGCCTTGCGGCAGGTAAGTGCTCGAAAAACTGCGATTGCCAAAAGTCTTGAATCCGCCGCCCACTATCGGATGATCGGCAGTCAGATCGAGGGCAAATCGCCACATCTGCAATCGCCCTTCAGCTGATGTGTCTTTGTCGGCTGCAGATTGTATGCCTTTTATGCGTTCTGTCCAGTTCGCTGGCACAAAGCTAACGGCCATCAACGAAATGGCTGCAACAGTTAGCAGGGTTACAGCGCGTCGTCTTGATTTCCAGATGAGCCAGAGCCCGGTCGCTGCCAATGCCAGCACCCCTCCCCTTGATTGAGTCCCGAGAATGGCAATGATTGTAACCGGAAACGCTGCAATTGCTGCAAGTTTTATCAACACCACCTTGGAATGGATCTGAAAATAACGCAGCATTGGCAACATCATGACAAACGCCAGGGCCAAATCGTTGCGGTCCTGCAAAAATGTTGCCGGCGGACCTTCAAATGAATATTTACCAGCTGACACTATGGTGCCAAAAGCCCCTTTGAGGGCAAAAAAGCCAAGAGATACGCAAATAATGAGCATAAGATGTTCGACACGGTATCGCTTGTTGATCATCACAATTGTCAGAACCGTGAACAATATTATTTTATAAAAAGTATTCAGCTTATCCAGTGACAGGTTCAGGTTTTGCGAAAATGCCGTGGTCACCAGAGTCCATGTCAAAAACAGCAATATAGACCATAAAATCGGATGATTAGGCGGCAATTTGGGTTCGCTTGAAATAATCCAGGAAAATATTGTGAAGCCGCCAATAACCACCAAGAGTGGCATATCGGTCATAAAACCAAAGGACAGGCGGTGCGGGTTAAAATACGATACCCAAGACCACACAAGAATACCAATGTGAGGATAAAGGAGTATGATCGGAATGCTGAAAAGCAACAGTGCAGACAGAAAAAGATCACGCATATGTTATCCGGACATCCGTTTATTTATTATATACTTTGATCATCTTATTGTCTTTGTACGACGTACATATCAATGGGTAAGATACAGTTAATATTTATTCGCAATGTTAAGCACGTATCTCGCTATCCGTGATTTATCGCATTTGGACTATCGTGCTTCATGCTGCGCAGCATCTCCGCCATCCCACTGATGTCCTGTCCGGCACGAGCGGCTTCAGCCATCAGCACATCCACATCGGCCCCGGTTGCCGCTCTTGCCACTGACCAGAGCATGGTTGAACGGGCACCAGAACGACAAAACGCAAGTACCGGACCTTTATCTGCAGCAGCCAGCACGGCGACCATAGTGGCAATCATAGTGCCGTCGAGCCCGGCACGACCGACCGGTATATGGCTGTACAGCAACCCAGCCGCCCTAGCCGCCGCTGCCATATCAGCGTGGGAGGGCTGGCCCGGCTCCTCATTGTCTGGCCGGTTGTTGATAACCACTTTGTAGCCAGCCGCTGCAACAGTCGTCATATCCGCCACTGATAGCTGCCCGGCGACAGAAAAATGTGAGTTAAGTTGATGAAACATAGACTATTCTCCGCTTGGGTGCTTGACGTAACAAATTTGAAGCCCCACTTCTAGCGTTTAAAAATGTGGAAGGTCCATGATGATGTCTGAGGTTGCCATGGAAAATCGGGTGCGACCAGCTGCTGTCGGCTGGATCAGGCATGTCCCCAATGTGCTCAGTGTGCTTCGATTGTTGCTGGTTATACCCATTGCGGATGCCATCGAGAGCGAGCATTGGCCGCTGGCAACGTTTATATTTGTTATTGCAGCGCTTTCGGACATGGCCGATGGAACAATTGCGCGATTTTATAACGCCCGGAGCACAGTGGGGGAAATACTCGATCCACTGGCTGATAAAGCATTATTGGTAACCACTGCACTCGCGCTTGCTAATGTTGGTCAAATGGCATGGTGGTTGGCCCTTGTCGTGCTGGTGAGGGACTTGATGATACTGGCAGGGGCACTGGCAAGTTGGATGTTTCGACTTGGCCATGCGCTTTTGCCGCTGCTGCTGGGCAAAGCCTCGACAGTATCGCAAATGGCCTTGATGCTGGCAATTTTGCTGGCCGCTGGAGAACATAATTGGGCCGTCGCGCTGATCATGCCCCTGAAAGTGACGATGGTTTCGCTAGCCGCAGCCAGTGGCGGGCTGTATGTGCTCATGTGGAAAAAAGGTCTACCGGAAAAAATGCACCAACCAAAAACTAACATTTGACTTGGCGGCTGCAACGCAACATTTGATTGTGTATGAGCACTTCTGGCAACCCTCTTGAAGATTTCCGTTTGGCGCTGACAGCGACAATGCGTGCCCTAGGTCAGGACGCTGCGTTCGATGTGGCTTACACATCCGATAAGCCATCATCCACTGGCACCCATGCCCGGGTATTGCAACCGCAACGCACTCTGCCAGACGCTCAGGTGCAGGAGGCGCGCGGCTGGTGCGACACATTGGCTTTGCGCAAGCGCTTTCACAATGAGGCACTGCACACGCTGCAACAACCAGCCTCAGGACTTGCGCGTGATGTCTACAATGCTGTTGAACAAGCGCGGATTGAGGCTATTGGCACACGCAGCATGGCAGGTGTCGCGACGAACCTTGCCGCAATGACCGAGGCACGTTGCCGGATTGACCCGATAACCCGTGCCCGCGCCAAAGATGAGGTGCCTCTGGCTACAGCTATCGGTCTCCTGGTTCGTGAGCAACTCACAGCCGAGAAACCGCCGCAGGTGGCAGCCGCAGCGGTTGATCTGGTGCGGCGCTGGATAGAAACAGACGCTGGCGTGCATATGCAGGCGCTCAAAGGCGCTGTTGACGATCAGGCAGCGTTCGCCAGGTTGACGCGGCACATTCTGGCAGACCTTGCGCTTGCTGATGAACCTGCGGACGATAGTGATGACAGCAAGGATGACACTGACGAAGAGCGCGAGGATGATACCCCAAAGGATGAGGGGGGCGACGATGAAGACAGCGGCAACGAGGCGAGTGATGATCAGGACCAGAATACCCGTCAGGAAGAGAGTGAGACTTCCGATGAAACCAGCACCGATATGGAATCCGACGAGGTTATGGAGTCCGAGCTTGGTGAAGATGGCACTGAAGGCCGCACACCGTTTAGGCCCAACAGCCCATTAAGCGATTTGCCACCCGGCTTTGATTACAACGCCTACACAACGGACCATGATGAAGTGGTGAGTGCTGCTGATTTATGTGATGATGACGAGCTGACACGACTGCGCGCCTATCTTGATCAGCAACTTCTGCACTTGCAAGGCGCTGTTACAAAACTTGCCAACCGCTTGCAACGCCGCTTGATGGCCCAGCAGAACCGGGCCTGGGAATTTGATCTGGAGGAAGGCGTGCTTGATCCGGCACGGCTGTCGCGCATCATCACCGAACCCTCCCATGCGCTGAGTTACAAAATGGAACAGGAAACCGAGTTTCGCGATACAGTCGTCACACTGCTTATCGATAATTCAGGCTCCATGCGCGGCCGACCCATTTCGATTGCTGCAATTTGCGGCGACATTCTGGCGCGCACGCTGGAGCGCTGCAATGTGAAGGTTGAAATTCTTGGCTTTACCACGCGCGCCTGGAAAGGCGGCCAGTCGCGAGAGAAATGGCTTGGCAGTGGTCGACCAGCCAAGCCTGGCCGTCTCAATGATCTTCGCCACATCATCTATAAAACAGCCGACGCACCGTGGCGGCGGGCGCGCAAAAATCTTGGCCTGATGATGCGCGAGGGTTTGCTCAAAGAAAACATAGACGGCGAAGCGCTGTTATGGGCACACAGCAGGCTGGTGGCTCGGCCGGAAGATCGTCGTATTCTGATGGTGATATCCGATGGCGCTCCTGTGGACGACAGCACACTGTCGGTGAATTCCGGCACTTATCTGGAGCGGCATTTGCGGCAGGTGATCGGCTGGATTGAAACCCGCTCACCGGTTGAACTTATTGCCATTGGCATTGGCCATGACGTTACCCGATATTACAAGCGCGCTGTCACCATTATGGATGCTGAACAGCTGGGCGGCGTGATGACCGAGCAGCTGGCAAAATTGTTTGAGGACACGGCACGCTTGCCGCACCGCGCTCAAAAGAAGCGGGCCGCCTGATGCGCGTGGCTATGGCTTTGCTGTTTGCCGCTATCGTTGCGTCAGCCACAGCGGGCGCAGAAAGCACGGTTAAAGTCGCCATAAAATCGATTGAGCCATTGGTGATAGCTTCAAAGCCTATCTCGCTATATCCTGACGATACGCGCAGAAATACAGTTGGCGCATTGGTGTATCGTGGCGGGCTGGAGCTTAAATCTCAGCACAAAAACTTTGGCGGCTGGTCTGGCTTGCGGATGCTGCCGGACGGCAAACGGTTGCTTGCAATCAGCGACGAGGGCAACTGGGGCGTGTTTGATTTAACTGAAAAAGATGATCAGCTTGTGGCTGTTCATTCAGGCCTGATAGCGCCGTTTCGTGATGACAAGGGTGAGGCACTATCAACCAAATTTGAAACCGACTGTGAAAGCGTAGAACTGGCGCCTTTTGATAATGCAGTTGATATCAGCTTTGAACATCATCACCGGTTTCTGCGTTATGCTTGGACCGCTGATGCACCCATCGAAAACCTTCTGAACGCACCTGGAAAGCCTTTGCACGAAGATTTTGCAGATTTTTTTGCCAAACTACCGCTGAATGGCGGCGTAGAGGCACTGGCAGAAAATCCGGATTCATTTCTCGCCGTATCGGAAGAAGGTGATGTGGCATCACCGGATGGCAAGGGTCTTGGCAAAGCGGCGCGTATGGTTCGTTCCAGCGGCGAAGTGATCGATTTTGCCATTCGTCCGCCTGCCGGTTTTAAAGCGACCGATGCGCATTGGCTTGCAGACGGCACATTACTGGTGCTAGAGCGACGTTTCTCCATACTTGGCGGCGTCGGTGCCGCACTTCAGCATTATGATCTTTCGCATGTGCGTAAAGGTGAAATTGTCGACGGCGCAACACTGGCAAGCTGGGCACCGCCAATGTCGATTGACAACATGGAAGGGCTTGCGGTTATTGAAAAATCTGGCCGCACCTTTCTCTATATTATTTCAGACGATAATTTTTCCGGCTTGCAGCGCACGTTGCTGATGAAATTTGAATGGACAAAACATGTGCATGGATGATGCAGCACCCAATATGGGCAACCCGCAGCAGGGCTACACACGCTTAGTGTTTTCATCGCCGATTGGCCGCATAGGTACAGGTGTGCCCAATACAGAAATGGAGCAACTGAAGCAGCTTGATGCCAATACAGTTATGATGATGGGGGATAATCCGGCCTTGCCACCAATGACCGAGCGCCCCACACTTATCGATTTTTTCAAATACCGGTTTGAGAGCATCACCCGACGGCACCTGCTGGGCAGTGCCAAGCGCGCGCTTGATGCTGGGCAGGATGAAAAAATTATTATGGCCTGCCTGCTTCATGATATTTCCAATGGCTGTTTTATACGCGCGGATCACGGTTACTGGAGTGCCCAGATGATTGCGCCCTACGTGAGCGAGGAGGTGGCGTGGGCCGTGCAGTATCATCAAGCGTTGCGCTATGTTGCCGATCCTGATGTTGGTTATGCCTACCCTGAAAGCTATCATAAATTTTTTGGCAAAGACTATAAAATTCCGAATTATATTCAGGAAGATGCGGCTTATGCCCGCCAGCATAAATGGTATATGACCGCCCGACAGGTTACGCTTAACGATCTTTATTTCTTTGATGACACAACCGACCATGACCCTGAAGAGCTCGCTGATGTTATAGGCCGCAACTTCAGGCAGCCCGTTGAAGGCCTCGGTTTTGATCGCTCGCCAGTGGCCCATATGTGGCGGACAATGATTTGGCCGAATAACTTTTTGTAAACATGGCAGATAAAAATTCGACTGTTCTAAACGACATAAAAAAACGCATTCTGAGCCTTGTGCCCGATGCAAACACACGCATTCTTGCTGTTGCCGTTTCCGGCGGTGCAGACAGCATGGCGCTTACCTTGCTAGTGGCCGCTGTTTTTCCAGGACGTGTGCATGCCTTGACTGTCGATCACGGCCTGCGTCAGGGCAGCGTTGCCGAGGCGGTTCAGGTGGGCACGTGGCTGGCCAAGCACGGGATCCCGCACAGAACACTGGTCTGGAATGGGCCCAAACCCGCCACCAACATTCAGGCAGAAGCCCGCGCCGCACGCTACCAATTACTGTCCGCTGCGTGTGCCGAGATTGGTGCAACAGTTCTGCTCACGGCCCACCACAAGGAAGATCAGGCTGAAACTGTGCTGCTTCGCCTGGCACGCGGCGCTGGGCTTCCAGGATTGTCAGCGATGAAGCCCGTCAGGCATTTGCTTGCCGGGCTTGACCTTTTGCTGGTGCGGCCCTTGCTGGACACACCACGGGACGACCTGCGCACCTATCTTACCGCAAACAATCAGGCGTGGATCGAAGACCCTTCCAATCAAGATGTGCGCTTTGACCGTATTAAGGTGCGCACCCTGCTGGCCAACCCGCCGCTGCCGGGCTTGACACATGAGACGATCATTCAGTCAGCCACGGCGCTTGCATCCGCGCACGCGGCACTTGAAGCATGGACCCTGGAAAAAATTCATGCGCATATGACATGGGACAATTACGGTAAAATCGTGTTGCATAATCGGCTGAACCTCGCTGCATGGCCAGACGAACTGGCGCGCCGTGTGGTGCTGGCCGCTTTGCAGGCGGCCTCTGGTGCCGTTACCGTGCCGCGCCGCGCCGATACGCTGCGGCTGATGACTGAAGTTTGCAATACTGAATTTAAAGCGGCCACACTTGGCGGCGCTATGCTTGCAGCACAGGGGGATGATCTGGTGTTACTGCGCGAACCAAGAGCGATCAAGCACGTGGTGCACCTTGTTCAGAATCAGCACAGCATTATTTGGGATGGACGCTTTCACATCACTGCCAAGAATATGCCGACAGGCAGCTTTATTGCAATGCTTGGCGAAACCGGCCGATTGTCTATTCACAAACACCTGCCAGCAAAAATACATGCAACGCTGGCTCAAACCCAACCGGCACTTTGGCATGAAAACGACGTGCTGGCCGCGCCGACGCTTGGGCTTGGCCGTGCTGATTGCGCTGCCCGTTTTATCGGTTTTGACGAAAGTGGATACAAGCCTTTGCTAGGATGACGATGGTGAACCAATCTAAAAGGCTGCAAGAATAAATCTGTATATCCTCTCCGACAAGGGAAGATCACAAGCTATTTTTACGCTAAAAACCTTTCATTTAAGCTGTCGTTGCGTAGCCGCCGTCGCAAGCGATCACACTGCCACAGACAAAGCTCGACGCTTTTGAGCCAAGATAAATCGCCAAGCCTGCCATATCATGAGCCGCTCCCATACGATGCATTGGCGTGTGTGCAAGCGATGCGGTTTTTTGCTCATCACTGATGCCCGCTGTCATCTGTGATGGAAAATAGCCGGGTGCAATGGCATTCACGGCAATATGATGTTTTGCAAGATATTTCGCCATCATTTTAGTCATATGAAGCACAGCGGCTTTTGAAGCGGCATAGCTGTAGGTTTCAATGCCACTGACATGCATGCCGTCGATCGATCCAATATTGATGATCCGCGCAAAATTATCAGCACTGCCCGCCGCCTGCAATAACGGCAGCAGTTTCTGGCTTAGAAAGAAAACAGATTTCACATTAAGGTCCATCACCTTGTCCCAGCCACTTTCCGGGAAGTCGGCAAAGCCAGCACCCCAGCTGGCACCAGCATTGTTAACTAGAATATCCAGTTTGCTCTCATGTTTTGCCATCTCTGCTGCAAGCGCCTCAACACCAGCCATGCCGCTCAAGTCAACTGGCAAGGCAATGCAGGTGCCATGTTTTGAAAGCTCGGTTGCGATCTCATTGCAGACCGCAGCCTTGCGCGATGAAATATAGACTTTAGCCCCATTTTCTACATAGCCACGTGCGATCATCTCACCAATGCCGCGCGAACCGCCAGTGATCAAAGCCACCTTGCCGCGAACGGAAAACAACTCCTCAATTTTAAGGCTCATGGCATATCCTTTTTGGCTGTCACAAATCGTCTGTTGGCGCAACGTTAGCATGTTGCTATGTCATCACCAAATCAATTGGATGAACTCATGACAAAAATACCAGCTGTTCTCTGCGTTTGCCTTGGCAATATTTGCCGTTCTCCATTAGCAGAGGCGGCTTTGCGCCAAGCAGCCGCTGAGGCTGGCGTTGCTATGGACATCGATTCCGCAGGCACTGGTGATTGGCATCTCGGTCGCGCGCCAGACCCACGATCGATTGCGGTCGCCAAACACCATGGCATCGATATCAGCGGCCTTAAGGCGCGGCTGGTGGAACCCGATGATTTTTATAAGTTCAGCCATATTATAGTGATGGACAAAAGCAACCTCGCCAATGTTAAAGCCTTGGCACCAGCAGATGCAACGGCTAAGATTGCAATGCTGCTTGGAGACCATGAGGTGCCTGACCCCTACTACGGACCGGACAGTGCGTTTGATGAGACATGGGATTTAGTTAACACCGGTGCGAAGGCGTTTCTGGCAAGCCTTCAATCCAGGGTGTAGCGCTCTACAATGGCATAAACCGGCCCAGCACTTGTGAGCTGGCTTTCGTACAGACACACAGCATCCACTGTAAATGGTGGCAATGATAGCCCGCCATTGGTCTCCAAAAATCCGTGCAGCGGCCCGGTCAAACTCCCAAGGCGTGCCAATGTTATGTGTGGGCGAAACTGTCGTGTATCCGGCTTCATGCCGATATATTTAAGACTTTGATCAACCTTGTTGTGGAGTGTGCGCAGCAACGCTTCCGGCTCAACGCCAGCCCACAAGGTATGTAACCGTCCACGTTTATCAAAACTGCCGGTGCCAGCGACCGCCACCTCAAAGCCTGGATGATGAAGGCTGCCGAGTGCCGCCACCACGTCATTGGCACTATGATGATCAACTTCGCCGATAAATCTGAGGGTGATATGCAGTTGCTCGTAACTTTGCCAGCGCGCACCAGCAATGTTGCCCATTAGTGAAACCAAAGCTGTTTTGATTCGATCCGGCGGGTCGATACCAACAAACAGTCTGATCATGGCATGCTCCCGGTGTTGGTAAAATATATGCAGATCAGCCTAAACAGATTTTGTGAAATAAAAAAGCCGCGATGTTTTTAAGCATCGCGGCCTGTAAGTGTTTGTGCCGGCTGGGTGGAAGCCTGACCAACCACGTCTCGTGGTGGGATGTGAGGGTCTGACGTTCAGGAGGGCAGTTGTATCAAGCTTCCTGTAACAACCTATACGGGTTTAATAGTTAAAGAAAGGTTAAAATAAAAAATATAACACTATTTTTTATTGTTTTATTTGAATATTATTTTCAATCTAAAGTTGTATTGAATTATTGAGCCAATGCCAGGCGCATGCGTTCGCTCACGACGTCCCATTGCCGGTCGGCTACAATTCGGTCATCAACCAGCCACGAACCACCCACACACAACACATTGGAAAGTGCAAGATACTGTGGCGCATTGCTGATGGTGATGCCACCCGTCGGGCAAAACCGCGCGCTGGCAAATGGCCCGGCCAGTGATTTAAGCATGGGTATACCGCCTGCCGCCTCCGCTGGGAAAAGCTTGAAAACCGTATAGCCTGCTTCAAGTCCAAGCATGAGCTCGGATGCCGAGGCGATGCCCGGCAACAGCGGCGTGATTGAAGTTGATCCTGCTTGCAGCAACGACAGCGTGAGCCCAGGAGACACAGCAAATGCAGCCCCTGCATCCGCTGATGCCTTCAGATCGTGGGGGTTGAGCACAGTCCCTGATCCCACACACAAGCCGGGCAAGGCTTTTCTGATGGCCGTGATGGCATCAAGAGCGACAGGCGTGCGCAATGTGACCTCAATAGCCGTTGCACCACCGCGCATCAATGCCTCAGCCATTGGCACGGCATCGGCAAGAGTTTTGATGGCAAGCACGGGCATCACCCGGGCACGCATCAGAATATCAGCAAGGTATGTCATGAATTTTTGTCTTTCGTTATTGTGGTCGTCGTAATCAGATCATATGAAAACTTTTGAGCAAAAAGGTGTATTCTTGTGCAGTCTCCAGCAGACTGTCATAACGGCCGGATTTGCCGCCGTGCCCGGCACCCATATTGATTTTGACCAGCAACAGGTTGTGATCGGTCTTGTCATGGCGCAACTTCGCGGCCCACTTTGCAGGTTCCCAATACGTCACGCGCGGGTCGTTGAGGCCACCAGAAATCCACATGTTTGGATAGGCCTTGGCCGACACGTTTTCATAGGGCGAATAGCTCATCATATAATCAAAGTCAGCTTTGTTTTTGATCGGATTGCCCCACTCCGGCCACTCACCGGGCGTTAGTGGCAAGCTTTCATCCTGCATGGTGTTCATCACATCGACAAACGGCACGTCGGCAATCACCGCCCGCCACAGTTCTGGTGCCATGTTGGTGATGGCCCCCATCACCTGACCACCTGCCGAGCGGCCTTCGCAACTGATATCACCAGCTTTTGTGTACCCTTTTTCAATCAGGAATTTTGCGACATCCACATAATCGTTGAAGGTATTTTTTCGGTTGTGGGTTTTGCCTTGCAGATACCAGCCGTAGCCAAGGTCATCGCCGCCGCGCACATGGGCAATGGCATAGGCAAAGCCGCGATCAAGCAGTGACAATCGGCTGGCTGAAAAATTCGGTGGCACCGCATACCCATAAGAGCCGTAGGCATAAAGATGCAGTGGCCCCGCTTTGGTGCCACGCGTTTTTTTATACACAATCGAAACCGGCACCAGTTTACCATCGCGGCCTGGTGCTTGCAGGCGTTCAGTTGCGTATTGTGTTTTATCGTAGCCGGACGGAATTTCCTGAACCTTGCGGCTTACAAGTGTGCGTGTCATCAAATCATAATCATAGACCGTTGTCGGCGTGATCATCGAGGCATAACTCAGGCGCAGCTGGACAATTTCATAATCCGGATTGTTTGAAACGCTGGTTGTGTAGGCTGGTTCAGGAAAAGCAATGCGGTGTTCGTGACCATCATAGCCGCGCAAGCGCACGTGTTCGAGGCCGGCAATCTTCTCCTCGATAACCAGCACATTTTTATGCGACTCAAGACCCGTAATATAATGATCGTCGCTGCCGGCAATCAAATCTTGCCAGTGAGTTTCTTCCGGTGTTGCCACCGGCGCTGTCGCCACCCGAAAATTGATATGATGATCGTTGGTCCGAATATAAAGCACAGCCTCCCGCTCATCAACCTCATATTGGTGGCCCTCGCGTCGTGCGGATACCAATCGCGGCGCTGCCTTGAAATTATCTGCCGGTATCAACCGCACCTCTGATGTGATGTTGTCGCCAGTGTTCAGCACCAGCCATTTTTTTGAAGTCGTAAGCCCAACGCCCACAGAAAAGCCCGTGTCTTTTTCCTCGTAGAGTACAGCATCGTTTTTGGGATCGGTGCCAAGCACATGCAGGCGTGTGCGGAAAGAGCGCCATTCTGGTGACAGCTCCTGCCAGACAAAAGCCTTTCCATCGGTCTGCCAGACCGGCGCACCAATACTGCCATCAATCGTATCGTCCAGGTCGCGGCCACTCACCAAATCCCGCACCCTGATTGTGAAACGCTCACTGCCATTTGTGTCGGTAGAATAAGCGATCAACCGTCCGTCTTCGGACACACTGTGGCCGCCAAGGCGAAAATACTCATGGCCCTTGGCCAGTGTTGGTTCATCGAGAATGATGGCTTCATCGGCCGCCGTTTTGCCAACCGGCCAGCGCACCCAGGTACGGTATTGCGACTGCGGCGCAAAGCGTGACTGATAGATGAACGCGCCGTCTTTCTGTGGCACACTGGCATCGTCGTCTTTGACCCGAGCCTTCAATTCAGCAAAAAGCTGATCCGTCACCGCTTGATTCGGTGCCATAATGGCCTCGCGGTAGCTGTTTTCGGCTTTGAGATAGTCCAGCACCGGCTTCTCGGTGACCTTTGGGTAACCTTGGTCTTTCAGCCAGAAATAAGGGTCAGTAATTGTGTAGCCGTGACGGCTGTAGCTGTGTGCAATACGGTTGGCGACGGGCGGTGTGGGCAAGGTAAATTCTTTCATCTGTTTGGCAAAACTGGTTATGGGTAAAAGGCTGGTTGAGGTAACGGCCAGGGCCTTGAGAACAGCACGACGCTTCATTGTCAGTTCCTTTGAATTGATCTATATAGTTAGAATATAGTTGACTGCGTTAAATATCAAACGGATAGATTCTCATAATGTCTCACTCCAAAGAAAAATTATCGGCACTCCGCCAACATTTGAAGACTCTTGGTATGGCTGGTTTTGTCGTGCCACTCACAGACGAGCATATGAGCGAATATGTGGGCGCCTATGCCAAACGGCTGGAATGGTTGACCGGCTTTGCCGGTTCAGCTGGCTCGGCCATTGTCCTCCACGATACCGCAGCCATGTTTACGGATGGCCGCTATACCTTGCAGGTGCGCGCACAAGTGGATGGTGCGCTCTACAGTTACGAGCCCGTGCCAGAGGTGACACACGCGGACTGGCTGAAGGCGCACGTGAAGGCAGGCGATGTGATTGGTTACGACCCATGGTATCACAGCACTGGCTGGGTAAAGACTGTGGGTGCCGCACTTGCATCCGTCGGCGCACTGTTGAAAGCGGTTGAAGGCAATCCCGTTGATGCCGTCTGGCCTGATCAGCCAGAGGCTTCGCTTGCCGAAATCTATCCACATCCAGAGGCACTTGCTGGCAAACCCTCGATTGAAAAACGCACCGAACTGGGAAAGGCCATCGCTGCACTTGGTGCTGAGGTTGCTGTTGTGTCAGCGCTGGATTCAATTGCCTGGCTTTTCAATATTCGCGGGCAGGATGTCGAGCACACACCTGTGCCACGCGCTTACGCGCTGCTGAATGCCGATGGCACAGCTATATTGTTTACGGAAGCCGCCAAGATCACACCGGCACTTCGTGTCGCCTTGGGTGACCATATCAGCATTCAGGAGCGCTGTGAATTTGTGCAGGCTTTGCAGGCACTCGGACGCAGCAAGCAATCGGTGCTGGTTGACAAGGATTCCACAGTAGCTGCCATATTTTCAACCCTCGAAAGTGCCGGTGCAACGATTATAGACGCGGCTGATCCATGCATTCTTGCCAAGGCCTGCAAAAATGCCACAGAGATTGCTGGCACTAAGGCTGCTCATATTCGAGACGGGGCAGCGCTCACGCGCTTTTTGCACTGGCTGAGTATTGAAGCGCCAAAAAGCACAGTCGATGAACTGCAAGCTGTCGATCAGCTTTATCGTTTGCGCGCGGAAACCAACCAGCTCATCGACACCAGCTTCGATACAATTTCTGGTGCCGGACCAAATGGTGCAATTGTGCACTACCGCTCAACCCCGTCGACCAACAGGCCCTTGCAGCACGGTGAATTGTTCCTAATCGACTCAGGCGGACAATACCGTGATGGCACCACGGATGTCACCCGCACTATTGCGATTGGCACGGTTGGAACAGAAGAAAAAGATCGTTTTACCCGCGTGCTGCGTGGCCATATCGCCATTGCAACAGCGCGTTTTCCAAGTGGCACGAGTGGCCGCAACCTCGATACACTGGCCCGCATGCCGCTATGGCAGGCGGGGCTTGATTATGATCACGGCACTGGCCACGGGGTTGGAAGTTTTCTCGCGGTGCATGAAGGGCCGCAACGCATTGCCAAAGCTTCATCTGACATACCGCTGATGCCCGGCATGATTGTATCGAATGAACCCGGCTATTACAAATCCGGCGCTTACGGTATTCGGATTGAGAATCTGGTACTGGTGGCTGAACAAAAACACCATGATGACGAACGCGATATGTTAGGATTTGAAACGCTGACTTTAGCGCCGATCGACCGCACGCTGGTGGACGTCGCGCAACTCAACCCGCACGAGCGCTTGTGGCTTAATGCTTATCATGCCAGGGTGCGCGATACACTAACGCCTCTACTACCGGATGAAACAAAAACTTGGCTGGCCACTGCCACGGCACCAATCTGATCATCCACCTATGACTTTTAAGCGTATCACTAAACAAAGGAGACTATTATGTTGTTAAAACGCACTGCCATCATTGCCCTCGCTGCCGTATGCCTGCTGCCGCTTGCTTACACGGCTTACAGCTATGCAAAGCCAAAGAAAGATCCTGCCATGACCGCAGACAAGCGCACCGCCTACGATTTTACACTCACGGCCATTGACGGCGACCCGATGCCGCTTGCTCAGTTCAAGGGTAAAGTGGTGATGCTGGTCAATACCGCATCATTTTGTGGCCACACACCACAATATGCTGGTTTGCAAGCCCTTGTGGATACCTATGGTGCCAAGGGTTTCACTGTGGTTGGTGTTCCATCAGGCGATTTCATGGGTCAGGAATACAAGACCAACAAGGAAATAAAAGATTTTTGCACCACCAAATTCAACATCAAGTTTCCACTGGGCGAGAAATCTGTAGTCAAGGGCGACAAAGCCATTCCCGTATTTAAATGGGCAGCCGATGTTACCGGTGAGTCGCCGGAATGGAATTTTCACAAATATCTTATCGGCCGGGATGGCAAGCTGGTTCAGTCGTTTGGGGCTGGCCTCAACCCTGATAAACCAGAGGTAAAAAGTGCTATCGAAAAAGCTCTTGCCAGCAGCTAATCCGGCTGCTTGTTTGCTTTAACCCTACCAGAATAAACAACACCTGTGGTTTGTTCTGGTGGGGCATCTTCCCGCACCTGAGCCTGCGCTTTGCGGCGGCGCAAGTTGGTTTTCAGCGCCTCTCGCAATCGCTTGTCACGCGCTGCCAATTTGACATCTTGATCATTCATTCATTGGGTGACCTCTGCATCCAGCAAAGAGGTTTGACAAATTAACGCCAGCACGGCAAGACCTTTTCAAGTAACCACCCAATCCGCCCATATAGCTCAGTGGTAGAGCACTCCCTTGGTAAGGGAGAGGTCGTGAGTTCGATTCTCCCTATGGGCACCAGGGCTACATTTAGAGCCGTTTCATAGCAGCGCTGAAAATTGGGTTCCGTTACGGGCTTCGCTACCAACTTGTCACACTGCCGTGGTACCCAATGATTAATGGAGTGTAAACATGAAGCATAATGCCCTGACAGATGCCAAGATTCGCCAAGCCAAACCAGCTGAGAAGTCTTACACACTATTCGACGGAGGGGGGGTCATCGAGGTTACACCCACTGGCGCGAAATGGTGGCGGTTGAAGTACAGGATCGGTGGCAAGACCAAACGGTTGTTCATTGGCGCATGTGACTTGATCAGTTGGGCTTCAACTATGGGCGCTGCCCGGCGCAATCCGAGGTAGCGCGGCATACCCGCGCTCACCAACATGGTGCCGATGGGGTCCGATAAATACCCTCTGCCTGTGGAAATTGTGGCTACCCATATTTGACTCTCCCCAACGCATACCATAGCTTGCCTTCAAATTGTTAGGGGGTTCATATGGCTAGAGGTATTCGCTTCACCGAGACTGTGTTCAACCGCGGCCTTTGGGTCGTGGCGATTTTGTTTGCTTACTTCCTTGTTGCGCTTGGGTCGCTGGTGGTGCGAGACCTGCCGCGTGTAGATAATGCAGTCACGCTGGAGAGATATGTCGATCAGACTAAAGCGCGACCGCTTGATGTTCAGATCAAATCCATCAATCAGGAATTGACCGAACTGAACCGGCAGGCTGAACCACTGCAAAAGCAGGTTAACTCGGCAGGCAATGCGACGCGCGCCGAACAGGACAGTTTCAACAACTGGGTCCAGACCCGCGAAGTAACAGGGAAATCCGATCAGGATCCGGAAGTCATCGCGCGCACCAGAAAACTCGATAATCTTCGCGAGGCTGAGCGTGCACCAGAAGCAAAACTGGATGCCGTAAAACAGAATATTGCCGACTTGAATGCCCGGTTGAGTGGCGTGCAAAGCCAGCGCACCGCGCTTGAAGATGCTGCCCAGTCGCAACTTCAATCTGCACTGCGGGCACAACAGTTGCGGGTCTTTCTATACCGTCTCGCCATCACACTGCCACTGCTTGCCATTGCTGGCTGGCTGTTCAAAGCCATGCGCAAGCATCGCTACTGGCCATTTGTCTGGGGGTTCATTTTCTTTGCCCTGTTCACATTTTTCTTTGAACTGGTGCCCTATTTGCCAAACTACGGCGGATACGTTCGATATATCGTCGGGATCATTGTCACACTTGTCGTGGGTCGCTACGCCATCAATGGCTTGCAGCGCTACTTAGAGCGACAGAAAATCGAAGAAGCCAAGCCTGATATCAAACGGCGCGAAGAATTGAACTATGACGTGGTGCTGGGCCGGATGAGTAAAAAAGTTTGCCCTGGTTGTGAGCGGCCGTACAAATATGAAGATGAAGCAAATAACTTCTGCACACACTGCGGCATTTGCGTTTTCGATCACTGCACATCATGCAAGACGCGCAAGAATGCCTTTTCTCGCTTTTGTCATTCTTGTGGGGTGGTAGCGACTGTTGCTGAGGTCACGACAAAATAAAAACGCCCCCGCCAGTAATGGTGGAGGATTCGCTATTTAAATGGCCTTGATGTTCAATGGCATTGCACATTGCCAGATAAAAATCCGTTTGGTAAAGGTGAGGCCATGAGTTTGATTATCCACTATGGCACCATATCAAACATTATAATATTTATTAAGCTTTTCCCATAGCATCATGGCTTCGTCCCTCGTAGCCCCCATGCGTGTGGTGAATTCCCAATGTTCGATGGCATCGGGGCCGTTGCATATCTCGTTTAGAGCTTGCATGAGCAGTATGATGTCGTCTTTGCTAAGCTGTACGTTAATCATGGTATATCAAACAACTCTGTCTCACTGTTGCGCCTGCAAAATGTAGCTGTCTTGCGCAGCCAGGGCTTGCTAAGCGATACAGCCAGTCTGTTCTATACTTTCTTGGTTGAGACCGGTGAAGAGGCTATGGCGGTTCATCATGTGAGGCAGGGTTTTGAACTCTACAAACCGCAAGGCAATCCATCGCCCTGCCCGCATTGCAAGACCACACACTATCCAGAAAGTTACGGTGATTGCGGGCGTTGCCGGCATGTTGGATGAAGCAACGGCCATTGCCAAAGGATGTAATTCTTTATCAACCCTGAACGTATCGAGTAGGCTGTAAAGCGATAATACACTGCTCACACAGGTCAAAACCATCATAAATGTATAAATAAGCCCCATAAAAGTCTCCATATGTTTATGTAATGTTCTTTATTTGTACTATTTTGATTCTAAAGTCAAGACCTTTTATTATTTTCACGATTATTGCTAAATGTAGTAAATTATTTACTATTAACATCTATATATAGATGAATGAATGAACTTTATTCCCCTTTGGTTAATGCATCACGTCTGGTTCTCAAGCCAGAGAGAGTAAAATTGGTCATTCGTTCTGGTAACTTGGCCCTTGTGATTCGAAAAACGGATGGCTTGTGGGATTTGCCGGGGGGTCGCTGCGCGCCTTCAGAAACGCCTGTGGCAACACTCTCTCGTGAGCTGATGGAAGAGACCGGCATGGCTATGTCACATATCAAGCATCTGGGAGATCATCTGCGACTGCGGGGTGCCCGGTCGCCGGTTTATGTAGCTTTTTTTGGCGCTCGCCTGCCTTCGGGCTTGTCTATTGATGCGCTAACGCTCTCAACGGAACATGATCAGGCGCAACTGATTTCATTGAGCGAACTTTATAAATACAATATGCCAGAATTATATGCGGTCATGATCCAGCACTGGCTTGGCGACTCGGTTTAATCTGCCTTGCTGGATTGACAGGAGTGGTCTAGATTTTCCTTAAATATATTGGGGAGATCGCTATGCTTGGACAAATGCAAAACTGGCCACTTCTGGTGTCACGCTTTTTAAGCCACGCCAGTGCCGCCCACGGTCACCGCGAAATCGTTACCAAACTTGTTGAAGGCGGCACCCATCGCTGCACGTGGCATGATATTGAACGTCGTTCCAAGCAATTGGCCCAGGCGCTGAACCGGCTGGGCTGCAAGCCAGGTGACCGCATTGCCACACTGGCCTGGAATGGTCATCGTCATCTGGAAGTGTGGTACGGCACCTCGGGCAGCGAGCGGGTGTGTCACACACTTAACCCACGCCTGTTTGTTGATCAGTTGATTTATATTATCAATCATGCGGAAGACAGTGTGTTGCTGTTTGACACGACATTTGCACCGCTGGTTGAAAAACTCAGCCCGCACTTGCCAACTGTTAAACATTACATAGCCCTTTGCCCCAGGGCACATGTGCCGGACATAAAGGTGCCCGGCGGCGTGCTGTGTTACGAAGACATGATAGCCGCCGAAAACGGGGACTATACCTGGCCGAGCTTTGATGAAAACACCGCGTCGAGTCTCTGCTACACCTCCGGCACCACAGGCAACCCCAAGGGTGTGCTCTACTCGCACCGTTCGACCGTGCTGCACACGTACGGGGCCTGCATGGCGGATACCATGGGTATGACAGCATCGTCTGTTATATTGCCCGTTGTGCCAATGTTTCACGCCAACGCCTGGGCCATTCCTTATGGAGCGGCCGCCGTTGGCTGCAAGCTGGTGTTCAACGGTCCGCATTTCGATGCAGCAACCCTGCAACAACTGATTATCGATGAAGGCGTTACATTCACAGCCGCTGTGCCAACGGTGTGGCTGGCCATGCTGCAGCACCTTGAGGCAACCGGCACCGGGCTTGGCAATTTGCAAACTGTCACCATTGGTGGCTCGGCTGCCCCGCGCATAATGATTGATACGTTTCAGACCAAGTATGGCATCAAGGTTGGTCATGCGTGGGGCATGACAGAAACTTCACCGCTTGGAACCATTGGAACGCTCACGCCAGAAATTCTCGCCATGAATAAAGAGGTTCAACTTGATGCCCAGTGCAAACAGGGTCGGCGGATTTTTGGTGTTGATCTCAAAATCACCGGACCGGATGGTAAGGCGTTACCGCATGACGGCATAGCCTTTGGCAACCTCAAGGTGCGTGGACCCTGGGTGGTGGCGCGCTACTTCAAAGGGGAAGGCGGCGATATTCTCGATGCCGAAGGCTGGTTTGATTCCGGCGACGTGGCAACGATGGATCCGCATGGCTTTCTGCATATTACCGATCGCGCCAAGGATGTGATCAAATCCGGCGGCGAGTGGATATCATCCATCGATATAGAAAACGCAGCGCTGGCACACCCTGCTGTGCAGGAGGCCGCCGTGATCGGTGTTGTCCACCCCAAATGGGATGAACGCCCACTTCTGATCATTATTTTAAAGGCTGGAATGAGTGCCACTAAACAGAACATACTTGATGTGGTGGCACCACAGGTTGCCAAATGGTGGCTCCCTGATGATGTGGCCTTTGTCGATGAACTACCGCACGGCGCCACCGGAAAATTGAACAAGATGGAACTCCGCAAACAGTTTGCCAACCATGTGCTGAGTGTGTCATGATTAAAATACATTCAGTTCAAAGCTAAAAACAGAAAAGAGCCATTGGTTATGCCTGATATTAAAACACTTGAATCGTACGTCGGCGGTAAGTGGACAATGCCGATGACATCAAAGGATACGGTTGATGCCATCAATCCAGCAACGATGGAGGTCGTGGCGCACGTTGCTTTGAGTGGCGCCGACGATGTAGACCGGGCTGTGAAAGCTGCGCGGGCAGCGTTTAATAATTATGCCGCTCTCTCGCTGGATGAGCGCATAGTGCTGACCGAAAAACTGATTGCAATCTTTGAGCGGCGTTATGATGAAATGGTGCGCGCAATCACCACAGAAATGGGTGCACCTTATAATTTGTCATTCAACGCGCAGGCCGCCTGTGGGCCTGGCCATTTGAAGGAGACCGTGAAGGCCGCACGAGCTATGCAGTGGGAATCCAAGATTGGTGCAAATGGCAATCTTGTGCATGAGCCGATTGGTGTGTGTGTGTTGATCACGCCGTGGAACTGGCCGGTCAACCAGCTGGCTGCAAAAGTTGGCCCTGCGCTGATTGCCGGTTGCACCATGGTGCTCAAACCCAGCGAAGTGGCACCGCTATCTGCACAGCTGTTTGCCGAGTTTATTGATCAGGCTGGTTTTCCAGCCGGTGTTTTTAACATGGTGCATGGCACAGGTGCTGGCATTGGTAGTGCTCTTACCAGCCACCCCGATGTTGATATGATTTCGTTTACCGGCTCAACCCGTGCTGGCATACAGATTGCCAAATCAGCCGCTGATACTGTCAAGCGCGTGTCGCAGGAGCTCGGCGGAAAATCAGCCAATGTTGTTTTTGCTGATGCCGGTTTGGAGGCTGCTGTAACACGCGGCGTGCTGCATTGCTTCAGCAACAGCGGCCAATCCTGCAATGCCCCAACGCGTATGCTGGTGGAGGCATCAGGCTACGACAAGGCTATCGAAATTGCAGCGCGTGTGGCCAGTGGTGTGACACTGGGTGATCCCGTGCAGCCAGGGCCGCATCTTGGCCCAGTTGTCAGCAAACTTCAGTACGACAAAATTCAAACACTCATTCAGGTTGGCGTTGATGAAGGCGCCAAACTCATTGCCGGCGGTGTTGGCAAACCAGCCGGATTTGAGCATGGCTATTATGTCAAGCCAACCATTTTTGCGCAGGTGAAAAACACCATGACGATTGCACAGGAAGAAGTTTTTGGACCTGTTCTGGTGATGATCCCCTTTACCGATGAAGATGATGCCATACGCATTGCCAACGATACACCCTATGGCCTTGCTGGCTATGTGCAGTCACTTGATCTTGAACAGGCTCGCCGCGTTGCCCGGCGCATTCGCGCGGGCAGTGTGCACGTCAACGGTGCCGGGCAGGATTTCTGCTCACCTTTCGGTGGCTATAAACAATCGGGCAATGGTCGTGAGTGGGGCAAGTTCGGGCTGGATGACTTTCTTGAAATCAAGGTTGTGAACGGTTTTTACGCGGCATAGCCTTGATCAAGCCGGAGACACGGTGATGGGCCTGGCTAACAAAACGCGCTCGTGGCGCACCGCCTTTTTGTAATCTATAACGAATAAAAAAAATAGATTGCAGCCTTCGCTGGGATGACGGTCCAAACAATTATTATGAGTCAATGATGAGCTTTAAGCTCTTACTTTATTGCGGCTCGAACAAACCCCTCTTCAATTCCAAAACCTACACCTGTGATACTTACAGTGTATTTTTGCCCTGCCGCAAGTGCAATGGTCGGCTGCAAGAGATGATAATGTGGTGGAACATTTGGATATATAAATCGGCTTACGCAAAAATTCCTGTACCCTGTATCAAGATAGATATTCCAGACAACGTCTTGCTTGCCACCCAATGTGTGATTTATGGACAAGCCGTACACACAGGGTGAGGCATTTCCTTTTCGAGTAACGTCAATTTGAATGTTATTGTCATGTGTTTGAGTCAGCTCAACTAGTGCGGCATACTGGCAGCCACCAAGAAACAAAGGTGATGTGAGCATTAACAAGTTTGCATTAAGCCTATTAAAAGCCATAGATGCCTGACCCCTTAAGTTTTTTCTCTAAAGACTGCATTTCAGGCGTGCTTGATGGAATATTTTGGGATTTATATCGCGCATAGTCTCCAACCATTTGTGCCTGACCTTCCAAAGTTTCTGTGAGAAAGGTCGTATTTCTTGATAGATAATCATAAACTTTAGCATTATTAAAATCATTGTTTGCAAAATCGGTAGCATATTTTATTTCGAAACCCGAAAAACCCAGTCTTTGAAATTGCAAAACATGTGTAAATTCATGCAGCAATGTGCTTGTACCATTGCTGCTGGATGAAAAATCAGCTGAATAATATTTTGAAGTGCCATTCTTAACGGCGGGGTTAATATAAACAGTGTTGCCTTCCGTAATAGCTGGTTTTCCGGCTAAGTTGAATGCCGCAATAGCATCGAGATTCTTGCCTGCGCCATTGACAATCCTGACATTGCTCAAGTCGATTGAGTTGCCAAAGGCATTCCTAAGCAATTTAGTTTCACCTAAGGTTAACCGTCTGGCATTAGCATCGTACCTAGAATAAGCTACATAATTTAAATCACTACCGGCAATGTTTCTTAATTTATTATCAGTATTTTGAAGTAGATTGTTCCGCATGGTAAGTTTATTTTTATCACCTAATGTATGATGCGGCCATCAATATTTCAGATAGCTCTTTTCAGAAAACACTATTTGCTCAAGAAAAAATGATATGTAATCGTGTTAGCAAGTAAGCTTTATTATAATTACCACAAAAACCATCAGCAGCAATGCAAGGAATAATTTGGGATTAATATTAAACATACATATCAAATATTGACGTCTGAAAGTACTATTCGATCTCAGTATAAGTTGAAAGTACGCCGCTATGAAGGCAGCGCCTCTGCGGCGGGTGACGCGCATCTGCTCAATCGTTAACCGGCAACACGACGGAGACCATTATGACATTTATTTTACCAGCCGTCCGTCAGTTTATCGATGGTCATTTTGTTGATGGCGAAGGCGCATCGGAAGATGTGTTCAACCCGGCAACAGGCGAAAAAAATAACCCGTGTGCGTGAGGCTTCGCCGCGTCAGGTGCAGAGTGCTGCTGAAGCGGCGGCACGAGCATTCCCGTCGTGGTCGAAGCGCGTGCCGCGTGAACGTGCCGAAATGCTGCTGGCTCTGGCTGACCGGATTGAGAGCGACAACACCCTGATTGCCGAACTTGAATCGCTGAATTGCGGGAAGCCCTACACGGCCATGCTGCAGGATGAACTGCCAGCCGTGGCGGATGTGTTTCGCTATTTCGCTGGTGCCGTGCGCGCGCAGCACAGCCTTGCAGCGGGTGAGTATATGGAAGGGTATACCAGCTATATAAGACGTGATCCGGTTGGCGTGATTGCCTCGATTGCGCCGTGGAATTACCCGCTGATGATGGCAGCCTGGAAACTGGCCCCTGCACTTGCTGCTGGCAACTGCTGCGTGTTTAAACCCTCCGAGCAAACGCCGCTCACCGCTGTCAAACTGTTTGAGTATATCGCCGATATTTTTCCGGCAGGCGTTGCGAACATGGTGATCGGGCGCGGTGAGAGCGTTGGCATTCCGCTCATCAGTCAGCCGCAGGTCGGCATGATTTCTGTGACCGGCGACATACTGACCGGCCAAAGCATATTGGAGCGCGCCGCCCAGGGCATCAAGCGCACCCATCTGGAACTTGGCGGCAAGGCCCCTGTGGTCATCTTCAACGATGCGGACATTCCGGCAGCCATTGAGGGCTTGCGCAGTTTTGGCTATTACAACGCGGGGCAAGATTGCACCGCCGCTTGCAGGCTTTATGTCGAAAGTAAAATCTATGATAAATTCGTTGCTGATTTTGCGGCGTCTGTCGCCAAAATAAAAGTTGGCGCACCGCATGATGATCAAGTGGAAATGGGGCCGTTGATCAGCGAGCGCCAGCGCGGCCGTGTGGCAAGCTTTGTCCAACGCGCTGTCGAGCGCGGCAGCATCGAGGTCGCATGCGGCGGTCAATCGCTTGACCGTGCCGGCTATTTCTACGCACCAACCGTGCTCGCCAATGCTCAGCAAAAAGATGAGGTGGTGCAAAACGAAATTTTTGGGCCGGTCACCACCATCACCCGCTTTGATGGGATCGATCAGGCGATTGCCTATGCCAATGATTCCACCTACGGCCTGTCATCGTCGGCTTGGACAGCCGACATCAGCAAGGCCATGCGCATGACCGCCGAGCTTCAGTACGGCATCACCTGGATCAACACCCACTTTATGTTTGTCAGCGAAATGCCCCATGGCGGGGTGAAAAAATCCGGCTACGGCAAAGACTTGTCCGCCTACAGCCTTGATGATTACACAGTCATCCGGCACATCATGATCAAGCATTAAAGTTATCCATTCATCAACAT
>JANYGX010000023.1 GCA_025362295.1 Sphingomonadales bacterium | reverse complement strand
TGTTTGAGGCTGGGGGTTGGGCCGATCGAGGTCGCGGGACCCGTGCAGGAGAGTTTTCACTCTCCCGTGACCACGGACACACTCGGCCACGGGAAGCCCTGTACCGCCCTTGTCAAGGGGTTAGATGTATTGGCGGCGTGTGGTGATGATGGTTTTTGCGCTTTCGGCACGGTCCTGCGATGGCAGGGTTCAAGTAAGCCCGAAGTGCCAGTCCGGTGCTCCCGGGATCATCATAGCTTCCCCACGCCACCAGCCCGAGGGACGACTACACACGAGGCTGCCCTCGACGTTGCGGGGAGCATCAGCACGATGACGACCAAGACCCTACCAAAAAACGCTCCATTGACCGTGCACAGTCACCGGCGCTGGTTGTTTTAAGGCTATAAAGTTCAATCGCCCATGTCGGCACCAAGGGGGGAAGTGTGTTTGTTATAAGCAAGTAAAGTGGCCTCCGTTTCAGGCCTACGGCATCAGCACTGTATCCCGAGCCTCGGTCAGCATATCTGGATAATCCAGCGTGTAATGCAACCCCCGGCTTTCTTTACGTGCCAGAGCCGAGCGCACGATGAGGTCAGCCACTTCAATCAAATTGCGCAGTTCAATCAAATCCGGTGTGACGCGGAAATTGCCGTAATAGTCCGCCACCTCACGCCGCAACAATTCGACTCGGTGCGATGCGCGCTCCAGCCGTTTGGTGGTACGAACGATGCCGACATAGTCCCACATGAAGCGGCGAATCTCTGACCAGTTGTGCTTGACGATCACCTCTTCATCCGAATCTGTCACGCGGCTTTCATCCCAAGCATGAATTTTCGGTGGTGCAGGCAACCGATCCCAATTGGCGCGAATGTGCTGCGCTGCGGCTTCGCCAAACACAAAACATTCAAGCAGCGAATTCGAGGCCAGACGGTTGGCGCCGTGCAATCCGGATTGGCTCACTTCACCAACAGCATAAAGGCCGGGCAAATCCGTGCGACCATCAAGATCAATCACCACGCCGCCGCACGTATAATGTTGTGCAGGCACAACGGGAATTGGTTCTTTGGTGATGTCGATGCCGAGGTCCAGCAGGCGTGCATATATGTTTGGAAAATGCTCTTTGATGAACGCTGCCGACTTGTGACTGATATCGAGGTGCACATAGTCGAGGCCCAGCCGCTTGATCTCGTGGTCAATCGCCCGCGCCACAATATCGCGCGGCGCGAGCTCGGCACGATCATCAAAGTCGGGCATGAAGCGGTGACCGTTGGTTGGCAATTTCAGAATGCCGCCCTCGCCGCGCACTGCCTCGGTGATCAGGAAATTCTTGACCTCAAGATTGTATAAACACGTCGGGTGGAACTGGTTCATCTCCATGTTGCTCACCCGGCAACCCGCGCGCCACGCCATGGCGATCCCGTCGCCAGTGGCACCGCGCGGCGCGGTGGAAAACAGATAGGTGCGGCCGGCACCGCCAGTGGCAAGAATGGTGACGCGCGCGGTGAGCGCATCCACCCGGTTGGTTTTGCGATTGAAGGCATAGACACCCCAGACATGGCTTTCGCCTGAGTATGGCTCGCAGTGGCGGCCTGTGATCAGGTCAATGGCGACCATGTCCGTTATCAGCGTGATATTGGGGTGCGCCTCCGCTGCCTTCACCAGCGCTTGCTGCACGGCCCAGCCTGTCGCGTCATCGACATGCACAATGCGCCGGTGCGAATGCCCACCTTCGCGAGTGAGGTGGAGATGATCAGCCTCAGCGTTGAACGGCACACCAAGGGCGGCCAGCCGCGCAATAGCCTCCGGCGCATGTTCAACAACCTTTTCAACAGCGGCACGGTTATTGAGCCCGGCCCCTGCCACCATGGTATCATCAATGTGGCTGTTGAAACTGTCGCCGTCTTCCAGCACCGCAGCAATGCCGCCCTGCGCCCAGGCCGTTGAGCCATCTGAAAGCCCACCTTTGGCCAGCACCAGAACTTTGTAATGCGGCGCAAGGTTAAGCGCGGCAGTAAGGCCAGCGGCACCTGAACCGATGATGATGATGTCGGTGTTCATGGTGTTGCTATTAATCACTTTATGCTGGTTGCCCATATTTTACTCTACGCGCGTCAAATTCAAAAACACGTCTTCCAGATCGGCTTCTTCGGTTGAAACATCATCAATGCCATAACCAGCCTCACCAAGCTTGGTCAGAATAAGTCCGGCTTGACTGGTATGCTTGTCGTAAGCAATAGCTATACGGCGACTGGAACGCACTGTGGCACGAAAGCCCATCAAAGCTTCCGGCACAGCCACAATATCTTTATCAACAGCAACGACGATGGTTTTCTCGGTTGCCTGCTGCATCAGTGCATCCTTGGTGGTGTTGGCGACCACCTCGCCGTTGTTGATAATCGCAATACGGTCGCAGAGTTCCTGCGCCTCCTCTAGATAATGGGTGGTGAGCACAACTGTAACACCGCCCTTGTTCAGCTCTTTCACATAAGCCCAGAGCTGCTGGCGGAGTTCGATATCAACGCCAGCTGTCGGCTCATCGAGCACCAGCACCGGCGGGCTGTGCACCATCGCCTTGGCCACCAGCAGCCGCCGTTTCATGCCGCCAGACAGGGTGCGGGAATAGGCATGGGCCTTGTCATCGAGCTTCACGGCACGCAAAATTTCCATGCTGCGGCGTTTCTCTGGCGCTATACCATAAAGCCCAGCTTGCAGCTCCAGCACTTCCAGCGGGGTGAAAAACGCATCGAACACCAGCTCCTGCGGCACAATGCCGATGGCCATTTTGGCGTTGCGCTGATCCTTGTCGATGTCGATGCCCCAGATATTTGCCGTGCCCGATGTTTTGCGCACCAGCCCCGCCAGAATATTGATAATGGTGCTTTTGCCCGCCCCGTTCGGCCCCAGCAGGCCAAATAGGCTGCCCTGCGGTACATCAAGCGACACCGATTTCAGTGCCTGCTTGCCATTTGCATAGGTTTTGCTGAGGTTATGGATGGAAAGGGCGTGATTGACGGACATTATACGGGTGAAGGCCTTGGCTAGAACGATGCCTGTTGTTATCATTGCTTTTTGCAAATCGTCAAACTTTAATGAGATCCATCCTATGAACACTTTGTCTCTGGAAACCATGTATACCGATACTATGAGCGTATCGTGCAGCGGCACTGACGGCGGATCTGGCCACCCGCGCGTATACATGAAGATGGACGCGCGCGGCTATGTTGACTGCGGCTATTGCGACCGGCATTTTGTGCTCACTGGCGGCCCAGCTGATGATCGCCAGGACTCCAAAACAGCATGAGCTGGATTCTCCCCGTGATACGGCTGGCATTTCGCATTATGGGCGGGCTCTGCATTGTGGTTGGTCTTTTGTGCGCGGTCATCGTATATAAAATTCCGCAGCCCCCGAGTGCCCACATGAGCTACGGCGTGTGTGCCTTTTTTGCTGTTGCAGGCGCTTTGCTGTTGCTGATGGCAAGGGGCTTAGGGCTTGGGGGCGGGAGCAGCGAATGATCAATGATTGTTTCGCAAAACCCGCGCACGTATCATGACCCAGCCCCACCTCTATCTTATCGACGGCTCGGGCTATATTTTTCGCGCCTATCACAAGTTGCCACCGCTTACCAACCCAGCGGGCACACCGGTCAATGCTGTTTATGGTTTTACCACCATGCTGTGGAAGCTGATCGAAGATCTGAACGATGCGGATAGCCCAACGCATCTGGCCGTTATTCTCGATGCTGCGCGCCACTCGTTCCGCAACGACATTTACCCGCAATACAAAGCCCACCGGCCCGATCCGCCGGAAGATTTGTCGCCGCAGTTCCCGCTCATCCGCGATGCTGTGCGGGCTTTTTCTGTACCGTGCATCGAGCAACAAGGCTACGAGGCGGATGATATTATCGCCTCCTATGCGCGGGCAGCACTTGATCAGGGCTGGAAGGTCACAGTTGTGTCGTCTGACAAAGATTTGATGCAACTGGTGGAGCCAGGGCTCGATTTACTTGACACCATGAAGAACGCCCGGCTGGGGCCAGAGGCTGTATTTGAGAAGTTTGGTGTGACGCCGGATAAAGTGATCGAGGTGCAGGCACTGATGGGGGATAGCACAGATAACGTGCCTGGTGTGCCTGGCATCGGGCCTAAGGGCGCTGCGGAACTCATTCAGCAGTATGGCAGTCTGGAAAATCTGCTGGCGCATACGCACGAAATCAAGCAGGAGAAGCGGCGCAACAATCTCATTGAGTTCGCCGATCTTGCCCGTATTTCAAAACAGCTTGTAACACTGAAACGCGATTTGCCGCTGCCGGAGCCGCTCGATACGTTTACGTTGGCACATCCCGCGCACGCGCCATTGGCGGCGTTTCTCGACACCCACGGGTTTAAAAGTTTGCGGGCAAAACTTGGCAGCGAAGCGGGTGCCGCTATTGTACCAAATGCGCCGGTCAAGGTTGATATCAATGATTATGAATGCATAACGACACTTGAACGTTTGCAGTGGTGGATTGATGAAGCCACACGCGTTGGCACTGTAGCGATCGATACCGAAACCAGTTCGCTTGATGCCATGCAATGCGATCTGGTTGGAATTTCGCTCAGCCTTGGGGTTGGTACGGCTTGCTATATTCCGCTGGGGCATGGTGCAAAAACAGATTTGCTGAACACAGACAAACCCGTGCAGCTGGATTTGAACGACACGCTTGCCCGATTGAAACCCATGCTGGCTGATCCAGCGGTGCTGAAAATTGGCCAGAACCTTAAATATGATATGTTGGTGCTCAAGCGATACGGGCTATTGATCACACCGTTTGATGATACGATGTTGTTGTCTTATGCGCTTGATTGCGGCAAGAATTATCACGGCATGGACGCGCTGGCGCAACTGCATCTTGGCCATGACACGATAAAGTTTACCGATGTTACGGGTTCTGGCAAAACCAAAATCAGTTTTGGTGAGGTGCCGCTCGATAAAGCCACCGCCTATGCGGCTGAAGACGCGGACGTGACACTGCGCTTGCACGGTATATTAAAGCCGCGATTGTGGCGCGAAAAACTTACCACCGTTTATGAAACACTGGAACGTCCTCTGGTGCCTGTGCTGGTGCAGATGGAATCTGCTGGCATAAAGGTTGACCGAGCTGCCCTGGCACGCTTGTCTCTGGATTACAACCAGCGCATGGCGGGCCTTGAAGATGAAGCAAAAAATCAGGCTAGCCAGCCTTTCAATCTTGCCTCACCCAAACAACTTGGTGAAATATTATTTGACAAGATGGGTTTGAAGGGTGGCAAGAAAGGCAAAACCGGGGCCTATTCAACGGACTCCGATGTGCTGGAAACACTTGCGGCTGAAGATGTGCCGCTGGCTAAAACCGTGCTTGAATGGCGTCAGCTTGCCAAGCTCAAATCAACCTACACAGACGCGCTCCAAAACCAGATCAACCCAACCACTGGCCGGGTTCACACCAGTTATGCCATGGCCTCGACAACCACCGGGCGTTTGTCTTCCACCGATCCCAATTTGCAGAATATTCCAATACGAACAGATGAAGGGCGAAAAATCCGCTCGGCGTTTATCGCTGAGCCGGGCAACGTGCTGGTTGCTGCTGACTATAGCCAGATTGAGCTGAGGATACTGGCACATGTTGCGGATATTCCAGCGCTCAAAAAAGCTTTCGCGGATAACATCGATATTCACACGATGACAGCCTCGCAGGTGTTTGGTGTGCCTGTGGAAGGCATGGACCCGATGATCCGCAGGCAGGCCAAGGCGATCAACTTTGGCATCATTTACGGTATCTCCGCCTTTGGTCTGGCGCGTCAACTCGGCATAAGCCGGGGTGATGCGCAAGAGTTTATCACCCGGTATTTCGAGCGCTTTCCGGGTATCCGTGCGTATATGGATAGCACCATCGCGCACGCCCGAAAATTTGGCTATGTGGAAACCTTGTTCGGCAGGCGCACCCACACGCCGATGGTTAACAGTAAAAACCCCGCCGAGCGCGGCTTTGGTGAGCGCGCTGCCATTAACGCACCGATTCAAGGGGCAGCAGCCGACATTATTCGCCGTGCCATGATTCGCATGAATGATGGCTTGGAAAAGGCGGGCTTCGGCACTGTGCGGATGCTCTTGCAAGTGCATGATGAGCTGGTGTTTGAGGCACCGGCAGCGCTTGCCAAAGATGCCTGTGCGGTTATTGCGCAAATCATGAGCGACGCAGCACACCCTGCCGTGGCGCTCTCGGTGCCTTTGGCTGTTGAGTGCGGTATAGGAAACAACTGGGCAGAGGCGCATTAACCCGTCACTTTCAAAGCCGCATTGACTCGCTGCCAACTCCCACATAAAGATATTTATGTTGTCGATTAATTGTCGGCGGCAGCGCGGGAGAGTGGTGGTTGGATAGATGTCTGGCCCTCACGCCGAAGGAGCAACCGCCCCGGAATCTCTCAGGCCACAAAGACCGCGTTGTCGCAACAGCAACACTCTGGAAAGCGGCCACAGCACTGTGGCCCACCGAAGGTGTAAGTGGAGGCTCAAGGCTCCATGAAAGCTCTCAGGTTCCGTGACAGAGGGGGCTCGCTACCATTCTTGGTGGTTGGGTCTCTTTATGGTGAATGGATATACCTGTGGCTGATACTCTCGAAGATTGCGTGAAAACGCCACTCTATGATGTGCATGTTACCAAGGCTGGCCGCATGGTGCCGTTTGGCGGTTATGCCCTGCCGGTGCACTATGCCGAAGGTATTATGGCTGAACATGTGTGGACGCGGCAACATGCGGGCCTGTTTGATGTCAGCCACATGGGACAGGTCACGCTCTCTGGCGCAGGGGCAGACGTGGCGCTGGAAGCTTTGCTGCCAGGTGAGATAATCGGTCTTACGGAAAACCGCATCCGCTATTCACTGTTCCTCGATAAGCATGGCGGCATTCTCGATGACCTGATGGTAACGCGGCGGGCGGATGATTTATTTCTGGTGGTCAACGGAGCGGTGAAGCACGCTGACATTGCCCACATGCGCGCGCACCTAGAACCGAAGAACATTATCGTCACATATATGGACAACCATGCTCTGATGGCTTTGCAAGGCCCGGAGGCTGCCGTTGCGCTGACGCGATTGGCACCGCTTTGCGCTTCACTCAAGTTTATGCAGGCCGGTGCCATGACTGTTGCCGGTGTTGAGTGCTGGGTGTCACGCTCAGGCTACACTGGCGAAGACGGCTTTGAGATTTCTGTGCCAGCCGAACAAGCGGCCACACTGGCGGAAAAACTGCTGGCTGAACCAGAGGTTAAATGCATTGGTCTTGGGGCACGCGACTCCTTGCGTCTGGAAGCCGGCTTGCCGCTTTATGGTCACGATATTACAACACAGTATAATCCGGTTGAGGCTGATTTAAGTTTTGCTATTTCCAAGCGCCGCAAAACCGGAAAAGGCTTTCCCGGTGCTGATAAAATTATGGATCAGCTCCTGAACGGGGCACCCTCCAAGCGCATCGGCCTGAAACTCGATGGCCGCCAACCGGTGCGCGAAGGGGCGATTGTTTATAAGGGTGATGAGCCCGTTGGTGTTGTGACGAGCGGCGGCTTCTCACCAACATTACAGCAACCTGTAGCGATGGCTTATGTTACAGCCGATTGTAGCGCTGATGGCACTCAACTCGATATTGAAGTGCGCGGCAGAAAACTGCAAGCGACGGTTTCGCCCATGCCATTTGTACCCCACAAATATTTTCGCTGACTATCTGTTACTAAAAAAAGGAATGCTCAATGCTCAAATTTACCAAAGACCATGAATGGATTGCCGTGGACGGCGATATAGCCACCATTGGCATCACGAATTTTGCCCAGAAAGCGCTTGGCGATGTTGTGTTCATTGAGTTGCCCCCAATCGGAAAAGCACTTGCCGCCCACGCTGATGCTGCTGTGGTTGAGTCCGTGAAAGCGGCATCAGATGTATACGCACCGGTTTCAGGCACAGTCACTGAAACGAATGAGGCACTGGTTGCCGATTCGTCTTTGGTCAACAGCGCCCCACATACAACGGGATGGTTTTTCAAACTCAAACTGTCTGATCCGAAGGAACTTAATAGCCTGATGGATCAGGCCGCTTACGATTCATATCTTAAAACATTATAGGATACACCATGCGCTATCTCCCCCACACAGCCCCTGACCGCCAGGCCATGCTGGCAACCATTGGCGCAACAGCCATTGATGATTTGTTTGTTGATGTACCCGATGGGGCGCTCGGCACACAGCCGATTGCAGGCCTTGGCCATCATATGTCCGAGATGGAGGTAGAGCGCACACTAGCCGCCATGGCGAACAAAAACACCACAGCCTCAAGTGTGCCGTTTTTTATTGGGTGCGGGGCTTATAAGCATCATGTTCCAGCCAGCGTCGATCATTTGATACAGCGCGGCGAGTTTCTCACCAGTTACACACCCTACCAGCCGGAAATAGCCCAAGGCACGCTGCAATATATGTTTGAATTTCAAACTCAGGTGGCGCGCCTGACGGGTATGGATGTGGCCAATGCCTCGATGTACGATGGCTCTACAGCGTGCACAGAAGCGATTTTTATGGCGCGCCGAATCACCAAGCGAGGCAAGGCTATTTTATCGTCTGGTGTGCATCCGCATTATGTCGCTGTGGCCAAAACCCTTACCCAGTTCACGGATGATGTGTTGCTCTGTGGTGAACCGCATGTGATGCCGGGTGCGCCGGGCCACGATATGGATTGGATTTTAAATCAGCTCGACACCGACACAAGTTGTGTGATTGTACAAAATCCGAATCTGTTCGGCCACGTGGCTGATTTATCCGAGCTGGCAAAAGCGGTGCACGCCAAAGGCGCTCTTTTGATTGTGGTGTTTACCGAGGTTGTATCCCTTGGTCTGCTGAAATCCCCCGGTGAAATGGGCGCTGATATTGTGGTGGGCGAAGGCCAGTCGATCGGTAACGGTCTCAATTTCGGCGGGCCCTACCTAGGCTTGTTTGCAACACGCGATAAATATGTGCGGCAGATGCCGGGTCGCTTGTGCGGCGAGACTCTTGACGCTCATGGCAAACGTGGTTTCGTGCTGACCCTTTCAACCCGCGAGCAACACATCCGGCGCGAAAAAGCCACATCCAATATTTGCACAAACTCTGGTTTGTGTGCGCTGGCCTTCACAGTGCACATGAGTTTGCTGGGTGAAGCCGGTGTGCGCCGATTGGCTGAAATCAACCATGCACGCGCCGTGTCAACGGCCGAGCGCTTGCAAAAGGTCGCTGGCATTACAATTGTTAATTCGGCTTTCTTCAATGAATTTACCATACAGCTCAACACACCATCGCGGCAGGTGGTGCACGATCTGGCCAAACACAATGTGCTGGCTGGTGTATCGCTGGAAAGGCTTTACCCCAAACACAAGGCACTTGAAAATGCGCTGGTGGTTGCCGCCACTGAAACCACAACGGATGAACATATTGAAGCTTTGGCTGATGCTTTCAGCAAAGTTCTGGCATAAGGACAATATTATGAGCATGAACACGCATGGTCGCCCGACGCAACCGGTCGCCGCCAACGCCGACGGTGCTGCAAGCTTCAGCGGCAACCGCGGCCTTGATCTGCAAGAGCCGCTGATTTTTGAACTGGGATCAAACACCCGGACAGGCGTTGATCTGTCTGATGAAAAAATCACCAAATCATATCTTGGCGGGCTTGAGCGCACTCAGCCAATCAATCTGCCAGGCTTGAGTGAGCCAGAAGTGGTACGCCACTTTACTCGCCTCAGCCGCAAAAATTACGCCATAGATATGGGTATTTTTGCTCTTGGCTCCTGCACCATGAAGCACAATCCGCGCCTTAACGAAAAAATGGCACGGTTGCCGGGCTTTGGGGATATTCACCCGCTGCAACCGCAATCCTCCGTGCAGGGTGCCTTGCAACTGATGCACACACTCGCACACTGGCTCACCACACTCACTGGAATGCCCGCGGTTGCGATGTCTCCCAAAGCGGGCGCACATGGAGAACTGTGCGGCTTAATGGCGATACGCGCTGCCTTGGTCGCGCGCGGCAATGCGCGCCAGGTTGTGCTCTGTCCGGAGTCTGCGCACGGCACAAATCCAGCGACTGCGGCTTTCTGCGGCTACCGGGTTGAGGATATTCCGGCCAACGCCAAAGGCCGGGTTGATCTCGAAGCCCTTAAAGCGCGGCTGGGACCAGATGTAGCGGCTATCATGCTGACCAACCCAAACACCTGCGGGATGTTCGAGCCTGACATCAAAGCGATTGCCGACGCTGTGCACGCTGCCGGTGCCTTTTTTTATTGCGATGGTGCCAACTATAATGCCTTGGTTGGGAAAGTACGGCCAGGGGATCTTGGTGTTGATGCCATGCACATCAACCTTCACAAAACGTTTTCAACCCCGCATGGCGGCGGCGGGCCGGGATCAGGACCTGTGGTGTTCTCGGAAGCCCTGGCACCGTTTGCCCCTATACCCACGGTTATTAAAAACGCCGATGGTTACCATCTGATTGAAGAAGAAAATGCGGAATCGCAAACCACATTTGGCCGCATGGTGGCCTTTCATGGTCAGATGGGTATGTTCGTGCGGGCCCTCACCTATATGATGAGTCACGGCGCGGACGGCCTGATGCAAGTCGCTGAAGATGCCGTGCTCAATGCCAATTATATACTCGCGTCGTTAAAGGATGTGATGACAGCCCCCTATGAGGGACCCTGCATGCATGAGGCGCTTTTTGATGATAGCTTTCTCAAAGGCACCGGCGTTACAACGCTTGATTTTGCCAAAGGCATGATCGACGAAGGCTTTCACCCGATGACCATGTATTTTCCGCTGGTGGTGCATGGAGCCATGCTCATTGAACCGACCGAAACCGAATCCAAGGCAACGCTGGATCAGTTCATTCACAGTCTGCGCGGTTTGGCAAAAGCTGCCGTCGATGGCGATGCAAACCGATTCACAGGCGCGCCATATTTCGCACCTCTTGCCAGACTGGATGAAACAAGAGCGGCGCGACAACCCATTTTAAGTTATAAAGAGCCTGAAATGTTGCAAGCCGCAGAGTGATCGGCCCGGAGTTTAAAATGAAAACAATTATTCTTGCCTCCGGCTGTTTCTGGTGCGGAGAGCCACTTTTTAAAGCCATGCGCGGTGTTCACGCTGTTGAATCTGGCTATATTGGCGGCCATGTTGATAACCCGACGTATAAGCTCATTTGCAATGGCGACACAGGCCACGCCGAAGCCTTGCGCATCACCTATGATCCGGCAGAGATTACCCATGAAGACCTGCTTGATATTTTCTTTGAAACGCACGATCCCACACAGCTGAACCGGCAGGGCAATGATGTGGGCACACAATACCGATCAGCGATCTTTTATGAGAATGACAGTGACAAAGCCTTAGCTGAAGCAGCCATAGCGCGTGCGCAAAAAAATTGGCCGCAGCCGATTGTTACAACACTGGAACCAATGTCAAAATTTTATGTGGCAGAAGATTATCATCAGGATTATTTTATCCGTGAGGGCAATAACAACACGTACTGCACATATGTGGTTGCACCAAAGGTGCAAAAATTTCGCAAAGCCTACGCAAGCAAATTAAAAGACTGATACCTTTAAAGTGCCTGAAACTCATAAAGGCTGCCCAGATTTAGAGTTTTCGTGAGCGCATCCAATGCCTCAAGGCATTGCCTGTGCAGCGCGATATCACCAAGATCATCGGGGCGAATTTCATCTGGGTAGGTGGCTTTTACCCAGGCTTCAAGCACGGCAAGTTTTTTTGCATCCATAAGAAAACGCTGATCAACAGCAGATTTTTCTGCCTCGGTCAGCACAACACGCAGACGCAGGCATGCCGGGCCGCCACCGTTTTTCATGCTTTCGCGCACATCGATGTATCGTGCCTGTTTGATGGGCGTATTGTGCGTGAGTAGATCAGCAACATAGGCCGCTGTTGACAGCGTTTGCTGAACTTCCGTTGGCAAAATCAAAATCATCGACTCATCGGGCAATGTGATCAGTTGCGAATTGAAAAGATAAGAGCTTATGGCATCCGCCATTGGCACAACAGCTTCAGCCACTTCAACAACCTCAAGGGCCGGATACGCTATGCGTAAACTTTCCATGGCAGCTGGCTGGTTTTCAAATGCCCCGCTGTGGGCAAACAAAACAGAGCCGTTTGTAACGCTCACAACATCATTGTGAAAAGCCCCAGCCTCGATGGCAGCGTTCGCCTGTTGCATAAAAACTGTGCGCTCGGGTGACAACCCATGTAACCGCGCAACGGCCTGGCTTGCGCGCAGCGTTTGGCGACCGGGGTAACGGCCACCTGACTTGTCACTGTAGACAAACATCTCGACTCCGGCATGACCATGATCGCCCGACAGTCGGCCATGATTGGCAGCCCCTTCATCACCCAGATGAGTGCCGCCGGGAAGAGCTGAATGCACGGAAAAATGTGTCTGGTCATGAAAAATTGTGTGCAGCATTTTTTCAGTGAATGGGTGCTCAATCGAGCGGTGGAGCATTGTCGCCAGATTAGCCGGTGTTAAATGTACTTTCCCGTCCAATGTATCGGCACTTGGTGACACAGTCGCCGCATTGGCCGTCCACATGCTTGAAGCGGAAGTTGCAACACGCAGCAGTGCCGGATCTGCTGTATGAGCGTCCGCAATCATGCGCTCTGGCGAGCCGCGAAAGCCAAGCGCGTGAAGTGTTGGCAGATGCGGTCGCAGATGCGGCAGCAAGACGCCTTGCCCCAGCCCAAGGCTAAGCATCAGGCGCATTTTCTCAAGACCCTGAAGGGCTGCCAGTTTTGGTCTGGCAACACCACCGGCATTTTTTGAAGACGCCACATTGCCCAGCGACAAGCCTGCATAATTGTGTGTCGGGCCGATCAGGCCATCGAAATTGATCTCTTGCGCTGTCATGGTTTCAATCCCGTAAGCGCGTTTATGAAGGGTAGATCCTGCTCCAGTCCGGCCACAGGATAGGCTGCATAGTCTGCCGCATAATAGGCACTGGGCCGGTGGTTGCCGCTCATGCCGATACCACCGAACGGCGATGCACTTGCAGCGCCGGTGAGCGGCGAGTTCCAGTTGACAATACCAGCGCGGCTACCGCGTAAAAACCGTTCGTACAAACTGCGATCGCCACCAACGAGCCCAGCAGCCAAACCAAATTGTGTTGCGTTGGCTTCAGTCAACGCAACGGAAAAATCCTTGACTCGAATGATTTGCAAAAGCGGCCCGAAAATTTCGTCATCACTCCGGTTGCTGATGTTGGTAACATCCACCAGCGAGGGGCTGAGATGAGGCTTGCCTAATGCCAAACGACGCAGTGTACGCAATTCTATGCCGCCGCGCTCATGAAGAACTTGCGCCTGCGCAATCAGTTTATCAGCCACACTGTTGCCGATCACCGGACCCATGAACGGCTGTGGATCATCAAACTGTGCGCCAACGATCAACCGGTCGATCAGAACCAGCACAGCATCGACAATATGTTGGCCCGCCATGCCTTTGGGGATGATCAAACGCCGTGCACAGGTGCAGCGCTGCCCAGCTGTCTGATAAGCGGAGGCCACAATTATCTGCGCTGCCATCTGCACATCCGGCACATCCCAGATAATCAGCGGGTTATTGCCACCCATTTCCAATGCCAGGATTTTATGCGGCTGTCCGGCAAACTGGCGGTGGAGCGCCATGCCTGTGGGTGCACTGCCGGTAAACAGCAAGCCATCGATGTCTGGGTGCTGGCTGAGCGCACGGCCAGTGATGGCATCGCCAATCAGCACATTTAGGGCATCCTTCGGCAACCCGGCCTCATACCAAAGTTCGGCCATATAAAGTGCCACAGCTGGCGTCCACTCGCTGGGTTTGAAGACGACAGTGTTACCGGCAATGAGTGCCGGCACAATATGGCCATTGGGTAAATGCGCAGGAAAGTTATACGGACCCAGTACAGCCAGCACCCCGTGCGGCTTGTGCCGCAGCACACGCGCTGTATTGCCATCGGACACAGCAACTGTGCCGGTTCGTTCACGCTGGGCAAATATCGAAATTTCCACCTTGGCAGCAACGCTTGCCACTTCTGTTTTGGCTTCCCAAAACGGCTTGCCGGTTTCCTCGGCAATCAACTGTGCAAAGGCTTCTGCTTTTTTGATAACCAGTGCGGCATAGCGTTGCGCCACCTCGACTCGGTCCACTAGGGAAAAGCTTGACCAGGTTGTGAAGGCCTTGCGGGCTTTGCGAACGGCTGCTGCAACATCTTCAACCGTTGCCATCGGGCCTTGCCAGACAACGGCATCTGAGCACGGGTTGGTTGATATAAGTTCAGAGTGGGGCATGGCGTATGGTATCTCCAGTGGTTGCCCCAAGCAATTTTGCCGATTGCGATGTGAGCGAACAACCCTCTTCATGGGCAGTGACAACACCCATACACGCGCGAAAATTTGCCGCTGATCCGCTTGCAATCATGGATATATCGGCTTGATCACTGTCTGCAATACTTTCAATACGCGAGGCTTTTGAGTCTTTCACACAACGCAACTCATCAATGACAGCATGCACGGAAGGACCACCATCAAAAATATCAATATAGCCATCGGCGCGAAAACCTTCATGTGTCAGCAAATTCAGCGCGCCCAAGCCTTCACAGTGCGGTTTGCTTATCGCAGCCTGCGCCGATGCTGGCATCATGCGTGTGTAAATCGGATATTTTGGCATCAGGTCTGCAATAAACTGGTTGCCATGCAGGCCATTAAATTGATCTGCATCAGCAAAATCCATATCAAAGAAATGTCTGCCAAGCCCTTCCCAGAACGGTGATTGACCGTTCTCGTCCTGATAGCCGCGAAGGTCAGCCATAATTCGTTCAGCAAAGCGTTTGCGGGCCTGAGCAATAAAAAGGTAGCGGCACCGAGCCAGCAAACGGCCAGCGCCGGACTGCCGGCGTGCGGCATCGAGAAACAATCCACCGACTTCAGAACAACCATCAAAATCATTCACCAGATGCAGCACATCGGATGACAGGGTTTTGCCAAGCTCCTTCGATGTCTGGTTTATTTTTGTGATGCGAAAACTGTAGAAAGGCCACTCCGAGCCAAGCTTTGAAAACAGGCTGGCCGTGCCAATCACCTCGCCGGTCGCCATATCTTCCATGACCAGCATATAAAGTTCACCGCCCGGCGTGTCGATTTCAGCTTTCATACTCTCGTAAGAAAACTGCAAGCGCTTGGCGAGGCCATCGCGGTTGGCTGGCAGGTTTGTGAAGCCGCCACCCGTGAGCAGGGCAAGCTTATACAACGCATCTATATCATCTGGTGTGCCGGCACGCACCACGAGTTGGCTTGTATGTTTCATGATGGTGTTTTGGGTGACACTGAAATGACACCGGTCGCCAGACGCATCAACAGCAGCGCGGTCAACCTCGCGCGTTCACACAGGCTTTCAATAATCATAAATTCTTCCGATGTATGGATATTGCCACCACGCACACCCAGTGTATCCACCACGGCAAGGCCAGCGGCGGCCAGATTATTGCCATCACAACACCCACCAGACGCTTGCCACATCACCGGAATATCAAGTGCTGTGCCACACAGCTTGACGGCATCGAACAATTCCAGTTGTCTTGTATCAAGCGGTTTTGGCAGACGATTAAAACGTCCATGTAGATCAATCTGCACATCATGGCGCTTGGCCACCATGTCTGCCAGTTGTTTAATTTCGCCCATGGCAAAGTCGCTGTCTGCATGCTGTTTCACCCGCACCTCGAACCGGCCAACAGCGAGCTCCGGCACAATATTGGTGGGGCCACCACCTTCAACGCGTGCCGGGTTAATGGTAAGGCCATCGCGCGCACCTGACAGTTTGCCAAGTTCGACAAACAAATCGGATACCGCTGTGATCGCATTGCGCCCCAGTTCAGGGTTGCGCCCGGCGTGGGCGCCACGGCCCTTTACAACAGCGGTAAAATTACCGATGCCCTTGCGTGCGCCAGCCAGTGTGCCGTCCGCCTGGGCTGGTTCAAAAACCAAGCCCAGATGGGCTTTGCTTGCAACCTCATTCAACAAGGCTGCAGAGCCCAGCGAGCTGACCTCCTCATCGCTGTTAATGACCACCTGATAGCCAAGCTCATGCGCTGCCGGATGCTGCTCAAAGGCTTTTAGGGCATGGAGCATCACGCAAAGCCCACCTTTCATGTCAGCAGCCCCTGGTGCGTTTAGTCTGTCGCCCTCAATCCCGCGCCCTTTTTGAAAACTGTGATCAAGCCCAAACACAGTGTCCATATGGCCAGCCAGAACCACCTGCACGGGTGCCTGAGGCCGCACAGACAGGTATAAATTATGGCCGCGTACAACAGGAACGCTCTCGCCATTGGCATTGACGGCGTCCACTTTGGTTGGGGCGAGCAATTTTGGCTCACCCAAAGCACTGAACGCGCGTTGCAAAATATGGCTCATCTGCGAAAGGCCGGTTAAGTTCTGGCTGCCGCTGTTGATGGATGTCCACTGCTGAACGTGCTCAAACATTGTATTATGCTGGTCTGAAAGCCAGTTGAGGGCCGTTGTTTCCGCAGGTGATATTGAATGCATAATTTTCGCTTTATGCAGTAGTTTTATGCAAAAAGCTATGAGATTATTTCTGCTTTTCAGCCATAATCGTGCTAAATAAAATATTATGACATATTCAATTTCACCATTTCGTGCGCCTTTTGCTGAGGAAGATGAATTACTTGTGGCAAAGTTACTGGATAGCATCCGGTTTTCTGCCGCTGACAATGCCCGCATCGATTCCCATGCCATGCAAATGATCGCAGCGATTCGCAGCGCCAGCAGCAGCGTTGGCAGCATTGAGGATGTGTTGCAGGCATATTCGCTGGCGACCAAAGAGGGGCTTGCCCTGATGGTGCTGGCTGAGGCCTTGCTGCGTGTGCCTGATGCGGAAACGTCTGACAAGCTGATCGAGGACAAACTGGCAGCAGCAGATTGGAGCGGGCATAAACCACAGGGCACTGGCCTTCTCACCACCGCCACCAGTTGGGCACTCGGCCTTAGCAGCCGTGTGATACAACCGGGTGAAACGCCAGACGGCGTGCTTGCAGCCATGGTCAAACGTTTGGGTGTGCCGGCTATCCGGGCGGCGACGCGGCAGGCCATGCGCCTGATGGGCAATTACTTCGTTCTTGGGGAAACGATAGAGACAGCGCTTGATCGCGCTCGCAAAAATAGCGCCAGTGCACCGGGCCGAATTCGGTATTCGTTTGACATGCTGGGCGAAGGCGCTCGCACCAGTGCGGATGCCGCGCGCTATTATCAATCCTACACAAACGCCATTGATGCGATTGGGCGCAGCAGCAATGTGGCGACACTGCCTGAACGACCTGGTATATCAGTGAAGCTTTCGGCACTGCATCCGCGTTACGAAGCGGTGAGCCATGCCCGCGTGATGCGTGAACTTGTGCCGAACGTCATCACATTGGCTTTGAAAGCCAAAGAGTATAACCTCAACTTTACGCTCGATGCAGAAGAAGCTGATCGGCTTGAACTGTCGCTTGATGTGTTGGCAGTCGTGCTAGCTGATCCTCGCCTTGCAGGATGGAGCGGTTTCGGCCTTGCCATTCAAGCCTACCAGAAACGCAGCGTAGAGGTCATAGACTGGGTGGGGGCGTTGGCTGAAAAACTTGATCGTCAATTGATGGTGCGACTGGTCAAAGGCGCCTATTGGGACACAGAAATCAAGCGCACCCAGGAACGTGGGCTGGATGATTATCCGGTGTTCACCCGGAAAGCAGCAACGGATTTAAATTATATCGTGTGTGCCCAAAAATTGTTGGCACAAAGGCCAAGGCTTTATCCGCAATTTGCCACCCACAATGCACTGACTATTGCAACTATCGTTGAGATGGCTGGCGGCACGGAAGGTTATGAGTTCCAGCGCCTGCATGGTATGGGCGATGAAGTCTATAAATCTTTGCTGGAAACCCATGCAAACGCCACCTGCAGGGTATATGCGCCGGTTGGTGGGCATAAAGACTTGCTAGCGTATCTGGTGCGGCGCTTACTTGAAAACGGTGCCAATTCGAGTTTTGTTGCCATGGCAGCCGACAAGCGTGTGGCGGTGTCAGATTTACTGAAAAAACCATCAGCTGTTCTGGGTGCGGCGTCGCACGCGCGCAACCGGTACATACCGCGACCAGCAAAGCTATACGGCGCAGCGCGTGCCAACAGCGCTGGCATTGAGTTTGGCCATGCTGATAGTCTTGCAAATCTCTGCACAGCTGTGGCCGCTGCCAGGGGTTTTGCCACAGCAGCACCCCTGATCGATGGACTGGCTGAAAGCGGCGAATCCAAACCTATGCTATCCCCTATTGATGCAGCAACGCCTATTGGCGCCGTGGTGGAAGCCACGGAACAGCAGGCCGATAAGGCGATGGCGGCTGCAAGCAAAGCGTTTTTCACGTGGCAGGCGGTGCCCGTGGCAGAGCGTGCAGCAGCACTTCTGAAAGCTGCTGATGATATGCACATAAGACAAGCGCGCTTGGTTGCATTATTGCAGGTCGAAGCTGGCAAAACTTTTGATGATGCGATTGCAGAAATCCGGGAGGCAATTGATTTTTGTCGCTACTATGCCGCCGAAGCTGTGAAAGAGTTTGGCGTGGATACCGTATTGCCAGGGCCAACCGGTGAAGACAACCGCCTGCGTTTTCGTGGTCGCGGGGTTTTTATATGTATTTCACCGTGGAATTTCCCGTTGGCAATTTTCATAGGCCAAGTGGTGGCGGCGCTGGTCGCTGGCAATACTGTGGTTGCCAAACCGGCACCGCAAACCTCACTTATTGCCATGCTCGCTGTTGAAATATTGCATGGGGCGGGTGTTCCAAAATCTGCATTGCATATGCTGCCGGGCGGTGGTGATATCGGTGCTGCTCTGGTTGCCGATGTGCGTGCATCTGGTGTGGCGTTTACCGGCTCCACCCAAACGGCCTGGGCAATCAACCGCACACTGGCAAGCCGCAACGCACCCATCGTGCCGTTCATTGCTGAAACTGGCGGCATCAATGCCATGATTGTCGATGGCACAGCGCTGCCCGAACAGGTAGCCGATGATGTGATCATGTCAAGCTTTCGCTCGGCCGGCCAACGCTGTTCCGCATTGCGCTTGCTATGCGTGCAGTCTGACATTGCCGACAAGGTCATTGAGATGATACGCGGCGCCGCAAACGAGCTCAAAGTTGGCGATCCACGTGACCCGGCAACTCATGTTGGCCCGGTGATTGACCAAGCCGCACGCGATCGTTTGCTGTCACATACACAAGGCTTTACCACTGAACAGCAAAAGCATGCTTTACTGTCGAGCTTGCCGCTCCCAGCACACGGCTATTACGTTGCCCCGCATATGTTTGAGCTTGCACGTGTTGGCGATTTGAAAACCGAGGTGTTCGGGCCAGTGCTGCATGTGGTGCGGTGGCAGGCATCTGGCCTCAACGATTTGCTGAATGACATTGCAGCAACTGGTTACGGCCTGACACTCGGCATTCACAGCCGTATCAACGCAACCATTGAACAGATTTGCGCACAGCTTCCGACAGGCAACATATATGTCAACCGCAACATGATTGGCGCTGTTGTGGGCACACAGCCCTTCGGCGGCTCTGGTTTGTCTGGCACGGGACCAAAAGCCGGTGGACCAAACTATCTCCGCCGGTTTGCCTCCGAACAGGTGATTAGCATCAACACAGCGGCAGCGGGCGGCAACGCTGCACTGCTCACCGAAACCAGCGCCTAAAAATTCACCGCCGCTGTGACAGCTGCCCCATTGGCGCTGGCGGCATTGCCAGCCAGTTTGTGACGATATTCAAGTCTTATGTCGGCACCTGCCAGGCCTGACTTGGTCGCGTGATGCAGCCACAGGCCGGGGCTGAATTCAACCTGCGTTGCAGTGCCGCCGCTGGCTTGCAAAGTTGCATTCAAACCAAGATAAGGTGTGAGAGCCCATTGGTCTTTAAACGCCCAACCCATACCCACACGACCATTGGCCGCGGCGAACACATCGCGTTTTTTAAGCCCTATCCAAGCAATATCAGATGTTGCCTGCCAGTGCAGCCACGTGGTGTCACCTTCAGTGGGGCCATAACCGTCGCCCATACCAGCACCAATGCGCAACTCCCAATCCTTTCGGGATGCTTTGCCCACCTGCAGCAACCGCAACGCATCAATATGAGCATTGATATTGGCAAACGGTTTCCAGCTGAGGCCAAAGCCCGCTTGGGCACTCGCAGGATTGGCCTGTAAGGTTTTTGCATCGAGGCTCGAGGCAAAAGTCGCAATAGCGCTTAGTGGGCGATCAGGATTGCCATTTAACCGAGCACTGGCCTGCGCATAGTTACCGGATAGACCCAAAGCCGTTTGCGCGCCGGCCAGTCGTGTATCGACGGCTTTAAGCCTTACGAATATTTGCGAGCTTACGCCAAACCGCTTGGCTAAGGGGGCCAATTGGCTTTGCCAGACACTGCGTTGCGGACTGTCACTGCCAAGCGCCACCGCATCTTCGAAATCTTTTTTAGCCGCCTGTGTGTGGCCAAGGCTCTGCTCAATATAGGCAAGTTGGGCAATAATCTGTGCGCTACGCGGTGCTTTGGAAAAGGCCTCCAATGCCGCCTGCTGATCACCACGCGCCAAAGCCTGATAACCCAGTGCAGCATAGGGCATTGGCGCTGCATCAGGCGTGGCTTGCTGAACAGTGTGCACAACCGACTGTGGCATTTCACTCAACGTGGCAAGCACGGGCAGTGCTATTGTTTCGTCTGCTCTTGCAAAGCCAAGGCTGCCCTCCGTAAAATACACCAAAGGGCCCCAATTGATCGACGGCGGCGCTTCTGGCAGTGCCTGGTTTTCGGATACCTGGCGAGCCAGCAGATTGCTGATAACACGAGGCGTTTCTGCGCGTGGTTTTTCCAGTAGTGCAAGCAAAACTCTTGCATGGTTTGGCGCGGTTGATTTTCGCTCTGACAGCGTGGATTGTTGCACATCCAGTCGTGCAGCCTTTGCCTCACCAAGTGCATAGGATGCCATAGCACGGTAAAGATACCATTCGTTGTTATGGGAAGGCAGCGCTGTGATCAATCGATCGGCCTGATTTTTTACAGCTGGCCAGTTTCGCAGAGCAAGGTTTGCATACAGCTGATTGGCCTGGGCTTTTAAATCCGCCGGATCACGCAGTGAGGCGTTTATGAAATGTTGTTGTGCCTGTTGCCACAATCCAAGCTTTGCCAGTCTCGCACCCTCCGCCAAATCAGGATAGGCTCTGAAATGACGCCACACCGCAGGCGCTTCCACCAACGGCTTCAATACAGTTGTTGCGCTCATGCCAATCATCAGAAATGCCAAAGTTTTCATACGTTCGTTAGTACCGGGAACATATGTTGTGTTTTATCCCAGATAACGGCTTTGCCGCTTCTTTTATGCTCGATAAACAGGCGCAAGGTACGCCATGCAGCCAGAAAATTGATCAGGTTTGCCAGTACAGCACGCGGCAAAGATAAAAATGCCTGTACAGCTCCAGCTGTGCGCCAGACACACAAGGCACGCATCAACAATCGCCACACAAGCAAGATGCCGTTTAATCGCAGCACATAAGCGAGAAGACTGTTTGACTGCGCAACAATCGGAAAATGCGGTGCGGCAGGGATAAAATATTGCCACGCCCAAAGAGTTGTGAAAGCAACAACCATTATATATGCCATCATGTTGAGATAAGCCGTGAACAAAGCCTTGCGATCACGGAGCAGCCAGTAACGCTGTGCCAGTGTTCCATGCCAGCCCAGTGTTGACCATCCCTGCAGGGCAATACCCAGAAGCCATCTTGATTTTTGTCTGACAGCCGTTTTGATTGTATTCGGAAAATGTTCTGATGTAGCAACAGGCCCGTGCTGCGGCGATGTTGCCAGCCGCACAAAGGCACTTGAAAACCCTGACCTGCCAAGCCGCATAGAGAGCTCATAATCTTCTGTGACCGATGCAGCCGCAAATGGGAGCCCGCCTTGGTCATGCTCAGCGAATTTCAAAGCCTCGCGTGCAAAAGCGCAGCCCACACCAGCGGACGGCAGCCACGCACCCATGGCCTCGCGCACGGCCAGATCTTTGGTGTGCGCTTCGGCAAATTCATCAAGATAGTGGCCTGAAATAAAACGCGAACCTGGCACCGGAATGGCGATAACTGGGGTTTGCACCATGGCTTTGCCACGCGTGCCGATCACGTGGCGTATCACTACGGGCTCATCAACGGCAACCAGATCCTCAGCATCGTGTAAAAGAAATATGGGAAATTGAGCATTATGATCGCCTTCCCAAATCGCAATGGCTCGCCAAAGCGTGTTGAGACAATCCGCCTTGGTGGTTGGGCCGTCATGCGGCACAACGACGGGCACGACACGCTTGTCTTCTGCAGCAACAGCCGCAATTGCTTGTCCCGTTGGCAGGTCGTTGCAATACCAACCAACAAAAATCCGAATATTTTTTTCACTATGCCAGATCGACAGTGATGATCGCAGCATGGCACCAATAACCTCTGCCTCCTGCCAAGCCGGTATCATCACCGCAATAGGCAGATTGGGTGTTGTTTCAACAAGATCAGCCGCCGTTTTAGCGATGAAATATTTCCCGATAATCAAACGGCGCCACAACCACCGCCTAATAAAAAGCAGATCAACAAACAGATCATCCAGACCCGTCAGCGTGATGCATGCGGTTACCATTGGCAACAAGGCTTGCAGGGCAAACATCAAGACAGCCAAAGTGTCGGTGGCTGACCATATTAGCACATATGTATTTTGATTATCCATTCACCACCCACACCCTCACAACCTTATAATATGCCCAAAAGGCGAAAACTTGAAAATCCACCCGAGGCCACAATGAGATGATCGACAATGGCATTGAGGGCACTGCATCGGGGTTGGGCGAAATAACATTTGAGCTGTTAACAGCTTTAGTGTTGCGCGCGATCTGTTCGTGTATAGCCAGCAAACGTGCTGCTTCCATGCTGTTTTGCGTGTTTGTAGCCCGTCTGGCTGCGCGCAAGCATTCTGTTACTGTATAATGGGAAAGACCGAACCTTAAGCCAATCTCCTTTATTTCATAACCCTGAAATATCAATCGCAAGCAGGCTTTTTGAATTTCGGGAAGTTCAGAAATGTTAAATGTGCCCATTAACGTAATGCCTCAACATTGTTTGTTACGTTATAATATCAAAAATATATCGGGTGTCTCGATTCGTTTTTTTAGTCCGCAAATACTGCTTTGCCAAAGCTACATGTTGAGGTTAATAGGCCATATGCATCAATATCATGATTTAGTGCGGACTGTGGTTCAGAATGGGATCACGCGCACAGACAGAACTGGCACGGGAACGCGCTCCGTTTTCGGTTATCAGATGCGATTCGCGCTATCGGACGGTTTCCCGATGCTCACCACAAAAAAACTGCATCTAAAGTCGATTATTCATGAGCTGTTGTGGTTTCTGAACGGTGATACGAACATAGCCTATTTGCAGGAACACGGCGTTTCAATTTGGGATGCCTGGGCGGACAGCGATGGCGAACTGGGTCCTGTTTACGGCAAACAATGGCGCAGCTGGCAGGCCCAGGATGGACGCATAATCGACCAGATCGCCTGGGTGGAAGCTGAAATCCGGCGCAATCCACACAGTCGGCGCTTGATCGTTTCCGCCTGGAACCCAGCGGATGTCGATCAGATGGCCTTGCCACCGTGCCACTGCCTGTTTCAGTTTTATGTGGCGGATGATAAACTTTCTTGCCAGCTTTATCAGCGCTCAGCTGATATTTTTCTGGGTGTACCATTCAATATTGCCAGCTATGCCTTGCTCACGCTTATGATGGCGCACGTTACCGGCCTGCAACCGGGCGATTTCATTCATAGCTTCGGCGATGCGCACATTTATAATAATCATCTGGAACAAGTGAATGTACAACTTAGTCGCGATGTGCGGCCATTGCCGGTCATGCATATAAATCCACTTATCAACTCTATTTTTGATTTTAAATATGAGGATTTTAAGCTTGAGGGATATGACCCTCATCCTCACATTGCTGGTAAAGTAGCGGTTTAAAACCGTTTTTTGATAGTTAACGGCATTTTACTGTTTGCTGCCAAATCTGATATATTTTAAAATTGTTCTTGATTTGTTCTAAATTATGTATTAGTGCATATTTATGAACGCACACAATCACTCGTTTCAAAATTCATCAACGACGGCACTGGCCCCATTTCTTGGCTTTCCTGAGCCTGATCGCAAGTTGAGGCATAAAGGTCGGGGATCCAGCCTTAACCGGTTGAGCGCGCGGTTTCGTGAGCCTCAGCGCGAGCCCTTGCATGAACTTTGGGATGTTGCTGAAGCGACAGCTTTCAAAACCGAAGTGTATATCGAGCAACCCAAAACCATCCTGACTCGCAATCAATCGCCAGATATTCCCTTTGACAGGTCAGTCAATGCCTACAGAGGGTGCGAGCACGGCTGTGTGTATTGCTTTGCCAGACCAACCCACGCCTATCTTGGCTTGTCCCCCGGCCTTGATTTTGAAACCAAGCTGACAGCCAAACCAAATGCCGCCCTGTTGCTTGAACAGGCCTTATGCAAGCCTGGCTACGACGTTGCGCCTATTGCCATGGGCACCAACACCGATCCCTATCAGCCGATAGAAGATCAATACCGTATTACCCGTCAAATGCTGGAGGTGCTGGCGCGATTTGGCCATCCCGTCACCATCACCACCAAAAGTTATCGTGTCACCCGCGACATCGATATTCTGGCGCGTATGGCTGAGAAGAACCTTCTCTCGGTGAATATTTCTGTAACCACACTAAACGGTGATCTAGCGCGGACTCTTGAGCCGCGAGCCTCTGCTCCAGCACGGCGGCTGGATGCGATCAGGCTGTTGAGTGATGCTGGTATTCCAGTCAACGTGTTTGCATCGCCGATGATACCAGCCCTGAATGATCATGAGCTGGAGAAAATTCTTGAGCAAGCGCACACAGCCGGTGCACGTGGTGCGTCGTCAATTGTGTTGCGTCTGCCTCATGAGGTGAAAGAGCTGTTTCGCGATTGGCTTGCTGTTCATGCGCCGGACCGTGCCACACGTGTCATGCATCATGTGCAGGATATGCGTGGCGGCAAAGACAACGATCCGCACTTTGGCAGTCGCATGCACGGGTCAGGCGCCTATGCCGAGCTGCTCACCGCCCGCTTTCGAGCCGCATGTGCGAGGCTTGGCTTGAACCGCGAGCCAGCTGAGTTGACAACACAGCATTTTGCTGTGCCTCAAGACAGCCAGTTTGCACCAGCACAGAAAAGTTTGTTTTGAACGCATGAGTCAGGGCATGCGCAATCATCGCGTTTCTCGCGCATAAATCGCCCAGCCAATCCCAAGCAAAAGCCCGCTTAAACCAATTATTTTTACAACTGCCAATGCCTTGTTCGTTTCGTAGGCTGCCGGGAGCGTGGCAAGCACTATAGCTATCACCGTCATGGTGAGACCAACACAGGCAAGCAAAACGGCCACAGGCTTGCCACCTGGAATGCGCACAACGTCTGCCGATACAGGCTCGCCCTGCAATTTGATGAGTGACGAAAATACAAAAATAAATGGAATAAAAGTTGCTATAATGCTCATACTCACCAGCACATCATAAGCGCCTTTTACGCTGGTACCCGCCTGACCCAGGACTATGAACACCACGCCGAGCCCTGCTTGCGTGAGGATCGCCACATGCGGTGTGCCAAATCGCGGATGCAAAGTGCCGAACGCTGGCGGCAACATCTTGTCAATGCCAACCACAAACGGAATGCGCGCTGTGGCTGCCAAATAGCCACCGGCAGCACCAAGATTGCCAATGGCAATAAAAAAAGCCAGCACAGGTGCCAGCCAAAGCCAGCCTAGCTTGTCCAGCATCACTGTTGCAGCCTGCATAAGGCCTGCGAGTGTATCTATTTTGTCAGGCGGCAAAGCGACCAGTACAGCAATGGTACCGGCAATATAGCAGAAAGTCACAAGCAGCCCGGCAAAAATCAAAGCGCGCGGAATGGTTTTGCGTGCATCCTTGATTTCATCACCCATGAATGATGCGGTTTCGCAACCACAATAGGCAAACGTTAGCGAGGCCCAAAAAATCATCTCCTTCAGATGAAATACCGGCATCATTGATGAGTGATTGAAATGGGTTGCAGAACCAAATCGCGTATAGACAATCAGCCCAAGCACTACGAGCACCAACACAGGCAGCCACATGCCAACAGCACCAATATTAGATAACCACTTAGCGACGTTAAGGCCGACAATATTAAGGGCAGTAATAAATGCCATAGATAGGAAGGCAAAACCCATAAAATAGGCAGGCGACGCGCCAGCGATGTGCCAATGCGCACTGCCCATATAAAGCGCATTGCTGGCAGCAAAGTAAAACGCTGCCGGAAAGTATGGTAGATTACTGGTCCAGTAACACCAGCCCGCCATAAAAGCCGGAAAATCACCATAGGCCTTGCGAGTCCAAATATAGAGCCCACCCTCTTCGGGGTAGCGCGATGACAGTTCGATTACGGCTGCTGCCAGTGGCAGATAGAAAAACAAAAATGCCGCAATCCAGACCAAAACCGAACTCGGCCCGGCTGCCGCCGCCGTGGCTATCCAGCGGAGGCTAACGCCAGTGACAACATAAAACATGGCCACATCCGCAAAGCCCATCACCCTGGCAGGTTTTGAATGGGCGTTGCCACTGTTCATGCGCGTGCACTCCGAAATGAATTCGTAAGACTGACATGAAGCAAGCTAATGTGCAATAATGAAATAAAGCGGGCAAGATAATAGAATTCCTACCAAGTGCTGACTAACGCCGTGCGATAGCATTTGCTTCAGTTTTATCTACATTGTTTTTATCGCCTCACTTCATTTTGCCACCCAAGCAAAGCCGCCACAATCCGCTCCGCTGCGTTGCCATCTCCAAACGGATTTTTGGCAACAGCCATACGCGTGTAAACGGCCTCATCATCCAGTAGCTGTGTTGCAGCATGTGTTAAAGCCAGAGACGATCTGCCAACCAGTATAGCCGTGCCAGCATCTATGGCTTCAGGGCGTTCCGTCGTATCCCGCGTCACCAGTGTAGGCTTGCCGAACGCTGGTGCTTCCTCCTGAATGCCGCCGCTGTCTGTGATAATGAAAGAGCATTTTTGCATCAGGTAAAGGAATGGCACATAGGCCAGTGGTTTAATCAGATGAATGGCAGGTTGATCAGCAAGCCTCTGCATGACCGTATTTTGCACTGCCGGATTAAGGTGGACAGGGTACACAATCTCAACATCACCGCGCTTGGCAAGGCTCAGCAAAGCCTCACACATGTTGCCAAGTCCGCCATCAAGATTTTCACGTCTGTGACCGGTTACTAGAATAAGTTTTTTTGTCGGGTCAAGAAAATTGAACTCATCTGCAAGTTTGCCATGCAAGGCTGTGTCTGCATTGATCCTCGTACTGACAATATGCAGAGCGTCTATTACTGTATTGCCGGTAATAATAATTTCAGCGTCTGCGACCCCTTCGTTGCGTAAATTATCAGCTGCCCATTGTGTCGGTGTAAAATGCAATGTTGCAATCTGGCTAATGAGTTTGCGATTCACTTCTTCAGGAAATGGTGAAAGACGATTGCCGGTGCGTAACCCTGCTTCCACATGAGCAACCGGAATGTGTTGGTAAAAGGCCGCCAATGCAGTGGCAAAAGCTGTTGTTGTATCACCCTGCACGATCACCCAATCTGGCTTTTCGCGCATAAGCAAAGGACTCATAGTCTTCAGTATAGCTGTGGTAAGGTCTGACAAGGTTTGATTAGATGTCATCAAGCCAAAATTACAACCTGGCTTCAGGTCAAACACATCCAGCACCTGATCAAGCATAGCTCCATGCTGGCCTGTACTGCAAATCGTGGATGATATATGCGGCTGCCTTGCCAGAGCCAAAACCACTGGTGCCAGTTTTATAGCTTCCGGCCGTGTGCCAAAGACTGTTAAAATGCGCATGAAACGCGTTGTGTTCTGAAAATTATAGCCAGCATCTTGTATAGAGAGATGCTGGCTATCAATTGCTTAAGCTGTTTTGGCTGGCTTGGGCAGCGCTTGCGCGTCCATGTTTGCTTTGGCCGTTTGCGAGGCTGCAAGAATAACATCGCGTGCGGTCGCCGCCACTTTCATACGGCTGAGGGCTGCGCCCGAGCCAGCAGGAATCAAACGTCCGACAATCACATTCTCTTTTAACCCTGTCAGGCGATCAACCTTGCCAGCGACAGATGCCTCCGTCAGTACCCGTGTTGTTTCCTGAAACGATGCTGCCGAAATAAACGAACGGGTTTGGAGCGAGGCTTTGGTGATACCAAGCAAGATCGGCTTGCCCGTTGCCGCCGTCTGACCTGCCGCCAATAGCTTCTCATTGTGAACGTTGAACTCTTCAACGTCGATATGTTCACCCGCCAGCATGTGTGAATCACCACCGTGGGTGATTTCAACCTTCTGCAGCATCTGACGAACTATCACCTCGATATGCTTATCGTTGATTTTAACACCTTGCAGACGGTACACTTCCTGAATTTCTGCGGCCAGATATTCAGCCAGTGCCGCAACACCCATGACATCGAGAATATCATGCGGATCAGGGTTGCCATCAATGAGATAATCACCGCGCGTTACAAAGTCGCCTTCTTGCACAGCAATATGCTTGCCTTTGGCGATCATGTATTCGACTGGCTCAGAACCATCTTCTGGTCGGATGAGAATACGGCGCTTGGCTTTATAGTCTTTGCCAAATTCAACACGGCCGGTCGCTTTTGCAATAACCGCATGATCTTTTGGTATACGCGCTTCAAACAATTCAGCCACGCGCGGCAGACCACCGGTGATATCGCGGGTTTTTGCACCTTCAAGTGGAATGCGTGCAATCACATCACCTGCATTCACCTTGTCACCATCATTCACTGATAAAATAGCATCGACAGCCAAGTAGTAGCGCGCCGCTTCACCGTCCTTGTTATCAAGAAGAGTGATGCGAGGACGCAACTCATCTTTGGTTTTGGATGATGAACCAGTGCGCCAATCGGTGACAACTTTTGATGCAATACCGGTGGCTTCGTCGACGTTTTCTGTCAGTGACAAACCATCAACCAGGTCCTGGAATTTTACGGCTCCGGCTTTTTCAGTGATGATTGGCCTTGTATAAGGATCCCATTCCGCTAGGCGATCGCCTTTTTTGACAGCCTGCTTGTCTTTTACCATCAATTTAGCACCAAACGGCAATTTGTGGCTTGCCCGTTCGCGGCCTTCGGTATCAATAAGCGCCACTTCAAAATTACGCGACATAACGATGATGCGACCACGCCCATCTTCAACATACGTCGCGTTCTTAAAGTGAATTTTCGCATCGACACTCGCTTCCAGTGAAGATTGTTCAGATACCTGCGCTGCACCGCCGATGTGGAACGTCCGCATGGTAAGCTGTGTGCCTGGCTCACCAATAGACTGCGCGGCAATAACACCAACGGCTTCACCAATATTGACCTTGGTACCACGCGACAAATCGCGGCCATAGCATTTACCACACGCACCATCTTTGGTTTCGCAAGTCAGTACCGAACGAATTTTAAGTTTCAGAATGCCTGCTTTGGTCACCACATCAACTTCTGGTTCGTTCAGCAAGGTGCCCGCCGCATAAACGAGTTCCTTGGTTTTTGGATCGAACACATCAATCGCGCATGAGCGACCAAGAATGCGTTCACCAAGCGACACGATGATCTGGCCACCTTCAGCAATAGCCGTCATGTCGAGGCCCTTGTCCGTACCACAATCTTCTTCAGTGATAACGCAATCTTGCGCCACATCAACCAGACGCCGCGTGAGATACCCGGAGTTTGCGGTTTTAAGTGCTGTATCTGCCAAACCTTTGCGGGCACCGTGCGTTGAATTAAAATACTCAAGCACCGTGAGGCCTTCTTTGAAGTTCGAGATGATTGGCGTTTCAATAATTTCACCCGACGGTTTTGCCATCAGGCCGCGCATCCCGGCAAGTTGCTTCATCTGCGCTTGCGAACCGCGTGCACCGGAATGCGCCATCATGTAGATCGAGTTAATGTTGGCTTCGCGGCCAGTCACCTTGTCAATCGATGTGGATGAAATGCGCTTCATCATGGCGTCCGCCACCTTGTCACCGCACTGGGCCCATGCATCCACAACTTTGTTATATTTTTCACCCTGCGTGATCAAACCATCCTGATACTGCTGCTCAAACTCTTTCACCAAGGTTTTGGTGCCATCAACCAGTTTGATCTTTTCATCTGGAATAACCATGTCATCCTTGCCAAATGAGATACCGGCAAGGCAGGCGTGTTTGAAACCAAGGCCCATAACGGCATCGGCAAACAGCACTGTCTCTTTCTGGCCGGCATGGCGGTAGACCTGATCGATCACGTCACCAATTTCCTTTTTGGTGAGCAGGCGATTGACAATTTCAAACGGCACTTTGTGCGCTTGTGGCAACACCGCTGCGATCAGCATACGGCCAGGTGTGGTTTCCACGCGCTTCATGTAAAGCTTGCCGTGTTCGTCGGTTTGCTGAATGCGTGTGGTAATTTTACTGTGTAGCGTGAGCGCCTTGGCATCCAGCGCCTGCTGGATTTCTTGCACACCGCCCATAATGGAGCCCTCACCGGGTTCACCTTTGCGTTCCATGGTCAGATAATAAATACCAAGCACCATGTCCTGCGACGGCACAATAATCGGCTTGCCGTTGGCCGGTGACAGCACGTTGTTGGTGGACATCATCAGCACGCGCGCTTCGAGTTGCGCTTCAAGCGACAATGGCACGTGAACCGCCATCTGGTCACCATCAAAGTCAGCGTTGAACGCTGAACAGACCAGCGGGTGCAGCTGAATAGCCTTACCCTCTATCAGCACAGGCTCAAATGCCTGAATGCCCAAGCGGTGCAATGTTGGGGCGCGGTTGAGTAGGACTGGATGTTCGCGGATGACTTCCGCCAAAATATCCCACACTTCACGACGCTCTTTTTCCACCCACTTCTTGGCTTGCTTCAAGGTCATCGACAAACCCTTGGCATCAAGACGTGCATAAATAAACGGCTTGAACAGTTCGAGTGCCATTTTCTTTGGCAGACCGCACTGGTGTAATTTAAGTTCAGGGCCGGTCACAATCACTGAGCGGCCTGAGTAATCAACGCGCTTACCCAGCAAATTCTGGCGAAAGCGGCCTTGCTTGCCTTTCAGCATATCAGACAGGGATTTGAGCGGACGCTTGTTGGCGCCTGTTATGGTGCGACCGCGACGACCGTTATCAAACAGCGCATCGACTGATTCCTGCAACATGCGCTTTTCGTTGCGCACGATAATGTCAGGGGCTCGCAGTTCAATCAACCGCTTCAAACGATTATTGCGGTTGATGACGCGGCGATAAAGATCATTCAGATCTGACGTTGCAAAACGGCCGCCATCAAGCGGCACAAGCGGGCGCAGTTCTGGCGGAATGACCGGCACAGTGTGCAAAATCATCCACTCCGGCCGGTTGCCGGAATGAATGAAGCTCTCAATAATATTGAGACGCTTGATGATTTTTTTGGGTTTCAACTCCGATTTCGTTTCGGCAAGCTCTTTTAAAAGTACGACGCGCTCACCCGCGAGATCAAGATTGATCAGCATGTGCTCCAGCGCTTCAGCACCTATGCCCACAGTAAAGGCATCTTCACCAAACTGGTCCTGGCCTTCCAGCACCTGATCTTCCGTTAGCAACTGGTATTTTTTTAAAGTCGTGAGGCCTGGCTCAATCACCACATAGCTTTCAAAATAGAGCACACGCTCCAAATCTTTCAATGGCAAATCGAGCAGCATACCGATGCGGCTAGGCAGCGATTTTAGAAACCAAATGTGCGCAACCGGGGCGGCCAACTCGATGTGTCCCATGCGTTCGCGCCGGACTTTTGAAACGGTGACTTCAACACCGCACTTCTCGCAGGTGATGCCCTTATACTTCATCCGTTTGTATTTGCCGCACAGGCATTCATAATCCTTGATCGGCCCAAAAATACGGGCACAGAACAAGCCATCGCGCTCCGGTTTAAATGTCCGGTAGTTAATGGTCTCTGGCTTTTTTATTTCACCGAAAGACCATGACTTGATGCGCTCAGGTGCCGCAATAGTGATCTTGATGCGATCAAATGTTTCTGCTTTAGCAGCAGGATTAAAAAAGTTCATCAGTTCCTGGTTCATAAACCTGTTCCTTTAAATTTCAAATGAGAGGGCAGCCACTGAGGTCTACTCAGCGTCTGGCCCTTCTCCTCCTGCAAGCAGCTCGATGTTGAGACCAAGCGAACGCATTTCTTTGACAAGCACGTTAAACGATTCCGGAATGCCAGCCTCAAAGCTGTCATCACCTTTGACGATGGCTTCGTAGACTTTGGTGCGGCCCGTCACGTCATCTGATTTAACAGTTAGCATTTCCTGAAGTGTATAGGCGGCACCATAAGCCTGTAGTGCCCAACATTCCATTTCACCAAAACGCTGGCCGCCGAATTGTGCTTTACCACCAAGCGGCTGTTGTGTGACAAGCGAATACGGCCCGATAGAGCGTGCGTGGATTTTATCGTCAACTAAGTGATGCAGTTTCAACATATAAATGTAGCCAACCGTCACCTTGCGATCAAATTTTTCGCCAGTACGACCGTCGAAAAGATCCACCTGGCCGGATGTATCTAGGCCTGCGGCTGTCAGCATGTCCGACACATCTTTTTCACGAGCACCATCAAAGACGGGTGTTGCCATTGGCACACCAGGGCTCAGGTTTTCTGAAAGTTCAATCACTTCATCATCACTAAGTGGTGCTATCTCAGTCTCATATTGGCCGTTGTAGATATCTTTCAAACGTTTACGCAAATCAGGCACTTTGGCCTGCTTGGCATAAATATCATCAAGAATAGATCGCAGTTGCTTGCCGAGACCACGCGAAGCCCAACCAAGATGGGTTTCAAAAATCTGCCCGACATTCATGCGACTTGGCACACCGAGCGGATTAAGCACAACATCGACATGCGTACCATCTTCAAGGAATGGCATGTCCTCCTCTGGCAATATCCTGGAAATAACGCCCTTGTTGCCGTGCCGCCCAGCCATTTTATCGCCAGGTTGTAGTTTGCGTTTGACGGCCACAAACACTTTAACCATTTTAAGCACGCCCGGTGGCAATTCGTCGCCACGTTGCAACTTCTCAACTTTGTCTTCAAAACGCTTGTCTATGGTTTTGCGGGCTTCCTGCCATTGGCCATGCATGGCTTCTATATCGCTCTGCTGATTATCGTCAGCCACGGCGATTTTCCACCATTCATGGCGCGGCGTTTCTTCCAGCAATTCCATGTTGATGTCAGCCCCTTTTTTGAGGCCTTTGGTACCACCAGCTATTTTTTGGCCAAGCAGCATATCGCGGAGACGGTTGTAGTTTGAACGATCAAGAATACCGCGCTCATCTTCACGGTCTTTGGTCAGGCGTTCGATTTCCTCACGTTCGATTGAGAGGGCGCGCTCATCCTTGTCAACACCATGCCGGTTAAACACCCGCACCTCAACGATTGTACCAGCCACGCCGGGCGGTAATTTCAGCGATGTATCGCGGACGTCCGACGCCTTTTCACCAAAAATGGCACGCAGCAACTTTTCTTCTGGTGTCATCGGGCTTTCGCCCTTTGGCGTGATCTTGCCAACCAGAATGTCACCAGGGTTCACTTCGGCGCCGATGTAAACAATACCCGCTTCATCAAGGTTGCGCAGGGCTTCTTCGCCGACATTTGGAATATCACGGGTGATATCTTCTGGCCCAAGCTTGGTATCGCGGGCCATAACTTCAAACTCTTCAATGTGAATCGAGGTGAACACATCATCTTTCACAATGCGCTCTGAAATCAGAATTGAATCTTCGAAGTTATAACCATTCCATGGCATGAACGCGACAAGGGCATTCCGGCCCAGAGCCAGTTCACCAAGTTCAGTGGAGGGGCCATCTGCAATGATATCACCCTTGTTGATCAAATCGCCAACACACACGAGTGGGCGCTGATTAATGCAGGTGTTCTGATTCGAACGCTTGAACTTTTGCAGCGTGTAGATATCAACGCCGGATTTGCCGGGCTCGACATCTTCCGTCGCACGGAGAACAATACGAGTTGCATCAACCTGATCGATGATACCAGTACGGCGTGCTGCAATAGCAGCGCCTGAATCGCGTGCCACAGTGCCTTCCATGCCCGTACCAACAAACGGCGCTTCCGCACGAACCAGAGGCACAGCCTGACGTTGCATGTTGGAGCCCATCAAGGCGCGGTTCGCGTCATCATTTTCAAGGAATGGAATGAGTGATGCTGCAACCGATACCAACTGTTTAGGCGAAACGTCCATCAGTGTAATTTGATCACGCGGCGCAACGGTGAATTCACCCGACTCGCGCGCCGACACCAGCTCTTCCGTAAAGCCACCTTCTTTGGTGAGGTTAGCGTTAGCCTGACCAATCGTGTGTTTGGTTTCTTCCATAGCCGATAGATACACAACGTCGTCGGTGACCTTATGATTGATCACTTTGCGGTATGGTGTTTCGATGAAACCATATTTGTTGATGCGGCTGAAGGTGGCAAGAGAGTTTATCAGACCAATGTTGGGGCCTTCCGGCGTTTCAATCGGGCAGATGCGACCATAATGGGTGGGATGAACGTCGCGCACTTCAAAGCCTGCGCGTTCGCGGGTTAAACCACCCGGCCCCAATGCGGATACGCGGCGCTTGTGCGTAACTTCCGATAATGGGTTGGTTTGGTCCATGAATTGTGACAGCTGTGACGAGCCAAAAAACTCACGCACAGCGGCAACAGCAGGTTTCGCATTGATCAGATCGTGTGGCATTACGGTATCGATATCCACTGACGACATACGCTCGCGCACAGCGCGCTCCATGCGCAGCAAGCCTACCCGGTATTGGTTTTCGAGCAGCTCACCAACGGAACGCACACGACGATTACCAAGGTTATCGATATCATCAATATCGCCGCGACCATCCTTCAAATCGACAAGCATTTTAATGATGGCAAGAATATCATCTTCGCGCAGAATACAATGATCGTCCGGGCAATCCAGTTCTAGTCGCATATTCATTTTTACACGGCCAACAGCCGATAAGTCATAGCGTTCAGGATCAAAAAACAGACCAGAAAATAAAGCTTCAGCTGTTTCTTTCGTTGGCGGTTCGCCAGGGCGCATCACTCGGTATATTTCGCTAAGCGCATGATCGCGCGTTTCAACTTTATCAGCCATCAAGGTATTGCGAATCCACGGGCCAATGTTAACGCCGTCGATATCCAATACATCGATGCTATCGATGCCAGCGGCATCCAATTTTTCAAGATGCAGCTTGGCCAGCTCATCACCAGCTTCACAATATATTTCACCGGTTTGTTCGTTAATGTAATCCCATGCAGCGAAGCGACCAAAAATCTGGTCAGACGGAATAAGCAGTGAGGTCAAGCCGTCGGTTTGCGCCTTACGAGCAACGCGCGGCGTCACTTTCACATTAGCCTCAAACATAACTTCGCCGGTGTCCGCGTTGACCACATCAAAGTTTGGCTTTTGGCCACGCCATTGCTCAGATACAAATGGCACTTTCCAACCCTTTGCATCGCGCACATATGTAACGCGACCATAAAATTGGTTGAGAATTTGTTCTGAATCCATACCAAGCGCATACAACAGGCAAGTCACCGGCAACTTGCGTTTGCGATCAATGCGGACGTTGACAATATCCTTGGCATCATATTCAAAATCAAGCCATGAGCCACGGTATGGAATAACGCGCGCTGAAAACAAAAACTTGCCTGATGAATGGGTTTTACCGCGATCGTGATCAAAAAACACGCCAGGCGAACGGTGCATCTGGCTTACAATAACGCGCTCGGTGCCGTTAACGACGAAGGTGCCGTTATGGGTCATCAGCGGCATGTCGCCCATGTAAACATCCTGCTCTTTGATATCGAGCACAGATTTTGCACCGGTATCGGCATCAACTTCAAACACTATGAGGCGCAACGTTACCCGCAGCGGTGCCGCATACGTCATACCGCGCTGGCGGCATTCTTCTGTATCGTATTTTGGATCTTCAAGTTCGTAACGGACAAATTCCATCGAACTGATGCCAGCGAAATCGTTGATCGGGAACACAGATCGCAGGGTTTTTTCCAATCCAGACACATGGGACGGCGTCGAGCGCAGAAACTGCTCATAACTTTCACGCTGCACCTCAATCAGATTGGGCATCTCGATTGGCTCGCGAATGGTGCCAAAGGTTTTCCGCACGCGCTTGCGTCCGGTAAACGATGTTGCCTTGAAAGATGTTGAGTTTACAGATGAAATATGTGTGGCCATGGAATACCCTGTCCTGATTCAAAAAATAAAAATTCGTTTATTTTAAGTTAAACGTAAAAAAACGCTAACATCCTTGTCGCTAAGATCACGCTGTGACCATTGCTGCGAAGTGGATGGTTTAACAGTTTGCCTTATAAACAAACCTGAACCCTTTGCCGATGGTGCTGGACCGAACAGGGTTTCGTTCGGTCCAGAAAGATTTTATTTATTCTTCCCTGCGAAGGAAAAATTTTTAGTTTATTTAAGTTCAACCTTGGCACCGGCCGCTTCAAGTTGCTTCTTGAGTTTTTCGGCCTCGTCCTTGTTGACACCTTCTTTGACTGCCTTAGGTGCGCCTTCAACCAGTGCCTTGGCTTCTGTGAGGCCAAGACCGGTGATGGCACGGACTTCCTTGATGCAATTGATTTTCTGACCACCGTCAGACACCAAGATGACATCAAATTCAGTTTTCTCTTCGGCCACAGGACCGGCAGCAGCAGCAGGGCCAGCGACGGCAACAGCAGCCGCAGCAGAAACACCCCACTTTTCTTCAAGCATTTTGGCAAGGTCTGCCGCTTCAAGAACTGTGAGAGCTGATAAACTATCAACGATTTTTGCTAGGTCAGTCATTATTTAGTACTCCATATGGGGACAATGCCCCTCATTGCAAGATATTTGATTGTATTTAAGCGGAAAAGTTGCCCAATCAGGCGGCTTCTTTTGTCGCATAGGCGCTAATAACACGGGCAAGTTTGCCAGCAGGCGCACTGGTGAGTTGGGCCAATTTCGTGGCTGGTGCTTGCACCAGACCAATAATTTTGGCACGCAATTCATCAAGCGATGGCAATTCAGCCAGTGTTTTCACACCTTTGGCATCAAGTATGGTTTTTCCCATCGCACCGCCAAGAATTTCGAGCTTGTCGTTATCCTTGGCAAAGTTTGACAGAAACTTGGCTGCCGACACTGGATCTTTCGAGGTCGTAATCACACAGGGGCCTTTGAGCATGGCTCCAAGATCTGTGTACTGCGTCCCGTCCAGCGCCAGTTTTGTCAACCGGTTTTTGGTAACTCGGAAGCTGGCACCAACTGCACGCGCCTGTCGCCGCAACTCTGTCACCTTGGACACCGACAATCCGAGATTGCGGGTAACCAGAATGATAGGCGTCTCGGTGAAAGTCTGGTGCAGTGTACCTACCAGTTCCTTCTTTTGGACTCTGTCCATTCTCTTCTCCTCAGTTATGGAACGACCGATTTTGCAATCTGCCACCCTGGCTTGGATGCTGATCTCCTGCGAGTTCAGCGCTCGCCGTCCGGGGGTAGGTTGCAGCCGGGAGCTGATAAAGCTCTAATTCCACATCCGTTGACACCGGAGGTAAAACCCATCTGTTTCTTCACCCCGTCTATACTGGCCCCTGCCGGGCTTAATCAGAATTTCAAATCTGAACCAATGGTCTCGGACGGTATTGCCATTGCCAAGCCTAAACCTGGCAATGGAATTCTTTAAATCACGCAGCGCCGCTTAATGTTGCCACATCAACCTTGACGCCTTTGCCCATGGTTGAGCTCAGCGACATTTTCTCAAGATATTTGCCTTTGGCACCAGTTGGCCGGGCCTTGACCACGGCATCGACCAGCGCATCAAAATTGGCGCGCAGATCAGCCGCACTGAAGCTGGCCTTGCCGATGCCTGCATGGATAATACCAGCTTTCTCAACCCGGTATTCCACCTGACCAGCTTTTACGGCGGCAACGGCAGCGGCAACATTAGGCGTCACCGTGCCAAGCTTTGGATTTGGCATCAAACCTTTAGGGCCCAGCACCTTGGCCACTTTGCCAATCAAGCCCATCATATCCGGCGTTGCGATACAACGATCGAAGTTGATGATGCCCTTGCTGATTTCTTCAATCAAATCATCCGCACCAACAATGTCGGCACCCGCTGCGCGAGCCTCATCGGCTTTCGCATCTTTGGCAAAAACGGCAACGCGTACTTTTTTACCTGTGCCTTTAGGGAGGGAAATAACGCCACGCACCATCTGGTCCGCATAGCGTGGATCGACATTGAGGTTCATTGAAATTTCGATTGTTTCATCAAACTTGGCTGTCGCATTGCTTTTGACAATGCCGAGCGCCTCATCAACACCATATGTTTTATTGGCATCCACCACTGTGAGTTTTTGCTGACGTTTGGTTGCTTTTGCCATGATCTTAACCCTCCACCACTTCAAGGCCCATGGAACGGGCAGACCCTTCGATTGTCCGCATTGCCGCTGCAACCGAACCAGCTGTCAAATCTTTCGCTTTAGTCGCCGCGATTTTTTCAACATCAGATTTTTTTACCTTGCCAACAAAACCAAGGCCTGCGGTTTTCGATCCGCTCTTGATTCCAGCCGCTTTCAGCAACAAGAAAGACGCAGGCGCCGTTTTCATTTCAAAGGTAAATGATTTATCAGCAAACACGGTGATCACCACCGGGATTGGCATCCCGCTTTCCAGTTCCTGCGTTTTGGCATTAAACGCCTTGCAGAATTCCATGATGTTAACGCCGCGCTGACCCAGAGCCGGACCAATTGGCGGGCTTGGGTTAGCTTTACCCGCTGGCACTTGCAGCTTGATATAGCCGGTTATCTTTTTTGCCATGTCTCAACCTTTCTGTTGTGTTCACCTGAATGAACGGTTGTTTGTGGTTGCGAGGTGGCACCTCTCCCACAAATAAATATTATGCCTTGATTTTTTCAACCTTGTCGAATTCAAGTTCAACCGGTGTCGCGCGACCAAAGATTGAAACGCCAACCTTGACCCGCCCCCGATCATCATCGATCTCTTCGACCAAGCCATTGAACGAGGCAAATGGCCCTTCGAGCACCTTGACCGTATCGCCGATCTCGAACAATGCCCGCGCCTTGGCTTTTGTGGTCGAGGCGACGGCCGTGCCCTGCGTGTTCAGAATGCGCGTGGCCTCCGCTTCCGATATGGCCTGCGGCTTCCCCTTAGGACCAAGAAACCCCGTAACCTTCGGTGTATCGCGCACCAGATGGTAAACATCATCTGTCAGCTCCAGCTTGGCAAGCACATAGCCGGGGAATATTTTGCGGTCCGTTTCCACGCGCTTGTTGCGGCGAATTTCTGTCACTTTCTCAGTTGGCACCTCGATTTGCGGGACCAGGCCCTCAAGCCCGAGCCGCACAGCCTCAGACTTGATTGCATCGCACACCTTGCTCTCAAAGCCAGAATACGCATGAATAATGTACCAACGTGCAACCATGTTTAACGACAACCCCTACTTTCAGCTGCGATTGAGCAATAGACGGAAAATTTGGCCAAAACCAAAATCAACCACCAGAAAAAACATTGACATCAAAAACGAAAAAGCCCCTACAAACAAGGCCATGGTTATAGTTTCCTTGCGGCTTGGCCAGCTGATCCGGCGCGTTTCGGTGCGCACCTGATTGATGAACTCGCCAGCCGAGGTCTTTTTGACCACAAGCTCGGTTTTAGTCTTCGTTTTGTTGTCGTCTGCAGCCATTAACTTTTATCCGTTGCGAATCACCGTCAAAAAGACAGTGCGTCACTCAAAAAAACAAATAACCAGCCTAGGCAGCCCGGGTTGTTTTCCTGGCTGCCGGCTGGTGTGTCCATCGTGTTCGGCCCGGTTTAAGGCTCAGAATTACCAATGCAATTCAAAGCCTTAATGGCAGGAGAGGAGGGACTCGAACCCACGGCCCTCGGTTTTGGAGACCGATGCTCTACCAACTGAGCTACTCTCCTCCGACCCGAGACAAATGCATTAGGGGTTAAAAGAAACCGGTGCAAGCAGGAAGTCCAAAGCTAACGGTTGATAAATCAATAAATTACAATAATAATGAAAATATATCTTGACAATTTACCGTATTGGATATATGTACCATTCATGCACATATTAAATCGGAAATTTCACATGTTTAAAACACTGCCTTGCCTCATTCTGTTCCTCGCTGGATGGCTGTTCGCCCTGCCTGCAAAAGCGCATTTAGTTCCGCAAGATAGCGGTTTTCGCGCTTTCGCCTTCTCGCAGGCTACCCCGGAACATGCCACTCGTGTTGCTGTCAAGCATCAACTCTCCGCGCCTGTCCACAGCGATCATGCCACCTTCGCCGCCCATCGGGGCGAGGATGGTGTGGAGCACATAAGCCACAGCATCGGCAAGGCTATAACCTTTGTATTCAACCAGAGCGGCGACCGTGCGAGCCGCTGTGGTGCGGATGAAATATTCGCCGTGGCCGGTGGCAGAAACGGCACAGCTTGCATTGTCCGCATAGGTACCAGCACCAATGATGCACGCGTCGCCTATGCGACCCCAGCGTTTGTTGGTCATCCCGCCTGTGGAGGTGGCGGCGGCCACATCGCCTTTGCGGTTGCAGGCGACAGCACCCACCGTACCGAACTTTGAAATATTAAAGTCAGCCCCAGCAGCTTTGGCCGTTGCAAGTTGTGCTAAACGCGGGGCCGTAATGAAGTAACTGTTCGCCACCTGCGCAAGACCGATTGAAGCCGCATAAGCATCGGCCTCAGGCCCGGCCAGCATCACGTGCGGGGAACGCTCCATAACAGCGCGCGCTGCCTTAACAGGATTTAGTGTGCTTTGCAGGGCAGCAACACTGCCAGCGCGCAATGTGGCCCCGTCCATAATGGCGGCATCCAGACAAGCTGTGCCATCGTGCGCCAGTACAGCGCCGAGACCTGCATTGAACAACGGGTTGTTCTCCAGTGTGCACACAGCTGTTTCAACAGCCTCCAAAGCTGAGCCGTCTGTGTGCAAGATTTTTTCTGCAGCGTGCAATGCCGCTGCCAGGCCAGCATGGTAAGCAACCTGTTCCTCAACACTGAATTGATCCGCTGTATAGCGCCCGGCACCGCCATGCACGGCAATGGCAAAGCGTCTTGCGGTCATATCCGTTCGGTTACAGCGATGGCCACGCGGCATCCCGCTTTTATGATGCCGGCCATGAGCGTGTAGCCCAGAGCATCTTCAGCGCCGTGAGCCACAGCTGTATCGCGGTGGCCAAGTTCGTCATTGCGAAAATCATCAATAAAACCTTTAAGCTCAGGGTCGCTGTCGCCAAGCGCATGGCTTTGCGCTGCGTAATGATCCTCAATTACAGATTCAACTGCAACTGTGCACGCCATGGCAGCTTTGGGGCCAAGCAACGCCGTGGCCGCGCCAAGCGCATAGCCTGCCACATGCCAGATCGGGCCAAGCAGCGTTGGCCTAACCCGGCGCTCGGTTATCAATCGGTCAAACGTATCGAGATGGCGTGCCTCTTGTTCCGCCATGTGGCTGATCGTGGCGCTGTCCCGGTGCCGAAAACCCATCACAGCCAATTGGCCTGCATAAATCCGCGCTGCGCCGTATTCGCCGGCGTGATCGACACGAAGCATCCGTGCAACATGGGCCGGTTTGTCTCCCGGCAGGTGTGCGGGTCGCTTGCCTCTCGGGGTCATGTCTGCCTCCAGCGGCGAAAAACGAAAATCGCCATCGCTAATGAGAATAGTGAATTATAGCCTGCCATGGATATGCCAAACATGCGCCATGCCGCCTTGTCGCACTGAATGATCGGTGCAGCAATAATAGCAGAAATGTCAGTTGGAATATTTGGCACCGTGCAGCGCTGTGGCCCCAACCACCAGTGATATTCAACACCAGCATGATAAACCCCAAGCCCGGCACTGACAAGCAGGATAAGCACCAGCACAGGCAGCACATGGCGGGTTTGCCGCAGGACAAGGGCAATGACCGCCACGGCAATGAGGCTCCAGTGCGGTATGCGCTGCCACAGACACATCTCGCACGGCGCAAGGCCGCCGAGATACTGAAAGGCGTAGGCCCCTAGCAACAGGGCTGCCGATGCGGCCAGGGCAAGACCGGTGGTGGTGCGCGAGGCTTGCTGCAAAATCATGGCGCGGTTCCTTTGGTCGCTGCCACTGCACAAGCACCTGTGCTGCCATGCGGCGCTAAGTAATGCAGAGCAACAAACCCGCCAATCAATGCCACGGCAACCCCGCCAGCGACCCATGGCAGATATTTATCGATGAACGGTTTGATAGTCTCGCCGAATTTCCAAAATAGGCCTGCCACCAGAAAAAACTGGAACGCCCGCGATACAAGGCACGCGCCGATGAACGGCAACATGGCCATGTGAATGAAGCCTGCCGTGATGGTGATGAGTTTGAACGGGATCGGCGTCGCGCCTTTGATGATGATCAGCTGAACGCCGTAGTGGCGCAAGTTGCACGCTGCAACCGGAAAACTTTGGGTAAGGCCCGTTATGCGGAGGAACGCCGTGCCTACTGTGTCGTAGAGAAAATAACCCACGGCATAACCAAGCAGTGCACCAAGCACTGAGCCAAGTGTGCAAACAAAAGCAAACCGGAACGATTTTTTCGGCTGTGCCATGCACATCGGTGCCAGCATGGTGTGCGGCGGGATGGGGAAAATGGAACTTTCAAGAAAAGAAATTAAAAGCAGCCACCACATGGCATTCGGGCGACCGGCGACATCAAGTGCCCAAGCATAAATTTTTTTGATCATGTCAGGTGCGTTAGCAGAACAGGCGTCAGAGGCCAAGCCGGAAGTGTTTTCAGTTATATAATTAAGCCCACATGACTTATTTCTCTGCGCAACACTCGGACGGGTAAGCCGAGATTGCCCGTAAGGCAGAGAAAAAACATTGTATTCGAAACTCTCTACAACATGCCATGTTTCTTCAAGGCATGGCGCAGCTGGTCATATTTGAGCCCCAGCGCAGCAGCGGCCGCACGCTGGTTGTGTTTGGCGTTCTGCATGGCACCTTGCAGCATGCTTTTTTCCAGCGCTGCAATAATGGCCAGATAGTCCGTTGGTGCCGATGCTGAGCTTTCGTGAACCGCTTCCGGGTGTGGAACAGCCGGGACATGCGCCGTGGTTGGCCGTGGTCGGTAAGGCGAATCAAATGGATCGAAAATAATGCTTGCAACAGCATCCTCCGCGTTGGCCCAGCGGTAGATTGACCGTTCCACGGCATTTTTAAGTTCGCGGACATTGCCTGGCCAGTTGTGTTTGGCCATCTGCTGCATGGCCTCCTGAGTGAAGCCAGCAAAACCGCTCCATTCCAGTTCTGCCGCCATACGCCTGCCAAAATGATCCGCCAACAAGGGAATATCTGTCAGCCGGTGACGCAGCGGCGGCAGGGTGATGACTTCAAACGACAGCCGGTCAAGCAGATCAGCGCGGAACGTGCCCGCCTCAACCAGCGCTGGCAAATCCGCATTGGTTGCCCCGATTACCCGCACATCCACCGCGATCTGGCGGCTAGACCCAAGACGCTGCAGCACACCATATTCAACCACCCGCAAAAGCTTTTCCTGCGCCTGAGCCGACAGCGTGCCGATCTCGTCGAGAAACAATGTGCCCTCATCGGCATCCTCAAACCGTCCAGCACGCGGCTTTGTGGCACCGGTGAATGCGCCAGGTTCATAGCCGAACAATTCTGCATCAATCAATGTATCGGGAAGGGCTGCACAGTTGAGTTGCACCAGCGGCCCCTCCCAGCGCTTTGACAGCCGGTGCAAGCGCTCTGCGGCCAGCTCCTTGCCGGTGCCGCGCTCGCCGATCACCAGCACCGGCCGCTCCAAAGGGGCGGCCTGCGAAAGCTTGTCGAGGGCATCGAGAAACGCTGGCGCTTGCCCGAGCAGCCGAACAGGGTCCTGCATGCTCACGCGCTTGCGCCTGTGGCGACCATGATACGCCGACCACCGGCCCGCACCATAGGTTTTGGAATGGCACCGACTTGTTTGCCGGCCTTGACGATATGTACCCCGCCAAGGCCCGATTGACTGAGCACGCTGTCAACAGCATGACCGCCAGGCAGCGATGGCAAGGTGAGTGCTGTCTGCCACGCAAGGGGCTGAAACAACGCATCGGTGAGCAGCGTATACAATTGCTGGCGTGTGTAGGGCTCGCCGCTCGAAAAAGGCGATTTTGATGCCAGCATGAGCAAACTGGTGCGGTTTGGCACGATAAACACAAGCGTACCACCCGGTGCCAGCACACGCCACAACTCACGCAGCATACGCCGTGCAGGCCCAGCGAATTCAAGCGCATGGACCACCAGCACCTGATCAAACAGGCTATCGGCAAATGGCAGGGATTTGTCTTCAACGAGACAGGCACAATTGCCACCGGCCTCTGGCCAGCGCTGGGCCCCCTGGCTTGCCTGCATGGCGAGCACCACACGCTCGGTGGACTCCGCCAGCCCGTTCAAAAAGGGGGCTGCATAACCAAGCCCAAGCAGCCGTGCCTGTTTGTGCCGGGTGAGCAAAGGCTGCAACACGTCAATCAGGCGCATTTGTATCTTGCGACCCGCAGGGCTTGCATAATAGTGTTGCAGCGTCTGAATATCTGGTCGCATGACGGTCTTGCTATTTGTCGATGTCTTTGAGTTCGCGGTTCATGTATGATACCATAAGGGCGGCGCGATACGCATTTTCCTTGAGATTGGCGACACCGGCATGGCCACCTTCGATATTCTCGTAATAGAAAAACGGTTTGCCATACTCCATCATCCGCGCTGCCATTTTACGCGCGTGGCCGGGGTGAACGCGGTCATCCTTGGTTGAGGTATAAAAAAACACTTTCGGATAGGTCACGTCTTTTTTGATATTCTGATAAGGCGAATATTTTGAGATATAGGCCCAGTCGGCAGGATCATCTGGGTTGCCGTATTCATCCATCCACGATGCCCCCGCCAGCAGATGATTGTAGCGCTTCATGTCCGCCAGCGGCACGCCCATCAGCACGGCATGATATAAATCCGGTCGCTGGGTGTAGGCGACGCCCATCAGCAGCCCGCCATTGGAGCGACCGTCAATGCCCAGCTGCTTTGCTGTGGTGAGTTTGCGACTGATCAGATCCTCCGCCACGGCATGAAAATCATCATAGGCGCGCTGACGGTTTTGCTTTAGTGCTGCCTGATGCCAGGCCGGGCCGAACTCGCCGCCACCGCGAATGTTCGCCACCACATACTGGTTGCCCTCCTCCAGCCAGAATTGCACAGCGGGCCCCACATAAGACGGTGTGATTGAAACCTCAAAACCACCATAGCCATATTGCCAGGTCGGCAGCGGACCGGTGCTGCCTTTTGGCCTGATGATAAAATAAGGAATGCTGGTGCCGTCTTTTGATATGGCAAATTTCTGCAAAACTTCGAATTTTCCAGCATCAAACCGGGCGGGCAAGGCGGCAACCACTTTCGGCGCTGCTAAGCCGACAGCATATAGTGTGTCCGGCGTGGTAAACCCGGCGAAATGCGCAAACAACATATCATCTGTATCGCTGGCCGATACCAGCGTCACATCACCATTAGCCGGCATGGAGATGTCTTTGACAGTCCAGCCTGATGAACCATGTGTTGCTGCTTTCAGCCGCCCCGTCACCGTATCAAGTGTTGCAATATAAATCACAGATTTTGCCGCCTGCACTTCAGTGATTGAAGCCTTGTCGCCCGGTGCATAAACCAGCTCAAGTGTGGTTTTGCCAGTGCCAACCAGAGGATCAATAGCGTAGGACACCAGTGAACCGCTGGCATATCCGCCAAAGCCTGTGCGCAGTAACGCGAGCACTGCGCCAGCACTGACGCCCTTGATATCAGCATCGTCTGGCAGCGGCGACGGAATTTTTCGCCCGTCCGGTGTCACATGAAGAAGTTTGCCGGAAAAGAAATTCAACCCTTCATAAACCATGTGGTCATGACGACCTTTATCATGCGCCACAAGCGCTGAAATGGAAACGCTTGACGCAGCCGTTTCCGCCAGCGGCACTGCACTGGCAAGCGTTGTGCCGCGATGCCAAAGTTTCAGCTGACGCGGATAACCGGACGTGGTGAGTGACCCCTCACCCCAGTTGGTGCCGACAGACAGCGTGTTGCTGTCCCACCAGCTGATATCCTGTTTGGCATCGGGGATGAAAAAACCACCCTTGACAAAACTTTTGCTGTTCATGTCAAATTCACGCACCTCGACAGAATCGCGGCCACCATCCGAAAGCGAAATAAGACAGCGGGCATAATCCGGCGCCAGGCAATCAGCGCCTTTCCATACCCAGTTGCGGCCTTCGGCTTTGCCAAGCGCATCAAGATCAATAACCGTTGTCCACGCTGGTGCCCCACTCAGATACGACTGACGGCTTGCCTGCCGCCAGATGCCGCGCACATGCACCTCATCCTGCCAGAAGTTGGTGACATGATTTGCCTGGATCGTCGGGTAGGCAATGCGGTGTTTGTCCTCCAGTATGGCAAGTGCCCGGTCGCGATAGCTGGCAAAATGCGTCGAGGCTTCGAGAACCGTCAGTGTTTCAGCATTGCGGGCTTTCACCCACGCGATAGCTTTTGCACCAGATACATCTTCAAGCCACTGATGAGAATCATCAGCCGGTTGTGCAGCAGCGGCAGTAGAGAGGACCATCATAATAAAAAATATCCGAAGCATAGAACTACCCTTTCTGGTATCACGAGTCTGGTGCAGCTTTCCTGAAGGCATCAAGCACCATCAGGCGTGCATCGATGGCCAGCAGTTTTGGAAACGCTGATATATCTACCTTGAAACGTCTAGCATTGAGCATCTGCGGTGCCAGACACACATCGGCAATCGACAGCGTATGACCCAGACAATATTCACCGCCACGCTGCGACACCAGCCGTTCAAGAGTCGCAAAGCCTTTTTGCACCCAGTGACTGTACCATTTGTCTTTTGCAGATTGATCTACGCCAAGGTCATGCTGCACATACTGCAGCACCCTCAAATTGTTGAGCGGATGAATATCGCACGCAATGGTGAGTGCCATTTCCATGGCATAAGCCTCCTGCAACGGGTCTGCAGGAAACAGGGCGGGCTCAGGGTGCAACCGGTCAAGATAGCGCAGCATCGCCAGCGACTGGCCAAGCACGGCCCCGTCGTCTGTCACCAGCGCTGGCACCAGACCTGATGCCGCGATGCTGGTGTAGGTGGCATCGTTCTGCGCACCAGTGCGCAAGTCTATCATCACGTCCTCAAATGGCAGGTTCTTCAGGGCAAGACCGATGCGGACACGGTAGCTTGCCGATGACCTGAAGTAATCATAAAGTTTCATGGTTTGGCACCACCAGAGAGAATATAAACCGACTGGATCACAACAAATTCGGAAGACAAAACGGCAAGCGTGATGGCTGAGGCGCGCCACCAGCTGACGTCGAGGATGATGCCGTTGATCCAGGTGATCAGGGCGAGCATATAGACGCTCAAACAAAATCCAATGAACAGAGCTATACTGGGGCTTAGCCAATGCACGGCCACCAACAGGCTGATTGGCGCACCGATGAAATTGATCAATAACCGCAACCAGTTATTGACCACCACGATAACATCGGCCTTGTTTTTCCGACCCAGCAGAACGGCCATGGAACGCTGCACCATAATGCCGATTATCCATGCAGCCACAGCTATGACCATCGTCATCGCAAGCGACGGCACAACATAATTCTTGATTTTCGCCATCTCGGCAATCACCGGTCCGCTCACTTTGCCGGCAAAGGCATTGAGCACCAGAAACGGCACAGCGAGCAACACTGCATACCACGAGTGTTGCACGGCCTCGCGCCCAAACATCATGTGTTTGAGCGCTGCCTGCTTGCCCACCAGCAAATGCCACGCATATAAAATATTATGTTCTATGTTTTTAATCATACAAAATACCGATCAAGAATAGCTTTATATACGCGCGATAGCGCCTCGATATCAGCAATCGGCACCTGCTCATCAACCTTGTGCATGGAAAGCCCGACCAGCCCGCACTCAACCACCGGACACACAGCCTTTATAAACCGTGCATCCGATGTGCCGCCAGTGGTGGAAAGTTCAGGCATCATACCTGTCTCTGTTTTGATGGCTTCAATGATCATATCGGATAGACTGCACGGCTGGGTGAGAAAGGCCTCACCGGAAATCCTGATATCAAGTTCATGACGCGGTGCATGGTCACTTACCACCTGTTTGATCCACGCGCTAAGCTCGCTGCCGGTATGTTCGGTATTAAAGCGAATATTCAGCCGCGCGCGCGCTGTTGCCGGAAGCATGTTGTCTATGTGATTGCCAACAGCAATATCCGTGACCTCCAAATTGGACGCTTGAAAATGCGCATTGCCGGTGTCGAGTGTTTTTTGTTTCAGTTCGTTCAGCAGCCGCACCAGCCGCGTGATCGGGTTATCGCCGCGATCAGGATAGGCCACATGGCCTTGCGCGCCGAGCACGGTGATGTGCACGTTCATGCTGCCGCGCCTGCCAATCTTGATCATGTCGCCAAGCCGCCGCGCGGATGTGGGTTCACCGACAACGCAGTGATCCGGCAATTCGCCCTGCGCCTGCATCCACTCCAGCACCTTGACAGTGCCAAATTCTGCCGGGCCCTCTTCGTCGCCCGTGATGAGCAAGCTTAAACTGCCTTTGAAGCCCTGATTTATCTTTGCGGCTGCAGCGCATACAAACGCAGCAATCGCACCTTTCATATCGTTGGCACCGCGACCCACCAGCATCCCATCGCTGATTGTTGCAGCGAACGGATCAACCGACCATTGCGCAAGGTCTCCAGCAGGCACAACATCGGTATGGCCAGCAAAGCAAAAGTGCGGCTGACCCGTGCCAATGCGTGCATAGAGGTTATCGACTGGACCGTTCGGTGCGTCGCCAAAGCTCAGCCGGTTGCAGGTGAAGCCAAGGCCAGTGAGTGTGGTTGTAAGCAAGTCGAGCGCACCGGCATCTTCGGGTGTGACCGATGGACAGCGAATGAGCGATTGGGCGAAAGCTATGGGATTGATGGTCATCATATCAGCCACAGTCATTCCTCCCACACTTGAGGGAGAGGATTATGTTTTGCGCTATCATCTCAATCACGCAACAGCTCGTTGATGCCGGTCTTTGCTCGCGTTTGCGCGTCCACCCGTTTGACAATCACCGCGCAATACAAGCCCGGCCCCGGTGTGCCGTCGGGGAGCGGCTTGCCCGGCAGCGACCCCGGCACCACAACCGCATAGGCGGGCACGCGGCCAACAAAAATTTTGCCGCTGCTGCGATCAATGATTTTGGTTGATGCACCAAGATACACCCCCATGGAGAGCACTGCCCCCTGTTCGACAATAACACCTTCGGCAACCTCAGAGCGCGCGCCGATAAAACAATCATCCTCGATAATAACCGGCCCAGCCTGCAAGGGTTCCAGCACCCCGCCGATACCAACCCCGCCGGACACATGCACATTGGCACCGACCTGAGCACATGAACCAATTGTCACCCAGGTATCAACCATCGTGTTGGCCCCGACATGAGCGCCAAGATTGATGAAGCTTGGCATCAGCACAGCGCCTGGTGCCACATAGGCACCGTGGCGCACGATCGAGCCAGGCACAGCGCGAAAACCAGCAGCACGAAACTGCTGTTCGCCCCAGCCGGAAAATTTGGAGGCCACTTTGTCCCACCACGGCGCTTCGCCACCTGGGCCACCGGAAATTTCTGCCATGTCATTCAACCGGAACGACAATAGCACGGCTTTTTTAAGCCACTGATGCACCACCCATGTGCCATCCTTTTTTTCAGCCACGCGGTATGTGCCGCGATCAAGGCCGGCAAGGGCAGTGTCCACTGCGTCCCGCACAGCGCCCTTTGTTGCAAGCGTCACGGCTGTGCGATCATCCCAGGCGAGATCAATGGTGGTTTTAAGATCGCTCATGTGTGTGCCTTCAGGTGTTCGACCGTCTGTTTGAGCCACGGCTGTAGGCCGGGTATCTTAATATCAATATGGTCGGGCAAGGCATCTCGGTCACCCCATTCAGATCCGTTGTCCAGCCACACGGTTGTCATGCCCAGGGCTTTTGCCGGCGACAGGTTGCGCGCCATATCCTCAAAAAATATCGACCGTGCAGGATCGACAGCGTGCGCACTGAGCAATCCTGCATAGGCGCGTGCATCCGGCTTCGGGAGATAATCCATGGCGATAATGCAATGCACCGCTTCGAATGCAGCGCTGATTTGCAACTGATTCATCACACGCCTTGCATAGGGCTCGTCACCATTGGTGAACACCAGTTTGCGGCCCGGCAGATCAGCCAGTTGCTGTGCAAGCTCAAGGTCTGGCGGCAGAACGGTGACATCGATATCGTGCACATAATCAAGGAAATGCCGTGGCTCGATACCCTGATGAGCCATAAGACCCCGCAGGGTGGTGCCATGTTCCTGAAAGTAATGCTTTTGGATGCGACGTGCTTCAGGCGCATCGACAGTCATGATATTCTGGATATATTCACCCATACGCACATCAATTTGACCAAATAAGTTATATTTTGGATCATAAAGTGTATTGTCCAGATCAAAAATCCAGGTGTTTATGTGTGAAAGATTATTTTGCTTCATATATGCCAATCTGTAGCATTCCATTTAGCACCTGTTAAGCGCTGCGTATTACAATTCGTGCATGTCAGAAGCACAATCCTTGGTCGTTGCGACCCGATATGATGAAAGTGATCACCTGCCTTCGCTTGTGAAGCAGGGGCCGCGTATCGCAATCGACGCAAGCCATTTGTTTCATGGGAGGCTTGGGCCAACCTTTGCTATCAACACCCACGGCCAGCTCTGCAACAAAAATGCCAGTGCCGCCTTGCTGCTGGATGATGCACAGTGCTGGCAGCTGTTGCAGCAGAGCAGCCATGATGTGCTGGTCAATCACCAAGCCATTGAAATGGAACTGATCACCAGCGGTGAGCCCAAGCGCTGCTTCAGTGCCAGGGCCTTTCCTGTGCAGCTTGGTCTGGATGACATGCTCGTGCTGTGGACAGCTGTCGAGACCAGTCTCAAAGACCATCTGATCTCCGCACTGAAAGACAGCCGCGCCCTGTTCAAGGATCTTGCGGAAGCGGCGGGCGATTTCTGCATAGAAATCGATACCAATGGCTGCTTTGGCTATGTGAGCCCCGCAGGTGCTCTCGGGTATGAACCTTGGGCCTTAAACGACCAGCCCATAACGCTTTGGGGCACAGCGGCCACCGCTATGGTCAGCGAAAAGCGTGTTGGGCCGATTGATCTCTGGTTGACGGATCGTGCCGGTGAGCAGCGTTGCATCACTGTGGTCACGGCTCCAATCATGCGGGCTGAACAATGGTTCGGATCGCGGATTATTGCGCGGGATGTAACATCTGAGCGCCATGCCACAGCTGCACTTGAACGCTCAAACCGCCGGGAAGGCTTGCAACTTGCAGTGCTTGCGGCTGCGCGTGATCAATTTGACGGCAAACTGATGATTAAAGATGCCCTGCAAAAAATTTGCGACCATTTTGCCGCTGATGCCTGCGAGCTGACCGGCACCGGAAACGGAGTCCGCGTTGGCAAGGAACAGGAGGCAACCGCTCTAAGCAAAAATGCCCCGACGGCTTGTGTCATGTCTACAGAGTGCCGCGCCAACGGTGAGCAATTCGGCCTGCTACGCTTGTGGCGCTATGATGCGGCCTGGACTGAAGATGAGAGTCAGGAACTCGATACCGTGGCCGATACGATTGCCTTGGTGGCCGCACAGGCCGAGCATCTCATCGGCCTCAATCGCCTGTCACTCACCGATATGCTAACCGGACTTGCCAATCGCCGGGCTTTTTCCGGTGAGATGCAGCGGCACCTTGCCAAGCTGGTGCGACATGGTGGCAATGGCACGCTGCTGGCGATCGATGTTGATCACTTCAAGGTGCTCAATGATACACTGGGCCATCATGCCGGCGATCAGGCTTTGATGGCGGTTGGTGCTTTGCTGCGTGATACAGTGCGCGATACCGATCTTCCGGCCCGCGTTGGCGGCGATGAGTTTGTCGTCTGGCTCGATAACACAACAACCGTGGGGGCAGAACGTGTTGCTAAAGCGCTCCAAAAAGGTATCAAAAAAATCCGTGATGGATTTGGCCATGCCGATGTCCCGTTATCGCTCTCTATCGGTATGGCGTCATGGGAAGCGCCGGTTGGCGATTTGCAGATTTTGCTGAAGCGTGCCGATGAAGCGCTTTATGAAGCCAAACGCAGCGGCAGAGGCTGCCTTAAAATCTTTGGGGCCAGATAACCTGTATGAAACACAAAACAAGCAATGATAATCTGCCGTATGCCCAATTGATTGCAACGCTGGAAACCGGCAACCGGGCCGATTGGCAAAACCTTGCCGCCCATCCGGACACGCCGCGTGAGGCGCTGTATTATCTTGCTGAAAAAGGCAATACGGATGTTCGGGCGCTGGTTGCCAGAAACCCGGCGACGCCGTATCAGGCAGACGCTTTTCTGGTCTCTGACGACGCTGAAGATGTGCGTGCGGAACTCGCTCGCAAAATTGGCCGACTGGTGCCTGGCCTGCCGGAAAGCGAGCGCACAAAACTTCGCGAGCAAGCCATAAGCCTCATGGAAACACTGGCACAGGACCAAGCCACCAAAGTGCGCGCACTTCTGGTTGAGGCTATCAAATCCAGCCCCCACGTGCCCAAAGACGTAATCCGGCGGTTGGCCAACGATCATGAACTGGTTGTCTGTGGTCCGATACTTGAATATTCACCATTGCTGGGTGATGCTGATCTCAAGGAAATTATCGCAGCGTCCCGCACGCGCGGTGCGCTCTCCTCGATTGCCCGGCGCACGCCGATCAGTGGCGATCTTGCCGAAGCCCTGGCCACCAGCAATGATGTGGATGCGATTGCCACATTGCTTGGCAATCGGAATGCGCAAATTCGCGAAGACACACTTGATGCCATTCTTGACAGCGCACCGGCGGTGCCAAGCTGGCATGAGCCACTGGCCCTGCGTGCCAGCCTTTCAACACGTGTGATGCGGCGCATTGCCGGATTTGTTGCCGCCTCGCTGGTCGATCAGATGCTCGCTGCGCATGTGCTTAGCAACGAAGATGCGGACTCGATTCTGAAATCCGTCAAGCACCGCATTGACGCCGAGCCTGTTAATGCGCATCTCGCGCGTGATGAAGATACCGCAGCTCATGCACTCGCTTTACATGCCATAGCCAGCGGTCAATTTGACAACACATGGGTTGCAGCACAGTTGAGCGCGGGTGATCACAAAAGCATAGTTGAAGGCCTGGCCATGGCCACGGGCTTCAAAAAATCCGTTGATAAAATCATCGCCTCAAAAAACGGGCAGGCCGTGATGGCGCTGTGCTGGAAAGCCGGGCTCTCGGCGCGTACGGCTTATGATATTCAGCAGAAGCTTGTCCGCATTCCAGCGTCACAATTGATTACCCCAAAAGGCGGCACACAATTCCCCCTGCCACACAGTGAAATGGAAAACATTCTTGCCTTGTTTGGTGAAGCGTAACATTTTCACGGTAAAGCGCGCGTACACATCAGTCAGTGTGTTTTTCGTGTCACAGTCGCTAGTGGAATTCTTCAAGACTCTGATTTAACACGAGTTTGACACATTTCGACAGCATCTACCGTTCACGACCAAGATATTAGGTCGTCATATTGAAAGGTAATATATGTTAGTGTTTCGTTCATTGGCCACTGTGGCTGCGCTGCTGGTGTCCACATCTTTATCAGTGATGGCTCATGCCGATCCGATACCGGATCAAATCAAAGCTATACTCGATCAGGCTGTTGCGTCTGGGAGTGCCGACACGTTGAAAACAACTGCGGAGCTCGCCAAAAAGGCCAATGCCTCATCCGCCGCAGAAATTGATGCCTATGTGGCAGCATATCAAAAGAAAGTTGAAGATGCGCGCGTTGCCAAGCTTGCCGAGGCCGGCGCCTTTGAAAATTGGACCGGCAATGCTAACCTCGGCCTTAATTTTGCTCAGGGCAACACCAAGGCAAGCAATCTTTATGTCGGCATTGCTTTGCAACGCGATGGCCTGCAATGGCGCAATAAGGTGCACGCCGATGCTGATTTTCTGAAAACCAACGGTGTTACCACTCGCAAACACTACGATGCCAATTTCGAAACCAACTACAAGTTCAATGACCGGTTGTATTTCTTCGGCCTGGTTGGTTGGGAAGCCGATAAATTTGCCGGTTACAGCCGCCGGTTCACAGAATCGGCCGGCCTTGGCTATAGAGTTGTTAACGAGCCAAACTTTACGTTTGACCTGGAAGCTGGCCCGGCAGCGCGGCAGACGAAATTTGTCGTGGCCAATCCGCTTGCCCCGCCCGCTTTTCTGCCAGCCGGGTCTGCCAGCAATATCGGTGGCCGGGTGAATGGAGACATACTCTGGAAACTCAGCGACAGAATTAGTTTCACAGAAAATGCCGGTATACTGTTTGACAAGAGTGGCCGCTCGACATTCTCCAAAACCGCCCTCAACGCTAAGCTCACCGATCATATTACAGCCAGTGCTGGCTTTGATATCCGCAACGAAAGCAAAACCACAGCCGCCAAAAAAACCGATACGGCAGAACGTTTTACAATTGGGTATGCGTTTTAGGCTAATTAATATGGCGTAATGGCAATTGCCTTTGACGCATATTCTTTTCCTCTCTCCCGCAGTGGGAGAGAGGAAAAATCGCAAATCTATCTAAAAAGTTTTAAATATAAAAACGGCCTGACAGATACCTGTCAGGCCGTATTATTTTGGTGGAGCCTAGCGGGATCGAACCGCTGACCTCTACAATGCCATCGTAGCGCTCTCCCAGCTGAGCTAAGGCCCCAATAAGGTGGTATTACTCGTCTTCGCTGTTGGGATCAACAACATCCGAGATATCTGCGTCATCATCATCCAATGAAACGTCAGCAACACTGTCTTCCGCATCATCATCGATATCGAGATCATCGGCTACAAGCACATCACCGTCTTCACCCTCGGCGGCTGGCACAGCAGCTTTTTCAGCTTCGAACGGCAGCGGCTGTTTGGACTTAAGATAGGGTTCCGGCGCCCATTCGTTGGCGCATTCTATGCACACCACAGGTTCGTTATTGCCAAGGTCGTAAAAGCGCGTGCCGCACTTGGGGCAGGATTGCTTGGTACCCCATTCTGGTTTGGCCACAGATAATCTCCTGAAAATAGTTTAAGGCAGGCTATGTCCATCGACATGCCCGCAAATGCAATGTTGCCTTGCCATAGCCACCTCGGGCTGTCAAAGGATTTTGGCTTAACAAGGACATAATATGACGGTTCATCAGCCAAAGGCGCTGACATCGCGCAAAACAGACCGGCTGCATGGCCGTGTGACTGTGCCGGGTGACAAATCCATTTCCCACCGCGCTGTGATGCTGGGAGCGCTTGCAATTGGCGAAACCACTGTATCTGGCTTGCTGGAAGGGGAAGATGTGATGGCAACAGCTGCCGCCATGCGCGCTTACGGTGCTCATATCATAAAGGATAGCATGGGTTTGTGGCACATCCACGGGGTTGGCGTCGGTGGCTTGCTTGAGCCTGAAAACGTGATTGATATGGGCAACAGCGGCACCTCAACACGGCTGTTGATGGGTTTGGCGGCCAGTTGCCCGATCGTGAGCATTTTCACCGGCGACGCGTCGTTACGTCGGCGACCAATGGGACGGGTGACCGAGCCGCTGACGCATATGGGGGCCGAGTTCAGTGGTCGTGACGGCGGTTTGCTGCCGATGACCATCCAGGGTCGCGCGCCGCTGGTGCCCATAACCTACCGGCTTCCGGTGGCCAGTGCCCAGGTCAAATCGGCTATTTTGCTGGCAGGCCTTAACACACCGGGCAAGACGACGATCATCGAGCCGGAGGCGACCCGAGACCATTCCGAGCGCATGCTGCGCGGCTTTGGCGCAACAATCGATGTGGAGGTGAACGGGCATGAACGCATTATAACCATCACGGGTGAATCTGAACTTAAACCGCAAGCCATTGTGGTGCCGGGTGACCCATCATCCGCAGCATTTCCGCTTGTGGCAGCCGTTCTGGTGGCGGGGTCGGACGTCGTCATCGAGAATGTCGGGGTTAACCCAACCCGTGCGGGTTTGATTAAAGTGCTGCAGGATATGGGCGCTCATATAAGCCTGACAAACCACCGTGAGGTTGGTGGCGAACCTGTGGCCGACGTGCTGGTCAAAGGCGGCGCTCTCAACGCAACCGAAACGATGCCAGATATTGTGCCAACGATGGTCGATGAGTTTCCAGTGCTGTTTGTTACAGCGGCTTTGGCGGACGGCGTATCCAGATTCAATGGCCTTGCCGAGCTGCGGGTGAAAGAATCCGACCGCATCACGGTCATGGCCGAGGGGTTGAAAGCCTGCGGTGTGCCTGTGCTTGAAGGGCCAGACTGGATTGAGATCACTGGTTCCGGCGGTGCACCGGTCTACGGCGGTGCGACCATCGCAAGCCACCTTGACCACCGCATTGCCATGAGTTTTGCCGTTTTGGGACTGGTTGCAAAACACCCTATCACAATCGATGATGCCAGCCCGATTGCCACAAGCTTTCCAAGCTTTGTAGCGCTAATGCAGGGGTTGGGGGCTGAATTTACAATCGCCGCGAGATAGCACAGTCCGTGCTGCAATCACGTTGCTATGCTGCCTGAAAACCTGATAATTGCCATGATTGAGATGTATGATTAAGTAATCAATCAGGAACAATTTTCATATGACAGTATTACATCTCATTATTCGACTGTGCACCATTATCGCCTGTGCTTTTGCAACCACGCTACCGGCTCGTGCCCAATCGGTGCTCCGCGACGCAGAAACTGAAGCGCTGTTCAAGGATGCCATCAAACCTATTTTGGTAGCCGCTAAAATCGACCCGAAATCTGCCCAAGTGGTGCTGCTCAGCGATACTGACATCAACGCTGGCACCAGCTTTCAGGATATTGGCATAAACGCTGGCACCATCCTTGCGGCGGACGATATCAACCAGGTGATTGGTGTTATGGCGCATGAAACCGGCCACATGGCAGGTGGGCATTCATCGCTCCGCGACGGCATCACCAAGGGCGCGACCGGCATCAGCCTCTTGTCGCTGGTGCTGGGTGCTGCGGCGGTCGCAGCTGGTGCTGGTGATCTTGGCATTGCGCTCATCACCGGCGGGCAAACTGCCGCCTATAACGATGCATTGATCTCCAGCCAGATCGTTGAATCGCAAGCCGATCAGGCGGGCATGTCGTACCTTAACAAGGCGGGCATCTCCGGCAAGGGTTACATTGCTTTTTTTGAGAAGCTGCAAAGCCAGGAATACCGCAATGCTGTCACCCGCGATGCGTTTTCCACCGATCACCCGCTGACCACCGATCGTATTGCCTCGCTTCAGGAACGGGTGCAAAAATCGCCAGCGTTTAACACGCCGATTGATCCAACGCTTAACGACCGATTCCTGCGCATTAAGGCAAAGCTTGCTGGCTTTATTTTTGAACCAGAGCGCACGTTTAATCTGTATCCTGAGAAAGATCAGTCAGATCAGGCACATTATGCACGCGCTTACGCCTGGCATAAATCATCGCAGCCAGAAAAATCAAAAGCCGAACTTAATTGGTTGCTCACGAGATATCCCAAAGACCCCTATTATCTGGAAACCAAAGGCCAGTTGCTGATGGAGGGTGGCCTTGTGCAGGAGGCTTTGCAGCCACTCCGCACAGCCGTTCAGATCAAACCCGACGATCCGCTGATTTTGATGGAGTTTGGCCAGGCGCTGGTGGCCACTGAGGATACGACCGTGCTGGTCGAAGCACGCAAGGTGCTGGAAAAATCTGTGCGGCTCGACCCTGACGATCCGTTTGCCTGGCTGCAACTGGGCACAGTCTACGACAAGCTTGGCGATACACCGCGCACAGCGCTTGCCTCGGCTGAGCGCTACCGGCTGACTGGCGAGCTCCGGCGCGCGCTGGGCAGTGCCAAGACAGCGCTTGCAGGGCTGCCGCGCGAATCGCCGGAGTGGATACGCGCGCAGGACATTCAGGTGCTGACCGAAGAAGAGTTGAAGAAAAAGAAGCGTCGCGGTAGGGGATGAGTTATCCTCACCCCTTGCGGGAGAGAGGAAATTAAGGATTGGAATTCACCATGCGCTTGACCGGCATTATTATCGCTTTCATTCTTGCCACTTTTGGCGCAGCCGCTGCTGCCATGAAGGGGGCGCAGCACGCAACCCAACACGCCAGTGCTGTTGCCGCTCCCAGCGAAGACCCGGCCATCGACCGGCAAATCCGGGCCTATATCCTCAATCATCCGGAAATCATTCCAGAGGCGATCAAGCGGCTTGAGCAGCGGCAGGTGCAGGCCACACTGGTGTCCGCCGGGCCGGAACTCACCACGCCGTCGTTTCCCGGTGCCGTGGGTGGCAACCCGAACGGCGATGTAACGCTAGTGGTGTTCTTTGATTACCGTTGCCCCTATTGCCATCAGGCCAAAACCGAGGAGGACGCCCTCGTAAACAGCGACCCAAACCTCAGGATTGTCTACCGGCATTTTCCAGCGCTTGACCAACCGGGCCACGAGCCCATTTCACGCCACGCTGGGTTGTTGGCGCTTGCGGCAGCCAAACAAGGCAAACACAAAGCCTTTCACGATGCCTTGTTTGAAACCTCAGGCCCGATCACTGAACAAACACTCGTAGCGGCAGCCCGAACTGCAGGGCTCGATGAGCGCCGCGCCATGGCCGATGTGGCGACAACAGCGCTCAGTGATGCGATTGAACGCAACATCGAGCTGGCGCGGGTTCTGGGCGTTACCGGCACGCCAACCTATGTGCTGGGTGACCACATTATTTCAGGCGCGGGCCGTTTCAATGAATTTCGCGCGTGGATCGCCGAAATCAGAAAAAGTCGCGCGACCAGTGCCTCGCGATGAGTGAGACAAAAGTGCCGCGCCGTGCAGCCATCGCCTTCATCTTTGTGACTGTCATGCTCGATATGCTGGCGGTGGGCCTCATTATACCAGTGATGCCAAAGCTCATTTTGCAGATGGAAGGCGGCAACTCTGGCAGTGCTGCAAAACTCATGGGTTTTTTTGGCTTCTCGTGGTCTTTGATGCAATTTATTTTCGCGCCCATACTTGGCGCACTGTCAGATCGCTTTGGCCGGCGCACGGTTATCCTGTTCTCCAATGTTGGTTTGGGGCTGAATTACATTCTCATGGCCTGGGCGCCGACGCTGGTCTGGTTTTATCTCGGCCGTTTGATTTCCGGCATTACCGCTGCCAGCATCTCAACCGCTGGTGCCTACATCGCGGATGTCACGCCGCCCGAAAAACGTGCCGCTGGTTTTGGCATGCTGGGTGCTGCCTTTGGTGTTGGTTTCATTATCGGGCCAGTGCTTGGGGGTTTTCTTGGTCATGTGAACCCGCGCTTGCCGTTTTGGGTGGCCGCCGGTTTCAGCCTTACCAACGCACTTTATGGTTTTTTTGTTTTGCCGGAATCGCTTGCCAAAGACAAGCGTACAGCCTTCCAGTGGAGTAAGGCGAACCCTGTAGCGTCGTTTGACTTGCTGCAATCAAAACCGGCATTGCTGGGCCTTGCCAGTGTGCACTTCCTGCACAACCTTGCGCATCAGGTGCTGCCGGTTATTTTTGTTTTGTTTGCTGACTATCGCTATCACTGGAGTTCTAAAACTGTCGGCATCGTTTTTGCTTTTGTCGGTGTGGGATCGATGATTGTGCAAGGCGGGCTGGTGCGGCCAATCGTGGCGCGGTTTGGTGAACGGCGCACGATGATTGCCGGCTATGTGAGTGGCACGATTTCCTTTGTGCTTATGGGGCTGGCTGGCGACGGTCTGCAATTCTGGCTGGCTCTGCCGCTGATGTCGTTCTGGGGATTGGCCGGTCCATCTGTGCAGGGCATGATGACACAAACCTTGCTTCCCACCGAGCAAGGCCGCCTGCAAGGCGCCTTGCAGGGCATCACGGCCATCACCGGTATGATTGGGCCCTTGCTGTTCACCCAGATATTTGCGTATTTTATTAGCCGCAATGCACCGGTTCACGCGCCGGGTGCGCCTTTTTTATTGGCTTCACTATTTTTGCTGCTGGCGCTGATGGTTGGTGTGCAGGTGACGCAAAAGCAAGTGAGTATGAAAATAGCTTAATCAAATAAGCACGAGAACTTGCATTCCGCACCTGCGAAGGCTACACGCCTCCCAGATCAATTTTAGCCCTTCTGGAGAAACCTCATGGCCAACGAACGTACATTTTCAATCATTAAGCCGGATGCCACACGGCGCAACCTCACTGGGGCTGTTAATGCCATGATCGAGGCCGCTGGCCTCCGGGTGATCGCCCAAAAGCGCCTGCACCTCACCAAAGGCCAGGCGGAAGGTTTTTATGCAGTGCACCGGGAGCGCCCATTTTTCAACGATCTGGTTAGTTTCATGGTGTCCGGACCAGTGGTGGTGCAGGTGTTGGAGGGCGAGGATGCCGTGCTTAAATATCGCACAGTCATGGGCGCCACCAACCCTGCCAATGCCGATGCCGGCACCATCCGCAAGGTGCATGCCGAAAGCATTGAAGCAAATTCCGTGCATGGCTCGGATAGCGCTGAAAACGCAGCCACCGAAATCAGCTATTTCTTTGCTGGGATCGAGCTGGTTGGCTGAGGCTTGATCACAGCGGGGTGTCGGCGTAGACACGGCATATGACCGATCAACCCCCTCCAAAATCTCGCCTGCGCCGTTTTTTGGCTGGCCTTGCCAAACTGACGCTTGGTTTTGGCCTTGTCGGGGTGTTGGTGGTTGTGGGCGGTTACCAGTATTTTTCCAAAGGTCTGCCAACACCGGAGCAGTTGCAAACCTATGAGACGCCGCTCGGCACTCAGGTGCTTTCGGGTGACGGCAGCCCGCTTACCGAATTCACCCGTGAGCGCCGGGCCTTTGTGCCGTATGTGCAGATACCGCCGCAGCTTATTCATGCGTTTATATCAGCGGAAGACAAAAATTTTTTCAGTCACTCCGGCATTGATTTTACGGGTGTCGCGCGCGCTGTGTGGGTGAACTACCAGCAGCGGGGCACGGGCAGACGCTCGCAAGGCGCTTCGACCATCACCCAGCAGCTGGCGAAGAACTTGCTCGGCAATACTGAGGAGCGGACGCTGAAGCGTAAAATCAGCGAGGCGATTTTTGCCCGTCGCCTTGAGCAGAGCTATTCCAAACAGCGGATCATTGAACTGTATCTCAATCAGATATTCCTGGGGCGCAACAGCTACGGTGTGGCCGCAGCAGCGCTCAGCTATTTCAACAAGGCACTGGGTGAACTCAACCTAGAGGAGATGGCGTATCTTGCAGCCCTGCCCAAGGCACCAAGCAATTACGACCCAGTGCGCGATAAGGACGATGCCACCGAACGGCGCAACTGGGTGCTCGGGCAAATGGCCAGCAACAGATATATAACACCGGAACAGGGAGCCGCGGCACAGGCCGCTGACCTTGTTTCAGTGGAAACCCGTGCAGCCAGCAAAGATTATCGCGGGGATTATTTTCTGGAAGAAGTGCGCCGCGAGATCGGCCGCAAATTTGGTGAGGACCAGCTATATAAAGGCGGCCTTACAGTGCGTTCGACCATCGACAGCCGCTTGCAGGTGATAGCCGAGAAGGTTATGCGACAAGCCCTGCTGGCGCACGACAGGCGCGGCTGGCGCGGGCCGTTCACGCATATTGCTCTCGACGGCAACTGGCGCGGACGGCTGGCCGATGCCAAGGTGCCAGTCGGCTTGGCGGACTGGCGTGGGGCCGTGGTGACAGCGCGTGAAAGCAGTGGCCTGAAAATCGGCTTTGCGGAAGGCGACGACGGGTTTTTGCCGGAATGGAGCCTGAACGACTGGCACGGGTCGGCGGGATCGGCTGCCAGCATGAAAACCGGTGATGTGATTGCCGTTGCCCCGGCTGGCGCAAAAGGCCAATACAAGCTCAAACAGATTCCGGAAATCAGCGGTGCGTTTGTGGCGATGGACCCGCACACAGGCCGCATTCTGGCGATGGTCGGCGGTTTTGACAGCCGAAAATCTCAGTTCAACCGCGCCACGCAAGCCATGCGCCAGCCCGGCTCGTCGTTCAAACCGTTTGTCTATGCGACAGCATTTGATAACGGTTTCACGCCTTCATCGATCATTGTCGATGCGGATTTTTGCGTCGATCAGGGCAACAACCAAGGCACCAAATGCTTTCATAACTTTACAAAAGACCGCACCTATGGCCCGCAAACCCTGCGCACCGGTGTTGAGTTGTCGCGCAACCTGATGACCGTGCGCCTTGCAGATAGGGTGGGGATGCGCAAGATTGCCAAGACCGCCATCGGGCTGGGCGTGGTCGATCATATGGTGCCTGTGCTTGCCATGGCGCTTGGTGCTGGCGAGACCACTGTGGCCCGCATGGTGACAGCTTATTCCATGCTGGACAACGGCGGCAAGAAAATCACCGGCACAGTCATCGACCGCATTCAGGACCGGAACGGCAAGACCATCTACAAGCATGATGGTCGGCCGTGCCCCAACTGCAATCAGGCGGACTGGAGCGGCCTGCCGCCACCGGCCATACCTGACAATCGCCCACAAGCGCTGAATCCGCAAACCGCCTACCAGATTGTCCATGTGCTGGAAGGTGTCGTGCAGCGCGGCACCGGCAAGGTTGTCTCGAAGCTCGACAGGCCTATGGCCGGCAAGACCGGCACATCAAACCAGGCAACCAATGTATGGTTCATCGGTATGTCACCGGATCTGGTGGCCGGGCTCTATATTGGCTATGACAAGCCGCGCCCGATGAGCGGCTTTCAGGGTGGCACTGTGGCGGCACCAGTGTTCAAGAACTTCATGGCCGAGGCGCTTAAAGACACCCCCAAAGTACCGTTCCGCCTGCCGGATGGCATTCGGCTGGTGCGCGTGGATGCGCGCTCGGGAAAACTCGCGGCTGGTGATATAGGGGACAACGTGATTTTTGAGGCTTTCAAGCCCGGCACCGAGCCGCTCCGCAGCTCGCAACGGCAAAGCGTTTCATCTGCGGTTCACGCCACGAACGACGCGGAGTTTCAAGCGGACACTGGCGGGATTTACTAGCTCGACAAAGCCTCAACCCCCGGCAAAGCTTTCCCTTCCATCCATTCGAGAAACGCCCCACCAGCCGTTGACACAAAACTGAATGTATCGGCAACACCGGCATGATGCAGCGCTGCGACTGTATCGCCGCCGCCGCCAACAGAGAGCAGCGAACCATCTTCAGTCAGCGCGGCAGCCATACGCGCCACGGCAACAGTTGCTGTGTCAAACGGCGGTGTTTCAAACGCACCCAGCGGGCCGTTCCAGACCAGTGTGCAGCAGAGTTTCAACACATCGCCAAACTGTTCAATCGCTGCCGGGCCTGCATCGAGGATCATCTCATTATCATGAACCTCTGTCACGGCAACAGTGCGGGTTGGCGGGTTGGCGCGAAACTCTGTGGCAACCACCGCATCATAGGGCAGATGTACAATACAGTTGGCGGCTTCGGCTTTTGCAAAGATCGCGCGCGCGGTATCTGCAAGATCATGTTCGCATAAAGATTTTCCAACATTGATGCCGCGTGCGGCCAGAAACGTGTTGGCCATGCCGCCACCAATAATCAGATGATCAACCCGCTCAACCAGATGCATGAGCACATCGAGCTTACTGGAAACTTTCGCGCCGCCCACAATGGCTGCAACTGGTTTTTGCGGATTACCAAGCGCTGCTTCCAGCGCTTTCAGTTCCGCTGCCATCGAACGACCGGCGTAGCATGGCAACACGTGGGCGAGCGCCTCGGTGCTCGCATGAGCGCGGTGCGCAGCCGAAAAGGCATCGTTCACATAGATATCACCAAGCGTTGCCAGGGACTGTGCAAAGGTCAGATCGTTGCTTTCCTCACCAGCGTGAAACCGTGTGTTCTCGAGCACTGCGACGCTGCCAGGCGCCAGCGCTGCAACCGCAATTTTTGGCTCAGCACCAACACAATTTTCGATGAATGTAACCGGCATTGCAAGCGCTTTGGCAAGCGCTGCTGCAATTGGCTTCAGCGACATGGCTGGCACAACCTTGCCTTTGGGTCTGTCAAAATGCGACAGCACCAAAACTGTGGCCCCTTTGGCAAGCAGACCGTGGATGGTTGGGGCTGTCGCCTGCAGGCGCGTGATATCGCCGATCACCCCGTCCTTCACCGGCACATTAAGATCGGCCCTGACCAACACCCGCTTGCCGGTGAGATCGCCAAGATCGTCGATGGTTTTGAATGGTGTCATAATCATGAATTCCTGTGGTGATGTCTGGGCTGTGTAAATTTCACTTGCGCCAAACCAGATCCTCATAATCCTGCATCAACTGCTTTGTGATCGATCCCACTTCGAAATTCCATGGGCCGATTGAGCCAACCGGTGTTACCTCGGCGGCTGTTCCCGTTAAAAAGCATTGCTCGAAGCTTTCCAGTTCTTCCGGCCAGATGGCGCGTTCTTGCACTGTGATGCCGCGCTTGCGGGCGAGGTCCATAACAGTCAGCCGGGTGATGCCGTTCAAAAAACAATCCGGCGTTGGGGTGAACAGCACACCGTCCCGCACAAAGAAAATATTGGCACCGGTCGCCTCAGCCACTTGTCCGCGCCAGTCAAACATAAGAGCATCCGCAAAGCCACCGGCTTCAGCTTCGTGCTTGCTGATGGTAGAGGTCATGTAAAGCCCAGCGGCTTTTGAATCGGTTGGTGCAGTGAATGGGGCGGGCTTTCTGAAACGTGCGATGTTCATGCGGATGCCCCGAGCTTTGGTCTCGGCATTGAAATAACTCGGCCATGCCCACACTGCTATAGCCAGATGGATTTTGGAATGGGGCGCGGACACGCCCATTTGTTCCGAACCGCGCCATGCTACAGGGCGCATATAGCAGGTTTCCATGCCATTGGACTTCAGCACCTGATTGCAGGCAGCGTTTATTTCGTCCACTGTATAGGGAATTTCAAAGCCCAGTATTTTGCCCGAATTGACCAGCCGCTGGCTGTGCTCGGTGAGCTTGAACACTTCCCCGCCGTACGCCCGCTGGCCCTCAAACACGCTTGACGCATAGTGCATGGCGTGGGTTAGAATATGGATATTGGCATCCCGGTGCGGCAGCATTGTGCCATCAAACCATATTTCGCCGTCCCGGTCGTGAAATGGTGCGCCTTCAAGTGCCATTTTAGTCTCCCATTGTTTTATAAGCTGTTGTATGGTCCGATTTAGTTGTAATTTAATTTCAAATTAGATTGTATTTGTATAATAAGAAAAGGTACTATGTCAATATGGCTGACATATTAAATATTACGTCTTATGCCGTTTCCTATCAGGCCTCACCATTGTTCCTGCGCGATGTGGAACTTCGTCATGGCATAGAATTGATGTACTTCGGCTATCGCGATTTGACCAGTGGGCCTGACGCTGTGCTGGTGCAGCACGGTCTTGGCCGCGCCCACCACCGGGCGCTCTATTTTATTGCTCGGAAGCCGGACCTGATTGTGTCTGATCTCCTGAAACTCCTTAGCATCACCAAGCAAAGTCTGGCGCGGGTGCTGAACGATTTGCAAGCGCAAGGCATGGTGGTGAGCACAATTGGCACTGGAGATCGGCGGCAGCGACACCTGAGCCTGACCGAGGCTGGAGCGGCACTTGAACTGAAGACATTTGAGGCACTCAAGGCCACCATGCAGCGTGCTTATAGTGCCTGCGGAGCCCAGGCCGTATCAGGATTTTGGCAGGTGCTGATGGCTCTGGTTGACCCAGCCGGGCGGGGGGATATTGAAGCGCTGGTGATGGGAAAGTAACGGTCTGGAGAACTTCACATCCTAGTCTTGCTCGGCAGCGGCTTCAGCCGGGCTTTCTCTATCGGGTGCGTTTGTTCTGGCTTTCGATCTTCTGAACGGCGAGCCCTCAAACGGCTGTGCAAGTCTCGACCCCCACGTCTCGGCTGTTGCCAGATTTTTATCGAGTGCCTTTAGTGTCGGCCCTTGATCTTCGCTGTCGTCTTGCAGCCACACCCTCACAACGCTGAGGTACAGCACAGCCAGACCATGGGCGCGTATCGCCCCCAGCGGCCCAGCTGCAGACACGCCAGCCGCCTCGGCCAGCAGCGCCATCGAGCGCGGCACCTCGCGGGCAAAAAACAATGCAAGGCCGAGATCAGCAGGGGCTGCTTTCATAAGGACCTTGATTGCGGCCTTGTGGGTGTCCAATGCATCGAGCCGTCCCATGACAAGCGCGAACAGCCGGTCGCGGACGGCTTGCGAACCACCTTCATCTTCAGCAGCGCGGACAGCTTCACAGTCGGTGCGTTTGCCGAAGGCTTCAAGTAAATCGAAGCGACTGCTGCCAATGCGCAGCATATCGGACAGCGGCATGCCAGCTTCTGCTGCCACCACATCGAGTGTTGCTTGCGGCCAACCGCGCCTGGCTATGACCGCCATGAAGGCATCGATGGCTTTATTTTCGGTGGCAATTTTTGTGGGCATGAGAGCAACTTCATTCATGATACAATTATACCACGCTTGCCACGTAACTTCAAAGCCGGATGATATCAACCATCTCACCAGAGGGTGCAGCCACCGCATGGGGTGGTCGGATGGCCAGGGCATTGGCACGCGCCAGTACCGAGAGCATGGAGCTGTCCTGTGGTTTCAGGGGTATGATGATACCATTGTTGAGTGTCACCCGTACATATTCGGTGCGTGGTCCGTTTTCGCGCATATCAACACCCCACATGGCTTTTTCTGTGTGCGGCAGAACGGCCCGTTGGCCAAGCATGGCTTTAATTGTCGGCACAGCAAACAGCAGCGCGCACACATAGGCTGAAACCGGATTACCCGGCAGACCAAGAATGATTTGCTTGCCGTGTTTGCCCACCATCATGGGTTTGCCGGGTTTGAGTGCCACACGCCAGAAATCGATGCTAGCCCCAGCAGCCATGAGTGCGGCTTGCATATAATCACGGTCACCAACCGATGCGCCGCCTATGCTGATTAATATATCAGCGGTTGAAGCGCGGATAGCCGCTTCAAGAGCCGCAGGATCATCACCAATCACCCTATCATCACCAGACACACAGGCGCCCTCGGCGCGCAGCATGCCAGCCAGCACCAGCGAGTTTGAACTGACAACATCGTCAGCCCCAAGTGTCTCACCCGGCAGTTTTAACTCATCGCCGCAGGCTAACAGCATAACACTGGGTCGGCTATGAACCACAACATCAGCAACGGCACCAGCAGCGATCAAACCGGCCAAGCGCGGCGTGATCAGCTCGGCCTTGCTGGCGATACGCGTGCCAGCAACCATATCAAGCCCAGCGCACCGCACATGCACGCCCACATACTCGGGTGCTGCGTGAACGGTCAGCTGGGCATCGCGGCGCAAACACTCCTCCTGCAGCACAACAGTGTCGCAATCTTCCGGCATTGGTGCGCCGGTTAAAATACGAATGGCCTCGCCGGGCTTGACCGGCCCTGTATAGCGTTTGCCAGCGATAGCGCTGCCAACCACAATAAGCTGTGCCGGTGCTTGTGCCACATCAATGAACCGCACTGCGTAGCCGTCCATGGCAGACGCGGCAAATGGTGGATGATCGCGTTTGGCGATGACATCAGCGGCCAGTATGCGCCCAACGGCGCGCGCAACAGGCACTGTTTCGAATGCCGTGGGTTCTGTGACCAACCCAAGCAGGCGTGCCTGCGCTTCGGCAACCGGGATCATCGCTGCCAGTCGCCGGATTTGCCGCCGCTTTTTGATAGTAATCTGACGCATGTGATACTCATTGTTTTATCAATCGCTTTCAACATATCGTAAATTGTCAGTGCGGCTACGCTGGCGGCGGTCAACGCTTCCATTTCCACACCCGTCTGGCCGGTGGTTTTGACAGTTGCTGTCAGACGGACAGCGCTTGCACTCTTATCCAGCACCACATCAATGGCGACCGTGCTGATCGGTAGCGGGTGGCAGAGCGGAATAAGTTCAGCCGTGCGTTTGGCGGCCATAATGCCAGCAATGCGCGCTGTCGCCAGCACATCGCCTTTGGGTGCACTACCCGTTGTGAGAGCCTTGAAAGCGGCCTTGCCAATATCAATCACCGCTTCCGCTATTGCCACACGCACTGTGCTTGCTTTCGCCGAGACATCAACCATGTGAGCGGCCCCCTGTGCATCGAGGTGGGTGATGGCACTCATGCTGCACCGGTCAGTAACCGGCGGGTGGCAGCGGCCACATCTGCCTGACGCATCAACGACTCACCGACCAAAAACGAGCGCACGCCGTGCCCTGCCAGATGATCAAGATCCGCTTTTGCAGCCAGACCACTCTCGCCGACACATAAGCGATCTGGCGGCACCTGCTGTGCGAGCGTGATGGCTGTGTTCACATCGACCTCCAACGTTTTCAGGTTGCGATTGTTGATACCAATGAGCGGCGAGCGCAGTTTGAGGGCGCGTTCGAGCTCGTCAGCATCGTGCACTTCAATCAGCACGTCCATTGCAAGAGCATGAGCGGCAGCTTCCAACTCTGTGGCTTGCGTATCTTCAAGACATGCCATGATGAGAAGAATACAATCGGCACCAAGAGCGCGCGCCTCGGTGATCTGGTACACATCAACAAAAAAATCCTTGCGCAATACCGGCAGTGCCACTGCCGCGCGGGCCGCTTGCAGATACCTATCATCACCCTGAAAATACGGCACATCTGTGAGCACAGACAGGCATGTGGCACCGCCGGCTGCATAGGCTCGGGCAAGGGCCGGTGGATCAAAGTCTGCACGGATCAAGCCTTTTGACGGGCTGGCCTTTTTAATCTCGGCAATCAAACCGTAGCCGGTGGTTTGCGCGGCTTGCAATGCGCTGTAAAAACCGCGCGGTGGCGTGTGCTGTTTTGCAATAACCTCAAGCGAGGCATGCGAACGCTGCACTTTGCAAGCCGCAATGTGATCACGCTTATCAGCGACAATACGGTCGAGATGTGTGGTCATAATTGATGGCTCATGTCTGTCCAGCGCTGCAAAAGTTGCTTTGCCTTCCCACTGTCTAAAGCCTCACGTGCTTTGTGCATGTAATCCATAAGGGTGCCACCAGTTGGCCGTGCAACGTCAAGAGCAAAGGCGGCATTCAAAACAACAATATCGTAGTAGGGGCCGCGTTCGCCACTCAAAAGCGCGTGCAGGCGCTCTGCATTGTGGGCCGGTGTGCCACCTTTGAGAGCGGTTATCGAAACTTCGTCAAAGCCAAAATCACACGGGCTGCAAGACTGCAAATCAACCTTATTCTTATGCACAAACGAGCGGTAGTGATTGGTACCGCTCAGCGAAAATTCATCCATTGGCCCATGTCCAGACACCACAGTGGCCCTTTCCAGCCCCAGAAGCATGGTCGTATCAATGAATATATCAATCAACTTTACATCGGCCACACCGATCAATTGTGAGCTGACGGCGGCGGGATTGCACAAGGGGCCAAGCAGATTGAAAATTGTTCGAATGCCCAAACTCTTCCGGATTGGCATCAGAGCTGCGAGCGCTGGATGATACAGCGGGGCCGCGAAATATCCGATCCCCAGCTCATTGACACAGCGCTCCATCACCGGCCTTGGCGCGTTGATATTAACACCCAACGCGCTCAGCACGTCGCTCGCCCCGCTTTGCGATGACGCTGCCCTGTTGCCGTGTTTGGCAACCGGCACATCACACGCTGCCACAACAAGTGCAACCGCTGTGGAAATATTAAGAGTTTGCCCGCCGTCCCCGCCAGTGCCGCACACATCAATAGCATCAGCGCGCACGGTGGCCTGGGTCATGCGCGCACGCATGGCCAGCGCTGCTGCGGCAAGCTCGACACTTGTCTCGCCTTTTTGTGCAAGGCCAATCAGCACGTCACCGGTTTTCGCAGGATCAAATTTGCCGTCCAGCATGTCACCAAAAAGCTGGCTAGCCTGTTCTGGCGATAAATCTTCACCAGCCTGCATCTTGTGTATACAATCTGCAATCATCGCTCAGGCGGCCAAGGCTTTTGGTGACATTGCAGCCAGCCGCATGAAATTCGCCAGCAAGTCGTGGCCATGTTCGGTAGCAATGCTTTCAGGATGGAACTGCACACCATGGAAAGGCAGGGCTTTGTGTGCGATGCCCATGATCGTGCCATCCGCTGTTTTAGCGGTGATGCGAAAACAGTCCGGCAAACTATCACGCTCGACAATCAGCGAGTGGTAGCGGGTTGCTGTAAACGGGTCTGGCAAACCGGCAAACACACCCGTGCCGTCATGCGCAATCGGGCTGGTTTTGCCGTGCATCAGTTGTGCGGCCCGCACCACCTTGCCGCCGTAAATTTGCCCCAGCGCTTGGTGACCCAGACACACACCAAGCAATGGCAAACGGACAGTTGCAGCCGCCAGAATAAGCGCCATGCAGATACCCGCTTCGTTCGGTGTGCATGGACCAGGCGAGAGCACAATGGCCTCAGGCTGCATGGCTATGGCCTCTGCGACACTTATGGCATCGTTGCGCACCACGACAACCTCAGCCCCCAGGTCACCAAAATAATGCACCAGATTGTAGGTGAAACTGTCATAATTATCGATCAGCAGAATCATGCGCGCAATTCCATAGGGTTATCAGGCTTCCTTCTTTAGACACTCTGGCCCTTTGCGTATAGATGGTGATAAAGACCATGCCATGATTGAACCGGACCAATTTGACACAGACGAAAACCCCATGGAGCTTGAACGCCCCATGCCGTCGGCCGAAATCGCGGCTTCAGCACGTGCGGCTGATGGCAAGCACGTGATTTATTTTTTTGGCCTGGCGCTGTTGCTGTTAACCAGTGCCGGTATTGCCCACCGGTTTCAGCGGCACGATACTGAAGTGCAATACGGCCCGGCTGTCGCGGTTGATGTGAGTGCAGCGGCCATTGCAAGGGCGCAAGCCGAGCTTGAAGGCAAGGGTCTGGCGCTGACAGAAACCGAGGAAGGCGTGAAGCCCATGGCAAAACCGGTAAAAGCACCATCTGAAACTCCAGAGGGTGATACACCGGAAACGATATCTCCCGCCAAACCTCTGCTAACGGGCCAGCGCCCGATGATTGCTGTTATCATTGACGACATGGGTTTGCGCAAGGCAGCCTCAACCCGCGCCACGCGGTTGGATGGTGGTTTTACACTTTCATATCTGCCTTACGCAACGGGTGTACAAGCCCAGGTCGATCAGGCGCGGGCGGCAGGACACGAAGTGCTGGTGCACATGCCTATGGAAGGGAAAACCGGTGCTGACCCCGGCCCGCACGCCATGCTTACAGCGCTTGAGCCTGATGAGTTGCAAGCCAGGCTGGCATGGAACCTCAGCCGTTTTTCCGGCTACGACGGTGTGAACAACCACATGGGCAGCGCCTTTACAGCGGACGAAAAAGATATGGCACTGGTGATGAACGCGCTGCACAAAGACGGTATGTTTTTTATTGACTCGCGCACCACACCCCATTCAGCGGCACGCTTGCTGGCTTCAGAAATGGGTATGGCCTATGCTGAGCGCGATGTGTTTCTCGATAATGATCAGGATGCCGGTTATGTAGCTGTGCAGCTGGCGGAAACCGAAGCGCTGGCCCGCCGCCATGGCAGCGCCATCGCCATCGGCCACCCGCATAATGTGACTCTAGACACGCTGGAAGCCTGGCAAAAAACCCTTATCGGCAAAGGCATTGATCTGGTGCCGGTGAACCGGATTGTCAGGGTACGGCACAGCCCGAACTGGCGGGCTAAAGCAGATAAGCAGGACCAGACAGCGGGCTAAGGCGTTACTCTGCAGCCAAGCGCACCACCTTGCCTTGTAGCGCGCGCCACACCTTTTCCGGCGTTGCCGGCATGTGAATTTGCACACCGTCCAGCGCATCGACTATGGCGTTCATGATCGAGGGCATGGCACCGATGGTGCCAGCCTCGCCGCAGCCTTTCACACCCAGCGGGTTGTTGGGGTTGGGCACGCCAAAACTCTCGAACGTCATATGCGGCATGTGGCTGGCTTTCGGGAGAGCATAATCCATCATCGAGCCGGTGAGCAGCTGTGCACCCTCACCATAGACAACATTCTCGATCAGCGCCTGACCCAGCCCCTGCGCAACACCACCATGAATTTGCCCTTGCAGCAGCATGGGGTTGATGATGGTGCCAAAATCATCAACGACAGAATAACGCACCACCTCAACGACCCCTGTATCAGGATCAATGTCCACTTCGGCAATGTGGCAGCCATTGGGATAGGTGGGTGTGGGTTTGTCAGTTTTATAGTGGCCCCGCGCATCGAGCGCCTGCGGGTGACGTTTTGCAAGCTCGAACAGATCAATGCTGCGGTTGGTGCCGCTGGCTTTAAAAAGGCCGGCCTCGTAGTCGATGCTCTCGCTGTCCAGATGCGCCATGGCGAGTGCCTTGCCTTTGGCAATAATAGCCTTGCAGGCTTCAATGGAGGCTGCACCACCAAATTGCATCGAGCGCGAGCCGCCGGTGCCGTGGCCAACCTCAAGCCGGTCAGTGTCGCCCTGCACAATACGCACACGCGCCATATCAACACCCAGTGTTGCTGCGACAACCTGCGCGTAAGCCGTCTCGTGGCCCTGACCGTTTGATTGCGTGCCGACCGCGACGTCCACTGTGCCATCGCTCATGAACTTCGCATCAGCATATTCCTGATTGCCGGCAATACCTGCGATCTCGACATAATAACACATGCCCTGGCCGCGCCGCTTGCCAGCCTTGGCAGAGGCAGTTTTACGGGCTGCAAAGCCGTGCCAGTCCGCGGCGTCAATGGCTTTATCGAGGAGGGCCGGAAAATTCCCCACATCAAACAGATTGCCGAGCGGTGATTGGTACGGCAGTTCATCTGGCCGCAACAAATTCTGCCGTCTGATGGCGTCGCGGCCAATACCCATCTCCATGGCTGCCGTTTCCACCAGTCGCTCGGTAATGTAGGCGGCCTCTGGTCTCCCGGCTCCGCGATATGCGTCCACTGGCGCTGTGTTGGTGGCAACGCCCACCACTTCGTTGTACATCGCAGGAATGCGGTAAAGACCACCAACCATTTTGCCCCCGGCAAAGGTTTGAATGGCTGGGCCAAACTGTGCCTGATAGCCCCCGAGGTTCGACCAGGTTTTCACCCGCAAACCAAGAAACATGCCTTTGGCATCAAGTGCCAGTGCCGCGTCCGACACCATATCACGCCCGTGCGTATCGGTTTGAAATGCATCGCTGCGATCCCCTGTCCATTTGACAGGACGTCCGAGATGTTTTGCGGCGTGCAGCACCAGAATATATTCCGGATAGACAAAACTTTTCATGCCAAAGCCGCCGCCGACATCGCCGGTGATAACACGCACGTGCTCTGGGGGGCATTTGAGAATGGCACCAGCCAGCATGCCGCGCATGTTGGCAACGCCCTGGCTGCCAGTGTGCAAGGTGTAGCCCGTGGTAGCATCGTAATCCGCAACCGCTGCACGCACTTCCATTGAGGTTGGCGCGACACGGTTTTGCACCAGGCGCAACCTTGTAATATGCGCAGCTGCGCTGAAAGCGGCATCTGTGGTAGCCTGGTCCCCTACGTGCCATGTCCATAACTGGTTGTCCGGGCTGTGCGCCCAAAGTGCTGGCGCACCCGCTGCCATGGCCTCATCCATTGTGGCCACGGCTGGCAGATCCTCATAATCCACCACGATGGCCTCAGCGGCGGCTTTGGCTGCATCGCGGGTTTCGGCCACCACAAACGCCACGCCGTCGCCAACAAAGCGCACCACATCCAAGGCCAGCGCATAGCGCGGTGTCGCCGCATCCGGATTGATCGAGGCAAGGCACGGAATGGCACCGTAGTCAGCGAGATCGGCTGCCGTGTAAACCGCCAATACGTGTGGCATGGCTTTGGCAGCACTGGTATTAATGGCCAAAATGCGCGCGTGGCCGTGAGGCGAGCGCAATGTGGTGCCGTAAACCATGCCCTCAAGCTGCACATCGTCCGTAAAACGACCCTTGCCGGTGAGCAGCCGCGCATCCTCAACCCGCAAGGCCGATTGGCCCAATCCAAACTTCATCATGTCAACGCTCCGAATCCAAACAGGCCTTTATGCCTTCTCGGTATGTAGGATACGCCAAACGAACGCCCAGGTCATGCTTGATTTTATGATTGTCCACACGCCGACTTTCGGCATAGAAATTGCGGCCCATGACCGTGAGATCCGCCTCGTCTAAGCTTTGCAGCGGTGGGTAAGGCGTGCCGGTAAGGTCGCAGGCGTATGCAGTGACACAGGCACCCGAGGCGGGCTCATCGTCAATGACATTATAAATGCCGGGCTTTGGCTGAGACATGCTTGCCACCAGCGTGCCAACAATATCTGCCACGTGAACACGGCAAAAGACATGACCGGGCAAATTAATGCGGTGCGCTTGGCCAGAGCGCACCCTATCCAGCGACGATCGACCGGGCCCGTAGATGCCTGGCAGGCGAAAGATATGGCTTCGGATGTCCTGTTGCCAGGCGAGATCACATACGGTGCGGGTTGTGCGACGACCTGATCCCACTGGTGATGTTTCATCAACCCACGCACCGCCCGTGTCGCCGTACACGCCAGTGGCGGACAGGTAACCAAGCCAAAGTGGGTTGATGGTTTCGAGCGTTGCGCCGTAGAGGCGGCGTACTGGATCAGGCAGCGCGGAATCGTTATCAGGTGGCACAGACGAGAGGATGTGGGTGGCCGTGACAAGGGCTTCTGTCACGACGGCCGTGTCTTCAAATTTAAAAACCGATACGTGCCGGGGCTTCTCCGTGAGTGGATAGACGGAACGATAACCACCAGATCGCGTCGTACCCGCAATTTCCCAGTCGTCATCCAGCTGCGCTAACAAAGCCTGCGCTGTATACCCTAGCCCGAATATCAATAATTTTTTCATTATGACACTTTCAGATAACAATCATACCAATCAACATATGGCTGCCATTGATCCATGACTCTTTCTCTCTGCTGATTATGAGCAAAGGCCAGTACGACCATCACCAACACACTCCATAATATCATGCATGAGCGCATAAATGCAGATAAGGTTGTCGTATTAGAGAAGTTAAATGAAAATATGAGACTTATGCAATACCTTATGCAGATGTTCACAAGATGAACCATTGCATCATGACAACTCTTCCCATATGTCGCTCTTTTTGCACGGAGACCGGCACATGAACGCGCACGCTAAAATTAATAAGGTGGTGCTGGCCTATTCCGGCGGGCTGGATACATCCGTCATCCTCACGTGGCTGCAAAAGCATTATGGTTGCGAGGTTGTAACCTTTACCGCTGACCTCGGTCAGGGCGAGGAGCTGGAGCCAGCGCGGGCCAAGGCCTTGTTACTTGGTATCAAGCCAGACAATATTTTCATCGATGATTTGCGCGAAACCTTTGTGAAAGACTATGTATTCCCAATGATGCGCGCTAATGCGCTGTATGAGGGGCTTTATCTGCTTGGCACTTCGATTGCACGGCCACTCATCGCCAAACGCCAGATTGAAATTGCCAAGCTCGTCGGCGCAGACGCTGTTTGCCACGGCGCTACCGGCAAGGGCAATGATCAGGTGCGTTTTGAGCTCGGCTATTATGCGCTAAATCCGGATATTAAGGTGATTGCACCGTGGCGCGAGTGGGATCTGACATCGCGCAGCAAACTGATTGAATTCGCCGAACAGAACCAGATCCCCATCGCCAAAGACAAACGCGGCGAAGCGCCATTTTCTACAGATGCCAACCTGCTGCACACATCATCAGAAGGCAAGGTGCTGGAAGACCCATGGGACGAATGCCCGGACTATGTCTATTCACGCACCGTGTCGCCAGAGGATGCACCGGATAAACCCACTTTCATAACAATTGAGTTTGAAGCTGGCGATGCTGTGGCTATTGACGGCGCACATATGTCGCCAGCAACCCTGCTCGGGCACTTAAACGAGCTGGGGCGAATCAACGGCATTGGTCGGCTTGATCTGGTCGAGAACCGTTATGTCGGGATGAAATCACGCGGCCTTTATGAAACGCCAGGTGGCACTATTTTGCATCTGGCACACAGAGGTGTTGAACAAATTACGCTTGATCGTGGGGCAGCACATCTAAAAGACGAGCTGATGCCGCGTTATGCGGAGTTAATTTATAACGGTTTCTGGTTTTCACCAGAGCGCGAGATGTTGCAAGCGGCAATTGATCACAGCCAAAAAATGGTGAGCGGCACAGTGCGCTTGAAACTCTATAAAGGTGGGGTTTACATTGTTGGTCGCCAATCACCACATTCACTCTATTCAGCAAAAATGGTTACGTTTGAAGATGATGCCGGCGCCTACGACCAGCATGACGCCCAAGGTTTCATCAAATTAAATGCGTTGCGGTTAAGGCTGTTGGCGCAGCGCGGCAGACACTAGATGATGCAGCATTTCTTGGGTTTGACAGAAGCCGGTGCCCCAGCTCTCAAGCGTATTCTGGCCCTTGCAAAAGTGCGCCGGGATGCACGCAAGGGGCTACCAACAGGTGCGCCTGACAGCGACAAGCCGCTTGAAGGCCATACACTTGCCATGGTGTTTGAAAAATCATCAACGCGCACGCGCGTGTCGTTTGAGCAAGCCATGCATCAACTGGGCGGCACAGCCATCATGCTCTCGTCAAGTGATATCCAGATGGGGCGAGGCGAAACTGTCGCCGACACGGCGCGCACATTGTCGCGTTATGTGGATGCGATTATGCTGCGCACCAGCGCACATGGCAAACTGCTTGAGCTGGCACAACACGCAACTGTACCGGTGATCAATGGCCTCACTGATCAAACCCATCCCTGTCAGGTAATGGCCGATATCATGACCTATGAAGACCACAGGGGTCATGTGGCTGGCAGCACATGGGCATGGCTGGGCGATGGCAACAACATGGCACAAACACTGATTGAGGCCAGCGGCTTATTTGGCTTTCATATAAACCTTGGCGTACCGGAAGGCTATGCGCCTGATGCTTGCATAATGGCCAAAGCCAAAATGCTCGGCAGCACAATCAGAGTTTTAAAGAGTGCCAATGAGGCCGTGGCTGGCGCTCACGCCGTTGCGACAGATGCGTGGCTTTCCATGCACCAACAGGATAATGCCGATAAATTGCTTGCCATGCAGGCGTTTCAGGTAACACCTACGCTTATAGCCCAGGCTGATCCACGTGCCGTATTTTTGCATTGCCTGCCAGCCCATCGCGGCGAAGAGGTTACGGACGCTGTAATAGACGGGCCACACTCTATTGTATGGGATGAGGCGGAAAATCGCTTGCATGTGCAGAAAGCAATTTTGCTTTGGTGTTTGGGTAAACTGGAAATTTAATCATGGCTAAAGACCGCTCGAACAGCCAGTGGGGTGGCCGCTTTTCTGGCGGCCCAGCTGTCATTATGATGGAGATCAATGCATCTATCGACGTGGATAAACGGTTGGCAACACAAGATATCGCCGGCTCAAAAGCCCATGCCACGATGCTTGAAACTGTTGGTATTTTGAGCGCTGATGAGGCAGCCGTAATCGCTAGCGGACTCGATCAGGTACTTGCGGAAATCAACACCGACACAATGATCTGGTCACCAGCGCTCGAAGATATTCACATGCATGTGGAAGCGCGACTGTTTGAACTGATTGGCGAACCCGCCAAACGCCTGCACACAGCACGCTCGCGCAACGATCAGGTGGCGACTGACTTTAAACTCTGGGTTCGTGCAGCGTGTGACGAGCTTGATGTGAGCCTCAGGGCTTTTCAACGCGCTCTGCTGGCGCGTGCCGAAGACCATGCAGAGACCATAATGCCCGGCTTCACTCATTTGCAGATTGCCCAGCCGGTTACACTTGGCCATCATTTGCTTGCCTATATCGAAATGATCGAGCGTGATCGCGGGCGGTTTGCTGATGCCCGTGCACGGCTTAATCAATGTCCATTGGGGGCTGCGGCTCTGGCTGGCACAGGTTTTCCCATTGACCGCCATATGACAGCCAAAGCACTCGGCTTTAATGGCCCCACACATAACTCCATCGACAGCGTTTCAGATCGGGATTTTGCATTGGAGTTTTTAGGTGCTGCTGCCATCACGGCTGTGCATCTGTCGCGTCTGTCAGAAGAAATCATTATTTGGGCCAGTCAGCCTTATGGTTTCATTACGTTGCCGGATGCGTTTTCCACTGGTTCCTCTATCATGCCACAAAAACGTAACCCGGATGCTGCGGAACTGGTGCGCGCAAAATCAGGCAAGATGCTGGGGTTATTTCAAAGCCTTGCAGTGGTCATGAAAGGCCTGCCACTGGCGTATTCAAAAGACATGCAGGAGGATAAGTCGCCTGTGTTTGAAGCGTTTGATACGCTAAGTTTGTGTCTGGCTGCCATGACCGGCATGGTAGACACTTTGGTATTCAACGCTGATGCCATGCGACGGGTTGCGGCCATGGGCTACAGCACAGCCACGGATCTAGCGGACTGGTTGGTGCGCGTGGCGGGTGTACCGTTCCGCGAGGCCCATCACATCACCGGTCAGGCAGTGAAGATCGCCGAACACAAAAACTGTGATCTGGCCGCGCTCGATCTTGCGGATTTACAAGGGTGCGATGCACGCATCACTAAAGCTATATTTGATGTGCTTAGCATAGACGCGTCCGTTGCCAGTCGTTTGAGCTATGGCTGCACCGCACCTGATCAGGTGCGGGCACGTATTGCCACTTTGCGCGGTGCACTGGGATCAACATCTAATGCTTGAACTGATCAGCCTCCGTGGATGACTTTAGTGCCGTGGTGGATGATTGCCCGGCTGAAATGGCCTCCGCCACAGCATCGAAATAGCCAGTGCCGACTTCGCGCTGATGGCGTGTTGCGGTGTAGCCATATTTTTCAGAAGCAAATTCGGCTTGCTGCAATTCTGAATACGCCGCCATGCCACGATCCTTGTAGCCACGCGCGAGCTCAAACATGCCGTAGTTAAGCTGATGGAAACCGGCCAACGTGACAAACTGAAACTTGTAACCCATGGCACCAAGCTCGCGCTGGTATTTGGCGATGGTGTCCTTATCCAGATTTTTTTCCCAATTGAACGACGGCGAGCAATTATAGGCCATCATTTTACCCGGATGGGCCTTCTGGATCGCTTCGGCAAAGCGCTTGGCATCGTTCAAATCCGGTTGTGACGTTTCCCACCACAGCAGATCGGCGTGAGCCGCATAAGCAATGCCGCGCGAAATGCAGTGGTCAACGCCTGTGCCATCTTTCAGGCGGAAAAAACCTTCCACAGTGCGCTCGCCGGTGATGAAAGGCTTGTCGCGGTCATCAACATCAGATGTCAGCAATTTGGCAGACTCGGCATCGGTTCGCGCGCAAATAATTGTGGGTGTACCGCAGATATCAGCCGCCAGTCGTGCTGCATCGAGGTTGCGGATGGCAGCCTGCGTTGGAATCAGCACCTTGCCACCTAAATGGCCACATTTTTTTTCAGACGCCAGCTGATCCTCAAAATGCACACCGGCAACACCAGCTTCAATATAGGCTTTCATGATTTCAAAGCAGTTAAGCGGCCCGCCAAAACCAGCTTCAGCATCGGCGACAATCGGTGTAAACCAGTCATGCTTTACACCACCTTCGGAATGTTCAATCTGGTCGGCGCGTTGCAATGTGCGATTGATTTTCTTGGCCATTTCTGGTCCGGCATTGGCAGGGTATAGCGATTGGTCCGGGTACATTTGACCCGCTGTATTGTTGTCAGCGGCCACTTGCCAACCCGAGAGATAAATCGCCTTGAGGCCAGCGCGCACCATCTGCATCGCCTGATTGCCGGTGATGGCCCCCAGAGCATTGACATAAGGCTCGGTCTTCAAACTGTGCCACAACGTGTTCGCCGTGCGCTCGGCAATCGTGTGCTTGATCAGCAGAGAACCGCGCAAGCGCGCCACATCAGCGGCTGAATAGGGCCGTTCAATGCCATCAAAGCGTCCTTTTTGAGCCGTCGGAACAAGGGCTTCAAAACTGTGCTGTGTCATAACTCTTCCTTTTATTAACTATGCGTAGCAATAATGTAACTGTACGGTATCATGAATTGTAAAATCATGAACAACTGCAATATTGTTGATAGATATAACATATATGTATTGTGCTTTGCACCATTAAATGTGTGTATTATAATATTTTAAAGTTGTCATTATTGTAAATTTGTAAATTTTTGAGTGAATCTGGCTTGCCTCTGCAATTGCAAACAGCCATATGATGGGACATGGCCAGCCAATTGAAACCCAAATCCAGAGACGGCACCGAGAGCAAGCTCTTTGCCGGGCCGCGCGTGCGGCGATTGCGGGCCGGGCTCGGCCTTAGTCAGGCCCGCATGGCGGAGGATTTAAGTGTATCGCCAAGCTATTTGAACCTCATTGAACGCAACCAGCGGCCAGTGACCGCGCAGTTTCTGCTGCGACTGGCAACGGTGTTCAACATCGATGTGCGCGATTTGACTGGAGATTTGACCGATGCGCTGATGGGATCGCTGGCAGAAGCGCTAAGCGACCCGATGTTTCGCAGTTTGACGGTGTCACGCAGCGAAATCCAGGATGCCGCCCAGTCAACACCAGCGGTTTCGGAGGCGCTGGTGCGACTGTACGGCGCTTACCGGGACGCAGTGACCGCGCGAACGACTGTCGATAGCGAAGATTCTGTGCGCGAGACACTCGACGCCCGTAGCCCATTGGAACAGGTGCGCGAGCTGATACAGTCGAGGCAGAACCATTTTCCCGAGCTTGAGGCGCAAGGAGAAGCGCTGGCGGAAGAGTTGCGCATCACCGGTGATGGATTGTTGACCGCGCTTAAAACACGCCTGAGCAGCAAGCATTCCATTTCTGTTCGTATTCTGCCGGCGGATGTGCTGCCGGAATCGCTTCGCCGATACGATCATCACCGCAAACAATTGCAGCTTTCGGAGCTGCTTGATCCGCCAGGGCGTGTGTTTCAGGCGCTTGTGCAAATTGCGCAGCTGGAAGCGCGAACGGTGATTGAAGCGCATGTGAATGAGTCCGGCTTCACTGATGATGCCAGCCGCCGCCTATTGCGCATCAATCTTGCCAATTATTTTGCGGCAAGTGTACTTATGCCTTATGGACGTTTCCATGCTGCGGCTGAAGAAACCGGCTATGATCTTGCATTGCTGGTGACACGCTTTGGGGCTTCGATCGAACAGGTTTGCCACCGGCTGACAACCTTGCAGCGATCGTCAATGCGCGGGGTGCCGTTCTTTCTCATTCGGGTTGATCAGGCAGGTAACGTTTCGAAAAGGTTTTCCGCTGGCCGCTTTCACTTCTCGAAGTTTGGCGGCACCTGCCCACTCTGGCATGTCCATGCGGCGTTCCGGCAACCCGGCGATGTGTTGCGCCAGATTATTGAAATGCCAGACGGAACGCGCTATTTTTCGATTGCCAGCACAGTGCGCGCCTACACCTTACCATGGGGCGAACCTGCCCCTCAATTTGCTGTTGCCCTTGGCTGCGAGCTCAAATATGCCCGCCACTTGATTTATGCACGTGGCCTCGATCTTGACACGCCAACCACCACACCGATTGGCACCAACTGTGCACTATGCCCGCGCGACACCTGCCGCCAGCGCAGCCAGCCACCGGTTGCCGGACGCCTGATCATTGATGAGCGTGTGCGCGGGCCAAGCGCGTTCGGGTTTACGGTTTGAGGGGAGTAAGCATGACAACGATATTTTTACCCCATATATTTCAACATAATTTAACATTACAGAAAGTTAAGCCATGACCATACCAGGCATCACCATTACAGGCCCACTTAATCCCGGCTTCAGTGCTATTCTCACCGATGAGGCGTGCCAGTTTCTTGGCATTTTGCATCGTGCGTTCGATGCGACGCGCAAAGCCAGACTTGCAGCGCGTGATACTTTACAAATTAAGCTCGATAGTGGCGAGAGTAAACTCGATTTTCTTGCAGAAACAGCAAGCATCCGCAGTGCCCCATGGCAGATTGGCACAATCCCCGCTGACCTTGCTGATCGCCGTGTCGAAATCACCGGCCCGGTTGACCGCAAGATGGTGATCAATGCGCTGAACTCAGGTGCAAAATGCTATATGGCCTGCTTCGAGGATGCCTCAACGCCAGCCTGGGAGATTATGGTCGAGGGCCAGATTAACCTGCGTGATGCTGTGCATAAAACGATTACGTTTGAAGACAAAGGCAAAACTTATACACTGAATGAAAGCACGGCAACGCTGATTGCGCGGCCGCGCGGCTGGCATCTGCTCGAGAAACACTTTTTGGTGGACGGTGAACCGATTGCGGGGGCACTGTTTGATTTTGGCCTATACTTTTTCCACAACGCAAAAAAATTGATTGAAAATGGCTCAGGGCCCTATTTTTACCTGCCGAAAATGGAGCATTATCTTGAAGCCGCCCTGTGGAATGATATCTTTGTTTTCGCGCAGTCTCTGTTAAAAATTCCGGTTGGCACGATCAAGGCAACTGTACTCATTGAAACCCTGCCAGCCGCCTTTCAGACCGAGGAAATTCTCTGGGCCCTGCGCGAACATATTGTGGCGCTTAATTGCGGACGGTGGGATTATATTTTCAGCTTCATCAAGCGCCAGCGCACGAATGCGCGCGCCGTGTTGCCAGACCGTGCAGCCGTTAACATGACTGTGCCGTTCATGCGCGCCTATGCGCTTAACACCATCCGCACCTGTCACATCCACGGCGCCTATGCGATGGGCGGCATGTCAGCGTTCATTCCGGTAAAAGGCGATGATGTGAAAAACGCAGCGGCTTTCGAGCAGGTAAAAGCTGATAAAACCCGCGAAGCAACCGACGGCCACGATGGCACGTGGGTCGCACATCCTGGGCTTGTGAGTGTGGCGATGGAGGTATTCAACCAGATCATGCCGGGGCCAAACCAGCTGATTAAAATACCGGATGTTCGCCCAACCGCAGTGGACCTCACCACCGCCTGCGCTGGCCCCAGAACCATGCAGGGATTAACGATGAACATCAACGTCGGCATTGGCTACATGGCCTCGTGGCTGCGCGGCCAGGGAGCAGCACCGCTCCACAATCTCATGGAAGATGCCGCCACAGCTGAAATAAGCCGCTGCCAGATATGGCAATGGCGCAAAACAGGCACCAAACTTGATAGTGGTGAACTGGTGGACGCCGATATGATTTCAGCGACCGTGGCTCAGCAGCTGGAAGTCTGGCGCATGGATATCGGTGATAATTTTTTCCATTCTGGCAAATATAATGAGGCGGCGACGTTGATGCTCGATATGATGCTTGCAGAGACCTGTGCCGAGTTCTTGACTCTGCCGGCTTACGATCAGTATTTTGCACAATGAGAACATTACACACAACCAGACACTTCATTCGAGCTTTCGCCGCAATGGCCGCATTGATCGTGGCCAGTGCCGTTTCTGCCCACAGCTACACGCACAACGGCATTCAAATCGGCCATGCGTGGGCTTTGGCGACAACGCAATCAACAAGTATCGCCTGCCTTCCGCTCAACAATATCAACCCGCTGCCAGATCGTCTCATCAATGCCACCAGCAGCATCGCACACATTAGCTTTGTATCAGCGACAGGCACCACGCAAAAAACTATTGACCTGCTCCCGAACAAGCCTGTCCCCATGCGTGCCGCTGGCCTCCATCTGGCGCTGACCAATATCAAACACCCCCTCAAGTCTGGTGACCATATACCTGTGACTTTAACCTTTGAACGCAGTGGTCAGGTCCGTATTGAGCTCTATGTCGAGGCCCAATCTGGCAAGTAACTGTTATACGTCAATCATTACACTTGATGCAGTCACAAACCTTCAAGATTCGGCTCGTCCGGGCAATCCCTTGGAAAAACTGAAGCGGGGCTGTCTAGGTCAATCGAGTATTCGGATTAACGATCAGTGGCGGATATGTTTTGAATGGCCAAAAAAACGTGACCGGCTCCGAAAATGTTGAAATTGCCGGTCATCACGAATATATTCTGCAAAAGAAGGAATTTTTATGCCACGCACACCCATCCACCCTGGTGAAACACGGCGCGATGATCTGGAGACGCTTGGCATGAGCGCTGCCAACTTGTCGCGCCAGATCAAGGTGCCTGTCAACCGGATGACACACATCATGAACGGATCGCGCGCCATCACTGGCAATACTGCCCTTCGCTTGGCATATTTATCCAAAGGTAAAGAGGTTGAAAGTTTGCCGGTTTTTGGTACAAAACTTTGGGCAAAGCGCCACAAGAAAAACCAACCCATTCAAGCAACGCAGTAAACCTTTCATGGACCCGCACGCCACCACCTCCACTGACGAACAGAACCGCACGGTTACGGCGTGGTCGCTGCTGCGGCGCTTTCTGCCTTATTTGTGGCCAACTGGCCAAGCGTCCACACGCCTGCGCATTGCGGCGGCTCTTGTTCTGCTGTTTGCAGCCAAGGCCGTGGGCCTCAGCATGTCGTTTTTTCTGAAGCACGGCATTGATGCACTGGGTGACAACGTGCATCCCATGGTGCAGCTGGCCGCAGCACTGGTGGCAGGCTATGCCGCTGCACGCTTTGCCCAGGTGCTGTTTGAGCAAACCCGCAACGCGGTTTATGAGAAAGTCAGCCAAGCCGCTGTGCGGCAATTGGCCATGGATGTGTTTGCCCACCTGCACACACTCAGCCTGCGCTATCATCTGGAGCGTCGCATGGGCGGCCTGTCGCGCACCATCGAGCGCGGTGTCAAATCCATCGACACCATGCTCTACTTCATGCTGTTCAACATTGTGCCAACTGTGCTTGAACTGATGGCTGTTGCCATCATTTTCTGGAAGAACATTGGCTGGGAGCTGGTAGCGGCCACTTTCTTGTTTGTTGCCCTTTATGTTGTGTTCACATGGGTTGTCACAGAGTGGCGGCGCAACCTGCGCCGCTCGATGGTCGATAATGACACCAAGGCCAGTGCGCGTGCGATGGATTCACTGATCAACTACGAGACAGTCAAATACTTCAATAACGAGGCACTGGAGGTTGAGCATTACGGCCAAGCGATGCGCGCTTACGAACAGGCCACAGTCAAGTCAGAAAACTCGCTGAGCTTCCTCAACATAGGCCAGTCGCTGATCACCAATCTGCTGATGGGGGCTGGCATGGTGTGGGTGGTGTATGGGGTCACCAAAGGTCGCTATTCGATCGGCGATGTCGTGTTGGTTCAGACTCTGCTCAGCCAGCTGTTCCGGCCGCTGGATATGCTCGGCATGGTTTACCGCGAAATCAAGCAGGGACTGATAGACATGGAGATGATGTTTGGCCTGCTTGATCAGGCACCGGAAATTCAGGATATTCAAAACGCCAAACCGCTTGTTACAAGCACCGGCGAGATATGCTTTAGTCACGTCGATTTTTTCTACGAACCACGCCGCCAAATTTTACATGATGTGAGCTTTGTTGTGCCCGGTGGCCACATGCTGGCGATTGTTGGTGCATCCGGGGCTGGTAAATCAACAATTAGCCGCATTCTCTATCGATTCTATGATATCGCAACAGGCAGCGTCAGCATTGATGACCAGAACATTGCCAACGTCAGCCAAAGCAGTTTGCGGGCACAGATTGGTATAGTGCCGCAGGACACCGTTTTGTTCAACGATACCATTGGGTATAACATTGGGTACGGTAAACCCGGCAGCACGCAAGCGGCGATTGAAGACGCGGCACAGCGCGCGCAAATTCACGATTTTATCATGCGGCTACCGGACGGCTATAACTCTATGGTCGGCGAGCGCGGCCTAAAATTGTCAGGTGGTGAAAAGCAGCGCGTGGCCATTGCCCGCACCATTTTGAAAGACCCGCCCATTCTTATTCTTGATGAAGCCACAAGTGCTCTGGACACCCATACGGAGCGCGAGATTCAAAGTGCCCTGCGCGCTGTTGCCGAAAACCGCACCACGCTCATCATTGCACACCGGCTATCAACGGTTGTCGATGCGGATGAAATTATTGTGCTTGGTGAAGGCTGCATTCTTGAGCGTGGCTCCCACACAGACCTTCTTATGCGCAATAAAATTTACGCTGGCATGTGGGCAAGCCAACAGGAAGCTGAACAATCTCAAACTCTGGAATGTGTCTTGTGAAAACCAACATCACGGCGCCCCTCGCAGGTGCAGCGGCGGATTGGACAATCCCGCAGCGCTGGAAAGACTATACGCCTGCTGAACATCAGATGTGGGATCAGCTGTTTGCCCGCCAGGTTGCCTTGCTGCCTGGGCGCGTGGTGCCGGTTTTTATGGAAAACCTTGATGTGCTGCGTATGTCGAGACCCGGCATCCCGAATTTTGACGAACTCAACGACAAACTTGCCAAGCTTACAGGCTGGCAGGTGGTGACCGTGCCGGGGCTGGTGCCCGATGAGGTATTCTACGACCATCTGGCCAACCGGCGCTTTGTTGCCGGTCGTTTTATCCGCAGCCCAGAGCAACTGGATTATTTGCAGGAACCGGATATTTTTCACGATGTCTTTGGCCATGTGACGCTGCTCGCCAATCCGGTATTTGCCGATTACATGCAGGCCTATGGCAAGGGTGGACAGCGGGCGGCACACTTTGGTGCCACCCATCATCTGGCACGTTTGTACTGGTATACTGTGGAATTTGGCTTGATCAGGGATGGTAGTGATCTTAAACTATACGGCGCAGGCATCGTATCCAGCTTCACAGAATCACGATTTGCCCTAGAAAGCCCGTCACCCAACCGCCTCGGCTTTGATCTGCCGCGCATCATGCGCACGGCCTACCGGATTGATGACTTCCAACAGACGTATTTTGTCATAGACAGCTTTGAGGATTTGCTGCGCAAAACGCTCGAAGCTGATTTTGTCCCGATATATTCCGATGTAACGACGCAGTGCGATCTGGCACCAGAAACTGTGCTTGCAAGCGATATAGTTTTGAACCGGGGAACGCAGGCACATCCGTCATCCTTGGATTCATCTCAGCGCATAATGCCATAGCACTGACACGGCCGCAGAAAATTCAGTGTATGGCTGGCGATTGGTTTTAAGGATTATTATTATAAAATACTTGCAAAGTTTTTATAGAATTTTTGCGCGCAACCACCCTGTGACGGCATATCGCTTGCCTTTGGCAAACGGTGTAACGTAGCTTACACTGTGCGCTTGCGGCACAATAAAAAGATTGAGAGCGTTATATTTTGGAGCGTAAGCTTCCGTTATATGGCCGTCGTTATCAAGAAATTGTAACAAGCCACCCCAGTCGGGATTCCAATTTGGCGTCAGGTTAAGCACATAGGCGACTCGACGATGTTTGCCAGTGACATTGTCATCATGTTTGGTGAGAAAATGACCTTTACCATAAGCTGTCGCTTGCGCATCTGCGTACGTTATGGATGGATCGCCGGTTACAGTGCGCAGAATATCGAGCACAGGTTGCGAGTTCATGAATGTGTGAAAATCCGTGAGCGCCGTTTGTGTTCTCGCCTCTTCCGCGAAGGGGGAGGGGGTGTCCGGCACCTTCACACTTTCGAACATATATTGAAAATGATCTGTCGCGCGAGCTTCGACAGCCAGCATAAGGGCTGCCTGTTTATCGACTGACAACTCAGATATTTGTGTGTGCGTTAAGTCATAGGTCAGCTCACCAACGTTGAATAACAAGTGCCAGTCTGCTTTCTCTGCTAAATGACGGTAAAGTTTTTCTGCGCTTGCGGCTGTCAGTATTCCCGGAATGTGAATGCGGCCAAAGTTTTTGAATACGTGATGGAGAGATTGTGAATCCAGCGTCGGATCAAGAGCAAAGCTTACCATCGTTAGAGCACAACCAACTTCAGTGCCCCATCCCCATCACTGACGACAACAGTTTGCCCATCTTTCACCCCACCGCGCAAAATCAAATCAGCCAGTGGATCCTGCAGGTATTTCTGTACAGCGCGCTTGAGCGGGCGCGCACCGTAAACCGGATCATAGCCAACACGGGCAAGCCAGGCGCGCGCCGCATCGTCGAGCGTGAGGGTTATTTTGCGATCAGCCAGCATCTTTATCACACGCACGATCTGCAAATCGACGATGGCGCTCATATTGTTTTCGCCCAGACGGTGAAAGAGAATAATCTCATCCAGCCGGTTCAGGAACTCAGGCCTGAAGTGGCTGCGCACCACGTCCATCACCTCACCGCGCACTTCCGCAACATCATGACCTTCCGGCAAGGCCGCAATGAACTGCGAGCCCATGTTGGACGTGAGCACGATAATGGTGTTGGTGAAATCAGCCTTGCGACCTTGCCCGTCGGTCAGCCTGCCATCATCGAGCACTTGCAACAGCACATTGAACACATCGCTGTGCGCTTTTTCCACCTCATCAAACAAGATCACCTGATAGGGCCTGCGACGCACGGCTTCGGTGAGGACACCGCCTTCCTCGTAGCCGACATAACCGGGCGGCGCACCAATCAACCGCGCCACCGAATGCTTCTCCATATATTCGCTCATATCGATGCGCACCATCGCTGCTGGGTCATCAAACAAAAAGTCAGCAAGCGCCTTGCACAATTCGGTTTTGCCAACCCCAGTGGGCCCCAGAAACAGAAACGAGCCCAGCGGCCGATTGGGATCTTGCAGGCCAGCACGCGAACGGCGCACGGAAGCGGAGACGGCTGCCACAGCCTCTGGTTGACCTATCACCCGCCGCCCCAATTCGTCTTCCATCGCCAGCAGTTTCTCACGCTCGCCTTCCAGCATTTTATCAACAGGAATACCTGTCCAGCGCGAGACCACAGCAGCAATGTCTTCTGGTGTCACCTCTTCCCGCAGCATGGCACCGGCGGCTGTGTGTTCGGCGGCTTCCAGCTTCTTCTCCAGCTCCGGGATCACCCCGTAGGTGAGCTCACCAGCGCGCGCGAGATCGCCGCGCCGTTGTGCCTGCTCCAGCTCCAGGCGCGCTGCTTCAAGCTCTGTGCGCAAGCCTTTTTCACCCTGCATTTTTTCGCGTTCCGCCTGCCAGCGCTTGGTGAGGCTTGCGGATTCCATTTCCAGGGCATCAATGGCGCTCACCAGTTTGGTCAGCCGGTCTTTCGAGGCGGCATCACTTTCTTTTTTTAGCGCCTCACGTTCAATTTTAAACTGGATAGTGCGCCGGTCGAGATTTTCGATTGCCTCCGGCTTGGTTTCGACTTCCATGCGCAGCCGCGAGGCGGCCTCGTCCATCAGGTCGATGGCCTTGTCCGGCAAAAACCTGTCGGTGATGTAGCGGTTGGAAAGTGTCGCCGCTGCCACGAGTGCGCCATCAGTGATGCGAATACCGTGATGCACCTCATATTTTTCCTTCAGGCCACGCAGAATAGAGACCGTATCTTCAACGGTTGGCTCACTCACCATAACGGGCTGAAAGCGCCGTTCAAGCGCTGCGTCTTTTTCCACATATTTGCGATATTCGCTGAGCGTGGTTGCCCCTATGCAATGCAATTCTCCGCGCGCCAGTGCCGGCTTCAGCAAGTTTGAGGCATCCATCGCGCCATCGGCCTTGCCAGCGCCGACCAGCGTGTGCATCTCGTCAATAAACAGAATAATGTCACCTTCAGCAGCGCGCACTTCCTCCAGCACGCCCTTTAGCCGCTCCTCAAATTCACCCCGTTATTTGGCACCGGCAATGAGCGCACCCATATCAAGAGCCATAATCTTTTTGTGGCGCAGGCTCTCCGGCACATCGCCATTGACAATGCGCAAGGCAAGCCCTTCGGCGATTGCGGTTTTGCCCACCCCCGGTTCGCCAATCAGCACTGGGTTGTTTTTGCTGCGCCTTGCAAGCACCTGCATGGTTCGCCTGATTTCCTCATCACGGCCAATCACTGGATCGAGCTTACCGTCGCGCGCTGCTTGAGTAAGATCGCGGGCAAATTTTTTCAGGGCTTCAAAACGGTCTTCGGCACCGGCAGTATCGGCGCTGCGGCCCTTGCGAATATCGTTGATGGCCTTATTGAGGCCCAGGGCTGTTACCCCTGCATCGGCAAGTATTTTTGCAGGCACCGTGCCTTGCGCCAAAGTAAGCGCAAGCAACAGCCGCTCAACCGTCACATAACTATCCCCAGCTTTTTTGGCGACTTCGGTCGCCTGATCAAGCACGCGTGCTGCATCATTGTCCCACCCCATCGACCCCGCACCCGTGACTTTCGGCAGCTTCGCCAATGCCAGTTCGACAGCCTGATGGGCCTGGTCTGGGCGGCCACCGGCAGCCTTAATCAAGCCACTGCACATGCCCTCCTCATCTTCCAGCAACGCTTTTAGCAAATGTGTGCCTTCAACGCGCTGATGGTTGTTGCGCAGCGCTACCGTCTGAGCCGATTGCAGAAAGCCTTTGGCGCGGTCGGTGAATTTCTCGATGTCCATGCTTGCCTCTGAAATATGTTGAAGATGCCGATATCAATCAGATGTAAGAATATGGGTTCACCTCACAAGGGAGAGCATCCCTAAAACTTCGCCACCATTGCAACCCCTGCCCCATCACCGGTGGACCATGGAAAAAACCGGACGGTTTCATCTCGCCTGTGCGTGAACAAATAAGCCGATAATTCACCAATCGCTGCACCGGCCAGAACATCAACGGCCCGGTGATCACGACTTTTGACACGCGCCACAGCCACGGCAACGGCAACCATATGCGCTGGCAAGCCTACCTCCCAGCCATAACGATCTTCAAGATAACTCGCAGCAAAAAAGGCCGCTGTTGTATGGTTTGAAGGGAAAGACTTGTTGTCGAGACCGTTGGGCCGTGTGGATTTGACAATTTGTTTCAGTCCAAGCGCCGTGCCTTCGGCCAGCAGGCCGGTTTCGCCAAGCTGGATCAAACCGTCCGTGTCGTGCTCGGCAAGCGTGATGAGCCCGGCGACCAGTGGCACGCCAATGGCGCCAACATCCGCGACAGCATGCCACGTCGAGGTTGAAGATGAAACAGGCAGTGTCTGAGCGGCACAGACATTACCACTCAAACTTGCCAAAACAGGCATTAATGCAATCAACATTCTAATATTAAACAAATTATTTGCTCCGATTTGTATTAACGTTAAGTGTTTGGCTGATTTTTCATCCCTTGCAAACCTTTTTCGCAACAATGGTCTCTTCGGTGGGTTGTTTCACTATCAAACAATCCTATTTGATAGTGGTAACGATCTGTATAAAGACAAAACGATGCACAGGCACGTCAATACCGCCGCGCCCCATTTTGGACTGAGGAGAAAGCAATGGATGCCATTGCCCCTACTGCCATCAATGCCATGATTTTAACACATGAATCAAAACGCCCAAGCCGAGCAGAGGCCGAAGCGGCTGTGCGCACCTTGATTCGCTGGGCTGGAGACAACCCAAGCCGTGAAGGCCTCACGGACACGCCGCATCGTGTGGTGAAATCTTATGAAGAGTTTTTTGCGGGTTATGATGAAGATCCAAGCGAAGTGCTGCAACGCACCTTCGAAGAGGTCGGTGGTTACGATGATATTGTCATGCTCCGCGATATAACTCTGGAAAGCCACTGCGAGCATCACATGGTGCCAATTCTGGGCAAATGCCACTTGGCCTATTTCCCTGACAAGCGGGTGGTGGGCATTTCCAAGTTGGCGCGGGTGATCGATATTTTCGCAAAGCGCTTGCAAACGCAGGAAACCATGACCGCCCAGATTGTCAACACCATTCAGGAGGTTCTGAAGCCCAAAGGTGTTGCCATCCTGATTGATGCCAAACACCAGTGCATGACCATGCGCGGTGTGCACAAACCCGATGTTTCAACCATCACGACTATGTTCACCGGCGTGTTTCAGCTGGAGCGAAACGAACGCAAATTCATGGATCTGGTGCGCGGGTAACATCAGTGGATACTGTTCTGGCTTTGGAAGAAGGTGCAACCCTTACGCCTCGTTTCGATGCTAACGGTCTGGTGACAGTCGTGGCGACAGACGTGCACACCGGCGATGTGCTGATGGTCGCGCATATGAATGCGGAAGCACTGGCCCTCACCTTAAAAACCGGCGAGGCGCATTACTGGTCCCGCTCACGTCAGGCTATCTGGCACAAGGGTGCAACATCGGGGCATACACAGCGGGTGCTGGAAATGCGGATGGATTGCGATCAGGATGCTGTCTGGATTAAAGTAGAGCCACATGGGCCAGGGCAATGCCATGTCGGCTATCAAAGCTGTTTTTATCGGGTAGTCGGTGCAAATGCCATGCTCACAACTGACAAAAACAAGACCTACAATCCACAGACAACTTATCACAAAGACGTGAAGACCTTTTGAAAGCCCTGATATTTTGGGACGGTAACTCAAGCAGAATTGTTACAAATTTATCATATCATTGACTTGCAATGCCACGAGAAACTATTGATGACCTGAGATAAGACGGTTATTAAATGAGCTTTTATGTCACTTCCCTTGATTGCGAAAACTAGAACATGGCTGCACCGATTGTTGGGTGAAGCCAATCGGCAATATTATAATAATGTCTGGAAAATGCAGATTGGGCGAGGGTGTCGCATTTCCCGCAGTGCTAAACTGGATAAAACCAATCCTAAAGGTATTCACATCGGTGAGTATACCATTTTAACCTTCAATGTCACAGTTCTGACCCATGACTTTGTCAACAGGAAACACAGCGATGTTTATATCGGCAGTCACTGTTTTATCGGGTGCGGAACTATTATCATGCCGGGTATAACAATTGGAAATCACTGTATTATAGGTGCAGGAACATTAGTGCGGGAGAATGTACCGGATAACTCGGTGGTGGTCGGCAACCCTGGGCGTATTGTGCAGAGTGGCGTTGAAACGGTTGAGTGGGGCATGAAGCCACTGACGATCTAACAATTTTATTGAACGACAGTTTAATATTTAAACAGTTGCTGCTGATATGAACAGGTCTTGCAAGGGGCATTATTGATGATCACACAGGTTGAGCGCTTGGCGAGGCTGCGCCTAGCGCGCTCTGACAATGTTGGCCCGGTAACCTACCGCGCGCTCATGAGCCGGTTTGGTTCGGCTGTTGAAGCGCTCGAACGTCTACCCGATCTGGCCAAACGAGGCGGCGCGCGGGCAAACATCACGATTGCGACAGCAACAAGCGCCGAGCGTGAACTCGCCGCTATTGAAAAGGCTGGCGCGCACCTGCTGATCTGGAATGTGGCACCCTACCCGACACTGCTGGCGCGGACCGAGGATGCGCCACCGATTCTGATCATGCGTGGCCATAGCGTGCTGTTTGACAAGCCGGCTATAGGCATAGTGGGTGCACGCAACGCATCCGCGGCTGGCTTGCGCATAGCGCGCGAACTGGCGGCAGGATTGTCGGCTGAAGGCATGGTCGTGGTCTCGGGTTTGGCGCGCGGTATTGATTCCGCTGCCCACCGCGCGGCCCTGACCGACGGTACAATAGCTGCCGTCGCTGGCGGTATTGATGTGCCTTATCCTCCCGAAAATGAAGCCCTCTACAAAGAAATTGCGGCACTTGGCATGATTGTAGGCGAGCAACCGCTTGGTACGATCCCGCAAGGTCGGCATTTCCCGCGCCGCAACCGCATCATTTCCGGCCTCAGCCTTGGCACAGTGATTGTTGAGGCGGCCCTCAAATCCGGCTCATTGATCACGGCACGTTTTGCAGCTGAACAAGGCCGTGAGGTGATGGCTGTGCCCGGTTCGCCGCTTGATCCGCGCGCCCAAGGCTGCAATCAGCTGATCCGCGAAGGAGCAACGCTGGTGCAATCCGTGGCGGATATTCTGGAGGCCGTGCGTGGGATGAGTGGCGGCCTTAATATGGCGTCGCCGGAATTGCCGTTTGCCGATGGCATCGCTGCACCCGCTGACCCCTTGGAAGTTGATCGCCAGCGAATTTTGGAACTGCTGACACCAACACCCGTGCTTGTCGATGAATTGATCCAGATCACCGGATTTTCACCGGCCACTGTTCATATGATTTTGCTCGAGTTGGACCTTTCCGGTCGTTTGGTTCGTTCAGCTGGTCATAAAGTAGCTATATTGGACTATATTTAAGGCAAATGGACACTCTGCCATTGCGCAGCCGCAATCTGCCCCCTATGTCTCCCCCGCTTGCCCAGTCTTTTGGCACGCCTGTTTAACGGGATAAACCTATGGCCATTTCCAGCGTTGTGATTGTCGAATCGCCTGCCAAGGCCAAGACAATCAACAAATATCTGGGCTCGAACTTTACAGTTCTGGCAAGCTTTGGCCATATCCGCGACCTGCCGCCAAAAGACGGCTCGGTTGAACCAGACAATGATTTTGCCATGCACTGGCTGCTCGATACGGACCGTGCCAAGCAGCTGAAAGAGATCACCACGGCCACCAAAGCCGCTGACCGCGTTATTCTCGCAACCGACCCTGACCGCGAGGGCGAGGCGATTTCGTGGCATTTGCTGGAAACCCTGAAAGCCAAAAAGGCGCTGCCCAAACAGGGCCTGGCAGGGGTTGAGCGGGTGACGTTCAACGAAATTACCAAGGCGGCCGTCACCACCGCGATGGGCAAGCCACGACAGTTGGATGGCGAGTTGATCGATGCCTACCTCGCCCGCCGGGCGCTGGATTATTTGGTTGGGTTTACGCTGTCGCCAGTGCTGTGGCGCAAGCTGCCGGGTGCGCGGTCGGCAGGACGCGTGCAGTCGGTGTCGCTTAGGCTGGTGTGCCAGCGTGAAACTGAAATTGAGACGTTCAAGCCGCGGGAGTACTGGACAATCCTGGCCGATATGAAAACCGCCAAGGGCGAAGCCTTCAAAGCGCGGCTCACACATCTTGAGGGCAAGAGGCTCGACAAGTTTGATCTTGGCAACGCGGCGTCCGCAGAGGCTGCACATGCGCTGGTGAAAGCTGCCACATACACGGTCAGTGCGATTGAACAAAAACCTGCCACCCGCAACCCCTATGCGCCGTTCACCACATCGACCCTACAGCAGGAAGCCGCGCGCAAATGCTATTTTGCCGCCCAGCAAACCATGCGCATTGCCCAGAGCCTCTATGAAGGGGTGAGCATTGGCGGCGAGGTCACTGGACTGATCACCTATATGCGGACCGATGGGGTGAGCATCAGCCAGGAGGCGATCCACCAGTGCCGCGATGTGATCCGCGCCAAGCATGGTGATGCCTATGTGCCGGAGAAGCCGCGCGTGTATACCGCGAAAGCCAAGAACGCGCAGGAAGCCCACGAAGGGATTCGTCCAACGGATTTAACCCGCACACCCAAAGACATGGCGAAATATTTGAGCGCTGACCAACAGAAACTTTATGAGTTGATCTGGAAGCGCACGCTGGCCAGCCAGATGGCCAGTGCCCGCATGGAACGTACCGCCGTTGACCTTTTGGCGAACGACACGCGCACCCAGTTTCGCGCCTCTGGCCAGGTGCTGGTGTTTCCGGGTTTCCTCGCGCTCTACGATGAAGACATTGATGACAGCAGTGGTGATGAGGATGGTGCGCGGTTGCCATCACTCACGCAAGGCGAAAAGCCCAGCGTTGAAAAGCTCGCCGTCGATCAGCATTTCACCGAGCCTCCGCCGCGCTATTCGGAAGCAAGCCTTGTCAAGAAAATGGAGGAGCTGGGTATTGGCCGACCATCAACCTACGCCTCGATTTTGCAAACCCTGCGCGACCGCGATTATGTAACCATAGAGCGCAACCGCTTCACACCAAGTGACAAGGGCCGTTTGCTGACCGCGTTTCTGGAAAAATTTTTCACCCGCTATGTGGAATATGATTACACGGCCGGGCTTGAAGAACAGCTTGACGAGATTTCGGCTGGCAAGCTGAACTGGAAAGACGTGCTGCGGGAATTCTGGTCTGATTTTTCACCCAAAACCAAAGAAGTGCTGGAGCAAAAACCAAGCGAAGTGATTGCAGCCCTTGATCAATATCTCGAAGGCTATCTTTACAAAACGCGCACGGACGGCGGCAACCCGCGAGAATGCCCGGCCTGCCACAAAGGGGCTTTGTCACTCCGCTCCGGCAAGTTCGGCTCGTTCCTTGGGTGCTCGGATTATCCGGACTGCAAATATACGCGCCCCTTTGGTGCGGCTGAGGAAAGTGAAGCGGCAGCCGCTGCCAGTGGCCCACGCCTGATCGGCGAAGACCCGGACACCAACGAAGCCATCACTTTCCGCAAAGGCCGCTTCGGGCCGTACCTGCAACGCGGTGAAGATAAGCGCGACGACGGCGAAAAACCGCCACGGGCCTCCATTCCCAAAGATGTGCCGCACGACACTCTTGACCTGGAGATGGCACTCAAGCTTTTATCGTTGCCGCGCCTGGTTGGCGTCCACCCTGAAACCGGTGAAGAGATCAAGGCCAGCATTGGCCGCTACGGGCCGTACTTGTCACACAACAAAAAATATGCCCGGCTGACATCGACTGAAGATGTGTTCAATGTGGGTATGAACATGGCTGTCACACTGCTTGCGGCACCGCCAAAATTTGGCAAGCGCGGGGAAGCAAGGGCGCCGCAACCGGCATTGAAAGAACTGGGTGCTCACCCTGGGTCTGGTCTCAATATTCGTGTGCTGTCTGGCAAATACGGGGCCTATGTCACCGACGGCACCACGAACGCCACACTGCCAAAAAATGATGATCCTCTGGCGACCACCATGGATGAGGCGGTTCGGCTTATTGCGGAACGTGAGGCGCGTGGGCCAGTGATTAAAAAGGGCAAAAAAGCAGCGGTTAAAAAGACAGTGGCCAAAATTAACAGCGCCAAAACATCCGCCAAAGCCCTGCCGAAAAAAGCCGCCGTTCCGAAAAAACCGGCTGTTAAGAAAAAGGCCGTTAAAAAATAGCCATTATTAATCGTGGAAAGACAATCAAGGATCATTCATTTTATATTTGCATGGCACAAATGCAAAACGCTCTGTTTCAGACAATAACACATTGGTTCATAAAACTGTCACTGACCTGCGCTATGGATATTTTAAGTTCAAAAGCAATAACTCCCCTTTGCCTTTGACCGAAGATGCCTAAGGTGTTTGATTCTCCCCCGGATTTTGGCCTTATCATCGATGGATCGCGTTTACTCGCTGAACCATAACGACCTGAACCCGGTAGCGCGCTACCGGGTTCTTTTTTTGAACAAGCCTGATGTGTTCGACTGTGCTAATAACTATATCATTCAAAGAGCCTTCAACAGGGTCTCGTCATTCCCGCCTCTTGAGCAAGGATGACGATGATAGGTGGTATTTATGGGCTCTTACTATTATATACTGAATTATCACTTGGTCTTGAATTTGGAAGTGTACGAAAATGCGAAGACGACGGTTTCTCGAAAATGTGGGCGCAAGCATAATAGCTATCGGCTCACAACCCTTATTCGCTAGCGCAACAAAAGCGACTTTGCAAAAAGGAAAAGATACTATGGTTGTACACAGTGACGCCGAATGGCATAAAATTCTGACACCACAGCAATATGATGTTTTGCGACAAAGCGGCACGGAGCGCGCGTTCTCAAGCCCCATGTTGCATGAAGCGCACCGTGGGGTATTTGAGTGCGCCGGTTGCGAACTGGCGTTATTTGAATCCACTACAAAGTTTGACAGCGGCACCGGCTGGCCAAGTTTTTGGGCGCCCATAAAAAATGCTGTGCTTGAAATCAAAGACCAATCCCTGTTCATGAGCCGTATTGCTATCAACTGTAGTCGCTGCAACGGGCATTTGGGTCATGTGTTTGACGATGGCCCCAAGCCGACGGGCCTGCGCTATTGCATGAACGGCGTTGCACTTAAGTTCAAACCGGCAACAGCATAATTGTAACAAACGGAGCCTCTCCATGCCAAAATACCCTCAGTTTAATAGTATGGCTTATAAAGCGGTTCTTGCTGTTGCGTTGACTGGCGCAGCGCTGCTGACACAGCTGGCGCAGGCCGAGAGTGTCCGTGTGGTTCCAGCCCCGGTCATGGATACGCGGACCAAAGCAACCACTACAGAAACTGCGATTTTAGCCGGCGGCTGCTTCTGGGGGGTCCAGGGTGTTTTCCAGCACGTGAAGGGCGTCACCAATGCCGTGTCTGGCTATGCTGGCGGCAGCAAGCTAACAGCCAATTATGACGTCGTAAGCACAGGCAGTACCGGACACGCGGAGGCTGTCAAAGTGACCTTTGATCCCAGCAAGATAAGCTATGGCCGCTTGCTGCAAATTTACTTTTCCGTGGCGCACGACCCGACCGAGCGCAATCACCAGGGCCCCGATGACGGCACACAATATCGTTCAACCATCTTCCCGCAATCGGCCGAACAAGCCTCAATTGCAGCGGCCTATGTGGCTCAAATCAGCAAGGCGCATGTGTATCAAAAGCCAATGGCCACCACCATTGAGCCTGGCAAGCTGTTTTATGCCGCCGAAGCGCACCACCAGAATTTTCTGACGCTTAACCCCGATTATCCCTACATCGTTGTCAACGATCTGCCAAAAATCCGAGATTTGAAGCGCCTGTTTCCAAACGACTACCGGGCGAATGCTATTTTGGTGGCCAACAGTGCGGCCAGTCGCTGATCAGGCAGCCTCTAGTTAGGCCGCCACTGACTCGGCAGCCGCACTCGCGGCTTCGATTTCGGCAGCTTTTTTCTCAACCAGACCAACAATATGATCAACCATGGTCTCGTCGTTGATGTGATGGTCAGTGACGCCGGACAAATAGATCATATGCTTGCCATTGCCGCCGCCAGTGAGGCCGATATCGGTTTCGCGGGCCTCCCCCGGGCCATTGACCACACAGCCAATGATTGACAGCGAGAGCGGTGTGTGAATGTGGCTGAGCCGTGCTTCCAGCGCTTCCACTGTTTTGATCACCTGAAAGCCCTGCCGGGCACACGACGGGCATGACACAATGCGCACACCGCGATGCCTGATTCCAAGGGATTTAAGAATTTCATAACCCACCCTCACCTCTTCCGGTGGCAGCGCTGAAAGCGACACGCGGATGGTATCGCCAATCCCGGCCCACAGCAGCATCCCCATGCCAATGGATGATTTGACTGTGCCACCAACAAAAGCCCCCGCCTCGGTGATGCCCAGATGCAGGGGGCAATCGATAGCCTCCGCCAGTTGTTGATAGGCTGCGACCGCCAGAAACACGTCGGACGCTTTTACGGAAATCTTGAATTCGTGAAAATCATTATCCTGCAATATTTTGGCATGTTCTAGGGCACTTTCCACCATCGCCTCCGGGCAGGGCTCGCCGTATTTATCGAGCAGATGTTTTTCCAAACTGCCCGCGTTGACCCCGATGCGCATGGAACAGCCATTGGCTTTGGCCGCGTTCACCACCTCTTTGACCCGTGCTGCTGAACCTATGTTACCAGGGTTGATGCGCAGGCATGCCGCCCCTGCATCCGCGGCCTCAAGGGCACGCTTGTAATGAAAATGAATATCCGCAACGATTGGCACTTTGGTCGCGCGAACGATCTGGCTGAGCGCTGCCGTGCTTTCCACATCTGGACAGGAAACGCGCACGATATCGACGCCGACGTCCTCGCAGGTGCGAATTTGTTCGATCGTTGCAACCGGGTCTGAGGTCAGGGTGTTGGTCATGGTTTGAACGGCAATCGGCGCATCACCGCCCACAGGCACGTTGCCAACCATGATCTGACGGGATTTCCGGCGGGCTATATCACGCCAGGGTCTAAGGCTCATAAGACGTCTCCATTGCAGCTTTTCTACTCTTGTATAGACAGAAATACTGGCAACAATAAGCCTTATTTGATGTTTGTTATTTTACGGACAGGGATGTGCGCCCGCACCGCCAACCGGCAATGTGTAAACCGCACCCGAACGCGCAGGATAAATGGCAACGCGCTTGATCACCTGATTGGGCAATATGTCAGACATGAACGTTGAGGTGTATTTCACGGCCACCTCAGCCACCAGCAGGGTGCTTTCATCATTGAGGATAGCGGGGGCTGTGGATATAGACGACAGATCGGCAGTGGAATTAACCGCACCAAGTGTGCTGGCGGCAATTGTCGGGTCACCGAAAATACGACACCAAAGAATTTTGTTGCGCTCGGCGGGCGCTATGTGAGAATCGCCGCCATTGACAGCTGTCAGGCGAATAACGGCATCGTTGGTAAAATCAACCGGTTTGCCAATAAAGGCACCGCCATCAAGAATATCATTGATAACAGGTTCGGATGCCGCATCCTGAATACGGGAGGCAAGATCGGCCACAGACGACGACACGCGGTCCGCACGCTGATCCGACATAATGTAATGCCAGGCCTCAAAGCCACCAAACATCAAAAGGATAAATATGGGTAACACAAAAGCCAATTCAAGCGCTGCCACACCAGCCTGATTGCGGAGCAGCTTTTTAATCGTGTGGGTCACATAAATATTTAGCATGGTGTGGGGACCAGGCTGGTAAGGTTGCCAAACTGCTCGTTGCGGGCAATGGTGCGCGCGGTGATCATCACATGACCATCTGTGCCAAACAGCAGCCCTATAAATGGCATAAATGTTTTCAGGCCAAAGCTTGCCGTGTAGCGGACAATCTCATTTGGTTTGCCTGCCCCCGGTATGCTGTGAATGGTGTTGCGTGTGCCGTCACCGTCATAATCAAGATAGGTGTCATGGTCGGCAGGATCACAAATGCCATTGCCATTGACATCGGTGACCAGCGGTTCAAGTGGCGGTGCGCTGGCATAGGCTGAAAAAGTCGGGGCTGTTTCAATCTTTACACTTGGTGCCGGTGTTGCCACATGCGCATAACTGTTCATGACGTTTGTTATATAATCTGTCACCAGATCTTCACGGTTGGTGAATGTGCCCGGATCTCCTGTGATAGCGAGCCGTGCACCTTCGCGCACGGCCGCCTCCATACGGTTTTGAACAAAGGCTATGTAACAAAGCTGCATGGTACCAAAAATCATGAACAGGACAATCGGCAAGACCAGTGCAAACTCAACAGCCGTAACGCCGCGTGTATCGCGGCGCAACTTCAGGCATGACGCACTCATTTTGCCAACCTGACACCACTCAGATCGCCAGCAATGGCGTCAAAGGCATTCTTCAGTGTCGCCGCGTCGTTGGTGTTGTAATAATTAACGATATCGCTGGCACAGTCTTTATAAGGCTGCACATCGCTAGCATCGACTATGCCGCCGTCTTTATGGGTAACGCCGGGAACAACGTTGAGCAGCACCACATAAACTTTGATATTGGCTTTGCGCATACTGTCACAGATTTTTTTGAAGCGCGCAACAAGGGCATCTTTTTGCGGGGCGTTGTCTGCGTTTGGATTGACAACTAATTTTTGCTCGCTTGCATATCCGTATGGTGTTCGCACAAGATCGTTTGCAAAACCATAACCATCAAAAAGAACACCATAAGTCTGTGAACCTGGCGCATACATCAAGCCGTCCGTCATCAACACAACCGCTTTGCTGTACCCAACAGATGGATCGGGCAGAGCGCTTGATGGTGAAAGCATGCGCCACGCCCACAGCAGGGCTGAATTACTAAATGTGCCCCAGTCTGGATAATAGGCGTGCATTTTTGTACTTAAAAAAGTTTTAATATTGGTTTTAGTATCGCGCATGAGAGGTTTGACTTGCTCAGGGCATGTTATGTTTGGCGCGTGCCGCGATTTTGTCGCTGCAGAAGTTGTATTATCAACAAAGGGATACCAAAAACGATTGTCCGGGGTGTCGTGGCTCGCAATGTCAACACCATCACTATCGGTAGTTTTACCAATAACGCTGGTGCCGGAACTGCGATCAGTCGCATCCACAAAAGCTGGATAGGCCATTGCAGGAAATGCTTTCAGACGATCATCAGGGTCTGTGGTACTAGGTTGTATATAGGTTGGCGATGGGTAGGTTAATCCGGGGCCACCACCCCACGATAAAATGTTTTGATATCCACTCAAATAACCGGGCACTATACCGTGCCGTGTAAAAACGGATCCGAATGCGCCTACATCATAACTGAAATTGATCATGGTTACAGGTCTCGTATAGGGTACGCATTTGGATGGAACTACCATTGTATACGCGGTGCATATATCGTTATTTGTTGTTTTGGTGCCCACATCAGCGCCTTCAGAATATGTCGTATTAGATTGAGAAACTGTAGCACGTGCACTGCATGTCAAGCGCGGACCACAGGTTTCTGTCTCGATAAATTGTACACCGAAGGAATAAGCCAGAAATGGATTTATACTAGCAGCAGGCGGTACAAAAACTTGTGTGTCCAGCGCCGTCGCCCATTTGACATTGGTTAAATCATTGCCGTCTGCTGCTGTGATTGTATTGTTCGTGGCATCGGCATCGACACACCCTTTCCAAGCAAGGGCTGGGTCCGTATTATCTGTGTAGCCAGGCGTTTGCTTTACAAACGACGGATCGATAAGCTTGCCAATATTCACTTGCGATGTATAAGGAATAATGCCGATGTGAATATTATCGGTGTCTTCCGCCGAGCCATAAATCCCGTCAATCAAACTGGCTGATGCATCTCTGAGTGCCTGAATACGGCTGACACCGCCACCGGAATCGATGCCCATGGAGCCGGTGTTATCAAGCGCCAGCACGATCTCCATCTTGCCGTCCGAACGCACAGCCTTGGCATTAGCCTGCATGGTGATGTCGTTGAAACCGAAGAGCCGCATGAACAGTGTTTGTGCCTTGATCGTGCCAACAACGGTGTATTCAACGCCGTGCTCTGTGATCGTCCCCACGCGCGTCAGACTGACTACAGAAACTTGTTTTGTGGTCGCCGTAAAATTGGCATCGAAATAATTCTGTGCGGCATCGCTGGCTATTGTAATGTCAGTGGCTGTGCGAAATTTGCGTGCACCAGCAAGGGCCGCCACATCGACTGCCGAAATAAGTTGCGAGCGCGCCCAAAAAGCCCTGCCGCCATCAACGGCAAGACCTGTAAAGCCTATCAACGGCACCAAGCAAAAGGCAAACATAAGTGCCGAAGCACCGCGTGTATCACCACCCAGAACATGCGTGTATTGATGAATTTTATTCAGATGTTTGCGCATAAATCTTCCTGCAATCGTATGACTTCGATTGCGAAATTACATTTAATATGTAAATAAATCGTTGCTTTTGAGCATTAACCTACTGAACACGGTGTTGTTGTTACGCCTTCAGGCGGCACTTTCATGACGCCTTGAAAATATATTCAAACCCTGAAGATATGATGCATTTAACAGCGTGCGTTAACCCGATGTTCATATCTCAACCTTATAACTGTACTTACAGTAAGGTTGGGATTGGAAGTCACCATTAAAAAATCAACTGTTTTGGTTCGTTGCTTATGTGTTGTTGTTTTTTTCAGTCACGCACTGAAGCCAGCCGCTTTGCATAGCGAAACACGGCAAACAGACACAGTGTCTGTAAGCAACGTCATGAAAGTTGTCGCCAACCCTGTCGGCATGTGGGTGGACGCCATGGCCATTATGCAAAACTCCAGCCACTGCGTCATGTTTATGGAAGCAGCGTGCAAAACCCCAAGTCTTGTGAGCGCACTTGCGGCTTTCAAAACTATGCGGTTTGAAACACAGATCAAGGCTGTGAATACCTGGGTGAATGAACACCCGTATGTCAGCGACATGGCCAATTATAATGTTGAAGATTATTGGGCGACCATTGCTGAATTTGTATCCCGTGGCGGCGACTGTGAGGATTATGCCATTGCCAAATATAGTTTATTGCAAGCGTTGGGCATAGCGGCGACCAGCATGCAGATCGTGATGGTATATGATAAGCTGCTGCACACCACGCACGCTGTGCTGCGCGTGGTGGCAGGCGATAAAACCATGATTTTGGATAATCAGTCCGCCGAGATTATGGACGGCCTGCAAACGCCGCGTTACCAGGCCCTGATGGCTGTGAATGAAACGGGTCTGTGGCAGATGCCCAATTTGCAAACGTTGGAGGCGGCTATCAAGATTGAGACTGTGGCCATGCCGGCAGCCGGTCATGCCCACACATTCCGCCACGAACATTAAATTTCGACACACCTCCCCCCTTGGTGCCGACAGGGGCGATTGAACTTTATAGCCTTAAAACAACCAGCGCCGGTGACTGTGCACGGTCAATGGAGCGTTTTTTGGTAGGGTCGTCATCGTGCGTTGATGCTCCCCGCAACGTCGAGGGCAGCCTCGTGTATAGTCGTCCCTCGGGCTGGTGGTGTGGGGAAGCTA
>JANYGX010000022.1 GCA_025362295.1 Sphingomonadales bacterium | reverse complement strand
GCTGCCGTGGATCGCTGAGTGCACTGAAATGATCGATGAATGAACAATCCATAACATGCTCCATAATTGTGAAGCATCCTATGAGTCAGACAAAAACAGTCTTGGGAATCCCCTTACTCAATTTTCATGCAATTGCCCTAGGAAAACCGGCCATCAGAGTGGATCAGTTTGAATTTTTGCCATTATTTGGGAAGTGGAATGCGTTGTCCATCATTGCGTTCCAGAAAAGCCGCGCTGACGCCCCGCAATTTTTGCCTAACCCGGACGCGCTTCCCTCGACAAAAGGCAGAACCACTGCTTTCGCTTAACCTCCCTTAACTGCCGCCTCGATAGTCGCAATATCGATCTTCTTCATGGTCATCATCGCGTCAAATGCCCGTTTGGCGGCATCGCCGCCGCTCGTCATGGCATCGGTCAACACTTTTGGCGTGATCTGCCAGCTGACACCCCATTTGTCCTTGCACCAACCGCACACGCTTTCTGCCCCGCCATTGCCGACGATTGCATTCCAGTAACGATCCGTCTCCTCTTGGGTCTCGGTCGCAACCTGAATAGAAAAGGCTTCAGTATGTTTGAAGACAGGCGGGCCATTGAGGCCAATGCACGGGAGGCCAAGCACAGTAAATTCGACCGTGATGACATCACCTGCTTTGGCTCCCGGACTGTCTCCGGGCGCAAGATGTACTTTGCCAACATGGCTGTCGGGGAACGTCGCGGCATAAAATGCGGCAGCGGCTTGCGCCTCGCCTTCATACCACAGGCACAGGGTTGCTTTATTAGTCATCACTCGCTCCTTTTGGTTTGAACATGCTGTGCAAAATTGTTGAGGATGGCCTGCCAGCCCGTGCTTTGCTGCTCGATGGAATTTTCATCCTCGGCATCGAACGAGACCCGAACAGTAACGCCGCTGTTGCCTTGCAGAAATTCAACCTGCGCGGTGCGGCCACCAAATTCATATTCGATCAAGTGGTTTGGAACGATCTTGGTGTAAGTGCCCGCAAAATCGAAGCCAACGCTGCCGTCCTTAGCTTCCATGCGCGAGCTGAATTGCCCGCCCACACGCAAGTCGACAGCCGCTTTGGTTGTGTGCCAATCATCGGACGCTGCGTTCCATTGCACGATGTCCTCAGGCGTCGTGTAGGCCTGCCATACTTGGGCAATCGGAGCGTTTACGAGGGTTTCAACGGTGATAGTCATTTGGCTTGTCCTTTTTGATCCAGAATCACCTCAAAGCCGCCATAAATCAAACGGCTGCCATCAAACGGCATGGGGTTTTTCTCGCGGTTGAAGCGATCATCGCTCGCCATCAGTTCATTCAACCGGTCATTGACCGCATCACGGGATGCCTTGTCCGGCCACTCAATCCAACTGAACACCACGGTCTCGTCCTCGCGCGCATTGACGGCACGGTAAAAATCAGTCTGTTTGCCATGGGGAACATTATTGCCCCAGCATTCGGTAACGCGCAGCGCGCCGTGATCAAGAAAAACCTGATCGACGAGCCGCGCATGTTTGATAAACGCCTCCTTCTTTGCGGTGGGCACCGCGATGATAAACCCTTCAACATAAGACATTCACATCCCTTTCATCGTCACTTGGGGGTTGAACAACAACTCAAAATAGCGCTTCAAATGCGCGACACTATCGCGCGCGACCTCGGGGCTACCTGTCGCCTTGGCGATGATGAATGCCCCTTGCAGAACGGCTTGAGTGTGAACGGCGAGGCCATGTGCTGTCACGCCTTTGATTCCGCGTGCATCTATTGCCGCTGACAAATCGGCTTCGAGTTTTTGAGCGTGGCCAATTATACTAGCCTTGCAGGCCTCGCGGATCCGGTCGCTGGAACTGAAAGCTTCCTGCACCATAGTGCCGACAAGGCAGGTGAATGCCTCCACCGGGCCATCAAGCATCGCAGCGCGCAAATCGAGATAGCCCATCACCCGGTCAAGCGGGTCGGCATGTGCGTGATAGGCAGCAGCAGCAAAAAGCCCACCCGTCATATCAGACCAATATTGCGCGGCCTCGACAGCCAAGGCTTCTTTTGACTGAAAGCTTTAGAAAAAGGCCCCTTTGCTAACGCCTGCTGCAGCGCAAAGCTCATCAATCGAGGTGGCGGAATAGCCCTTGGACCGGATGACCCCCAAAGCCGTGTTCAACAGCTTTACGCGGGCGCTTTCGCCTTTGGCGTTATGAAGGCGAATCGTATTCATAAAGGTATAATACCGACTAGTCGGTATTAAACAAGAGGAATTGTTGCTCGGCCACATTTACACTGAATGACTAGAATTGGGCGGTGCGACAGGCGATTTTGTGTTTGAAATTGCGGCGCAACCATTAACTCGAACAGACCCAATTACCCGACCATCTGCTAGCTTGAAAGCTCATGCAACGCTTGGTAAGAACAAACCGTTGGCACCGTGCTGCTGTAGCTCAGCTGGTAGAGCACCGCATTCGTAATGCGGGGGTCGCAGGTTCAAATCCTGTCAGCAGCACCATAATTATTAGATTGATGATTACATCAACTCGACGATTTTTACTTGCAAACACAAAATAGCAGGTATGGACACCTAATCCAACACTCTGACAATAAACCACAGATGTTTTTCAATGCTTTCGCACATATAGTATACTTATGAATTCATTTATTGGCTTAACCGTGCTTGCCAGCGCTGCTGAAGTGCCTGCTGCCGAGTGGAATGCATGTGCTGGCACGAGCAACCCATTTGTTAGCCACGCCTTTTTCGTTAGCCTTGAGACAAGCAAAAGTGCCTGTAGCCGCACTGGCTGGCAGCCTGCCCATTTGCTGATAAAAGACAGTAACAACACAACGCGCGGAATCATGCCCGCCTACCGCAAAAGCCATAGCCAGGGTGAATATGTATTCGATCACGGCTGGGCCGATGCCTTTGAGCGCGCTGGCGGCCAGTACTATCCAAAACTGCAATGCGCTGTGCCATTTTCGCCAGTGCCTGGGCCACGATTACTACTGCGCGATCCGGCTGCAGCACCGCTGTTGCTGGCAGGCGCCGAAAAGCTCGCCGAGAAAGCTGGGTTCTCGTCCATTCACGCCACATTTGTTGCCGCTGACCAGGTTGAGATATTCCAAAGCGCAGGTTGGCTTATTCGTATGGACCAGCAATTCCACTGGACCAACCGTGATTACAAAAGCTTTGATGACTTTCTTGCAAGTCTCTCCAGCCGCAAACGCAAGATGATTCGCAATGAACGGCTACAGGCTCTGGCAAACGATATCAGCATTGAGCATATCACTGGTACAAACATAAAAGCCGAGCACTGGGATGCGCTCTGGCAATTCTATAATGATACCGGAAGGCGCAAATGGGGACAGCCTTATCTCACAAGGGATTTTTTCGATTTGATCGGTGCCGCTATGGCCAATACTATTTTGCTGGTGTTCGCCAAACGTGGCGGCACCTACATAGCCGGTGCTATGAACATGATTGGCACCGAGACACTCTATGGGCGCTACTGGGGCTGCACAGAAGATCACCCGTATCTACATTTCGAAGTCTGCTACTATCAGGCAATTGAGTATGCCATAGCCAATGGACTGAAAGCGGTGGAAGCTGGTGCACAGGGTGCGCACAAGCTGGCAAGGGGCTATGAGCCGACCCCTACATATTCTGCCCACTGGATTGTCCACAGTGGATTTCGCACGGCCATTGCTGATTATCTGCAGCGGGAGCGCTCACAAGTGGAGGCCGATATCGAATATTTAGGCACCCGCACACCGTTTCGAAAAAGTGGTGAAGAAACGGACTAAATGCTTCCTAATAGCAGTTAAACAGGCTATACATTTATATGGCTACACGCGCACCCAAATTCACTATAGTCGATCCAGTCGATCCCAGTACATTGCCACAAAATATTGAGGCAGAACAGGCACTTTTGGGTGCCTTGCTGGTTGATAACAGGCTGGTTGAGGATGTGCAGCTAAAACTCAAGCGCGAGCATTTTTTCGAGGATGTGCACGGCCGGATTTTTGAGCAAATTCTACGTCTGACCGATAAAAATATGCGTGCATCACCAATTACGCTGAAACCGCTGTTTGCGACCGATGAGGCCTTGCTAAGCCTTGGCGGCACCAACTATCTGGCTTTGCTTACAGAAAACCCAGCGCTGATAGGTGCGCGGGATTTTGCCCAGCAGATTTATGATCTTGCCATTTTACGTGAACTCATTCGCGTTGGCCGATCCATGGTTGAGCAGGCAACCGACACCAGCCACGAGATTGATCCTTTAGGCCAAATTCAAGAAGCTGAGCTTTCGCTTTACAAGGTCGCCGAGCAAGGTGATGTGCAAAATTCCGCCACTGATTTTGCTGGTGCCGCTGCAACGGCCATTAATATGATAGAAAAGGCGCGCAAAACTGGCGGGGCTTTGTCTGGTGTTACCACTGGCCTTGTTGGGCTGAATAAGTGGTTGGGTGGGATGCACAATTCTGACTTGATGATCCTTGCCGCCCGCCCCGGTATGGGCAAAACAGCCCTTGCAACAAACATAGCGTTTTCTGCGGCTTACCGCGCTAAACAAGATAAAATCGAGGGGGTAACAGCCAAAGACAGCGTTGGTGCACCGGTGGCGTTCTTCTCGCTTGAAATGTCGTCCGATCAGCTCGCCGCCCGCATTCTTGCTGAGCAATCCAGCCTGTCCGGCGAGAAAATGCGCAAGGGCGAAATTGATCAGGCAGAGTTTCTGAAACTCTCCCGCGCTGCGTCCGACCTCCACGATTTGCCGCTCTATATTGATGACACCCCCGGCCTTACGATTGCAGCTCTCCGCACGCGCGCGCGACGGCTTAAACGGCAGAAGGGCATTGGCATGATCGTGGTAGATTATGTGCAGCTTTTGCAGGGGTCGAGCAAAAATGGCGACAATCGCGTGCAGGAAATCTCTGAAATCACCCGAGGGCTTAAAACCCTGGCCAAAGAGCTAGAGCTGCCAGTGCTGGCCCTGTCGCAGCTTAGCCGCGCTGTTGAATCGCGCGAGGACAAGCGGCCACAATTATCAGATTTACGGGAATCCGGCTCTATTGAGCAAGATGCTGATATTGTTATGTTTATTTTTCGAGAAGAATATTATCACGCGCAGAAAAAGCCGGAAGAAGGCACCGACAAGTTTGAGAAATGGATGGAACGCGGTGAGCGGATCAGGGGCAAGGCTGAGGTGATGATAGCCAAACAGCGCCACGGCGCTACCGGGATTGTCCCCATGCACTTTCACAAAGAAACAACGAAGTTCAGCGATCCGATAGACGAGGGCTATCTGCCGGAACGGCGCTAACCTGTTTTAGCTACCCATATGCATTATCAAGATTGTGTAAAAACACTAAAAACCTTGACTCTTAATTGGCGCGTGGCTAAGCAACGTTTTTATTTTGATTAAAGGTTTTTCTAGATGAAGCGTACATTTCAGCCCAGCAAGCTTGTCCGTGCTCGTCGTCATGGTTTCCGTGCGCGTATGGCAACCGTTGGGGGTCGTCGTATTATAGCCAACCGTCGTGCGCAAGGTCGCAAAAAACTCTCTGCTTAAGCCCTTTAAAACATTGAAACTACGCAAGGATTACCTGGCTGCCAGTAGTGGGGTTCGTTCATCTTTGCCGGGCTGCCTTATTATAGTGCATGGCCGTAAGGATGATATGCCAGACCTCAGGGTCGGCTATACAGTGACTAAAAAAATCGGTAACGCTGTAGTCAGAAATCGGTTGAAAAGACGCTTGCGAGCGCTGGCACAACAAACGCTGGCTGATGCTCGGCTTGATGGCCGCGACATCGTCATGATTGGTCGCCAAGCGGGTTTGACGCGCTCTTTTGCACACATGAAAACCGACATGGAAAAAGCTATTGCCTATCATCAGAAAGCTTCCTGCTAGATTACTCGCCTTTCTGTTCCGCGCCTGGCAGATCGGCTTTTCTAGCTGGCTGCCACCACGCTGCCGGTTTCAGCCCACATGCTCAGCCTATGGCATAGCCGCTGTCACGCGGCATGGGGCTATGAAAGGTGGTTATCTGACCCTAAAGAGAGTGCTGCGCTGTCACCCGTATGGCGGCAATGGCTATGATCCGGTGCCACCAGCATCCTAACGAACTGAAATACTTTATGACTGACAATAATAAAAACATGATTACAGCCTTCGTGCTGTCTTTGCTGGTGATGCTGGCATGGTTTCAATTTTATGAAAAGCCACTGGCAGCCAAGCAACGCGCTGCCGCCATTCTGGCTCAGGCAAACAAGCCAATCGTCGCTCCATCCGTGGCAACCTCGCCCGGTGTACAGGGCGCTGGTGATGGTACGGTTATCTCCCGACAAGCCGCATTGGCTGCAAGTGCGCAGCGCATCACCATCACAACACCGACCTTGCAGGGTTCAATCAATCTTAAAGGTGCGCGCATCGATGACATGACGCTTAGCCTTTATCATGAAACTTTGAAAAAAGACTCAGCTCTGGTTAACTTGTTATCACCTTCCGGCACAGCAAAACCCTATTTTGCCCAGTTCGGATGGCTAGGCACGGATGTAAAAACACCGGATGCAGACAGCCTGTGGACAGCCTCGGGATTCAACCTGACACCGGCATCACCCGTTACCTTTAAATGGGACAATGGCAGCGGCCAAAGCTTCGAACTGATCTATGCCATAGATACTGAATACATGATAACAGTGACAGCGCGTGTGCACAATGCTGGCACCACACCGTTAACAGTTGCCCCTTACGGCCTGATTGCACGCGACAAGCCTCAGATACTCGCGAACAGCTATGAGGGGCCGCTCGGTACTTTCGATAAATTTCGTGAACTCAAATACGATAGCTTCAAAGATGCTGAAGTTGAGCAAAAATTTGAATCAACTGGTGGCTGGATGGGTTTTTCTGATAAATACTGGTTAACAGCACTGATTCCCGATGCCAACTCAACCATCAAAAGCAGCATCAAAAATGTCGCTGGCAGTGCACGGTTTCAGGCCGATATGCAGTGGCCGGGTCAAACGATTGCGGTTGGTGCCACTGGACAAACTGTGATGAAATTGTTTGTTGGCGCTAAAGTAGATTCTATAATTGAACACTATGAAGAGACAAACGGTATTCGCCTGTTTAGCCGCGCCATTGATTGGGGCACGTTCTGGTGGCTGACCAAGCCTTTTTTCTGGGTGCTGCATAAACTCGCCGCCATGTTCGGCAATTTTGGCTTAGCAATCATCGGCCTCACGGTGCTAGTGCGCATTGTACTGTTCCCGATTGCCAATAATCAGATGCGCTCAATGAACCGCATGAAAATTGTACAACCAAAGATCAAAGAAATTCAGGAGCGCTTTAAAGGTGAGCCGGAAAAACTTCAAAAAGCCCAGGTAGAATTGTTCAAGGCGGAGAAAATAAATCCGCTGGCGGGGTGTCTGCCGGTTGTGTTACAAATTCCAGTATTTCTTGCACTCTATAAAGTCTTAAACGTCACAATCGACATGCGCCATCAGCCTTTCATCGGCTGGATAAAGGATTTATCAGCGCCTGACCCTTTAACGCCGGTTAATCTGTTTGGTCTATTGCACTTTACTCCCCCCGCAGCCATTGCCATTGGTGTGCTGCCAATTATTTACGGCATCACCACGTGGTTCCAGATGAAACTGCAACCACAAAGCATGGCCATTGATCCTATACAGCAAAAAATGTTCCAGCTGTTTCCAATTGTATTCACGTTTATTTTTGCATCCCTGCCCGCTGGTTTGGTGTTTTACTACATTATCTCAAATCTGCTTGGCATTGGTCAGCAAAAATTGATTGCCAAGCTTGATAAATCCCCGCTGCCCGATCCAGCTGCTGCAAAACTGTTGCCTGTCAAAGCGACCAAGAAGTGAACGATGCGAATGCTGTGCGCGCAGCCAATCAACTGTTCTCGGGGCCGGTTGAGTTTTTGAAGGCCGCTGTCGAACTCGACGGTTTGCCAACAGACGAGGTGCCAGAACTCGCTTTTGCCGGCCGCTCCAATGTTGGCAAATCATCGCTGGTGAATGCAATTACAGGACGTAACTCCTTGGCTCGCACATCGAACACGCCAGGTCGGACGCAACAGCTGATTTTGTTTGATGTTGCAGTGCCGCCAAGATTACGGCTTGTTGATATGCCCGGCTATGGCTTTGCCAAAGCGCCACGCGAAGAGGTTGAGCTCTGGACACGGCTGGTGCGGCGCTACCTGCGTGGTCGGGCACAACTGAAACGTGTTTTGGTGCTGATCGACAGCCGCCACGGTGCTAAAGAGTCGGACGAAGATATGATGAAACTGCTGGATGAAGCCGCAGTGAGTTATCAACTCGTGCTCACCAAGATGGACAAGCTTTCAAATGCTGCTCAGCCCAAAGCCATAGAAGCTGCGGAACTTGTCGGGCGCGCTCATACGGCAGCGCACCCTGATATACTGGCGACATCAACACTGAAAAACTGGGGCATAGACGAGCTGCGACTAACGATGGCAGGGCTGATAACGTCTTAAAGCCGACCCGTTCTCCTCTTACGCCCAAACACTTCGGTTCGTCGCAAAATAACCGTCTTTGCTGCTATATTGAAAACTGTGAAAAAGCAGACCATCCGCCCTCTTAGGGTCATTTTGAATGATAAGTCTGGCACTTTCTGGATGCTCCAGACAGGAGGCTGGGTGGCACACGCGTTATTGCGCCTGCTATCCGGACCGGCATTCAGCACCAGCAACAAACCATTTATTTTAGTCACGCTTATTGTGTCATCGACAGGTTTCTGCCTTACCCTCATCATGGCTTCGGTATTCCGTCGCATCATCAATCGTGGCGGCAACAGCCAATGGGCACTGGCAGCGATCGTTGTAATAATCAGCGCCGCGGTGTTTGGCGCGCTCGAAATCTGGGGCTTTGTTGCGTTCATTGATCGCGGCTGGCGCCCCTCGGTGTGGGATTATACCTATCTGGCGTTCTTTGATCTGTTTATCATGACATCATGGTCTGGGCTTTATTTTGGCATTAACTACTATTTAATGGCTCAGGATCAGCACCGTCGCTTGCTGGCTATGAGCACTCAGGCCCACGAAGCGCAGCTTAAAATGTTACGCTACCAGATTAATCCACATTTTTTATTTAACACATTGAATTCCATTTCAACCCTTGTGTTGATTAAGGACACCGAGCGCGCCAATGCCATGCTGGAGCGGCTAGCGGCTTTCCTGCGCTCAACCTTGGTGGATGAACCCACACAAACTGTGCCTTTGATGCAAGAGCTTAAAACACTGCAGCTTTACCTTGATATCGAGCGTCTGCGCTTTCAGGACCGGCTGAATGTTGTGTATAATATCGATCCTGATTGTATGACTCTGCAACTGCCCGCACTGTTGTTGCAGCCACTGGTCGAGAACGCGATCAAATATGCCGTCGCAGCGGAAGAGGCTGGTGCTACAATCACCATCGCTGCCGAGCGCAACCGGCACGGGGCCATTATCACCATCAGTGATACCGGCCCTGGCATGTGTGCCGAGGCGGTAAAGGCCAGCGCTGCAAAAGGCACGGGTGTGGGCCTTGCCAACACGCGAGAACGATTGTTGCAGGTGTTTGGTGGACTGGCAAGGTTTCATATTTCCGGCAACGAACCGCATGGCACGTGTGTGACTATAACCCTGCCCAAAAGTAGCGACGACGAGCCAGAATTTTATCACTCCACCCCCTATAAGGAAGCCGCAGAATGAGCATGATCCGAACACTGGTAGTTGATGATGAACCCTTGGCCGTGCAAGGCCTAAGCATGCGCCTTGCCGCCTACCCTGATATCGAAATTATTGGTACCTGCGCCAATGGCCGCGAGGCGATTAAGTCGATCAAGACTTTGAAGCCCGATCTGGTGTTTCTTGACATTCAAATGCCCGGGTTCGATGGTTTTGGCGTGGTGCAAGGCCTGCTGGACATGGAGCCTCCGCTTATTGTGTTTGTGACTGCGTTTGATGATCATGCCATACGCGCATTTGAAGCTCAGGCTGTGGATTATCTTCTGAAGCCCGTTGAGGTTGGCAGGCTGAACACAGCTATTATGCGCGTACGCGAAAGGCTGGCCAGCAAAAATGCGCGTGCTGAAGCCGACCGTTTGCGTGCCGTCATTGAAGCCGTAGCCCCTGATCAGGTGCCGGTCGCACAAGACATGCACAGTAACTTCGAGCGCATCATAAACATCCGTGATCGTGGCCAAATTTTCCGTATTGAGATTGAACATATCGAGCGCATCGATGCGGCAGGAGATTATATGTGCATCCATTCCGGTGGCCAAACCTACATCTTGCGTGAGACCATGAAAGACTTGGAACGTAGGCTGGATCCCAAAAAATTTCAACGCATTCACCGTTCAACAATTGTCAATCTTGATCAGGTAAAAGAAGTCAAGCCGCATACTAACGGAGAATGTTTTCTAACATTAGGGTCGGGTGCCCAAGTGAAAGTATCGCGGAGCTATCGAGATGTGGTTGCGCGTTTTGTTTAAATTATAGCAACGGTATACCTCAAAAAATAACCCCGTCTGCATATCGCAAACGGGGTTATTCTAATTTTAAACCAGTATGCTTTTAGAAGTGGTATCCCAAGCCAAACAAAATCTGATTACGGTTTGATGCGCTTTTGAAATCAACATAGCGATATTCAGCACGCGCTGACAGGTTTTTACTAAGGCCATACTCAAGACCGCCGCCAACCAGAAAACCACCGCGATTGCCAGTTATGTTTATGTCTGTAAGGTTCGTTGCCGATACAGGTATATCAAAGCGAATTTTGTTTTGGGCATAGCCAGCTCTTGCAAACAGCAGAGCGTTTGGTGCCAACAAATATCCGGCACGGCCGGAAAGCTCCCAAGTATATTTTACTTTGCTGTTTATGCTAAGATTAGTGCCATCCGTTAGGGTAACGGCTTGATTGAGTTTACCTGAAGTGAGGGACAGGGCGCCTTCGCCTCCCAACACAAACTTGCTAGCCAACGTCACATCGTAGCCTCCGTTAATACCATAACTCAAGCCAGATTTTTTAGCGCTTGTGGCAGAGGTGATCAACGAGCCAACGTTGGCAGGAAGTTTAGAGAGTGGATCAACCTTATTGTTTTCCCAACCAAGTTGCGCGCCTACATAAGGCCCGTTGAACATATCAGCGTGTGCTACAACAGGTGTAATAGCAATCAAAGTTGCTAAAGCTAAAATTTTCATTACCGTTTTCCTTAATATTATGTTGCAAGCGCTACAATCACGCTTAGAGAGCAAAATGGTTGACAAATGTGTTCAAAACCAAGCCATGAAGTGGCCATGCTATGATACGAGGTCGGGTGGTGCTTGGCGCGAGATGAAATAAACGCTATCCCGCACTATGGCTAAAAATACTGACAAAAACATTACGCTTCAACAACAGGTAAAATCTTTTGATTATGAACGCTGGTTAACAGTGCACTATGCACCAGCAAGCAAACGCGCTGCTTTATTTGCGTTACTGGCATTCAACCTTGACCTATCACGCATTATCGACACGGCGCGTGAACCTATGCTGGCTGAAATCAAACTCGTCTGGTGGCGTGACAGACTAAGTGAATTGTGGGTTGATGCTATCACACCAGCGCACCCGATATTGCAGGCGTTTGTTGATCAGGCTGTTATTAAAGCCGTGCCGCTCACACTGATGCACGAGATGATTGATGGTCGGATTGTAGAACTCTATAGGGAAGGGCCGCACACTGTAGAGGCAATTGAAGCTTATGCTGCTGCAACTGGCGGCGCTCTCGCCGAAGCCATGGCCTATTGCCTTACTGGCAGGTATGATCAACAAGCAAGGCAAGTAGGCACTTATTATGCCGTTGTACTAACAGCCATTCAAAGAAACACTGTTTTAAAAATCCCAAAAATGATTTTAAAAATGCGACAAGATACTCTAGCTGTTGATTTGCAAGTCGTGCTTGCAAGGGATTATTCCGAACGCAAGAATATCTTGTCGGGTAGATTGATCAGGCAGTTCAAAATGTTATGGGCTTCTATAAAAACTTAGCATCGCTTATTAAAATGCTGAAATTATTTCAGTCTCTTCGCATGCCATTGCAAGTGGTCCTCGATAAACGTCGCTATGAAAAAATAACTGTGATCATACGCTTCTTGCCGCCGCAGTGTAAGAGGTTGCTTAGCCTTCGCGCAAACCGCTTCCAGTAGCGCCGGTTTCAACTGGCTCTCCAGAAAAGTATCGGCCAGCCCTTGGTCAATGAGTATATCTGGCAAGCGCGCGCCATCTTCGATCAGCGCACAGGCGTCATAAGGGCGCCATGTCGTGCGATCAGGCCCAAGATATCCGCCCATTGCCTTTATACCCCACGGGCATTGGCTGGGCGCGACGATTGGTGAGAAGGCTGAAACGCTTTTGTACACACTAGGGTTTTTCAAACCAATCGTAAGGGCGCCATGTCCACCCATTGAGTGGCCAGAGATACCCTGGTGGATTGGGTCAGCGGGAAAATTTTCAAACACAAGCGCTGGCAATTCTTCAGTAACATAACTGTACATTTGAAAATACTCAGCCCAGGGCGTTTCGGTGGCATCGACATAAAAGCCAGCACCTTGCCCGAAGTCATAAGCCTCATCGTTAGGCACAGTGTCACCGCGCGGACTGGTATCGGGCGCAACAATCATTAAACCCAGTTCGGCTGCCGTGCGATAGGCGCAGGCTTTCACCGTGAAATTATCCTCCGTGCAGGTGAGGCCGGACAACCACCAAAGGATAGGCACTTTGCCACAGGTGGCTTGCGGCGGGGTGAAGACAGAAAAACGCATGGGCGTTTTTGTGCACACCGATTGATGACGACAATATTGAATGATGCCGCCAAAGGTTTTAGCTGCAGAGAGGATTTCCAGTGCCATGCAAATTAAGGTTTAATCTGCGACCATCGTGTAAGCACAAATCTTGTTGCCAGCCGGATCGCGCAGATAAGCACCATATGCCGTTGGAGCCCAAGGGCGTGGACCAGGAGCGCCCTCGCAGGTGCCACCACTGGCAAGACCAGCGGCATGGAACGCATTGACCGCTGCACGGCTGGCCGCGGCAAAACCCAGAGTGCCGCCGTTGGCGTGTGTTGCCGGTTCACCATTTGCAGGCATAGTGACCATAAATTCTGGCGAGTTCTTGCCATACATCATAATTTTATCCCCTAACGGGCCAAGGTTTTTAACAGCCAGAGGTGCAAGTGCTGCATCATAAAAGCTTGTTGATGCAGCAAGATTTTTGGCACCAACCATGATATGCGTAAATATGCTCATTCTGTTTCTCCTTTTTTAATTTAGGTTCAGCTCATCCGGTGCAGGGCACAAATCTTATTGCCAGACGGATCGCGCAAATAAGCCAGGTACACCTTAAAGCCATTACCTTCGCGCAATCCGGGGGGATCTTCGCACGTGGTGCCGCCATTGGCGATACCCGCAGCGTGCCAGGCACTGCCTTGTTCAGGCCCGTCAACAGTAAAGCCGATGGTGCTGCCATTGCCACCACCAGCGGGTTCGCCATTGATCGGTTTGCTCAACGAAAAAACGCCTTCCTTGGTTACATAAAAGACCCGACCTTTTGGATCTATTGTGCCAGGCTTCACGCCAATAGCACCAAGCACGGCATCATAAAATTTCTTTGATTCCTCGATGCTGTTGGCACCGAGCATTATGTGGCTGAACATAGTTTTCTCCCTGGGGTTAAATTCAAAATGTCACGACGCTACGAATGGAATTGCCCTCGTGCATGAGATTTAAGGCTGTGTTGATTTCATCAAGTGGCATAACGTGTGTTATAAGGTCATCAATATTTATTTTACCGTCCATATACCAGTCAACAATTTTTGGCACATCTGTACGACCCCGCGCACCGCCAAAGGCCGTGCCCCGCCACACTCTGCCGGTGACCAGCTGGAAAGGCCGCGTGGCAATTTCCTGGCCCGATTCAGCAACACCGATAATTATCGACTCACCCCAGCCGCGATGGCAGCATTCCAGTGCTTGTCGCATTACATGGATATTGCCGGTGGCATCAAAAGAGTACTCAACACCGCCACCGGTTAAATCCACCACCGCTTGCACCACCTTGTCACGACCAACCTCTTCCGGGTTAATGAAATGAGTCATGCCAAATTTGCGGGCTATCTCCTGCTTCGCTGGATTGATATCAATGCCGATAATCTTGTCAGCCCCGACGATCCGCGCGCCTTGGATGACATTAAGGCCAATACCACCAAGTCCGAAAACCGCAACATTATCACCGGCTTGAACGTTTGCAGTATACATTACTGCGCCAAGGCCGGTGGTAACGCCACAACCAATGTAGCATATCTTATCAAAGGGTGCATCGGCACGAATTTTTGCCAACGCAATTTCTGGCATCACCGTGAAATTGGAAAATGTCGAGCAGCCCATGTAGTGAAAGACGCGCGAACGGTTGCGGCTGAACCGCGACGTGCCATCCGGCATCAAACCCTGGCCTTGTGTAGCACGAATGGCTGTGCATAAATTGGTTTTACGGCTAAGGCAGCTTTTGCACTGGCGACATTCCGGCGTGTAGAGCGGTATCACGTGGTCCCCGGCTTTTAAAGAAGCGACCCCTGCCCCTACCTCACGGACAATGCCTGCACCTTCATGACCAAGAATTGACGGAAAAAGCCCTTCAGAATCCTTACCGGACAACGTGTAGGCGTCCGTATGGCAAACACCTGTCGCCATTATTTCAACCAGCACTTCGCCAGCTTTTGGTCCCTCCAAATCAACTTCGTCTATGATCAGGGGTCTACCGGCATCAACCGCTACGGCTGCACGTGTTTTCATAAAATTTAGCCCCCGTCCCCGCCGTCCCCGCCGTCCCCGCCTTCGCCACCTTTGTCGCCCTTTTTAGGACTGCTGTTACCATTACCAAAATCACCAAACAATTGCGACCAAAAGCCGAGCTCCTTACCGCGTGTCGGCGTTTTACCAGAAGCCTGCGACGCTGCGACAATCTGCTCTAGGCCTTTTTTCTCAATTTTCAGCATGTTGCCTTTGTCATTGAACGTCACCACCAAAACCTGATGTTTCGTTGGTTTCGGCAGCATAAAAGCAATTTGCGCTGTATTCTGACTGAGATAATACCAAGTATTATTATCAAATTCCGAAACCACACTGGGCTTGCCAAGTGTTTTCTCAACTGAAGCTTTGTTATCAATACCAGCTTTTAGCGTCGCAATTTGTGTATCATCCGAGATATAGCCTTTCGCATCGCGAATGCGCGAACAACCGGGAGCAGTACCGCATACCAAAGCGCTGGTTAGCGCCACAAAAACAAGGTGAGTTGAAAAACCCATGAAAAATTCCAAATCATAAATATAAAAACATTGATGACATAATCAATAAATCACCATATTACTTGTAGATCATGACAATGGCTGTGCCGTCCGTCAACTCTCCACACAAGGCTAATTATGCCCAAAAGTTGCACACAAAGGATAAGCCGTGTCGTTTCTGACCAATTTGTTTAGTAAAAAAACCACAGGTTTGACTGAACCACTCTACAACAAACTTGTAGACTGGGCACGCACACCATGGTTTTACACAATCGCTAAAGTGCCCGATACCATTGATGGTCGCTTTGACATGATTGCGCTGATGGTATCGCTGGCGCTCATCCGGCTTGAAGGTGAGGGCGAAGCTGTGCAAGGCTTTGGCCAACACCTGATCGAAACATTCGTGACCGATATGGACCGCTCGATGCGCGAGATTGGTGTTGGGGATTTGAGCGTTGGTAAGCATGTTCAACGTATGGCAGAGGCGTTTCTGGGCCGTCTGGGTGCTTATCGCACAGCCTTGATGGATGAGGCTGAACCCACAATTCTGGCCGAAGCTGTAACACGCAACATATACCGAAGCGATACGGCAGACACGCCTCTGCTTATTGCAAAGATCAGACTAATTTTTGCATATCTGGCTAAACTTGATCCTGGCGATATTGCGCATGGTAAAATTGGGGTTTTGCCATGAATAATCCGGAATATCATCTTATGATTGGTCTAGATCGAATTAGTACCAAAGCACTCAATGTGACTCTGGAACCCGACTCGGAGGTATGCGCGAACCTTGCAAAACGTTTTTATCTCGTCAGTCTTGCTGATTTCATAGGTGAGGCGACGCTTTTTGCGCAAGGCCAGGATGTGCTGGTCAGCGGCTGGGTCAAGGCGCTGCCAACGTATAATTGCAGGGTTAGCAACGCGACCTATGCAAGCTCGGTAGAGACAAGCTTTAATCTTTTGTTTCGCGCTGAAGTTGAAGCTAACCCTCATTCTGAATTAGAATTATCCATAAATGACCTCGACATTGAGCCGCTGGATCCAGCAGGTATAGATATTGGTGAGGTTGCCGCTCAAAGTCTGGGCCTCGCGCTTGATCCATGGCCCCGAGCGCATGATGTTGATACGGTTTTGCCTGAATTGGGTATTATTACGGAAGAGGCTGCAGCACTGGTCCGCAACCCGTTTGCAAAACTAAAAGGACTGGTCTGAAAAGATATATTGATGTAATTAAAACTCTTTGGTTGCTTCAGTTCCAAAAATCATTATTATATTGTGCTTGACCAAAACGGCTCGCTGTAGTGCGAGTTGAAGAAAAACTCATAAGGATCAGTATCATGGCGGTGCCAAAACGTAAAACCTCACCTTCACGCCGCAATATGCGCCGAAGCCACCACGCTTTGACAGCTGCAAGCCATCAGGAATGCCCGAATTGTGGCGAACTCAAGCTTCCTCATCATATTTGCGGTGCATGCAACCATTATGATGGTCGGGATGTTAAAGAAGCTGCAGCCTGAACTTATTAACGTATAGCGCGTGCAGACATGTCACCATTTCCCATAATCGCTCTCGATGCGATGGGCGGTGACGTAGGCCCCGCCGTAATTGTGCCAGCTGCCGAAGAGGCGCGCTGCCTTCATCCTAACATACAGTTTCAATTTTACGGGAATAAGGCCGAAATTGAGCCACTTATGCTTCGATTTCCAAAATTACAAACAATTTCCACTATATTTCATACACAGGAAGTCGTGCTTGGCACGGATAAGCCAAGTCAGGCCTTGCGCCGTTCGCGCACATCGAGCATGGGGCTCGCCATAGCTGCTGTGAAAGAAGGACGTGCGCATGCAACTGTGTCAGCTGGCAACACGGGCGCAATGATGGCAATTGCCAAATTTGCCTTGCGCACCATGACCGGTATTGACCGACCAGCGTTAGCATCACTCTTACCAACTGTTAGAGCTGAGTGCGTTATGTTGGACCTTGGCGCTAATACTGAATGTTCGGCTGATAACTTGGTAGAATTTGCTGTTATGGGTGCTGCCTTTGCGCGAACGGTACTTGGCCTCAAAAGACCAAAAGTAGCGCTGCTCAATATTGGTGTTGAAGAAATGAAAGGCACCGAAGCGCTTCGTGACGCCGCCAATCGCTTGCGCGATAATACCAATTTGGCACTTGAATTTGTTGGCTTTGTTGAAGGCGACAAGATCGGCAGTGGCGATGTGGATGTGGTCGTTACCGATGGCTTTTCAGGCAATATTGCGCTTAAAACGGCTGAGGGTACCGCGAAACTGGTGGGATCGCTTCTGCGTCAGGCCTTTCAGGCGTCACTCTGGACAAAGTTTGGATATCTGTTTTCGCGCACGGCGCTCTCGTCCTTGCGCAACCATCTTGACCCCAATAATCATAATGGCGCCGTTTTTCTTGGGTTGAATGGTTTAGTAGTGAAAAGCCATGGGGGTGCAAGCGCATCTGGCTTTGCCAGCGCTATAGGGGTCGCGCTTGACCTGATTGCTGACAATCTTGGCGAGCGTATTGCCCATGACATAGGCACAGTGCATGTCAGTGCGCCAGTGCCTCCCTTGCTGGTGCAAGCCCTATGAGCGAGTTACACGTCAGGTGGCGCAGTCAGGTGATTGCTGTCGGTAGTTATTTGCCTGAGAAAATTCTGACGAATGCGGCATTGGCAGCAACAGTTGAGACAACGGACGAATGGATTGTTGAGCGCACCGGCATACGCCAGCGACATATTGCGGCTGATGGGGAAATGACCTCCGACCTTGCCACGGAAGCCGCCAAACAGGCGCTGAGCCACGCTGGCATTCCAGCTGAAGCCATTGATATGATTGTGGTAGCCACGGCGACGCCAGATGAAACCTTTCCATCGGTGGCCACAAAGGTTCAGCATAAACTTGGCATGACTCGTGGATTTGCCTTTGATGTACAGGCTGTCTGCTCAGGCTTTGTTTATGCATTGGCTGTTGCTGATAATTTTATCAAGGCCGGCCAAGTAACAAATGTATTGGTGATTGGAGCCGAAACATTCAGTCGCTTGCTGGACTGGACTGATCGTGGCACCTGCGTGTTGTTTGGTGACGGCGCTGGTGCAGTGGTGCTGCGTGCCGAAAAAGCGCAAAACAGCAAGACAGATCGGGGGATATTGGCGACACGTTTGCACTCAGACGGTCGGCACCATGATCTGCTGTACGTTGATGGTGGCCCGTCATCAACTCGCACAGTTGGCCACCTGCGCATGAAAGGCCGTGAAGTTTTCCGTCACGCGGTAACAAATCTGACAGCCGTTGTTGGCGATACCCTTGCTGACTCTGGATTTATGCCTGCTGATATAGACTGGATTGTACCGCACCAAGCCAATCGCCGCATTCTGGAAGCCACCGCAACCAAACTTGGCATGAATGTTGACCGCGTGATAGTGACTGTTGACCGACACGCCAATACATCTGCAGCTTCCGTGCCACTGGCACTCAATGTGGCAGTCAACGATGGGCGCATAAAACCGGGCGATCTTTTGATGTTTGAAGCGATGGGGGGTGGTTTTACATGGGGCGCAGCTTTGGTCAGATGGTAGTAGATTTCAATCATGTGTCTTAAGAATTTATTGTATGGTGTTCAATTTGACCAATTTTCTAAGTTGGTGTAATATTTAATTTTAGGGTTAAAAATAAAGGTGAGATCATGGATAAAGATACACTGACACGTGCACAGCTAACGGAAGCCGTTAATCACGATCTCGGCCTTTCACGCACAGAGTCCGCTATGCTCGTGGAGCAGGTATTGGAAACAATATCGAAAGCTGTCGAAAATGGTGAGAATGTAAAAGTGTCTTCCTTTGGTACTTTTGTTGTGCGCAAGAAAAACGGTCGTGTAGGTCGCAATCCTAAAACTGGCCAGGAAGTGCCCATTGATCCTCGCCGAGTGCTGACTTTTCGCCCGAGCCAAATCCTGCGGGAGCAGATCAACACGGGCACAGCTACACTTGCGGCCTCTATCGAAAAAACTTCTTAAGTAACTTTTAGTGACATGACAGAAAAATCTGTAACGGCATTTCGTACAATCAGTGAAGTTTCCGAAGAACTTGGGGTGCCACAGCACGTGCTCAGATTTTGGGAGAGCAAGTTCTCAGCAATAAAACCAATGAAACGTGGCGGCAATCGTCGTTATTATCGCCCTGAAGATTTGCATTTGCTGCGCTCTATAAATCGCCTTCTATATACAGATGGGTACACAATACGCGGTGTACAGAAATTATTGCGCGAGCAAGGGCCTGCAAGGCTAGGCGTGTACAGAGGTTCGCAAGATGACAATGCACCGCCTCAAGATCCTACTCTAGAATTGAATGAAGATTTTGCTACCATAATACCAGAGCCACACGATGCGCCAGCAACAGTGTCAACTGTGCAAAATCGCTTCGATGTTCAGCCGCAACTGGATACTGCAAACGTGCTTAAAGATTTGCGCATTATGCGTGCCACATTGGCTGGCGCTGTGCATTTTCAAGGTTTGTGATAAAATTGAAACAGGTGATTGACGCGGCAAAAGCTTGCTGGTGCACAAAAGGTTATTCTAGGTGGACGTGCTGACCGGTGCCAAACTTAAAGCAGGGGCGACTATCGAAAACAAAGATATCGGTTTTGTAGATGTTGGCCAGCTCGCTGAAACTAAAACTGATACATTCATAAATCAAGAAATGAATTCAGAACGACGATTGCCGTCGCTCAATTGCATCCCAAATTCGCCCGGCAGTATTGCCGCCGCTGAACTTATCAATTGCCACAATTCCTGTTGGTGAGGTCACATTAATCTCGGTCAAATGTCCGGCAATTACATCAATACCAACAAACACCAGCCCCATGCGTTTGAGGTCAGGGCCGATTGCAGCACAAATCTCTTTGTCTCGCGCAGATAAAACCGTTTCAGCGGCAACACCACCTGCCGCAAGGTTGGAGCGGATTTCACCAGATTTTGGCAAGCGGTTGATAGCACCGGCAACCTCTCCATCCACAATCACAATGCGCTTGTCGCCCTCACTTACCTGCGGCAGAAATTTCTGCACCATATAAGGGGCGCGGTCTAAGACTTCGAACATTTCTATCAGCGCTGCTGCATTAGGGTCATTCTCGCCCATGAAGAACACAGCCGTGCCCGCATTGCCATAAAGTGGCTTGATCACCACATCTTTATGAACAGAACGAAAACGTGCAATTTCAGAACGAGAGCGGCTGATCAGCGTTGGTGGCATCAGTTCACGAAATTTTGTTACAAAGAGTTTTTCCGGCGCATTGCGCACAGAGGCAGGGTCGTTCACCACCAATGTATCCGGCTGGATCATTTCAAGTAGATGCGTGGTGGTTATGTAGGCGAGATCGAACGGCGGGTCTTGTCTCAGCAGCACCACATCAACGTCAGTTTTTAGGCTTATTCGCAGACTGTCACCAGCCGTAAAATGTGAACCTTGCACTTTCTGCACAGTGATCGGTCGCGCTGTGGCAACAACCTCTCCCTCAACATAGCTAAGCTGATCCGGCGTGTAATGAAACAATTGATAGCCGCGCGCCATTGCCTCGAGCATCAACGCAAATGTTGAATCACCGTTAATGTTAACAGCTTCTATCGGGTCCATTTGAACTGCGACGCGCAAAGTCATGATAAGCCTTTGGTTGAGTCGAATATATGAGTAAAAACTTTAATTCAGGGATCTGGCAAGCACAACCTGCGCTAGTCGAATGCGCTTTTCAAGTTCAATATCGTGTGTAGTTTCCAGCATATTTGTAAGAGACGCGCGCGCGGCACTCAGTTGACCAAGAATTTGCTCAAGCCTAGCGCGTTCCCACCACAACCCTGTATAGCAAGGCGCAAGACTGGTCATCCGCATATGCAATTCAAGTGCACGCGGCAGATCGCCACTCAGTTCTGCGCGTGTCGATAGATTATTCAGCAAACGCACCAGCACGGCACGGTCCGGCAACACCGGAAGCTGCACCTGATCAAGCTGGTCGGGCGATATACCCAGACCAATCAAACGTTCGGGAAGTTTATCAGCATCAAGCAAGCGACCATCATCAAACGGGTCAACCACTACAGATTGCGTATCAAGACCGACACAGACAAGAAAATGCGCTGGCACATTAAGACCGAAGCTCTCCCATCCAAGCCGCCTGGCTACTCCAATATAAATAATACCGAGAGCCACCGGCAAACCAAGCCGCCGATCAATAACCTCAATTAAGTTGGCATTGGCAGGGTCGTCATACGTTTGACTGTCGCCTGTATAGCCGTAGCGTGTAGCAATAATCGAAGACAATACGGCAGCTTGTGTATCTGCATCATGCGCTGTTGCTCCCAGTGTGCCACAATCTTCGACAAGCTGATCCAGATGTGCACGATAGCTTTCCAGTAAAATTTCAGGATGGTCCAGGCTTGCGAGAACAAGTGCCGCCTCAAGAATGTCAAAATCCTCATCATCTGTCGCGCCGATGTCTTGTAGTGCATCACTGGTAAAACTATAAACCATAACTTTAACGGTAAAGCATTAAATCACGGCGTCAAGAGTATCAGCTATGCAATCATGACAATGTCGCGAAAGAGGTCTGCACTTTTTTGCCAGGAATTGGCTCGCGCATATTCAACGCTATAGCCTGATATGCCAATTTAATGGCCTCAATTGCACCACCCGCTGTCCCACCCGCACTGATAGTGCCACAAGCGTTGGCCTCAAGAAAAACCAGACCAAACCCCTCCGTATCACCATCCGGCATGGTTCTGTTTGGCATCACAAACACGTCTGCCATCTGATAGTGATGTCGTAACGAAGAAGCGGAAACCTTACCTTTAAATTCAACATGAGCAGACATGTTCAATGTGTTTGCAAGAGATATTAAATTGTTTGTTTCAGGACCTTCCCCCAAAACAATCAGGTGCACATTCGGCATGCGTTGAATAAGAGCTGGCAATGCATTAATGAGAGCATCAAAACCCTTGCGAGGCACATGCCGACCAGCCGCAAGAATTATTTTCTTATTTTCATATCCAGAATTCTTCAAGTTTTGCTTTGCTGTGTCTGGCAGATAAAAATCTTCTAAGCTAACGCCATTTGTAAGAATTTTTATTTTCACAGGATTAATCCCGTATTTCGATACAATGGCATCAGAGCAAAACCGGCTAACGGCAATAATTATATCGGCTTTTTGCAGCACAATTTGACGAAGTGATCCAGCCCGTGTGTTGTGTGCAATTGTCAACTCTTCACCATGACAATAGAGTATGAGTTTTTTGCAAAAAATATATTTACATACGAGTCCGATCCAACCACAATAAACAAGTTCTCCTATACAAACAGATGTTATCTTTTTTTTCCAAAAGATTTGAGCCAGCGTTAAGAATATTATTGCTGCAAAGCCCACTTCATAAAGTATCCCTGACATCAATCCAATTAGCCGTTCGCCTGACGCGGCGCGTTCTGGTGATTTAAGATATTTAAGTCTCTGCATGGCATATCCGCATCTGGCATCATATTCCCGCCAACCTGCCTTTTCTGCACCCATGGTGTGTGTGGAACTCAAGCCATAGACAAGTTCAGAATTTCTCGAACATATTTGATGATAAACAGTCGGCGTGCCACCGACGATAGGGGAAAAATTATCCGAGATGAAAAGAATTGTTTTCTGGGTCATATTAAAGTTTTTGTTAAATTTGACATTGAAAGTGTAATATGTAAATTTTCGTCATTTTAGCTTAGGTTGTTAGTGATATTCTTTTGGGTGAACTGGCCCTGTTTTGGCGTTCATTCATAAGAAGAGTCCTTGTTCTTGATGGCTGAGGCTGGCGGGAATGCCGCGCCTTAATATTTCAAATATTTCTTTCTTCTGCTTTTGTTGAGCCTGTGGAGTTGTGGGCAACGCGAGTGGGTTAACAGGATAGACAAACGAATACACTCTTTACTTTGTCACTTCAAATATTGTTGGCAAACTCTGTCAGTTTATATTGTCCGACTGATAACCTCTTTCATGATTTCTGATGTGCCGCCATAGATGCGCTGCACCCGGGCATCGCGCCATAGCCGCGCTATCGCATATTCATTCATGTAACCAGCACCACCGTGAAGTTGCAGGCAGGCATCAACCACATCCCACTGCAACTCTGTGTGCCAGAGCTTGGCCGCCGACCCTTCTGCAGCTGTCAGTTTGCCTTTCAAGTGGCGCGCCAGGCAATGATCAATATGTGCCCAACCGACCTGTAAACTTGTTTTCAAATCCGCAAGCACAAATTTTGTATTCTGGAAATCAAATACGGTTTTGCCAAACACCTTACGGTCTTTAACAAACACAACGGTTTCATCAAATGCGCGCTGGGCGGAGGCCTGACCAGCAATCGCAATCGAAAGCCGCTCCTGCGGCAGCTGGCTCATCAGATATATAAAACCCATGTTCTCCTCACCAAGACAATTAGTCATCGGCACTCGCACATCCTTGAAAAACAACTCCGACGTGTCGGCTGAATGCTGGCCAATTTTATCAAGATTACGACCGCGTTCAAAACCCTCGCGATCTGACTCAACCAGAATGAGCGAGGTGCCCTTGGCACCCAGCTCCGGCTGCGTTTTGGCCACCACAATGATGAGATCAGCATTCTGGCCGTTAGTGATGTAAGTTTTTGAACCATTGATGACATAATGGTTGCCATCGCGCTTGGCCGTGGTGCGGATGCCCTGCAGATCTGATCCCGCACCTGGTTCAGTCATGGCAATCGCCGTGATCGTCTCGCCACTCACCATGCGCGGCAGCCATTTGAGTTTTTGCTCTTCCGAACCGTAGGCCACCAGATAATCCGCCACAATGTCTGACTGCAAGGTGATGCCAGCACTGCATCCTGAATAGCCAATCTCTTCGTCAATCACGGCGTTATAGCCAAAATCTAACCCGAGGCCACCATATGCCGGCGGTACGGTGGGGCACAGCAGACCCCCCTCCCCGCATTTCAACCAGAAGTCTTTGCTCACTTTGCCTGCCGCTTCCCAGGTCTGAATATTGGGTTCCAACTCGCGCGCGAACATTTTACGCACACTATCGCGGAATTGTTCATGCTCCGGTGAAAATACGCTGCGGTCCTGTGTGTCGAGCATAAAATGTCCTTTGAAATGTTGTTAAGACGACAATAGCATAATTTACGTTTGCATCAAATTCAGGTGTGTTCCTCCGGCCGTTCAATAATCCAATCCTTGCTACAAAACGCACAGTTGAGTTTGAACGATCCATCCGGCTCGCGCATATCGACCAGCTCCTCAAAACTGAATTGTCTGAGAACCCCCTGAATGCGCTCGCGGGTGCAGCGGCAGCCTTTGGTGATGCCAAGAGCCGGGAAAATGCGCGGCTCATCCTGATGAAACAGGCGCCAGATCAAATCTGTCAAAGACAGTGACTGGTCGCAAAGCTCAACGGCCTTGATAGTGCTTGCCAGCGCCTTCGCGTAGAGCCAGTTGGGGTAAGCATCTGATGCAAACAAGCGCTCACCACCTGCCTCACTGCGCGCCAGATGTTGCACAAGCAACCCACCTGCCGACCAAAGTCCGGTTTGCTCGTTGTGTCGTGCAGCGAGCTTGCAAACGGTCGGCAGCTGCTCGGAGGCCTCAAAATAAGTTTGGGTGGCTTCGCTCAAATCAACACCTTCAAGCGGCACAATGCCCTGATAGCGATCGTTTTCGCCGGGTTGATCAATAGTGAGTGCAAGATGACCGTGACCACATAATTGTTCCAGTCGCGTTGTTGATGGCAAGGCAGCGATTTTAGCCGCATCGAATTCTGCATAGCCGCGAATGTGCCCGACGCCCTTATCGCTCACCAGATAATCTGTCACTAGCAAGCGCACTGGCCCATCAGAGCGCGCCTGAATGGTCACTTGCGCGCCGCCGTCGCGCAGCACCGACCCCAGCAGGGCTGTCAACGCCAAAGCTTCAGCGAGCAGAAAGGCAACCGGTGCCGGATATTGGTGAGCGGCAAGCACATTATTCAAAACCGGCCCCAGCCGCACAAACCTGCCACGCACATCCAGTGTCTCGATCTGGAACGGCAAAACGTTGTCAATAAAAGGTTGTTGCTCTGGGGTAATTTTGCTCACGCAGCTTTGGCAACAGGGTAGCTGCGGGCCGCCGCCGACAGTTTGTCCATGGCTTCGGCGATATGTTTTTCTTCAATAATCAGCGGCGGTAAAAGCCGCACCACATCACCGGCGGCGGCCACGGCCATAATGCCTGACGCCCGTGCATGATTGACAAAATCCCGACTTGGCACTTTGGCTTTTATGCCGCGCATCAGGCCCATGCCGCGCACCGGCTCATTCACAAAAATATCCTCGTGATTGGGAATCATTTGCAGCAGTGACTGTTCAAGCCGCTGGCCCATCGCAGTAACATGCTCCATAAAGCCCGGCTCCAGCACCACGTCGAGCACTGCATTGCCAATGGCCATAGCCATCGGGTTGCCACCATACGTGGAGCCATGCGTGCCGATGGTCATGCCTTTCGCGGCACGCTCTGTCGCCAGACAGGCTCCCATCGGAAAGCCACCGCCGATGCCTTTTGCAATACACATGACATCCGGCTCAATTCCATAATGCTCATAAGCGAAAAATTTGCCGGTGCGTCCGACACCGCACTGGATTTCATCTAGTATGAGCAGCAGGTCGTGTTTGTCACAAAGTGCACGCGCGCCACGCATAAACTCCTGTGTCGCTGCTGTAACACCGCCCTCACCCTGAATCGGTTCAAACTTGATCGCCCCGACACTCGGATCAATCGCTGCCTCAAGTGCAGCAAGATTGTTGAACGGCACCACCTTGAACCAATCCGGCAATGGCTCAAAACCCTTGCGCAATTTCTCCTGATCGGTGGACGCAATGCCCGCCAGCGTGCGGCCATGAAACGCATTTGAACAGGTGATGATACGAAATTTTTCCGGATGGCCAACAGCGCCCTGATAGGCCCGCGCCACTTTCACGGCACACTCCCACGCCTCAGCGCCGGAGTTGGTGAAAAACATCGTGTCGGCAAACGTATTTTCGCGCAACCGCTCAGCCAGCCGCTCGCCCTCGGGAATGCGGTAGAGGTTCGATGTGTGCCAGAGCTTTGCTGCCTGCGCCTGCATAGTCTTCACCAGATGCGGGTGCCCGTGCCCCACAACATTAACTGCAATACCAGCAGCAAAGTCGAGATACTTGTGGCCGGCCGCATCGTACAGATAAACCCCCTCGCCATGATCCACTTCGATATTGGCACGAGCATAAACGGGCATCACAGGGGTGATCATGAATGAGGTTCCTTGGGTTACATCAATAGACGGTTTTATGCCGTCTTGTGATGCGCGATATATGAAATGTTGTGGCGCATGTGTCAACTAAAGAGCAGGTGGCTCAGTTTGGCATTAACTATATTTCGGGCTTGCAAAAACATTTATTAATTGTAAGTAAATATGTTGAATATTTTCGATGCGTGGTGGGTAATTTGACCAAGCTCCATATGAACGTCTAGCCATAAATAGAGTCCTTGTTGTTGATGGCTGAGGCTGGCGGGAATGCCAAGCCTTATATTTTCAGATATTTCTTTCTACTGCTTTCGTTGGACCTTTGGAGTTGTGATGCTATTTTTGCAGGAGTCTTCCAGCCCAGAACGCTGTGCGGGCGCATGAGGTTGTAATCGTCGTGCCAGAGCGACAGCGCAGCGCGCGCTTGCGCCAGACTGGTGAACAGCGTCTCGTTCAGGAACTTCGTCGCGCAGCCGACCGATGAACACCTTCAACCTTGCTCCCCCGGCCCAAAACTGAGCACGGGACTAACTTCGAATGTATCCAAACCGCCGTTACAGGGCTGGCTCAAATCTTATCTTGCAAATGTAAATGAATTTACACATCATATAAAAACTCGCCGTAAGGAAATTTCAGGTCATGCCACTCAAAGTTGCCATAATAGGTTCTGGCCCTGCAGGCTATTATACAGCTGAAGCCGTCATAAAATCTCGACCAGATGCACAGGTTGATATAATTGATCGTTTGCCAACACCGTATGGATTGATCAGGGCCGGCGTCGCCCCTGATCATCAATCGATTAAGGCTGTAACGCGACGGTTTGAGGCAACTCACAATGACGGCGATGTTGCATTCTTTGGTAATATAAACATTGGCGATGCTGTAAGTGTTGCTGATTTGCGTAAACTTTACGATGCCGTGGTTTTGGCAACCGGTGCTCCAGGTGACAGGGCGCTGGGTATAGAAGGGGAAACGCTTAAAGGAGTGATCGGGGCTGCGGCTTTTGTCGGTTGGTACAATGGCCACCCTGACTTTGCCGATCTCGCACCATCGCTAAACTTCGAGCACGCGGTGGTTATTGGCAATGGTAATGTGGCCATTGATGTGGCGCGCGTGTTGATGAAAACGCCGGATGAAATGGCGACATCTGATCTGGCGCGGCCTGCGGCTGAACTCATCCATAAAAGCCCGCTTCGGCAAGTAACAATTATCGGACGGCGTGGGCCGCTCGATGCATCATTCACCACCAAAGAACTCGGCGAGCTGGGTGAATTGCATGATACAAAAGCTGTTACGGATGCTTCTGACATGCCACCTGCCGGTGCAGAAGATAACGCTGATCCGGGGCTACGCAAGGTTATAGTGCATTTGCGCAAGTTTGCCGAGATCGCAGCTCATGACAAACCCAAGCGCATAAATTTCCGGTTCTACTCGAAGCCCGTGGCTGTGACGGGAGATGGTCGTGTAGAGCATATACAGCTTGAGCGCACCCGGGTTGAAAATGGCAAAGCAATTGGCACCGGCGAAATAACCGACCTGCCATGCGGGTTGATCGTTTCTTGCATCGGCTATCGCACGAGCCCTATTGCCGGAGTGCCATTTGATAATGATCAAGGCCGATTCATGAATGTGGATGGCCTGATCGAAGTACCTTCTGGAGCATTAGGTGGGATATATTGTGTCGGCTGGGCGAGGCGAGGCCCTACCGGCACCATCGGCACCAACCGACCGGATGGCTATGCAATTGCAGATTTGATTATGGCGCACCCATCATCTGGTGTTCATGAGGGTAGAGCTGGTTTGGGAAAAGTGATTACCGATAACGATCTCTATGCCGTCAGTTTTGCTGGATGGAAGAACATTGAGGCGGCAGAAATTGCTAACGCAAGAGCGGGCTCACCGCGTGAGAAATTTGTACGGGTTGAGAATATGCTGCAGGCCTCTCAGTGAGATTGTATAAAGAAAGTTCATATTTGTTTATAGGGATTCATAGGTAATGGCCGGCTGCTAGTTCACAATAACCCTGTGAAAAAACAAAACTCTGACAATAGACTACTAAGAGATTCCTGTGCCAATAAAAAGAACGGACTTGGGATATATCAAGAGGATTTATCCAGATAATATGTACTAGAAATTATGATAACATATCAAATTATAATTCACTGCGTGTTAGCCAACATTCGAAGCAATGCAACTTTATCTGAAGTTTTTGCCACAAATTGATGTGTTGGTGCTAGCACTGAACATTCTAGGCACCACGCATAAAGTCCGTTGCGATCTGTCAGTGATTGACCAGTCAGTAGGAGAGCAGCACGGGACAACTGGTCGGCTGCTGCGATCCCTGCCAAGCCGCGTGCAGAAGGCGCTGTGCTGCGGCTTTCACCCCTGCTGGTGACCATCTTCAGCAATTGCGATGGCAAGCTTTCGGACTGCTGTATAACATTCATATGCCAGGATTTAAGGCCAGCACGCCGTGCAGCTGTGCGCAGTGCTTCATCGAGGCCACCGAACCGGTCGATCAGCTTCAACTGATGTGCTGTGCTGCCTGCCCAAACCCTGCCTTGTGCAATCTCATTGACTTGTGCAACGCTCATATGCCGCGCTTCGGCCACACGACTGAGAAACTGGCCATAACCATTTTCTGTCGTTGATTGAATAAAAGTTTTGATATCTGGCGAAAAGGCCTGAGTTATATCATCAGACGCGGAAAACTTTGTTGTGCCTACCCCGTCAGATTTAACGCCTGCAATGCCAAGGGTATTTTCAAAGGTTGGAATTATAGCGAAAATACCAATCGAGCCCGTAATGGTGGCAGGTTCGGCCAGAATTTCATCAGCTGCTGTGGATATCCAGTAGCCACCTGAGGCGGCTACACTACCCATTGACGCAATCACTGGAATTTTTTTGGCTTTGGCGTCAAGCAATGCGCGGCGAATTTTTTCTGAGGCAAACACACTGCCACCAGGTGAATCAACTCGCAACACGATGGCCTTGGTGCTGCTGTCATTGATTGCCTGATGAATAAGTCGGGAAACACTGTCGCCACCGGCCGTGCCTGAGCCATGCTCCCCATCGACAATTTCACCAACTGCATAAACAACGCTTATGGCATCTCCGCTTGTCGTTAGCACGGCTTTAGTTGCCGTTATATAATTGTTGATGGAAACCTGCGCAAAACTTTCCAGCTCGTCTTGGTCTTCACCGGGACCATAGCGCTTTTGCATATAGGATACAAACGTTGCTTCATCAGCCAGTTTGTCTACGGCTTTATGATCCAATGCATACTGTGCAGTGTTGCCCTGTAGTGCAGAAACACCACTGGCCAATGTGTTAATATAAGGCATCACTTTGAAACCTTTTTCGCGCGCGGTCTCAACTTCTTGTGTGTAGGTTTCCCACAATGTATCTAGCAGCGCTTTGTCTGCCTCACGGGCCTCCGGTGACATGTCTGTGCGTGTGTATGGCTCAACAAAAGATTTGTATTTGCCAACCCGAAACACGTTCACATTAATCTTCAGGCGGTCAATCGCATTCTTCAGATAAAGCTGGTATGTGCCGTAGCCCTGCAACATCACCGAACCCATTGGATCGAGCTGAATTTCATTGGCATGAGCGGCAAGATAATATTGCTTATCCGAAAACTCTATACCATGAGCAATTACGGGCTTACCAGAACGCTTGAAAGCCTCCAAAGCTTCACCTACAGACTCAAGCGTGGCAGGGCCAGCGCCTGCAAAATTATCAAGTTCCAGTGTTGCCGCTTTAATGCGACTATCTTTAGCAGCGTGATCGAGTGCCAGTAATAAATCTGCAAGCAAAATTTCATTGGGGAGACCATTTGAACTGGTCAGTGCCTCGCGCGGACTTACGGCTGTGCGTTGTTCGACAACAAAGCCATCCAGCGCCACTCGCAAAACACTTCCATTGGGAACTTGCGCGCTTTCAGTATGAAATGCATAGCGTAGCAGTAACGCCAGCAAACCGAGCACAAGCAGTGTAACGACAACGTTTTTCAGCCCTACCAGAAAATTCCAAAGCCGTTTCAAAAATGTCATAGTGTGTCCATATCGATAAGTTGTTCTCGGCATTGATTACTAGCCTTAGCGGCTTTAATAAAGACTGATTATGAGTTCTAAGCCCTTTGTCATTGCCGCATTCTATAAATTTGCCACAATCACCGATTGTTTGGCTGTGCAAATGCCACTTTTGGCCCTCTGTAAATCAAATGACCTTTATGGTACCATTTTACTTGCTCCGGAAGGCATCAATGGCACAGTTTCGGGCACACAGTCAGGAATAGATGTCATGATAGCGCACATTCTGACTTTGCCAGGGTGTGCAGATTTGCAATATAAAGTCTCCTACAGTGATACCTCCCCCTTTTACCGCATGAAGGTGCGGTTGAAACGTGAAATTGTCACTATGCGCCAGCCGCAAGCTGATCCCAGTATTTCCGTTGGCAAGTACGTAGCGGCGGCAGACTGGAACCAGTTGATCAGCGATCCTGATGTGGTCGTGATTGATACCCGTAATAATTACGAGATGAGCATCGGCAGCTTCAAAGGCGCAATCAAACCGGACATCAAAACCTTCAGCGAATTTCCTGACTGGTTTCGCCAGCAACAACCCCTTCATGATAAAAAGAAAATTGCCATGTTTTGTACAGGTGGCATAAGATGTGAAAAAGCTAGCGCATTTCTTTTATCTAGTGGCATTGATGAGGTCTATCATCTGAATGGGGGCATATTAAAGTATCTTGAAACAATTCCAGTTGAGCAGAGCCTGTGGGATGGCGAATGCTTTGTTTTTGATCAGCGCGTGTCTGTCGGCCATGGTTTAAACGTCGGTAGCTACGGTCAATGTACAGCCTGCAAAATGCCAATTTCAGATAATGACAAAACTTCACCTTATTTTGTTCTGGGTATATCATGCCCACATTGCCACTTGAGCACCACAGAGGTACAGCGAGCGCGCTTTAGCGAGCGACAAAAGCAATGCGAGAAAGCCAAGGCAGAGGGTAAACGGCATATTGGGCCAAATTTATCGCGTTCAAAATCATAGAATTAAACTGTTTTAAGTTATCATTCTTCAATGTGAATTCTAATGGTAATGACCATTCCGAGAAGGCAAATAATTCCTTCAATCCAATAATTATCACAAAATATTGAGCATGCTCGTCAAATTGCTTATCTGAACAAGCCTTACATTCAGTTCGGTAAACTCATCACTTCAGGCAGCACCAGCGCAAATAAATCTGCCACAGCAGCAAGCGACGCTTCATGCACTGTTTTTGCCGGCACCATATCGCCACCTACCATAGGTAATGCACGTGTGGCCGTAGTGCTGGCTATTATGGTAGGACTATACCCATGGTTGAAGCCGGCACGCGCAGTAGAGTTGATGCACATGTGAGTCATAAAGCCAGCCAAAACAATGTTGCTGACATCAAGTGTCTTTAGCTTCTCGTCAAGATTCGTTTTCTCAAATGAACTTGGATAATTTTTCGCAATCACAAGCTCACCCTCATCAGGCGCGACTTCACTGATAATTTGGCCTATCTCGGCCGTAATATCGTAGGGTGAGCCAGGCCCTGCATCATGGATAATGTGGATCACAGGCCGCCCGGCTTGACGGAACCGCTCTAAGATTGCCTTGGCCTGCAAGACCGCAGATTCGACACCTTCGAGTCGCATAACACCTTTAGTATAGGTGTTTTGCAAATCCACCATGATCAGGGCAGAAGTGGCGATCCCTGCCGGGCTGGTGGGTAAGCCCATTAGCCCGCGCAGTGTAACGTTGGACATAGCTTTTCCCCTTATTGTTCAAACCACTATCCACATACTATTGTTGTGCTTTAGTATCAAGTGACGTTTCCGTGACATAGATTAGTCATATAACAATATGCCTCTTTAAATAAATCACGATTTAGATTATGTGTGTATTATGAATGAAACTGCTCCTACATTAAGCCTCTCAGCCGCAACGCGCGTTGCAGCACTCAAATTGCGACAGGGCAAACCAGACATCAAACTGCGTCTGTCTGTTGTTGGCGGTGGATGTTCCGGCTTTCAATATCGCTTTGGCTTTGATGAAACAGTGGCCGAAGACGATCTGGTCGTTGAGCGCGATGGAGTGGCTATGTTGATTGATGCGACCTCCCTGCCTTTCCTTGGCGGTGCTGTAATCGATTATACGGAAACACTAGGAGCGGCAGCTTTTCAGGTAAAGAACCCCAATGCGCAGTCGTCCTGCGGTTGCGGATCAAGCTTTTCGGTTTTTTCTGTCTGATCACAAGCTGATCTTGAGACTACGCTGCTTTGTATATTTTGGTCTAAAGTAATTTTCTTGCAAGCCCCGGTGATCTTCCTCTCAGCTTCGTAAATAACCGGGTCATATGTGCCTGACTGGAAAAACCCGATGAAAAGGCTATTTCAATTAGCGATTTTTGCGTTTCTTGCATCATTTGTTCTGCATGACGCACCCGTGCTTGCAATAAATATTGGTGTGGTGATGTGCCCGTGCTGATTTTGAAAGCTCTTGCAAAATGAAAAGATGACAAACCTATGTGAGATGCCCATGCCTTCAATCGTAAAGGCGTTTCGAGCGCACTTTCTGCATACTCTGTTGCTTTGCGTAATTGATAGGGTGATAACGCCTTTGGTGAAATTGTTTGAGTAGTTTGAGAGCAAACGCGCGATACCAAAGCCGCAAGAATGGTTAATTTGAGTGTGTCTGCAAGGCACTGACTTGCAGCATTGGGGGCTAGACCCTCTTGCAACAGGCGAAGCATGGCGCTTTGCACTAAAGAATCGCGGAATTTACCGCTGTGAAGTTTACCAAAATCTTTAATGCTGCAATTATCTATTGCCAGATCTTCAAGCATAAGCGGCGATATATGAATTGCCATAACTGTAACTTGACCATGGCATTTGTAGTCGCAACTGACGCCTGGCGGTGAAAAATGAAAATCTCCATGACAGAATAGGTGACTTGATCGTCCAGCGCCAAAATCAAGATCAAATCTGTGCCCCTGGGCATCCGTTGCAAGTTGCAAATTAAAATCGTCTAGAGCTGGAACGGGATAAGCGCCAGCTGGCCATCGGCCATGACGGATTAAGAGCTGACCAACTGGGGCAACCATGTCCATATACCTAGCATATGGACCGCTCAAATAAAAGTCCTTGCCAGTAATAATGTCTTGCATGCAAACTTAACCCTATTTAGGTGATTTCTACTAAGTGCGGACAAAGCTTAATAGTAAAAGCACGATTTAGCAAAAAATAGTGTATTTTATGAAAGCCAACGCAAGGGACAAATCCGTAATTTACTTTTCGAAAGTGCATTTTCTGTCTAGTGTACTTTATAATATCACAAGGCAGTTTATTTACGGAGACTTTGATGAAGAGTATACTCAAACAGCTAGCAATCGGTTTAATTTCTGCGACCGTTTTGGCACACCCGGCAGTTGCCCAAGACGCTATGGCAACAGCCCCTGCTGGAGATGCTATGGCAAAAGATAAGATGGCAACTGACCATATGGCAAGCGGTCACATGACACCAGATAACATGAAAAAAAACCGGCATCATAAAAAGCATTCTAAAATGATGAAAACCGATTCCATGCACAACGATTCAATGAAATCCGATGCTATGAAATCTGATGCAATGGCACCCGCCAAATAAGCTGATTAGAAAACTGACCGATATGCTGCGCTGGTTTTGGTTTGATCTCCTTCCCACTGCAGCATTCGGTTTTCGGCAGTGTAAGCAGTAAAAAAATATGGATGATAAAATTTTAACACAAAACGCATTGCCCCGCATTGAGTGGATCGATCGTCATACCAAAGTAACCAGAATTACACACTGGATCAATGTCGTTGCACTTAGCCTGCTGCTGATGAGCGGATTACAGATTTTTAATGCGCACCCCCGTCTCTATTGGGGGCAGTATGGAGCCGACGCTGACCGGCCATGGCTATCAATATCATCTGTTGCGGCTAAGGATGATGAATCAGATACTGTTGGCATCACGACTATTGGTTCAAAACATTTTGATACTACAGGCTTCTTGGGAGTGCAGATTAAAAATGATAATGAAATCGAACAAGGCTTCCCTGGCTACATAACCGTACCAAGTGATCGCGATCTTGCATCAGGCAGGCGCTGGCATTTTCTCTGCGCCTGGATATTTATTATAAACGGATTTCTATATCTTGGGGCAGGATTGCTGAATGGCCACCTCAGGCGCGATATTCTGCCGCGTCGTCAGGAGTTAAAACTACGTACAATAGTTCATGATATCTGGGAACATGTGCGACTGAAATTTCCCAAAGGTGAAGCCGCACGACACTATAATGTTATTCAGAAACTCACATATATTCTTATTCTGTTTATCATCCTACCAATGATGGTGTTGACTGGTCTTTCAATGTCACCAGGCGTGAATGCTGCTTTACCACTTGTTGACCTTTTCGGTGGCAGAGCCACTGCACGTTCACTGCACTTTATAACGGCAAACCTAATTATATTATTTGTGATTGTTCATGTGGTGCTGGTCATGCTGGCGGGTTTTGGGAATTTGCTTCGGTCGATGATCACTGGCAAATACAAGCTAATTCACGGTATCGACTCGTGAGCAGCATATTTCTCTCGCGGCGAAACACATTGCTGGGCGTTGGTGGCTTGTTGCTCAGTGGTTGCGACAAGATCACCAATAACCCCATATTGATGCATGGTATAGAGCAAGCTGAAGGGTTGACCCGCGTTGCCCAACGTACGCTTATCAGTCGCACAGCTCTGGCCAAAGAGTTTGACCGTGCCGATATATCGCCCGTGTTCAAAGCGAATGGCACCACAATGCCAGAAGATAATGCGTATCAAGATCATGTCGCTGCTGGCTTTGCTAATTGGCGTCTTCGTATAGATGGTCTGGTGCGGCAGCCACTTGACATATCTCTGGCACAGTTGCGGGCATTGCCAGCACGCACGCAGATTACGCGCCATGATTGTGTGGAAGGCTGGAGCGCTATTGGCCAATGGAGCGGTCCACAATTGGGGCCACTTATCAATCGTGCCGGGTTATTGCAAGGAGCACGCTACGCTGTATTTCACTGCGCTGATAATCTTGATGGTGAAGCAAGCAAAGGTGGTGAGCAATCTGCAGGCCAATATTACGAAAGCATAGATCTGGTCGATGTGTTTCATCCGCAAACAATACTCGCCCACACTCTAAATGGTGCACAGCTCAGTGTCGCGCACGGCGCGCCTGTGCGGCTACGGGTTGAACGTCAACTTGGCTATAAACAAGCCAAATATATTATGCGGATCGAACTGGTGCAGAGCTTTGCAAATTTGGGTAGTGGCAAGGGCGGCTATTGGCCCGATCGCGGGTATGAGTGGTTTGCTGGAATATGATCAGCCTCGGCTGTTACGGCCAAACATGTCGGCGAGGTCTGCAAAGGCTGTTCGAGAAATATTCTCTGTTGTCACTAACTTTTCAGGCTTAACTGATTTTTGCTGGCCTCGCCACTGATACACTACTATTTTTTCAGGTATAACACTTATGCCTGGAGTGGCTTCATGTTCCTCATCTGCCTTGGCGCACTTAGCTGGCGCATCAATCAAACGCTTTCTGTAGCCGAGTGCTAACATAACTTCGGCAAATTCATCGTTCGTTACGCCTATTAAAGATATCGCGGATTCTGGTGGAACAAAGGGTAATCTTGATTTTGCCGGTTCGCGCAACACATCTGCTAACCGCTCAACCATATCGACTCGCAAGGCTTTGGCGCCGACCGGCCAGTATCCTGCGACAACAAAGCAATCTGCAGGCATATCATTTGTAACACGAACCGAAGTGCGCCCACTCCACAGCATATCCTGAAGACACTGCTGTCTTGCACCTGATGCATAAATACTGTGTAGCGCCAGTCTCCATCGAATAGTTTCAGGCTTTAGCAATGCAGGACAAAATACATGCACCTGACCTAGCTTCAATCCGGCTTCGCGCAGCAATTTTCTATCGTCACCGACAAGCCCGGCAATCATTTCCGTGAGCGCTGTGCGTGGCAGACATCCACCCGCATCAATCAACTGCACAATCAACCCACGAGCGGCACCAGAAATACCATCCAAGGCTGGCGATTTTCGTGCCAGTAGATGCAATGCAGCCAGTGGTTTTAACTTCAGCTCGATTTCAGCCGAAAGCCACTGCTCCAGCCTAGTTTGCACCATCGTACGGATATCGGGTGCCAGTTGCGCTGCACCCTCATGTAAAACCACCACAGGTTCAACCAATGATCGCCCAATTTTAAGCGTTGCTGCCACCCTGCCCTGCCACATAATGGAGGGTACATCCGTGCCGTCAAACCCCAGCACCACTGCACTTGCGTCGCTTGTCACCAAAACCTGTGCCCTTGCTTTCATCTCACCTGATAGCGCGCGTTCTGCAGCTGCCATCACCAATCGCTTTTCTGACATTTTTGCCAAAGGATCAACTGTAAAAGTAAAACCAGAGAGATTTCCAATCGCCACCCCTTGAACTTCAACCGAACCATCGTTGTCTACAGTGACAGCAAGGCTGTCCCGAAGCTTCACATCCCGCATCAAGATCGATGTGCGGCGATCAACAAAACGCTGCATTAACTGTTCGTGTAAAGCATCGGACAGTGTGTTTTCAATAGTTCGGGTACGCGCCGCCCACTGAAGCGGATCATCTAGCCAATCCGGTTGGTTGGCAATATACGTCCATGTGCGGATACCAGATATGCGAGCGGCCAGTGTGTCAATATCCCCCAGGCCATTATCAAGCCTCGACACTTCAGCTCCGATCCATTCGACAGGAATAGTTAAATGGCCACTGCTTAAGTTATCAAAAAGTTTGAGTACCAAACGACTGTGCTGCTCAGCACCGGTTTTTCTGTAATCCGGCAACTGGCATACGCTCCACAACCGCCGAATTTCGGAGGCATTACCAGCTCGCTTAATCACAAGAGGTTCGACAGCCAATCGTTTGAGCACAGCGAGGTCGATGGTTTCATCGGTACGGTGCAACTCTGGTCGCGGGCTACGCTTCTCCAGCGACGTAATCAGCATCTCAAGATTGGTAAAATTGAGTTCAGGGTTGCGCCAGCGTAATTGAGTTAATGCCGGATAGCTGTGCGCTTCAAGCGCCGCCACTTCATCTGCATCAAAACCGGCATCGCGGTCGTTCAGATGCAGCATGGAAAAGCTACCATCCCGCTGGTGCCGCCCTGCCCTGCCAGCAATTTGGCCCATTTCAGCAAGCGTTAGCCGGCGGCGACGCTTGCCATCAAATTTGACTATATTGGCAAAAGCAATGTGGGTAATATCCATATTAAGGCCCATGCCTATGGCATCCGTTGCAACCAGATAATCCACCTCGCCAGATTGATACATGTCAATCTGAGCATTGCGCGTGCGCGGCGATAGAGCCCCCATGACTACGGCAGCGCCACCACGCTGACGACGCAACATCTCCGCTATGGCGTAAACTTCCTCTGTTGAAAAACACACAATAGCCGAGCGTTTGGGTAGCCGTGAGAGTTTTTTGGGCGTTGTGTAGCGAAGCGTTGAAAAACGGGGGCGTGATATAATGCTCACCTCCGGCACGAGCGACTGTATCAGTGGTCGCACCACATCAGAGCCCAGGATCATGGTCTCATCGCGACCCCGCGCATGCAACAGCCGCTCAGTGAAAACATGGCCACGCTCATCATCAGCGGCCATTTGGGCTTCATCAATTGCCAGAAACGAAACATCGCGGTTCATCGGCATCGATTCGGTCGTGCAAAGAAAATACCGTGCATGGGGGGGGAGTATCTTTTCCTCGCCAGTAATCAATCCAACATTTTGGGCCCCTTTGATAGCCACCACTTTATCATAGACCTCGCGCGCCAGCAGACGTAGCGGAAAGCCCATGATACCGGAGACATGACCGCATAATCTCTCAACCGCCAGATGAGTCTTGCCTGTGTTAGTAGGCCCCAAAACGGCTGTAATATGGGAAGAAGAGACGTTAGGGCGCACAATTTAACCAATTGTTTGGATGACTAATTTAAGCCATAGACCAGAAATGGATTGTGGAGAAGTGGCTTTGAGATTTAGCAAGAAAATATGGCTGGTCATCTTGCAAGTGCTTACTTTATCCATAAGTGCGCAGGTTTGTGCCAAAACACAACATGCACAAACCACACGATGCTTTTTGCCAGGCATTGAAGATGCGGCACATTGCCTGACCCTTGCCGTGCCGCTGGATTGGCACGCTCTCAAGGGTAAAAATATCTCTATTTTTGCAGCGGTGTTTCCGGCCCTGTCGCGTGGTTCACACCAAGATCCTTTATTCATTTTACCCGGTGGGCCGGGGCAGTCTGCTGATATGCTCTTACCGATGATCAAAAGCGCCTTCAGCAGTGTGAACAAGACACGCGATCTGGTGTTGATTTATCCTCGCGGCACAGCACGGTCTACACCGCTTTTGTGTCTGCAGCCGTCTGCGCTTCTGGTGAACGATACGGCAGCTGTGGTGAAATTGTTCAAAGCATGTGCTGCGAGTCAGAAAAATAATCCACGATATTTTACCACGACTGAAATTACCCTAGACATAAATGCTATTCGCGAGAGCCTTGGCTATAATACAATCAATCTTTGGGGTGGTTCGTATGGCACAAGGCTGGCACAACATTATATCGCCGCCTACCCTGAAAAAGTACGCACTGTCATTCTCGATGGTGCCACACGGCGCAGCCAATCTATTTTCGCAACCATCCCGCACATCATGGACGTCGCTATCAATGCTGTCGCCATCGCCTGCAAGCTTGATAAGGCTTGTGCCGCAAAAGGCCCGGACATTCGATCCGACTTGCATAATCTGCTGCTTAAGGTGCATAATAAACCTGAAGTGGTTACAGCAGATAATCCGCTCACTGGCGTGCCTCGCACGATTATTATAAATGAAAATGTAATAATTAATGTCATTGGCATGGCACTTTACAATCCAGACAGTCGTGCGATTGTGCCCGTAATCATTCGCATGGCAAGCCATGCAAACTATCTGCCCCTGATGGCTATTGCCGCTCAAGTCAGCACGCAACTTGGTGAAGATGCTCTTAGCGATGGCCACCAGCTGTCCGTTTTGTGTGCTGAAGATTTTCAATATACAACGCGCTCAAGTGTTGCAGTTGCCGCTCAGAATACACTATCTGGCATGACCGAGTTTGATCGCACAGCAGCACTGTGCTCTGCATGGCCACATGGCATCGTACCAAAATCAGTATGGCAGACCATCCAGTCAAACGTGCCTGCGCTAATTTTATCTGGTGGCCTTGATCCGGTAACGCCGCCACCTCTTGGGGCAGCCACCGCCGCACAGTTTTATCATGCAACTCACATAGTTGCGCCAGCTTCTGGACACGGTGTCAGCATGTTTGGCTGTGCGCCGAAAATAATAACTGCGTTTCTAGAGCAGGCTTCCATGCATGGCATTGATACCAGCTGCCTGACCCGACCAAAGCCGCAAGCCCCACTTGCCAGCAGAAATGGATAATACCGAGTGATTGATATTCAAGCCGTTTCAAAATCTTTTGGCAAAACAGAAGCCGTTAAGAATGTAACTCTCACTGTGCCAGACGGTGCTATCACGACGTTGTTGGGCGCCAACGGATCTGGCAAAACCACAACACTTCGAATGATTGCAGGTCTTTTAAAGCCTGATACTGGCCATATTTCTATTGATGACAAAAGAGTATCCAGCAATCGTGCAGCAGCCGTTTCCACTCTTGGATTTTTTCCTGATCGTTTTGGGCTCTATCCAAGACTAACGGCACGCGAGCAAATCACTTACGCAGCGCGTCTGCGAGGGGTTGATGAGAAGCATCTGCATGCTGCCGTTGGCGATGCGATGGAAACACTGGCCATCGGAGCACTGGCCGAGCGACGTGCCAAGGGGTTTTCTGCTGGCCAGCGGGTGAAGGTGGCTCTTGCGGCCACTATAGTTGGCAGGCCCAAAACCATGATATTTGATGAACCTACCCGTGCACTCGATCTGTATGCGGTCAAGCTTTTGAGGATTGTGTTAAAATCGCTCAAGAAAGACGGTCATGCTATTTTGCTGGCAAGTCACGTGATGGCAGATGTGGAAGAACTCTCTGATACAGTTGTGGTAATGGCTGGGGGCAAAATTGTTGCTCAGGGCAGTTGTGAGGATATTCGCATTGAAGCACAGCAGCCCAATCTGGAAGATGCTTTTTTTGCACTGAGCGGCTTTGATCTGGAGGCCATCAAATGAGCCGCTCTCTTCTGCACGATACAGCCATTATTCTTGGCAAAGAACTTCGTGACGCCACACGAGACAAGCGCAGCGTATTTCTAACATTATTTTATGGCGTGTTCGGTCCGCTGATCATGCTGGCCTCCATCTATCTTCAACCGGGGAATGATAGTGTGAACAAACCAGTCTCAGTTCTGGTCATTGGTGCTCGTTACGCACCCAACCTTGTGGCTCATCTTGTCAGTGAAAATATTGATGTCCAGCAATCGAAAAATGCCAGTCACGATATTGGCGTTATTTTGACCATAGCTGCAAACTATGGGCAAAAAATCACCAGCGGTGAAGCCGTTCAAATCACCCTCACGGGCAGCCGTCGTGACAATGACAATGCTCTCAACAAGGTCGAAGGCGCACTGGAAAATTACGAAAGAACCCTTGCCGTCCAGCGCTTGATTTTGCGCGGGGTGCCGCCGGTGTTGCTGTCACCCTTTGCAATCGAAATCCACAACACTGATGAAAGTTCGGCATTTGCAATTTATTTTTCGCAAAGCGTGGTGTTTTTTTTCCTTGTTGCCTGCAGTTCGGCTGGCATGAGCCTTGCCATTGATACAACAGCTGGTGAGCGGGAGCGACACTCACTGGAAATTTTGCTGGCGCAACCCGTGTCACGCCTTGCCATAGTGCTTGGAAAATGGCTTACTATAACTATTTTTGGGCTGGCGGGCATTGCCACATGCGGCCTCACATTCGCCATTCTCAATGCCTCCGGGCAACTAGCACAGATGGGTATCGGCTTTGGCTATGGTTTTGCTGAAGTGCCCGTTACACTGCTCTATCTTGTCGGGTTTGCGAGTTTTTTGGCTGCCTTGCAATTGCTTGTGGGCTTTGCCGCGCGCAGTTTCAAAGAGGCGCAAGCCTATATTGGTTTCACCATGATTGTCCCCATTCTGCTCTCAATGCTCGCTAATGCAAGTTATTTTGATAAAGTCTGGATGAAAAATTTGCCGGTGTTGTTTGAGGTTATGACACTAAAGCATCTGCTGACACTTGGTAATTTTTTGAATAGTGCCTGGCCAGTCACATTGATGATGGAAGCCATCTTCACAGTCATTATTCTGGCAATTGCGACAGCCCGCCTTAACAGCGGCAAAATGCTACCATCGGATTGATGTTGATAAAGCAATTTAAAATTAGTATTTGCATCAAATGAAATTATTGAACCATATAGTAGTTACATCAATTGCCCCGTTGCGGAAGCAGCCTTCAGATGACTCAGAGCAGATCAGTCAACTGCTCTTTGGTGAACCATTTGAAATTATTGAACAGGTTGGAATGTGGGCAAAGGGCAGCTGTGGGCGCGACAAATATGAAGGCTATATTCTGGCTGCCAATCTGGCCTCTGCACCACAAATGCCTGCAACGCACCGGATCAAAGCCATACAAAGTCATGCGTATAATAATGCATCTATAAAGGCCCCGGTTGTTCGTGCACTCTGGCGCGGCTCCCTCTTGCATGTGAGCTGCACGCTCGACACATTTGCCGTGCTTGCAGATGGCAGCCATGTGCCGCTGCAAGATATTGCACCGCTCAATAGTTTTCAAACAGACTGGACGGCGGAAGCTGCCGACATGTTGGGTACACCATATTTATGGGGTGGGCGCTCACGGCAGGGCATAGATTGTTCCGGACTGGTGCAGGTTGCTTTGCAGGCGTGTGGCGTATATTGCCCGCGCGACTCTGGCGATCAAAAAGTTTTGGGCCACCCGGTCGTGCAAGCAGAGTTGCAGCGCGGGGACCTGGTTTTTTTCCCCGGACACGTCGGTATCATGGCGGATGCATCGCAACTTCTGCATGCAAATGCCTTTCATATGCGCACGGTTATTGAGCCATTGGCTATTGTTGTTGATAGGCTGGCAAGCACCGTGTGCCAGCCTGTAACAGCTATGAGACGACTGCAACTGCTGTAGCACTGATCATCAAAGCTGACGTTCAATCATCATTTTCTTGATTTCGCCTATGGCTTTGGCTGGGTTTAAGCCCTTGGGGCAAGCATTGGCGCAATTCATTATTGTGTGGCAACGGTATAGCCGGAATGGATCTTCCAGATCATCCAGCCGTTCACCGGTATTTTCATCGCGACTGTCGGCCAGCCATCGATAGGCCTGCAACAATATGGCTGGGCCGAGATATTTATCGCCATTCCACCAATAGCTTGGGCACGATGTTGAGCAGCATGCACACAATATGCACTCATAAAGACCATCAATTTTCTCGCGCTCTTCCTTTGATTGCAACCGCTCGACACCAGACGGCGTTGGCGTGCTGGTTTGCAACCATGGCTTAATCGAAGCGTATTGGGCATAAAAATGTTTGAAATCAGGTACCAAGTCTTTGATTACCTCCATATGCGGGAGTGGTGTAATCGACACGGCTTTGGAGACGCAATCTTCTATGGCCTTGGTGCAGGCGAGGCCATTGGTACCATCAATGTTCATTGAGCAAGAGCCGCAGACGCCCTCCCGACAGGAACGTCGGAAGGTAAGTGTTGGATCGATCTCATTCTTGATCTTGATCAGTGCATCCAGCACCATGGGGCCGCAGGTGTCGATATCCACTTGATAACTATCCATCCGGGGGTTTTGGCCATCATCCGGGTTCCACCGATAAACCTTGAATTCTTTAATATTTTTGGCACCTGTTGAGGCTGGCCAAGTTTTACCGCTTGGCTTGAGTTTGGAGTTAGCAGGCAATGCAAATTCAGCCATTAAGGTATCCTATACAATATAATCAAATAATTAGCGCAGCCTCCAGCTCTGGGCAACAGCTATTTCGCCGCAGCTTTTAATGCAAACCAAGTTGTGGATAAGTTAACGGATTGTCACATTAGTTTCATAAAAGTCCTGTTTAACAAACTAACGTGTGTAAAACCGCGAAATTAGATGATTCGATATATAATAATTTGATATTTTGCAGGTGCAAGGAGAGCGAATATGAAGCGTTGGTTTACGATCATTGCCCTGGTGCTCATGGCAATGCCAGGCACAGCGCGCGCTTGGTGGCAGGACGATTGGGCATTCAGAAAACAGCTGACTGTGGATTCTAGCCCTACCGGCCTAAACATAGCTGGCCCTGTTGGTCGTGTGCCGGTGCTGGTGCGTTTGCACAGCGGCAATTTCCAGTTTGCCGATGCGCTCGAAAATGGTGCGGATATTCGCATGATCGCGGCTGATGACAAAACACCTCTTACGTATCATATCGAGAATTTCGATGCCCTTTTGGGTGTCGCTACATTGTGGGTGGATGTGCCAAAAATGAATGGCGGTGAAAAATCCGTGATCTGGCTCTACTACGGCAACAAGAAAGCACCGCCGGCTGTCGAGAGCGCAAAGACATTCGATGCCGATCAGACTTTAGTATTTCATTATGATGATGCACCGGCAGCTCCAGTTTCTGATAAAACCGCCTATCATAACAGTGCTAAAAATGCGCTTTCAGGCACTGATGAAGGTGGTATCATAGGCCATTCTGGTAAATTTAATGGTACGACGGGCCTGACAGTGTTGGCGTCTGCATCGCTTGCAACACCGGCTGGGGGTCAGTTCACCTTCAGCACCTGGGTGAAACCTGACAAGCTTGATCCGAATGCCGTTATTTATAACCGCGGTGGACTCACTGTTGCACTGGCAACCGGTGTGCCGACCGTAACGATCGTTGGTGGCGGTGGTGCAGGCAATGTTAAAGGAACAGCTGCAATTTCGGCTGGTCAATGGTCGCATGTTGCTGTGACGGCGGATGGCAAATCCATCAAGCTTTATGTTAATGGTCAGGACGTGGCATCGGTAGATGGCACCCTCCCGGCACTGAATGCAGACACCATTATCGGTGGTACGTTTGCCGGTGAACTGGATGAAACCCGTATTTCAAAAGTGGCGCGTTCGACATCTGTGATTTTGGCAGATGCAAATGGTCAAGGCCCGCAAGCCAAGCTCCTCACATTCGGTACAGATGAAAAGCAGGGTGGCCACGGCGGCTATTTTGGCATTATCTTCTCGCACCTGACACCGGACGCTAAAGTGGTAATCGCCATTCTTGCTATCATGGGTGCTGTTGCCGGTTGGGTGATGTTTACCAAGGCGATGTATCTCAGTAAGGTTGACAAAGCTAACGAAATTTTCCTTGAGTACTACCGCAAACTTGGTGGAGATATCAACAAGCTAGACAATGCAAATCACGTGCCTGCCGATGCGCTGGAGGACTTCGAAGATTCGTCAATTTACCGAATTTACCATGCGGGTGCAGAGGAAATTCAGCGCCGCAATCGCTCCGGTGAAATATCCAGCTTGCACCCGGAAGCCGTGGAAGTTGTCCGCTCACTCATGGACGCCAAGCAGGTACGGGAAAATCAGAGCCTGTCAAAGTGGATGGTGATGCTGACCATCGCCATATCCGGTGGGCCATTTGTCGGCCTGCTAGGCACAGTGATTGGCGTGATGATTACATTTGCAGCAATAGCCGAGGCGGGTGATGTTAACATCAACGCGATTGCACCAGGAATTTCAGCAGCGCTACTGGCTACGGTTGCAGGCATGGCTGTCGCTATTCCGTCGTTGTTCGGCTACAACTATCTCACCATCCGCATCAAGAATATCATGGCCAATATGCAAGTGTTTGTGGATGAGTTTATTGCCCGCACCGGCGAGGCACACAGTCAAAAACCCAGCCATCTGCGCGCGGCTGAATAGGAGCCACACCCATGAAAGCGGATGACGGCGATAAACCCTATGATGATATAAACATCACACCGATGCTTGATTTGGCCTATGTGCTGTTGGTGATTTTCATCATCATGACGACAGCTTCGGTGCAGGGTATCAAGGTGAATTTGCCGAATGCGAGCTCAGCGCAAAGCCTTGCGCAACCAAAAACCAAAGCCGTGACCATCAACACCGCGGGACAAATATTCCTAGATGCCTACCCGGTGACATTGACAGATCTTGAGGCGCGATTGCGCACGGAAAAATCTGTTAGCCCAGATGTGTCTGTTGTCGTCAAAGGTGATGCAACGGTTGAATATCAGAAAGTTGTAGAGGTGCTTGATTTGCTCCGCCGCATCGAAATCAAAACCTCGCTTGTCACCGGTAAGTTGCACAAGTGATTTAGTGCTTCACTATGGATCAACCCACTCCTCCGCCGCCCCTCAACAAGGGCCCACGCAAAAAGAAAACCAGCTATGCGCCATACGTGGGTGGCATCGTTTTGCTCAGTTTGGCCGGGCTGATTTATAAAGGTCTTACTTCAACCAACAGCGAGACCCGCAAGCAAGCGCCGCCGCCTTCGATGGTGTTGTTGCCACCGCCTCCCCCGCCGCCGCCACCTCCCCCACCGCCGCCGGAAAAACCACCTGAGCCAAAAGAAAAAGAAACACCCGTCGATAAACCGCAAGCGGCAGTGCCGCAAAAAACCAATGTGGCGCAGGCCGTGCAACAAGATTCAGAAGCTTCCCCAAATGGCGAAGGTGCAGCGGCTGGCAGTGGCAGCGGCATGGGTGCCGTTGGCAGCACCGGAGACTGTCTGGTCAATTGTGGCGGTCCGCCTTCGGGTGCATTCAGCGATGGATTTTATCGCCGTGGGCTGCAATCAAAAATTGATGAAGCCGTTAATGAAGATGATAAATTAAAAAAAGATCGTTATAATACAGTGGTTGATGTTTGGATAGATAAGAATGGCAAGCTTACCAAAGCTGAAATTGTAAAAACATCTGGAGATTCTGCACGAGATAAAATGATCGTGGCGATCCTCGAAAAGTTAAACGATCTTGATAATCCACCCGCACAAATTAAATTTCCTCAAAGGGTAACTTTAAAGCATCTCGGAGCTTAGCAGTTTTCGTTTTGTGCTCATGAACTTAAGTTTAATATCATTATATTTTGAAGTTTACCCAAACTCGTTATCCCAGCGAAAAATCCTCATAATAGTTCAATAAAAAGAGCTTCATGAGCTTTTTAGTGTAGCTTAATAGCAACCAATTCATAATTTATTCATCTTAGGTTAATATTCATTATGGTACAAATACTTTAGATTAATTAAAGGAAGTGCCATGACTAACCTTTTAAAATTTATTATAATGTTCATTTTATCAATAGCTTACATATCAAAAACTGAGGCTAGCGCTTATTATATTTCCCCCAAAGGCAATGATATCAATATTGGTACTATTACGCTGCCGTTTCAAACAATTCAACGTGGTGCTGACAGCGCCCGCGCTGGTGATTTTGTATATATTCTGCCTGGCATTTATTACGAGCGCACCATTCATATCCGCAATGGCGGCACGGTTTCAAAGCCCATCACATTCAAGGCCGCAGGTGGTGGCAAATCGATTATTGATCACGGCCTGCGGGCAGGCAGCTGGATCTATGCCGGTGGAACATTATACACTACCCAACCCATATTTACAGCGCCGGATACGGCAGCGAACAACACCATCCAGCGCCTGATAATTGATGATCAGCTTTATAAGAAGGTTATGGGCGGTCAACCGGTCGTCAAAGGCAGTTTTTCGGCCGATACAGCCACTGGTGTTATCACTGTTTGGCCATGGAACGGAACATCCCCCCAAGGTCGCAGCATCGTTATTTTAAGTGAGCGCACGGATGATTCACCGGGAATATACATATGGAACGATACAAAAAACCGGCCCGTCAATAACATCGTGTTCGATGGCACTGTGCACCGAGGCGGCATCGTCGCTTTTTGGGGTGCGCGCTTTGTTGACAATCGTCAGCCTACGGATGTGAACCGCAACCTGACTGTCAAAAACTGTGAAATTGGCTACAACTGGCAATATGCTTTCCGGCTCGACAATTGGGTTGGTGCAACAATGCAAAATTGCAACGTGCATGACAGTGGTTTGGTGAATTGGCCGCGTGGTGACTATAATATAACGTGGCCTCATGCCATTATTGGGTTCAACGCAGCACGTGTGAATATACTGGATAGCAAAATTCATGATAACCACGGTGAGGGCGTGGGGCCGTATCTCGGCTGCTCATATTGGGTTATTCGCAACAACCAGGTGTATGATAATTATTCGATAAACATTTACGTTGATACAGATATCGGCAATGTCATCGTTGATCGCAATCTGTCTTATATCACTGGTAAATATAATACTTTTGGCCCTTTTGGGCGCGCCAAACTCAATTACCCCGATGGCATTCGCATAGCCAACGAGAATGCCGATCTTGATGGTGCCACAGACACAACGCCGATTGTTACGAACGTTGTTGTCACCAACAATGTGGTGATCGGCACAGGTGACGGTATCACATCGTTTCCGTATGCAAATTCAGCGGGTGTGATTGGGCCAAGCGGCCTTGCACGTTCGTTAATTGCCAATAATACAATTGTAAATCTTTACACTGGGCCTGACACATTCAAGACTGGCATAGTGGTGGCTCGCGGCACCAATGTTACTGTTGCAAACAACATCAGCTATCCTCAAGCCATACGCCTGGGCCAGCGCAATGCCGTCAATATAAAAGCGCTTAATAATATGGTCGCCGATGCTGTATCGCTGGATTTTGATCCCGCGGTTGTGCGTGCCAATACTGTATTGGGCGTGCCTGGTTTTGTTGGTGGTGAATCTTATTCTGCAGACAGTTATAGGCTGGGTGTTGCATCTCCAGGCATCAACAAGGGTCTTAATATTCTGTCAGTCGTGTCTGATTTTGCCGGTGCGGGGCGTCCGCAAGGCGAACAATATGACATAGGCGCCTTTGAGCAATAGATAGCTCAATCATGCGCTGTATACCCATTATCCCGGAAAAGGCTGGGATTCTCCTTTTTGTCAGCTGCGATAAGGAAATGGCTGCACTACAGGATCGCGATATATAATGGGTACAGATATACGCTAAGCGCGGGCCTGACGTATCGGCAGCAATGTTAGGGGAGCGGATAGGCAGGTTTCCGTTTTCAAACCGCCAAAGCCGCCATTCGTTCAGCGAATGCGTCTGGAATACGGACGGCACGCCCGTCGCCCTGCGAACACAGACCCTGATCGATCAATAGCGTAAATATATCACGCCCAAGTTTTCCGCCCAAATGCTCACGGCGTTCGCTCCAGTCGAGGCAGTTGTGTCCTGTTTTGGTAAGAGTGCCGGAATCGATACCCGCCCATGCGCCAAAGGCATGCCGTCCGGCTTCATCAAAGCGCCAGCCCTGTCCGTCGTTCCCGATCCAGCCCATTTTGGTCAGCATAGTAAATAGCGCCACGCCGGTAGTTCCGGCAAGATGACCATAGCAACTGCGCGCATGGCGCAGCGCAGCATCTTGCGGACCGGGGAGGCGTTTTGAGGGCGTCGTCCGGGCAGATAGCGCCATCAGCGCTTCGATTGCCGCTGCTACATCAGACCCAGACAGTCGGAAATAGCGATGCCGCCCTTGCCGGACATTGGTGATTAGACCTCCTGTCATCATCCGGGCCAGATGCGCGCTTGCGGTTGACGATGCGACACCGGCCTCCAAGGCAAGTTCGGTTGCGGTCCATGCCTTGCCATCGAGCAATGCTGTCAACATCCGGGCGCGGGCAGGATCACCCATTAGGGTGGCAGCTTCAGCAAAGTCAGGGCATTCACTCATAGTTCGATCATGAACGAAACGTTCCTTGCTGACAATCCCCCGTCGAGGCGCTAATACCAAGTTGATTAGAAGGCAGTATGGATCGGCGAACGTTTGTGGCGGCATCGACTGCCACAGGAAGGTTTATGATGAGTGTAACGGCATTAGCAGTAACGGTGCATCAGCCGCAATTTTTTGATCTAGCCGGTTCGCCTCGACTGAGCGTTCGCCGAATGGAGCGAAAAGGCGGGATTCCTGTTCTCTATGTTCACGGTGCGACCTTTTCGTCTGCGCTGTCGATGGGCTATCGTTTTGCGGATGGGCGCTCGTGGGAGGATCAACTCCATGCCGACGGCTTCGACGCCTGGTCGTTCGATTTTGAGGGCTTTGGTCGATCTGCGCGCCCAGTTGCTTTCGCCAAGCCTGCCGATCAAAGCCCCCTTCCGCTGCGTGCAATGGATGCTACCCAACAGATTGCGCGCGTCGCCGCCTTTATTTGCGAGAAATCAGGTGCACCCCAGATTGCGATCATTGCACATAGTTGGGGGACGATCCCGGCCATGCGCTACGCCATCGATCACGCTGCTTTTGTCTCGCGGATCGCTCTGTTCGGACCGATCCTCCGTCGCCAGCCTAGCGCCAACCCCGCAGGCAATAACCTTCCCGCACCGGGCGCAATGCCTGCTTGGCGGCTGTTGACGGTCGAGGAGCAACGGCTGCGTTTTGTGCATGACACGCCAAAGGGCTATGCTGATGTGCTTGCCGAACCGATGCTTGATCATTGGGGCCCGACCTGGCTTGCAACCGATCCCGCTGCTGTGGGACGCACTCCGCCTGCGGTCAAAGTGCCAACCGGACCGCAATCTGATGTCTTTACTATGTTTGGCGGGGCAGACCTGTATGATCCGAAAAATCTCAAAACCCCTCTGCTTGTTGCGCGCGGCGAGTGGGATAATCTTTGCACGGCGGGCGATGTGGCGGCGCTTCAAGCACGCGGCGTCGCACTGAGCGAGGCCGTCATTCCTGAAAGTGGCCATCTCGCCCATATCGAACGTAATCGGGCAAAGCTGTGGACAGCGATCAATAGCTTTCTGAGAAGCGCGTCATGATTGCCGTGATCTTTGAAGTGCAACCAACTGAAGCAGGGCACGAGACCTATCTCTCATTGGCGCAAGGGTTGCGTAGCGAACTCGACAAGATGGACGGCTTCATCTCAATCGAACGGTTCGAAAGTTTGAATACACCCGGCAAAATCGTCTCGCTGTCCTTTTGGCGCGACGAAGCTGCGCTTACCGCTTGGCGCGCCCATGCCGGACATCAATCGGCACAGGGGCAAGGACGTAAAGGCGTGTTCGCCGATTATCGCCTGCGTGTTGCCAGCGTGATTCGGGATTATGGCTTGAGCGACAGGGCCGAAGCCCCAGTTGACCGGGCTTGGCGCTGACGTCTGCTTTCAGGCGCTTAGGCTAATTGCATCAACGACCGAAAAGTCGTCGACACCTGCCTGTCGAAAAACATATGATTGTCGTCGGCACCTGCTCAGGGTTTCCGGCGCGGTCTTAATCGAGGTGTGGAATATGCGACAAACACTGTCGCATTGTCTGACAGAGCAAAAACCAGAAACCATAGGTTTACCTTCATCGGCCTAAGCGTATATCTGGGTCCGTTCCATGTGCCGTCCCCATTATGAGTCAACAAAACAAACTCATTATAACACTATATCTGCCTATCTGCTTCTTTGCCATCTGCGTTTGAATTGCGCAGTGTTTTATCCAGCCAATCCTGATTCAGGCGGTTGTTTCCATCATCTGCTTTATTCTCTTCATCAGGGGATGGTGCAGGCTGATCGCTAGTAGGGTTATCTGATTGAGGGTATGGCGGATTAAGACCGTAAGCTTCCTGATCAGGTTCAGTGGGCACGGCTGTACTGGACAGTGCAAACAGGGGTTGCACCGGCAAACCAGCTGTCGCTGCGCGCATGTAGTCTGCCCACGTTAGGGCTGGCAGTTTGCCACCCGCAAGGCCCGGAACAGATTTGGCGTCATCCCGCCCCAGCCATACACCGGTGGTTAAATCTCCCGTAAACCCCATGAACCAGCCATCACGGTTATCCGACGTGGTGCCGGTTTTGCCTGCCACGGGTCGATCAAGTTTTGCCGCTCGCCCTGTGCCGCTTTCAATTGTGGCAATCATCATTTTCGTCATGCTGGCGGCGGTGTCAGCGGTGATCACCTGTTCAGCAAGACCCGGTGCATAGGTGTAGAGCACAGCACCATCACCACGTACAATTTGCCGAATGGCATAGGGCTTGGCTGATGAACCCCCACGCGCCACGCTGGCATACGCACCGGTCAGATCAAGCAGTGTGACCTCTGATGACCCAAGCGCCATCGACGGCAATGACGAAATTGGCGTTGATATGCCCAGCCGACGCGCAACGCTTGCCACCTGATTGAAGCCAACCTTGTCCGCAAGTTTCACCGCCACTGTGTTAATCGATTGCGAGAAAGCCGTTGTGAGCGACACTGTGCCAACGTTGCGATGATTGCTGTTAACCGGCGACCAGTTACCGTAGTTTACTGGCTCATCGACTTCCGTGCTCTCGGGTGTCATGCCCGCTTCCAGAGCTGCCAGATAGACAAACAGTTTAAAAGCAGAACCCGGCTGCCGACGCGCATATATGGCGCGATTGTAACTTGACGTTACATAATCTGCACCACCGACTAGGGCCTTGATTGAGCCATCGTAGCCAAGCGATACCAGCCCACCTTGTAAACCGTGTGGCACATTACGGGTGATTGCGGACTCGGCTTTCTTTTGTAAAACGGGATCAAGCGTTGTCAGCACGTCTATCGGTTGCTGGCTTTCATCCGTCAGGCTTTCTACCTGGGTCAGCACCCAGTCCGTAAAGTAACGCACGTTATTTTCGCGCGGCTGCGCGGCAAAGCGTAGGGCATCAAGCCGCACCGCTTGCGCCTGCTCCTGTGTGATAGCGCCGCTGTCCAGCATGGTTGCCAGCACAACGTGGGCGCGTGCAATGGCCTGACGTGGGTCAGAAGACGGCGCATAGCGTGTTGGTGCCTTGACAAGGCCAGCAATGACAATGGCTTCAGGCAACGACATCTCGCGGGCCGAGTGGCCATAGAAACGCCTTGACGCTGCATCGATACCAAATGCCCCACCACCAAAATATACCCTGTTCAGGTACAATTCCAAAATTTGATTTTTGGTGAATTTTGAATCCAATGCCAGCGCTGTGATGATCTCCCGGCCCTTGCGATCAACTGACTTTTCCGATGTCAAAAACAGGTTTTTCACCACTTGCTGGGTAATAGTGGAACCACCTTGCACGAACCTGTGCGCCTTGATGTTGATCCACATTGCACGCGACAAGCCAACAGGGTCAACGCCGATATGATGATAAAAACGCCGATCTTCTACGGCAACCATAGCCGTTTTTATGGTGCTCGGTAGCGCCTCACTGTTGAGCCACTCCCCATAATTGGGGCCAATATGTGCTAAAATTGAGCCATCTGCCCCGCGAATATTGACCGATTGGCCGCGCGGCTTGGTTATCAACTCCTGAAAACTCGGCAAATTTTGTGCTGTCGTCCAAATCAAGAGCCAGCCAAGAAGCAGGCAAACAACACCAAGAGCCAGAAGTGTGCCTGTTATCATTTTGATATAATACAGGAAACCACGACGAGGTGATGAACGAGAGACGGGCGCTGCAATGGGGGAAAGAGCCATAACTGTCTATAGTCCAATCATCTTACCAGTGAAAGGGTGCCGTGACGGCATACCTATTCATGTCTACAGCTATGTTGAAACTGTATAACTTATAATTGGAACAAATTGGGTGAGCGGTGATCAATAGTTGGTGGGATGTAAAAATTGAATATCATGGCACAGAACAGCAGCCTGTCATCATTATCGATAATTTTGCATCGGACCCTGAAGGGCTGAAAAAAGCGGCATCATCGCAGCAATTCGGTATCATGGGGCCTTATTATCCAGGTATTCGATCCGCTGTAGCGCCCGATAGCGTTATTGAATTCACAAAAAACCTCGCATCGTTAGTAGCGGATGTTTTTGGGGCAAGCCAGTTTGATATTGTTGAATCATTATACTCTCTAGTGACGACGCCAGCAGAAAGGTTGATGCCAATACAGCGCCTACCGCACTTTGATGGTCTTGATCCCCGACGACTTGCCTTGCTGCATTATCTTGGAACACCAGAACAAGGCGGCACAGCATTTTACCGTCACCGTTCGACAGGTTATGAAACAGTAACAGCAGATCGCTTCGAGCATTTCTCGAAAACGCTTGAAGCTGATGTGCAGCGAGATGGTCTGCCGATTGCACGCTATATATCCGGTGATACGCCGCTGTATGATCAAATTGCGCTGCACGAGGCTAAGTTTAACCGCGCGATCCTCTATCGCGGCATTACATTGCACTGTGCGCACATAGATGCAGGGACCACTTTGACAGCTGATCCGCTTCGGGGCCGCTTGACAGTGAACACTTTTTTGGAACTTACATAACAAAAATATGAATAAAGCTATAATTAAGGGTTATGATTTCACTATTTAAGACGGGATAACATCTTATCGTGAGATTCAAAATTTAAAGCGCAACTGTCAATAAATGTATCAATTTTCTGCATGTTGGCAATATCAAGTCCTGCCTCCGGAGGTTGCAATTTATCATCCTCAGGGAAAATCCCGTACCCGGCCAATAGGCAGTGCCACGACAGTGGTGCATAGTATTGACCAATATTCTGGCCTTCAATCTCTGCCACCAAATCACCACCGGTAAACCAGCACGACATAATGGATTTCAAAGAATGAGATAAATTTTGGTTTACCGCATTGGCCCGCCAGTAGTCCGTATCCTTGCGTCCATTCATCCGGTAATGACACACAATATAATCGCGGATACCATTAAAACGTGCCGCTATAGCCTCATTAAACGGCACTGCTTTTGTGTTGGTAAATTCTCCGTCTTCAAAAGCTGCCATAAACATTTCGACTGTTGTTTGCACAATATGCAAAGCGGTTGCTTCCAGAGGTTCAATGAAACCCTGCGCCAGCCCTACAGCCAAACAGTTTTTAACCCAATGGCGCGATACTTGACCAACGTTCATTTTCAAACGCCGTGCCGGCACATCACTGTCAAGCAATCCAAGGTGGGTGCGTAATTCTGTTTCAGCGGCATCATCACTGATAAAATCGGAGCTGTAGACATACCCATTACCGGTTCGATTGGTCAGTGGAATTTTCCACGCCCAACCATTGGTGAGAGCAACTGCGCGTGTTTCACAAAGAATTACGTCGTCATCACAAGTTGTTGGCATGGCGACAGCGCTATCGTTGAAAAGATTATCTTTGAACGATAAGAACGGTTCTTCAAGCGCCTGTTGCAAAAGTGCTGAGCGAAAGCCACTGCTATCAATAAAAAAATCACCTTCAATTGATTGATCATCGCTGGTTGTAAGTGACGAAATTTCACCGTTAGCATTCTTATTTACATGTGTTATCGTATATTGAAGGTGGGTAACATTCAGCTTTTGTGTTGCATGTTTTTGTAAGAATATTCCCACAAGATGGGCATCAAAGTGGTAGCCGTAAGCCACGTCAAACGGAAAGTTTTTATCAGGCTTCGGCCCCAAACGTTGCCTTGCCAAGGCGGCTGGCAGAAAAAAACGATCGGGATGTGCATGAACATTGCGTCCTGTACGTCTGGCGCGCGTATGAAAATAAAAAAATGGTACTGTGTGATCATCAAGCACAGTGGGAAAAGGGTGGAAATAATGCTCGAACCCAGGACATTCTGTCCAGCCGTAGAAGGAAATACCATTTTTATAAGTAGCACTGCAGCAAGGCATCCACTCATTTTCGGCAATATCAAGTTTCGCAAAGAATTCTCGCAGCTGCGGCGTTGACCCTTCACCGACTCCAATAATACCAATATCTGGTGATTCAACGACGATGATTTCAACTGGCTTGTCGCGCCAGCGATGCGCCATAAGATTAGCTGTCATCCACCCTGCTGTACCACCTCCGAGTATAACAATACGGAATAGCTTTTCGGGTGACATTATTGTGCGACAAACCGAATTGCCTCACCACCTCCCGGTGCGATAGGTAAAGTCAATTTATCGCCTGCATGAACTTTCCGTGATTCAATAATCATAGAATGCTTGGCTTCGGTGCGATAATCCGCCTTTGAGCCATCTCGATAAATCTGCGCGAGATACGTTGTGTGTGCAGAGAGAAAATCAAGTTTGACAGTCAGCATGTGGGATTGATCGTTGCCAACGGCACCAAGATACCAGTTATCGCTGGCCCTGTCTTTTCTTGCAATAACAGCATGATCTCCAATTTCACCAGCGAGAACGCGGGTGTCTGACCAATCTGTTGGCACATCTTTTATGAATTGCAATGCTGGCAAGTGATTTTCGTAATTTTCCGGCAAGTCTGGCACCATTTGTATAGGGCTGTAAATGACCACATAAAGCGCTAACTGTTTTGCTTCCGTTGACAAAATATCACTGTTATCGCGACCTTTCAAACTAAGCACACCTGGCGTTGAATCAAATGGACCAGACAGCATGCGCGTGAATACCAAATTGGCTTCGTGCGCTGGTGGATTTTTCGGCACACCCCAGGCATTGTATTCCATACCACGGGCTCCTTCCCGTGAAATCCAGTTAGGGTAAGTCCGCCTCAATCCAGTATCTTTAATCGGTTCATGCGGATTTATCGCTATATGACGTTTTGCAGCTTCCGTCACAACTTTAAGATGATGCACAGATGACGCCTGCCCTTCATGCCAATCAAAAACTATCGAACCATCAGGCTTTCGCACTCGAAAGCCACCGGCATCTGAAACATAACCAGTCTTGATCGTATCAATACCAAGGCTTTTATAAAGATCAAATGCGGCTCCCATTTCAGCCTCGTAATGCGCAGCATTCGCTGACGTTTCGTTGTGCGCTATAATTGAGACATTTTTGGTTTTTCCATACGCAACGACGGCATCAAGATCATAATCTGGATAGGCTTTGGTAAAACTGAAATCATCGCCATTTGCAAACCAGTCGCCATCCCACCCTTGATTCCAGCCTTCAACCAGCAAGCCAGAAAAACCATTTTTTGAAGCAAAATTAATCATTTTTTTTGCGTAGGCTGTTGTAGCACCATGCTTTACGCCTGATGCCCAGCTTTGAGTATCGAGATGCATACCCCACCAGATACCGACATATTTTCGGGGGTGTACCCATGATACATCACCAAGTTTATTCGGCTCGTTTAAGTTCAGGATGAGATGCGACATATATAACCCTGGTGCATCGCTTGCGATCGTCAAGGTTCGCCATGGTGTTACAAATGGCAAAGCTCTTGTAACCTTAGGCCCTGAGCTGCTTGGGGTTAGAACGGCTTTCAGATGGCGGCCCTCAACTTTTTGAATATTCATGGCCGAGTAATTGACAAGTGCCGCTTCATGAAAAGAAATATAGCTGCCACTTGAAAGCTTTACGGTCATCGGCGTTTGCGCGAGACCAACTTCGTCTATCGACGTTTTGTTATATAAATACTCTTCACGATTGGATTCAATAGCCGGTATCCACCAAGCAGTAGCAGGCTCCGCCAAATTAAATTGCGTTAACTCTTCAACGATATTTGCAATTTTTAGAGTTGGTTGTTCCGGAAACTCATAACGAAAACCGATACCATCATCATATACGCGAAAAACAATATCGAGTTGCCGGTGCAATGGTGTTTTTTCCTGAATTCTAACTTTTAACTCATTAAAGTGGTTGCGAATGCTTTCCCATTCTCCCCACGGCTGTTTCCAAGTGCCATCTTCACTTCGTTCAACAGCATTCACGAATATGAAATTACGCGCCAACTGTGGTGCATCGCTGAGTAAGAAGCCCAGACGGGATTCCGAGACAAGATTCTTGCCATTGCTTTCGACATTATACCCAGGCCGACCTTCGCCGTTGATCAAGATATGAACAACCAGATTTTTGTTCGGCGAGGTTATCGTTGCCACAGTCTCAGCCTTCAAGGCCATTGCCTGAAAATATACAGTAACTATCAAAAATATATTATATAATCGCTTCATATTATAGCCTTTCAACTATCATGCCGCTGAATGTCGGGAGCATCCAGTGTGATGCATTCCCAACTGATTTCAGGATGTGCCATGCGTCAGGATTTTCGGGTTGCCATGTGATTTCAGTATCACCAAAATTAAAAATGCACAGCAAATGCTGCTGGCCATGTTTTCGCTCAATTACCAGAAGCGGCTCTGGTGTATTTATGACTGTTGCTGAGCCACAAACTAACGCAATGTGTTTTTTACGAAACGCAATAAGTTGACGCGTGAGGTTGAGCATCGAGACCGCATCAAGTTCTTGCTGATCTACAGCAAGAGCTGCATGATCAGAGCCAAAGGGCAACCAGGGTTTACCATCGGTAAATGCATGACCTGAACAGTTCTTTTTCCATGGCATTGGTGTTCTAGCGCCATCGCGCCCGTGAGTAAGCGGCCAATTGGCAATCGCTTCAGGGTCTCGAAGGTCATTAAAACCAATATCGACTTGCGATAAACCAAGCTCCTCACCTTGGTATATAAAAATATTACCTCGAAGAGAAATTAACAACAACATACACAATCGAGCACATGCATCCAGGTTTTCTGGCGATGCCCAGCGTGATATGGCACGTGGTGCATCATGATTTGAAAAAGCCCAACTTGGCCACCCTGTGCCTACTGCATTCGGCCAATCTTCTATGGTTTTACGAACGAGTGATGCTGTAAGTTTATGAGCGTGTAAATAATCAAATCCATAAGCACTGTTAAGTCGATTTGTTCCCATAGTGAAGTTTTGCATTTCAGCTGTAGCGTCAGCACCACCCACTTCTGCAACTGTGAAACAGCAACCGTACTCCAGTGTCAGTGATCTGATCCGTTCAAGAAACAATGGAATATCTGGATGGGATTGGTTATAAATATGTTTTTGAAAATCAAAGGGGCGAGACCGCAACGCGCCACTATTATGGCCGATAGTATCCGCAGGAGGGTTATCTAGAAGACTCGGATGATGCATCGAAAAGTTCAGAGCATCAAGGCGAAAACCATCTACTCCCCGCTCAAGCCAAAAACGTGCAGAGCCAAGCAATGCATCTTGAACATCACGGTTATGTACATTCAGTTGCGGCTGGCTACCCAAAAAATTATGCATGTAGTATTGCTGACGTCGCGCATCCCATGTCCACGCCGGACCACCGAAAACGGATTGCCAGTTGTTTGGCGGGCAACCGTCTGCCTTTGCATTTGCCCACACGTACCAGTCTGATTTATCATTTTTTTGACTGGCACGCGACTCCATGAACCATATATGCTGATCTGACGTATGTGAATAAACCTGATCTATAGTCACACGCAAACCCAGAATATGCGCACGTTTAATCAGTGCATCAAAGTCATTTAAGGTTCCAAACAGTGGATCTACATTGCAATAGTCTGCAACGTCATAGCCAAAATCTTTCATTGGCGACGTAAAAAATGGTGACAGCCAAATGGCATCAACGCCAAGCGCAGCAACATATTCCAATCGATCCGTTATACCTGGTAAATCTCCAACACCATCTCCGTTTGAGTCAGCAAAACTTCGCGGATAAATTTGATAGATTGCAGCCCCTTTCCACCATTCATCTGGAGCTTTTATCACAGTATTTTTGATTGTCGAATCGTTCATCTTAAATCACCAGTTGCGCACACTATGTAATCGAGTGGTGGTACTGTAATATTATAGCTACCGGACACTCTCTCTGAAGACGCACAAGTTCCTTTCAGTGCATGAAATGCGTGACTATTAGTATTGACAGTAATATTACGTTCAACCGGAAATACCGATGTATTAAACGCTACAATAGTTTCGTGACCATTGTCAGGATCAATCCGCGACACAGCAAACAGGCCTGGTTTTTCATCATCAGCTCGAACCGTTTGCAACCCGCGACGCAATGCAGGATTAATTGCTCGCAGATGCGTGAGTGAAGAAAATGCTTTATAGAGCTTATGATCGGGATTAAAATTGTTTAAACTTTTCGCTGCATGACCACCGAGTAAAATGGTATTATTATAATCCGTTACTTTTGATGCAAACATATCCTCTCTCGCATCCTGATCGCCACCATGGCCAACAAACCCTTGCTCATCGCCTGAATAAATAACTGGCACACCACGCAATGTAAACATCATGGCGTGCGCGAGAACAACCCTTTTCAATTGCTCCGCGTCGCTTGCGCTTGGAAATGCTTTCCGCACAAAATAGGCAAATCGCCCTGCATCATGATTGCTGATAAAGGTTGGCAGCTGCAATGCCGTTGCTGCGCCACCTTCATACAGCACATCACCTTCATATAGTTTTGTGAGTATATCTGTGCCGCGTTGACCAGCAATTGTTGCAAGAATTGCAGCACGAAAGGCAAAATCAAGTATTGTCGGCACTTTGTCTTCACGGGTGTATTTAGCAAGACCACCCGGGTTCATATCTTCATTGTAAACTTCACCAAATATATGAAAATTGGCAATGCCTTTTGCTCTCGCCCGGGATTGCATAGCTGGAATAAATACTTGCCAGAATTCTGGATTGACATGCTTTATAGTATCAATTCTAAAGCCATCTATGCCAAAATTATCAATCCAGTTGCCATAAATATCGATGAAGCCTTGCACAACTTCTGGATCTTCTGTTTTCAAATCGTCAAGGCCGCTAAAATCACCCAGCAAGGAACTTTCACCGTGAAACGTTGAATCACCTCGATTATGATAATATTTGGGATCGTTAAGCCAGTCAGGTTTTTTAATATGATGTTCGGATTCGGGCACAAACGGCGTGTAGGCTGCATTCGGATAATCGCCTAGGCTGCGATACGCACAGGGATTGCACTCTTTATACTTGATAACATCTGCCGTATGATTGGTAATAATATCAAGGTAGACTTTTATATTACGTGCGTGCGCTGCATCAACCAACTGTTTCAAATCCGCATTGGTGCCAAAATGCGGATCAACCTGCGTGAAATCTGTAATCCAGTAGCCATGATAGCCAGCCGTTTCGTGTCCTGGCGCACCTTGCACAGATTTGTTTTTATATACAGGACCAAGCCAAATGGCTGTAACACCCAAACCCTGAATATAATTCAGCCGTGACATCAAACCTTTTAAATCTCCGCCATGATAAAAGCCTTTTGAGGTGGGATCGAACCCTGTTTTCAGACGATCACCCTGCATTCCACCGCGATCATTGCTGGTGTCTCCATTTTCAAAACGATCTGGCAACACAAAATAGATAACCTCATCCTGTGGCAACCGTGTGCGAAAACTTTCAGCACTTGAAGATGATGCCATCAATAGTAGCAATAAAAATAATATTTTATGCATAATGACCTGTTGCACGACAATGTTCAGTAATATACTCGGCGTGACTTGGCATCGCATGCACACCCTGACTAACTGCTAAGCGTATGGCGGACAAAAATCCTAGCAAATCCTCTTCGCTGGGTTGATCAGCCAGTGGATGATAATTCTGTGGCTCAATGCCCTGCCCTGACATAACCTGCAACCAGCCTGCTTCTGCAAATAATTCCTCATTAAAACGAACAATACGCCCGTTGGTTTTGAACAATTCAATTTTATCAGTGAGAGCTTGTGGAATTGGCATTTCCCGACACGCACGCCAAAATGGATCATCACGTTGATTGGCTTTATAATGCAAAATGATGAAATCACGCACTCTTTCATATTCAAAATCAATTTGCGCATTGAACACTTCAACATCTATTGAGGAAATATTTATGCCGGGTATAAAATTTATAAAGCGCTGAATGGCAGATTGTATCAAGTGAATGCTGGTCGATTCAAGCGGCTCAAGGAAACCTGCCGCAAGCCCCATGGCAATAACATTTTTATTCCATATTTTTTTACGTTTTCCTGTAACAAATTTGAGCGGCCTTGGATTAGTCAGCGCTTTACCATCAAGATTTTTCATAAGAGTGTTAGCAGCTGCATCATCACTCGTGTAGGCGCTGCAGTAAACGTGGCCATTGCCCGTGCGATGTTGCAACGGAATGCGCCATTGCCAGCCAGCGGATTGTGCTGTTGAGCGTGTATAGGGTGTCAGCACAGGGGCTGGTGCGCACGGTACGGCCAATGCGCGATCACACGGCAGCCACTTTGACCAGTCATCGTAACCTGTGTGCAGTGCTTCTTCGATCAGCAATCCGCGAAAGCCCGAGCAATCAATAAAAATATCACCTTGCAGTGTCAGGCCATGTTCCAATGAAACATTTTCCACATAACCGGTCAGCGGCGCCAGTGCCACGGATGTGATTTTACCCTCTGTGCGCACAACACCCCGCGCTTCTGCAATGCGCCGCAAATATTGTGCATAAAGCCCAGCATCAAAATGAAAGGCATAAGCAGCTGCACCCATTGGTGCGTTTACAGTCGGTGCACCACGCATAAATTTGTTAGCAAATGCTGCACTGCCACTCAGCGTATAGGCATCTAAACTGGCATTCGATCCAAGAGCACGTGCGCGCAACCAGTATTGATGAAAGGGAATAAGGCCAAGATCACGGCCAATAGTGCCGAACGCATGCATATAACTGTGACCAGGCCGCAACCAATCAACAAACTGTATACCAAGTTTAAAGCTACCGTTGGTGGCACGCATGAACTCATTCTCGTCAATGCCAAGCGCTTTATTAAAGAGCTGGATCTGAGGAATGGTTGCTTCACCAACACCTATGGTGCCGAGTTCGTCAGATTCAACAAGCTGTATATTATAACCATGTTCCAAAAAACGCGACAATGCTGCGGCAACCATCCACCCCGCTGTGCCGCCACCAACAATGATTATTGTTTTATTGTTCATGCGACCTTGTTTGCCTGAATAAATAACCCCTGCCAACATATAAAGTATAAAAGCTGACAGGGGTTAAAACAGATATTTTAAATCAGAATTTGTACGTAGCGCCAAGCAGATAGGTTGGGCCATATTTTTGATAATCTATAACCTGCCGTTTATCGACAGTCTGGCCAATGGCAACCGGATTATAGGTTACAAATGGCTCATTGGTGATGTTCTTGGCTTGAAACTGAATGGCAAAGCCCTTCATGAAACCTTCCTTGAACTCATAACCAACCTGCGCATCGAGTGTGGTTGTCGCGGCAACCGTCAGGAAGTTTGGCGTTGCTGAAAGGCCAGCCTCCTCACCCAAAAACTGGCTCCGGTAGTTCAGGCTGCTGCGCACTTGCAAACCGTATTTTTCAAAGAATACCTGCAGTGTACCAACCTCTTTGGAAAGGCCAGGAATTGTAACCTTGCCAGCCTTCAATGCCACGGCGCTATCTGTATAGGAGCCGTTTGCAATCAAACCAAAGCCATCCAGCGATTCTGTAAACAACGAGAAGGGTAAGGTTAGGGCAACCTCAATACCCTTCATATCACCCTTAGCTGCATTGGTCGGCGACGTGATAATAGCGAAATATTTTCCGCTAAATTGTGTGTACTCTGCAGGAGACAGCAACTGACTTGCAACACCGGACAAATCAAGATAAGTGAAGTTTGTTGAGTCTACAAAATTACTGATGTGTTTGTAGAATGTGGCAACAGACAAATACCCTGAGCCATGCGCAAAATATTTTTCAAACGATAAATCCACGCCATCCGCGATATATGGTCTTAATTGCGGGTTACCCCCGTTACCACTGAACGCATAATTGTTGTTTGAGTTATTAACGCTAAATGTCGAGCTGATCGCTATCTGATCTTGGCGCGCACGCGCCAAGGTTCTGGCAAGACCGAGGCGAATAAAAAAATCATGGTCAGCCTCAAGTGAAAGATTGAGGCTTGGCAGGGCATATGTATATTTTGCACCACCCGTAACCGGTTGTGCTATGACGTTAAGAACGTCGTTGCCGTTCGCATCTTTTGTTGTGGTTGTGGTTGCCGCAGAACCTTTTGAACTCTGGTTGGTATACACCACCTGAACGCCAAAATTACCCTTGAGCGGCAGCGCACCAATAATACCATCGATATTAACTTTGACATAGCCAGTTATAACTTTTTCATCGACCACATAATCTCTTGCCAACGAGCCGGGGCGATTATCAAAGGTTGGCAACAGTGCGGCATAAGCTACAAGCGGATTATATGTGTAAATAGCCGGAATACCAAGATATGCTATGCTGGTGTTGCCAATAGAGGGCGGCAATGGCAGCGACGTGGTGGCCAGCGTTGGCCCGGGTGACAGAAATGCAGAACGATAAGCGGCTGTTTTTGATCGATCACTGTAGTTAACGCCAAGTTCCCAGCTCGACAACACACCTGCGTGCAGATCGCCGTCGAGATTTGCACGGAATGATTTCATTTCATCCTTGAAGTCAGGTGCGTTGAGAAAACCTGCCTGCACAACCGGGCTAACACCATTATAGCCCCAGCCTTGCGGGTCTGTTAATTTAAAAATATTCGGGTCGTTGTAATTCAAAGTCGTTGTAAAATTATAGGTCTGGTTCGGCAACTGCGCGATGGTAACAGTGTCTTTAACACCAGATTTTTGATACCCGGTCCCTGAATATGTTTCCAGCAAGAAATCGTGTCGTTTGGCACGGGAATAATTTGCATCGAGCGTTAGTTTTAAATGATCGCTGAAATCATATTTTCCATTCCAGCCCAACACTAATGTGTTGGCGTCGCGCTTGTTGTAGTTGTTGCGTTGAACGGCCGTTACATTGCTGTAAGTGACGTTTGTGGCCAGATTGTTTACAGTCGTGACGTTCGAAACTATGGGATCACCGCTAAAGCCCAACGGAATTTCCAGCCCACGTTGTTGCTCTGTAGTTTTATATTTTGAATACAGAGCATCAAACGACATTTCAAAATTACTGCCGGGCTTGTACTCAAAACGCGCAAAAGCCGATTGACGATTTAGCAGATTCGATGTGGCGAAGGCTTTTGCTCCACCCAAAAGCTGAGTACCGAATGGCAAATTCGCATACTGCGGCTTGACAGTAAATGTGTCATTGTCTGAATTTTTGCCAGGCGTTACCTGGTGACGATCTCCATATTTATCATTGTTGAAGCTTAATGTTGCATAACCCCAGGCCTGAAACTGCTGCACCTGAACAGGACTTGAAATGGCTGTGGCGCCCAATGAAATGCCTATGGTATCATTGGCAAACTTGTCGACATAAATCAATGCACCACGATACCCTTTATTGGTAACATCCGGGTTGAGCGATTTTAAACCATTGAGTTCACCGCGAACCGAAACTGAAAGTATACGGTGTGCCTGCGAAAGTGGACTGATTGTTGTCATGTCAACTGTTCCGGCAAGGCCCTGCCCGACCAGATCGGCCGATGGCGTTTTAATCACATCAACACGGTTCAGCAATTCAGATGGAATTTGGTCGTATTGGAAACCTCGATTGTCGCTTACGGAGACTATTTCGCGGTGATTGAACAAAGCCGTGCTGAAATCTGGCCCCAAGCCGCGAATAGACAATACATCCGAACGGCCTTCAAGCCGCTGGGATGTAACACCAGGCAGACGCGAAATTGAGTCGGCAATCGACACATCCGGCAATTTACCCACGTCTTCTGCCGTGATAGATTCAACGATTGATGTAGACAATTTTTTAACGCGAATTGAACTTTCAATGGATTTACGAAGGCCGGTTACCACAATTTCCTCAACCTTTTCGTTTTTCGCATCAGCTGCGGTCGCGGGTTTTGCATCGTTTACAGCCTGCGCATACGCAGCAGACGGTACAGTCATCACCAGTGCGACACCAATGGCCGTTACGCTCGTACCCAACACAAGACGGGCACGCACAGACGTTGAATTTGAAAGTGATTTCAGCATTTAGTCCTCCCAAGGGCAGCCTATCCGGTCTGGTTTGACTGCAAAATATATTCGCACCTTTGCGAACTATGCATATTTATTACTTGTTTTATGCTCTATTGCAAAAGCTATGCACATACGTATTCAATATACATCGCCTATCAAATATAATCTTTTTTCATCAAATACAGCATGAGTGAGGTAAATAAGTGACACATCACCCCAAGCCAACGTCGTTTGATATTGCGCAGCTGGCTGGCGTTTCACAGCCCACTGTGTCGCGTGCGTTACGTGGCAGCACGACAGTCAGTGAACAGACACGCAAGCGCATTGAAGCCATTGCGCATCAGCTCAACTACAAGGTTGATAAAAATGCTTCAAGTTTGAGACGGCAGCAGACAAATACAATTGCACTGCTGTTTTTTGAAGACCCCACGCCGGATGATTCGCTTATTAATCCGTTTTTTTTGTCCATGCTGGGATCTATCACACGCACCTGTGCACAACGTGGTTATGACCTGCTAATATCATTTCAACAACTCTCCAGTAATTGGCATATGGATTTTGAAGATAGCCGAAAAGCTGATGGTATAATTTTATTGGGCTACGGTGACTATGAGCTGTATCATGCCAGGCTGGAAAAACTCGTAGAGCAAGGAACACATTTTGTGCGTTGGGGATTTGTGCAGCCCGGCCAGCCCGGCACCACAATTGGCTGCGATAATTTCCGTGGTGGCTACGATGCAACGCAACATTTGATCAGTATTGGCCGCAGGCGTATTGCCTTTCTAGGTGACGCCAGCAGCCACTACCCTGAATTTCATGATCGGTACCGGGGCTGTTGCGAGGCTCAAAAAAGCAGTGGCATTCGCGTTGCAAACGACAGGCAGATCAATGCCATAAACACAGAACAATCTGGCTATGATGCCGCTATGGCACTCATCAACAGCAGTGTAAAATTTGATGCTATTTTTGCCGCAAGCGATCTTATTGCCATTGGTGCCATTCGCGCTCTAGAAGGGAACAATGTGGCTATACCGCAGCATGTTTCTGTGGTGGGTTTCGATGATATTCCAGCAGCAAGTCTTGCTCATCCGCCACTCACGACCGTTCAGCAGGATTACAAGCGCGCCGGCGAATCACTTGTTGATACCTTGCTCAAACTCATTCGCAATGAAAAGGCAGACACCAGTGTGCTGCCTGCAAAGCTTATTATACGTAAATCCTGCATGGCACGATAACTCGGCTAAAGTTTATGCATTCGTATGTATCGGCTCATGGCATTGTGCGCAAACATGAATTCTGTAATCTTGTGGCATAACAACAAGGAGACGGGCTATGCAGAAACCGCGCCAGGGCTTTTGGGGATTATGGAATATTTCATTCGGCTATTTGGGTATTCAGATGGCATTTGCGCTTCAGAATGCCAATATCAGTCGGATTTTCCAGTCACTTGGCAGCAGTGTTGATAATCTGGCAATCTTGTGGATTGCCGGACCCGTGACCGGTTTGCTGGTGCAACCACTGATCGGCCATTACAGTGACCGTACGTGGGGGCGTTTGGGCAGGCGGCGACCCTATTTCCTAGGCGGCTCTGTGCTTGCAACACTCGCTATGGTGTTGATGCCGAATGCTGGCATATTGATGGCTGCGGCCTTGTTATTGTGGCTGCTGGATGCGTCATTGAATATTTCCATGGAACCGTTTCGTGCTTTTGTTGGAGACATGGTGCCCCCAGACCAGCGCACCAAAGGGTTTGCATTTCAGACCGCCTTTATCGGTGTCGGTGCCGTTATCGGGTCGCTGGCTCCCATCATTATGACGAAGCTTGGCATTGCCAACACAGCTGCAACTGGCATCGTGCCACCCTCTGTACGCTACGGTTTTTATATAGGGGCGGCATCGATTTTTTGTGCTGTCCTGTGGACAGTGTTGCGCACACGCGAATATACACCGGAAGAGATGCGGAGCTTTGACAGTGACGCCACCCTGTTGAAACGTGATAATTATAGCGTGCCTGACAAAGGCTGGCTGTGGTTGAGTGCTGGCATTGCAATACTATTTATAATCCGGTCTTTCCACCTTGATAAGCAACTTTATATTCTGGGTGGTGGGCTGGCTGTGTTTGGTGCGTTGCAAGTGTTCAATCAGTTTGCCGGATCATCTGGCGCCCTCGGATTTATTCTCAGCGACCTTGCACAAATGCCGGAAGCTATGAAGCGCTTGGCACTCGCACAGTTTTTCACATGGATAGCGCTGTTTATCATGTGGATATATACGACACCAATTGTCACGCAGTATATTTATCACTCAACCAATACAGCTTCACAAATTTATAATAATGGCGCTGACTGGGTTGATGTTATGTTCTCGGTTTATAATGGCGTGGCTGCGGTGGCGGCTTTTTGCCTGCCGTTTCTAACGCGCCGATTGGGCGCACCGAAAACACATATGTTATGCCTGCTAATTGGCGCTGTCAGCTATGCAATGATTTTTATGATGCGGGACAAATGGTTATTGATTTTCCCCATGATTGGCATTGGCGTAGCGTGGGCATCGATCCTAACTATGCCTTATGTTATTCTGACTGATGTTTTGCCGCAAGACAAACTCGGCATCTATATTGGCATCTTTAACTTTTTTATTGTGCTACCGCAGCTTCTGGTTGCCACACTCATGGGCGGCTTGATGCGTACGCTCTTTCCGGGCGAACCCATCTGGACCATGCTTGTCGCGACGTTTGTGATGGCCATGGCCGCACTTGCAATGATGCGTGTGCATAGTGAGAAAGTTTAGCGAGACAATAATTTATATCCCCAAGCCGGCAATGTCATCATAGTCTTGTCGTTAATATTTACGGCTTCATGCGTTGCAAAATCTTTATAATCGCCTGGTGACAGTTGTTTATCCAATAAAAACGTTTGCGGGTTTTTAGTCAGGTTTAGCACAGCAAGCACTGTATTACCCTGACCACGTCGGATGAAACTGAATATCTTGCCTTCGGCACTGTTATCAACCTTGATCATCCGCGCACCCCATTGGCCATTCCAGAGTGACGAGTTGGCTTTTTTAAATGCAATCAAGTTTGTAAAAAGCTTCCGCATAGGATCATCTCGCCAGACAATCGGATCTTTGTCAAAAAAAGCTAATCGCTTGTGATTGCCCGCTTCAACGCCGTTGTAGATCAGTGGAATGCCCTCGCCAACAACAGAGAGCACAGCCGTTACTTGAATCGCATCACCAAAAATATCATACATGGAACCGTCCCACGCATTTTTATCGTGATTCTCAATATAGGTCATGCGCATGGCTTCACGGGGATAGCTGCGTGCAGTGTCGGCATAATAAGTATATAGCGCTGTAGCATCAGCCTTGCCTTGCGCAATATCCTTTACAGTGTTGTACCATGCCCAGCTATATGTTGCATCAAAAGCCGCTGCGTGCAAATCACGGGTGTCCCATTCTGCCAGCATGAAAACTGGCTTTATTGCTGAAAGATTTTTACGGACTGTATTCCAGAAATCCACCGGCACATAGCCAGCCACATCACAGCGAAATCCATCAATATCGGCAGTCTTCACCCAATAGCTCATCGAGTCGGCCATGTAGCGACGAAGGCCAGCATGGCTGTAATCAAGATCAATTATATCAGACCAGTCGCGCCATGGCGTCGGGTGAAATGCTCCTTTCCAGTCGTGATCATAATAATCAGGATGATCATCAACCAACGCATTATCCCATGCTGTGTGGTTGGCCACCCAATCCAGAATAACATGCATCCCAAATCTATGCGCGGCACTGACGAACGACTTCAAATCTTCAAGCGTCCCGAATTCGGGATTGACAGCGCGATAATCTCGCACTGAATACGGGCTACCCAGTGTGCCCTTACGGTTTTTGATGCCAATGGGATTGATCGGCATGAGCCAGATAATATCAATACCGAGTGTCTTCAATCTTGGCAGCTGTTTTTCTGCAGCTTTGAATGTGCCTTCAGAACTGAACTGACGCGTGTTCAACTCATACAGGATGGCATTTTTTGACCAATCAGGGTTGGTCAGACTGACGAAGTTTTGTGGTGTATAAGGGTCAGTTGCAGCAGCAAGCGATGAAACATCAACACTAAAAAAGCAGCTGCATAACAGAGTAAATAATAATGTAGAAAAAATACGCATTCTCAATACCTTTTCAAAATATCCTTAGTGACGTTAACAGCGTCATAGCATCACTTATGTTTATACGTATGGCTATAAGACGCTCAGCAATCGAGGTGTCGATGCCCATTACAGTAACTATATTTACTAACTATATCCCGTTCGCTTCCTTGTTATGTTTGTCCCTGTTTTGCAGATCATGCAATAGTTAATCAGTGATTTGGCATAATCGTTGCTCTTGTTTTCAAGAATTAATTTTTAGGGAACAGCGCGATGAAATATACCAAACTCATACTAGCAATTCTTGCAACAACGTACATCAATTCCATGAGCACACAAGCTTTTGCATCTGCAGCGACACAGTATGTTGTGTCTAACCCGCAAAGTGCTTCCAGCACTGCTGGCTATGGTTCGGAAATTACTAGCTGGAATAGTACATATGATGTCACTTCAGGCACACCGCATTTATCTGTTGATGTTGCCATGGGCACAAACAATGTGACAGATGATGGCTTCTGGCTGGTTGTCAACAATGGCGGCAACCCCAAAGGCATAGTCGATCAATTGGCCATTCTTTATGGCGATCTCAAGAACAACAAAATTACAGCCTATAAATATGATGGTGGCAATAGCCCCAACAGCTATACAGACGCATCCGCTTATTTGATGACCTTTGATGTGCCATTCAAATTTCAGAGCACCTCTGAATATTCATTCAATCTTGATGTGTCAGCGCTTAATTCCATCAATCTGCCGAACTGGAAAGGTGCTCAATTCGGCGACACAGTTGGCATCTGGTTTCATAATACACGCCAGGAGCATGCGACCTACAATGGCAGCCTGCTGACATCATTCTCACAGAATGATGGCTGGATGGATACAGACCATACCTCAACATCGGCTATTTGTTCGGATGGCAAGCCGCGCGTAGGTGGCACCTGCAAGTGCGATAATGGTGGCGGACAAGGTGGCAATGGCGGTACAGGTGGTGGCGCAGTGCCTGAACCAGGTAGTTTGGGTTTACTAGGTCTTGCTATGGCAACAATGGGTATTGCTCTTAGACGCCGCAACGCATCCTAAACTATTTTATCCAAAGAACTGCCAGGGCCTAATACAACTTGTCGGGCCCTGGCAAATCTTTGATCTCGACCCAGCCAAAAACCATGTTGGCTGCGAAAATCCCCCAAAAGAGACACGCCAGAAGTGTCGTCCATAATAGTTTGCGCAGCATATGAGCTTTCACCGGCGCACCAGGGTCATGCCCTTGGCCATCCTTACGGCCAATATCAGATGTGTTTTTAACACCCCACGGCAGCACAGCCAACAGCGTGATCCACCAGATGACAAAGTAAAGCGCACTTGCAAATATAACACTCATGCCAAAAATCATGGCAGATCAAGCCTGCTCAATTTCGATAAGTGTGCCCATAAAACTTTTTGGATGCAGGAATAAAACCGGCTTGCCGTGTGCACCTATTTTTGGCTCACCATCCCCAGTAATGCGCGCACCTGCTTCAAGCAGTTTATTTTTAGCAGCAAATATATCCTTAACTTCATAGCAGATATGATGCATACCACCATCTGGGTTGCGCTCAAGAAATTTTGCAATCGGCGAATCTATACCCAATGGATGCAGCAATTCGATTTTAGTGTTGGGAAGATTGACAAATATGGTGGTGACACCGTGGTCTGGCAAGTCAACCGGTGCACTGACACTGGCGCCTAATGTATTGCGATACGTTTCAGCAGCCAATTTTAAATCGGGCACTACAATTGCAACGTGATTAAGAACGCCGATCACAATTACTTCCCCTTAAATTAATTCACCCTGGCAAACTGAACGTCCACCACAGGTTTCTTACCCGTATTATCCTTTGCAAAGCGACGTATGGCCACCCTCACATGTTCCAGCTGCTTTGCTTCATCGTTGCCTTCAAATTTGTCATAGGCGCGCTCTGCAACATCAATAATATCATTCACAAAACGTTCGCGGTCTTCTTCAACCGGCACACCCTGCAAGGCTATTGCTGGTGTCGCCACCAACTTGCCGCGCTTGTTCACCACCAGTGTTGCTGAAATATAACCGTTCTCCTGCAAGCGACGGCGTTCGACAACTGTTCGGCCATCCGCAGGAATGATCACATCGCCATCAAGTACCAAGCGGCCGACAGGCACGTGATTGATAATTTTTGCATCGCCGGGTGCCAGACGAATGACAGAACCATTGGTTGGCACCACGGTTTGCTTGACACCGACAGACCGCGCGAAAGCCGCATGGGCTGCCAGATGGCGCGGTTCGCCGTGCACAGGCACAGCAATCTGTGGTCGCAGCCAGCCCAGCATGGCGCGTAGTTCTGGTTTGCCGGGGTGCCCCGACACGTGCACGTGATGGTCTTTCTCGGTGATCACCTCAATGCCTTTCAGCGCCAGCTGATTTTGAATATGAGCAATACCAAGATCATTCCCCGGAATTTTCTTCGATGAAAAAACCACCAGATCATTCTTGCTAAGCTTGATGCTGGAATGCGAACCGGTGGCAATACGCGAAAGGGCAGCCTGCGGCTCACCCTGACAGCCTGTGCAAACAATAAGCGTTTTATCCGGTGCCAGAGTATCAACATCGTCAGCACCCAGCACGGGAGGGAAATCTTTGAGATATCCGGTATCACGACCGACTCGCGCGATCCTGTCCATCGAACGGCCAACCAAAACCAGCGATCTACCCGTGGCTTCAGCAACTTTACCCATCGTGTGCACACGCGCGAGATTCGATGCAAACGTCGTGATGACAATGCGGCCCTTGCGATTTTTGCAAATTTCTAGGAGCGACTCCAGTACACCGGTTTCGGAACCTGATTCTTCCTCCTCAAACACATTGGTGGAATCCCCAACATAAGCCAGCACACCCTCATCCCCAAGCTTAGTCAAAAATTCCGGCGTTGATGGCTTGCCAAGAATGGGGGCCTTGTCGAGTTTCCAGTCGCCTGTATGAAAAATGCGGCCAAAAGGTGTATCAATGATAAGGGCATTACCTTCAGGTATCGAGTGCGCCAGATGCGCATATTGAATATCAAACGCGCCAAGCGTTAATTTACCCTGCATGGGAATAATTTTTAGTTTGACCTCACGGTCCAGACCCTCCTCCTGCAATTTATGGCGAATAAGGCCAGCAGTGAACGGCGTTGCATACAGTGGCACACCAAGTTCAGCCGCGAGATAAGGGATGGCACCAATATGATCTTCATGGCCGTGGGTTAGTACAATACCAAGCAGATCTTCAGCACGATCTTCAATAAACGAGAGATCAGGAAATACCAGATCAATGCCCGGCAGCGACGGATCAGCAAAAGTCATGCCGAGATCAACCATGATCCACTTGCCACGACAGCCATACAAATTAACATTCATGCCAATTTCGTTGGAGCCACCAAGGGGCAGAAACAGCAATTCTTCGCCGGGGGTATCGGTTTTCATGAGATAAATTTTAGCTTTCTAGTTGCGGACGTGGATCAGTGCCAGGCCCTGAATAGTGAGATCGGGTGCAACACGATCAATAGCTGATGTATGACGTTCAAACAGAGTTGCAAGACCGCCTGTGGCTATAACGGTCATTGGCATAGCGATTTCTTGTTTGATACGCGCGATCAACCCTTCAATCAAGCCCACATAGCCCCAGAATACACCTGATTGCATGGCCTCGACTGTTGATTTGCCGATGACACGGTTTTCGGCATTGGGTGGCTCAATGGCAATGCGCGGTAACTTTGCTGCTGCAATATAGAGCGCATCCATTGATAAATTTATGCCCGGTGCAATAATGCCGCCCTGATAACTGCCATCGGCTGCGATCACATCGAACGTGGTTGCGGTGCCAAAATCAACAACAATAAGTGCACCTTTGTAGGCAGCATGGGCCGCTACGGCATTGACCAGACGATCTGCACCAACCTCGGACGGGTTAGGCATGTCAATACGTAAACTGAGATCAAGCCCTGCTTGGCCAACAACGCGCGCGTCTAATCTTAAATAGTCACGGCAGAGTTTTCTTAAATTGAAAGTGGTTTGCGGCACCACGGTTGCAATAATGGCCGCCGTGATTGTGGCGCGATCAATACCGGCAATGAGAAATAACTGGTGCAGCCAGACCATATAATCGTCTGATGTTCGGTTGTGTTGCGTTGATATACGCCAGCGATGTTTGACTGTAGTTTTATCAACAACCGCAAAAACAACATTGGTATTTCCAACATCAATGGCTAATAGCATCGCTCATTCCAAAAATTTCACCTGCATGAATGGGCTTTATTGCACCGGAGTCAAGTTTCAGCAACAAGGCACCGTCATCTGCTAAATCTGTGAATATGCCAGTGAGTGTTTCTGTGCCAAGCCGCACATCAATGCGGTTACCAAGGCCGGTCGCGCGCGCCAGCCAATTGTTTCGGATAGAAGCAAAGCCAGACTGAAGCCACACAGCGTGATGTCTGTCGAAATAGGCTATAAGTGCTTCAAGAAGATTATACGAATCAATGGTTTTGCCAACAATAGCTTTAATGTTCGTGGCTGGCCGATCCAGAACATCAGGATGGGCAACGAGATTGATGCCAATGCCGACAACTACGCATGGTGATGGCGCGGTGCAGGCTTCAAGAAGAATGCCTGCGAGTTTATGACCGCGAGACAGGACATCATTAGGCCACTTGAGTTTCAATTCAGGGACATGGGGTTGCACACTGTCGTAAACAGCCAGTGCCGCAATAAAAGACAGCTGCCACGGATGTTTCTGGCTATTCTTTAAATCGACAATCCCCGAACAATATAAATTACCTATAGTATCAGAAACCCAAGTGCGCCCTCGTCTGCCGCGACCGGCAGTTTGCGTGTCTGCCATCACCCAGATGTTGCGATTGCCTTCGCCTGCAAGTTTTAACGCTTCGTCATTCGTGGATGCCAACTCGGCATAGCGAATAATCTGCGTCACGCAGAGCCGATTAAGGCACGGGCAGCCAGCATTGCCGCAGCTTGCAATGGCCCCAGAAAAATCCAGCCCAAAGGTGAGACAAATAGTGTCGTTGCTGTCAGCAGCACATCATTGACGAGATAGTCTGGCTTGTCGAAATCCTGACTGGATTTATCGAACCACATGATTTTTATAATCCGCAAATAGTAGGCTGTGGCGATCACTGACGTTAACACACCCCAAACTGCTAGCAACGTCATTGGTAAACCGCCAAACTCTATGGCAGACTTGAAGATATAAAACTTTGCCCAGAAGCCCATGAGTGGCGGCACACCTGCCAGTGAAAACAATATAAGTGTAAAGGCCAGCGCCAATTTTGGCTGGCGCACAGCAAGCCCGCCAAGCTCAGACATATCTTCTATCTGGTCACCATTGCGTTGCATTGCCAATACACACAGGAACGAGGCCAGCGTCGTGAACATATAGATAACAAGATATATCAGCACGGCACTGATACTCTCATGGTTGCCGACAGCAACACCAATAAGGGCATAGCCAATGTGGCCGATTGATGAATACGCCAGCAAGCGTTTGATATCGGTTTGGCCAAGCGCTGCGACAGCACCAAGCCCCATCGACAGGGCTGACAAAATCATGATGATCTGCCGCCATTGTTCGCTTAGACCACCAAAAGCATCGAAGAGCACGCGGAGCATCAAGCCCATGGCAGCCACTTTGGGGGCGCTAGCCAGAAAAGCTGTAACGGGTGTGGGCGAACCCTCGTACACATCGGGCGTCCACATGTGGAACGGTACAGCAGAAATTTTAAAAGCTATACCAACAATAACAAAAATCATGCCAAACAACACACCGATCACCGGTGGCTGCTCAAGTGTTGCGTGCAACACTGTGCGCAGGCCCTCAAAGTTGGTTGTACCGGCAAAACCATAAACGAGTGAACAACCATAAAGCAACAAGCCTGATGATAACGCACCAAGCACAAAATATTTAAGGCCCGCTTCGGTTGATTTTGCATTGTCGCGGTGGATGGATGCCAACACATAAAGCGCCAGTGACTGCAATTCTAGGCTGACATAGAGTGTGATGAGATCGTTGGCAGAGACCATCATGCTCATGCCAGTGGTTGCCAGCATGATAAGAATGGGATACTCGAATCGATTGATGTTGCGACGTTGCAGATACGCAATTGCAATGACTGACGAGATTGCAGATGCCGTGTAAATCACCAGTTTCAAAAAACGTGCCGTGCCATCCGTTACAAATAAATCGTTAAAGGCTGTCAGACGGTCAGCTGGCAATATGGTTACAAAAACTGCGGCAACGCCATAAACGGCAACGGCGATCCAGCTGAGGAGTTTAAGCGCACCATCGCCGCGAAACACACCGATCATCAAGAGAAGCATGGCACCAACTGCAAGTGTAATTTCAGGGTGCACCAAAAAAATATTTTGACCGAAGGACTCCATCAACGTGCTCCTCCAATCCGCGTTTGCTGAACCAGTTTGGCCACTGGTTTATCAAGCGGCTTCAGAAAACTTGCCGGATAGATCCCCATCCAGAATACCACCGCAATAAGCGGTGCAAAAATCACTTTCTCGCGCAGAGATAAATCAGTGATAGTTTTGAGTGAGTCCTTGGTCAGCGCACCAAAAATTACCCGCCAGTACAACCACAGCATATAGGCTGCTCCAAGAATAACACCGATCGCAGCAACAAAACTTACCCACGTGCTTGCATGATAAGCCCCCAGTAGAACCAGAAACTCACCAACGAATCCGCTGGTTCCCGGCAAACCAACCGAGGCCATTGTAAAAATCATGAACACAAGCGCATAGGCTGGCATGCGGTTAACGAGACCGCCGTATGCCGCAATCTCGCGTGTGTGCATCCGGTCGTAAACCACACCAACACAGAGGAACAATGCACCCGATACAATGCCGTGGCTGAGCATTTGGAGAATCGAGCCTTGTATGCCTTGCTGATTAAACGTGAACAGCCCAATGGTCACAAACGCCATATGCGCAACCGACGAATACGCGATCAGCTTTTTCATATCCTGCTGCACCAGCGCCACCAGTGACGTGTATATCACCGCCACCATGCTGAGGCCGAAGATAATCCAAACCAAATCGTGGCTGGCCTGTGGGAACATGGGCAGCGAAAAGCGTAGGAAGCCATAGCCACCCATTTTCAAGAGCACACCGGCCAGCACCACAGAGCCGGCTGTCGGCGCTTCAACGTGTGCATCCGGCAGCCAAGTGTGCACCGGCCACATTGGCATTTTAACTGCAAACGATGCAAAGAAGGCAAGCCACAACCACATTTGTGTGTGTGCCGCAAACTTGTATTCCATAAGTTCGGGGATTGATGTGGTGCCTGATTTGCTGATCATGTACAGCATGGCAAGCAGCATCAGCACCGAGCCAAGCAATGTGTAGAGAAAGAATTTAAAGCTTGCGTAAATCCGCCGTGCCCCGCCCCACACACCGATGATAAGATACATCGGGATGAGGCCTGCTTCGAAAAATACATAGAACAAGATGATATCGAGGCTGGAAAACACACCAATCATCAACGCTTCCATGACAAGAAATGCGATCATATATTCATTGAGGCGTTTTTCGATACTCTCCCATGATGCCAGAATGCACAGCGGCATGAGAAATGCACTGAGCACAATGAGCAACATGGCAATGCCGTCAATACCAAGATGATAGCTAAAAGCGGTGCCAAAAATACTCAGATTTTCAGTGAACTGAAAAGCAGCAGTGTTGTTATCGAAATTCATCCAAAGGATAACGGCCAGCACGAAGTTGGTGAGTGTGCCCGCCAGCGCTGTCATCCGCGCATTGCCAAACAACAGAATAAGCAGGCTGGCCGCAAGTGGCACCAAAATCATTGTTGTGAGAATAGGAAAGCTGTACATCCGTCAGTTCCCGATCGCTTTGCCAGCATGTGGCCACGCCCAACTGAGCAGTGCGATCACGCCAATAAGAGTGGCGAAAGCATAGTGATAGACATAGCCTGTTTGAATAAGCTTTGAACGCTTCGCCGTGAGTTGCACCAGTGCTGCAACGCCGTCTGGCCCAACACCATCGATTATATTCTTGTCCGCGCTCCAGAACAACCGCCCCAGCCACAACGCTGGCTTTATGAACAGCACGCTATAGAGCTCATCAAAATACCATTTATTAAGGAAAAATTTGTACATCATCGAGAACGTGTCGGTGAATTGTTTTGGCACCGCACGGTTCCAGATATAGCTGTTCAGTGCCATCAATAATCCGAACACCATGCCAGCTGTAGGCAACCATTTCCAGAACAGCGGAATGCCTTCAATGTCATTCAGCACATCATGTTTGGTCGGATGAATTGCAGCCCTCCAAAACTCGGCGCGCGCCTCACCAACAAAATGCGTGTGGAACACAAAACCTGCTGCAGCTGCTCCGATTGCAAGTAGGATGAGCGGTATAAGCATGACCCATGGGCTTTCATGCGGATGATAGCCCGCTGTGCCATCGTGTGCATCGTGCCCGTGATGATCATCATGCACGGCATGTTGAATATGCTTCGAGGTTGCCCAGCGTGCCTCGCCAAAAAAGGTAAGGAACATTAAACGCCAGGAATAAAAACTGGTAAGCGTCGCAGCAATTGCACCCAGCCCATAAGCAAAATAGCCCACCTGCGAGTGCGCCATAAATGCCGCTTCCAATATGGTATCTTTGGAATAAAATCCGGCGAATGGTGGTACCCCAGTGATGGCGATGGTACCGATCAGCATGGTGATAAACGTGATGGGAATAGATTTGCGCAGTGCCCCGTAGTGGCGCATATCCTGCTCGTGGTGCATGGCATGAATAACCGAACCAGCCCCCAAAAACAGCAGTGCCTTGAAAAAGGCATGAGTAAACAGGTGAAAAATTGCAGCACCGTATGCGCCTACACCAAGCGCGAAAAACATATACCCAAGCTGCGAACATGTGGAATAGGCGATCACCCGCTTGATATCAGTCTGGCTTGTGCCGACAGTTGCTGCAAAAAATGCCGTGAGTGCGCCAACCACACACACAACATCAAGCGCGGCTGGGGCTTGCTCAAACAACGGCGAGCAGCGCGCCAACATGAACACACCGGCAGTGACCATGGTGGCCGCATGAATAAGCGCGGACACCGGCGTCGGCCCTTCCATTGCATCGGGCAGCCATGTGTGCAAGCCCAGCTGTGCGGATTTTCCCATTGCACCAACAAACAACAGCAAGCAAATGGCAGTCATAATATCGACGTGAAGCCCTAGAAATTCAAAACTCTTGCCAGCCATGTGCGGCGCGTTGGCAAAAATAACACTGAACTGAACTGAGCCAAACACGAGAAATATGGCAAATATGCCGAGTGAATAACCGAAATCCCCGACACGATTAACGACAAAAGCTTTGAGGGCAGCGGCATTGGCAGACGGTTTGTAATACCAGAAGCCGATAAGCAGATAGGACGCAAGACCAACACCCTCCCAACCAAAAAACATTTGCACCAGATTATCCGCCGTCACCAGCATCAACATTGCAAAGGTGAACAACGACAGGTAACTGAAAAAGCGCTGCTGGTGCGGATCTTCACTCATGTAGCCAATCGAATAGAGGTGCACGAGCGATGAAACGGAGTTCACAACCACCAGCATAACAGCCGTAAGGGTATCGACCTTCAAAGCCCAGTTAAGTGATAAACTGCCTGACGTAATCCAATTTGATATTGTTACAGTGTAAGGTGTCGTGCCAGATAAAAATTGCGTAAAAATAATCCATGACAGCAACGCTGCTATACCAACAGCACCAGTGGTGATCAGCTGACTGAAGCGCACACCAAGCGCGCGGCCAAACAGGCCAGCAATGATGGCCGCAAGCAGCGGCAGAAAAACAATCGTCTGAATCACGCCGCCCTAGCCTTTCATCATGTTGACATCATCAACAGCAATAGACCCGCGATTGCGGAAATAAATAACGAGAATGGCGAGACCTATAGCCGCCTCTCCTGCTGCAACAGTCAGCACAAACATTGCAAATATTTGTCCGGCCATATCATTCAGGAATGATGAAAATGCCACCAGATTGATGTTCACAGCCAGCAAAATGAGTTCAATTGACATCAGGATGATGATAATATTTTTACGATTGAGAAAAATACCAAGTACTCCAAGCACAAATAAAATCGCGGAAACTGTGAGATAGTGGCCGAGTCCAATGACCATATTAAAGCCCCTCCCCTGATTGAACATGAACCAGCGCCGTCGCATCGCTCGGCTGGCGCATGTTCTGCTCACCGATGTTTTGCTTGCGTACGCCGCCGCGTGTGCGGTGAGTGAGCACAATCGCGCCGATCATCGCTGTCAACAAAATAAGCCCTGACGCTTGAAACACATAAACGTATTTTGTGTATAGAATTTGGCCGAGTGCCTGGGTGTTTGTCACGTTGGCTGGCGCCGGCATTCTGCTAAGGGAGGCCGCATGGTCGGACGTTACCCAGCCGAGGCCAACAATCGCGAGTTCGCCTAGCAGCACCGCACCGACAAGCAACCCAAAAGGCAGATAAGTATAAAAACCCTTGCGCAATTCCTCAAAATTGATGTCGAGCATCATCACCACAAACAGGAACAAAACGGCAACTGCTCCAACATAAACAATCACCAGTATCATCGCCAGAAATTCAGCCCCCAGCAAAACAAACAACCCGGCAGCGTTGAAAAACGCAAGGATCAGCCACAGCACACTGTGAACAGGATTTTTGGCACTGATCACCATCATCCCGGCGATGACTGTGATGCTGGCAAACAGATAGAAGGCGAGCGCCTGAATCATTGTGACTTAACCATGTGAACGTCTTACCGGTACGGTGCATCCAGTGCAAGATTTTGTGCAATTTCACTTTCCCACCGGTCGCCATTGTCGAGCAGCTTGGCTTTATCATAAAGCAGCTCTTCGCGGGTTTCGGTGGCGAACTCGAAATTCGGGCCTTCTACAATCGCATCGACTGGGCAAGCCTCCTGGCAAAAACCACAATAAATGCACTTGGTCATGTCGATATCGTATCGCGTCGTGCGACGACTGCCATCGTCGCGTGGTTCAGCCTCGATGGTGATTGCTTGCGCTGGGCATACGGCTTCGCACAGTTTGCAGGCAATACAGCGTTCCTCACCATTGGGATAGCGACGTAGTGCGTGTTCGCCGCGAAAGCGCGGGCTCAGCGGGCCTTTTTCATAAGGGTAGTTAAGCGTGACTTTCGGTTTAAACATTTGCATGAACGTTGCCGACATGGATTTGACCAGCTCAATGAGCAGCAGGGACTTTGCAGCATCAAAGATTGATGGCTTGCGGGTGGTGGTGTTCATTTCGGCAGCTCCACAGCGACTTGATGTCTTATGTTCGAGGATTGCGGCATCTTGTCAAACAGCATCAAATAGCCACTGATAACCACAACCATCACCAGCGATATCGGCAAAAATACTTTCCAACCGAGGCGCATGAGTTGATCGTAGCGATAGCGCGGCACCGTGGCGCGCACCCATACAAAGCAGAAAAAGAAGAAAATAATTTTTGCAAAAAACCATATGAAGCCTGGCACGAGATAGAGTGGAGCCCAGTTAACCGGCGGCAGCCAGCCGCCAAAAAACAGGATGGATGTCATGGCACACATGATGATCATATTGGCATATTCGCCAAGCATGAAAAGGCCGAAGGCTAGCGATGAATATTCCACCTGGTAGCCTGCCACGAGCTCGGCTTCAGCTTCCGGTAAATCGAACGGGGTGCGGTTGGTTTCTGCCAGCGACGAAATGAAAAATATAACACCCATTGGAAACAGTAACGGGTGGAAGAAATACATGTTGATCGGGCCAACGGCGGAAACTTGCGCACGCACAATGGCACTCAGGTTGAGCGACCCTGCCATAAGCAAGACGCAGACAATGACAAATCCCATAGAGACTTCATACGACACCATTTGTGCCGACGAGCGCAATCCACCAAGAAATGAGTATTTAGAGTTCGCCGACCAGCCGGCCATGATGATGCCGTAAACACCCATCGATGAAATGGCGAACAGATAGAGTATGCCAACATTCAAGTCAGCAAGCACAACCCTATCCTGAAACGGAATTACTGCCCAACCGACCAACGCAAGCGTAAAGGTAAGAATAGGCGCAATAAAATAGATGCCCTTGTTGGCACTGGCTGGAATAATGGTTTCCTTGAGAAATAATTTAAGCCCGTCGGCAAATGTTTGCAGAATACCAAATGGCCCCACCACATTGGGCCCGCGCCGCATTTGCATGGCGCCCATGACCTTGCGCTCGAAGTAAATCGCAAACACAACGGCGAACAAAATGCCAATCACTATACCAAGCACAAGCAGCACGTTAGCAAGCAGATAGCCACCATCACCAAAATACTGAACGAAATAGTCCGTGAAACCTATTTGTTGCTTAGCGTATACCATGGTTTACTCCGCTGCCATCAGTTGCGGATCGCCGCGTCCAACACGGCTACATTCTGCCATGGTTTCACTGGCACGCGCAACAACGTTGGTTTGATAATAATCAGTGATTGACAGCACAACCGGGCCAGAAGAAATGTCACCCGATTCACCGAACGCACTCCAGGCTGGTGTGGCTTTGACTATATTGCTGATACGTAATGCATGGACATCATCGTAGGGTAGAGTTTTACCCAAGACGCCGGAAAGCGCGCGAATGATTGTCCAATCTTCCCGCGCGTCACCAACCGGGAACACAGCTTTCTGGGTTTGTTGCGCGCGGCCCTCTGTATTCACATAAGTGGCTGATTTTTCTGTGTAGGCCGCTGAAGGCAATATAACAGCCGCAGATTTTACCCCGGCATCGCCGTGCGTGCCTATATATATCGTAAAAGCATTATTGAGAGCAGCTGAGTCTATGTTATCTGCACCATAGTTGAAAACAACCTTCAGTTTACCGGCGGCTGCATCCGATAAAATCGCTGGTATAGCGCCATCTGTGGCAAAACCGATATCAAGCGCGCCAACGCGCGACGCTGAAGTTTGCAGCACATTAAAACCATTAAAGCCGTCTTTTACCATAGCATATTTATCAGCAATAGACCGTGCGGCGGCCAGAATATGACCACCGTCGGCTCGAGCAAGCGCCGCTGTACCCAGAATAATGATAGGGTTCTTTGCTGTTTTCAATTGTTCCGCGAACGGGTGACTTCCGTTGGCAATACCTTTGAGAATAGAGATGTCAGTGCCTAATTGCGTAACTGGATATGTGAGATCAGACACTGGACCAAGATTTATAACCTTGAGCCCATGTTTGCGCACAGACTTGCGCAAGCGTGTGTTTATTATAGCTGCCTCAAGACGCGGGTTGGTACCAACCAGCAAGCAAAGATCGGCTTTCTCAATGCCTGCAATTGTGGAGTTGAAAATATAGGATGCACGCGATTTTGCATCAAAGGCAGCAGCATCTTCCCGCGCATCCACGCGGGTTGAGCCGAGTGCACCTAACAAATCTTTGAGTGCGATCATGGTTTCCATATCAGCAAGATCACCGGCAATGGCCGCAATTTCGTTGCCGCTGACACCCGTTAAAGCTTCTTTGATAGTCGCGAAAGCCTCGTTCCAGCTGGCTTCAACCAGCTTGCCGTTTTTGCGCACATAAGGCTTGTCCAAACGCCGCTTGGTAAGACCATCAATCGCGAAACGGGTTTTGTTTGAAATCCACTCCTCGTTAATATCTTCGTTGAGGCGCGGCAGCACGCGCATCACTTCATTGCCGCGCGAAGCGACGGCGATATTGGAGCCGACCGCATCCATCACATCAATAGATGCCGTGGTTTTAAGTTCCCACGACCGTGCTTCAAACGCATAAGGTTTTGATGTCAGGGCGCCGACTGGGCAGAGGTCGATGATGTTGGCGTGCATCTCGGATTTCGCTGCGTGTTCAAGGTACGTAGTAATTTGCATCCCCTCACCACGGCCGATCGCACCGATTTCTTCGACCCCAGCAACTTCCTCGGCAAAACGCACACAGCGTGTGCAGTGGATGCAGCGGGTCATCACCGTCTTTACCAGCGGGCCCATATATTTTTCGGTGACGGCGCGCTTATTTTCATCGTAGCGGGTGGTGCCGCGACCATAAGCCATCGCCTGATCCTGCAAATCGCATTCACCACCCTGATCACAAATCGGGCAATCCAGTGGATGGTTGATGAGCAAAAATTCCATCACACCTTCGCGGGCTTTTTTGACCTTGGCAGAATTTGTGGTGATAATTTGCTTGTCGGCTGCGGGCATGGCGCAGGACGCCTGTACCTTAGGCGGGCCTGGCGCAATTTCCACCAGACACATGCGGCAATTGCCGGCAATGCTTAGGCGCTCATGATAGCAGAAGCGCGGGATTTCTTTGCCCGCGGCTTCGCAGGCCTGAAGCACGGTTGCACCTACAGGAACGGTGACTTCTATTCCATCGACGATTAATGTTGGCATTAATTGCAATCCAAATCAGATGATTTATGGCTACGATAAACTTTTAATAGTGAATTTGAGGCGTTCATTTATTTAACCTTAGACATCGCAAAGTTTGGATGATCAGGGTTAACAATCAAACGCTCGTTGCGGAGATCAACCAAAACATCCATATCCTGCATGGGAATAGCACCAAGCAACACTTCTTCACCGTGGATGAGTGCGGTCGTTGTGGTTTCTCGATTTTCAAAAAATATTGATACAGGTGACACGACATCAACTTCTATTGTTGTTTCGTCTGCCATTTGCACAACACTGCGTCTGCGCGTTTTTAAGCCAAGTTGACTGGCGATCTCTGCTGGCAGACATAGGTTTATGGCACCAGAATCAACCAATGCGGATACTCTGACTGGTGACAGATCCGGCCTAAGCTCATTGATCAATTCAATATTGGCGTAAGTCAGGCCCATAATTATTCTGCTGCCACTTTCATCGCATTTTTTCGCGCATATATCCGTTCTTCCATCACTGGCCGGTAGTGCCGGATCAAGCCCTGAATCGGCCATGCAGCCGCATCACCAAGCGCGCAGATTGTGTGGCCTTCAATCTGCCGTGTCACGTCTTCCAGCATGTCGATGTCTTCAATCTCAGCGGTGCCTGCCACCATGCGCTCCATGCTGCGCCACATCCAGCCAGTGCCTTCGCGGCACGGCGTGCACTGGCCGCAGCTTTCGTGGGCATAGAACCGGGCGATCGATTCGAGGATCTTCACCGGGTCGCGGCTGGTGTTGAACGGAGTCACTGCGCCGGAACCGAGCATCGATTTCAAGGCGGCGATGGCCTCGTAGTCCATGGTCGCTTTCAGGGTTTCTTCGGCGGTCAGCACCGGGGCCGACGAGCCGCCGGGGATGCAGCCCAGCAATTCGCCCTGCAGGCCGCCGGCCAAGTCGAAGAACTCGCTGAACGGCATGGCCAAGGGGACTTCGTAGACCCCTGGATTCTTGACATCGCCGCTGACCGAAAAAAGTTTGGAGCCCGGCGATTTTTCGCTGCCCCACTGGCGATACCATTTTGCCCCATTGGCGATGATCGCCGGGACAGCCATGATCGTCTCGACGTTGTTGACCACCGTCGGCGCGGCAAAGGCTCCGGACACGGCGGGGAACGGCGGCTTCAGACGGGGCTGGCCTTTGAAACCTTCAAGGGAATTGATCAGCGCGGTTTCTTCGCCACAGATGTAGGCCCCGGCTCCGCGATGCACATAGATGTCCAGGGAATAGCCGGAACCGGCAATATTTTCCCCCAGCAAGTTTGCATCGTAAGCTTCTTGGATGGCGTTGTTGAGGGCCTGGATCTGGGGCAGCATTTCGCCCCGGACATAGATGTAGGCCGTGCGAACGCCGAGGGCGTAGCCGGTGCAGATCATCCCTTCGATGAGCAGGTGCGGATCCCGGGTCATGCACAGGCGGTCTTTGAAGGTGCCCGGTTCGCCTTCGTCGGCATTGATCACCAAATAGACCGGTTTTCCCGTGTTTCTTGGGACAAACGACCACTTCATCCCGGTGGGGAAGCCGGCTCCGCCGCGCCCGCGCAAGCCGGAATCGATGACCGTCTGGATCAATTCAAATTGTGATTTGTCGAACAGTGGCTTGCCAATGGTGGCA